>NZ_WGNY01000025.1 GCF_016124325.1 Phenylobacterium sp.
TCGTTGGTGTAGCGGAGCTTGTGGAACTCCTCGTAGTAGGTCTTCAGGCCCTTCAGGATCTTGATCGTGTCGTCGATCGTGGGCTCGTTGACGTCGATCTTCTGGAAGCGCCGGACCAGCGCCCGGTCCTTCTCGAAGTGCTGGCGGAATTCCTTGTAGGTCGTCGAGCCCATGCACCGCAGGGTGCCGGAGGCGAGGGCGGGCTTCAGCAGGTTCGAGGCGTCCATGGCCCCGCCCGAGGTCGCGCCCGCGCCGATCACCGTGTGGATCTCGTCGATGAACAGGATCGCGTCGGGGTGGTTCTCCAGCTCCTTGACGACCTGCTTCACGCGCTCTTCGAAGTCGCCGCGGTAGCGGGTGCCCGCCAGCAGCGCGCCCATGTCGAGCGAGAAGATCGTCGACTTGGCCAGCACGTCGGGGACCTGCTTGTTGACGATCTTGCGCGCCAGGCCCTCGGCGATGGCGGTCTTGCCGACGCCGGGGTCGCCGACCAGCAGCGGATTGTTCTTCGTGCGCCGGCACAGGATCTGGATGCAGCGCTCCACCTCGGCCAGGCGGCCGATCAGCGGGTCGACCTTACCCTGCTTGGCCTTCTCGTTGAGGTTGATGCAGTAGGCTTCCAGCGCCTCACCGCCGGTCTTGACCGCGGGCTTGTCCTCGTCCTCGGAGCCCTTCACCGGCTTGGCCTCGGAGGCGCCGGCCTTCTTGGCGATGCCGTGGGCGATGTAGTTGACCGCGTCATAGCGGGTCATGTCCTGCTCTTGCAGGAAGTAGGCGGCGTGGCTTTCGCGCTCCGAGAAGATCGCAACCAGCACGTTGGCCCCCGTCACTTCCTCGCGTCCCGAGGACTGTACGTGGATCACCGCACGCTGGATCACGCGCTGGAAGCCCGCCGTGGGCTTGGCGTCCTCGCCGTCGTCCACGACCAGCGAGCGCAGCTCGTTGTCGACGTAGTTGGTGAGGGTGGTGCGCAGCGCCCCCAGTTCGACGTCGCACGCCCGCATCACACCCGCGGCGTCCTCGTCGTCGATGAGGCTGAGCAACAGGTGCTCTAGCGTGGCGTATTCGTGCTTTCGCTGGTTGGCGTAGGCGACTGCGCGATGCAGGGATTCTTCGAGCTGTCGGGAAAATGAAGGCAAGAGCCTCTAATCCTTCTCCATGGTGCACTGCAGCGGATGCTGGTGGCGCCGCGCCGTATCAACGACCTGGGCTACTTTCGTCTCCGCTACTTCGTATGTGTAGACTCCACAGACGCCCACACCGTGTTGATGTACGTGAAGCATTATCCGAGTCGCATCTTCGCGCGACTTGTTGAAGAACTGCTCCAAAACGTAGACGACGAATTCCATCGGAGTGTAGTCGTCGTTGAGCAGCAGTACGCGGTACATCGCCGGCTTCTGCGTCTTCGGCTTCGTCTGAGTGATCACCGTCGAGCGAACGCCGGTGTCAGCGCCACCTTCCTTTCGCTCGCTCATCTCGTTCCTGCCTCTCTGACGCTACGGTGATCCTCGTCTGTCCGATTAGATATGGAAGATAGCGCCTTTTGGAAGGGATGAATCGTCCTCACTCCAGGTCAACCTATCCCAGGCGCGTTACCGCCGGGCTAAGTCCCCGGTAACCACAGTCTGCCGGTTTCTGCGGCGAATCCGCGCGGATTCAGCCCCGATCGAGGCCATTGGCGGGTCCGGCGACGGCCTCGGGGCCCGACTCAGCCCGGCTGCGGGGTCAGGTGGTCGTGCTCGCCGTGGCGATGCGCCGCGCCGCCGGCGTGGCGGCCGTGGGGCTCCACCGCGATCAGGTTCAGATCGCCGAACCGCACGCCCCGTTCGGCGCGGACCAGGTCGGCGAAGGCGCGCACCTGAGCCGTGCGGCCGCGCAGGATCATGCTCTCCAGGCAGTGCTCGTGGTCGAGGTGGACGTGCGAGGTGGTGACGACCAGATCGTGGTGCTCGTGGCCGATGTCGATCAGCCGCTGGGCTAGTGCGCGGACGTGATGGTTGTAGACGAACGACAGGTTGGCCACGCAGTCGCCGTCGGCCGTCTCGGCGCCGCGCTCGGCGATCGCCTTGCGGACCAGATCGCGGACGGCTTCCGAACGGCTGCCATAGCCCCGTTCGGCGCAGAGGGCGTCGAACGCCCCGGCCAGGGCCTCTTCGAGGGAGATGGTGACGCGCTGCATCGGGCCTCCTGGATGGCGCGACCATAGGCGCCGGGCATGGCCACGCCAAACATTTGCTGAAGCGCCACGGCGTTCCGCGCAGTAGGAACTATTCAACAAAAATTCCTACGCGGGGGCGGAAATGACGGGGCTCGATCGGATGCTGGCCGCGCTGGTCCTGGCGGCGGCCCCGGCCTGCGCGCTGGCGCAGGGCGGCGCGGATGGCGACGCGCCGGTGGCGACGGCCGGCTCGGGGGTCGAGGAGGTCTATGTCTGGGGCAAGCGCGAGGGCCGGATCGGCGCGGCGGCCTCGGCCAGCGAGGGCGTGGTCTCCTACGGCGCCTACGCCAACCGCCCGCTGCTGCGCCCCGGCGAGCTGGCCGAGGTGATCCCGGGGCTGGCGGCGACCCAGCACTCCGGGTCGGGCAAGGCCAACCAGTACTTCCTGCGCGGCTTCAACCTGGACCACGGCACCGACTTCTCGATCTCATTGGATGGCGCGCCGCTCAACCTGCGCACCCACGCCCACGGCCAGGGCTATCTCGACATCAACGGGATCACGCCCGAGTTCGTCCAGACCATCGACTATCGCAAGGGGCCGTACTTCGCCGAGGCCGGCGACTTCTCGGCGGCCGGGACGGCGGCCTTCCGCACCTTCGCCGCGCTGCCCGACAGCTTCGTCTCCGCCCAGGCCGGCGAGCACGCCTATGGCCGGCTGGTCTCGGGCTTGAACGTCGGCGACGGCTTCCTGGGCGTCGACCTCACCCATTCGAACGGCCCCTGGACCCACGGCGAGAACCTGCGCAAGGGCAGCATCCTGGCCCGGCAGGCCCTGGGCGACTGGGCCCTGACCGCGGTGGCCTACGACGCGGCCTGGGATTCCACCGACCAGATCCCCGAGCGCGCCGTCGATGCGGGCCTCATCTCGCGCCTGGGCACGATCGACGACACCGACGGCGGCAAGACCAGCCGCCTGATCCTGGTGGCGCGCCGCCATCCCGACGCCGACAGCGACCTCGTGGTCTACGCCCAGCGCTACCGGCTGAACCTGTGGTCGAACTTCACCTACTTCCTCGACGATCCCGTGAACCGCGACCAATTCGAGCAGGCCGAGCGGCGCTGGATCTTCGGCGGGTCGGCCGCCCGCACCTGGCGACCCGCGGACTCGCCCTGGAGCCTCAGCGCCGGGGTCGAGACCCGCTTCGACGACATCGGCTCCATCGGTCTCTACCGCACCCGCGCCCGGGCCCGCCTCTCCACCGACCGCCAGGACAAGGTTCGGGAATGGTCGGGCGCCGGCTGGACGACGGCGGCGTGGTCTGAGGGGCCGTTGCGCGCCACGCTCGGCCTGCGCGCCGACGCCATCCACGTCGACGTCACGTCCGACAACCCGCTGAACTCGGGCGACAAGACCGACGCCATCGTCAGCCCCAAGCTCACCCTGGCCTGGCGCGTGTCGCCGCAGGTCGAGCTCTACGCCGACGCCGGCCGCGGCTTCCATTCCAACGACGCGCGCGGCGCGGTCCAGAGGGTGGAACCGGCCTCCGGGACCCCGGTCGATCCCGTACCCCTGTTCGCCGCGGCCGACGGCGCCGAGGTCGGCGCCCGCTACGAGAACGGCCAGGGCCTGGCGCTCTCCCTCTCGCTCTGGGCCCTGCGCCTGGAGTCCGAGCTGGTCTACGTCGGCGACGCGGGCGACACCGAGAGCACCGACGGCACCACCCGGCTGGGGGCGGAGTTCCTGGCGAGCTGGTCGCCGCGCCCGGGGCTCAACTTCGATCTCTCCGCCGCCGCCACCCACGCCCGCTACCGTGGCGACCCGCCGGGCGGCGACCGCATCCCCAACGCGCTGGAATACGTCGTCACCGCCGGCGCCACGGTGCGGGTGACGCCAGACAGCGTGCTGCAGGCCACCCTGCGCCGCCTCGGCCCCGCGCCGCTGATCGAGGACAACTCCGCCCGCTCGCGCTCGGCGACGGTGGTCAACGCCGCCTACGCCCACACCTTCGGCGACCTGACGCTGTCGCTGGAGGTGCTGAACCTGCTGAACAGCCACGACAACGACATCACCTATTTCTACGGCTCGCGCCTGCCCGGCGAGCCGGCGGCGGGCGTCGACGACACCCACTTCCACCCCATGGAGCCCCGGCAGGTGCGCGTGGGCGTGCGCCGCGTGTTCTAGAGCCCGTCAGGGTGAAGTGGGAACCGGTTCGCCCGCCCGGACGGAGTCTAGGCGTTTGAGGCTTCAGCCCTCCTCGCGCGCCGCCTTCGCTCGCAGCAGCCGCCCGGAGGTCACCGCCTCGGCGCCGAACCGGTCGCGCAGGGCGTCGATGGTGCGTTCGCTGGCCAGGGCCCGCTTCTCGCCCTCGGCGAAGAAGTCGGCGCCGGCCTGCTCGGCGTCGACGAGGTCGGCGATCCCGATGCCGATCAGCCGCCAGGGCCGCCCGGTCGCTTCCTTCGCCAGCAGCTCGCGGCCCACCTTGAACAGGGTGTGGGCGGTCTGGGTGGCCACCGGCAGGGTGCGCCGGCGGGTCACGATCCGGAAGTCGGTGGTCCGCAGCTTCAGGGTCACCACCCGGCCGGCCACGCCGGCCGACCGGGCCTGGCGGGCCACCCGCTCGCACAGGGGCGCCAGCTTGTCCTCCAGGTCGGGGATGCGCGTCAGGTCGTCCTCGAAGGTGGTCTCGGCGCTGATCGCCTTGCGCGCCTCGTTGGGGTTCACCGCCCGGGCGTCGCGGCCGTGCGCCAGCTCGTGCAGCCGCAGGCCCTGCGCGCCCCAGCGCTCGGCCAGGGCCTTGCGGTCGACGCGGGCCAGGTCGCCCACCGTGCGGTAGCCGGCCTTTTCCAGGGACGCGACCATGGCGGGGCCCACGCCCGGCAGGATGCGCACCGGCTTGCCGGCCAGGAACGCCTTGGCCTCGGACCCGATCACGCTGAAGCCGCGCGGCTTGTCGAGGTCGGAGGCGATCTTGGCCAGGAACTTGTTGGGCGCCAGGCCGATGGAGACGGTCAGGCCGGTCTCGGCCTCGATCCGGGCCTGCAGCCGGGCCAGCGTCACGGCCGGCGGCGCGCCGTGCAGGCGCTCGGTCCCCGACAGGTCCAGCCACGCCTCGTCGAGGCTCAGGTTCTGGATCAGCGGCGTCAGCTCGGCGGCCAGGCCCAGGATGCGCTTGCTCTCGGCGCGGTACTTGGCGAAGTCGGGCTTGATCACCACGGCCTCGGGGCAGGCCTGCAGCGCCTTGAACATCGGCATGGCCGACCGCACGCCCTTGATGCGGGCGATGTAGCAGCAGGTGGTGACCACGCCGCGCTTGCCGCCGCCCACGATCACCGCGTGGTCGCGCAGCTCGGGCCGGTCGCGCTTCTCCACCGATGCGTAGAAGGCGTCGCAGTCCATGTGGGCGATGGCCAGCCGGCCCAGCTCCTCGTGGGCCACGATCCGCGGCGAGCCGCAGTCGGGGCAACGGCGCGCCACGGCCTCGCCCGTCCAGAAGCAGTCGCGGCAGAGGGATTTCACCGGGCCGCCTTCATTCGAGCGGCCAGAGCCAGGCCGCGCCGCGCACGCCCGACGAATCGCCGTGCAGGGCCTTGCGCACCGGGGTCGTGAAGACGTCGGAGAACACATGGCGGCCGATGGTGGGCCCCAGCGTCTCGTAGAGCCGGTCGATGTTCGACATGCCGCCGCCCAGCACGATGACGTCCGGGTCCACGATATCGACGATCACGGCCAGGCCCCGGGCCAGCCGGTCGACATAGACGTCCAGCAGGGCGATGGCCTCGCCGTCGCCCTCGGCCGCCGCGGCGGCGACCTCTTCGCCGGAAGCCCCGGCGTGGCGTGCGAAGCCCTTGCCGCTGACCCACAGCTCCAGGCAGCCGCGGCGTCCGCACCAGCACTTCGGCCCGGGGTACTCGTCGTCGCGCGGCCAGGGCAGGGGGGCGTGGCCCCACTCGCCGGCGATCAGGTTGCGGCCCGGGACCACCTGGCGGTCCACGGCCAGGCCGCCGCCGCAGCCGGTGCCCAGGATCGCGGCGAACACCACCCGCCCGTCCGCCGCCGCCCCGTCGACCGCCTCCGACAGCGCCAGGCAGTTGGCGTCGTTGGCGTAGCGCACCGGCCGGCCCAGCGTGCGTTCGAGATCGGCCGGGAAGGGTCGGCCGTTCAGGGCGGCGGTGTTGGAGTTGCGCATCAGCCCCGTGGCGGGCGAGGGCGAGCCGGGTCCGCCGACGCCGATCCGCGCGGCCGTCGCGCCCGCCTGGCGCTCGGCCTCGGCCACCAGGCTTCTCACCGCCTCCAGCTGGTCGGCGTAATCGGCGGGCGTGGGCGCGCGCACCCGCGCCTGGAAGCGGCCGTCGGCGTCCAGCGCCGCCGCCTCGATCTTGGTGCCGCCCATGTCCACGCCGATCCGGATCATGGCTGGACTTGATACCCGATTTGTTCCGCGCCGCTCAGCCCCGGATCGCCGCTTCGATCGCTTCGGCCAGATCGGCCCAGTCGTCGATGCGCGGATGGCGCTCCGAGCGCGGCGCGTAGGGTCGCAGGCGCAGGTCGGCCACATGCTGGAACGTGGCGGTGTCCGGCGCGTGCTCGGCCACCGAATCGAGGTTGGACAGCAGGTCGTCGACGAAGGCCGTGCGATGGGCCGTCTGGCCGATCAGCCCGGCCGCCACCGGCCCCTTGGGTCCGGAGTTCAGGATCAGCGGGTGCTCCAGCCCATGCTTGCGCAACCAGGCGGTGCGCAGCCGTTCGGCCTCGGCCGGGGCGTTGGACAGGATCAGGATCTCGGCGCCGCGCGACAGACGGTTGAGCGCGTCGATGGCGCCCGGCGCGGGTTCGATCTCGTGGCAGTGGCCGCGGAAGAATTCGTCGAACAGCCGCCGGCCCTCCTCCATGCCGATGTGCTCGGTCGAGCCCGGCGGAAAGATGTTCTGGAACAGGGCGAAGCGCTCGATTCGCATCTCCAGGCCGCGCTGGCGCAGGAAGTCGCCGAAGCCCTGCATGAACAGGCCCAGCACCTCGTCCACGTCCACCAGCACGAGCGGCCGGTCGGGCGAGAGCCCCAGATCGTGAAGCCGGGGTGCGGCGGTTTGGATCGGATCGGCCACGGTCGCTCGGATGTGCGGATAACGAAGTTTAAGGATATCGGGGCGAATAACCACAGCCACGGTGGGGGAGGGTCGCAAACCGGCCCAACCCCCGGCAACGGTCGGGTCCCGAATGGCGAAGAAGGTCCTCATCGTCGAGGATAACGAGCTGAACATGAAGCTCTTTCATGATCTGCTCGAAGCCCAGGGCTACGAGACCCTCGAGACCCGTGAGGGGCTCGCGGCGCTTTCGCTTGCGCGCGAACACCGGCCCGACCTGATCCTGATGGACATCCAGCTCCCCGAAATCTCGGGCCTGGAAGTCACCAAGTGGCTGAAGGAAGACGACGATCTGGCCCACATCCCGGTCGTGGCCGTCACCGCCTTCGCCATGAAGGGCGACGAGGAGCGCATCCGCGAGGGGGGCTGCGAAGCCTACATCTCCAAGCCGATCTCGGTCAGCCACTTCCTCGACACCATCCGACGTCTGCTGAGTTAGGCCCATGTCGGCGCGTATCCTTGTGGTCGACGACATCGAGTCGAACGTGCGCCTGCTGGAGGCCAAGCTGTCGGCCGAGTACTACGAGGTGCTCACCGCCTACGACGGCCCCACGGCGCTGGCGATCGCCGCCTCCGAGCAGCCCGACATCGTCCTCCTGGACGTGATGATGCCCGGCATGGACGGCTTCTCGGTGTGCCGCCGGCTCAAGGACGATCCCGAGACCCGCCATATCCCCGTCGTGCTGGTCACCGCGCTGGACGGCCGCGCCGACCGCGTCGCGGGCCTGGAGGCCGGCGCCGACGACTTCCTGACCAAGCCGATCGACGACGTCATGCTGTTCGCCCGCGTGCGCAGCCTCACGCGTCTGAAGTCGGTGATCGACGAGCTGCGCGATCGCGAGGCCTCGGGCCGGCGCATGGGCGTCATCGCCGGCGCGGCGTCGCGCCTGGGCGGATCGGGCGGCCGGGTCCTCATCGTCGACGACAACGAGCGCCAGGCCCAGCGCATCTGCTCCGAACTGGCCGTCGAGCACCGTCCGATCGTGGAGACCGAGGCCTACAAGGCCCAGCTCAGCGCCCGCGGGCCGGTCGACCTGGTGATCGTCAACGCCAACGCCAAGGGGTTCGACGGCCTGCGGTTCGCCGCCCAGCTCCGCTCGGACGAGGCCACCCGCAACCTGCCGATCCTCGCCGTCGCCGACGTCGACGAGCGCGCGCGGGTCATCAAGGCGCTGGAAATCGGCGTCAACGACATCCTGGCCCGCCCGATCGACCCCGGCGAGCTGGCCGCCCGCGTGCGCACCCAGATCCGCCGCAAGCGCTACACCGACTATCTCCGCTCCAATCTCGACCATTCGCTGGAGCTGGCGGTCACCGACCAGCTCACCGGCCTGCACAACCGCCGCTACATGGTGGGCCAGCTCGACGCTCTCATGCGCCGCGCGGCCCAGGGCGGCGACCCGGTCGCGGTGCTCGTCATCGACATCGACCACTTCAAGAAGGTCAACGACAGCTTCGGCCACGACGTGGGCGACGAGGTGCTGCGCGAATTCGCCGTGCGGCTGGCCTCCAACGTCCGCGCGGTCGACCTGCCCGTGCGCCACGGCGGCGAGGAGTTCGTGGTGGTGATGCCCGACACCGACCTCGAGGACGCCCGCCGCATCGCCGAGCGCATCCGCCTGCACGTGGCCGGCGCGCCGTTCCGGGTGATGGACGGCAAGGAGCTGCTCACCGTCACCATCTCGGTGGGCGTCGCCTCCAGCGCGGGCGTCGACGACAGCTCCCAGGCGCTGGTGAAGCGCGCTGACGAGGCCGTCTACGAGGCCAAGTCCCGCGGCCGCAACCGGGTCATCGCCCGCGCGGCCTAGCGGCCAATAGGTTTCTCCCCGGAGCCCGGCGCGCCTTAGCTGCGGCCGTAGACGAACTGCGTCAGCACCATCCGCGGGGCCCGAAGCACGTTGGGCGTCGGCGCGTGCAGGGTGAGCGGGTGCATGAGGATCACATCGCCCGGATCGCCGGTCATCTCGCCGACCCGCACGCGCACGCCGTCCAGTTCCGCGCCGTCCTCCATGAACCGGGCGATCCGGTCGGCGTCCGGGCCCGGCGAGGAGAGCGCGGCGAACCATGGCGAGCGCGCCTCGAGCCGGCCGCGCGCCTGGGCCGAGGGCAGGGCGCGCCCCTCCGCCTCGACCATCGCCTGGAGAAGCCGGTGCGAGCCCTCGACATAGCCGGTTCCGCCGCCCTGGGGCGCCAGCGGCGCCAGGATGACGAACGGGCGCGCGAAGTTCCGGTCGCCAGGCCGCGCGCCGAGGTCGTAGTGCCAATGCCGGTGGGGCACGTCCCAGGCCTTTTCGCCGGTGTGGAAGCTGACCAGCGGCAGGCCCCAGTGGTCCGGCTCCTCCCACCCGCCGAGCAGGACGTCGAGTGCGGCGCGGACCGCCGGGCTCGCCATGGCGTCGAATTCGCCCGAGCGGGACGAGAGCTTCGAGGGCCGGGCCGACCTGTCGCGCCGGTCGGCGAGCTTGCGCCGGATGGTCTCGGCCATCGCCTCGGCGTCGCGGGCCGGCACGGCGCCCGGCAGGCGCACGACGCCGTCGCGGGCATAGGTTTCCATGAGCGAGGGGGTGAGGACGTCGCGGGGGTCCTTCATCGAAGGCTCCTAAGCAAACGCCCCACGGTGAGCCCTCGTCCGGCCGGAGCCGGTCCGCTGACTCGCCGC
Organism: Phenylobacterium sp.; assembly: GCF_016124325.1. Classification (GTDB taxonomy): domain Bacteria; phylum Pseudomonadota; class Alphaproteobacteria; order Caulobacterales; family Caulobacteraceae; genus Phenylobacterium. The sequence continues at coordinate 9,960 of NZ_WGNY01000025.1, forward strand.
AGGGCGGTACCCCGCGAACACCCGCAAGGCGCGGGTTGTCGATGGGGGGAGCGTCCGTCCCCGGCCGCCGCCTGTCAACGCCGGGGCCGCAGTTCGGGCCGGTGCGACGTTCCACAACGAAAAACGCCCGGCGGTGAGGCCGGGCGTCTTCATGCAAGATCAGGGCGTTGCGCGCCTTACTTGATCTTGCCTTCCTTGAACTCGACGTGCTTGCGCGCGATCGGGTCGTACTTCTTCAGCACCAGCTTGTCGGTCTTGGTGCGGGCGTTCTTCTTGGTCACGTAGAAGAAGCCGGTGTCCGCCGACGAATTCA
>NZ_WGNY01000010.1 GCF_016124325.1 Phenylobacterium sp.
CACCGGCGTGTTCCCCTCGCGATCATGTCCGAGGCCGCCACAGACCGCGCCGAGGCCATCCTCGCCGAACTGGCCGAGATGGACCTCGAACTGGCCCGCAAGGCCCATGGCGCCGCCATGGCCGCCGAGGACCCGGCCGAGGTGGCCGGACACATCCGCAACTACCAGCGCATGGCCCGCTCGGTCCGCCAGACGCTCGCCATCAAGGCCCGGCTGGCCGAGGGGCGCGTCCGCCGCCTGGCCGAGCGGCCGCGCCTGCCCGAGCCCAGCCCCTTCGGGATCAAGCGCCGCATCCGCGAGCTGAACCCCGCCGTCTGCCGGGTGATCGACGCCTTTACCGAGCGCGAGGACGAGCGCGAAAGCTATCGCGACGACCTCATCGAAGCCTTCTGCGACCTCGACGCCACCATCGACTACACCGCCGTGCCCCTCGACGCCCACGTGGCCGACATCTGTCACGTCCTGGGCCTGCCCGCCGGCCTCGCCGCCCGATGGCGCGACCTGCCGGCCGGGGAGGGGGAGGACAGCTCCTAGCGCAGCGCCAACGCGCCGCCGTTCAGCACGGCGGCTTGCAGGGTCTCGCGGCTGTTGGCGCCGGTGCGGCGGTAGAGGTTGCGCACGTGGCTCACCACGGTGTGCGGCGACAGGCCGAGCTGGGCGGCGATCTGCGGCTGGCCCATGCCCTCCAGCAGCCGGCGGCACACCACCTGCTCCTGCGGCGTCAGGCTGCGGAACAGGGCCGAGGCGAACAGGCGCGCCTGCAACGGCGTGCGCCGTGAGATCTGCACCACCACGGTGTCGTCGCGGCGGCCGGCGGCCTGGGCCTCCATGGCGTAGGCCTTGAGCACGAACTCGCCGTGCGGCGAGGCGCGGCGCACGATGGCCGGGGCGCCGGGCCGTCCGGCCAGGCCCGCGCCGACGCGGGCGGCCAGCTCGGCCAGCAGCGGCCGGGCCCAGGCCCAGGCGTCGGCCTCGGCGGCCGGACCGCGCGTGCGCCAGCGCTCCAGCACGGCGGCGGGGCTGTAGTAGGCCATCGAGGCCTGGCGCAGCAGGCGCGAGGCGTTGTGGCTGAGCTGCAGCACCTCGCCCTCGCGGTTGGTGGTGACCACGCCGGTCTCCACCTCCTCCAGGTCGGCGCTCTCGAACAGGCCGGGCTCGGCGGCGCGGCGCGAGAGGGCCAGGGCGGCGTAGGCGGCGGCGCTCTCGAAGGCCTTGAGGTCGGCCTCGGAATAGTCGGGGCCGCCGACCGCGCGGCCGAAGGCGATGTTGCCGACGGCCTTGCCGCCTTCGCGCAGCATCATCGAGGCCATGCGGGCGAAGCCCAGCTCGCGGAACACCTCGTCGTAGAGTTCGGTCTCCCAGAGCCTGGGATTGTAGTCGCTGACCTTGAAGACGTCGGGCGCGCCGCCCCGGGCCGCCCCGGCGTGAGAGGGCATGAACCGGGCCTCGTCGCGGTTGAACCAGCGCTGGAAATAGCGGTTCGACACCTCGGGGCAGATGTCGTGGGTGACGAGGGCGTCGGTGGGGCGCAGGTCGTCGTCGTAGAGCACCAGGGTGGCGCTCTGGAACGGCGCGATCTCGGCCAGGCAGCGGGCGACGTCGTTGAACACCATGCCGGCGGGCAGGCCCGCGGCCGCGATGTGGCGCAGCGTCGCCATCGCCTTGGCCGCCGCTTTCGTCACGCCGTGATCCGGGACACGCACATCGCGCGCGAAGCTTGGCGCGGTCGCGGCCCGCCGTCTTCCCCCGGCCAGGGGAGGAAACGCCGCCGGCCGCCGCCGGCCGGGAAATTCCCACAATTAACCGATTGGGGACCGTTTCCGGTCAGAACATATGCACGTGTCGGGTGTGTGGAGTTGGCGGTGACGCCAGAGATTGCATCGAGGGCGAGCGCCATCGATTGGCGCAAGATCGCATGGCTGGCGGCCGGCTACGTGGCCTCCATGGCCTATCACCTGTTCCTGGCCGGCGCGACCGAGGGCCTGCCGACCATCTGGACGGCCAACGCCATCGTCATCGGCGGCCTGCTCGCCCTGCCGCGGCGCGAGGGCTACATCCTGCTGGGCCTGACGGGCGCCTTCCACGCCGCCTTCGAACTGGCCATCGGCGACGCGCCCACCTTCGCCATGGCCGTGACGTCGCTCGACCTCGCCCAGGAGGCGCTGACCAGCGAGGTGCTCTGCATGCTGGGGCTCTGCGGGCGCATCCGGACCATGCGCCGGCTGGTCGCCGTGACCGCCGCGGCCAGCGCCTTCACCGGCGTGGCCTCGATCGTCACCAACGGCCTGCTCTCGCTGAGCATGGGCCACGCCTTCTGGGAGGGCTGGCTCGACTGGACGGTGCCCAACGTGATCGGCGTGGCCGTCATGCTGCCGGTGGTCCTGGTCCTGCTGGACCGCCGCCTGGCCCGCGGCTTTCCGGCCGGCCGGGTCGAGGTGGCCGCGATCGCGATCCTGACCACGGCCTTCTCGTTCGCGCTCCACTATTTCGACGCGCCGTTCCGGGTCGTGCTCTTCGGCCCGGCGCTCTATTCGGCCTTCCGGGGCGGACCGCGGGCCACGGCCCTGACCGTCGTCGGCTCGCTGGGGGCGGCGATTCCGGCGCTGCTCTGGCGCATCGGCCCCGACCGCGACCTCGTACTCAGCGCCCTGCACAACATCGAGGTCAGCCACATCGCGCTCTATGTGGTCTGCATGGGCTCGGCGCTGGCGCTCGCCCGGCAGGCGCGGCTCCAGGCGATGCTGACCCGCGGCCAGGCGGTCGCCCGCGCCGCCCAGGCGCGCGCCCAGGCCGCCAGCCAGGCCAAGTCGGACTTCCTGGCCACCATGAGCCACGAGATCCGCACGCCGCTGAACAGCATCCTGGGCTTCGCCGAACTGGTCGCCGAGGATCCGGGGCTGACCGAGGCGAACCGCCGCCGCCTCGAGCTGGTCGGCCGCGCCGGCCGCTCGCTGGCCGACCTCGTGAACGATCTGCTCGACTTCTCCAGGGTCGAGGCTGGCCGCATGGAGTTGTCGCCGGGCCCCGCCGCACCGGCCGCCGTGCTGCGCGACGCCGCCGCGATCGTGGAGCCGACCGCGGAGGCCAAAGGCTTGGCGCTGGTCGTCGAGGTCGAGGCGCGGGGCGACGCCGACCCGGAAGCCAGGCTGATGCTGGACGAGACGCGCCTGCGCCAGGTGCTGCTCAACCTGCTGGCCAATGCGGTGAAGTTCACGGCCGAGGGCCGGGTCGGCGCCCGGCTCGTCCTGGGCCCCGCCCTGGGGCAGATGCTGTTCGAGGTGACCGACACCGGCATCGGCATCGCGCCGGAGGTGCGGTCCAGGCTGTTCCAGCGCTTCTCCCAGGCCGACAGCTCGATCACGCGCCACTACGGCGGCGCCGGCCTCGGGCTGGCGATCAGCAAGGCCCTGGTGCGCATAATGGGCGGCGATATCGGCGTCGAGAGCACGCCGGGCCAGGGCTCGCGCTTCTGGGTCAGGCTCGATGCGGAGCCGGCTGCCGTCGCGGCGTCGCCCGAGGCGTCGGCCGACCTCGTCGAAGCCGAGGCGCGCCCGGCGCGGATCCTCCTGGTGGACGACCACCCCATGAACCGCGAACTGGGCGAGGCGCTGTTGGTGCTGGCGGGCTGCGACGTGGCGACGGCCGACGACGGCGCGGCGGCGGTCGAGGCCGCGCGCCACGAGGTCTTCGACCTGATCCTGATGGATGTCCACATGCCGGGGATGGACGGCTTGACCGCCACCCGGACCATCCGCGCCCTGCCGGGCGCCTCCGCCGCCACGCCGATCGTGGCGTTGAGCGCCGACGCCCGCCCGGAGCAGATCGCCCGCTGTCGCGCGGCGGGCATGAAGGGCCATGTGGCGAAGCCCATCCATCGCGAGAGGCTGCTCGCCGCCGTCGCCGACGCGCTGGCCGGCGAGGGCGCGGAGGACGAGGCGATCGGGCAGGGCGCGCCCTAGGTCCGCGTCTTGGCTTGGATGCTCTTCAGGTACTTGATGATCGAGATCACTTCGTAGGGCTCGAAGCGGAACTCGGGCATGGCCGGGTGGCCGGTGAGGATGCCGGTGGCCAGACCTTCGCCCAGCCGATCGACGTCGATGTGCTGATTGAGCTGGCGGAACGGCGGCGCCTGCGGACTGGCGCTGACGCCCGTCGGGCCGGTCGCGTGGCACATGCCGCAATTGCGCGCCGTCAGCGCCTGACCGAGCGCGACCTGGTCGGCTTCGCTGAGCTCCGGCGGAGTCGCCTCCGCCGCGCCGACGAGAGCGGCCGCCATGCCCAATCCCGCCAGAACTCCGCCGATCCTGATCATGGCGCCATCCTCGAAACTGACTCGACCATCCTGCCCGTCGGTTCGTTCCCGACCTTGACGCGAGTCAAACCTCGCGAGCCGAAGAATCGGCTCGACGACGCGCCGCTAGCGCATAACGTGTCGTGGTCGAAGAGTCGCCGCAGGGGGGTGGTGCATGGGGTCGATCACGATCCAGCAGGTCTATGACGGCCTTTGGGCCGAGGATCACAACCGCTGGAGCGGCGCCGGCATCAGCTACAGCATCCCCGGGCCCGGCGCGGTCTGGTCTTCGTCGTCCTACGGGCCGACCGACGAGCCGTACGACCCGGCCTACGGCGTGCTGAGCGCCGATCAGGCTTCGGTCTTCGATCTCGCGGTCGGGCTGTGGGCGCGGCTGATCTCGGTGAACGTGTCGCGGGTCGCCGACACCACGCTGAGCTACGGCAACATCCGCGTCGCGGTCACGGACACCTCCGCCCACCTCGACGACGGCGACGACGCCGCAGCCTACGCCTACTATCCGCCGGCGCCGGGATCCGGGATCGACGCGATCAACGGCGACATCTGGATCGACACCGGCCTGAGCGACTACGACCCGTCGCCGGGCGGCTACTACTTCGAGACCCTGCTGCACGAACTGGGTCACGCCTTCGGTCTCAAGCACCCGTTCGAGGGCGCGACGCTCCCGAGCGAATTCGACAACACCCGCTATACGGTGATGTCCTACACGGACTTCGCGGACTCCAGCTTCCGCTACTTCGAGGTCCAGAACGGCCAGCTCACCGCCCTGACCTTCATCGTCCAACCCGCGACGCCGATGCCGCTGGACATCATCGCGATCCGGGGCGTGTACGGCGCAGCGCAGGTCAGCACCTCGGACGACGCCTACGGCTTCGACGAGAACTATCCGCTGATCGCCACCGTCGTCGACGACGGCGGCGTCGACACCTTCAATTTCTCCGACCATTCCAGCGGTTCGCTGATCGACCTGACGCCCGGCGCGTTCTCCAGCATCAGCATCTGGTCGGTCGCCGATCAGATCGCCTACTGGACAGCGCGGTTTCCCGAATACGACCCGAAGTTCATCGCGGACTTCCTGAACCAGCCCGACACCTACACCTGGCGCGACAACCTCGCGACCTCGGCCGACACCACGATCGAAAACGTCATCGCCGGGGCGGGCGACGACACGATCCAGGGCAACGACGTGGGGAACAAGCTGTCGGGCGGCGAAGGCGACGATCGCATCTTCGGCAAGGCGGGCGCTGACACCATCGAGGGTGGGGCCGGCACGAACTATCTTCGCGGCGACGAGGGTGACGACTCCATCGTGGGCGGCTCGGGCTTCGACGACATCAACGGCAACATGGGCAACGACACCTGCGCCTCCGGCGGCGGGGACGACTGGGTGGTGGGCGGCAAGGACAACGACAGCCTGACGGGCTCGGCCGGCCAGAACTTGGTCTACGGCAACCTCGGCAACGACACCTGCGACGGCGGCGACGGCGACGACATCGTCCGCGGCGGCCAGAACGACGACGTGATCTTCGGCGGGGCCGGGGACGATTTCGTCTCGGGCGACAAGGGCGACGACACCATCACCGGCGGGGCGGGCGCGGACCGCTTCCACACCTTCGGGGCGGCCGGCATCGACCGGGTGCTGGACTTCCACATCGCCGAGGGCGACCGGGTGCAGCTCGATCCGGGCACGGTCTACACGGTCTCCCAGGTGGGCGCGGACACGGTCATCGACATGACCGGCGGTGGCAAGATGATCCTGGTCGGCGTCCAGATGAGCACGCTGACCGGGGACTGGATCTTCGGAGCCTGACGCTCAGTTCGGACTGCGTCCGGCCTGCGCGGCGGCGGCGGCGGCGTTCAGTTCGCGAATCCGGCTGTCCAGGAGCTGGGCCAGCCGCTCGGGATCTTCGGCCCGGCTCAGCGCGAGCCGAAAGGCGGCCTGGCCGCCGTCGACCACCTGCGGGTCGGCGCGGGAGTTGAGCGCGCGGACATAGGCCTGCTGCAGGCGCCGGTGCTGAGCGCTCAGCTGGGGGTCGCCGCAGACCAGACGCTCGCCACGGGTGGCGAGCCCGGCGCAGCGGTCGACCTTCCTGATGGGCGCCGATTCGGCCGGAGGCGACGCGGGCGCGACGTCGGGCGCCGGGGTCGGGGCCAGTTTGGCGGGGGACGGCGGGGCCGGCGTCGTCGACGGCGCCGGCTCGTAGCGGGCCAGCATGGCGCGCGCCGCCGGGGCGGGACGCGGCGGAGGCGGGGAGACCTGCATCGGCTGAAGGCCGCTCAGCGTCCAGGCGAGCGCACCGGCGGCGAACCCGCCGCCGAGGGCCAGCAGGGGCCGGCGGGACCGCCTCCGAACGCCGGCGTCACCCTCGAACGCTTGATCCGCGTCCTCGTCGTCGGCCCAATCGTCATCCGGGACCGGCGCGGGACTCCCCAGGGCGCGGATCGGCGCGCCGCGGCTCTTGGCGACGAGGGCTGCGTTGATCTGATCGGCCAGCGCGGCCTGGCCGCGGGCTTCGGCGCGGTCCAACAGACGCCGAAGGTCCGAAGCGCTCAGCGTGGAAAGATCGACGCCCGGCATCGCCCGTCTGCTGCCTCCCGCCCCCTCAGCAGGATGAGTCGCCCGAGCGATCAACCCTTGGGCGGGTCACAAAGTTGCGCGTCGGCCTCCTGGGCGGCAACCGCGAAAGCCGGGGCGGAGACGAGAACCGCCCGACCGCCCAAAGCCCGGGCGCGCGGCGCCTCAAGCGCCGGTGAACCGTGGCGGCCGCTTCTCGAGGAAATGGGCGACGCCCTCCTTGAAGTCGTCGCTCTTCAGGCTCTCGGCCATCTCTCGGTCGGCCGTCTTCATGGCTTCGCCGAGTCCCTGCAGCATGCCGTCCCAGAGCTGGCGCTTGATCACGCGTGTCGAACGCGGCGAGACGGCTGCGGCGAGCTCGCCGGCATAGGCGCGCGTCTCGGCGATCAGGGCGTTGGTGGGAAAGACGCGGTCGGCCAGCCCGATGCGGTAGGCCTCCTCGGCGTCGACGCGCCGCGACGAGAGCAGCAGGTCCATGGCGCGGGAGTGGCCGACCAAGCGGGGCAGCATCCAGCTGATCCCGTGCTCGGCGATCAGGCCACGGCGCGAGAACGCGGTGACGAAGGTCGCGCTGTCGGCGGCGAACCGGAGGTCGCAGAACAGCAGGAGCGCCAGCCCCATGCCGGCGGCCGGCCCGTTGACGGCGGCGATGATCGGCGTGCGCACCGCCGGGAACCACGCCATCGGATGCCGGAAATCGGCGCGGGCGTCCGGGTCGTAGGGCGTGTGGGCCCGCGCCTCGAGGCCGCCGGCGGCGCTGATGTCGGCGAGGTCCTTCATGTCGGCGCCGGCGCAGAAGCCGCGTCCGGCGCCGGTGAGCACGATGGCGCGCACGTCGGGGTCGGCGTCGGCGGTCTCCATGGCCGCGCGGACCTCGCCCGCCATCACCTGGGTCCAGGCGTTGAGCCGCTCGGGCCGGTTCAGCGTGACGGTGGCGATGTGGTCGCTCACCTCGTACAGAATCTGCGTGTAGCCCATGACGTTTCCTCCGACCGCGCCTTATGACGGAGGCGGAGCCGGCGCGCCGGCCGCGGCCTCCAGTTCGGCGATTCTCGCCTGATACATGGCGTTGAGCTGTTCGCGATCCCAGACCCCGTCGCGCGCGCGGCGCCACGCCGCCTGTTCCCGGGCGAGGCCCAGCGGGTCGGGCGCGGTCTTGAGGGCGCGCTCGTAGACCGTTGTGAGCTGGTGATCCTGGATGGCCAGGCTTGGATATCCGCAGAGCAGCCGCTGGCCGGGCGTGGGCAGGTCGAGGCAGGGATTGGGCTTGTCCGCCGACGCGACCGCGACCGGCTCGGCGACCGGAGGCTCCTGCGCGGTCGGCGTCTCTGCGGGCGGCGGCGAGGCCGGGACGGGCGCGGTGGAGGCCCGCACCACCATCGCCCGCGACACGACCGGGTGCGGCGCCTGGATGAAGAAGCCGGGCAGGCTGAGGCCCCACGCCAGCCCGGCCCCGAGCATGGCCGATATGGCGAGAACGGCGGTGGCCGGCCCGCGCCGCCGGGCCGGGCGGGCGGGTTGCACAGCCGGCCGTCGCGCCGCCGGCCCGTTGCGGCGGGCCTCCAGCTCCGCGGTCAGCCGCTCGGCCAGCGCGACCTGTCCGCGCGTGCGCGCGAGCCCGAGCAGACGATGCAGGTCGTCCATGCTCAGGCTCGAAAGATCGATCTGCCCCCGGGCCGGTTCATCATGGCCCGCGCGGCGCGTTCCCCGTCTCACGCCCATACCAAACCCCGACTGCGCCGCGGCCGTCGCGCGGCCACGCCTGTTCCCCTTAGCCGATCATATCCAGAGCTTTTACGACCTCCGAGACCGGCGGCCGCTTCTGATAGGTTTCCTCGGCCAGGGAGGCGCGGATCACGCCCGCCCGGTCGATTACGAAGATGGCCGGGCGCGGCACGCCGTAGGCGCGGCTGCCCGCCGCGTATTGCGGATCGCGCAGGCCCCAGCGGTCGATCACGACCGAGCCCTTGTCGGACAGCAGCGGATAGGTGATTCCCCGCCGCTGGGTGAAGGCCTTGGTGACCTCGGGGTCGTCATAGGAGACGCCCACGATCCTGTAGCCGCGCGACTCGATCTCGGCGGCTCCGGCGTTCATCGCCATGAGCTGGGCCTGACAGAACGGGCACCAGCCGGCCGAGCGGTAGAACATCAGCACCACGCCCTTCGGGCCGGCCAGTTCGGTCAGGGTCCGAGGCGCGCCGTTCTGGTCGGCCAGGGCGCCGACCTCGGGCGCACGGGTTCCCACCTTCGGACCGAACGGCGCGTCGGCGCGGGCCGCGGGGGCGAGGAGGGCGAAGGCGGTGGCGGTGGCCATCAGGCGTCGGCGGTCGATGCGCATCGGTCCTCCTCTGGTCGCGCGGCGGGATACTGGACTGCGGGCGCGGGCGCGCCAACCGCCGATCCCGTCAGCCTTCCTCGTCGACCGCAGCCGCGACGGGCGTCGCCACGGGCGTGGCCACCAGCCGCACGCGGGCTAGGAGATAGCGCGCCTCGTCGCCCTCCAGCCGTTCGGGCACGAGCGTGGTGGTCCTGACCTCGGCGACGCCCAGTTCGCGCAGGCGCGCGGCCACGGCGTCGGCGCGGGCCTGGGCGAGGCGGACGTCGGCCGCGCGCCGTCCGCGGCGGTTGGGGCTGGCGTCGCCCTCCACCTCGACGGCCGGGGCGTTCCAGCGGGAGATGGCCCAGGCCGCGGTGGCCACGGCCGCGTCCGCCGCGGCGTCCAGCCGCGAACTGCCGCGCGCGAAGGCCACGTCAGGCAAGGGCATCAGCGGGGGGCGGATCCGCACCGTCGTTCCCGGAGTCATCCGCTGCGCGGCGTCTTCAAGCGCCTGATAGTCGGAGAGCTTCGGCTCGCCGTTCAGCAGCACGGTGACCTGCAGCCCGTCGTCGGTCGTCTCGACCGCCTGCACCCGGCCGACGGCCGAAAGCATCGCGCGCATGCGCTCGGACGGCGTGGCCTCGGCGACAGCGACCGCCGAGGTCATGGCGCGGTTGGCCAGGGCGCCGCCGCTCGGATCGGGCTTGGGCACGCCGTCGGCGGCGACCACCTGCTCGATCACCACCTGGGCGTGGCCGCCGAGGCCCCGCGCCACCGCCTCCGCCGCGCCCGGCACATAGCGGCGGGTGACGACGACGCATTGCACGTCGGACGGCGCGCCGCGCTTCATCTCCACCTGCAGGTCGGTGATGTGCGGGCGGGCGCCCGAGAAGGCCTCGGCGATGGCGCCGCGCACCCGCGTCGTCTCGCGCGCCTCGATCACGATGTTGCGCAGCGACAGGCCCAACGGCACGCAAAGGACGATGATGACGGCCAGAAGAGCAGGCGCCTCCCAGGCCGCGCCGGTCCGGGCGGCGGGCCGGAAGCCATAGCGGCGGGCCACGCCGAACACCGAGCCCAGGATCGCCACCACGTTGGTGAGGAACAGGAGGCCCGCGCCGCCGGCCACCGTCCAGGTCTGGGTCGCCAGGCCGTAGCCGACCACGGCCAGCGGCGGCATGAGGGCGGTGGCGATGGCCACGCCGGCGATCGCGGCGCCCTTGCGGTTGATGGTGAGATAGGCGCCGACGAAGCCCGATAGGATGGCCACGGCCAGGTCGAGCAGGGTGGGGCGCGTCCGCGCCAGGATCTCGGGCGTCAGGTCCTTGAGCGGCGCGGCCCAGACGATCAGCGTGGAGGCGGCCACCGAGAGGGCGGCGCCCACGGCGAGCGTCACCGCGGCGCTCTTGAAGGCGCGCGGCTCGACCCGCGCCAGCGCCAGGCCCATGGACAGGATCGGCCCCATGAGCGGCGAGATCAGCATCGCCCCGATGACCACCGCCACCGACGACTGCAGCAGGCCCAGCGCGGCGATCCCGCAGGCGGAGAACAACAGGAAGCCGTAGGCGTTGGTCAGGCCGCCCGCGCCGTGGATCTCGGCCTCGATCGCCTCGCGGTCGGCGTCGGTCAGGAACCGCGCCGGCGAGGCCAGCGCCTCGCGGCCGCGCCGCACCGCCTCGCGCGCGAGGTCCGAGATTCGAGAGGGCCAGCCCAGGGACGCCATGTCCCACTCTTACGAGAGCCCGCGCCGGCCGCCCAGCCTTGCGCAGCGTCAGCCTTGCAATCCGCCGGGCATGTTCCAAGTTTCGGATCGACGGCGCCCTCCAGAAGCGCCCTTCCCGAGGAACGGTCCGATGGACGAGAAGCCCCTGCCTTCGATCTTCGAGCTCACGCCGCTCAACGAGGCTTTCCGGACCGATCCGCACGCCTTGCTCGACGATCTGCGGACCCGCTGCCCGGCGCACCGGGACTCGATGTCGGGAAGCATCGTCTTCACCCGCTACGGCGACGTCCGGTCGGTGGTGAACGACCGCAGCCTCTGGCGCGACCCGCTGAACGCCGACGAGAGCGCGGTGCTGCAACGCCGGTTCGCGGCCGCGTTCGATCCGAGCGTGCCGCGCACCTCGACCACCTCGATTCTCATGCTGGACGACCCCGACCATGCCCGGATCCGCCAACCGCTCGCCCAGGCGCTCTATGCGCGCGTGGCGCGCTTCAAGCCCGAGGTGGAGCGGATCGTGGACGCCACGCTCGACGGCCTGCCGCGGGACGAGCCGTTCGACCTGATGGCGCGGTTCTGCGTGCCGATCCCCATCGACGTGATCGCCTCGATCCTCGGCGTCGACCACGACCGCCTGGGCGAGTTCCGCGAATGGTCGGAAGGGGTGATCCAGAGCCTCAACCCCTTCGCGACGCCCGAGCAGGCGAGGCAGATGGAGACGGCCGGCGAGGCGCTCAACGCCTATTTCACAGAGTCGCTGGCCGATCGCCGGGCCAATCCACGCGACGACCTGCTCTCCGACATGGTCAAGCTCCAGGCCGAGGGCGCCGAACTTTCCGACGACGAGCTGCGGATCAACCTCTCGGCGCTGCTGGTGGGCGGCAACCTCACCACCACCGACCTGATCGGCAACGCGGTGCGCCTGCTGCTCCTCAATCCCGGCGAACTGGCCAAGCTGAAGGCCGACCCTTCGATCATCAATGCGGTGGTGGAGGAGACGCTGCGCTTCGAGCCGCCCGTCGACGTCACCGGCCGTATCGCTTCGCACGACATGGAGGTGGCCGGCTGCCCGGTGAAGCCGCGCGAGTCGCTCTTGATGTCGCTCCGCGGCGCCAACCGCGATCCGGAGGTGTTCGACGAGCCGCACCGCTTCGACGTGAGCCGCAAGCACAAGCCGCACGTGGCCTTCGGCGGCGGGGCGCATATCTGCATCGGCGCGCCCCTGGCGCGGCTGGAGGCGCAGGTGGCGCTGAGCCGGCTGTTCGCGCGCTTCCCCGACCTGCGGCTGGCCGATCCCGATGCGCCGCCGGTCTGGCGCACCCTGCCGTTCTTCCGCGGCCTCGAGCGCCTGGACGTGGTGGCCCGCTAGAAGGCGTACACCAGGGTCACGCGGCTGGTGGTGTCGGTGGGGTCGCGGCCGACGGGCGGATCGGTTTCATGGCGCACGTCGAAGGAGGCGCGCGCCGAGAGCGCCGCGTCCAGCTTCGTGGTGAGGGCCGTGGTCGAGGTCAGCGTCGAGTTGTTCGACGACAGGTAGGTCTGGACGTTCTGCGTGAAGATCGTGACCGGCGTGATCGTCCATTGGAAATTGCTGGCGAGGCGGGCGGCGAAGTCGGCCTGGTTCGGCTCGGTCAGATAGTTGGTCTGGCGCAGGGCGGGGCCGCCGGCGACGTCGAGTTTCAGCCGTGAACCGTCCATCAGCCGGTAGCCGAAGCCGAGGCTTTCCGAAAAGCGGCTGCGGAAGCCCGCGAAGCGGTCGCGCTCGGCCGACAGCGTCAACGACACGAAGGCGCGGCGCCCCAGCTTTCGCTGTCCCGCATAGCCGCCGAAGTAGCGCTCTTTCGACACCGTGCCCTTGGAGCGCTGGTAGTCCGCCGAGAAGTTGAAGGCGTGCTTCCAGTTGAACGACTCCTTGGCGAAGTTCAGCCCCAGCGACAGGCCGGCGTCATCGCTGTTGCCGCTGGAGATGAAGCCGCCGGCCTGGCCCTGGCCGCTCCAGCCCTCGAAATAGCCCCGGCTGGCGATCGCCCGGCGATGGTCGGCGGCCTTGCGAGCCGAGATCGCCTCGACCAGGGCGTCGATCTCCCCCTGGGAATCGGGATTGGTCGTGCGGGCCGCCTTCACCACCGCCGCATCGGCTTGGGAGGCCTCGATCATCGCGACCACCGGAGGCGGCAGGGCCCTGGCGACGGCCGGCCCGGCGCACAGCACGCTGGCGGCGGCGAGCAGGGCGGCGGGCATGGCGGTGCGAAGCATGGCGGGACTCACGACGGCTTGTGCGGGAAGCCGCCAGCATAGCCGCGCGTCGCGCCCGGATTTAAGCCCCCGGCCGAGATTTCGAGGCGTTCGTCGGCCGGCGGCTCGCCTAGAACACGCCCATCGCCAGCCCCGTCGCCATCGCCTGGCCCAGTTCCGCGCAGGCGTCGAGCTCGACCTGGGGGACGACTTTCTCCGCCAGGATCGCCTCGGGCGTCTGGGCGTGGGTGCAGACGATCCGGGGCTCGGCCACCGGCTTCAGCCGCCAGCCGGTGGCGATGCGGGCGAGCTGGCGCGCGGCGCCCGACCCGTCGCTGCCGGCCGCGATCAGGGCCGCGTAGGGCCGGCCGTTGAGCTGCTCCAGCACCGGGTAGTAGCAGCGGTCGAAGAAGGCCTTCATCTCGCCGGACAGCGCCGCGAGGTTCTCGGGCGCGGCGAAGAGATAGCCGTCGGCGCAGAGCAGATCGTCGGGGCCCGCGTCGTCGGCTGCGCGCATGAGCGTCTCGACGCCGGGTTCGCGGGCCGCGCCCTCGGCGGCCGCGGCGGCCATCGCCCGCGCCGCGCCGGTCCGCGAATGCCAGACGATCAGGAGCCGCTTCATGGTCTCCAGGCTAGTCGAAGCATTGCGGCGCTGAAACCGACCCGCGCTTGCGCGCGCCGCGCCGCCGCCTAAGCTCGCGCCCAACAAGCGTTTGGGGAGGGGACTGTCATGCAACGCGTCTCGCAGGGCCTCGCGGCCGTTCTGGCCGTGGCCGCCATCGGGCTCGCGCCCGCGCCGGTGCTCGCGGCGAAGGCCAAGGCCGAAGCGGCGCCGGCCGCCGCGCTGAGCCCCGCCGCCAGTCCCGAAGCCCTAGGCTTCGACCGCGACCGCCTGGCCAAGCTCGACGCCTACATGGCCGCCACCGTGGCCGAGGGCCGGGTGGCCGGGATGACCACGCTGCTGGCGCGGCACGGCAAGGTGGTGTCGTTCCGCACCTACGGCCAGCAGAGCCTGGCGACGGGCGCGCCGATGGCCCAGGACACGATCTTCCGCATCTACTCGATGACCAAGCCGATCACCGGCGTGGCGATGATGATCCTGTTCGAGGAAGGCAAGTGGCGGCTGGACGATCCCGTCACCCGCTACGTCCCCGAGTTCAAGGACCTGAAGGTGGTCAAGACCGTCAATCCCGACGGCACCATGGTGCTGGAGGACATGGTCCGGCCGCCTACCATGCGCGAGATCATGAGCCACACGGCCGGCTTCGGGTATGGCCTCGCCGACGAGCATCCGGTGGACAAGCTCTACCGCGAGAAGCGCATCCTGGGCTCGTCCAGCCTCAAGGAGATGATCGATCGGACCGCGACCATCCCGCTGATCTTCCAGCCGGGGACCGACTGGCGCTATTCGTCGGCCGTCGACATCCAGGGCTACATCGTCGAGCGGCTCTCGGGCCAGAAGTTCGGCGACTTCCTGCGCGACCGCATCTTCACGCCGCTCAAGATGAACGACACGGCCTTCTACGTGCCCGCCGACAAGGCCGGACGCCTGGCCGCGGTCTATGTGGGCAACAAGGAAACGCGGAAGATCGAGGAGGCGAAGGACATCTTCGGCTCGCAACTGCCGACCTACCTTGAGCCGCCGGCGATGGAGTCGGGCGGCGGCGGCCTCGTCTCCACCACCATGGACTACGCCCGCTTCGCCCAGATGCTGGTCAACAAGGGCGAACTCGACGGCGTGCGCATCCTGTCGCCGGCGGCCGTGGAGCTGATGGACACCAACGTGATCCCCAAGTCGGTGCTGGTCTCGTCCAACGGCACGAACACCTCGCGCTTCAACGAGGCCGTCGGCTTCGGCCTCGACTTCATGGTCGACAGGGACCCGCGCGCGGCCGGCTCGCTGGAAGGCGCCAACACCATGAGCTGGGGCGGCGCGGCCGGCACCTGGTTCTGGATCGATCCCACCAACGACCTGATCTTCGTGGGCATGATCCAGCGCCTGGGCGGCACCGGCGGCGACGACCTGGGGACCATGGCGCGCACGCTGACCTACCAGGCGCTGCTGCATCCGGAGAAGTAGATCGAGGTTCGCTGAGGCGGGGCCGCGCCGCGGCTCCGCCTGGCCGGCGTCCCATGGGAGGTTCGAGTTGTCGCGCCGTCTCGTCTGGGCGCTTGCGGTCTTCGGCGGACTGTCCCTGGCCGCCGTGGCGACGGGGGTCCTCGTCGCGCATGCGCAGGGCGTTTCGGCGTCCGTCTGGGCGCGGAATCTCGGGAGCTGGGCTGCGGGCGCGCTCGCGGCGCTGCTGCTCGGTCGGTTCGCCGGGCCGCGCGTGGCGCTCGCATTCTGCGCGGCCGCTCCGATCGGCCTTCTCGGCGCCCTGGCCAACACCGGCCGGCTAGGTGTCCACCGCTGGCTCGACCTGGGCCCGCTGCACATCAATGCCGCGGAGGTGCTGCTGCCCCCCGCGATCGCCGCCTGCGCCGCGTCGGCGCGCGGCCGGCTCTGGCCCTGGTTCGCCGCCGCCGCCATGGCCTTGCTGGTCGTTCAGCCCGACGCCTCTCAAGCGACGGCCTTCGGTGGCGCGCTCGCGGTGCTCCTTGGCGCTTCGCGCCTTCCGCGGGCCCTCAGGATCGCCGGCGTCGTCGGCGTCGGCATGGCGATCGGCGCGAGCTGGCTGAGGCGCGATCCCCTGGCGCCCGTGCCCGAGGTCGAAGAGATCATGCGCCTGGCGTGGACGGTCTCGCCGCTGGCCGCCATCGCGGCCTGGACGGCGCTCCTCGGGGCGGCGGCTTCCTTCTGGCTCTTCCCGGCCGCCCGGCCCCACGCCGGCGCCTGGGCGTTAGGGGTCTATGCGATCCTGTCTGCCTTGACCCCGCTCATGGGCGCCTTCCCGGTCCCGCTCGTCGGCATGGCGATGAGCCCAATCGTCGGCCTTTGGCTCGGCGCGGGAATGATGGCCGCCCAGGCCCGCCGCGGCGCTCAGTGCGTATAGGCCGGCGGGTAGGGGCGCTTGAGGTCCATGTAGCGGTCGCGCAGTTCGATCTGGCGTGAGGTCAGCGGCTGGGCCTGCCCGCGCACGAGGATGAGCTGCGGCTGCGACAGCGGCTCGAAGGGGTCGCCCGTCCAGAGCACGAGGTCGGCGTCCTTGCCCGGCTCCAGCGAGCCCACGCGGTCGGCGACGCCGAAGATCTTCGCCGGGTTCTCGGTGATGGCGGCGAGCGCGCCGGCCGGGCTCATGCCGTTGGCCACCGCGATGCCGGCGTTGTAGCGCAGCTCGTGGATGCGGTGGGCGCCGTTGCTGCCTTCGAGGGCCACGGTCACGCCGGCCTTCTCCAGGCGCGCGGCGTTCTCCAGGGTGGCGCCCAGCATCTCCATGGTCTCCGGCCGGTCGGTGATCGGGCGCAGCAGCACCGGGACGCCCGCCGCGGCGATCTCGGGCGCCTCGCGCCAGGCCTCGGCGGCGCCGGACAGGATCACCTTGATCTTCTCCTCGCGCGCCAGCTTGAGCACGGCGCGGATGTCGGAGGCGCGGTCGACCACGGCGATCAGCGGCATGCGCCCCTCGACTACCGGGATCAGCGCCTCCAGGTCGGCGCGCGACAGCGCCAGCTCGCGCAGGCCCGCGCGTTCGTAGGCGGCGCGGTTCTTCATGTAGTCGCGCACGTCGCCCAGCGCCTGCTTGATCAGCACGATCTCGGCGCCCCGGGCGCCTCCGGCCACGGCCGCCCCGGCCTCGCCGAACGGGCTGACCATGGCCACCTTGGCGCGCACCAACGGCTCCTGGCCGTGGCCCAGCTGGATCACCGCCGCCTGGCCGGCGAACAGGGCGTGAGAGGCCTCGAAGCTGCCGCCGCCGGCCGTGGCGTCGTCCACCTCGTCGTCCTCGTCGCCGCCGCGGCCCGGGCGCGCCGGGATCGGCGTGACGACGGCGCTGGTGATGCCGCCCAGCCGGGCGACCGGGATCACCACCGAGTCGGGATTGAGGGCGTACTGCACGTCGAACGCCGCGCCCAGGTCGGGCGAGCGGACGCTGACATCGTTGCCGAGGGCGGCGATGTCGATCGCGCCGAGGGCGGAATCGGCGGCGACGAAGCCGGGCGTGACGACGCCGCCCTTGGCGTCGATCACCTGGGCGCCGGCCGGGGCCGCCAGGCCGGCGCCGACCGCGGCGACCTTGCCGTCGCGGACCACGACCGTGCCGCTGGCGATCTCTCCGGCCGGGCCGGCGGTCAGGATGTGGGCGTTGACGATCGCCACCGTGGCGGCCTGGGCGGCCGGGGCGAGCGCGAGGGCCGCGGCGGCGGCGAAGAGAGCGAGGGGGCGGATCATCGCAGGCCCTCCAGGCCGAGTTCGAAGTCGGATTTCGGCTGGTACTTCGGATCGCCGCGGTCGTAGGCCACGCCGCCGTCGATCCACACCCGCTGGGCGCGGGCGTAGATGGAGAACGGGTCGGCGTCCCACAGCGTCACGTCGGCCCGCTTGCCGGGCTCCAGCGAGCCGGTCTGGTCGGCGATGCCCAGGGCCTTGGCGGGGTTGGCGGTGATCCAGCGGATCGCCTGCGCCTCGGTGATCGAAAGCCCGGCCGCGCGCCCGGCGGCCAGCGCCTCGGCGGCCTCCTGGTTGAGCCGCTGGATCAGGTCGGGGTCGTCCGACTTGATGATCGCGCAGGCCCCGGCGGCCTCCACCAGCGGCACGTTGGCGGGGATCGCGTCGTACTGCTCGAGCTTGCCGCCCCACCAGTTGGTCCAGGTGGCCGTGCAGATGTCGTTGGCGGCCAGCAGGTCGGCGATCTTGTAGGACTCCACGGCGTGGTGGAACGCGGTGATCCGGTAGCCGAACTCCTTGGAGATATCGATCATCTGGGCCATCTCGTCGGCCCGGTAGCAGTGGTTCTCCACCAGGATTTCGCCCTTCAGCACGCCCACCAGGGTGTCGAGCTGGAGGTCGCGCTTGGGCGGGTCGGCCTTCTCGCCCTTGGCGACCTTGGCGTAGTAGGCGTCCCACTTGCGCATGTAGTCGGCGGCGTTGATCCAGGCGGCGCGATAGCCGGCCACATTGCCCATCCGGGTGGAGGGCGAGCGGTTGCGGCTGCCGTAGACCCGCTTGGGGTTCTCGCCGCAGGCCATCTTCAGCGTGTAGGGGGCGTCGGGGAACTTCATGTCCTGGACGGTGCGCGCCGGCACGTTGCGCAGGGTGACGCCGCGACCGCCGAACAGGTTGGCCGAGCCGGGCAGCACCAGAATGGTCGTCACCCCGCCGGCGCGGGCGAGGTTGAAGTCGGGGTCCTGCGGCCACACCGAGTGCTCGGCCCAGACCTGGGCGGTGTTGGGATCGGTGGCCTCGTTGCCGTCGGAGTGGGCGGCCACCTCGGGGGCGGCATAGACGCCCAGGTGGCTGTGGGTGTCGATCAGGCCGGGGGTGACCCACTTGCCGCGGGCGTCGACCACCTCGTAGCCGGCGGGCGGCGCGAGGCCGGCGGCGACGGCCTCGACCTTGCCGTCCTTGATCAGCACCGTGCCGTTGTCGACCTGCGACCCCGTGCCGGTGAACACCGTGGCCCCGACGATCGCCGTCGGGCGGCCGGGCAGGGGCCTGTAGGTGCTGGGGAAGGGGTTCTTCGCCGCTTCGGGGTCGAGGCCCTTCGGCAGCTCGGCTGACGCCGTTGCGGCGGGCACCGGACTCGACGCGGCCTTGGTGGCGGTGGTCGCGCAGGCGGCGAGGCCCGCGCTGGCGAGGACCGCGCAGGCGGCCCTGATGGCATGATGCAATGGACTAGCCCCAATCAGATGCCATGGATGGGAGCGGCGCGCGGCGCGCAAGTCAAGCGGCTGCGGTTCGGCCGCGCCTTGACTTTCCGCCCCCTCCATGCGCCCTTCCGCGCCTCGTAAATCACCCCGAATTTTGTTGAAAATGCACGCCTACCGCACGCACACCTGCGGCGCGCTCCGCGCCGCCGACACCGGACAGACGGTCCGCCTCTCGGGCTGGGTCCACAGGAAGCGCGACCACGGCGGCCTGATCTTCATCGACCTGCGCGACCACTATGGTCTGACTCAGCTGGTCTTCGCCCCGTCGACGCCCGGCTTCGGCGTCGTCGAGCACCTGCGGGCCGAAAGCGTGATCCGCGTGGACGGCGAAGTGGTGGCCCGTTCGGCCGAGACCGTGATCCCCAACCTGCCCACCGGCGAGGTCGAGATCAGCGTCAAGACGGTGGCGGTGCTGTCGGAAGCCAGCGAACTGCCGCTGCCGGTCTTCGGCGAGCCCGACTATCCCGAGGACATCCGCCTCAAGAACCGCCACCTCGACCTGCGCCGCGAGACCCTGCACCGCAACATCGTGCTGCGCTCGAAGGTGATCCAGTCGATCCGCAACCGGATGATCGCCCAGGGCTTCCTGGAATTCCAGACGCCGATCCTGACGGCCAGCTCGCCCGAGGGCGCGCGCGACTTCCTGGTGCCGTCGCGGCTGCATCCGGGCGAGTTCTACGCGCTGCCGCAGGCGCCGCAGCAGTTCAAACAGCTGCTGATGGTCTCGGGCTTCGACCGCTACTTCCAGATCGCGCCCTGCTTCCGCGACGAGGACCTGCGCGCCGACCGCAGCCTGGAGTTCTACCAACTCGACGTGGAGATGAGCTTCGTCACCCAGGAGGACGTCTTCGCGGCCATCGAGCCGGTGATGCACGGCGTCTTCGAGGAGTTCGCCGAAGGCAAGCCGGTGACGCCGTACCCGTTCCCGCGCATTCCCTACCGCGAGTGCATGGCCAAGTACGGCACCGACAAGCCCGACCTGCGCAACCCGCTGGTGATGCAGGACGTGTCGGAGCATTTCCGCGGCGGCGGCTTCGGCCTCTTCGCCCGCATCCTGGAGGACGCCAAGAACGCCGTGTGGGCGATCCCGGCGCCGAAGGGCGGCAGCCGCGCGTTCTGCGACCGGATGAACTCGTGGGCGCAGGGCGAGGGCCAGCCGGGCCTGGGCTACATCTTCTGGAGCGACGACCAGGGCGGCTGGGGCGGCCCGATCGCCAAGAACGTCGGGGCCGAGCGCACCGACGCGATCATGGGTCAACTGGGCCTGGGGCAGGGCGACGCCGCCTTCTTCGTGGCCGGCGATCCCAAGGTGTTCGCCAAGTTCGCCGGGAACGCCCGCACCAAGGTGGGGACCGACCTGAAGCTGGTGGACGAGGACCGCTTCGAGTTCTGCTGGATCGTCGACTTCCCGATGTTCGAGCTGAACGAGGAGACGAACCACGTCGACTTCAGCCACAATCCGTTCTCGATGCCGCAGGGCGAGCTGGAAGCGCTGAACACCAAGGACCCGCTGGACGTCCTGGCCTACCAGTACGACATCGTCTGCAACGGTTACGAGCTGTGCTCGGGCGCGATCCGGAACCACCTGCCGGAGATCATGCTGCGGGCCTTCGAGATCGCCGGCTACGGTCCGAACGTGGTCGAGGAGCAGTTCGGCGGCATGCTGAACGCCTTCCGCCATGGCGCGCCGCCGCACGGCGGCCTCGCGCCCGGCATCGACCGGATCGTCATGCTGCTGGCGGGCCAGACGGCCATCCGCGAGGTCATCGCCTTCCCGCTGAACCAGCAGGGGCAGGACCTGATGATGAACGCGCCCTCGGAAGTCTCGGACAAGCAGCTGAAAGAGCTTCACATCCGGCTGGCGCCGCCGATCAAGGTCTGACGCCGAGCCGGCTGGAGCGCATCAGGCGAAGGCGTGCGTGGTCAGGCGAACGCAGCCGGCCTCACCGCACCCTAGCGAGGCGTGGCGCGGATGGCCGGAGCGGCAGGGGCGGCAGGCGCCGCGGGAACCGCCGGGACCGCGGGCACGACGCGCACGATGGGGCGTGTATCCTCGCGGCGATAGATGAACCGCACGCCGTTGCACCCGCGGCCTGTCAGGCCCACGGGCAGGCGCGTGCGGCTGTCGGCGCAGGCGTCGTCGATCTGATCCTGGCTGAGGCCGCGCGCCCGCGAAAGGTCGGCCCCGTGCAGGGAGGCGCGGGTCAGGTCGGCGTCGCGGAAGTCGGCGCCGTCGAAGACGCTGCCGCTCAGGTTGGCGCCCGTCAGGTCGGCCGAACGGAACGAGGCGTGGTCGAAGACGCCGGACGAGAGCACCGCGCCCTGGAGGCCGGCGTCGCGGAAGCTGGCGCTGGTGGCCACGGCCTTCGAGAAGTTTGTGGCCTCCAGCTCGGCGGAGTTCAGCACGGCGTTGACGAGCCGCGCGCCGACAAAATTGGCGCCCTGGGCCTCGACATCGCTGAGCGTGGCCCTGGTCAGGTTGGCCGACGTGAAGCTGACGCCGCGCAACTCGGCCGAGCGAAGGACGGCCTCGACCAGGATCGCCCGGGTGAAATTGGCGCCGATGGCCTCGATGTCCGAAAGGTCGGCCGCCGTCAGGTTGGCCGAGGGGAAGGCCACGCCGTTCGCCTCGGTCGAGCGCATCCGCGCGGCGGTGAGGTTGGCGCGCGAGAAGTTGGCGCCGGTCATGGCGGAATCCGACAGATCCGCCTTGGAGAGATCGGCCCCCGCGAAGACCGAGGCGTGGAACTTGGCGTCGCGCAGGTTCGCGCCCACCAGCACGGCCCGGGAGAAGTTCGCCCCGATGATCCGGGCGCCCGACAGGTTGCGTCCCGACAGCTCGCAGCCCACGCAGGACCCGCCGAAGGAATTCTGCCGCGGAATCTCCTTGTCGCCGGCAAGGGCGGCGCCGGCGACCGGCAGGGCCACGAGCATCGTGGCCAGAAGGAGGGGCAGTCGGTGGGTCAAGCGGCGGAAATCCTTGCAGTCGGTATGTCACCTCTGCCTGCATCGACCCCCTGGCGCCACTTAAATCGCGGTAACTTCGAGGGGTTTAGCTCGCCTGATCCTCGGACCGACGGCCCGCCCGCGCGCCGCAGGTCTCGCAGATCAGCGACTGGCCCTTGCGCACCACTGCGATGTCGCCGCAGGCCGCGCAGACGCCCGCCGAACCCAGGGCCGCCGGCCCGGCCGGGCGGCTGGCCGTGGGCAGGAACACGAGATTGTCGGGCGCGGCCCCGCGGGCGAAGCCGCGGGAGATGAAGTGCGAGACCGGCTGCGGTTCGTCCGCGTCGGCGTTGTCGGCCTTGCCGCGGCCCAGGCCGTCGGCGTTGAGCGCCGCGGAGTCGGCGCTCGCCAGGTCGTCCCGCCCCAGATAGCTCACGCCCAGCTCGCGGAAGATGTAGTCGAGGATGGAGGTGGCCGACTTCACCGTGTCGTTGCCGGTGACCGGGCCGGCCGGCTCGAAGCGGGTGAAGACGAAGGCGTCGACGAACTCCTCCAGCGGCACGCCGTACTGCAGGCCGATCGAGATCGCGATCGCGAAGTTGTTCATCAGCGAGCGGAAGGCGGCGCCTTCCTTGTGCATGTCGATGAAGATCTCGCCCAGCTCGCCGTCGTCGTATTCGCCGGTGTGGATGTAGACCTTGTGGCCACCCACGCTGGCCTTCTGGATGTAGCCCTTGCGCCGGTCGGGCAGCTTGCGGCGCATCCGGTCGCGTTCGACGATCCGCTCGACGATGCGTTCCTGCGGCGGCTCGGCCGGCGCGGCCTCGGCGGCCGGGGCCGGCGCGCGAGCGGGCAGTTCGGCGGTGGGCGGGATGTCCAGCGACAGGACGGCCGGCGGCGGATCGCGCCGGACCCGCAGGGCGACGCAGCTCTCGGCGAGCAGCGCCTGGACGGCGGCGAGGCCGCGGTCCCAGGGCAGGCGCGCCTCCAGCACCGGCGGGATGTCCAGCACGGGCGCCAGCGCCTCCAGCATGGCGCGCCGGGCGTCCAGGGCCACTTCCGCGGCCGGGCGGAACGCGGCCTCGCGGTCGGGCGCGACGACCCCCGCGCCGGTCAGGCTGTCGCGCCCCAGGGCGTGGGCCTCGGCCGCGGCGATCGCGTCGGGCGAGAAGCCCGCCAGGGCCAGGACGTCCAGGGTCGGGTCGGCAAGCTGTTCGGCCGTGGCTCCCAGCACGTCGCGCAGGAAGCCTTCGCCGACGATGCGCGGGGCGAACGCCTCGGCGAGTCGGCGAACGAACGGCAGTTCGGCCTCGGCCGCCTCGATCTCCAGGCTGGTGAAGCCCCGGGCTTCCAGCGCCGCCGTGTCCACGCCGGGCGCGCCGGCCAGGCTGCGATGGCCCAGCAGGGCGGTGGTCGCGGCGTCGGCCTCGTCGCCGAGGCCCAGGCGGGCGGCCTGGCTCAGCGCGCGCACGACCACGCCGTCGGCGGTCTCGGCGAGGGTGACGGGGCCGTTCCAGGGCGCGGCGTCGAGGCGCGCGCCGAGGCGCAGCGCGAGTTCGGGATCGTCCACGAGACCCAGGCGCAGGTCGGGGCCGATCGGCGCGGCCGCCTCCTTGGCCGCCTCGAACAGCCGGCGCGCCGCCAGCCGCCCGGCGTCGCTGTCGTAGTCGAGGCCCTGGGCCGCCAGCCAGTCGGCCAGTCCGCCCAGCGCCAGGCGCATCGGGCCCTCGGCCTCGGCGGCCAGGGCCGTGGCCGCCACCATCACCGCGGCGGCGAAGCCCGTCGAGTCGAACCCCGTGGCGTCGAAAAACGCCATCAGCTCGATCCCGGCGGTCGGCAGGGCCGGGCCCTCGGCGATGGCGCCGGCCGCATCGGCGTCGGGGGCGGCGATGATCCGCCCGGTTGTCCAGGCCGCCGTCGCCAGGGCCGAGCCGGCGTCGCCGACAGCCACCATGGCGGTGGCCGGGGCCGGCGGCGGCGGGGCGCAGAGCCATTCGGCCTCGCCGGCGCTGGCCAGGGCGATGGCCTCTAGGATGGTGGCGTCGGTTGCGCCGGCTGCGCGGGCGGCCTCGGCGGCGCGCGCCAGGCTGGTGTTGCGGGCCGGGTCGGCGCAGGCCTCGGGGCCGCCCTCGCAGCGGAGCACCGCATCCATCACGGCCTGCAGCCGCGCCGAGAGCCGACCGGCCGCCGCCTGGGCGGCCTCGCGGCCGCGGTGCGCCGCCGTCATCCGCTCCAGCGCCGCCGCGCCCGGTTCCAGCAACCGCAACGGCGCGCCGCCGGGCGACAGGGCGATCGTGCCCAGCAGCATCGCCTCGGTGATCGCCTCGCGGAACCGCGTGCGGGTCTTCAGGTCCTTGGTCAGGCCCTTGGCCTGGGCCTTGCCGGCCAGGCTGTAGGCGTACTGCAGGATCGCGTTGGCGAGGTCGGTCCGCCCATCGGCCCAGTCCACCCAAGCTTCGACGCGGGCGTTGGTGAAATGGGCCGGCGCCTCGACCTCGGCGAGTCCGCCGCCCAGCTCCAGGGTGCGTCCCTCGATTCCCGCGCGCGACGTTTCGCTGGCCATGGCGACTCCCTTGCGCCTCAGCCTAGGCGCCGCCGATGGGGGGCGGCAATAGATGTTGGGGCAGGAAGGGGTTTCATCCCCAACATATTGCAGGCGAAAAGCCGCGCTCCGGGCGCTGGACGCTCCGGGGGCGCCCGCCTATAGTCCGCGCGCATCGCGGACCGGAAGAGCTCGAAATTGTCGCTTCTGAAGACGATCTTCACCTGGTGGAACGGGGCCACCACAGGCATCTACTTCACCACCTGGCGGCGTGGCCGTTTCGTGGGCCAGGACGAGCTCGGCAACCGCTACTATGAGGCTCGCGACGACCGCGACAGCTACGACAAGGGCCGCAAGCGCCGCTGGGTCATCTACAAGGGCTACGCCGACGCCTCGAAGGTGACGCCCGACTGGCACGGCTGGCTGCGCTACACCTTCGACGAACCGCCGACCTCGACGCCCCTGCTGCGCCGGGCCTGGGAGAAGGACCACCTCCCCAACCTCACCGGCACCATCTACGCCCGTCGCCCCCAGGGCGCGATCTCGCGCGGCGGCGATCGTCAGCGCGCCACGGGCGACTACGAGGCCTGGACCCCGGAATAGCCGTGGGTCGCCGCCTTCCGCGACAGGTCACACTGTCCCGTCTGCTGGCGGGCGCCGCGCTCGGCGTCCTGGCGGCCGGGGTCGTCGCGGCCCAGCCCGCGCCCAAGCTCACGCCGCCGCCGCCGCTCAAGACCGCCGTGCCGGAGGAAGCGCCGCCCGCGACCGCGACCCCGACCCTGAAGACCCCCGAGCTGCCGCCCGAACCCGAGCAGCCCGACATGGCCGCCGTGCCGGCGGAAGACATCACGCCGGCGGCGACGCCCAGCAATCTCAAGGTCGCCCAACCGGCCGAGCCGATGCGGCGCAACCGCTACGACATCGCCGTGCTGCAGGCGCTCGACAAGGTGACGGCCGAGACGCTGCGTTTCGAGGCGCCGGTCGGCAAGCCGGTGCGCTGGAAGGGCCTCATCTTCACGGTCAGCGCCTGCGAGCGTTCGGCGCCGGACGAGGCCGTGGAGGACTCGATCGTCTACGTCACCATCGACGCCCAGCCCCGACCGCAGCCCGGCCGGCCCACGCCCGCGCCGCACCAGGCCTTCAAGGGCTGGATCTTCGCCTCTTCGCCCAGCCTGAACCCGGTGGAGAACACCTCCTACGACGCCTGGGCGATCAGCTGCAGGGCGAGCAACCCGGCGCTGCAGCCGTCGGCCGCGCCCATGCGTCCGCCGCCCGCCGCCGCGCCGCCCGCCGCCACGCCCGTCGCGGCCGCTGAGACGAGCCCCAAGCCCTCGGCCACGCCGCCCGCCAAGGCTGCGTCCGCGCCGCTGCCCAAGGTCGTCGCCCCGACGCCGGCCGCCGCGCCGCCCTTGTCGGCCCCCGTCGCGCCCACGGCCCCGGCGGCGCCCGCGCCCAAGGCCGCGGCGGAATCGCCTCCGCTCAGCCCGTAGAAGTCGGCCTCGGTCGCCAGGGCGCGCTCCAGCCGGCGGTGATAGTCGGCCCGACTGATCTCGGCCGCGCCGAACTGGGCCAGGTGCTCGGTCATGAACTGGGCGTCCAGCAGGCTGAATCGCCCGGCGATCAGCCGCGCGACCAGGTGGACCAGAGCCACCTTCGAGGCGTCGCGCGCCCGCGAGAACATGCTCTCGCCGAAGAACGCGCCGCGCAGCGAGACGCCATAGAGCCCGCCGACGAGCTGGCTGCCGCGCCAGCACTCCACGCTGTGGGCGTGGCCCATCCGGAAAAGCTGGAGGTAGAGCTGTTCGATCGGGCGGTTGATCCAGGTCTCGGTCCGGCCCGGGCCCGAGGCGGCGCAGGCCAGCACCACCTCGTGGAACGCGGTGTCCACCCGCACCTCGAACGGATCGGCCCGCACGGTGCGCGCCAGCCGGCGCGGGACGTGGAAGGCCTCCAGCGGGATCACGCCCCGCCGCTCGGGATCGATGAGGAAGACGCGGGCGTCCTCCCGCGCGTCCGCCATCGGGAACACCCCGCGGGCGTAGCAGTCGAGCAGGTCGCGCGCGTCGAAGGCCGCCATGCGGTGATCTACGCCGCGGCCCCCGCTGGGCTCAACCGGTCTGGCTCGCCATCCACCGCTCCAGCCAGTGGATGTTGTACTCGCCCTTCAGGATGTCGGGCTCGGCCAGCAGCTCCTGGAAGAGCGGGATGTTGGTCTCGATGCCGCCCACCACGATCTCGCCCAGGCAGCGGTTGAGGCGCGCGATGCACTCGGCCCGGTCGCGGCCATGGACGATCAGCTTGCCCACGAGGCTGTCGTAGAAGGGCGGGATCGAATAGCCGGCGTAGAGGGCGCTATCCATGCGCACGCCCAGGCCGCCCGGCGCGTGGTAGTCGCTGACCAGGCCGGGCGAGGGCGTGAAGGTCTTCGGGTTCTCGGCGTTCACCCGGCACTCGATGGCGTGGCCCTCGAAGACGATGTCGTCCTGGCTGAACGACAGGGGCAGGCCGGCGGCGATGCGGATCTGCTCGCGCACGAGGTCGATGCCCGTGATGGCCTCGGTGACCGGATGCTCCACCTGCAGGCGGGTGTTCATCTCGATGAAGAAGAACTCGCCGTTCTCGTACAGGAACTCGATGGTGCCGACGCCGAGGTAGCCGATGGCCTTCACCGCGTCGACGACCACCTTGCCGATCCTGGCGCGGGCCGCTGCGTCGATGGCCGGGGAGGGGGCCTCCTCCAGCACCTTCTGGTGGCGGCGTTGCAGGGAGCAGTCGCGTTCGCCCAGGTGGCAGACGTTGCCGAAGCTGTCGGCGATGACCTGCAGCTCGATGTGGCGCGGGGTCTGGAGGTAGCGCTCCATGTAGACCGCGTCGTCGCCGAACGCGGCCTTGGCCTCGGCGCGGGCGGTCTGGACGGCCTCGACGAGGTCGGCTTCGGTCTTAGCGACCTTCATGCCGCGCCCGCCGCCGCCGGCCGCCGCCTTGATCAGGACGGGGAAGCCGATCTCCTTGGCCGCGGCGATCGCCTCCTCCTCGGTGGTGACCGCGCCGTCCGAGCCGGGCACCACCGGAATGCCGGCGGCCTTCACCGCCTGCTTGGCGGTGATCTTGTCGCCCATCATGCGGATGTGCTCGGGCTTGGGCCCGATGAAGGTGAAGCCGTGGGCCTCGACGATCTCGGCGAAGCGGGCGTTCTCGGACAGGAAGCCGTAGCCGGGGTGCACCGCCTGGGCGCCCGTGATCTCGCAGGCGGCGATGATGGCGGGCACGTGCAAATAGCTCTTCGCCGCCGGGGGTGGGCCGATGCAGACGCTCTCGTCGGCCAGCCGCACCCACATGGCGCTGGAGTCGGCCTCGGAGTGCACGGCGACGGTCGAGATGCCCATTTCCTTGCACGCCCGGTGGACGCGCAACGCGATCTCGCCCCGGTTGGCGATCAGGATTTTCTCGAACATGAGCCTACTCGATGATGGCGAGCGGCTCGCCGAACTCCACGGGCTGACCGTCCTCGACGAGGATCTCGAGGATCTTGCCGGCGCGCGGGGCGGGGATCGGGTTCATCGTCTTCATCGCCTCGACGATGAACAGCGTCTGGCCCGCCTGGACCGTGTCGCCCACCTTCGCGAAGGCCGGCGCGCCTGGGTTCGGCTGCAGATAGATCGTGCCCACCATCGGCGAGGTGACGGAATCGCCCCGGGCCGGGGCCGGCGCGGCTTCTGCCGCAGGCGCCGCAGCGGGCGCCGGCGCGGCGGCGGCCACGGGTGCGGCCGCCAGGGCGGGCGCCGCCATCTGCACGGGCGCGGCGACCAGCGTCTTGGCCACGCGGATCTTCAGGTCCCCGCGCTCGACCTCGATCTCGGACAGGCCCGTCTCGGTGAGGATGTCGGCCAGTTTGCGCACCAGGCGTGAGTCGATGGGATCGGCAGGCGCCTTCGGAGTGCTCGGCATGTAATTGTGCCCTTGTGGTTCAAATCTAGCGGGCGAGGCCCGCGGCGGCCTCGACGGCCAGTTCATAGCTCTTCGCGCCGAAACCCGACACGACGCCCGTCGCCGCCAGCGAGACGTAGGTCTTGCGACGGAACGATTCCCGGGCGGCCGGGTTCGACAGGTGGCACTCGATCACGGGGATCGCCAGCATCTTCAAGGCGTCGAGGATGGCGACGGAGGTGTGGCCGTAGCCGGCCGGGTTCAACACCACGGCGGCGGCCTTCTCGCGCGCTTCCTGGATCCAGTCGACCAGCTCGCCCTCGTGGTTCGACTGGCGGAACACGATTTCGAACCCGAACGATTTCGCGCGCGCCTCGCAGAGACCGCGCACGTCGTCCAGGGTCTGATGTCCGTAAATCTCGGGCTCGCGGGTCCCCAGGAGGTTGAGGTTGGGTCCGCTCAGCACATAGATCGGTTTCGGCATTCGGCTCCGCCGCTCGATTCCGCGCCCTTGTAACGATCCACGGCGGAGGCCACAAGCAAACCGACCCGGAGCGTCACGTGCAGTTGACCATCAATGGAGAGACCCGCGCCTTCGAAGGGGTCGCCCACGTGGCGGCGCTGGTGGCCGCGCTCGGCCTCGACGGGCGCAAGGTGGCGGTGGAACGCAACCTGGAGATCGTGCCGCGTTCGGCCTATCTGAAGACCCCGATCGCCGACGGCGACCGGATCGAGATCGTGCAGTTCGTGGGAGGCGGCTGATGGATGGCTCGCAGCAGACCGATGACACCTGGAGCGTCGCGGGCCGCACCTTCCGCTCGCGCCTGATCGTGGGCACCGGCAAGTACAAGGATTACGCCCAGAACGCCGCCGCCGCCGAGGCCGCCGGCGCCGAGATCGTCACCGTGGCGCTGCGGCGGGTGAACCTCAGCGATCGCAGCCAGCCCATGCTGGTCGACCACGTGAAGCCCGACCGCTTCACCTTCCTCCCGAATACGGCGGGTTGCTTCACCGGCGAGGACGCCGTGCGCACCCTACGCCTGGCCCGCGAGGCCGGCGGCTGGGACCTCGTGAAGCTGGAGGTGCTGTCGCAGACCGCCCACCTGCTCCCCGACATGGAAGAGACCCTGCGGGCGCTGAAGCTGCTGATCGCCGACGGCTTTCACGTGATGGTCTACTGCTCGGACGACCCGGTCTATGCGAAGAAGCTGGAGGACGCGGGCGCGGCGGCGATCATGCCGGCGGCGGCGCCGATCGGTTCGGGGCGGGGCATCCAGAACTTCCTCAACCTCGGACTGATCATCGAGCAGACCAAGGTTCCCGTACTGGTCGACGCGGGCGTGGGCACGGCCTCGGATGCGGTGGTGGCCATGGAACTGGGCTGCGACGCCGTGATGACGAACACCGCCATCGCGGAGGCCCGCGACCCGATCCGCATGGCGCGGGCCATGAAGCACGCCGTGATCGCCGGCCGCGAGGCCTATCTGGCCGGCCGCATGGCCAAGCGGATGTACGCCGACCCGAGCTCGCCGCTCAGCGGCCTGATCTGAGCGTCTGAAACCCCCTGTAACGGGCCTGGAACCGTTCCGTACTCGCCCGCGCCGGCGGCGCGGCCCACGACCGGACCCGACACTTGGGGAAAGGCGTCGGGTTCGATGAAGCATGGAAGCGTGGCCGCGCTGGCGGCCGCCTGCGCAAGCCTGGCCGGACAGGCCGCGGCCGGGGAGGCGATGGCCACGGCCCCGCCGAAGGACGGCGTGCAGGAGGTGGTGGTCTTCGGGCGCGGCGAGTCCAAGATCGGCGTGGCGCACGCCGCCAGCGAGGGCACGATCGCCGGCTCCGACATGCTGGTGCGCCCGCTGCTCAAGACGGCCGAGCTGCTGGAGGCCGTGCCCGGGCTCATCGCGGCCCAGCACTCCGGGTCGGGCAAGGCCAACCAGTACTTTCTGCGCGGCTTCAACCTGGACCACGGCACGGACTTCACGACCTACGTCGACGACGTGCAGATGAACCTGCGCACCCACGGCCACGGCCAGGGCTACCTAGACCTCAACGGGCTGATGCCCGAGGTCATCACCCGCGAGGATTTCCGCAAAGGTCCGTACCGCGCCGACGGCGGCGATTTCGCCCTGGCCGGGGCGTCCTACCTCACCACCGTGGACGCGTTCGACCGCAACTGGGCGGCGGGCGAGGCGGGATCGCACGGCTACCGGCGCGGCGCGGCCGGCGGCAGCGTGGCCGACGGCGCGGGCGGCCAGTTCACGGCCGCGGGCGAGGTGAAGGTCTACGACGGGCCGTGGCAGGAGCCCGAGCACCTGCGCCACTACGCGGCCTTCGTGAAGTACGAGCGCCCGACCGCCCTGGGCGAGCTGGAACTCTCCGCCCACGGCTATCACGGAACCTGGCGGCCCACCGAACAGATCCCGGAGCGGATCATCGGCTCGCCCGTCTGCGCCGACGTGTTCTGCTCGCCCGACCCCACCGCCAGGGGCAAGACCGACCGGCTCGTGGTCAACGCGCGGCTGAGCGGGGAGGGCTGGAAGGCCAACGTCTACGGCCAGACCTACGCCTGGAACATGTATTCCAACCCCACCTACGCCAACCCGGACGGCTCCAGCGCCCAGATCCACCAGTTCGACCGCCGCTGGATCGTCGGGCTGAAGGCCGAGCGCACCTGGGCGGTCTCGCCCGCGCTCGACCTGCGCGTCGGGACGGAGGACCGCTTCGACCGCATCGGCAAGGTGGGCGTCGCGCACACCGACGATCGCGCCTTCGTCGAATCCCTCGGCTTCTACCGCGTGGAGGAGGCCTCGGCGGCGGTGTTCGGCGAGGCGACCTGGCGGCCCGTGGAGGGCCTGCGACTGATCGGCGGCCTGCGCGGCGACTGGTATCACGCCACCGTCGCGGCCCGCGACGCGGAGGCCGCCGCGCTCGGCGCGGGCAAGGCGCACGACGCGGTGCTGTCGCCCAAGATCGACGCCGCCTACGCCGTGAACGACCACATCGAGCTCTATGCCGACTGGGGCCGCGGCTTCCACTCCAACGACGTCCGCGGCCACTTCGCCGCCACGCCGGTCCCGATCCTGGTGAAGGGGACGGGCAAGGAGCTGGGCGCGCGCTTCCAGGCCGGCCGCTTCACGCTCACCACCACCTACTGGTGGCTGAACGTCGGCAGCGAGCTGCGCTTCGTGGGCGACTCCAACGCCGTCGAGCCGACGGGGGCCAGCCGCCGCCACGGCTACGAGCTGGTGGCCTTCTTGCGGCCCCTGCCGTGGCTGGCCATCGACGGCAACTACACCGCCAGCCACGCCCGCTACGACAACGGCGACCACATCCCCAACGCCTTCGAGAACTCGGCCGCCTTGGGCGTCTCGGCGGTGTCCGACGAATGGGAGGCCAGCGTGCGGCTGCGCCACCTGGGCCCGTCGCCGCTGGTCGAGGACAATTCGGTGCGCGACAAGGGCAGCACCGTGGTCAATCTCCGGGCCGCAAGAAAGTTCGATAATTTCGAACTCTACGGCGATCTTCTCAACGTCTTCGACAGGCGCGACAAGGACATCGCCTACATCTACGAGTCCTACATCCCGGCCTTCGACGCCGCGCCGGTCGAAGGCCGCCTCAGCCGCGTGGTCGAACCCCGCACCCTGCGCGTTGGGATGACGTATCGGTTCTGACGCCTCCGTCATCCCGGCCGGAGGCCCGCGTCAGCGGGCCGTAGAGCCGGGATCCAGCCGCTCCGACGTCAGGGCTGCTGGATCCCGGGTCTTCGCTGCGCTGCGCCCGGGATGACGCCGGCTACAGCGCCATGCTCAGCACCTGGACCTGGGTGAACTCCTTCAGGCCCTCTTCGCCCAGTTCCGTGCCCACGCCCGACAGCTTGGCGCCGCCAAAGGGCAGGTGGGGCTGCAGGTCGGCGTGCTTGTTGATCCACACCGTGCCGCTTTCCATCTCGCCAGCCAGGTCCCACGCCTTGTCGGTGTCCTTTGTCCAGATCGAGCCGCCCAGGCCGTAGATCGAGGCGTTGGCGCGGGCCACGGCGTCGCCGGCGTCGGAGAACTTGATCACCGGCAGCACTGGGCCGAACTGCTCCTCGTCCACCAGCTTCGAGCCGTCGGTGATGTCGCGCACGATGGTGGGCTGGATGAAGTAGCCCTTGTCGCCCTTACGCGCGCCGCCGGCGATGATCTTGCCGTCCTTGCGGCCGGCCTCGATGTAGCCCAGCACTTTCTCGAACTGGGCCTTGTTCTGGATCGGCCCGAACTGGGTGCCCTGTTCCAGCCCGTCGCCCACCACCGCCGCGTCGGCCAGCTTGGCCAGTTCGTCGCACATGGCGTCGTAGATGCTCTCGTGGACGTAGATCCGCTTGGCGGCGATGCACACCTGGCCCGAGTTCTGGAAGGCGGCGTTGAAGATCTTGGGCGCGGTCTCCTTCGGGTCCACGTCGGGCATGACGATAGCCGCGTCGTTGCCGCCCAGCTCCAGGGTGACGCGCTTCAGCGCATCGGCCGCGCCGGCCATCACCCGCTTTCCGGTCTCGGTCGAGCCCGTGTAGCTGATCTTGCGGATGCCCGGATGCTTGGTCATCTCGGCGCCCAGCTCGTTCTCGTCGGCGATCACGTTCAGCACGCCGGCGGGAACCAGGTCCTTCACGATCTCGGCGAACTTCAGGGTCGACAGCGGCGTCGTGCCCGCGGGCTTCAGCACCATGGTGTTGCCGGCCAGCAGCGCGGCCGGGACCTTGAAGGCCATCAGGATCAGCGGGAAGTTCCAGGGCACGATCGCGCCCACGACGCCGATCGGCTTGCGGCGGATCTCGACGCGGCCCTTCTCGTCGTTCTGAACCTCCTTGGCCGGCAGATCGAGGCTGGCGAAGTAGCGGAAGAAGGCCGCGGCGCCGAACACCTCGCCCATGGCCGCCTGCAGCGGCTTGCCCTGTTCCTGGGTGAGCAGGCGGGCCAGGTCCTGCAGATTGGCCTGGATGGCGTCGGCCATGGCCACGAGCACCTTCTTGCGCTCGTCGATCGGGGTCTTGCTCCACGCCGGCAGGGCCGCCTGGGCCGCGGTCACGGCCTCGTCGAGCTGGGCCTTCGACGCGCGCGGGCAGTCGGCGACCGGCTCCTCGGTGGCGGGATTGAGGACCGGCGAGGCCGACGCGCCGGCCACCAGGCGGCCGCCGATCAGGAGCTTGTAGTCGGACATGGGAAACCTCCGCTGCGTTGCCGGCGACTGAGCGCCCGTTACGCAGGGGCGGTCAAGCGGCTGGGAACGGGCGTCAGGCCGGGATCAGGTCCGCCGTGGGAGAGACGCCCACCGCCTCCAGCATTTCCGTGCGTTCGGGCCCGGCGCTGGGCGGATAGAGGGCCGCGTTGCGCGCCTTGCCGCGCGCCCACACGCGCACGATCTTCATCAGGTTCGCCGGCCGCCGCAGCCACAGGCGCGGATCCTCCAG
Source organism: Phenylobacterium sp. (assembly GCF_016124325.1). GTDB lineage: Bacteria > Pseudomonadota > Alphaproteobacteria > Caulobacterales > Caulobacteraceae > Phenylobacterium. The sequence goes on from NZ_WGNY01000010.1 coordinate 33,832, forward strand.
CATATGGAAGCCGCGCATGAAGGCGCGAAGCAGCTCGACGTCCTCGCGCATGGCGATGCCGAGGCCGTCCTCGAGGAAGCTCTTGGCGATCCGGGCGCGGAGGCTGGGCGGCCGGGGCGGCGACAGCGCTGCGCGGGCGCGCCGGATCGCCGACTGGTCGGCCTTGCGCATCACGTCGTAGTAGGGCCGAAGCTCGCGCGCGACGCCCGCGCTGTAGGCCAGCAGGCGCTGACCCGGATCGGCATGTGCCGCCAGGGCGTCACGCAGCACGTGGGCGCTGACGGCGGCGAACGAACAGCCGCGTCCGTAGAGAGGGTTGGTGCGCACCACGCTGTCGCCCACCGGGAAGAAGCCCAGCACGGCGGGCTTGCCGTCCGGCGCGAAGTCGCGCCAGCGGCTTTCGAGCTGGCCCATGCCGAACACGCGGCTGGCGGCCTCGGTGCGCTCGGGCTCGATCCAGGGCGCGACCCCCGGCAGTTCGCGGCAAACGGCGTCGAACACCTCGGGGTCCACCACCGCCTTGCGCATCTCCTCCTCGACTTCCGGCGTGCACAGGGTGATCGAAAAGCAGCCGTTGTCGGCGGGGAAGACGCCGAACTTCAGATAGCCCAGGTCCCCGGTCGTGCGGCCCTGTCCGCGCGGCGGCTCCTCCTGCCCGGGCCGCAGGCGGTAGTGGCGCGTGAAGTAGATCACCCCGCAGGGCTCGGAGCTTTCGGGGATCGAGGCGCCGGCGGCGGCGAGCTGCTCGGCCGATTGCGAGAGGCGGCCCGAGGCGTCCACCACGAGGTCGGCCGAAAGCTCGGTTCCGTCCTCCAGGCGGACTCCCGTCACCGTCGGCGGGGCGCCGGGGCGGATCGCGAGTTCCTTCACGAAGGTTCCCGCCCGGATGGTCACGCCGGGCAGCCGCTCGGCATAGCGGCGCATCACCAGCTCCAGCGTCGTGCGCCGGCTGGTCAGGATGGCGAGGTCGCCGTCGATCGGCTTAGGGACGTAGGCCCGCCTGTGCTGTTCGGTCAGCGCGCCGTCGAAGCCCAGCTCGCGGCACCCCGCGGCCAGGAGGTCGTCCAGCAGGGCCGGGTGCTCGTCGCGGACCAGGGTGCGCAGGCGCGCGAGGAAGGCGTGGCTGTGGCGCAGGTGGCCGACCCCGCGGCGCCCCCAGTCCCGGAAGGCCGTGTCGGCGTCGCCCTCGGGCGGCGCCGGGTCGCGGTCGAGCAGAGTGATCTCGCGGTCGGGGCTCGACAACGCCATCGCCGACCAGAGCCCGGCCATGCCCGCTCCGATCACCAGCACCCGCTCGACCATGGCCGCTCCTCTACGCCTCGTCGAAGAGAGCTTAGCGCACTCTTCGAGCGACCCTGCGTCAAGCCGGCGGTGGAGGTATCTAGGTGGTCGAACCCGGCCGCTTCATGCCGGCCGCCTTGGTCCGCGCCAGGGCCGTGCGCACGGCGTTGATGTCGGCGCCGGGGATCAGGTAGTCGCCCACGACGAAGGCGGGCGTGCCCTCCAGCCCCAGGTCGCTCGCCAGCACGCGGATGTCCTGCAGCTGGGCGCCGATCTCGGGCTTGGCGGCGGCGGCGCGGACGGCGGCCGGGTCGAGGCCGGCTTCCTTGAGGTGCCGGTCCAGGGCGGCCTCGTCCAGCCCGCGGTCGGCCATCCAGGCCTTGTAGAGCGCCAGTCCCTTGGCCTTGCCCTGCGGGGTCAGCGCCATGCGCGCGGCCGTCTCGGAGACCTCGCCGAAGATCGGGAATTCCTTGAAGACGAAGCGGACGTCCGGGTTCTCCTGGACCAGCTTCACCACCTCGGGGGCGACCAGCTTGCAGTAGCCGCAGCGGTAGTCGAAGAACTCCACCACCGTGAACTCGCCCTTGGGATTGATCACCAGGTCGCGCGGATCGTTCTCGAGCTGCTGGCGCAGCCGCCCGATCGTGGGGGCGGCCGACTTGGCCTGCTCCAGCATCTGGTTCTGGCGCAGCTTGGTGACGGCCTCCTCGATCACTTCGGGGTGCTCGAGCAGATAGGCGCGGACCTTGGCGCCGAACGCGGCGTCTTCGGTCTTCTGGCAACCCGAAAGGGCGAACGCGGCCAGGAGGCCGGCGGCGAGGAGGGCAGGGGTCTTCATTGGCGTCCAGATAGGGGTGGCGGCCCGAGGGCTCAATTCTGGTTGCTGGCGATCGAGCCTTCACGGCCCAGTTCGCGCAGGTCGTCGCGGGTCGGCTTGGCGACCAGCACGATATCGGTGGCGCGCCGCCACTCCGGCGTCCCCTTGTCGAGCCGCTCGCGCGCGCGCATGGCGAACACGCGGGCCTGCTGCAGGTCGCCGATATTGTAGTTGTATTCCGCGGTGGCCAGACGGGCCATGCCGTCCTGCCCGGTCTTGTCGTAGGCCTCCGCCAACAGACGCCACGCGACGGCGTTGTCCTCTTCGCGGGCCAGGGCCAGCTTCAGCTCCTGGATGCCTTCCTCGACCTTCTTGCGGTCGTCCAGGGCGATGAGGGTCTGGCCCAGGTTGATCCGCAGCAGCGGCGCATCGGGCTTCAGCTCCACCGAGCGGCGCTGCGGCGCCACGGCCTCGGCGGTGTGGCCGAACTCGAACAGGATCTGGCCCTTGAGCTCCCACAGGTACGGATTGTCCCCGTAGTCGGCCAGCATGCCGTCGATGAGCTTCAGCGCCCGGTCGGGATCCTTCATCTGGTAGTAGGCGATCGCGCGGGCGTAGCGGGACGGGAAGTCGCGGGCCTTCTCGTCGTATTTGGTCAGCGCCACCTGCGGGGTCATGAAGCCGATCAGCTTGGCTTTCATGATCTCGTGCTCGGCCAGGGCGTCGGGCGTGTCGACCTCGCCGTAGTTGGGCAGCTTGTCCACCCGGTTGCGCAGGGCCTCGATCCGGTCGGACGAGATCGGGTGGTCCTGGAAGTAGCGGTAGCGGCGGGCTTCCGCGAACACCTCCTGGTAGCGGAAGTTGTCGAAGAAATCGGCGAGGCCCCGGGCCGAGAGCCCCGCCTTGTCGAGCAGGGTGGCCCCGGCCTGGTCGGCCCGGCTTTCCTGCTCGCGGCTGTAGCCGATGGCGCCCAGCGCGCCGAAGTACTGCGCGCTCGAGGCGAGGCCGGCGGCTGCGTCAGGAGCGCCGGCGATGGCCGCCAGCACGCCCAGGCCCATGGTCAGCAGGAACGGCTTCATCCCCGCCGAGCTCATCTCGCCCGAGCGGAAGCTGTGCCCGGCGGCCAGGTGGCCCACTTCGTGGGCGATGACTCCCTGGAGCTCGTTCGGATTGTCCGATTCCATGATCAGGCCGGTGAAGACGGCCATGACCCGGGGCGCGGCGAACGCCTGGATCTGCTTCGAGCCGATCAGGATGATCTGGACGTTCTTGGGGTCGATTCCCGCCGCGTCGAGGATCGGCGCGGCGTCGTGGCGCAGGATGTCCTCGATCTCGGTGTCGCGGATCAGGGTCTCGCCATCCTGGGCGGCCGCCGGGCGCGGCGCGACCGCCACGCCCGCGAGGAGCACGGCGGCCAGCGCGAGGCGGGAAACCGATCGGAATGGGGAAACCATGCGTGGCTCTCTAGACGTTCGACTGCCCCAGTCCGATCGGAGACTAGCCCCTTAGCCTCGGCGCCACCAGCCTCTCCGCGGAGTGGGCGCCGGCCCCGAAATCTCGCTCGGATCCGGGGCGGCGGGCGGCGCTTCAGCCGGCGGCGGGGTCGAGGCCACCACCTCCAGCACGGGCGGCTCCGGCGCGGCCGGCGCCTCGGCCACAGGCTCCGGCGCGGGAGCCTCCTCGGCCGCGGCCTTCTTGGCGCGCGAACGCCGGGGCTTGGCCGGCTTCGGGGCCTCGGCGACCGTTTCCGGCTGGGCCTCGGGTTCCGGCTCGGGCGCAGGCTCGGCTTCGATCTGCGGCTCGGGCGCGACGGCTTCCGCGGCGACGGCCACATCGGCCTTGCCGCGGGAGCGGCTGCGGCTGCGGCGGGCGCGCTTGGGCTTCTCCTCCGGCGCGGGCAGCTCCACCCACACGTCCTCGTCCTCGCCGGACGCGGCGGCGGGCGCGGGCGAAGAGGCCGGCTCGTGCGCGGGGGCGGGGGCCTGGGCGGGCGCCCGGGCCTCGGTCGCGATCGGCTTCAGATCCTCGGCCGGGTCGTACCAGACGAACGGGTCGTCGCCGTAGGGCACCCACGGCCGCACCCACGAGAAGGCGTCGGCGGGGCGCTGATCGTCGCGCATCCGGCGTCCGCCACGCCGGCCGCGCCGACGGCGGCGGCCTTCGCGCTCTTCCTCCGTCTCGCTGCGGGCGGGCTGGGCCTCGCGTTCGCGTTCGCGTTCGCGCGGCTCGTCGCCACGGCGTCCGCGACGGCGGCGGCGTCCGCGGCGGCCGCCCTCTTCGCTCTCTTCGCGGCGGGTGGCTCGGACATGGGCCTGGTCGTCGTCGGTGTCCTCGGCCTCCAGCGCGGCTTCGTCCTCCTCGTCCTCCTCGGCTTCGTCCTCGAAGGTCTCGTCGAACGCCTCGTCGTCGGCGGGCTCGTAGGCCTGGACCGGCGCGCTCGGCGGCGGGGCGTGATCGGCCCGCGTCTCCATCGAGGTCCGCTCGATCGCATGGTCGGCGTGCGCCATCTCGTCGTCGATCAGCACCGTGACGAACAGGCTGAACGCCTGGTGCAGTCGGGCGAGGTGGCCGCGCTTCTCGTTCAGGATGTAGAGGCCGACGGCTCGCGGCACGCGCAGCGTGGCTTCGCCGCCGCCCTTGAGCGCCTCGATCTCCATCGCCCGCAGGGCCGCCAGCGCGCTCGATTCGACCGAGCGCACCCGGCCGGTCCCGCCGCAGTGCTCGCAGACGTGGGTGGTGCCCTCAAGCACGCCCGTGCGGCGGCGCTGACGGCTGATCTCCATGAGGCCGAAGGCGCTGATCTTGCCCATCTGTACGCGGGCGCGGTCGTCCTTCAGGCAGTCCTTCAGCTTCTTCTCGACGGCGCGGTTGTTCTTCGCCTCGTCCATGTCGATGAAGTCGATGACGATCAGGCCGGCCAGGTCGCGCAGGCGGAGCTGGCGGCTGGCCTCCTCGGCGGCCTCCAGGTTGGTCTTCAGCGCCGTGGCCTCGATGTTGCGCTCGCGCGTGGCGCGGCCCGAGTTCACGTCGATGGCGACCAGCGCCTCGGTCTGGTTGATCACCAGGTAGCCGCCCGAGCGCAGGGGCACGACGGGCGAATAGATCTGCGTCAGGTGGTCTTCGACCCGATGCTTGACGAACAGCGGCGTCGGCTCGCGATACGCCTGCACCTTCTTGGCCTGGCTCGGCATCAGCATGCGCATGAAGTCGCGCGCTTCCTTGTAGCCGGCCTCGCCCTCGACCCAGACCTCGTCGATGTCCTTGTCGTAGAGGTCGCGGATGGTGCGCTTCACCAGGTCCTCTTCCTCGTAGATGAGGGCCGGCGCGATCGAGTGAAGCGTGGTCTCGCGGATGTTCTCCCAGAGACGCAGCAGGTAGTCGTAGTCGCGCTTGATCTCGGCCTTGGTGCGCTTGGCGCCGGCCGTGCGCACGATCAGCCCCATGCCCTGCGGCACGTCGAGGCTGGTGACGATGCTCTTCAGCCGCTTGCGGTCGGTGGCGGTGGTGATCTTGCGGCTGATCCCGCCGCCACGGGCGGTGTTGGGCATCAGGACGCCATAGCGGCCGGCCAGCGACAGGTAGGTGGTGAGCGCCGCGCCCTTGTTGCCGCGTTCTTCCTTCACGACCTGCACCAGCATGATCTGCCGGCGGCGGATCACTTCCTGGATCTTGTAGCGACGCATCAGCCGGCGGCGGCGGCGCGCCAGCTCCTCTTCCATGACGTCGTCTTCGTCGTCCGAGCCGGCGAGGTCGACCTCGTCCTCGTCCTCGGGGTTGCGCGCCTTGGGCTCGGGGCGCTCGTCGTCGTGCTCCTCGGCCTCCTCGCGCAGCAGCGCCTCCCGGTCGGCGACCGGGATCTGGTAGTAGTCGGGGTGAATCTCGTTGAAGGCCAGGAAGCCATGGCGGTTGCCGCCATATTCGACGAAAGCCGCCTGCAGCGACGGCTCAACGCGCGTCACCTTGGCGAGATAGATATTTCCTCGAAGCTGCTTGCGGTTCTGGCTCTCGAAATCGAACTCTTCAACGCGATTTCCGTCGACAACCACCACACGCGTCTCTTCCGCGTGGGCGGCGTCGATCAACATCGTCTTGGGCATTAGTCTCTCCGCGGCGCGCAGGGGCGAAGGACGCCCGGCGCTGCCGGCAATGGGGATGAACGCGCGCGTGACCCGCGGGCACGCCGGATCCGGCGTCTCGGGGGGCCATGGGGCCAATTGAGGCTCGAGCTGCGCAGCTCATCGGGTGTGTTCCTAGGCGCGTCCTTGTCGGGGCGCGGATCGGATAAGGCGTCGTCGCCGAAAACTTCGGGCCAAACCGACGCCGGTTGGGTTTGTCGCGCTCAGGTCGGGCCCGGAGCGGGCGCGGCGGTCTGGCGCGCGCGGACTTTGCAACAGCGCACGACAAAAGGAAAGCGGCGGGTTCGCCTTAAGATCGCAGGCGGCAATCTCCCGTTAACCCTTTGTCCACGGGCGTTGCGACTATATGGGGTGGGGGTTCGCGTGGGGCGAATCCGTTTGTTTTCGGGGCATTGTGATGCTCGGTGGGCTGAAGGGGGCGTTGGGACGGAGCCGGGGGCGTATCGCCGCCGCCTGCGCCGCTGCGCTCGCCGCGGGCCTGGCCGTGGTGGCCGTCGGCCACGCCGCCACCGAGTCCGTCGACATCATGCAGGTCCGCATGGGCGGGGACGCCGCCGAGACGCGCACGGTGCTCGACCTGGACGGCGCGGTGAGCGCCAAGCTGGTTTCCGACGGCTCCACGGACGGCCGCGTGGTCGTGATGCTGCCCAATGTCGCGGTCGAACGCGCCCGGCAGGGCGCGGGCCGCGGACTGGTCAAGGCCTGGCTGGTCGATCAGGTCAAGGGCGGCGCCCGGCTGCAGATCGAGCTGGCGGGCGACGCGAAGGTGAAGCGCCGCTTCCTGCTCCCGCCCGCCGACGGGATCGCCAACTACCGCTATGTGATCGACGTGGCCGCTGCGCCGAAGGCCGGCAAGGCGGGCCAGCCCGAGATCCGCGGCCAGCTCCGGGCCGAAAAGGCGCCGCCGCTGCCGCTCAAGAAGGTGGTGGTCGTCGACGCGGGCCATGGCGGCAAGGACGTGGGCGCCCAGGGCGCCAAGGGCTTCGAGAAGGACGTCAACCTGGCCGCCGCGCTCTCGCTGGCCGACCAGCTGCGCGCGACGGGCCGCTACAAGGTGGTGCTGACCCGCTCCACCGACGTCTACATTCCCCTGGAAGACCGTGTGCGCGTCGCCCAGCGGGCCGGCGCGGACCTGTTCATCTCGCTGCACTCCGACAGCGCCGCCGAGCCCGACCTCAAGGGCGCCAGCGTCTACACCCTGTCCGACCAGGCCTCGCAGCGCGCGGCCCGTTTCGTGGACCGAGACGACTGGTTCATGAAGGCCAGCCTGACCGGGGACCAGGGCGTGCGCGACATCCTGTTCGACCTGACCCAGCGGGCCACGCGCAACCGCTCGGCGATCTTCGCCCAGACCCTGGTTTCCGACATCGAGGGGGTCGCCCCGCTGCTGCGCCGCAGCCATCGCGACGCCGGCTTCATGGTGCTGCTGGCGCCGGACGTCCCGGCCGTGCTGCTGGAGATGGGCTTCGTCTCCAACCCCGACGACGAGGCGCGCCTGCGCGACGCCGCCGCGCGCGACCAGCTGATGGGCGCGGTGGCCAAGGCGATCGACGAGCACTTCGACGACCAGATGAAGGTCGCGGCCCGCTGACGCGCCACGGCCCGCGGGCGTTGGCGCCCGCGCCGACACAGGCTAGACGACCCTCTTGGAACCGGCCCGGTCCGGGAGGCGAGTCTCAAGTTGAATCCCCAAGCCAGGACAGCAGGGGCCCGGCCCGGGCGTTGGCTCATCCTGGCCGGCGTGATCCTCTTCACCTTCGTCGCGGCTTCGGCCGTGGCCCTGGGGGTCTATGCGGCCTGGCTGTTCCACGATCTGCCCGACGCGGGCGATCTGGCCGACTACCATCCGCCGACGGCGACGCGCGCCTACGCCTGGGACGGCACGCTGATCGGGGAGTTCTCCCGCGAGCGGCGCATCTTCGTGCCCTACGACGCCATTCCGGCCCAGACGGCCCAGGCCTTCATGGCCGCCGAGGATCACAACTTCTTCCATCACGCCGGCCTCGACTTCGGCGGCATGAGCCGCGCCCTGGTGAAGGACGTGGTCAACATCGCCCAGGGCCGGCGGCTGGAGAGCGGCTCGACCATCACCCAGCAGGTGGCCAAGAACATCCTGCTGACCAACGATCCCACGATCGCGCGCAAGCTGAAGGAAGCGATCCTCGCCTCGCAGCTTGAGCAGTCGCTGTCGAAGGAGCGGATCCTCGAGCTCTATCTGAACGAGATCTGGCTGGGGTACCGCTCGTACGGCGTCGGCGCGGCCGCCTACAACTACTTCGGCAAGTCGGTGAGCGACCTCTCCCTGGCGGAGAGCGCCTATCTGGCGTCCCTGCCGAAGGGCCCCGACAACTACCACCCGATCCGCCGCAAGGCCGCCGCCATCGCCCGCCGCAACTGGGTGCTCGACCAGATGGCCGAGCTGGGCTGGGTCACCCGCGCCGAGGCCGAGTCCGCCAAGAAGCAGGACCTCGTGGTCCAGCCCGCGCCCACCCGGGCCCAGTACCGCGACGCCGACTACTTCGTCGAAGAGGTGCGCCGCATCGCGCTGAACATGAAGGAGCTGGGCGACGAGCGGTTGAACGCGGGCGGCTATTACGTGCGCACGACGCTCGATCCCAAGCTCCAGACCGCCGCGCGTCTGGCGCTGATGAACGGCCTGGAGACCTACGACCGCCGCCACGGCTGGCGCGGGGCCTGGGGCAAGGTCGAGACCCTGGACGGCTGGGAGACGGTCGCCAAGAAGCGGGCCCGCCCGGCCGAACGCCGCACCTGGCGCCAGGCCGTCGTCACCAGCGTGGCGGGGGGTGTCGTCGAGGTTCGCACCGTCGAGGGCAAGACCGGCGCCCTGGCCAAGGAGGACGTCGCCTGGGCCCGCGCCGGCAAGGGCATCGGCACGGGCGATCTCGTCTTCGTCGCGCCCGACGACAAGGGATCGGGCTTCCGCCTCAAGCAGATCCCCATCGTCAACGGCGCCATGGTGGCGATGGAGCCGTATTCGGGGCGCGTGCTGGCGATGGTGGGCGGCTATTCGTTCTCCCTGTCGAGCTTCAACCGCGCCGTCCAGGCCGAGCGCCAGCCCGGGTCGTCGTTCAAGCCGATCGTCTACGCCGCGGCGCTGGAGAGCGGGGCCTATACGCCGGCGACCACGGTCCTCGACGCGCCGATCACCCTGGTCGGAGCGGGGGGCAAGGATTGGACGCCGGAGAACTACGAGCACGACTACTTCGGACTGCTCACCCTGCGCAAAGGCCTGGAACTGTCGCGCAACACCATGACGGTGCGCATCGCTCAGGGGGTCGGCATGACGAAGATCGCCGCCCTCGCCGAGAAGCTGGGCGTGACCAAGCACATGGATCATGTGCTCGCCATGGCGCTGGGGGCAGGGGAGACCACGACCTATCGGATGGCCGCCGCCTATTCGAGCTTCGTCAACGGCGGGCGGCTGGTGAGGCCCCACCTGATCGAGCTGGTCGAGGACCGCAACGGCAAGGCCATCTACCGCGCCGACCCGCGCGACTGCGACCGCTGCGACGCGGGCTTCTCCGGCGGCGAGAGCCCGCGCATCCCGGTCACCGGCGAGCAGGTGATGGACCCGATCACGGCCTACCAGATCACCTCGATGCTCGAAGGCGTCGTTCAGCGGGGCACGGCGGCGGCGGCGTCGTCGCTGGGCCGGCCCCTCGGCGGCAAGACCGGCACCACCAACGACTACCGCTCGGCTTGGTTCATGGGCTTCTCGCCGCACATGGTGGTGGGGGTCTACGTGGGCTTCGACGACAACCGCAGCCTGGGCCACGGCGAGACCGGCAGCCGGGCCGCCGTGCCGATCTTCATCGACTTCATGGGTCAGGCCCTGAAGGACAAGCCGATCGAGAATTTCAAGGCGCCCGCCAACGCCAAGTTCGCGACGGTCCGCGGCATCGTGGAGGCCTTCCGGCCGGGCACCGAGCCCAGCCTCAACGACGAAGGCCTTGGCGCGGCGGGCTCGCTGACCGGCCCGCAGCCCTACGACCAGGTGTTCGGCAACGGCCTGACCGGCGCGCCGAACGCGGCCGCCGCGGCGGCGCCCCCGCCGCCGCCCAAGAAGAAGGACGACCTGTCCGACCTGTTCTGAGAGCGGGTTGTCACGCGCCCGGGGGCGGGATAGACCCGCCGCCCTTACGATTGGAGTGGGTCCATGAGATTGGATGTCGAGGCCGCCAAGGCCGACATCGAGCAGTCGGTCGAACTGCTCAGGAGGCGTCTTTGACTGGGAGCCTGCGCTCCGAAAGCTCGATGAGCTGAACGCCCGCGTCGAGGACCCGACGCTCTGGAACGACCCCGACGAGGCCCAGGCGGTCTCCCGCGATCGTTCGCGCCTTGCGGCCCAGATCGAGGCGGTGCAGGCGCTGGAGCGCGATCTGGCCGACGCGGTGGGCTATGCCGAACTGGCCGACGAGGAGGGCGACGAGGCCAGCCTTGACGAGGCCCGCGCCCAGCTCAAGGACATCAAGGATCGCGCCGCGCGCGCCGAACTGGAAGCCCTGCTTTCGGGCGAGGCGGACGGCAACGACGCCTACCTTGAGATCAACTCCGGCGCCGGCGGCACCGAGTCCAACGACTGGGCGGGCATGCTGCTGCGCATGTATTCGCGCTGGGCCGGCGCCCACGGCATGACCGTGGAGGTGATCGAGGAGACGCCCGGCGAACAGGCCGGCGTGAAGTCGGTGACGCTGCAGGTCAAGGGGACCAACGCCTATGGCTGGCTGAAGAGCGAGGGCGGCGTCCATCGCCTGGTCCGCATCAGCCCCTTCGACTCCAGCGCGCGGCGGCACACCAGCTTCGCCTCGGTGTGGGTCTATCCCGTCGTCGACGACAACATCGAGATCGAGATCAATCCGTCCGACGTGCGGACCGACACCTATCGCGCCTCGGGCGCCGGCGGCCAGCACATCAACAAGACCGACTCGGCCGTTCGCCTGACCCACATCCCGACGGGTATCGCGGTGGCCTGCCAGACCCAGCGGTCGCAGCACCAGAACCGCGAGCAGGCCTGGAAGATGCTGCGCGCGCGGCTCTACGAGCTGGAGCTGGAGAAGCGCGAGGCGGCCCAGGCGGCGATCGAGGACCAGAAGACCGACATCGGCTGGGGCCACCAGATCCGCAGCTACGTCCTGCAGCCGTATCAGATGGTCAAGGACCTGCGCACCGACGTGGAGACGTCCGACACGCAAGGCGTCCTCGACGGCGACCTCGACGCCTTCATGGGCGCGGCCCTGGCCCAGAAGGTGGGCGCGACGCGGGAGTAGCTACTCCGCGGCGACGCTGAGCGAGGCGGGCGCTTCCAGCGCCGGGGCGGCGGCGTTGGGCGCCAACACCAGGCTGCGGCCCTCGAAATGGGCGCCGGCGTCGATCGCCAGTTCGGCGTGGCTGATGTCGCCCACGACGTGGGCGGTGGCGCACAGGCGAACCAGCCGCGCGGAAACCGTTCCCGAGATCCGTCCGCGCACCTCGACGCTCTCGGCCTGGATCGTGCCGGTCACCGCGCCGGTCTCGCCGATGGTGAGGCGTCCGACGGTGATGTCTCCCTCGACGGCGCCGTCGAGGTGCAGGTCGCCGGTCGTGGCGAAATCGCCGCGGATGGTCACGCCTTCGGCGACGAGGGACGCGACGGCCGTCCTGCGCGGCGCGGCGGCGGGTTCGGCGGTCGCCTGGCCTTTAGTCGGCGTCTTGGAGAACATACTGCCCGGCCTTCAGGAAGCGGCCCGGGTTCTGGGCCCGACCGTTCACCCATACCTCATAGTGCAGATGGGTCCCAGTCGAACGACCCGTGGAGCCCATCGCGGCGATCCTTTGCCCAACGGCTACGCGTTGGCCGGGCCGGACGAGTATCTTGGAGAGGTGGGCGTAGCGGGTCTTGAGGCCCTGGCCATGGTCGATCTCGACCACATTGCCGTAGCCGGAGCGCACGCCGGTGAACGACACCACGCCGGGGCCGGTGGAATAGATCGGGGTGGCGTAGCCGCCGGTGAAATCCAGGCCGGCGTGATAGGCCGGCCGGTGCGTGAAGGGGTCGAGGCGGACGCCGAAGCCGCTGCTGCGCTGAGTGTGCCGGGTCGGCTGGCCGAGCGGCAGGTCGTCCAGCGCCTCCGACAGCGCGTGGGTGTCGGCGACATCCTGCGCGGCGCGCTGGATACGCATGGCGAAATCGTCGTCCACGTCCAGCACCGCCGCCAGCGCGCGCGGATCCTTCGATTCGATCAGCGGGCCGCCCAGCGCGCCGCCGCGGTCGACGAACGACGACGGCGGCAGCCCGGCCATGCGGAACGCCAGCCGAAGGCGATCGGCCCGGCTCTTGGCGAAGGCGTCGGCGGCCTCGAGGAGCTGTTCCTGGCCGATCCGCACCATCTCCACGCGCCGTCTCGGCGAGGCGTTGGTGTTGTGCGCCAGGGCGCGGTTGATGGCCGGCGTCAGCGCATCGCGCGCGCCGGGCTCGTCCTTCAGGTCGGTGAGCAGGAGGGCCAGCGCCGCGTGGCGCTTCTCGATGGCCGCGGCCGAGTCGACCGTGGCGCCCGAGGCGGCGCTCAGCCGGGCCATGGCGCTGTCGAGGCGCGCCTGGCGGTCGGCCACGTAGCGTTCCGACTGCGACTTGATCCGGGCGATCTCGCGGTCGGCCGCCGAGGCGGAGAGGAGGTTCACCAGCATGGCCGCGGTCGCGACGCCCATCCACAGCGCGCAGCCGGCCACGCCGGCGGCCATCATCATCTGGCGTCTGGTGGTGAGCAGGAACCCCTTCATGGAGCCGCCCGAGCGCACGTAGAGGTGCCGTTCCGGAAAAAGGCCCTCGATTGTGCGGTAGAGCCGCGCCAGTCGTTCCATGCCTACGCCGTCCCCAACCCCACGGACACGGCGATATGCGATGAGTTTTTCATCACAGGCAACCCGTTGGCGGCCGATTTTAATCCTGAGGCGACGACTGGTCGCACGGTTAACATCGATTACCGGCGAAACCGGGATTTCACGCGCTCCTGGCCGCCTCCAGGACGGCCTGGGCGTGGCCCGCCACCTTCACTTTGCGCCAGATGCGTCTGATCTGGCCGTCCTTTATCAGGAAGGTCGAACGGTCGATCCCCATGTACTTGCGGCCATACAGGCTCTTCTCGACCCACGAGCCGTAGCGCTCGATCACCGCGCCCTCCGGGTCCGAGCCCAGCGGGATGGTCAGATCGTACTTGGCGGCGAACTTCTGGTGCTTGGCGATGGTGTCTTTCGACACGCCGATGACCGTCACGCCGGCCTTGGCGAAGTCGCCGGCCAGCGCCGTGAACTCCTGGGCCTCCTTGGTGCAGCCCGAGGTGTCGTCCTTCGGATAGAAGTAGAGCACCAGGGTCTTGCCCTTGAAGTCGGCCAGCTTCACCGGCCCGTCCGCCGTCTCCAGTTCGAAATCCGGCGCCGCGGCGCCTTCGGTCACGTCGGTCATCGTTCAGCTCCAAGATTCCAGGGCCGTCATCCCCGGCCTTGCGCCGGGGACCCAGACACGCAGCGGCCAAGGTACGTCCCCTGACGTGAGCGCGTCCGGGTGGCCGGGACAAGCCCGGCCATGACGCCGTAGGGCTACACCGGCTTCACCAGGACGATCTTCTTCTTGCCCGCGGCCAGCTTCACGACGCCGTCCACGAGGTCGGCCGCCGTCACGGCGCGGTTGGCGTCGGCCTCGGCCTTGTCGTTGACCCGCAGGCCGCCGCCCTGGGCGAGGCGGCGCGCCTCGCCCTTCGACGCGGCGAGGCCGGCGGCCACGGCCAGATCGGCCAGCATGACGCCCGCCTCCAGATCGGCCCGCGCGACCTCATGGGTGGGCAGGTCCGCGGAGAGGCCGCCCAGCTCGAACGCCGCCTGCGCCGCCGCGGCGGCCTTCGCGGCCTCGGCCTCGCCGTGCAGCATCCGCGTCGCCTCGTTGGCCAGCACCTTCTTGGCGTCGTTGATCTCCGCGCCCTGCAGCGCTTCGAGGCGGGCGATCTCGTCCAGCGGCAGGTCGGTGAACAGCTTCAGGAAGCGCCCGACGTCGCCGTCCTCGGTGTTCCGCCAGAACTGCCAGTAGTCGTAGGGGCTGAGCATGTCGGCGTTCAGCCACACCGCGCCCTGGGCGGTCTTGCCCATCTTGGCGCCCGACGAGGTGGAGAGCAGGGGCGTGGTCAGGCCGAACGCGGGCTTCTGGTCCACGCGGCGGATCAGGTCCACGCCGTTGACGATGTTGCCCCACTGGTCTGAGCCGCCCATCTGCAGCACGCAGCCGTAGCGCCGCTCCAGCTCCAGGAAGTCGGTGGCCTGCATCAGCATGTAGTTGAATTCGATGAAGGTGAGCGGCTGCTCGCGCTCAAGCCGCAGCTTCACGCTGTCGAAGGTCAGCATGCGGTTGATCGTGAAGTGGACGCCGTACTCGCGAAGGAAGTCGATGTAGCCCAGCTTGGAGAGCCACTCGTCGTTGTTCACCAGGATGGCGTCTGTCTCGCCGTCGCCGAAGGTCAGGAACTTCGCGAACGCCTGCTTCTGGCTGGCGATGTTGGCCTCGATCTCCTCGGCCGTGCGGAGCTGGCGGGTCTCGTCCTTGCCCGAGGGGTCGCCCACCTTGGTCGTGCCGCCGCCCACGATGACGATCGGCTTGTGGCCGGTCTGCTGCAGGCGACGCAGCATCATGATGGTGATGAGGTTGCCCACGTGCAGGCTGGGCGCGGTGGCGTCGTAGCCGATATAGCCGGTGACCGGGCCCTTGCAGCAGGCCGCGTCCAGCTCCTCCGGATGCGTGACCTGGTGGATGTAGCCGCGCGCCTGCATCGTCTTCAGGAACTCGGACTTGAAGGCGGTCTCGGTCATCGGCGGCGGGGTCTCTTCTCGTGGCGTCGCGGGCTCTAGCACGGGCGCGGCGGCGATTTCGAGGGACATGGCGGGCTCCTTTGCAGATGGGAGCCGGCGATCGTCTGATTTCACGGAGCGCCGGCCGGGGAGGGCAGGCGCGTGGGATCGGTCGCCTGCGTCAGGGCAGGCGGTAATAGCGGCCGGTCTGAAGGCGGCGTCCGATCATGGCGGGCTAGCTAGTCGCTGCGCATCATGGCAGTCAAGCCGGCATGATCGTGCTGGGCTTCATGACCGGGACTTCGTTGGACGCCGTCGACATGGCGGTGCTCGACACCGATGGCGAGGCGATCGCCGGCTTCGGGCCCGCGGGCGAGCGCAAGCTCACGGACGCCACGCGCGACGTGCTGCTGGAGGCGACCCGGCAGGCGCAGGCCTGGACGCGGGGGACGCCGGCCCCGGCGATCTTCGCCCACGCCGCCGAGATGGTGGCCGAGGAGCATTTCGCCGCCGCCGAGGTGTTCCTGGCCGAGAACAAGCTGGCCTGGCCCGACATCGATCTCATCGGCATGCACGGCCAGACGGTGCTCCACGAACGGCCGAAGGATGGCGTTCCCGGCCGCACGGTCCAGCTCGGCGACGCGAGCCTCCTCGCCAAGCTCTCCGGGCGGCCCGTGGCCTACGACTTCCGCACGGCCGATGTGGCGGCGGGCGGCGAGGGCGCCCCGCTGGCGCCCATCTACCACCTGGCCCGCGCCCGGGCGTCGGATCTCGGCCCGCCGCTGGCCGTGCTCAACATCGGCGGCGTGGCCAACGTCACCTTCTGGACCGACATCGGCGAGTTCTCGGCGTTCGACACCGGGCCGGGCAACGGCATGCTCGACCTGCTGGTTCAGGCGCGCGGCGCCGGTCGCTACGACGCCGGCGGCAACTACGCCTCGGTGGGCCGCGTCGACGAGAGTGTCCTGCGCACGCTGCTGGACCATCCCTACTTCAGCGAACCGCCGCCGAAGTCGCTCGACCGCTACGACTTCCCGCTCTCGGCGCTCGATCCGTTGAAGCTGGAGGACGCCGCCGCCATTCTGGTCGCCTTCACCGCCGGGGCGGTGAAGCTGGCGTTCGAGCAGCTGGGCCAGGCGCCCGGGCAGGTGATCGTCACCGGCGGCGGCCGCCACAATCCCGAGATCATGAAGGCGCTGGGCGCGCGCCTTGCCGTGCCCGTGAAGACGGCGGAGGACATGGGCTGGCGCGGCGACTCCATCGAAGCCGAGGCCTTCGCCTATCTCGCCGCCCGCACGTTCCGCGGCCTGCCCATCTCGTTCCCGAGGACGACCGGGGTCCCGAAGCCCATGACCGGCGGCCGGATCGTGGAACCCTAGGGGGCCTTCCGCGACGTCCCCCTTGCGGGTCAAACGATCGTTCGGCACGCTGAACGCCGATAACCGATAAGGGGAGGCGACCGTGGCCGACGACAAGCCCGAGATCATGGGGGCCGACGAACTGGGCTTCGATCCCGAGACCCTGCGGGCCAAGTACCGCGCCGAGCGCGACCGCCGCGTCCGGACCGACGGCAACGAGCAGTACGTCGAGATGACGGGCCAGTTCGCCCACTATCTCGAAGACCCCTACGTCGAGCCTGGGTTCACCCGCGAGCCGCTCACCGACGACACCGAGGTCGTCATCATCGGCGGGGGCTTCGGCGGCCTGCTGGCCGGGGCGCGCCTGCGCGAGGCCGGCGTCGAGGACATCCGGATCATCGAGAAGGGCGGCGACTTCGGCGGCACCTGGTACTGGAACCGCTATCCCGGCGCGGCCTGCGACATCGAAAGCTACGTCTACCTGCCCCTGCTGGAGGAGGTCGGCTTCATGCCGGCCCGCAAGTACTCCCGCGCGCCGGAAATCCTGCAGCACAGCCGCAACATCGCCGAGAAGTTCGACCTCTACCGCAACGTCTGCTTCCAGACGGAAGTGAAGGCCCTGCGCTGGGACGAGGACGCCGCGCGCTGGATCATCGAGACCAACCGCGGCGACGCCATGCGGGCGAAGTTCGTGATCATGGCCAACGGCCCGCTGCACCGGCCCAAGCTGCCCGGCATTCCCGGCGTCGAGGGCTTCAAGCGCCACAGCTTCCACACCAGCCGGTGGGACTACGAATACACGGGCGGCACGTCCGACGGCGGCCTCACCGGCCTGAAGGACAAGCGCGTGGGGATCATCGGCACCGGCGCGACGGCCGTGCAGTGCGTGCCGCATCTCGGCGAATGGGCCAAGGAACTCTATGTGTTCCAGCGCACGCCTTCGTCGATCGACGTGCGGAACGACCACCTCACCGATCCGAAGTGGGCCCAATCGCTCCAGCCCGGCTGGCAGCAGTACCGGATGGACAACTTCAACACCCTCGTCTCGGGCGGCTTCGCCGAGGAGGATCTGGTCAACGACGGCTGGACCGACATCATCGGCAACATTCTGCTCCTGGCCCGGCGCAAGGCCGAGGCCGGCGAGGCGGTCGAGAATCCGGCCGAGCTGATGCAGCTCGCCGACTTCAAGAAGATGGAGCAGGTGCGCGCCCGCGTGGACCACGAGGTGCGCGATCCGGCCACGGCCGCCGCGCTCAAGCCCTGGTACAACCAGTTCTGCAAGCGGCCCTGCTTCCACGACGAGTATCTGGCGACCTTCAACCGCCCCAACGTCCATCTGATCGACACCCAGGGGCATGGGGTGGAGCGGATCACCGAAACCGGCGTCGTGGCGAACGGCGTGGAATACGAGCTGGACTGCCTGATCTACGCCACCGGGTTCGAGGTCGGCACCGACTACGCCCGCCGCGCGGGCTACGAGACCTACGGGCGCGGCGGCCAGAGCCTGTCCGACAAGTGGAAGTCCGGCATGGAGACCTTCCACGGCTTCCACGTCCGGGGCTTCCCCAACTGCTTTGTGGTGTCGGTGGGCCAGTCGGGCTTCTCCGCCAACTTCCCCCACATGCTGAACGAGCAGGCCAAGCACCTGGGCTACATCGTCCGCAACGCCCTGGATCGCCAGGCGCGCACCGTCGAGGCGTCCGCGGAGGCCGAGTCGGCGTGGGTCGACACGATCTGCAAGCTCGCCCTGCTGCGCGAGGCGTTCCTCAAGGAATGCACGCCCGGCTACTACAACAACGAGGGCCGCCCTCAGGAGATGAGCAAGAAGAACTCCTCCTACGGCGCCGGGCCGGTGGCGTTCGCGAAGGTGCTGGAGGACTGGCGCGCCGAGGGCTCCATGAAGGGGCTCGAAATCACGCCCTGAGGGGGCGGTCCCGGGCCCTGCACGCCTTCTGCACGGGAACCGGATGGACGGGCGACCGCCTCTCCGTTGACGCCAGGCGCGAAGCCCGGAACATGGCCGCCATGGCCCAGGTGCTCGTCGTCGACGACGATCCGCATATCCGTCAGCTGCTCGTCTTCGCGTTGGAGAAGGCGGGGCTGTCGGCCCGCGAAGCCGACGACGGCGAGGCGGCGCTCGCCGCCGTGGCCGACGCCGCGCCGGACCTCGTGATCCTCGACATCAACATGCCCAAGCTGGACGGGCTGGAGGTCTGCCGCCGCCTGCGCGCCCAGGGCGACCTGCCGATCCTGTTCCTGTCGTCGCGCGACGACGAGATCGACCGGGTCCTCGGCATCGAACTGGGCGGCGACGACTATGTCGTCAAGCCGTTCAGCCCGCGGGAGGTGACCGCGCGCGTCCAGGCCATCCTGCGCCGCGCCAGGGTCCCGGCGGCGCGGCCGGAGGCGCCGGCGGTGCTGGCCCACGGCCGCCTGACACTGGATCCCGAGAGCTGGACCGCCCGCTTCGGCAAGGCCGAGGTGCAGCTCACGGTCACCGAGTTCGGTATCCTGCGCATCCTGATGGGCGCTCCGGCCCGCGTCTTCACCCGCGACGCGATCATCGACCGCCTTCACGGGCCGGGCTTCGCCATCACCGACCGCACCATCGACAGCCATGTGCGCAACCTGCGCGGCAAGTTCGCCGCCGTGGGCGGCCACGACGTCGTCGAGACCCGCGCCGGGGTCGGATACCGGCTCGGGCCGTGCCTGGGCGCGTGATCGAGGCCTTCAAGGACTGGGTCGGGAGTTGGTGGCCCAGGCTGCGCCTGCGCGCCATCCTCTTCACCGTCCTGCTCTTCGCCGCCGCCATGCCGGCGATCGGGGCGGTGTCGCTGCGGGTCTACGAGAACACCCTGGTGCGGCAGACCGAAGCCGAGCTGGTCGCCCAGGGCGCGGCGCTCGTGGCCGTGGCGGCCGTCAACTGGCCCGGCGCGCCTCCGCATGTCCCGCGGCCGGAGAAGCCGCCCGAGGGCTACTACCGCCCCGAGTTCACCACCATCGACCTCAGCCGCGATCCGGTGCTGCCCGAGCGCCCCACGCCGCCGCCGTCCGGACGGGCGGCCGACCCTGCCGCGCGCGCCGTGGCGCTGGAAATGCAGCCGGTCGTGGAGCGCACGCTCCAGACGACGCTGGCCTCGGTGCTGATGCTCGACCGGAACGGGATCGTCGTGGCGGGGCCGGTCGAGGGTGTCGACTATTCGGCCCTGCCCGAGGTCCGCGCCGCGCTGGCCGGCCGGCCCGAGACGGTGCTGCGCGCCAACGGCGACTATCGGCCACGCTATCGGTTCGAGTGGCTGTCGAAGGCGTCGGGCCTGCGGCTGCACCACGCCCGGCCGATCGTGGTCAGCGGCAAGGTGGAGGGGGTGCTCCTGCTTTCCCGCTCGCCGCGGGCGCTGTTCCGCGGGGTCTACGAGGACAGAGGCAAGCTTGCTCTCGCCGCGGTGATCATCCTGGGCGTGCTGGTGGTGCTGTCGGGCCTGGTGTCGCGGGGCGTGACGCAGCCGATCGAAAAGCTGAGCGCCGCCTCGCGCGCGGTCGCAGCCGGCGGAGGCGAGATCCCCCGCACGCCGCGCACCGCCGCCGTCGAGATCCGCGACCTCTACGAAGACTTCCGCGCCATGGCCGAACGCATCGAACGGCGCAGCGGCTACCTGCGCGACTTCGCCGCCGCGGTCAGCCACGAGTTCAAGACGCCGCTGGCGGGGATCGGGGGGGCGGTCGAGCTGCTGCAGGACCACTTCGACACCATGTCGGCCGCGGAGCGCCGACGGTTCCTCGACAATATCGCGGGGGATTCCGAGCGGCTGTCGCAACTGGTGACCCGGCTCCTCGACCTCGCGCGCGCCGACATGGCCATGCCCGCGCCGGGCGTGGCGTCCGACCTGTCGGCGCCCGTCCGCGCCGCGGCCGACAGTGAAGCCCGCGACGGCTTTGCGGTGCAGGTGGAGCTTCCGTCCGACGCGTTGCGGGTCGCCGCTCCGGCCGAGACGGTCGAGAAGGTGCTGGTGATCCTGCTCCAGAACGCGCGCCAGGCCGGCGCGAGCCAGGCCCGCGTCTCGGCGGTCGTCGAGGGCGCGGAGGTCCGCATCAGCGTCGCCGATGATGGTCCCGGCGTGGCCGAGGCGGACCGCGATCGCCTGTTCGAGCCCTTCTTCACCAGCCGCCGGGCCGAGGGCGGGGCGGGGCTCGGCCTGCCTATCGCCCGGTCGCTGGCGGCGGCCAGCCACGGGCGCCTGGAGCTGGCGGGCAAGGGACCGGGCGCGATCTTTGTCCTGTCGCTCCCCCGCGCCGGCTGACGCGGCTCTGCACAGCATCTTCATATCGCGGGATCATCGCTCTGCATGCGCCGCGGCGATCCTGCCGCCATGGACGAGCCCAACTCCCCCACGCCCGACGGCCGCCGCCTCCTGCTGGCGCCCGCCGGGGAGGCCTGGTCCTGGCGGCTGACCACGCCTGGCGGCGAAAGCATCGCCGGTCTTGCCCCTGACTGCGCGGCCGCGCGTCGGTCGGCCGCCTTCGCCGTCTTCGTCGTGCAGGCCCTGGAACGCACGCGTCAGCGCTGGTTCTGAGTCCCCAGAATGGGCGCCTCGATCGCCCGGTGCGGCGGGGCGTCGCAGGCATTTCTCGCGGTTTGTTAAATGCTTGGCTTCCAAGCTTTCCAATCGCACGAGCGTGAGAAAGCCCGGAGCCGATGTCGACGCAGAGGCAGAGCCTGACCTTGGACGATCTCCCGATCGCCATGGCGCGTCTCGAC
Source organism: Phenylobacterium sp. (assembly GCF_016124325.1). Classification (GTDB taxonomy): domain Bacteria; phylum Pseudomonadota; class Alphaproteobacteria; order Caulobacterales; family Caulobacteraceae; genus Phenylobacterium. Next base: position 55,009 of record NZ_WGNY01000010.1, read on the forward strand.
GGCCGCCATGTGATCCTGGAGGCGAATACGGCTTTCCGCGCTCTGGCGGGCGCGGGGGGCGAGCCTGTCGGCGCGCGCTTCGCTCATGTGCTCGAAGCGGCCGGCGCCGTCGCCCAGGACGGCGAGTTCGGGAGGGTCTTCCGCATTCGGGTCGACGACGCCGACCGCGTCTTCCGCCTGACGCTCCACGTCCACGGCGAGGACAATCTGGCGATCCTCAGCGACGTGACGGCCGCGCGGGAGGCGGCGGAGCGGCATCGTCCGGCGGCCGATGTGCGCGACCAATTGATGCACGACGCCGAGATCGGGGTCTGGCGATACGATCCCGATATCGACACCTACTATTTCCCGGCTGAGCTCTCGCTGGGCCACGGCGAGATCGGCCGGCCCTTGCCGCGAGAGACCTTGCAGCTGCTGCAGCACCGCGACGACCGCGCCAGCAACGAGGAGATCCGCGAGCGGATCACCCGCGAGGGCGGCACGGCCCAGTCCGAGGTGCGCTACCTCACCGCGACGGGCGAGTGGACCCACCTGCACGTCCACTACCGGGCCGGCAAGCAGCTCCCGTCGGGCCGCTACGAGATGCACGGCGTCAGCCAGAACGTCACGTCCCTGGCCAAGGCCCGGGATGAGGCCCGCGCCAACGCCCGGCGGCTGGGGCTGGCGCTCGCGGCGTCGGGCGCCGGCGTCTTCGAGGTGGACTTTAAGACCGGGCGGCTCTGGCTGTCGCCGGAGGCAGAAGCCCTGGCGGGCGGCGTGGCGATCGACTTCGACGACCCCGTGAGCGTCTTCCACCCCGATGATCATGCGATGGTCTCGGCGCTGGCCGATCGCCCCGCCGGGCATTCCGCCGATCCCGTCGACGCCCGCCTTCTCACGGCGGACGGCTACCGTTGGGTGCGGGTGTGCTTCGAGGTCGAGCACAAGCCCGACGGGACGCGGCGTCGCGGCGTCGGCCTCGTCGTCGACGTCGACGAAGCCAAGCGCCAGGAGATCGCGCTGAGGGAGGCGCGCCGGCTGGCCGAGGAGGCCACCGTGGCCAAGTCGGACTTCCTGGCCTCGGTGAGCCACGAGATCCGAACCCCCATGAACGGCGTGGTGGGGGTGCTCAACCTCTTGAAGCGCGAACGGCTGACGGCCGACGGCGCCCAGCTGCTGGACGAGGCGCTCGGCTGCGCCGAGATGCTGGGCCAGCTCATCAACGACGTGCTGGACTTCAGCAAGATCGAGGCGGGTAAGCTCGCGCTGGCGCCTGCGCCCACCGACCCCGCCGCGATCCTGGACGGCGTGACCCATCTGCTGGCGCCGCAAGCCGAGGCCAAGGGCCTGACGCTTCGCACCGAGGTCGCCGCCGACATCGGGTGGGTCGAGGTGGATCCCGTGCGCCTGCGCCAGTGCCTCTTCAACATCATCGGCAACGCCGTGAAGTTCACGGAGACGGGCGGGGTGGTGGTGCGCGCCTGGGCGGCCGGGAAGGGGCCCGCGCGCCGGCTCCGCTTCGAGGTGGAGGACACGGGCATCGGCGTCTCCGAGGCGGCGCGCGAGCGGTTGTTCCAACGCTTCGAGCAGGCCGAGGCCGGCACGACCCGCCGGTTCGGCGGCACGGGCCTGGGACTGGCCATCTCGCGCCAACTCGTCCGCATGATGGGCGGTGACCTCGACCTCGAAAGCCGCGAGGGCGAGGGCTCGACATTCTGGTTCGAAGTCGCCGCGCCGGCGGCCGCGGCGCCGTCGACCGAGCCGGCCGCGACGGCCGACATCGACGATGCGCCCCTGGCCGGACTCAAGGTCCTCATCGTCGACGACAACCGGGTCAACCGGCTGGTCGGCGTGCGCTCGGTCGAGGCGCTGGGTGCCGGGGCGGAGGCCGTCGAGAGCGGGCCCGAAGCCATCGAAGCCGTGAGCACCGGCGGCTACGATCTCGTGCTCATGGACGTCAACATGCCGGGCATGGACGGGCTGGAGGCCACCCGCCGCATCCGCGGGCTGCCGGCCCCGGCGGGCGAAACGCCGATCCTGGCCCTCACCGCCGACGTGATGCGCCAGCAACGGCAGGCCTATGTGGCCGCAGGTATGAACGGCATGACGCCCAAGCCCTTCTCGCCGGCCCAGCTGCTCGCGGAGATCGCCCGCATCGCCGGCGCCGAGGCCGCCTAGGGCTCAGCCTTCGAGGGTCACGTACATCTCGGCCTCGATCACCCACTGGCCGCTGACCTTGCGCCAGACCGCGAGATAGGTCCCGCTCATGCGGCGGTCAGACCAGAGCCCGGCCCAGCGGCCGCGCTCGGCGGCCCGCAGTCCGGCGGCGTCCAGGTCGACGGCCTCGGTCTCGCGGATGTAGGTCTTGAAGCCCGGCTCGGCGAACTGGCCGGCGAAGGCGGCGATCACCGACTCCGCGCCCAGGATCAGGTCGCCGTCGCCGACGATCAGCTTCACGTCGGGCGCGAAGAAGGGCTTCAGCCGCGCCGCCTCGTGCGCCGCGATCAGCCGGTTGGTCAGCTTGCGCCGTGCGCGGACGGCCTCTTCCGGCGCCGTCACGCCTAGGCCGGCTGGGCCGCCAGGCGCTTGTCGAGATAGGCGCCGACGCGGGACTCCACGTCGGGCAGGTTCTCCATCCAGAAGTGGCTCGCGCCCTCGACGATGTCGTAGTCGATGACGATGCCCTTCTGCGTGCGCAGCTTGGAGACCACGCGCTCGACGTCGATCGGCGGCACCACGGTGTCCGAGCCGCCGTGCAGGATCAGCCCCGAGGCCGGGCAGGGCGCCAGGAACGAGAAGTCGTAGGCGTTGGTCGGCGGCGACACCGAGATGAAGCCGTCCGTCTCGGGGCGCCGCATCAGGAGCTGCATGCCCACCCAGGCGCCGAAGGAGTAGCCCGCCACCCAGCACTGCGAGGCGGCCGGGTTCGTCGACTGCAGCCAGTCCAGCGCGGTCGCCGCATCGGCCAGCTCGCCGATGCCGCCGTCGAACTCGCCCTGGCTGCGGCCCACGCCACGGAAATTGAACCGCAGGACCGAGAAGCCCCGCTTCATGAACAGGTGAAACAGCTGCACCGCGACAGGATTGTTCATCTGCCCGCCCGCCTTGGGGTGCGGGTGCAGGATCAGGGCGACCGGCGCGGTCTCGCTCTTGCCCTGGGAGTAACGGCCCTCGATCCGCCCGGCTGCGCCGGTCAGAACCACCTCTGGCATTCGAACCCTCTCGTCGGCGGAATACTTGACTCCCGCGCTCGGTCTTCTTACCTCGCGCCTAGTCCGGCGCGGCCTCACGCGAGGCGCGGCTTGTAACATAGGCCACGCCGGATGCGCGGGAAAACTGCATCGGACCCAACGCCATGCGTCTCTCCACGAAAGGCCGGTACGCCGTGATGGCGATGGCCGACCTCGCACGCCGCGAGCACGAGGCCGCGCGCGCCGTCGCCCTGGCCGATATCGCCGCCCGGCAGGAGATATCCCTGTCCTATCTGGAACAGCTCTTCGCGCGCCTCCGTCGGCGTGGCCTGGTCAAGAGCGCGCGCGGGCCCGGCGGCGGCTACCGGCTGGCGCGCTCCGCCGAGGTCACCACGATCGCCGAGATCGTCCATGCGGTGGACGAGCCGTTGCGGGCCACCCGCTGCACCGCCGGCAAGGGCTGCATGATCAAGGGCGAGCGCTGCCTGACCCACGACCTGTGGGCCGATCTGGGCGACCGGATCGAGGACTATCTGGCGTCGGTGAGCCTCGCCGACGTCGTCGGAGGGCGGCTCCGCCGCGCCGCATGAGCGTCTACCTCGACCATAACGCCACCGCCAAGGTGCGGCCCGAGGCCATCGCCGCCATGACGCGGACGATGGAGAACGTGGGCAATCCCTCGTCGATCCACGCGGCCGGCCGCGCCGCGCGGGCGGTGATGGAGCAGGCCCGCGCCGACGTCGCCGCCCTGATCGCCGCACCCGCGTCGACGGTGGTCTTCACCAGCGGCGGCACCGAGGCCAATGCGCTGGCCATGGAAAGCGCGATCGCCGCCGGCGCGAAGCGCCTGATCGTCTCGGCGATCGAGCACGACAGCATCCGCGAGACCGCCGCGGCGTCCGGCGTCGCGGTCGAGGTGCTGCCCGTCACGCCCGACGGGGTCGCCGATCTGGCCTGGCTGGACGCGCGCCTGGCGCGCTGGAACGCTGCCGACGGCAAGCCGTTCGTGGCCCTGATGCTGGCCAACAACGAGACCGGGGTGATCCAGCCGGTGGCCGAAGCCTCGGGGATCGTCCGCGACGCGGACGGCTGGCTGCACGTCGATGCGATCCAGGCGGCCGGCAAGATCGCGGTCGACAGCCGCGCGCTGGGCGCCGACACCTTGGCCGTCTCGGCCCACAAGATCGGCGGGCCGCAGGGCGTGGGCGCGCTCACCTTCGGGCCGCGGGCCACGCTCGCGCGCCGCCAGCACGGCGGCGGGCAGGAGCGCGGCCGTCGCGGTGGAACCGAAAATCTTCCCGGAATCAGCGGATTCGGCGCGGCGGCTAAGATCGCGATCGCGGGGCTTGGCGGCCAGGCCGCGCTCCGTGACGCCGCCGCCGAACGCCTGAAGGCCGCCGGCGCCGTCGTCATCGGCGAAGCCTCGCCGCGATTGCCCAACACGCTGTGCGTCGCCATGCCCGGCTGGACGTCGGACCTGCAGGTCATGGCCCTCGATCTGGCCGGGGTGATGGTCAGCGCGGGATCGGCCTGTTCTTCGGGCAAGGTGAAGGCTTCGCCGGTGTTGTCGGCGATGGGCCTGGACGACTTGGCCGGCTGCGCGATCCGCGTCAGCGGCGGCTGGAGCACCACGCCCGAGGATTGGACCCGGTTCGCGGATGTCTGGCTGCAGTCTCATGCCCGCCACGCCGCGCGCCGAGAGGAAGTCGCGTAATGGCCGCCGTCAAACAGACCGTCGAGCACGTCCAGAGCCTGGAGCGCTACAAGCACGGCTTCGTCACGGATATCGAGCAGGACTTCGCGCCAAAGGGGCTGAACGCCGATATCGTCCGGTTCATCTCGGGCAAGAAGGGCGAGCCGGAGTGGATGCTGGAATGGCGGCTGGGCGCCTTCGAGCGCTGGCTTGCGCTTGAGGAGCCCGACTGGGCCAAGGTCAGCTTCCCGCGCATCGACTACCAGGACAGCTACTACTACGCCGCGCCCAGGGCGAAGGAGGGGCCCAAGAGCCTCGACGACGTCGACCCGGACCTGCTCGAAACCTACAAGAAGCTCGGCATCCCCCTGAAGGAGCAGGAAGTTCTCGCGGGCGTCGTCGGCGCTCCGCGCTACGCCGTGGACGCGGTGTTCGACTCGGTGAGCGTCGTCACCACCTTCAAGAAGGAACTGGCGGCCGCCGGCGTCATCTTCTGCTCGATGAGCGAGGCGATCCGCGAGCACCCCGACCTCGTGCGCCAGTACCTGGGCTCGGTGGTGCCGGTGAGCGACAACTACTTCGCCTGCCTGAACAGCGCGGTCTTCTCCGACGGCAGCTTCGTCTACGTGCCGCCGGGCGTGCGCTGTCCGATGGAGCTGTCGACCTATTTCCGGATCAACGCCGAGAATTCGGGCCAGTTCGAACGCACCCTGATCATCGCCGACAAGGGCGCCTACGTCTCGTACCTGGAAGGCTGCACGGCGCCGATGCGCGACGAGAACCAGCTCCACGCCGCCGTGGTCGAGCTGGTCGCCCTGGAAGACGCCGAGATCAAGTACTCGACCGTCCAGAACTGGTACCCGGGCGATCCGGAGACCGGGAAGGGCGGCATCTACAACTTCGTGACCAAGCGCGCCGACTGCCGCGGCGACCGCTCGAAGGTCAGCTGGACCCAGGTGGAGACCGGCTCGGCCATCACCTGGAAGTACCCGTCCTGCGTCCTGCGCGGGAATGGCAGCTCGGGCGAGTTCTACTCCATCGCCATCACCAACGGCCGCCAGCAGGCCGACACCGGCACCAAGATGATCCACCTGGGCGCCGACACCCGCTCACGGATCATCTCCAAGGGCATCAGCGCGGGCCGCAGCTCCAACACCTACCGCGGCCTCGTCTCGGCGCACCCGAAAGCGAAGGGCGCGCGCAACTTCACCCAGTGCGACAGCCTGCTGATCGGCAAGCACTGCGCGGCCCACACCGTTCCCTATGTGGAGGCGCGCAACGGCCACACGGTATTCGAACACGAGGCCACCACCACGCGGCTCTCCGAAGACCAGCTCTTCTACGCCCGGCAACGCGGGCTCTCGGAGGAAGAAGCTGTACAGTTGCTGGTCAACGGATTCGTCAAGGACGTGCTGCAGGAGTTGCCGATGGAATTCGCCGTCGAGGCCCAGAAGCTGGTGGCCATCTCGCTGGAAGGGAGCGTCGGATGACCCGGCCGCTCAACGAAGGCGAACTCACAGGGGTCGACGCCGACGGGGCGATGCTGCGCGAGTGGGACGGGGTCGTCCTGCTCAAGGCGCTCGCCGCCACCGAAGCCGGCAACTGCGAGCCCATGCCCCTGGAGATCCCGGCCGGCGTGCGCGCCACGGCGATCGAGCTGATCGACCCGGCCGCGGGCCTGTTCAATCTGGAGTGCTACCTGGACGAGGCCGGCGAACAGTACGCCTTCGCCCACGGCCACGGGCGCGACGTGCGCCTGGTGGAGAAGATCGAGGACAAGAAGGCGGTCGAGCTCTGACCGCCCCGGAGATGATGTGATGCTTTCGGTTTCCAACCTGCACGCCGCCGTCGACGGCAAGGAGATCCTCAAGGGGCTTAGCCTCGAGGTCCCGGCCGGCGAGGTGCATGCGATCATGGGGCCGAACGGCGCGGGCAAGTCCACGCTGAGCTATGTGCTGACCGGCCGCGACGGCTACGAGGTGACCGAAGGTTCGGCCACGCTCGACGGCGAGGACCTGCTGTCGCTGGAGCCGGAGGAACGCGCCGCCAAGGGCGTCTTCCTGTCGTTCCAGTATCCGCTGGAGATTCCCGGCGTGCCGGCGCTCACCTTCGTGCGCACGGCGCTGAACGCCCAGCGCAGGGCGCGTGGCGAGCCCGAGGTCACCGCGCCGGAGTTCCTCAAGCTCGTCCGCGCCCGGGCCGGCGAACTGAAGATCGACTTCGACATGCTGAAGCGGGCGCTGAACGTCGGCTTCTCGGGCGGCGAGAAGAAGCGGATGGAAATCCTGCAGATGGCCATCCTGCAGCCCCGCTTCCTGATCCTCGACGAGACGGACTCGGGCCTCGACATCGACGCGCTGAAGATCGTCGCCGATGGGGTGAACGCGCTGCGCGGCCCCGATCGCGGCATGCTGGTGATCACCCACTACCAGCGCCTGCTCGACTACATCAAACCCGACCGCGTCCATGTGCTCGCCGGCGGCCGCATCGTCGCCTCGGGCGGCCCCGAGCTGGCGTTGCAGCTGGAGCGCGAGGGCTACGACCGCTACGCGAGGGCCGCTTGAGCGTCATCGCCTCCATACGCGCCCGCGACGTCGCGGAGCTGCCCGGCAAGCGCGACGAGGACTGGCGCTGGACCGACCTGCGCGGGCTGATCCGCGAGGCGCCTGAGCCATCGCGCCCCTATTCCGGCGATCTGCCCGCGGGGCCGTTCGCGGGCCTGGCCGCCGAGGAGGTCGTGATCGCCAACGGCGAAGGCGGGGCCCACGTCGACGTGCTGCCGGCGCAGACACGCCGGCTGGCGCTGCGCTTCGTCTCCCAGGGCGACGGCGGCCATGCCGCCCGCGCCTCCATCGCCGTCGAGGCCGGCGGCACGCTGGTGCTTCTGGAAAGCTATGAGGGCCAGGGCGGCTACCTCGGCCATGCGGGTCTCGCGATCAGCGTCGGAACCGGCGCGACGCTGGAACGCATCGTTCTCGCCGACGATTCCGGCGACGGCGTCACGGTCAGCCAGGCCGAGGTCCATCTGGAGCCCGGCGCCCGGTTCGTCCAGACGGTGCTGACCTCGGGCGCCCGGCGCCAACGCCTCGAAACCCATGTGCGCCATCCCGGCGGCCACGCCGAGCTGCGGCTGGACGGGGTCTACCTGCTGAGCGGCAAGCGGCACGCCGACCTTACGACCGTGGTCACCCACGAGGGCCTGGACGGCGCGACGACCCAGCTCGCCAAGGGCGTGGTGCGCGACCAGGCGCGCGGCGTCTTCCAGGGCCGCATCGTGGTGGCCGAGGGCGCCGACCGCACCGACGCGCGCATGGGCCACCATGCCCTGATCCTCTCCGACCGCGCCGAGGTGGACGCCAAGCCCGAGCTGGAGATCTACGCCGACGACGTGGCCTGCGCGCATGGCAACACGGTGGGCGCGCTCGACGACGAGGCGCTGTTCTACGCCCGCCAGCGCGGCATCCCGGAGGCCGAGGCCCGCGCGCTCCTGACCGAGGCGTTCGTGGGCGAGGTGATCGACCGGATCGGCGACGAGGCCGCCCGCGACGTGGCGCGCGCCTGGGTGGCGGGCCGGCTGGCGGGGGAGGGCTGAGCATGGCCTTCGACGCCGAAGCGATCCGCGCCGACTTCCCGATCCTGCTGCGCCACGTGCACGGCAAGCCGCTGGTCTACCTGGACTCCGCCGCCTCGGCCCAGAAGCCGCGCGCGGTGATCGAGGCCATGTCGCGGGCGATGGAACACTCGTACGCCAACGTCCATCGCGGCCTGCACACCCTGGCGAACGAGACCACCGAGGCCTACGAGGGCGCGCGCGCCAAGGCGGCGGCCTTCATCGGCGCCGAGCCCTCCGAGATCGTCTTCACCAAGGGCGGCACCGAGGCGATCAACCTCGTCGCCAGCGGCCTGGGCCGCTTCCTCCAGCCCGGCGACGAGATCGTGCTCTCCGAAATGGAGCACCACGCCAACATCGTGCCCTGGCACTTCCTGCGCGAACGGCACGGCGTGGTCCTGAAGTGGGTCCGCGTGACCGACGACGGCCAGCTCGACCTGGAGCACTTCCAGAGCCTGCTGGGCCCCAGGACGCGGGTCGTCGCGCTCAGCCACATGTCGAACGTGCTGGGCACCATCAACGACGCCAAGGACCTGGCGCGGATGGCGCACGAGGCGGGCGCCCTGGTGCTGTTCGACGGCTGCCAGGCGATCGTCCACAAGCAGGTGGACGTGAAGGACATCGACGCCGACTTCTACGTCTTCTCCGCCCACAAGCTGTACGGCCCCACCGGGATCGGCGTGCTCTACGGCAAGGCCGACAAGCTGGCGGCGCTTCCGCCCTACCAGGGCGGCGGCGAGATGATCGGCGTGGTCAGCAAGGACGAAATCACCTACGCCGATCCGCCGCACCGCTTTGAGGCGGGTACGCCGCCGATCCTGGAGGCGATCGGCCTGGGCGCCGCCATCGACTGGATTTCCGCGCTGGACCGGCGCGCGGTCGCCGAGCACGAGCACCGCCTCTATGCGCGGGTCCGCGAGGGGCTGGCCGGCGCGAACTGGCTGAAGGTGGTGGGCGAGGCGCCCGGCAAGGGCGCGATCCTGTCGTTCATGGTCGACGGCGCCCACGCCCACGACGTGGCCCAGATCCTGGATCGCTACGGCGTGGCCGTCCGCGCCGGGACCCACTGCGCCGAGCCGCTCATGCGGCGTTTCGGCCTGACGTCGAGCGCTCGCGCCTCGTTCGCCCTATATAACACCGAGGAGGAAGCCGACGCCTTCGTCGACGCCCTCAAGAAGACCCAGGCCTTTTTCGCTTAGAGCTTTGAGCCGATGGACGACGCCCAATCCATAGAGCCGACCGCCGCCGCCCCGCTCAGCCAGACCGAGCTGGACGCGCTGACGGACAAGCTCATCGAGAAGCTGAAGACGGTCTACGACCCGGAAATCCCGGTCGACATCTACGAGCTCGGCCTGATCTACAAGGTCGACGTGTCGGACGACCGCGACGTCGCCATCGACATGACCCTGACCGCGCCGGGCTGTCCGGTGGCCGGCGAAATGCCCGGCTGGGTGGAGGACGCGGTCAACGAGATCCCCGAGGTGCGCTCGTGCCAGGTCGACCTGGTGTTCGATCCGCCGTGGGACCCCTCGCGCATGAGCGACGAGGCCAAGCTGCAGTTGAACATGTTCTGATGAGCCATCTCGATGTCACCCCTCAGCCGCGCCCGCGGCGCCCGCGCCCGAAGGTCGTCACCCTGACCGACGCGGCGGCCGAGCGCGTGCGCGAGATCATGGCCAAGGCCGAGCGTCCCTACGCGGGCCTGCGCGTGGGCGTGAAGAACGGCGGCTGCGCGGGCCAGGAGTACATTCTCGAATACGCCGAGGCCGCCGATCCGCTGGACGAGGTGGTCGAGGACAAGGGCGTGACCGTGCTGGTCGAGCCCAAGGCGGTGCTGTTCCTGCTGGGCACGGTCATCGACTACGAGGTGTCGCGGCTCTCGGCGAAGTTCGTGTTCCGCAATCCGAACGAGACCGACGCCTGCGGCTGCGGCGAGAGCGTCACCATCCAGCCGGCGAAGCTCGACTGATGGCTCGTCGTCCGCGCGCTGGCCGAGCGCCCGAAGCGGCGCTATCGTCCGAAGTCCCAGAGGCGGGGGACGGGATGACCGACGACGTCGAACTGCGCCGACTTGCGATCCGCCGGGCGGACATGCGGCTGGCGTTCCGCAGCCACCTGATGGCGTACGTGATCGTGAACGCGGCCCTGGTGGCGATCAATCTGATCACCAGCCCGCATTCGTTCTGGGCGATCTGGCCGATGATGGGCTGGGGCGTCGGCCTCGCGGCCCATGCCTCCACCGTCTACATGCACGGCGAGGACCTGCGCGACCGCATGATCCAGGAGGAGCTTGAGAAGCTCCGCCGCACGCGCGGCTAGCGACCTTCTCCCGCTAGTCGTCCGCGTAGGCGTATGGCCCGCCGCGCTCCAGGGCCCGCCGATAGGCTGGCCGCGCATGGATTCGCTTGAGGAAGGCGGCGAGGCGAGGGCGGCCCAGCCGCGCGCCGGCCCGCTCGGCGGCGGCCTCCAGCGGGAAGCTCATCATGATGTCGGCGGCGGTGAACTCCGCCCCGGCGAACCACTCCGACTTCTCAAGCTCGCCCTCAATGTAGTCGAAATGGGTCGCGACCTGCGGGTCGATGAAGCCCGACTGCGCGCGTTTGGCGATCGCGTTCACGACCGGCCGTAGCAGCGCGGGCGCGCTGGGCGCGAGCCGGCTGAACACCAGCTTCAGCACCAGCGGCGGCATCGCCGAGCCCTCCGCGTAGTGCAGCCAGTAGCGCATCCGCCGCGCCTCAGCCGAGCCCGGCGGCGGGGCCAGCCGCCCGCCTCCGTGGCGCTCCAGGATATGTTCGATGATCGCGCCGGTCTCGGCGACGGTCTCGCCGTCCTCGGTGATGACCGGCGATTTGCCCAGCGGATGGACGGTCTTGAGTTCAGGCGGCGCGAGCATGGTGGCGGGATCGCGCGCGTAGCGGACGATCTCGTAGGGCGCCTCAAGCTCCTCCAGCAGCCACAGCACGCGCTGCGACCGGGAGTTCTCCAGGTGGTGGACCGTCAGCACGCGCGCCGCTCCCCGAGCCGGAATCGACGGCCATGTTCGCGGCACCGCGGGCGGGCCGCAACCGGGCTCAACGGCCCTTGAACTCGGCGGGCCGCTTCTGGAGGAAGGCCATGATCCCTTCCTTGGCGTCCTCGGTGCGGCCGGCGTCGCCCTGCGCATAGGCCTCGGCCTCGAGCTGGTCGTGCCATTCCGCGTCCAGCGATTCCCAGATCAGGTTGCGCGTCATGCCCAGCGACTTCGGGCCGTCGGCCAGGGCCTTCGCCAGTTCCATGGCCTTGCCCATCATCTCGGCGTCGGGGACGCAGCGGTTGATGAGGCCCCATTCCCGGGCCGTCGCCGCCGGCAGCTTCTCGCCCAGCAGCATCAGCTCCATCGCCCGCGCCTTGCCGATCAGGCGCGGCAGCAGCCAGGTGGCCCCGCCATCGGGCACCAGGCCGATGCGGCGGAAGGCGAGGAGGAAGTAGGCGCTCTCGGCCGCCACGCAGAGATCGCAGGAGAGCGCGAGCGATACGCCGACGCCGGCGGCCACGCCGTTCACCGCCGCCACGATCGGCTTCGGCGAGCGGCGGATCTGACTGACGAAGGGATTGTAGACGCCAAGCAGCGCCTGATTGGGTCCGTCAGCCGCGTCGGTGGCCCGGCCCCCGGCTCCGCCCGACAGGTTGGCGCCCGAGCAGAAGCCGCGGCCTTCGCCGGTGATCACGATGGCGCGCACCGCGGGGTCGCCGATCGCCGCGGCCATGGCGGCCTGCAGCTCGCCCATCAGCTCCAGGCCGGCGGCGTTGAGCGTCGAGGGATCGGAAAGGGTGATGACGCCGACGCCGTTCTCGACCGACGTCTTGACCTTGGCGGGTGACTGCGCGCCGTCCATGGCGTTCTCCCTTTGAATCCTGGGCAGGAATTCAAGGGCAGATACCCCGGCGTCAGCCAAGGGAAAAGGACCTCAGGCGGCGCGGGTTTCCGAGTTGGCGGCCGCGATCGAGGTGCGGTTGCGGCCGTTGCGCTTGGAGGCGTAGAGCGCGCCGTCGGCCGCCTCCAGCAGCGACATCGGCGAATCGCCCGGCTTCAGCTCGGCGATGCCGGTCGAGATGGTGATCGCGCCCAGGTCTTCGTTGGTCGAGCGGCGCTTGAGCACCCGAGAGGCGATCTCCTCCCGCGCGCCTTCCATGGCCGCCATGACCACCGCGCTCTTCTCGCCCGGGAAGATCACCGCGAATTCCTCGCCGCCATAGCGGGCGGCCAGGCGCGGCGTCGCGCCGACGCGGCCTATGACGCTGGCCACGTAGCGGATCACCTGGTCGCCGGTCTGGTGTCCCCAGGTGTCGTTGAAGTTCTTGAAGTGGTCGATGTCGACGACCGCCAGGGTCATCGGCTCGCCGCGCTGTTGCGCCTGGGCGCAGGCGCTTTCGAGGGTCTCGTCGAACGCCTTCCGGTTGGCCAGGCCGGTCAGGGAATCGGTCATGGCGTCGCGGCGCACCTGTTCCAGGTGGGCGCGCATGCGGGCGAGTTCGTCGGTGGTGTCGGCGAGCTGGCTCTCCAGCGCCTGGTTCTCTTCGCGCACCTTGCGGGTGGCCTGGCTCAGGGTCTCCACCATGGTGCGGACGGCGCTGGCGTCCTGCTCCTGGAGCGACTCCGTGGCGGTGGCCAGTTGCTGGCCGTAGGCCTCGCTGGACTCGCGGGCGGACTCGATGGCCCGCGAGACGCTGTCCAATTCCTGGGACAGGCTCTTGCCGGCGTCGAGGATCTCCCCGGTCAGCTTGGCGCCCGGCAGGTGTTGGGCCGCGATCGCCTCGCCGATCTGGTCGGTGAAGGGCGCGCCCGACTGGATGACGGTGCTGATCTGCGCGGCCACGTCGCTGTCCTTGACGGCGACGTAGTGCAACCAGAGCTCGAAGTTGAGCGCGGTCGGCCAGACCCGGTGGGTCTCCATGGCCTCGATCGCCTTGCGGGCCCAGAGATAGGCCTTGGGGCTGCGGAGTATGGCGTCGATGTCCCGCGACATGGGGGCAAACTAGCCGCCGACCCCAAACGACGCGTTAAAAGCGCTGCCTAACGATCGGTGGACTTGGGCGTCGCGGATCGCATCAGGAAGGCGGGCGTATCGTCGCCGAATCCCACCACCCGGTCGCCGTCGTCGCGGTTGCGCGCCGGCCGCTCGCTGCGCGCCTTCGCCGGCTCGGGCCGGGGTGCGGCCTCTCGCCGCGGCGGTCGCGGCGCCCGCGGCGCTTCTTCGGGCGGCGGGCTCGGCGCGGGGGCCGCCTCGGCGGCTTCGGCGGCTTCGACCTGAGGTTCCGGCCGGCTCGTCCGGCGAGGACGCTCGCCGCCACGCGGCGTGCGCTCGCGCGTCCGGCCGCCGCGCTCGCGGCCGCCGCCGCGCGGGGCGCGGGGCTCGTCCTTGATGGACGCCCAGTCGATGCCTTCCAGGGTGATCTCTTCCGGCGACTTGCCGATCAGCTTCAGCACCTTGTCGAGGTTCTTGCTGTCGGCCGGGGTCACCAGCATGAAGGCTTGGCCCGATCGGCCGGCGCGGCCCGTCCGGCCGATCCGGTGCACATAGTCGTCGGCGTGGTGCGGGACGTCGTAGTTGAACACGTGGCTGACGGCCGGGATGTCGAGGCCGCGCGCGGCGACATCCGAGGCGCACAGCAGCTTCAGCGAGCCGTTGCGGAAGCTCTCCAGCGTGCGCATGCGCGTGGACTGATCGAGGTCGCCGTGGATCGGCGCGGCGTCGAGGCCGTGCTTCTTGAGCGACTTGGCGACGATATCGACCTCGGACTTGCGGTTGCAGAAGACGATGCCGTTCTTGACGTCGTCGCGTCCGATCAGCGCCCGCAGGGCCGTGCGCTTGGCCTTGGGGTCGGTAGTGGGGATGCGCACCAGGTTCTGGGTGATGGTCTCGGCGGTGGTGGCCGGCCGCGCCACCTCGATCCGCTCGGGATCGTTGAGGAACTGCTTGGTGAGCCGGGTGATCTCGGGCGGCATGGTCGCGGAGAAGAACAGCGTCTGCTTCCGCGGCGGCGTCAGCTTGAAGATGCGTTCGAGGTCCGGGATGAAGCCCATGTCGAGCATCCGGTCGGCCTCGTCGACCACCATGATCTGCACGCCGGTCAGCAGCAGCTTGCCGCGTTCGAAGTGGTCGAGCAGGCGGCCGGGCGTGGCGATCAGCACGTCGACGCCGCGATCCAGCTTCAGCTCCTGGTCGGTGAACGAGACGCCGCCGATCAGCAGCGCCCACGTCAGTTTCTGGCCCTTGGCGTAGCGCTCGAACGAGGCGGCGACCTGGTCGGCCAGTTCGCGGGTGGGGGCGATCACCAGCGCCCGGGGCATCCGCGCCCGCGCCCGGCCGGCGGCCAGCCGGTCGATCATCGGCAGGGTGAAGGCGGCGGTCTTGCCGGTGCCGGTCTGGGCGATGCCCAGCACGTCGCGGCCCTGCAGCGCCACGGGTATGGCGGCCGCCTGGATGGGCGTCGCTGTGGTGTAGCCGGTCTCGGCGACGGCGTTGAGGGTCGCGGGCGAGAGGCCCAGGTCTGAAAATTCGGTCATCAGCTAACTTGGTGCGGCCGCCCGGAGGGACGGGGCGGCGCCGGACGCGGCGGCGCGGACGGACATCGCCACGCGGGCGGAACATACGGCGCACGGCTCCCAAGTCAACGCGCGGCGCTGATCAAGGCGCGCCGCGAGGGCCCAGAGGCGCTCCGGCGCCTGTCCGGCGGGCTAGACGTCGAGGTCGGCGACGGCGAACTCGGCGTTCTCCTGGATGAACTGGAACCGGGCCTCGGGCTTGCGGCCCATCAGGCGCTCCACCAGGTCCTCCACCAGTTCCTCGGCGCGGGGCAGGGTGACGCGCGCCAGGGTGCGCGTCCTGGGGTCCATGGTGGTTTCCTTGAGCTGGGCGGGCATCATCTCGCCCAGGCCCTTGAACCGGCTGATCTCCGGCTTCTTGCCCTTGAATTCGGTGGACAGCAGTTCGTCGCGGTGGAGGTTGTCGCGGGCGTAGACCGCCTTGCCGCCGTGGCTGAGGCGGTAGAGGGGCGGCAGCGCCAGATAGAGCCGGCCCGAGCGGATCAGGTCGGGCATCGTCCGGTAGAAGAAGGTGATCAGCAGGCTGGCGATGTGGGCCCCGTCCACGTCGGCGTCCGTCATGATGATGATGCGGTCGTAGCGCAGGTCGTCGTCGCGGTACTTCGAGCCCATCTGGACGCCCAGCGCCAGCAGCAGGTCGGCCAGTTCCTTGTTGCCGCCGAACTTGTCGGTGGAAGCCGAGGCCACGTTCAGGATCTTGCCGCGCAGGGGCAGGATCGCCTGGTTGCGGCGGTCGCGGGCCTGCTTGGCCGAGCCGCCGGCCGAGTCGCCTTCCACCAGGAACAGCTCGGCGCCGTCCGTGGCTTGCCCCGAGCAGTCGGCCAGCTTGCCGGGCAGCCGCAGCTTGCGTGTCGCCGAGGCGCGGGCGACTTCCTTGTCGCGCCGGCGCTTCAGGCGCTCCTCGGCCCGCTCGATGACGAACTCCAAGAGCGCGCTGGCGGCCTTGGGCTGGGCGGTCAGCCAGTGGTCAAACGGGTCGGCCAGCGCCTTTTCCACGAGCTTCTGGGCGTCGGACGACGACAGCCGCTCCTTGGTCTGGCCCTGGAATTCGGGATTGGGGATGAACACGCTGACCAGGGCGCCCGCCTGGGCCAGCACGTCGTCGGCGGTGATCAGGCCGCCACGCTTCTCGCCGGTGAGCTCGGCGTACTGCTTGAGGCCGCGGGTCAGCACCGCGCGCAGCCCGCTCTCGTGCGTGCCGCCCTCGGGCGTCGGCACGGTGTTGCAGTAGGACTGCATGAAACTGTCGGCCTCGCCGAAGCCCGCCGGGGTCCAGGCGATGGCCCACTCCACCTTGCCGGTCTCTCCGGGGCGCTCGTAGCGGCCGGCGAAGGGCTCGGGCGTGACCACCGACAGGCCCTGCGTCCGCTCGGCCAGGAAATCCGCGAGCCCGTTCGGGAAGCGGAAGGTGGCCTCGGCGGGCGTCTGGTCGTGGATCCGCGACGGGTCGCATTTCCAGCGGATCTCGACGCCGCCGAAGAGGTAGGCCTTGGATCGGGCCATCCGGTAGAGGCGCGCCGGCTTGAAGGCCGCGTGCTCGCCGAAGATCACCGGATCGGGCGTGAAGCTGATCTGGGTGCCCTTCTTCCGGGTCGGCCCCAGCTTCTCGATCGAGCCCAGGGGCTTGCCGCGCGTGAAGGCCTGGCGCCACTCGAAGCCGTCCTTCCAGGCCGTCACCTCGACGCGTTCCGAAAGCGCGTTGACCACCGAGACGCCCACGCCGTGCAGGCCGCCCGAGGTCTCGTAGGCCTTGCCCGAGAACTTCCCGCCCGAGTGCAGGACGGTCATGATGACCTCCAGCGCCGACTTGCCGGGGTGCTTGGGGTGGGGATCGACCGGAATCCCCCGGCCGTCGTCCTTGACCGTAAGGGCGCCGTCGGCGTCGAGGCTCACCTCGATCACCTTGGCGTGGCCGGCGACGGCCTCGTCCATGGCGTTGTCCAGCACCTCGGCGAAGAGGTGGTGCAGCGCCCGCTCGTCGGTGCCGCCGATGTACATGCCCGGCCGCTTGCGGACCGGTTCCAGTCCCTCGAGGACCTCGATGTCCTTGGCCGAATAGCCCGACGTCCTGGGCGGTTCCGGCGCGTCGGGGCGGGGCTCGTGACCGCCGGCCAGCGGCGCGGCGGGCGCCGGGTTCAGGGCGTCGTCGAACAGGTCGGGAGCAGGCTGGGCGGAGGACTTGGACATCTGTGCGAAGGGTGGTCCGATTCTGACCGGCCCGGTATGAATCGGCGGGCCGCACAAGGCAATGCGGCCATACCGCCGACGCCGATGTTGCGCCGGATTCCGGGCGCGGCGGCCCTCGGCCGCGCGGGGCGACGGGGAGCCCGATTCACGTGCGGCGCGAGCGTCGGTCGCCATCCGGGCATCATGCGTTCGGCAGATGCGGGCGCCGTTCCGGTCGGGCGAGGGTCTGGCGATAGCGAGACCAACCGGAGCGCACCATGTCGAAGTTTTGGAAATTCGCCGCAGGCCTGGCGGGCGCGTGCGCGTTCTCCGTCGCCACCGGCGCGTCGGCGGCGACGTCGGTCGTCGGCGCGGTGCGCATCGAGATCACGAGCGCGGTCCCCGACGTCCTGCAGATCTTCGACGTCAAGGCGCTGGAGCTGGGCTCCCTGGACAATGTCGCCTCGGCCGCCGAGGGGGCCTCCGCGAACGCCTTCAGCAGCGGGTACTCCACGTCGCCGGACGATGCGATCGACGCGTTCGACGGGTCGCCCTACTTCTCCGCGGGTGGGGACAGCTCGGAGATGCTGACGATTGTGTTGGCCAGGACCGCGACGCTCTCCAATCTCAGCATCAAGGGCCGCGACAACTGTTGCCGCGATCGCGACTTCTGGAACGTCAGCATCTTTGGCGCGGGGAACGCCTTGCTGTTCAGCGGCCAGCTCGATGCGCGCGAGACCGAGGGCTCCATCGCCAGGGTGGATTTCGACGCGCCGGTCGCGGGCGTTCCCGAACCGGCGACCTGGGCGATGTTGATCGTGGGGTTCGGCGCGGCCGGCGGCGCGATCCGGTCGCGTCGCCGCCAGATGGCCTCGGCCTGAGGCTCCGAACCTCTGAGGATCGCGCCCTCCCGGATCGGGCAATTCCACTCGATCCGGGAAGGTTCTAGGCTCTCGGCGCGTTTCGCGAGGGGGGCGGCGACGTGAGCACCTGGAAGGATCCGCAGATCGCCGGCGTTCGGGCGTTGCTGGCCGCGCGACGGCCCGATCCCGATGCGCCGCCGCCCAGCGCGGCGCAGCGGCGGGCGGCCATGGACGCCGTGGGCGAGGCGGCCGCCCTGCCGGAAGGCTGTCGCCACGAACCCTGCCGGGTGGGCGGGATCAAGGCCGAGCGGGTGATCCCGAAGACGGCGCGTCCCGGCCGCACGATCCTCTACGTCCACGGCGGGGCCTACACCGCGGGCAGCCCGCGCAGCCACCGGCCGATGGTGGCCCGGATCGCCGAGGCGGCCCACGCCACGGCGGTGGCGATCGACTACCGGCTGGGGCCTGAGCACCGGTTCCCCGCGGCGGTCGAGGATGCGGTGGCGGCCTACCGCGGCCTGCTCGACGAGGGCGCGGAGCCGGGAAGCCTGATCGTGGCGGGCGATTCCGCCGGCGGTGGGCTGGCGCTCGCGCTCGCCCTCGCGCTGAAGGGGGAGGGCCTGCCGCAGCCGGCCGGCTACTTCGTCATCAGCCCCTGGGCCGACCTGACCCAGGGCGGCGCCAGCTACCGGACCAAGGCCGAGACCGACCCGACGATCTCGAAGGAGGGGCTCGATCAGAACGCGCGCGACTATCTGGGCGGGCTGGACCCGCGCGACCCGCTGGCCTCGCCGGTGTTCGGCGATTTCGAGGGCGTGGCGCCCGTCCTGATCCAGACGGGATCCGAGGAGACGCTGCTCAGCGACAGCATCACCATGGCCGACGTGCTGGCCCACGCCCGAGTCGAGGTGCGCCTGGAGGTGTGGCCCGAGATGATCCACGTCTTCCAGGCCTGGGGCGCCATCCTGCACGCCGCGCGGCGGGCGATCGGCCTGGCCGGCGCCTGGATGGACGGCCGTTTCGAGCGCTGACAGGGCAGTTTTTCGAAGAAGGGGTTGCCGGAACGCCGTTTCGTGGCAGAGTTCGAAGTGAGGACGAACCCGCGCAAGTCGGGACGTTTAGGGAGATAGTGAAGATGCCGCATTCGACCGTGCGTGATCGGTCCGGCGTCCGGTTTCCGCCGGAACTGGCGAATATCGTCGGCACCTCCGGCGCCATCCTGGCCGTCGTGGCGCTGGGGTCCGGGATTGTCGCCGTCCTGCCGAACCCCGACACCTGGCAGACCGCGGCGGCCTATCTTGGCCCGGCGGGCCTCGCGTTCGCCGCCTACTGGTGGGTCGCCCAGAAGCTCTGAGCCTCGGGCGCCCACCGTGGCGCCTACTTCAGCGGATCGTAGATCTTCGTCAGCAGGTCGGGCTTGCCCGCCAGCCGTTGAAGTCGCGGGTAGCGCAGGCCGCCGTGGTAGTCGACCGCCACCGTGCGGAAGTGGTCGTCGTCCTTGACGATCAGGGTGATCGGGCCCCCGCCGTCCTTGGCCGCGGTGATCGCTTCCTTCAGCCGCCCGGCGTCGTAGGCGATGCCGTTCACGGCCATGATCTTGTCGCCGACGGTCAGGCCGGCCTTGTACGCCGGGCCATCCCACAGCACCCCCGTCAGGGCGCCTTCGCGGTTCAGGGCGAACCCGATGGAATAGGTGAGGTCCACCGTCTTGCGGCCGGCCTCGTAGTCCTTCCAGTAGTCGGTAGGCTTGTCGGTGTAGACCAGCTCGTAGCCGCCGCGGGTGAGGCCATCCAGCGGGAACTTCGGCGCCACCTCGCGCAGCCGTTCGGTCAGGAAACCGGCCCAGTCGTAGGGCATAACGTCGTTCAGGCCCTTCACGACGTCGTCGAAGGTGTAGACGAGGGGCTGCTTCCACGCCCCGTCGTTCACGCCGAAGAAGGCGCGGGCGAAGTCGTCGAGCGACTTCTTGCCGTTCGTCTTCTCGCGGATCAGCGTGTCGGCGTCGAGCCAGACGAGCTGGCCTTCGGAATAGTAGTCCTCGCTGCGTTGCCAGCTGGTCCAGGGGATCGGGCGGCGGCCGGCGATGATCGGGTCGTTGGTGGTGTCTTCCACCGAGCGCCACTGGCGCCCGGGCCGGCCCTCGGAATAGGCGGCGGCGGTCATGGCCAGGGCGTCGAGGGTCTGCTGCTTGGTCACGAGGCCCGAGCGGACGCCCAGCACGTAGCCCCAGTACTGGTCCTGGCCCTCGTAGACCCAGAGCAGGCTGTCGCGCATGGGGACGTTGTAGTTGGGCGTCCAGAGGTCGGCCGGCCGGCGGTACTTGCCGTCCCAGGAATGGTTGTACTCGTGCGGCAGCAGGTTGCGATTGGGCGCGTCGAGGTCCCACTCGGTGAAGTACTCGGGGTCGGTGCCGTTCTCGCTCGACCGATGATGCTCCAGCCCGATCCCGCCCATGCGGCTCGTGAGCGCCAGCAGGAAGTCGTAGTGGTCGTAGTGGCGCGCGCCATAGAGCTTGTCGGCCTGGCGCACCAGCTCGCGGTGCTTCTCGATCTGGTCGGGCTTGGCGTCGAGCAGCTCGGGCCGGTCGGCGACGATGTTCAGGCGCACGGGCGACTTGCCGCTGGTGTCCAGGTCGAAGCGCTTGAAATAGCGGCCCGCGAACATGGGCGAATCCAGGAAGGTGTCGAAGTCGACGGGCTTGAAGGTGACGAGCCCGCCCTCCTGGCTGGCGGTCTCCAGCGCCGTGCCATAGCCCCAGCCGTCGGGGAGGCGGATCGAGGCCTCCACCGGGATGCGGCGGGTGAAGTAGCCGGCCGGATACATCGCCAGCGCGATCCACTGGGCGTTCAGCATCTCGGGCGTCATCACGATCCGCCCGTGGTCGCGGGTCGTGGGCGACAGGTATTGGAACTCCACCTCCAGGCTGGTCGCACCTTCAGGCGGGGTGACGTGGAAGCCGAACACCTGCACCGGATCGCGCTTCCAGGGCAGCGGCTTGCCGTCGGCGCGGATCACGAGGCCGGCGATGTCGTAGATCGGATTGCGCGGCGAATGCCCGCCCGGCACCCACTGCGGATAGAGCAGGACCACCGGGCCGGGGCCGGCCAGGGGGATCGTCTCCTTCACGCGGAAGATGCGGCGCTCCAGGTCGGTGGCGTCCACCTGCACCTTCAGCACGCCGGGGTAGGCGACATCCTGCGGCGCCGGGATCGCCGGCGGCATGGGGAGCGGCTGCGGTCCGTCGGAGGTCTGGGCGGCCAGCGGCGAACCGAGAGCCAGGGCGGCGGCGAAGGCGAACAGCGCAGATTTCACGGGCGACCACTTCCATGTCAGGGGAATGGAGCCGTTCTAGAGCGGGTCGGTCGCCGAGCTCAACCGCCGCTCGCAGCATCCTTCGGCTCGCCCGGCGCGGCGGCTTCGTCCTCCTCGCTCTCGACGGCCTCGATCGGAGGGCGCTTGGGCGGATCGAACGCCTGGCCGAAGCCCAGAAGGATCATGGCGAGCCCGGCGGTCCCGCGCGCGCTGCGCCCATGACGGCGGCCGAACCACGCGGCCGCGGGGGCCAGGATGGCCAGCGCCGCAAACGCGAGGAGGTAGCCGAGCCAGTCGCCCATGCCGTCAAGGTGGGGCCGGGCCTCGCCAATGAAAAGGGCCGCGGATTCCTCCGCGGCCCTCCAGGGTCTCAGACGTCTGAGACTAGCACTTGAAGTACATGTCGAACTCGACCGGGTGAGGATGGAGCTGAAGGCGCATGACCTCTTCCATCTTCAGCTCGATGTAGGCGTCGATGAAGTCGTCGCTCATGACGCCGCCGGCCTTCAGGAAGGCGCGGTCCTTGTCGAGGTTCTCCAGGGCCTCGCGGAGCGAACCGCAGACCTCGGGGATCTTCTTCTGCTCGCGCGGCGGCAGGTCGTAGAGGTTCTTGTCGGCCGGCGCGCCGGGGTCGATCTGGTTGATGATCCCGTCGAGGCCGGCCATCAGCAGCGCCGTGAACGTCAGGTAGGGGTTGCCCATCGGGTCGGGGAAGCGGGCTTCCAGACGCTTGCCCTTCGGGCTGTCCACGTGCGGGATGCGGATGGAGGCCGAGCGGTTGCGGGCCGAATAGGCCAGCTTCACCGGGGCTTCGTAGCCCGGCACCAGGCGCTTGTAGGAGTTGGTGGTCGAGTTCGAGAAGGCGTTGATCGCCTTGGCGTGCTTGATGATGCCGCCGATGTACCACAGGCACATCTGCGACAGGCCGGCGTACTTGTCGCCTGCGAACAGCGGCTTGCCGTCGCCCCAGATCGACTGGTGCACGTGCATGCCCGAGCCGTTGTCGGCGAACATCGGCTTGGCCATGAAGGTCGCGGTCTTGCCGTAGGCATGGGCCACGTTGTGGATCACGTACTTATAGAGCTGGAGCCGGTCGGCCATGGTGATCATGGTGTCGAACTTCAGGCCGAGTTCGTGCTGGGCCGGCGCCACCTCGTGGTGGTGCTTCTCGGGCTTCATGCCCAGTTCGCCCATGACCGCCAGCATCTCGCCGCGCAGGTCCTGGCCCGAATCGACGGGGTTGACCGGGAAGTAGCCGCCCTTGGGGCCCGGGCGGTGGCCCATGTTGCCCTCGGGGTATTCCTTGGCCGAACTGACCGGCAGTTCGGTGGAGTCGTAGGCGTAGAAGGTGTCGTGCGGGGCGGTGTTCCAGCGCACGTCGTCGAAGATGAAGAACTCGGCCTCGGGGCCGAAGTACACGGTGTCGCCGATGCCCGACGACTTCACGAAGTTCAGCGCCGCCTTGGCGATCGACCGCGGATCGCGCTCATAGGGCGTGCCGGTGTCGGGGTTCACCACGTCGCAGAAGAGCGCCAGGGTGGTCTGCTGGTAGAACGGGTCGATGATCGCCGAGTCCAGGTCGGGACGCAGCTTCATGTCGGACTCGTTGATCGCCTTCCAGCCGGCGATCGAGGACCCGTCGAACATCGTGCCGTCGGTGAGGAAGTCGTCATCGACGAGGTCGATGTCGAAGGTCACGTGCTGCATCTTGCCGCGCACGTCGGTGAAACGGACGTCGACGTATTTGACGTCCTTTTCCTTGATCATGTTCTGGATGTCTTTGGCGGAGGCCATGGTTCTAATCCCCTTTTCGCAGTCTCATTAGCGTCGGTCAGATGGCGACGGACCCGGTCTCGCCGGTGCGGATGCGGATCACGTCATCGATGTCGGAAACGAAGATCTTGCCGTCGCCGATTCGCCCGGTGCGGGCCGCTCCGGCGATGGCTTCGACCACGGCGGTCAGCTGATCGTCGGCGATCACGACCTCGATCTTGATCTTCGGCAGGAAGTCCACGACGTACTCGGCGCCGCGATAGAGCTCGGTCTGACCCTTCTGGCGACCGTAGCCCTTGGCCTCGATGACGGTCATGCCCTGGACGCCCAGTTCCTGCAGCGCCTCCTTCACCTCGTCCAGCTTGAACGGCTTGATGATGGCTTCGATCTTTTTCATGGACCCGGCTTGTACTCGACGCGATCCGTCATGGGGCGTTGCGCCTCTACGGTTGGTGGCGACCCAGCACGCGCCAGATGGGCCCCACAAGCGCGGTTCGGTTGCTTGCCGTTGCGGCGGGCTGGGAAACTAGAGGGACGCCTGAAAAATGGGCGCCAAGTGATCAATTTGCGATCAGGTGCGAAATCGGCCCAGGACGGCTGCTTCCGCATCGAGGATCGTCAGGAAACCGCACGGGAGGCGGCTGCAGGATGGACGAACGGACCCCGGTGCTTATCGGAGCGGGCCAATTCACGTACCGGGGCGACCCGGCGGCGTCGCCGTCTCCCACCGCGTTGCTGAAGATTGCAGCGGAACGCGCCGCCGACGACGCGGGAATCGGCGCCGCGGGCCTCGCGGCGATCGACACCTTGGCCGTCGTGGGCTTCACGATCGACGCGCCAGGGTCCCGGCGGGGCGCCATCCCGCACGCCAGCAACCCGCCGGAAAGCCTCGCTCGACGGATCGGCGCGGCGCCCCGATGGAGCGTCTACACGGCGATGGGCGGGAACACGCCGCAATATGTGATCAACACCCTGGCCGAGCGCGTGGCTCGGGGCGAAACCGAGCTGGCCTTGACGGTCGGCGCGGAGTTCCTCGGTTCGGCGATGAAGCGGCTGGGCAAGGGCCTCGGCTTCGACGACTGGAAGGCCGCCGAGGACGAGACGCTCGATCCGCCCAAGACGATCGGCGACCCGCGCCCCGGCGTCACGCCCTACGAGGCGCGGCACGGCCTGGACCGGCCCATCAACATCTATCCGCTGTTCGAGAACGCGCTCCGGGCCCGCGACGGCCGCTCGATCCCCGACCACCAGGCGCGCTTGGGCAAGCTGTTCGCCGCCTTCACCGCCGAGGCCGCGCGGAATCCCGAGGCCTGGTTCCCGATCCAGCGCTCGGCGGAGGAACTGGTCACGGTCTCCGAGAAGAACCGGATGATCGGCTTTCCCTATCCCAAGCTGCTGAACGCGATCATGGAGGTCGACCAGTCGGCCGGGGTGATCGTGGCCAGCGCGGCCAAGGCCCGGGCCCTGGGCGTGCCCGAGGACAAGTGGGTCTACCTGCACGGCTGCGCCGACGCGGCCGACCTGTGGCATCCGCTCGACCGCCAGAACTTCCACTCCAGCCCGGCGATGCGCCTGACCGGCAAGCGGGCGCTGGAGATGGCGGGCGTGTCGCTCGACGACATCGCGCTGTTCGACCTCTACTCCTGCTTCCCCGTGGCGGTGGAGATCGGCGCCGAGGAACTGGGCCTGTCGCTGGACGACCCGCGCGGTCTGACGGTCACGGGCGGCCTGCCGTACGCCGGCGGCCCCGGGAACAATTACGTCATGCACTCGGTGGCTGCGATGATGCAGCGCCTGCGGGCCAAGCCGGGGGCGTTCGGCCTGGCGACCGGCAACGGCTGGTACCTGACCAAGCAGTCGACCGGCGTCTATTCCACCCGGGCGCCGGACAGGCCGTTCGAACGCGAGGACCCGGCGGTGATCCAGCGCGAGATCGACGCCCTGCCGCATCCGGACATCATCGAAACGCCGCAAGGCCCGGCCAAGATCGAAACCTACACCGTGGCCCACAAGCGGGAGGGACCCTTCGTGGCGATCGTGATCGGACGGGATGCGAACGGGCGGCGTTTCTGCGCCAACACGCCGGGCGATCCTGGCCTCTTGACCGCGATGGAGGCCTCGGAGCAGGTGGGTCGGCCCGGATCGGTCGGCCAGTCGGCCGACGGGCTCAACATCTTCACGCCGGACTGACTCACATGCCGCGCCTCTACATGATCCGTCACGGACGGCCCGCCTCGACGTGGGGCGGCCACGACGACGATCCGGGTCTCGACGAGACGGGGCGCGGCCAGGCCGTCGCGGCGCGCGACTGGCTCTTGTCGCGGCCGGCGGACGAGCGTCCCCGACTCGTCGTGAGCTCGCCGCTTCGCCGCTGCCGCGAGACGGCGCAGCCGACGGCGGAGGCCCTCGGCGTCGAGGCCGTGGTCGATCCGATGGTCGGCGAGATCCCCACGCCCAAGGCGCTGAGCGCCGAGGCGCGGCCGGGGTGGCTGCGGCAGGCCTTCCAGGGCACGTGGGCGGCGATCGAGGGCGACCTGGACTACGACGCCTGGCGCGGCGACATCGTCCGTTCGCTGCTGGCCCGCGGCGATACGGCGGTGTTCTCGCACTATGTGGCGATCAATGGGGTGGTCTCGAAGCTGCTCGGCGACGAGCGGGTGCTGGCCTTCCGGCCCGACCATTGCTCGATCACGGTGCTGGAGACCGACGGGCGCGAGCTTCGGCTCGTGTCCAAGGGGGCCGAGGCGTCAACGGGGGTCCTTTGACCGCGCGTCCGATCCTGACGGTGGCCCAGACCGCGGCGGCCGATCGGGCCGCCATCGCGGCGGGGACGCCCGGCGTCACCCTGATGGAGCGCGCGGGTGCGGCCGTGGCCGACGCCATCGTCCAGCGCTTCTCCCCGCAGCGAACCCTCGTCCTGTGCGGACCGGGCAACAACGGCGGCGACGGCTATGTCGTGGCGCGGCTGCTCAAGGCGAAGGGCTGGCCGGTCGAGGTCAGGGCGCTTGGCGACCCCGTCACCGACGACGCCCGCGCCGCCAGGGCGCGCTGGGATGGCCCGACCAAGCCGCTGTCGGCGCGGCTCGAGGAGGCGTTGATCGTCGACGCCCTGTTCGGCGCCGGCCTTTCCCGGCCGCTGGGCGGCGAGGCCGGGGCGATCGCCGCCGCGCTGGCCTCGCGGCCGGCGGCGGTGGTGGCGATCGACACGCCGAGCGGCGTGCCCGGCGACACGGGCAGGCCCGAGGGGCCGGCCGTCTGCGCGGGACTCACCGTGACCTTCCACGCCCGCAAGCCCGCCCACGTGCTGGAGCCGGGGCGCGGCCTGTGCGGCGAGGTCGTGGTCGCCGACATCGGGCTGGGCGACACCCCCTCGGAGCTTGTGGAGAACGGCCCCGACTTCTGGCTGGCCCGGTTCCCTTGGCCGACGGCGGCCTCGCACAAGCATGCGCGCGGGCGGCTGATCGTGGTCAGCGGCGAGGCCTGGAGCACCGGCGCGGCGCGCCTCGCCGCTCGCTCGGGCCTGCGCATCGGCGCCGGCTTGGTCACCATCCATTCGCCGCCGGACGCATTGACGTCGAACGCGGCGCACCTCGAGGCCGTCATGCTGCGGCCCTTCGAGAACGATTTCGAACTGGAGCAGGCGGGCCACGCGGCCGAAGCCGCCGTGATCGGCCCGGCCGCAGGGATCAACGAGGCCACGCTCAACAATGTGCTGGCGCTGGCCAGGACCGGCGCGGCCCTGGTCATCGACGCCGACGCGATCACCGCCTTCCGCGACGAGCCGGACGAGCTGTTCTCCGTGCTCGACCGCGACGACGTCCTGACGCCGCACCCCGGCGAATTCGAGCGGCTGTTTCCGGGCGTCATGGCGGCCGCGCCCGAACGGATCACCGCGGCGCGGCGCGCGGCCGAGACGGCGGGCGCGGTGGTGCTGCTGAAGGGCGCCGACACGGTGATCGCCGCGCCGGACGGGCGCGCGGCGGTCAACCTCAACGGCTCGCCGTGGCTGGCGACCGCGGGCTCGGGCGATGTGCTGGCCGGCTTCATCGGCGGGCTCGTGGCGCAGGGCATGGAGAGCTTCGAGGCCGCCTGCGCCGCGGCCTGGATCCATGCCGAGTCGGCCGAACTTCACGGCCCGGGCCTGATCTCCGAAGATCTGCCGGACCTGGCGCCCGGCGTGCTGCGCCGGCTCTACGACGAACGATAGCGGATCAAGGGGCCACATGGGTCGCCCCGACCCCGCGACGGGAGGCGGGGGCCGGGGCGAACGGTGGCGGGTGTCGGGGAACAGGTCCGCCACCGCATGTTGTCCGTGATGTGGGAGATGCGCGGACTACGCAGTTACGGGCCTCGCGCGCGGCCGGATGCAGCCGGATGCAACAAGCAGTAGAATTTTTTTCAGCGGGCGTTCCGGGCCCGCTCGCGCACCGTGTCGACGGCCAGGGCGATCCCCGCCAGCAACAGGGGAAGCACGAAGAAGAACAGGCGATAGCCGAGGAACGCGGCGGCCAGGGCGGCTGGCGCGGGCCCCTTGATCAGCGTGGAAAGCGAGCCCTCGAAGACGCCGACGCCGCCGGGGACGTGTGACAGCTGTCCCACCACGACCGACGGGGCGTATCCCGCCACGAAGGTGAAATATGGCACGGAGCCGTCCGGCAGCAGCGACCAGATGATGGCCGCGGCCACGGCGTTGTCGACCGCGCCGATGGTCATCTGCGCCAGGGCCACGCGGAAGGACGGCAACCTTACGCTGTGCCCGAAGGCGCGCAGCGGTCGCCGCCACAGGGCGCAGAGCGCCGCGTAGGCGCTGACGGCGGTCAGGAGCAGCGCGCCCGCGCTGGTGGCCACGGGATTGGCGATGCGGCTGGAGGCCGCGATGTCGTGGCTGGAAGCGAGGAGAAGGCAGATCCCCGCCAGGGTCGACAGCCCCACGGCGAACGAGAAGCCATGGAACAGCGTGGCCGCCGCCACCTGCCGCAGGCTGACGCCGTACTTGTTGTAGTAGCGCGCCCGCACCGCCCCGGAGACGATCAGGTTGGCGCCCAGGGTGTGGGCGATGGCGCTGGCGATGAACGACCCGGCCAGGGCCGAACGGAGCCGCAGGCGCGCCCCGGCCCAGCGCAGGCCGAGCCATTCCACCAATCCCATCAGCAGGAAGCTCGTCGCCGAGAGCCCGAGCGCGGTCAGCACCGAATCCCAGCCCCAGTCGCGGACGGCGGCGGCCACGTGCGCGGGCCGGATTTCGTGGAACTCCCGCCACAGGATGAACGCCGCCGCGCCCAGCAGGACGAACGCCAGGAGATGCCAGGCCAGGCGCTGGATCATCGGGAAGAAGCGCGAGCCCTGCGTCTCCGGCAGGGCGGCGGCGAGTTCTTCCTCCACGTCTTCGAGGACTTCGGCGGGCCGCGGGTCGGGGTCGGAGATCAGCACGAGGTCAGGCAGCCCTTCTGGACGGAAACGCGCGAAGGCGTCCGCCGTGGCGCGGTTTGGCGCAGCATATCGGCCGATTTGTGGAGGCTGTCGCGGTCGGCGCCGCCGGGCGCGTCACTGGTCTTCCGCGGTCTCGAAGCGTCGGCGGAAGTGCGCGACCCAGATAGGAACGAGGGCCGCGGCGAGGCCGCCCAGATCGGCGATCCAGTTGTCGATCAACGGGGCGAGGCGCGCGCCCGCCAGCAGGTGCGAGGCTTCCAGGAGGGTGACGAAGACCGTGAGCCGCGCGGCCGTCGTCATCACCGGCGTCCGCGGCGACGCCGCCAGGCCGAGGAGCCCCGCCACGTAGAAGGCCGCGAAATGCTGCAGGTAGTGGGAGCGGACGAACTGCGGCAGCAGTTCGCGCGGCAGGAAGACAGCCACGACGATGGCGATCAACGCCCCCAGGAACGCGACGCGGGCAAGGATCGCGAGGGGTCCGGTGATGGGGTAGGGGCCGTCGCCGAACAGACTGCGGTCCAGATCCATGGGTGCGCAAGCTAGAGCTTGGAGCCGCCGCAAGGAACCGATTTCGCACGCATGCGGCGTCCGGATCGCAGGGCCGTGGCGAGGCAACCCGCCGGCCCGTCGCGGGTTACCAACAGGAACCCCTGGAGGTGCAGATGACCCGGAACAAGAGCGACGACCGTCGCCGCGCGAAGCCTGAATCGGCCGAGGACGCGCCAAAGCACGATCAGATGGCCGACCGCGAGGCCGAAAGCCGGCAGGAGGCCCTGGTCGACGAGGCGCTTGAGGAGACCTTCCCCAGCTCGGACCCGATCAGCCCCAAGCGCATCACCTGATCCGATCGGTCGCGTCCAGGCGCGGCGCGGGCTGGACACCGTCGGCCGGCCGTGCACGCTGATCCCGCGATGGGGGCTTGGGCGTGGCGCTGATCGAGGGGCCGCTGGCGATCCTGGCGGTGTTGCTTGCGGCCGTCGCGGCCGCCGAGGCGCTGGCGCGGCTGCGCTGGGGCCGCAGCATCGGCGCCGCCAATTTCGTGATCCTGATCGGCGCGGGGCTCGCCAACCTGCGGATCATCCCTCCGGCCGGCGGCGGTGGTCCGGCCTACGACCCGATCTTCGCCGTGGTCACGCCCGCGGCGATCTTCCTGATCCTCCTCGAAGCCAACTTGCGCGCGATCCGACGCGCCGGCGGCATGATGCTGGCCATGTTCCTGATCGGAGCGGGGGGCGTGACGCTCGGTGTCGTGATCGCGAGCCAGGTCACGCCGATCCGCAGCCTGCTGGGCGCCGACTTTCCTTCGCTCGCGGGGATGTACGCCGGCACCTACATCGGCGGCAGCGCGAACTTCAACGCCGTGGCGCTCGATACGGGCGTGATCCGCGAGACGGGCGTCTACGCGGCGGCGGTCGTCGTGGACAACGTCATGACCACCATCTGGATGCTGGCGACGCTCGCCATGCCCGCGGCGCTGCTCGCCACCGGGCGTTTCGGCGCGCCGGCGGCCCGGCGGGCGAGGGACGTCGCGCCGCATTCGCCGTCGGGGCCCGCGATCACCGGCGTCCTGGGCCTGGCGATCCCGGCCGCCATGGCGGTGACGGCGGTCGCCGTGTCCGACGCGGCCTCGGAAGCCCTCGGCCATCTGGGCCTGGCGATCCCCGGGGCGCTGATCGTCACGACCCTCGCCCTGATCGTCGCGCAGATCCCGGGCGTGGACCGGCTGGTCGAGGCCAAGCCGCTCAGCCTGTTCGCCGCCTTCCTCTTCCTGGCGGTGGTGGGCGCGAGCGCCGACGTTTCCGCCCTCGTGCAGGCCGGCCGGCTGGGCCTGACCCTGCTCGCCTTCGTCGCCGTGCTGATCGCGGTCCACGGCGTGGTGATCGTGGCGGCGGGCTGGCTGCTGCGGGCCGATCCCGCGGTGATGGCGGTCGCCTCCAACGCCAACATCGGCGGCGGCACGACGTCCTTCGCGCTCGCCGAGGGCCTCGGGCGCGACG
The DNA here is from genome assembly GCF_016124325.1 of Phenylobacterium sp. Lineage (GTDB taxonomy): Bacteria > Pseudomonadota > Alphaproteobacteria > Caulobacterales > Caulobacteraceae > Phenylobacterium. The sequence continues at coordinate 85,609 of NZ_WGNY01000010.1, forward strand.
ATCTCGTCCTCCCCGGCATCCTCATGGGCAGCCTCGGCAGCGCGCTCGGCTCCTACGTGGGTTTCGCGACGGTGGCCGTGCTGTCGGGCGGCTAGCCCTTCAGCGCCTCGTAGGCCTCCTGGGCCTCGATCCACTCCAGTTCGGCGGCTTCCAGCGACGCCTGGGCCGCGTCGCGCTTGCGGCCGAGCTCAGCGGCCTTCTCCGGATCGCCCGTGAAGGTGGCCGGATCGGTCAGGGCGCGGTCGATGATGGCGACGAGCTCGGTCGCCTTGGCCAGCGCGGCCTCGGCCGTCTCGGCCCGGCGGCGCGCCGGCCCGGTCGGGACCTTGGCTCTCGGCGGCGGGGACGGCGGGGGCGGGGGCGGGGGCGGCGCCTCCTCGCGGACCTGGGTCGGCGCGCGGGCCGCCTGTCGCGCCCGGTCGAGGACGAAGGCGGCGTAGTCGTCCATGTCGCCGTCGAACGGTGTGATCGTGCCGTCGGCGGCCAGCCACAGGCGATCGGCCACCAGTTCCATCAGCGACCGGTCGTGGGTGATCAGGATCACCGCGCCCTCGTAGTCGTTCAGCGCCTCCAGCAGCGCCCGGCGGCTGTCGATGTCGAGGTGGTTGGTGGGCTCGTCGAGGATCAGCAGGTGAGGGGCTTCCAGCGCCACGAGGTTGAGGAGCAGCCGCGCCCGCTCGCCGCCGGACAGGTTGGCGACGGTGGTCTCCACCTTCTCGTGGCCCAGGCCGAACTGCGCCAGCCGCGCGCGCCGCTTCGCCTCGGTCTCCTCCGGCATGATCCGCCGGATGATCTCCAGCGGCGTGTCGTCGGGGTCCATCGCCTCGATCTGGTGCTGGTGGAACCAGCCCACCTTCAGGCGCGGGCTGCGGTGCAGCTTGCCGGCCTCGGTGGTCAGGGCGCCCGCCACCAGCTTGGCGAAGGTCGACTTGCCCGCGCCGTTGACGCCGAGCAGGCCGATGCGGTCGTCGATGTCGAGCCGCAGGTCGAGCCGCTTCAGGATCGGCGGGCCGCCATAGCCCACCGCCGCGCCTTCGAGGCGCAGCAGCGGCGGCGCCAGCGGGCGCTCGGGCGACGGCAGGACGAACGGCGTCACCCGTTCCTCGATGACGGCGGCCACGGGCGGCAGCCGGGCGATCATCTTCAGGCGGGACTGGGCCTGGGTGGCCTTGGACGCCTTGGCGCGGAAGCGGTCGACGAACGACTGCAGGTGGGCGCGCTGGGCCTCGATCTTGACCCGGGTCGCCTCCTGCAGGCGCAGCTTCTCTGTGAGCTGGCGCTCGAAGTCGTCATAGCCGCCCGGATACAGCGTCAGCTTGCCGTCCTTGAGGTGCAGGATGTGATCGGTCGAGCCGTTCAGAAGTTCGCGGTCGTGGCTGATGACGATGGTGGTGTGAGGATACTTCTTCAGCCGCGCCTCGAGCCACAGCGCGCCTTCCAGGTCGAGGTAGTTGGTCGGCTCGTCCAGCAGCAGCAGGTCGGGCTCGGCGAACAGGCTGGCCGCCAGCGCCACCCGCATCCGCCAGCCGCCCGAGAACTCGGCCATCGGCCGGGCCAGGTCGTCCTGCGAGAATCCGAGGCCGGCCAGGATCTCGGCCGCGCGCGACGGCGCCCGGTCGGCGTCGATCTCGATCAGCCGGGCGTAGATGTCGCCCATCTCCTCGGCCGCCGCGGTCTCGAGCCGGGACAGGAGGGTGGCGCGCTCGACGTCGGCCTCCAGCACGGTGTCCAGCAGGCTGACCGGCGTGGCCGGATGCTCCTGGTCGACCGAACCCATGCGGGCCAGACGGGGCAGGCTGATGTCGCCGCCGCCCGGCGTGAACTCGCCCTTGATGAGGCGGAACAGCGTCGATTTGCCCACGCCGTTGCGGCCCACGAGGCCGACCTTGGCGTCCTTGGGCAGCGTGACCGTGGCGCCGTCGAAGAAGCGACGGCCCCAGGAATCGAAGACGAGATCCTTGATCTGGAGCATGAGGCGGGCCGCCTAGCACAACGCTGACCGTGCGTCATGGCGTCCAGCGGGTTGCCTCGCGCGCTCGGAAGACGATATAGACGCCGCCACCGCGCGGAGCCCCCTCCGCGACCTTCCCCGATTTCGAACCCTCAAACGGATCCCATGACCGAACGCACCTTCTCGATCATCAAGCCGGACGCCACGCGGCGGAACCTGACCGGCAAGGTCAACGCGGTGATCGAGGACGCCGGCCTGCGCATCGTCGCCCAGCGCCGCATCAAGATGAGCAAGGCCCAGGCCGAAAAGTTCTACGAGGTCCACAAGGAACGCCCGTTCTTTGGCGAGCTGGTCGAGTTCATGACCTCGGCGCCGGTCGTGGTGCAGGTGCTGGAAGGCGACAACGCCGTGGCGCGCTACCGCGAAGTCATGGGCGCGACCAACCCGGCCCAGGCGGCCGAGGGCACCATCCGCAAGCTGTACGCCGAAAGCGTGGGCGAGAACTCGGTCCACGGCTCCGACAGCCTCGACAACGCCAAGATCGAGATCGCCCAGTTCTTCACCGAAGCCGACATCGTGGGCTGAGGCCCGCGACGGCGACGGATGTCCGCCGGCGGGGCGACCCGCTGAATTCTGTCCAACCGTAACCCAAGTGAGCATGAGAGAGAGCAAGGTTATGCCGAGCTTCTCCGATCGCCTCACCGCGCAAGCGGAGGCCCGGAAAGCTCTTCTGGCGAAATTCAAGCCGAAACCCACCGTCACCGCCGAAGTCCTCGAGACCCGCGAGCAGAGGAAGGCGCGCGAACTCGAAGAGGTCCGCGCCCGCCGCGCCGCCGAAAAGGAAGCCGCCCGCCTGGCCAAGGAAAAGGCCGAGGAAGAGGCGCGCGTGGCCCGCGAGAACGACGAGGAGCTGATGCTTCAGCTCAAGCGCGAGGATCGCAAGGCCCGCAAGGCGGCCGCCAAGGCCGAGGCCCGCGCCAAGCGCGAGATGAAGTCCCAGCTGCGCCGCACCGGCTGACCGGCGCGACCGTCTACAGGATCACGGGCTTGCCGTGCGGTGTGCGCCGATAGGCGTCCGCCCACGCGGCCTTGCGCGCCGTCAGCGCTTCCGCCGTGAGCCCGCGCGCCGTCACCAGCTTTTCCAGCGCCGCCACCCAGTGGTCGTAGTAGCGGCTGCCGTTGTCGGGATCGGCCGCCCGTTCGGCCCCCAGCGCCTGGGCCCATTCGTTCCAGGTGAAGGCGCCGTCCTCATGCAGCTTGAGCGTCAGGGCGAAAGCCTGTGCCTGCCAGGGCTCGGCGAACACCGGCCCGTCGGCGTCGCGCGGCAGGCCGGGAACGTCCGGCGTCTCAGGCCCGCTCAAGGTAGGGCTCCCACAGATCGAGGCTCACGCTGTCGCGCGGCGAGGCGTCGGGCCCCCACAACTCCCGCGCCGTGAAGCGCACGAGATAGAGCGGCCGGGCATCGTCGCCCCCGCCATGGGCGTGGCTGTCCGGGAACACCTGCACGCCGTGCAGCCGCTCGACTACGCCCGTGCGCCCGCGCACATAGCGCGGCAGGCGGGTGTGGCCGGTCGGATTGAGGTTGCGGGCGCGCACGCGGTCGCCCGGCTTGAACTGGGCCCGGGGCCCCTCGCGCAGGTAGGAACCCTGGTGGCTCAGCGCGGCCGTGACGTCGCCCGGCCCGAGCCGCGGCGTCGCCTTGGGCGCGGCGGGGTCGGCTCGGCCCGACGCCAGCTCCTCGGGCGTGACGATCCCGTGCTTCACCAGCAGCGCGCAGACGCCCGCGAACCACTTCTCGTAGTAGCTCATGCGAAGATATTCGGGGCCCGGGATCAGTTCGCGCTGATGGCGGCCCTCGTCGATGTTGCCCCGGGTCGGCGAGGCGATGTTCATGGCGAACACCCGCCGCTCCCAGTCGGCGTGGAACACCGGCTCGTCGACCTCGGGGTCGATCGGGCCCAGGCCATGCATGCCGCCCATGTCGTGGACGCCGTTCATAGCCGCGCGGTCCCGATCATGCCGTCCCGGGTCACCAGGGCCGCCAGCTCGGCCTCGCCCAGCTCGTCGGTCCCGGAGGGCCGCTCGGGGATCACGAGGTAGCGGACCTCGGCGGTGGAATCCCAGACCCGGATCTCGGTGTCGGCGGGAAGCTCGGTTCCGAACTCGGCCAGCACGCCGCGCGGATCGATCACCGCGCGGGATCGGTAGGGCGAGGACTTGTACCAGACCGGCGGCAGCCCCAGCACCGGCCAGGGGTAGCAGGAGCACAGGGTGCAGACGACGAGGTTGTGGACGCCGGGCCCGTTCTCCACAGCCACCATGTGCTCGCCCTGCGCGCCGCTGAAGCCCAGCTCGGCGATCGCGGCGGTGGCGTCCTCGCGCAGCCGCTCGCGATAGGCCGGATCGCTCCAGGCCCGGGCCACCACCTTCGCGCCGTTGCGCGGTCCCACCTTGTGCTCGAAGTGGTCGACGATCGCGTCCAGCGCCGCCGGGTCGACCAGCCCCTTTTCCACCAGCAGGGATTCGAGCGCCTTCACCCGAAGCGCCATGTCGGACGGAGGCTCCTGGCCATGGTCGTGGCCATGCCCGTCGTGATCGTGATGGTCGTGCGCCATGGGCGCGAGGTTGGCGCCGCGGCGGCGGAAAGGGAAGGGCGGGGGGTGACCGGCCGGGCGATGCCTGCGATCATCGTTCCGGGAAGGAGGCCGCCATGGATGGTCCGCACCTGATCCTGTTCGCCGATCCGATGTGCTCGTGGTGCTACGGCTTCTCGCCGGTGGTCGACGAGATCCGACACGCCTACGGCAACGCCCTGCCGGTGCGCGTCATCATGGGCGGCCTGCGGCCCGGGACCGAGAGGCCCATGACGCCCGAGGCGGCCAACGAGATCGCGACCCACTGGAGCCATGTCCACGAGGCCTCGGGGCTGCCGTTCGACGCCTCGCTGCTCCGGACCGGGACCTTCGTCTACGACACCGACCCGGCCGCCCGCGCCGTGGTGGTCGTCCGTCGGCACGGGCAGGACGTGGCCGTGCGCTACCTCGCCGCGGCCCAGCGCGCCTTCTACGCCGAGGCGCGGGACGTCACCTCGGGCGAGGTGCTGGCCGACCTCGCCGCCGAATTGGGGCTGGACCGCGAGGAGTTCCTGGCCGACTGGGCCTCGGACGCGGCCAAGCAGGAGACCTGGCGCGATTACGCCACCTCGCAGCGCGCGGGGGTCACGGGCTTTCCGACCCTGATCGGCGGCCCCAACGAGCATGGCGTCTACGGCGTCGTCGCGCGCGGCTACGCCCCGGCCGAGCAGGTGCTGGCGGTGCTCAGGGACTGGATCTCGCGGATCGCGGCCTGACGCCTAGTTGGCCGGCGGCGGCGGATTGACCGCCACGTCCTGGATCAGCTTGGCCAGCAGATAGAGCCGCGGCGTCAGCGTCGTCAGGTCGAGGTACTCCAGGTCGGAGTGGAAGCCGCCGCCCACGGGCCCCAGGCCGTCCAGCGCGGCCACGCCCGCCTCGTTCGCCAGCGCCGATTCCGAGGCCCCGCCGTTGCCGCCGCGCCCCAGCGTACGGCCGAGGCCGGCATAGATCGCCGCGGCGCGGTCGGCCAGGGCGTCGGTGGCGGCGTTGTTGGGCAGCGGCGGATAGGACGTGTCCCGATGGACGGTGACGGTCGTGCCTTCGATCGAGGGCGCCTTGGCGCTGGCCTCCAGCGCCGACATCACCGCGTCCACCTGGCCCTTGTCGCGGACCCGCAGGTTCAACGTCGCCTGCGCCGTGTCGGGGATGATGTTGTAGCGCGAGCCGGCGTTCAGCAGGGTGAGATTCAGGGTCATGCCGTCGCCGAACTTCGGGAACGGCTTGATGGAGTCCAGCTGGTGCATCAGCTCGTCGGCGGCGTTGCGGCCCTCGTGCGGGGCGACGCCGGCGTGGGCGGCCTTGCCCGCCACGTCGACGACGATGACGTTGGAGCCCTTGCGCCAGACCGTGGCCGCGTCGGGCGGATCGCCGGGTTCGAGGTTCAGCTCGACGTCGGCGTCCTTCAACAGCTTGTCGATCAGCCCGCGCGTGCCGGGCGAACCGCGCTCCTCGGACGACTCGATCAGGAAGACGATCTGCTTGAAGTCCTTGAAGCCGAGGTCGTGCAGGATCTTGAGCGCGTAGACGCCCTCGACCACGCCGCCCTTCTCGTCGGAGACGCCGGGGCCCATGGCGTGGTCGCCCACGATCTTGAAGGGCCGTTGCGCCGCCGTGCCCGGGCCGAACACGGTGTCGAGGTGGCCGATCATCAGGATGCGGCCCTTGCCCGTCCCCTTCAGCGTGGCGACCAGGTTGTCGGCGAGGTCGGGCGCTTCGGCCGGGATCCGCTCCACCTGGAAGCCCAGGGCCTCCAGGCGCGGGACGAGCACGTCGGCGACCTTGCGGCCGCCTTCGACGTCGCCGGTGCCCGAGTCGATGTTGACCACCTGCTCCAGCAGCTTGAGCTGGTCCGGCCGTGCGGCTTCGGCGGCCGCCCACAGGCGCGCGTCCTTGGCCACTGTCTTCGGCGCGGCGAGCGCGGGTTGGGCCATCGCCACGGCGGCGAGCGCCAGCCACGTCTTCACGTCCATGTTCGAGACCCCATTCGGCGATTTGCTGTGCATAGCGGCGCGGCGCCCGCGCGGCGAGCGTCGCTGACGTTTGTCGCGGCGATTTTGGGCTGATGAATCAAGTCTGTCACGCAAGCGAGTTAACAGATTGCCGTTGACGCTGGCGCAGTGCGAGCCAAGCGTCAGCGAGTGATCGTGGGCGGGGGGAGTCCGTCCGAAATCTCGACGACCTGGCCGGGACGTCCCGGCCGCGGGTGAGGCTGCCTGCGCCTCGCCTTGCGCAACCTTCGAACAGACGGACCTGAGTAATGACCACGCTTTCGCCCGGCGATCTCGCGCTGATCGGCTACGCCGCCGACACGGGGGGCAAGTCCTTCGCCTTCGTCCTGCTCCGCGACGTCGATGCGTCGACGACGATCAACTTCACCGACAGCGGCTGGCTGGCCGCCGGCGGGTTCCGCGCCGGGGAAGGGACCGTGAGCTGGACGGCGCCGGCCGAGGGCGCGACCGCCGGCACGGTGGTCACCTTCACCGGCCTCACGGGCAGTCTCAATCCGTCCACCTCCGGCGATCAGATCATCGCCTACCAGGGCGCGGCGGGCAGCCCGACGCCCCTGTTCTCGCTGGACTTCGCCGACGGCAACACGACCTACGCCGGCGACGCGACCAATTCGAACACCAGCGCCGTTCCGACCGGCCTGACTTTCGGATCGACCGCCCTGGCGTTCGGGCCCGACAACGGGGCCTACACCGGCCCCACCAGCGGCTCGGCGTCCGATCTGCTGTCGGCGATCGCCGATCCCGCCAACTGGACGACCAACGACACCACGCCCGTCAGCTACGCCGCGAACTTCACGATCAGCAGCGGCACGACGGTCGGGATCGACGACGTGGCCATCCTCGAAGGCGACGCCGGCGACACGGTCCTGCAGTTCACCGTGACGCGCAGCGACACGACCGGCGACTTCGACGTCAACTACGCCACCCAGGACGGCACGGCGACGGCCGGCTCCGACTACGACGCCACGTCGGGCGTGCTGCACTTCGCGGCGGGCGGCCCGGCCAGCCAGACGATTTCGGTGACCGTCCACGGCGACACCGTGGTGGAGTCCGACGAAACCCTGCTGGTGAACCTCTCCGGCGCGACCGGCGGCGTGGCCATCGCCGACGCCCAGGGCCAGGGGACCATCACCAACGACGACGCCGCGGCGACCACCACCCTGACGCCCTGGATCAACGAGTTCCACTACGACAACTCCGGCGGCGACGTGGGCGAGTTCGTCGAGGTGGCGGGCCAGGCCGGCGTCGACCTCAGCGGCTACACCCTGCTGCTCTACAACGGCAACGGCGGGGCGGTTTACAGCACCATCGCCCTCGGCGGCGTGATCACCGACCAAGCCAACGGCTTCGGCGCGATCAGCTTCGCCACCCCGGGCATCCAGAACGGCGCGCCCGACGGCATCGCCCTTGTCGGCCCTTCGGGCGTCATCGAGTTCATCAGCTACGAAGGCGAGATGACCGCCACGGGCGGCGCGGCCTCCGGCATGACCAGCACCGATGTCGGGGTGCTCGAGGACGGCTCGGCCAACGGCACCTCCATCGCCCGCACGGGTGAAGGCCTGGCCGGCAGCGAATTCACCTGGGTCCTGAGCGGCAGCGCGTCGCCCGACACGGTCAACGCGGGCCAGACCTTCCCGGCGATCACGCCGCGGGTCCACGTGTCGGACGTCTCGGTCGCCGAGGGCGACGCCGGGAACACCATCCTGACCTTCACGGTCACCCGCGTCGGCCTGGCCGGCGCGTTCACGGTGGACTACGCCACCCAGGACGGCTCCGCGACGGCCGGTTCCGACTACACGGCGGCTTCCGGAACGCTGTCGTTCGCCGAGAACGACACCAGCCTGACGGTCAACGTCACGCTCAGCGGCGACACCGACCCCGAGCAGAACGAGACCCTCTTCCTCAACCTGTCGAACGCCACGGGCGACGCGGTGATCGTCGATCCGCAAGGGCAGGGGACGATCCTCAACGACGACCTGCAGGTGCTGAAGATCTACGAGATCCAGGGCGCCTCGCACACCTCGCCCTACGACGGCCAGCACGTGCTCACTGAGGGCGTGGTCACGGCCATCGACACGACGGGCTCGCGCGGGTTCTGGATCCAGGACGCGACCGGCGACGGCGACGACGCCACCTCGGACGCAGTCTTCGTCTTCACCGGCGCGACGCCGACCGTCGAGGTGGGCCAGCTGGTCCGCGTCGAAGGCAATGTCACCGAGTACCAGGGTTCCGACCCGAACAACCTGACGATCACCGAGATCGAGAGCCCCGTGGTCAGCGTCATCGGCACGGGGACGGTCGAGGCCACCGTCATCGGCGCCGGCGGCCGCCTGCCGCCCACGGAGGTGGTCGAGGACGACGGTTTCGCGACGTTCGACCCCAGCCAGGACGCCATCGACTTCTACGAGTCGCTGGAAGGGATGCTGGTGACGGTGAAGGACGCCCAGGCCGTGGACGCCACGTCCGGCAACGCCACCTGGGTCGTCAGCGACCTCGGCGCCAACGCGACCGGCATGAACGACCGCGGCGGGATCACCATCGCCGACGGCGACATCAACCCCGAGCGCATCCAGGTCTACTACGACTCCGGCGTCGGCCCGGCCGAGGTCCAGCCGTCGGCCGGCATCGGCGACCACCTGGGCGACGTGACCGGGGTCATCAGCTACTTCGGCGGCAACTACGAGCTGCTGCCGACCGCGATCGGCTCCACCGGGACCGGCGCCGCGCCGCCGCGCGAGACCACGGCCCTCACCGGCGACGCCGCGCACCTGACCGTCGGCGCCTACAACGTGGAGAACCTCGATCCCACCGACCCGCAGGCGAAGTTCGACCAGCTGGGCCATGACATCGCGGTCAACATGGGTTCGCCCGACATCGTGGGGCTGGAGGAGATCCAGGACGCCGACGGCGCCGGGAACGGGACCGACTACTCGGGCGCCGCCACCGCCCAGAAGCTGATCGACGCCATCGTGGCGGCGGGCGGGCCGCACTACGTCTACATCGAGATCGCGCCCACCGCGAACAACACCACCGGCGGCGAGTCGAACGGCAACATCCGCCAGGGCTTCCTCTACAATCCCGACCGCGTCGACTACGTGGACAACTCGATCCACCAGCTCACCGACAACGACCCGACGAACGGCGACGCCTACAACAACAGCCGCAAGCCGCTGGTGGCCGACTTCACCTTCTCGGGCCAGACGATCACCGTCGTCGACGTCCACAACTACTCGCGCGGCGGCAGCGACGAACCGTTCGGCGTCAACCAGCCGCCGATCAACAACGGCGATCAGCGCCGGCTCGACCAGACCACGCCGGTCAAGGAGTACGTCGAGGGCCTGGTCGCCTCGAACCCCGACGCCAAGGTCGTGGTGATGGGCGACTTCAACGCTTTCCAGTTCGAGGACTCGGTCCACCAGCTGGAGACCGGCGGCGCGCTGACCAACCTCTCCAACCTGCTCGATCCCACCGACCGGTTCTCCTACGCCTACGAGGGCAACGCCCAGCAGATCGACCACCTGCTGGCCTCGCCCGATCTCTACGCCTCGGCCGAGTTCGACATCGTCCACCTCAACACCGGCGTCGCGGGCGGCGACCGGCCGACCGACCACGACGCGATCGTGTCGCGCTTCGACTTCAACGTGGGCCCCGAGGCGCATGACGACGCCGCCGCGGTGAACGAGAACGCCTCGGTCCAGATCGACGTTCTGGGCAACGACACCGACGCCAATGTGGGCGACGCGCTTGAGATCGTGTCGGTGTCTGCGACGGCGCAGGGGGCGAGCGTGGCGGTGGTGGACGGCCATCTGGTCTACACGGCCGACGCCGACATCTTCGACCTGCTGGGCCTGGGCCAGACGGCGCAGGACAGCTTCACCTACGTGATGCGCGACGCCGGCGGGGAGACCAGCTCGGCGAGCGTCTCGGTGACCATCTCGGGCGTGGCCGACGGCCCCACCCAGACCGGCGGAAACGGGGTCGACACGCTGACGGGCACGTCGGCGGACGAGAAGCTCGACGGCGGCAACGGCAACGACAGCCTCTTCGGCGGGGCCGGGGCCGACACCCTGGTGGGCGGCAACGGCGACGACGCCCTCTCGGGCGGCGACGGCATCGACAGCCTCACGGGCGGCAACGGCGCCGACACCCTGGAAGGCGGCGCGGGCCACGACATCCTGGCCGGCGG
>NZ_WGNY01000019.1 GCF_016124325.1 Phenylobacterium sp.
GAAGTCGCCCGAGGGCTTGCGGCTGACGATGCTGACCGCGCCGCCGGTGGAGTTGCGGCCGAACAGCGTGCCCTGCGGGCCCTTCAGCACCTCGATGCGCTCGATGTCGAACAGGGCCGTGCCCAGGCCCTGCGAGCGGCCGAGGTAGACGCCGTCGATGTAGACGCCGACGCCGGCGTCGCGGCTGGGCTGGTTGGCGTCGAAGGGCACGATGCCGCGGATGCCGACCGTCAGGGCCGAACTGCGCGAGAAGAACGGCGCGATGCGCAGCGACGGCACGCCGCCGTCCATCAGGTCTTCCAGGCTCTGGACGTGGCGGTCGGCCAATTGCTCCCCGCCGACCACCGAGATGGAGATGGGCGTCTTCTGGAGGTTGGTCTCGCGCTTCTCGGCGGTGACGACGACTTCCGCCAGGCCGGTGGAGCGGGCCTCGTCGTCGGCGGCCTCGGCCGCCCGGGCCGATACGTTCAGGACCAGCGCGGTCGCCGCGCCGAGAAACAAGGCCGCGCGCCGTCCGCGCGTGGCGTGAGCCAGCCGAAACATTCAGAACCCCCGTCGTTTGGATCGGCGGGAGGCTTACGTTTCGAACGTGTGAACAGCGCGAAGCTTCTGTGATGAATGGATGAAGGCCGGCCCTTTCGGGTCCATCTACCCTTGATGCGGAAGGGGCGCCCAATCCGAGGGCGCGAGCGCCCGCGTTTTCATCGAACGGTCGTACAGTTCCCTTTCGCGGCCGGCGCGGCGCAGGCTAGAAGAGGGCGATGTCCGCACTCGGCAGCGACATGGCGTCGAACCGCCTGGTGGAGGTGGCCACCGCGATCACCGTCGACGGCGGCCCGTCGGCGCTGACGGCCCGGGCGCTCGCCCAGCACGCGGGCGCCAGCCCGTCGGCGGTGAACTACCATTTCGGCGGCCGCGACGGGCTGTTGGGCGAGGTCCACCGCAACCTGCGGGGCCGGCGCGAGGCCTGGCGCCGGCGGCGGCTCGCGGAGGCCACGGCGGGGTCTCCGGCCTGGGCGTTCGTCGTGGCGGCGGTGTCGGACCTGGCTTTCGCCCAGCGCGGCGAGAGCCTGGCGCTGCTGGAGTTCGAGCCGATGGCCGGCGAGGCGCCCGCCGAACTCGCCCGCGCCATCCATGACGAACACGCGGCGCAGGACCGATTCTGGGCCGAGGCCGCGCGCCGCCTCGGCGGGGACGACGGCGCGGCGCTGGTCTGGAGCCACGTGGCGCGGACCGCCACGCGGTTCGCCCTGATCGACACGACGCCGGCCCCGGCGCTGCTGTGGCTGTCGCCGGCGATGCTGCGGGTGGCCGAACGGCTCGATGGGCGGCCCACGCCCGCCGCCACCCCGTGGCTCGCCGCCGCGACCCCGCCGGGGACGCTGCCGGAGCGGCCGGCCGGCGCCCAGCGCCTGGTGGGCGCGGCGCTGCGGTTGATCGGCGAGCGGGGCCTCCACGCGGTGACGCTGCGCAGCGTCGCCCAGGCGGCGGGCCTGTCGCTGGCCTCGACCACCTACTTCTTCGAGACCAAGGCCGACATCGTCCATGCCGCCTTCACCCAGCTCCGCGACGGGATCTCCCACGCGACGCTCGACGCCGACCGGCGGGCGGGCGACGTGGGCGACGCGCTGATCGGTCCGGCGGGCGAGATGCGCTGGGAAGTGGGGGCCATGCTCGCCCTGTTCCTGGCCGGGGCGCGCAACGACGACCTGCGGCCGGTGGCGCTGAGCCTGCGCCGGCTGTCGGGCCAGACGTCGGCGGCGTGGCTGGCGCGCCATGTCGCGGGGCCCTGCGACCGGCTGGATGCGTTCATCTGGTCCTGCTTCGGAATGGGCCTGCAGGAACACCTCCTGCATCTGGCGCCCGAGGCGCGGCGGGCGACCATGGACCTGACGGGCCAACAGGCCGGCGCGCGCCTCTTTGGCATTTCCACCGACCCGGCCTGAGCGGTCCGGGCGGGCGCCTCAGCCGGCGGACAGCGCCCGGGCGGCGAGATCGCGCCAGTGACGCGCCTCGGCGCGCAGCGGACCGGGGATCTTGCCGATGCGGCGGTCCATGTCGGCGACCATCTCGCGCGCCTCGGCGGTGCGGCCCGTGTGGGCGAGGAAGGCGGCGTGACGGGCCAGGCCCTCGAACCCGGCCATGCGCTCGGAGGCCTCGACGAACGCGGCCTCGGCCTCGGCGGTGCGGCCCAGGGCGTCGTAGGCGCGCGCCAGCGCCAGGACGGCCGGCGGGGAGAACGGATCGACGGTCTCGCCGCCGGGGATCAGGTCGAGCACCTCCAGCGCCTCGGCCGGACGCCCCAACTCGAGCAGCGCCTGGGCGCGGCCGAGCAGCAGCGAGGGGTCCTCGGCGTGCACTCCCTGGGCGGCCTCGCGATAGAGGGCTTCGGCCTCGGCGTGGTGGCCAAGCCCCGCCGCGGCGGCGGCCAGGCGCGACTGGTTGCGCACGGTGGGCGTCTCGTCGCACGCCCGTTTCGCCTCGCGGTATTCGCGCCCCGGATCGAGCACGGCGCGGGTCTCGGCGGCGAAGCGCTGGGCGCGCACGCCGCCGAACAGTTCCGGGGCGACGATCGCCAAGGCGTAGATCAGCGAGCCGAACGGCAGCAGCAGGATGATCAGCAGCCACCAGTAGGGGCGGCCCGTGCGGACCACATGCACCGCCATGGCCAGCGAGAGCAGGAGGTAGAGGAGGCCGCCGCCGAGGAAGCTCATGAGCCGTCCCTCGCCAGCTTGCGCGGATCGACCTTCTCCGCGGGCGCGAGGCGCATGACCTCGGTCTGGTACTTGTCGTCCTCGCCCGCCGCCAGCAGGGGCGCGGCGTCGGCGCAGGCCTGCAGCAGGGGCTCCACCCACTTCAGGTCGGCCTTGTGGAAATCGGAGAGCACGTGGCCGTGCACCAGCGCCTTGTCGCCCGGGTGACCGGTGCCCAGCCGGGCGCGGCGGAAGTCGGGGCCGACCTGGGCGACGATGGAACGCACCCCGTTGTTGCCGGCCGCGCCGCCGCCCGTCTTCATCCGGAAACGTCCCGGCGCGAGGTCGATCTCGTCGTAGAACACGACGAGGTCCGACGGCTGCAGCTTGAAGAACTTCAGCGCCTCGCCGACCGATCGGCCGCTTTCGTTGTAGTAGCCCTGGGGTTTCAGGAGGAGCGTCCTGACAGGGCCCTGCGGCGTTTCGATGGCGCCTTCGCTGGCCAGAGCCCGGAAACGCGAACGCGCCGCGGAGAAGCCCCAGCGGCGCGCGATCTCGTCAACGGCCATGAAGCCGATGTTGTGGCGGTTCTTGGCGTAGGTCTGGCCGGGATTCCCCAGCCCCGCGATGATGAGCACGCGCGGCCCCCGCGAAAGGGGCGAGGATTATTCCTCGCCGGCCTCTTCGGCGGCTTCGCCTTCTTCACCCTCGGCGGCGGTCTCGGTCTTGGAGCCGGCGATCGAGGCGACGACCAGTTCCGGGTCCAGGGCGGTCGAGACCTTGGCGGGCAGCTTCAGGTCGCTGACGCGGATCGTGGCGCCGATCTCCAGGCCCTCCAGGTCGACCACGATCTCCTCGGGGATCGAATCGGCCGAGCAGGAGACGGCCACGGTGTGCAGCACCACGGCGAGGTTGCCGCCGCGCTTCAGGCCCGGGGCGGTTTCCTGGTGGGCGAAGTGCACCGGCACGTCGATGGTGATCTGCTGGTGCTCGTCGACCCGGTAGAGGTCGAAGTGCCACGGCTCATCGGTGACCGGATGCATGTCGACCGCCTTGGCGATCACCGGCTGGGTCTCCTTGCCGTACTTCAGGGTCACGAGGTGGCCCAGCAGCTTGCCCGTGTAGAGCGCCTTGCGGAACTCGTTCGACTTCACCGCGATCGCGACAGGGTCCTTGTCGCCGCCGTAGAGGACGCCCGGCACCTTGCCGGCGCGACGGACTTCACGCGCGTTACCCGTTCCGGTCTTTTCGCGCACTTCGACGTTCAAAACGATCTCGGCCATGGCCTTGCCTCAAAACGAAGGCGCCGCGCGGCTCTCGCGCGCGGCGACGGAATTCCTGTGACCGATCCGGTCCGAAAGGTGGGCGTAGATACACAAAACGCCCGGCGGGCGCAACGGCGCCGTTGGCGCGCGTTCAGCTCTTCTTCTTGGTCTTGCGCGCCGGGGGCTTTTTCTTCTTCGCCGGATAGCCCTTGTCGACCGACTCCTGGGTAGGCACGAAGCGCGGCTCGTAGGGCTCGGGCAGCCCCGAGGCGCGGATCAGGCAGCGCCCGGTGTCCATCATGGCGTGCTGGCCCAGGCAGAAGATGTCCTCGTAGTTCGGCCGCGCGACCGCCAGGCACTGATAGAGGTTGAGCTTCGACGAGCGCATGCAGCCGCCGACATTCGGCTCTTCCATCAGGCCGAGCACGGTTTCGAGATGGTCGTCGCCCGCCTGGCCCAGGGCCGCCAGGGCGGCGATGGCGAGGCCGCGCACGACGGTCGGCGTATAGGGCTGGGCCACGGGATAGGCGGTGAGGCCGAGCACCGGGGCGCCGCTCGAGGCCTGCATGAGCTGGGCGGTCTCGCCGGCGTCGCCGACCATGGCCGAGGACGACAGCGACTTGGCGCCGGCCAGGCGTTCGTCGCGGCCGATCACGTCCTTCTTCGACCAGGCCTGACGCTGGAGGTCGTAGGCCGACTGCTTGACCGCCTTGCCCTCGTCGTAGAGCGCCTGGGCCTGGCCGCCGAGGCCGGCGACGACGAGGCCGGCGGCGCTGTCGACGCCCGGCAGGCCGAGCACGTAGCGGGGGTTGCTCAGCAGTTCGTAGGTCACCTGCTGACGGGTCGCCGGATCCTTGGCGTACTGGCGCACGCCGTCGACGAAGGTCTTGTCCTGCAGGGCCGCCACCGCGGCGTAGGCGATGGCGCCGCGGACCAGCTGGCCCGGCTCGTAGGAGGCGCCCTCGCGCAGGGACTTGGCCACCCCTTCGCCGTCGGCGAAGTCCGGCGTGATGGCCGTGGCGCGGACCATGTAGAACCGATAAGCGCTGGCCAGCTCCACCAGCTTGGGCGACAGGGCCACGCTGGGCGGCGCAGGCGGCGGGGGCGGGGCGATCTCGGGCGGCGGCTCGGCGCAGGCGGCGGCCACGGCGGCGGCGAGGGCGATCCCGATCCAGGGCTTCAGTCGTGCGCGACGCGGCATCAGGCGGCCTCCCTCTGCGTGGAGTGGTTCTTCCGTGTTCCGCCCCCGAAACACCCTGCCATAACCGGCGTCGCGCGATCTGGGCAAGCAGGGCCGGCCCGATATCGCGCCAGCGGGCGCCGCTCAGTCGAAGAGCTTCGACACGCTCTCCTCGTTGGCGATGCGGCGGATCGCCTCGGCCACCAGCCGCGCGCAGGAGACCCGGCGGATCTTGGGCTCGGCCGACACCTCGTCGGAGGCCTCGATCGAATCGCTGATCACCAGCTCCTTGAGCACCGAGTTCTTCACCCGGTCGACGGCGGCCCCGGAGAGCACCCCGTGGATGACGTAGGCCGAGACCTCGATCGCGCCGGCGTCGATCAGCGACTGGGCGGCGTTGCAGAGGGTGCCAGCCGAATCGACGATGTCGTCATAGAGGATCAGGCGGCGGCCCTGGACGTCGCCGATGATGTTGGCGACCTCGGACTTGCCGGGCGCCGGGCGGCGCTTGTCGACGATCGCCAGGTCGGCGTTGAGGCGGCTGGCCACGGCCAGGGCGCGCACGACCCCGCCCACGTCGGGCGAGACGATCAGCAGCTCGCTGGACCTGTCGTAGTTGTCCTTGATGTCGCCCGCGATCAGCGGCGCGGCCAGGAGGTTGTCGGTGGGGATGTCGAAGAAGCCCTGGATCTGGCCGGAGTGCAGATCCATGGTCAGCACCCGGTCGGCCCCGGCCCGGGTGATGAGGTTGGCCACCAGCTTGGCCGAGATGGGCGTGCGCCCGCCGGTCTTCCGATCCTGCCGCGCATAGCCGAAGTAGGGCATCACCGCCGTGATCCGCCGCGCCGACGCGCGCTTCAGCGCATCGATGCAGATCAGCAGCTCCATCAGGTGGTCGTTGGCCGGATAGCTGGTGGACTGCAGCACGAAGACGTCCTCGCCGCGGACGTTCTCGTCGATGGTGACCCAGACCTCGTTGTCGGCGAAACGCTTCACCTGGGCCCGCGTCAGCGGCAGGTCGAGATGGCTGGCGACGGCCTGCGCCAGAGTGCGATTCGAGTTGCCGGCCAGCAGCTTCATCGGACCCCCCAGGACCATATTGTCGCGATGCGCGCGCTTCTATGCAGCGCCATCGCCCGAGTCCACCCCTCGCGGCTAGAGCAGGACGATGGCCGACAGCAGCCGGCCGTAGTCGGGTTCGCCCTGCTTGAACGCCCGCCGGTTGGAGAAGAACAGGTCGGCCTCGGCGCAGGTGTCGCGGCCGATCCACTCGCAGGCGGCGATTCCGGCGGCCCGCAGCCGCGCGAGCACGAAGGCGGGCAGGTCGAACTGGCGCTTCTCGTCGTTGGCGCCCGGCCCGAAGAAGCGGGCGTAGGCCGGATCGGCGTCGGTGAAGCGGGCCACATATTCCAGGCCCACCTCGTAGCTGGCCGGGCCAATGCAAGGACCGACGGCGGCCACGATCCGATCCCGCCGCGCGCCGAGGCCCTCCATCCTGGCGATGGCCGCTTCGGCGACGCCGGTGAGCGCGCCCTTCCAGCCGGCGTGGGCGGCGCCCACGACCCGCGCCTCGGCGTCGGCCAGCAGGATCGGGGCGCAGTCGGCGGCCAGGGCGCCGCAGATCACCCCCGGCGTCGCGGTGGCCACGCCGTCGACCTCCGGCGGTCGGTCCGGCCAGGCGCCCGTGACGGCGACCGCCTCGGCCGAGTGCACCTGATAGGCTGTGACCAGCGTTCCGCCGAGATGGGCCGCGGCGCGCCGGCGGTTCTCGGCCACGGCGGCGGGATCGTCGTTCGAGCCCTGGCCGACGTTCAGGCTGGCGTAGATTCCCTCCGACACGCCGCCCTGGCGCGTGAAGAACGCGTGGCGCACGCCCGGCAGGTCGAGCAGCGGCGAGGTCAGGACGGGGAGTTCAGGCACTCAGGCTTCCTCGAAGGCAGGCGGGACCCAGCCGGGTGAGTGGACGCAGCAGGCCTTGAAGAGTTCCCCCATCTGGTCGCCGCCGACCAGCCGGTGGAGCTGGCGACCGATCACGGCGGCCTTGTCGGGGCGGGCGCGGACCAGGGCTTCGGTGCGCTCGCCGATCCCGAGCCGGGCGAGGAACGCGGCCTGGGTAAAGATGGCGGACTCGGCGCCCTCGCGCTCGGCGGCCGCCATCACGGCGGGGAAGTCGGCGTGGACCGTGAGGTCGGCCTCGCCGGGGCAGGCCAGGGGATCGACCTTCTCATGGCGGCGGAGCGCCTGAAGCGTGTCGCCGAAGCCGGGCGTGTCGCGGCCGTAGTCGATCAGCAGGGCCGCGCCGCCGTCGCGGACGAGCCGTTCGCCGAGGAGGGCGCCGAGGGCTTCCTGGGCCGCCGAGACCTCGAAGACCGCGCCGTCGCGGGCGTCGGGCGGCGCGGCTGACGCCGGGACCAGCCCGAAGGCGAGATCGCCGTCCGGGTCCAGGCCCACCACCTGCTCCATCCAGCCGGTCGCGGTGCGGACGAACTGGCGCGCGGGCAGGCAGTCCAGGAGCTCGTTGGCGATCAGCAGCATCGGCCGGCCCGCCGGGACGTCGTCGAGGGAGTCCGCCCAGGCCACGGCCTCGCCCAGCCGCTGCCGCTGGAGGTCCCGCAGCGGGCCGGAGGTCTCGACCAGCCAGACCACGGCGGCTTCGCGGAAGCCGGGGAGGGCGCGGCCGGCGCGCAGGACGTCCTCCATCAGCGTGCCGTCGCCCGGGCCCATCTCCACCAGCAGGAAGGGATCGGGCTCGCCCATCAGCCGCCAGGCCGAGGCGGCCCAGACGCCGATCAGTTCGCCGAACATCTGGCTGACCAGGGGCGCGGTGATGAAGTCGCCGCCGGCCCCCAGCGCCGGCCGCGTGGCGTAGTAGCCGTCCTGCGGATCGTGCAGGCAGGCGGTCATGTACTGGGCGATCGTCAGCGGCCCGGTCTGGGCGATCTGGGCCGCCAGCCGCGCCTTGAGGCCGGCGCTCACGCCTGTTTGGGCGCGGGCTGGCCGGCGAGCGGGGCCTCCTCGGCGGGGAGGGCCGCGGGCATCGGCTCACGCATGCCGCGCCAGATCAGGAAGGCGCCGCCGAAGATCATGGGGATCGACAGGATCATCCCCATGGTCAGGCCGAAGGGGAAGTTCGGCATGCCGACGTCGGGCTCGCGCACGTTCTCGATGGCGATGCGGAAGAGGGCGTAGAAGACCAGGAAGACGCCCACGATCACGCCGCGGCGGTTGCCCAGCTTCGCCACATGGGTCGCCCAGCGCAGGATGAGGAACAGGATCAGGCCCTCGAAGGCCGCCTCGTAGAGTTGGCTGGGATGGCGCGGCATGGAGCCGGCGGGGCAGTAGCCGTAGGTCTTCACGATCTGCTCGTTGCAGAACACCATGCCCCAGGGCAGATCGGTGGGGCGGCCCCAGAGCTCGCCGTTGATGAAGTTGGCGATGCGGCCGAGGAAGTGGCCGATCGGATAGGCGGCGCAGACCACGTCGGCCATGCGCAGCAGGTCGAGCTTGTTGCGCCAGGCGAAGGCGATCATCGCGATGGAGACGCCGATGACGCCCCCGTGGAAGCTCATGCCGCCTTCCCAGACCTTCACGATGCCGATCGGGTTCTGCCAGATCATGGCGGGCGTGTAGAAGATGACGTGCCCCAGGCGGCCGCCCAGGATCACGCCCAGCGCGATCCAGAGGATCAGGTCGTCCATCTGCTCGGGCGAGAAGGGCGCGGGGCGGTTCGTCCAGAGCTTCTTGTTGCGCAGCAGGCCTGTGGCGTATCGCCACCCCAGGAGGATGCCCGCGACGTAGGCCAGGGCGTACCAGCGGATGGCGAAAGGCCCGATGTGGACGAGGATCGGGTCGATGTTGGGGAATTGCACGTCGGGCTCCGCTCCGGCACCTGCGATGGGACTTAGACGAGAAGCCCTTCGCTTTCATCCCCCGAAAGGCCATATAGGGCGCGTGGCGGCCCGCCCGCGCGAAAGACCCAAGGAATGCAGACCCAGAATCCGATCCTCGACGAGATCGCCCGCCTGACCACCGCCGCCATGGGCCTGGCCCAGGCCGCCGGCGAGGAAGCCAAGGCGGCGTTCCGCAGCCAGAGCGACCGGCTGGTGGCCGAGCTCGATCTGGTCCGCCGCGAGGACCACGACGCGCTGAAGGCCGAGGTCGCCGCGCTTCGGGCCGAGCTGGAGGCGCTCAAGGCGCCGGCCAAGCCTGCGCGCAAGACCAAGCCGAAGGCCTAGGCCCTGCGCACGGGACGCGAATGCGGCTCGCCCGCGACAAGAACGCGCTGACACAACTCTCAAGAAACAGTTTAGGTTCGACTTCACGGACGATTCGAGGGCGGCGTTCCGTTCCCGGTCCGAGTCGATAAGGGGTCGTAATGGACACCTCGCAGACCGATGAAAATCTCGTCCTGACGAACGATCCGCTCGACGTGGTCGAGCACGTTCTGACCGCCGAAAACCTGCCCTTCGACCGGACCGAGGACGGCGATCTCGCCTTCACCCTCGCCGGCGACTGGAAGGACTACGAGCTGTGGTTCGCTTGGCGCCCCGAGGGCGACACGCTGCAGCTCTGCCTGTCGATGGACCTGGTGGTGCCGCGCGCCCAGCGCCAGACGGCGCTTGAGCTGATCGGTACGATCAATCCCCGCGTCTGGCTGGGCCACTTCGAGCTGTGGGAGGAAGGCGAGATCATCTTCCGCCACGGCATGGCGCTGATGACCGGCGAGCAGCCGAGCCTGGCCCAGGCCGCGGCGATGATCGACGTGGCCGTCGAGGCCGCCGACCGCTTCTTCCCGGCGTACGACTTCCTGCTGCGCGGCGCCAAGACCCCGCAGGAGGCCATCGCCGCCTGCATGTTCGAGACCGTCGGCGAGGCCTAGAGCCCGTCAGGGTGAAGTGGATATCGGTTCACCCGCCCGGACGGGCTCCATATGCTTGAAGATCGAGCCTTCTCGTCCGGATCAGGTGGGCCCACCTGATCCGGGAAGGCTCTAGTCGCCCGGCCTCGCGGGCCTGCGGCAAATCGCAGCGCGGGGCGGTGTCAGCTCAACCCTGGGGTGGTGGTCGGTGACGGCCGTGCGCCAGGCCCGGACGGGCCACAACTCCCGCGAGACATAGGCCCCGGCGCCGTTAGGCAATCGGCAACGCGCACCCGCCATGGGTCGCGCATGCGCGTTCCCAACCGCGACATTCTTATCGGCTCGGCCGTCTCCGGCCTGATCGGCTTGTCGTCGGCTGTCCTGCTGGTGGTGACCGGGGCTCCGCCGCCGGATCCGCACGAGGCCGCCGGGGTTTTCCCGCCCTGGTGGAGCCGCGGCCGGGTGTTCGCCGCCGCCGGCGAGGCCGGCGCGGTCCGTGATCTGGGCGCG
Source organism: Phenylobacterium sp. (assembly GCF_016124325.1). Taxonomy (GTDB): domain Bacteria; phylum Pseudomonadota; class Alphaproteobacteria; order Caulobacterales; family Caulobacteraceae; genus Phenylobacterium. Next base: position 10,507 of record NZ_WGNY01000019.1, read on the forward strand.
GTTCCCTTCATCGTCGTCGTCCGCGACCCGGAAGGTCGCGCGCCCCAGCGACTTCGACGGGCCGGGGCCCTGTTTTCTGTTTCGCCGGCGGGCACAGCCGCCTGCCTCAACTGAGAGACCGACGTGTTCGAGACCATTGACGAGCAGCGACGCTTCACCGACCGGATCATCCTCTGGTGCCTGTGGCTGCTCGCGCCGATCGTGTGCGCCAGCGCGGCCTTCACCCACGGCGCCTGGCTGGCGTTGGGGCTCGCCGCGAGCGGGGCGGCGGCGGGCGCCACGATCGTCCGGCGCCTGACGGGCGAGGGGCCGGTCGCGCGGGTCACCGCCAGCGTGGCGCTGATGGCCTCGATCTCGCTCCAGGTGGCCGCCTTCGCGGGCCATCCGTGGCAGATCGACATGCACATGGCCTACTTCGCCTGCCTGGCGATGCTCATCGGCTACTGTGACTGGCGGGCGATCGCCGCGGCGACGACCGTCGTGGCGGTCCACCACCTGCTGCTGTCGTTCGTGCTGCCGGCGGCGGTGTTCCCGGGCGGGGGCGACATCGGCCGCGTCCTGATCCACGCCGTGATCCTGCTGCTCGAGGCCGGCGTGCTGATCTGGGCGGGGGCCAGCATCAACTCGATGTTCCTGCGCTCGACCACGGCGCTCGCCGCCGCCTCCGAGGCGCGTGACCGGGCCGAGGCCGCCAGCCGCGAGGCCGAGGCCGCCCGCACGGGCGAAGCCGCCGCCGCCGAGGAGCGCGCGACCCTTCAACGCGCGTCCGACGCCGAGGCCCAGGCGGTCGTCGCCGCGCTCGCTGAGGCGCTGGAGCGGCTCGCGGCCGGGGACCTCTCCCACCGCATCACGGCCCAGGTGCCTGACCGCTATGGCCAGTTGAAGCGCGACTTCAACGCCGCCGCCGAGCAGCTCGGCTCGACGGTGCGCACCATTGTCGCCGTGAACGCCGGCGTGCGCGGCAGCATCGGCGAGATCGCCCGCGCGGCCGGCGAACTGTCGCGCCGCACCGAAGGGCAGGCCGCGACCCTGGAGCAGACCGCCGCGGCGCTCGACGAGATCACCGGCGCCGTCCGCCGCACCGCCAGCGACGCGGGTCGCGCGCGCGGCGTCGTGGGCGCGGCGCGGACCCACGCCGAGGAGTCGGGCCAGGTGGTCAAGGCGGCCATCGACGCCATGAACGCCATCGAAGGCTCGTCCAAGCAGATCAGCCAGATCATCGGGGTGATCGACGAGATCGCGTTCCAGACCAACCTGCTGGCGCTCAACGCCGGGGTGGAAGCCGCCCGGGCCGGCGACGCCGGCAAGGGCTTCGCCGTGGTCGCCTCAGAGGTCCGGGCCCTGGCCCAGCGTTCGGCCGAGGCCGCCAAGGAGATCAAGGACCTGATCGCAAACTCGGCCGCCCAGGTGGGCGAGGGGGTGGATCTGGTCGGCCGGACCGGCGAGGCGCTGCAGCGGATCATGTCCGAGGTGGGCGAGATCAATGGGGTGATCGCCGAGATCGCCAACTCCGCCGACCAGCAGGCGACGGGCCTCAAGGAAGTGAATAGCGCCGTGGGCGGTCTCGACCAGATGACCCAGCAGAACGCCGCCATGGTCGAGGAGGCCACCGCGGCGGCCCAATCGCTGACCGGCGACGCCGAGCGGCTGACGCAACTGGTCGCCGCCTTCCAGGTGGGCGCGGGCGATGGGCCCGTGGCGGCGGAGGGGCGGCGCAAGGCCGCCTGATCCCGGCTGCGGGGTTTTGCCGCCGCCGCGGCGCGGCTAAAGGTCGGGCCGAGGAAGGATCCCGCGGCCATGATCACACCCATACTGATGCTGGGCGCCGGGCGCATGGGCGGCGCGATGGTGGAGGGCTGGCTGGCGGCCGGCGCGTTCGCCGCCTCGGACCTGATGATCCGCGATCCCCATCCCGGCCCGGCGGCGCTGGCGGCGCAGGCCGCCGGGGCCGCGCTGAATCCGCCGGAAGGCGACCTGGCCAACGCCCGCACGGTGGTGCTGGCCGTGAAGCCCCAGATGTGGCGCGAGGCGGCGGCCGAGGCCGCGCCGTGGCTGGGCTCGGGCGCGGTGATCGTCTCGATCTGCGCGGGCGTCCGGGCGGACGACATCGCCCGTGAGTTCGGCGGACGGCCCGTCGGGCGCGTCATGCCGACGACGGCCGCGGCGATCGGCCAGGGCACGGCGAGCCTGTACGCCGACGATCCCGCCGCGCTCGCCCGCGCGCACGCCCTGTTCGAGCCGCTGGGTGCGGTGGTCGACCTGAACGACGAGGCCCTGATGCACGCCGCCACCGCGGTCTCCGGCTCGGCGCCGGCCTATCTCTATGCGTTCATCGAGGCGCTGGAGGCCGCGGGCGCCCAGGCGGGCCTTCCGCCGGACGACGCCCGACGCCTGGCGCGCTCGACCCTGACCGGAGCCGCGGCCCTGCTGGCGCGCACGGGGGAGGATCCGGCCGAGCTTCGCCGCCAGGTCACCTCGCCGGGGGGAACCACGGCGGCGGCGCTGGAGGTGCTGATGGGCGAGGCGGGACTGCCGCCGCTGCTGCGCGAGGCCGTGGCCGCCGCCGCGCGCCGGTCACGCGAACTCGGGAGCTAGAGCCTTCCCGGATCAGGTGGGATCACCTGATCCGGACAAGAAGGCTCGATCTTCAAGAGTGTAGAGCCCGTCCGGGCGGGTGAACCGGTTCCCACTTCACCCTGACGGGCTCTAGTTCCGCGTCCACTTCTGGGCCTGGCAGACCATCAGGATGCAGCCTTCCACCTTGAGGGCGCCGTCGGGGCGGATCGACAGCTTGCTGTCGTAGGTCTTGCCGGCCTCCGGATCGTAGATCTTGCCGCCGCTCCAGCGGCCGGCCCCGGCCGGCTTGAAGCCCCACAGCATGGGCAGGCCCAGGATCGTGCGGGTGCGCAACGCCGGATCGGGGTTGTTGGCGTCCTTGGCCTTGGCGTCCTCGGGACGGCGCAGCCAGGTGATCTGGCCACAGAGGCGCTCGAGCTGGTTCGGGCAGGGGGCGATGCGCACCTTGCCGCTGCCGCTCTGGGTCAGCCATTCGCCCTCCACGGGATCGGCGGCGAGGGCCGGCGTCGCGGCGAGCGCAAGGCTGGCGAGGACGGCGGCGTGCGGAAGGGCGCGCATGGGAGGCTCCGAATCTGGCGAGGCGAAGCTTGGCGGGGCTCCGTGAACCGCGTGTGAACGGCGTTCCCCGGGTCAGCCGGGCAGGCGCACCACCGCCCGCAGGCCGCCCAGCGGGGAGCGGTCCAGCAGGATGTCGCCGCCGTGGCCGCGGGCGACGTCGCGGGCGATCGCCAGCCCCAGGCCGACGCCCTTGACGTTCTGGTTGCGGCTCTCGTCCAGGCGCGCGAAGGCCTTGAAGGCGTCCTCGTACTGTTCGGCCGGGATGCCGGGGCCGTTGTCGTCCACCACGATCTCCAGCGCGCCGGCGGCGGCCCGGCGCGCGGCCACCTCGACGCGGTCGCCGTGGGCGGCGGCGTTCATCACGAGGTTGGAGAGCGCCCGCTTCAGGGCGTTGGGCCGCGCCGTGGCCGCCAGGTCGGGATCGACCTTCACCTCCACCTGGGCGCCCAGCCGCCGCGCGCCTTCGCTGACGGCCTCGATGAGCGGGCGCAGCCGCACGGGCTCGGCCGCCTCGCCGCCCTCGCCACGGGCGAAGGCGAGGTATTCGTCGATCATGTGCTCCATGTCGGCGAGATCGCGCTTCATCTCGGCGGTGCGCCGGGAGGGCTCGGCCAGGGCGAGGGTCAGCTTCAGGCGGGTGAGCGGGGTGCGCAGGTCGTGGCTGACCGAGGCCAGCAGGGCCGTCCGCTGCTCGATGTGGCGCTGGATGCGGGCGCGCATGTCGAGGAAGGCGCTGGCGGCGCGGCGAACCTCCTTGGCGCCGTGCGGCTTGAACGTGGGCGTGTCGGCGCCGCGCCCGAACGCCTCGGCGGCGTTGGCCAGGCGTTCGATGGCGCGCACCTGGTTGCGGATGAACAGGATGGCGATGGCGGTCAGCAGCACGGTGGCCACGGTCATCCAGAGCACGAAGATGTGGCCCTGGGTGGCGAAGGCGCGCTCGCGCGGCGCCAGGATGCGCATGACCCCGCCCTGCACGGCCACGCGGATGTCGACGTAGGCGGGGTAGCGGGTGGTGTCGAACCAGAACGGATCGTCCAGCCGCTCGGTCAGCGCCCGGTTCAGCGATCGGTCGATGGGGGCGAAGAACGGCTCGAACAGCACCGGCGGGTCGCGCCGCCGCGCCGGCAGCTGGCGGCCCGGCTGCAGGGCGATGGAGAGGCTCATGGACTCCTCGGCCCGCTGCGACAGGCGCGCGAACGTCTGCGGGGTCGGGTCTTCCTTGTAGCTCTCGACGGCCCAGGCGATGTCGCCGGCGAGGCCCTCGGAAAGCCGCGCCGTCACGGTCTGCCAGTGGGCGTCGAAGAAGACGTAGGTGACGGCGATCTGCATCAGCGCCACCGGCAGGACGATGATCAGCAGCGACCGGCCGAACAGCGTGCCGGGCAGCCGGCGCTTCAGCCAGCGCAGGAGGACCCGGCCGGAGGAGGGGAGCTTCATCCTAGAGCTCCTCCCCTGCGCGCGGCGCAGGGGAGGGGGACCATGCGAAGCATGGTGGAGGGGGCGTGAGGCCCTGCCGCCCAAAGTTCGTATCCCGCGCCCCCTCCGTCTCGGCGCGGCGCGCCGAGCCACCTCCCCCGTCGGCTGCGCCACGGGGGAGGAGCGTGTGTGGCTCGCGTTCCCTGCCGCCCATCAGTCGGGCGCCAGTCGGTAGCCGACGCCGCGGACGGTCTGCAGATAGCGGGGCGCCTTCGGGTCGTCCTCGATCTTGCGGCGCAGCCGGGTGACCTGGACGTCGACGGCCCGGCCGGAGGGATCGACCTCTTCGCCCGCGAGGTCCATGCGGTCGACGGCCTCGTGCGGGGTCCGGGCGAGCTGGCGCAGCAGGGTGGTTTCGGCCTCGGTGAGGCGCACCGGCTCGCCGCCGCAGGTCAGCTCGCCGCGATCGGCGTCGAACGCGCAGCGGCCCAGCGACAGCACGCCGTTGGCGGCCGGCCGGCCGCCGGCGCGGCGCAGGATGGCCTCGATCCGCAGCAGCAGCTCCTCGGGCTCGAACGGCTTGCCGAGGTAGTCGTCGGCGCCCAGGCGCAATCCCTCGATCCGGTCGCCGGCCTCGCCGCGGGCGGTCAGCATCAGGACGGGGGTGCGCCCCGAGGCGCCGCGCTGGTCGCGCAGCCAGCGGGTGAGCGAGAAGCCGTCCTCGCCCGGCATCATCACGTCGAACACGGCCAGGTCGAAGTCGAGGGAGCCCAGCAGCCGCCGGGCGGCGGCCCCGCCCGAGGCGGCGGTGACGCGGAAGCCCGCGCGCGTGAGGTACTCCTTGAGCAGGTCGCGGATCCGGTCGTCGTCGTCGACCACCAGCAGGTGCCGGCCGCGCGGCGGAGAGTCGGAAAGGCTCATGGGAGTCCCCCGCTTGCGGCGCGGCTGCGCGTGCGCCCGCCGGCCATGGCGGCCAGTATGGCCCTGGCGCCCGCCACTCCGTCCAGTCCCGCCATGCGATAGGCGCGCACGAGCTGTCCGCGCAGGCGTTCGGTGATCTGGGTCTCGAAGGCCTCGCCCCGGGCGGTGAGGACCGCGCTGCGCCGTCGGCCGTCGACGTCGCCCGCCTGCTTCTCGACCAGGCCCTTGGCGGCCAGGTCGACGAGGATGCGGCTGGCCGCCTGTTTCGACAGGCTGGTGAGATGGGCGAGCTCCTGCACGCCCACGCCCGGGCGCCGGCGGAGCAGGAAGGCGGCCCGCCAGTGGGAGCGCCCAAGGCCGAGGTCTTCCTCCGCCAGGCCCTGATCGACGGCGGCCCAGAGTGCGGCTTCGGCGAGCAGCAGCAGCTCCAGGCCCGCGTCGAGCTCCTCGTCGCGCAGGATCAGTCGAGCGTCGGCCGGCGCGCTCACCGGCGAGGGTCCAATTCGTTTGACGCGGCGGCTCCGGGGCGGTTCAAGGGACCGCTGCGAAAGGAGAATTTTCCCTCATGTCCCTGGTTCCCTTCGACGATCGCGACGGTTGGATCTGGCTCGACGGCCAGTTCACGCCCTGGCGCGAGGCGAAGGTGCACGTGCTGACCCACGGCCTGCACTACGCTTCGGCCGTCTTCGAGGGTGAGCGGATGTACGGGGGCGAGATCTTCGAGCTGACGGCGCATACCGAGCGTCTGTTCAAGTCCGCAGAGATCCTGGACTTCGAAATCCCGTTCACGGTGGCGCAGATCGATCAGGCCTGCAAGGACACCTGCGCCAAGAACGGCCTGACCGACGCCTACATCCGCCCGATCGCCTGGCGCGGGACCGAGATGATCGGCGTCTCGGCCCAGAACACCAAGATCCACGTGGCGATCGCGGTCTGGGACTGGCCGTCGTATTTCTCGCCCGAGGAGAAGGCCAAGGGCATCCGCATGTGCTGGGCCAAGTACAAGCGCCCGAGCCCGGAGACCGAGCCGGTCCACGCCAAGGCCACCGGCCTCTACATGATCTGCACCATCTCCAAGCACGCCGCGGAGAAGGACGGCTTCACCGACGCGATGATGCTCGACTACCGCGGCTACGTGGCCGAGAGCACCGGCTCGAACGTCTTCTTCGTCAAGGACGGGGTGATCCACACGCCCACGCCCGACTGCTTCCTGAACGGCCTCACGCGCCAGACGGTGATCCGGCTGGCCAAGTCCAAGGGCTACGAGGTGGTCGAGCGTCACATCCGCCCCGAGGAGCTTTCCGGCTTCACGGAGTGCTTCGTGGTCGGCACGGCGGCCGAGGTGACGCCGGTCTCGCAGATCGGCGAGTACAGCTTCACCCCGGGCGCCCTCTCGCTGGGCCTGATGGACGACTACGCGCGCCTCGTGCGCCGCGAGCTGGTGGCGGCCTAAAGTCCCTTCGCGGGGTTGATCAGGTATTTCGCGCCCGTGCCCTTGCGGTTGTAGGCGGCCACCACCTTGGGGTCGAGCGCCTCGGCCAGCGAGATCTCGGCGGTGTAGTGGCTGGCGAAGGTGGTCTTAAGCTCGTCGACCACACGCTGGCGCAGGCGCTGCACGCCCTCGGCCCCGAGCTTCATCAGGAACGGGGTGAGCAGCCAGCCGCCGATGCCCCAGGCCATGCCGTAGGCGCGCGCCAGCTCGGTCGGGCCGGTGTCGAGGCCGCCATAGATGTAGACCTGCTTGTGGACGGTCGAACCGTAGCGGCTGTAGGCGCCGGCGGTGCGGTTGGCGGCCGCTTCCATGGCCGTGAGGATCTGGCTCGCCAGCTTGCCGCCGCCGATGGCGTCGAAGGCGATGGTGGCCCCGGTCTCGGCCAGGGCGTCGATGAGCCGGTCCATGAAGTCGGGCGCGGTGGAGTCGAGCACGTATTTCGCGCCGATGTCCTTCAGGAGCTTCGCCTGCTCGGCGCTGCGCACGATGTTCACCAGGTCGACGCCGTCCTTCAGGCAGATGCGGTTCAGCATCTGGCCCAGGTTGGAGGCCGCCGCGGTATGGACGAGCGCCTTATGGCCCTCCTGCCGCATGGTCTCGACCATGCCGAGGGCGGTGAGCGGATTGACGAAGCACGAGGCGCCGTCCGCCGCCGTCGCATCCGGCCCCAGGGGCAGGACGTCGGCGGCCGAGAGGGTGCGGTACTGGGCGTACATGGCGCCGCCCAGCATCGCCACGGTCCTGCCGAGCAGGGCCTGGGCGGCCGGGTCCGGCCCGGCGGCGATCACCTCGCCCGCGCCCTCGTTGCCGACGGGCATGGACTGGTCGAGGCGGGCGGCCATGGCCTTCATGAAGCGCTCGGGCACCTGGGCCGTCAGGACCGGCCGGCCGTCGGCGCTCGACGCCTTGGCGGTGGAGAGGTCGGCGGGCCCCAGCAGCAGGCCCAGGTCGGACGGGTTGAGCGGCGAGGCCTCGACCCGCACCAGGACTTCCGAGCCCGTGGGCGGCGCCACCGCCACCTCGGCCAGGCTCAATTCGAGCGTCCCGTCCGACTTGATGATCGAGCGGAGCTGCAGCCCGCGTTCCGGCAATGCGCCCATTCCGTCGCCTCCCTATGTGCTTACGTTGTCAGGCGAAGCACATGGCGGCTCTGGCGCGCCGCGCCAAGGGGCCCGCGGCAGAATTGCGGGGGTCAGATGAATTGCAGGGGCCAGATGCAAGAAAGGCGGCCCTTGCGAGCCGCCTCTGCCGCTTCTTTTCAACACCGCACGGGATCCTAGAATCCCGGAAGCGCCGCGGGGCCCCACGCCCCGGCGACCGACTGGATGGCCGCCGTTCGCAACCTTCATCCCTCAGCCGCCGCCGCGGGGCAACCCCCGGATCGGGCCCGGCGCGGATTCGCCGCGCCCTGTTGCGGAGCCGACACGCCCTGAAAAGGCCCAATTCCAGGCAAGTCGCGAACACAAGCGGTGGGCATATCTCTCTTCGTCGGCTGGCCCGCATCCGGCCAGGAACCCTGAACAGCCCCCCCAGCCCTCCCGGTCGGGCGCTAGGCCAGCCGACGCCAACACCCCCCGAAATCCGGACCGAGGACGCGCCCGCGACGGCGCATCTCCCCAACCGCGCCGCGACGGCGTAGGTACGGGGCCGCGATTGTCCGGAGACCCCCATGCGCCGCCTCGCCGTCCTCGCCGCCATCCCGGCCCTCGGCCTCAGCGCGTGCGCGACCTCCGCGCCGACACCCGCGCCCCACTACACCGGCACGCCGCAGGAACAATGGGTCCAGGGCCAGCAGGCCTATCTGGCGTGGAGCGCGGCGCGCCCGGGCTGGAAGACCACGCCGTCGGGCCTGCAGTACCATCGCGCGAAGGCCGCCAGAGGACCGCATCCCGCGCCCGGCGCGACGGTGACGATCCACTACGTCGGTCGCTTCATCGACGGGCGGGTGTTCGATTCCTCCCGGGAGCGCGGCGAGCCGGCGACCTTCCCGCTGGATCGCCTGATCAAGGGCTGGCAGGAGGGTGTGCCGATGATGCGGGTGGGCGAGACCTGGGACTTCGTGATCCCGGCCGACCTGGCCTACGGCGACCGCGACCGCGCGCCGATCCCGCCCGGAAGCGCGCTGCTCTTCGAGATCGAACTGATCGCCGTTCCGGACGACGAGGGCTGAGTTGTGAGCGAACCCGATCCGACGCCCGATTCGACGCCCGATTCGACGGACGAAGCCCGGGCGCGCCGGTCGCGGTGGATCGGGCGCGCGGTGATCATCGGCTTCGGCCTGTTGCTCCTGGCCTATCTGGCGCCGCTCTTCGTCAGCCTGCTGGGCTGAGCTGGCGCAAGGCGCCGCGGGCGAGCGTATAGATCATCTGCGGCTCGCGGCGGCCGCGGACCACGATCCGGTCGACTTCCGACAGGATGGAATCGCGCCACATGTGGTCGGCCGTCGCCTGGCCGACCAGCAGCGAGACGTCGAAGATCTTGCAGAGGCTCTGCAGCCGCGAGGCCACATTCACCGGATCGCCCAGGACGGAATAGTCGAAGCGCCGCTCGCTGCCGAGGTTGCCCACGACGCATTCGCCGGTGTTCACGCCCACGCCGATCTTGAGGCGCGGCAGGTCGAACGCGTCGGCGAAGGCGCGGCGGACCTTCAGGTTGATGTCGTCCATCGCCGCGATCATCGCCCGCGCGGCCTCGAGGGCGCGGCGCGGATGCTCCGGGTCTTCGTCGGGCGCGCCCCAGAAGGCCATCACGCAGTCGCCCATGTACTTGTCGATGGCGCCGCCGTGATCCAGCACGATGTCGGTCATCGGGCCCAGGACGGCGTTGGTCAGCTGCGCCAGCCGCTGAGGATCGGACTTCAGGGCTTCGGCGAGGGACGTGAAGCCGCGGATGTCGGCGAAGAGCACGGTCACCTCGCGCGTCTCGCCGCCCAGGCTCAGGCCTTCCGGGTCCGCCATCAGCCGCTCAAGGACGTGCGGCGCGACGTAGTGGGAAAGCGCCTGCTCGATCTGCCGTCCGCGCTGCTGTTCCGCCTGAAGCCGCGCGACGACGCCGCACGAGCGGCCGGCGGGGCATTTGGCCGGGGCCGCCGCGCAACCCGCGCGACCGCGGGCCGGGCGCGGCGGAGCGACGCGACCCTGGCCGGCGGCGAACCATCCGGCCAGACGCGCCACGACACCGAGTTGCCTGGACCTTAGTCGCCTGGGGCCGGCTTGCCTGGGAATGCTGTCGAAATCGATCGCGGACACGGTGCTCTCCCTCACCGCATCCAGACTCTCACGACCGCTACGTGGTTAATATTCCGATCTATCCCCTACGAACATGTCCTGAGTGGCGAGACGTCGCACGTATAGCGTGTCGCCTGGACCGCCCGGGCCGCGCCGCGTTCCCGCGACGCGGCCTCGGGGCCCGTCAGATTGTCGGCGGCGAGCCGTCGTCGGGTTGCGGCAGGGGCGTGACCGCCGGGCGGTCGGAGGGCAGCGTCGGCGGCGTTTCGGGGATCGCCGCGGGGGCCTGCGTGACGGAGGGCGTCGAGACCTGCGGGTTGAGCTCGGAGTAGGGCGTCGGCCCGCTCGGGAGCTCGGCTTCGCTCGACGAGGCGTTGACGCCGGTCTCGTCCGCTCCGGCGGCGCGGGCCGGGGCCTGCCGCTTCGGCGCGGCCTTCGCCGGCGACGGCGCAGGTTGCGGGGTGGTGTCGAGGGCCGCCTGCTCGATCGGCTCGACGGCGGGCTCCATGGGCGGCGCGATCTGCGCCGTCAGGTCGGGCGGCGTCGGCGCGGGCTCGACGCCGCCAGACGCGAGCTCGGGAACGCTCCGGCTCTCCTGAGTGGCGTACCACGCCGCCGCGCCGGCGAAGCCGAGGCCGAGCACGACGGCGGCGACCGCGACGAGCGGCGCCGCGTTCGAGCCGCCGGTCTTCCTTCCGCCGGCCACGCTGCGACGCTTGCGCGTGCGCTCCCAGGCCGGGGTCGAGGCGAAGAGGGGGGAGCCGCCTTCGGGCGACGGCATGGGCGCTTGCCCGTCGGTGTTCATGGACATTTCGCTGCCTCCGCGTGGTGTCGGAGCATCAGAACGGCGTGACGCGAACTGGGTTCCCGAACGTCTCGGGCCAGACGCCCCGCGAACGTGTCTCCTGATCAGCCCCGCTTGACCGGTGTGACCGGCTCTCGCCAAGGTCATGCCGGGAGGCGCCATGACGTTCAGGGCTCGTATCAAGCGCGACTGGCGGTTCCTGCGCGGACTGAACCGCACGCTGGGGCGCGTGAAGTCGATCGCGCGGGAAAGCCCCAACCTGATCTGCGACGACCTCCAGGCCGCGGTCGAACGCTGGCGCGAGCGGCCGGCGATGACCTTCGAAGGGCGCACGGTCACCTATGCCGAGCTGGACGGCATGGCCAACCGCTACGCCCACTGGGCCATCGGGCTCAACCTGCGTCGCGGCCAGACCGTGGCGCTGTTCATGCCGAACCGACTGGAATATTTCGCGGTCTGGTACGGGCTGTCGAAGGTGGGCGTCGTCACCGCGCTCATCAACAACCAGCTCTCGGGGCCGCCGCTGGCCCACTGCCTGAACCTGTCCGGCGCGGCGCATGTGATCGTCGACGCCGAGACCTCGCCCGTGTTCGAGACGGTGCGCCAGCGTCTGGACAGGCCGATGCACGAATGGGTGCTGGGCCCGGCGCACGGCGACCAGCGCGACCTCGTGCAGGCGCTGAAGAGCTGCAGCCAGCTCCCGCCCGACCGCGCCGTGCGCGAGGACATGACCGCCGCGGACACCGCGCTGCTGATCTACACGTCCGGCACGACGGGCATGCCCAAGGCGGCGCGCGTCACCCACATGCGGGCCCAGCTCTACATGCGCGGCTTCGCGGGCGCGACGGGCGCCCGGCTGTCGGACCGCATCTACGTGACGCTGCCGCTCTACCACGCCACCGGCGGCCTCTGCGCGCTGGGCGCGGCGCTGCTCAACGGCGGCTCGGTGGTGCTGCGGCGAAAGTTCTCGGCCAGCCACTTCTGGAGCGACGTCGTCGCCGAGGGCTGTACGATGTTCGTCTACATCGGCGAGCTCTGCCGCTACCTCGTCAACCATGAGCCGGGGCCGGACGAGACCGCCCACAAGATCCGGCTGGCGTTCGGCAACGGCCTGCGGCCCGACATCTGGCCGGTGATGAAGCAGCGCTTCCGGATCCCCGACATCCTGGAATTCTACGGCTCGACCGAGGGCAACGTCAGCCTGTTCAACTTCGACGGCAAGGAGGGCGCGATCGGTCGTGCGCCCAAGTGGCTGCGCAAGCGGTTCAACATCCGGCTCATTCAGTTCGACGTCGACCGCGAGGAGGTGATCCGCGGCCCGAGCGGCCTGTGCGTCGAATGCGGCCCGGGCCAGGTGGGCCAGTGCGTCGGCAAGATCAGCGGCGAAGCCCGGACCGAATACACCGGCTATCTCGACCGTCAGGCCTCGGAGAAGAAGATCCTCCGCGACGTCTTCGAGCGCGGCGACGCCTGGTTCGCCACCGGCGACCTGATGAGGATGGATGCCGAGGGCTATCTCTATTTCGTCGACCGGATCGGTGACACCTTCCGCTGGAAGGGCGAGAACGTGTCGACCACCGAGGTGGCCGAACGCCTGCAGGCCTTTGAGGGCGTCGCGCAGGCCACGGTCTACGGCGTGCCGGTCGAAGGCGCCGACGGCCGCGCCGGCATGGCCGCCCTGGTCACGGAAGGCCCTTTCGACGCCAAGGCCTTCAGCGCCCATGTGGCGCAGGAGCTTCCGTCCTACGCCCAACCGCTCTTCATCCGCGTGCTGCCGGCCATGGATACGACGGGCACGTTCAAGATCCGCAAGATGGACCTGGTCGCCGACGGCTACGACCCGGCCAAGGTGCGGGGGCCGCTGTTCTTCCACGACCCCAAGCGCGGCTATGTGCGGGTGACCAAGCTGGTCTACGAGAAGATCACCACGGGCGCGGTGAAACTTTAGGAGCCGATGCGCATCCGCCATGGCGCGCGGCGGCGACTAGGGGACGCAATCCCTCTTCAAGGCTCCCTCATGTTCAAGCCCATCGCGGTCCTGGTGGCCGTTCTCGCCTTTACCGCGCCGGCGGCCGCGGCCGACTCCAACCGCCTGTTTCCCGATTCCAGGGTCGTCGTGCGCGACCGCTTCTCGGACGAGATCGTCGGCGAGGGGCCGGACCTCGTCTTCATCCCCGGGCTCGCGTCGTCGCGGGCGACCTGGAGGACCGTGGCCGAGAGCCTGCGGGCGCGCTACCGGCTGCACCTCATCCAGGTGGCGGGCTTCGCGGGCGAGCCGTCCCGCGCCAACGCCGAGGGCGAGGTGGTCAAGCCGACCGCCGAGGCGATCGCCGACTATCTGCGAGGCGAGAAGCTGACGCCGGCCGTCGTCATCGGCCACTCGCTGGGCGGGACCATGACGTTGTACCTCGCCGAGACCCATCCCGAGGTGCTGAAGAAGGCGCTGATCGTCGACGCCCTACCGTTCTTCGGCGTGCTGCAGGGCGGGCCGAGCGTCACCGTCGAGCAGATCGAGCCGCGGGCCGCGAAGATGCGCGACGCCATGCTGGCAGCGGCGGAAAAGCCCGCCTCGGCCGAGGCGATCGAACCCCAGATGGCCCAGATGTCGAAGCTGGCCGACGCGCGCCACATGATCGCCGAGTGGGGCGCCGAGAGCGACCGCAAGGTGGTGGCGCGGGCCATGTACGAGGACCTCACCCTCGACCTGCGGCCCGGGCTGGCCGCGGTCGGCACGCCCATCGTCCTGCTGTTCCCCGACTATACGCCGGTGGGCATGCCGGCGGGGATGGCGGACCGCGTCTACCGGGCGGCCTATGCGCCGGCGGCGACGGTGCGCCCGGAGCAGGTCACCGAGTCCGCGCATTTCATCATGATCGACCAGCCGGAGACTTTCGCCGACGCCCTGGACGAGTTTCTCGCGCAACACTAGGCGGCGCCGCTAACATCGGCTCATCGCAGCGCAGGTGAGCCGATGATTCCGTTCCGCATTCTCCGTCGATCCCTCCTGGCCGCGGGGGCGGCGCTGGCCCTGACGGCGCCGGCCCAGGCCCGGGACGTGACGACCGACAAGGCGTTCGTCGACGGGGTGCTGGATCGCAGCTACGCCCATCTCGACGCTCTCTACAAAGATATCCACCAGCACCCCGAGCTCGGCATGCAGGAGACCGCCACCGCGGCCAAGCTGGCCAAGGAGATGCGGGCGCTGGGCTTCGAGGTCACCGAGAAGGTGGGCGGCACGGGGATCGTCGCGATCTATCGCAACGGGCCGGGGCCCATGGTCCTTGTGCGCACCGAGATGGACGCCCTGCCCATGGAGGAGAAGACCGGGCTTCCCTACGAGAGCCACGTGGTCACCACCTGGAACGGCAAGCCCACGCCCGTCGATCACGCCTGCGGCCACGACATCCACATGGCGGCCTGGGTGGGGACGGCGACCGCGCTGGTGGCCATGAAGGCGCAATGGCACGGCACGCTGATGTTCGTCGGCCAGCCCGCCGAGGAGACCACCCAGGGCGCGCGCGCCATGCTGGCCGATGGCCTTTATCAGCGTTTCGGCAAGCCCGACTACGGCTTCGCCCTGCACGTCGGCCCCGCGCCGGCGGGAACGGTGCAGTACAGGGCCGGGGCCTACAGCTCGAACTCCGACAGCCTGGAGATCACCTTCCACGGCCGCGGCGCCCACGGCTCGACGCCGAACGAGTCCGTCGACCCGGTGATCGAGGCCGCGCGTTTCGTCACCGACGTGCAGACGGTGATCAGCCGCGAGAAGGACCCCGGCAAGTTCGGCGTCATCAGCATCGGCGCGATCCAGACCGGCAGCGCCGGCAACATCATCCCCGACACGGCGATCCTGCGCGGCACCATCCGCAGCCACGAGACGGAGGTGCGCGAGAAGCTGCTCGAAGGCATCCGGCGCACCGCCAGCGCGGTGGCGGCCATGTCGGGCGCGCCGGCGCCGGACGTGGACATCGAGGTGGGCGGCCGCGCGGTGATCAACGACGCCGACCTGACCGCGCGCACGGCGCCGGTGTTCCAGGCCGCGTTCGGCGACAAGGCCACGGTGATGCCCACGCCGATCAACCCCAGCGAGGACTATTCGGAGTTCATCATCGCGGGCGCGCCCTCGCTGTTCTTCAGCATCGGCGGCTACGACCCCAAGCTGATCGCCGAGGCCGCCAAGCGTGGCGAACTCCTGCCGGGCAACCACAATCCCGGCTTCGCGCCGACGCCCGAGCCGTCGATCCGGACGGGCGTGGAGGCGATGAGCCTGGCGGTGCTGAACGTGATGGCGCCCTGACGGCGGCCGACGCCGCGCCGTTACCTCGCGCATAATCGACCCGGCGCGCGAGGCGCGGTCTCCTGAGGCTCAAGAAGGAGACACGCCATGCATCGCCGCGACCTCTTGCTCTCGGGCCTCGCCGCCGGAACCGTGGCCGCCGCCGCCTCGGGGGGGCGGCCGGCGCTGGCCGCCTCGCGGCGCCACCAGCCCCTGGTCGCCAACGACGGGACCCGGCTGTTCCACCGCGACTGGGGCGAGGGCCCCGCGGTGGTCTTCGCCGCGAGCTGGGCGCTCTCAAGCGAAATGTGGGCCTATCAGGTGGCGCACCTGTCGGACGCCGGCTTCCGCTGCATCGCCTTCGACCGGCGCGGCCACGGCCGGTCGGACGTTCCCGCCGGCGGCTACGACATCGACACCCTGGCCGACGATATCGGCGCGGTGGTCGACGGCCTGGGACTGAAGCAGTTCGATCTCGTGACCCATTCCATGGGCGGGTCGGAGGCGGCCCGCTATCTCGGCCGGCACGGGACCGGGCGGGTCCGCAGGCTGGCGATGCTGGCGCCCGCCGGCCCGTGCCTCATCCAGACGGCCGACAACGCCTTTGGCGCGCCGCGCGCCTACTTCGACGCCCGCATGGCCGAATGGAAGGCGGACTTCCCGAAGTGGATCCGCGACAACCAGGCCCCGTTCTTCACGCCCCAGACCTCGCAGCCGATGCAGGAGTGGCTGGTGGTCGAGATGCTGACGACCCCTGCGCCGGTGGCCGTGGCCAGCTTCCGCGGCCTGATCGAGGCCGACGTGCGGCCCGACCTGGCGAAGATCGACCGGCCGACCCTGATCCTGCACGGCGACAAGGACGCCTCGGCCGTGCTGGAGATCACCGGCCGGCGGTTCGCGGCGGGAATCCCGGGCGCGGAGCTGAAGGTCTACCCCGGGGCGCCGCACGGCCTGTTCGTGACCCATATGGAGCAGGTGAACCGCGACCTTGAGGCGTTCCTGAAGGCTTGAGCTTGCTCCCAGGCGGCGCGGCGCCCTAACGGGGGGCCGATGGCCCTCCGCGACTTTGCGATCATGCTGGCGGTCTGCCTGATCTGGGCGGCCAACAACATCGTCTCGAAGTATGTGGTGAGCATCCTGGACGTGCCGCCGCTGTTCTATGCGGCGACGCGCTTCGCCCTGGTGGCGGCGGTGACGTTTCCGTTCCTGCGCCCCGCGCCGCGACCGATCTGGCGGCTGGTGCTGGTGGCGCTGCTGATGGGCGGCGGCAATTTCGCCCTGATGTTCGTGGGGTTGAAGCTGTCCACGCCTTCCTCGGCCGCCGTGGTGCTCCAGCTCGGCATGCCGATGACGACGCTGCTGTCGATGCTGATGCTGGGCGAACGGATCCACTGGCGGCGGGGGCTGGGGATCATGCTCACCTTCGCCGGGGCGATGACCGTGATGTGGGACCCGCACGGCGTGCGTATCTCCACCGGCCTGCTGCTGGTGGCCGCGGCCGCCTTCATGGGGTCGCTGGGGGCGGTGATGATGAAACAGATGGAGGGCGTGCGGCCGCTGACCTTCCAGGCCTGGGTGGGCCTCTGCTCGGTGATCCCGCTCACGATCCTCTCCGCCCTGCTCGAACCGGGTCAGGTGGAAGCCGGACTCTCCGCTGGCTGGCCGTTCCTGGCCGCGCTGGTGTTCTCGGCCTTCGTCGTCTCGGTGACGGCGCACACCGCCTACTACTTCCTGATCCAGCGCTACGAGGCCAACCTGATCTCGGCGTTTACGCTGCTGACGCCGCTCTCCACCATCGCCCTCGGCGTGGCGATCCTGCATGACCCCTTCGGCCTGCGCATGGCGATCGGCAGCGCGGTGGCGCTTTCCGGCGTGCTGATCATCGCGCTCAGGGGCAACCAGGTGATGCCGCTGCTGCTCGCCGTCTGGAACCGATCGCGATGAATCTGATCGAGGCGCCTTCGCCCAACTTCGACGTTCGCACCGCGCCGCCCAGCATCCTCGTGCTGCACTACACCGGCATGAAGACCGGCCCCGAAGCCCTGGACCGGCTGCGCGACCCGGAGGCCAAGGTGTCGTCGCACTACATGGTGGAGGAGGACGGCCGGGTCTTCAGCCTGGTGGCCGAGGAGCGCCGCGCCTGGCACGCCGGCGTCTCGTACTGGCGCGGCCGGCGCAACATCAACGGCGACTCCATCGGCATCGAGATCGTCAATCCGGGCCACGAGTTCGGCTACCGCCCGTTCCCCGAGGCGCAGATCGCGGCCGTGATCGAACTGGTGGGCGACATCCGCGGTCGCTGGATGATCGAGGACCGCGACATCGTGGGCCACGCCGACGTGGCGCCGGCGCGCAAGGAGGATCCGGGCGAGCTGTTCCCCTGGAAGCGGCTGGCCGAGGCCGGCCATGGCCTGTGGGTCGAGACCGACGCCGCGCCGGGCGCGCCGATCGGGGAGGGGGAGGAGGGCGCCGCCGTCTTCGCCCTGCAGGCCGGTTTCACCCGCCTGGGCTACGACCTGCCGCCGTCGGGCAAGTTCGACGCCGACACCGCCGCGGTGGTGCGCGCGTTCCAGCGGCACTGGCGGCAGGAGAAGGTGGACGGAATCGCCGACGGCGAAACTCGCGCCCGCCTGATCGCGCTGCTTCGCCTGGGAGGCTGAGAGGCCTCCGGGTCGCGCCGGGATATCAACGTGAAATCAAATCTGTACGGTGGGGCACGGCCCTGCGTACACAAATTACATAGCATACTAATAATACAATTATTGTATAATAATGCGAAGGGCGCTATGACGGCCTCAAGGCAAACGGGGACGCGCCCGCGGACGTGAACCCCGACAACGAGCAGGGGGGAATTTCCATGCATCTGACGGCTCAACGCGCGTTGCTCGGTTCGGCACTGGCGGCCGTGCTGGCGACGCCGGCTTTCGCCCAGACGGCTTCCGGCGCGGACGATGGCGCCGCCGTCCAGGAGGTCATCGTGACCGCCCAGCGGCGGTCGGAAAGCGTCCAGGACGTGCCGATCGCCGTGGCGGCCTTCACCGCCAGCGCCGTGGAGGCGGCGGGCGTCAGCAACATCACCGGCCTGAACGGCCTGGCGCCCAACGTGGTGCTGCAGACCGAGGGCCTCGTGGCCAACGTGCCGATGGTGTCGATCCGCGGGATGAGCAGCAGCGACCCCGACCCCAACGCCGACCCGAAGATCAGCACGATCATCGACGGCGTCTATGTGCCGTTCGTGTCGAGCACGATGCTGGACCTGTTCGACATCGATCAGGTCGAGGTGCTGAAGGGGCCGCAGGGCGTGCTGTTCGGCAAGAACAACCTCGCCGGCACGATCAACATCACCACCGCGCGCCCCACCGACGACTTCGGGGTCGAGGCGCGGGCCACGGTGGGGTCGAACGGCCTTCGCCAGTTCCGCGGCAAGGTGAACACCGGCCGGTTCGCCGACGGCATGCTGGCGGCCAAGCTGGCGATCAACGCGCGCACCTATGACGGCTACAGCACCAACGTCATCACCGGCGCCGACCTGAACACCGACGACGTGCAGTCGTACCGCGGCGCCATCGACTTCCGCCCCTCGGACGCGGTGTCGAGCGTGCTGGTCGTGGACTGGCTGAAGGAGAAGACCAACGGCCCGGCGCCGCACGTGATCGACAACGGAAGCGCCGCCTACAAGCTGCTGCCCGACATCGTGAAGACCGACATCCGCAAGGCGGCCGTCCCGTTCAATCCCTTCGCCGCGACCCGCTCGTACGGAGGGTCCTGGACGACGAGCGTCGACGCCGCCGGCGGCCAGATCACCGCGGTGCTCGGCTATCGCCACGTGAACTACCTGACCCGCGGCGACTTCGACGGGCTGATCACGCCGGTTCCCGGACTGGACGTGACGCGGGACTTCTCGGGCCATTCCAAGAGCGCCGAGGTCCGCTTCGTCTCGCCGTCGGGCCACATGATCGACTATGTGATCGGCGTCTACCTGCAGTCGGACGACTGGAGCCAGGACAACACGGTCCTGTCCACGCCGACGGTGACGAGCCTGGCGTTCCTCAAGCAGTCGACGGACAGCTACGCCGCCTTCGCGCTCGCCAACATCCACCTCTCGGACGCCCTGACCGTCTCGGCCGGCGGCCGCTATTCCAAGGACAAGAAGAACTACGACATCAACACGCGGGTCACGAGCAACGGCGTGTTCGTGGCGGCCTCGTCGTTCCAGGGCGCGTTCAAGAAAGACTGGAGCGAGTTCACCCCGCGGCTGACCGCGCAGTACCGCTTCTCGCCCGAGGCGATGGCCTACGCGACCTTCTCCAAGGGCTACAAGGCCGGCGGCTACAACTCGCGCGGCACCGTGCCGGAGAACGTCGGCCCCTACGATCCCGAGACGGTCACCGCCTACGAGGTCGGCGCCAAGACCGACATGTTCGACCGGACGCTGCGGTTCAACGCGGCCATCTTCCTGAACCGCTTCCACGACCTGCAGAGCGCGGTCACGCGGCAGGGCGCGGTGCGGGCGGAGAACGTCACCGTCAACATCGCGGCGGCCGAGACCTATGGGCTGGAGCTGGAGGCCACCTATCGGCCGACCCGGGCCTTCACCCTGACGGCCAACTTCGCGCGCCTCTATGCGAAGTACACTGACTTCTGCGCCGACACCGACGGGGTGTTCACCAATGGCGCGGCCGAGCCGCGCCAATGCGGAAACGCCGTGCCCGTCCTGCTGAACGGGAACCCGACGGGCACGTTCGCGGTGCCGGTGGACTCCACCAACCTCGACCTCTCCAACGCGCCGAAATACAGCGCCAGCCTGAGCGGCGACTACAAGATCGACGCGCCGTTCGGGACCGTCGGCCTGCATGGGGATGCGCGCTACACCAGCCGCTACAACACCTGGGGCCGCAACAACGACCCGGCCTACTACCGCGCCCGGGTGCTGCTGCTGAACGGCAACGTCTCGCTGACCTCGCCGGACGAGCGCTGGGCCGTGTCGGTCTACGGCCGCAACCTCACCAACCAGAAGGTCATCTCCGGCGCGATCTCGGCCGGGGCCACGCCGATCCAACAGTTCTACCAGGCGCCGCGCGAGTTCGGCGTCGACTTCACCGTCCGCTACTGAGCGCCGGCCCGCCCGCGCCGTTCAGCATTTCCGTAAGCGTCTCCGGCGCGGCCGCCTGGAATGGCCGCGCCGAGGAAGGAGTAGTCATGTCCTGGACCGTCGATCGCCGCGTCTTCGTGGGTGGGATGGGCGCCATGGCGGCGGCCGGACTGCAGGGCTCGGCCCGCGCCGCGGACGGCCGCCGGCTGAACGTGCTGATGATCATCACCGATCAGGAGCAGAGCCCGGCGAGCTGGCCCACGGGCCTGCTGGAGAAGCTGCCCCACCACCGCGAGCTGCTGGAGCGGGGGCTGCTGATCGAGAACTACCACGTGCAGACGACGCCCTGCAGCCCGTCGCGCTCGACGATCTTCTCCGGCCACCACACCCAGCAGACCGGCGTCTACCTCAACACCGACACCCCGCCCAATCCCGTGCCGGCCGACGACATGCCGACGCTGGGCCACATGCTCCAGGCGGCGGGCTACTACACCAGCTACAAGGGCAAGTGGCACCTCTCCCAGATCAACAAGGAGCGGAACTGGAACCAGGTGCCGGGCGGGATTTATCCCACCACCGAAAACGCCATGGAGAAGTACGGCTTCCACGACTACGGCTTCGACGGGGAGTCGGTGGGCCTGACGTGGGACGGCTATCGCTCGGACCTGTTCGTGGCCGCCGACGCCTCGCGCGCCCTGTTCGACTATGCGCGGCGCGACAAGGCCGGCGGCAAGCCCTGGTTCCAGGTGGTCGGCCTGGTGAACCCGCACGACATCATGTTCTACGACGCCACCGGCCACCAGGCGGAGGGCCGGCCCGACCCGAACATCCTGGGCCCGCTGCGCCGTGAACCCGGCGACCCGATCTACGAGGTCGACAACGGGTTCGACCTGCCGGAGAGCTTCTACAAGGACGACCTGAGCACCAAGCCCGAGGCGCACCGCGCCATCGTGCGGCTGAACGACCTGTTCTACGGCCCGATCCCCCACAGCGACGAGGCGTCGTGGCATCGGTTCATCAACTACTACTACAACTGCCTGCGCGACGTGGATCGCCGGCTGGGCCAGATCCTCTGGGCGCTCAAGGCGAGCGGCCAGATGGACAACACCATCATCGTCTACACCACCGACCACGGCGAACGCGCCGCGGCCCACGGCATGCGGCAGAAGGCCGGGACCATGTACCGCGAGGAGGTCAACGTCCCGATGATCATCGTCCATCCGGATTTCCCGGGCGGACGGCGCACCCAGCGCCTGATGAGCGCGATCGACCTGGCCCCCACGCTGATGGGGCTGGCGGGCATGACGCCGGCCCAGGCGGCGGAGCGCTTTCCGGGCCTGCCGGGCGTCGACGTGGGCGGGCTGCTGGCCGACGCCTCGGCGCCCACCGAGCGCGACCGGCGGGGCCACCTGTTCGACTATGCGGTCGCCTACATGTGGGAGCCGCGGAAGGGCGGACGGCCCAACACCACCCAGGGCGCGCTCGACTACGACAAGATCTACGACCTGTCGAAGCGCCGGCTGCATCGCGGCGTGCACGACGGCCGCTGGAAGTTCGCGCGGTATTTCGCGCCCGCCCAGCACCACACGCCCAAGGACTGGGAGACGCTGAACCGCCTCAACGACCTGGAGCTCTACGACACCCAGGCCGATCCGCACGAGATCACCAACCTCGCCTACGACCCGGCGCAGCGGAAGAACGTGCTGCGGCTGAACGCGATGGTGACCGACCTCATCGCGCGCGAGATCGGTCGCGACGACGGCAGCGAATATCCGGGGCCGACCTCGATCTACAACACGCTCGGCTGAGCGCCGCCCTGGACACCCGCCCCCAGGCGGGTCGGCCGCGGGGCGCCGCGCAAACCTGAAAGGGAGTCCTCGTGTCCTCGAACGCCGATCGGCGCGCCGCGAGCGGCCGCAAGCTGAACGTGCTGATGATCATCACCGACCAGGAGCAGAGCCTAGCGAGCTGGCCAAAGGGCCTGCTGGAGAAGCTGCCGGCCCATCGCGAGCTGCTGGAGCGGGGGCTGCTGATCGAGAACTACCACGTGCAGACCACGCCCTGCAGCCCGTCGCGCTCCACCATCTTCTCCGGTCACCACACCCAGCGGACCGGCGTCTACCTGAACTCGGACACGCCGCCCAATCCGGTGGCCGCCACCGACATGCCGACGCTGGGCCACATGCTCCAGGCGGCGGGCTACTACACCAGCTACAAGGGCAAGTGGCACCTCTCGCAGATCAACCGCGAGCGCAACTGGAACCAGGTGCCCGGGGGGATCTACCCGGCCACCGAAGCGGCGATGGAAAAGTACGGGTTCCACGACTACGGCTTCGACGGCGAGGCGGTGGGGCTGACCTGGGACGGCTACCGCTCGGACCTGTTCGTCGCCGCCGACGCCGCCCGCGCCCTCTTCGACTACGCCCGGCTCGACAAGGCCGGCGGCAAGCCCTGGTTCCAGGTGGTGGGCCTGCTGAACCCGCACGACATCATGTTCTACGACGCGACGGGCAAGCAGTCGCAGCAACGGCCGCACCCGAACCTGCTGGCTCCGCTGCGGCGCGAGCCGGGCGACCCGATCTACGAGACCGACAACGGGTTCGACCTGCCCGAGAGCTTCTACAAGGACGACCTGAGCGCCAAGCCTGAGGCGCACACCGGGATCGCGAGGTTCAACGACCTGTTCTACGGCCCGATGCCGCGCAGCGACGAGGCCTCGTGGCGGCGCTTCAACAACTACTACTACAACTGCCTGCGCGACGTGGATCGCCGGGTGGAGCAGGTGCTTTGGGCGCTCAAGGAAAGCGGCCAGATGGACGACACCATCATCGTCTACACCTCCGACCACGGCGAGCGCGCCTCGGCGCACGGCCTGCGCCAGAAGGCCGGGACCATGTACCGCGAGGAAGTGAACGTCCCGATGATCATCGTCCACCCCGACTTCCCGGGCGGACGGAGCACCCAGCGGCTGATGAGCGCGATCGACCTCGCGCCCACGCTGATGAGCCTGACCGGCATGACGCCGGCCGAGATCGAGGCGGACTTCCCGGGCCTGCCCGGCGTGGACGTCAGCGGCCTGCTGGCCGACCCCTCGGCGCCGACCGAGCGCGATCGGCGCGGCCATCTGTTCAACTACGCCGTCGCCTACATGTGGGAGATGCGCTTCGGGGCGCGGCGGCCCGGGGCCGGTGAGGCGTTCGAGTTCGACAAGATGTACGACCTGTCGAAGCGCCGGCTGCATCGCGGCGTCCACGACGGCCGCTGGAAGTTCGCCCGCTATTTCGCGCCGGCCGAGCACCACACGCCCTGGGACTGGGACATGCTGGTCGCCCACAACGACCTGGAACTCTACGACACCGAGGCCGACCCGGGCGAGCTGGCCAACCTCGCCTACGCGGCCGACCAGCGCGAGAACGTGCTGCGGCTGAACGGGATGGTGACGGACCTCATCGCGCGCGAGGTGGGGCGCGACGACGGCAGCGAATATCCGGGGCCGACCTCGATCTACAACACGCTCGGCTGAGCCGCCGTCAGGCGCGCTTGGCCCGGCGCGGCTTCGGCTCGGCCGTGGCGGGGGGCGGCGGCGCTTCCACCAGGGCGGCCTCGCCCCACTCCGGCGTGAGGCCGGCGCGCAGGCTGCGGAAGGCGTCCGATCCGATCCGCCGCTCCAGCAGGGCCTCCAGTTCGGACGTGACCTTGATCGCCGCGCGCCGCAGGTCCTGGGCGTCGTAGCGGTATTCCACGATGCGCGCCCGCGCGTCGTTCGGATCGACCGCCAAGCTGATGAGCCCCCGGCGGGTCAGGTCGGTGATGATGTGGCTGACCGCCTGGCGGCTGACCCCCAGCAGGGAGGCGATGCGGGACGGCCGGTTCTCGCCCGCCGCGAGGCACAGCAGGAACATCGACTGGGTGCGGGTCACCGGCACGTAGCCGGCTTTCGCCAGGCTCGACTGCAGGGACTCGTCGAACCAGAACAGGAGGCCCGAGAGCCGGATCATCAGGGCGGGCTGGTGCTGCATCGCGGCATTCTGCGAGCGTTCCCAATCGAAGGCCAGCGCGGGCGCTTGACCCGCCGCGCCGCTGCGACCACCTTCCGCGCGGATCAGACGGCCGGGCGGTCGCGGGCCCCCGGTTCGTCCGGCGGGCTCGAGGAAAGTCCGGGCTCCACGACGACATGGCGGTGGGTAACGCCCACCGGGGGTGACCCCAGGGATAGCGCCACAGAGAGCAGACCGCCCCGGATCCGTCCGGGGTAAGGGTGAAAGGGTGCGGTAAGAGCGCACCGGGCCGCTGGTGACAGGGGTCGCATGGCAAGCCCCGCCAGGAGCAAGACCGAATAGGGATCCCGCGCCGGCCAAGTCCTTCCAAGGATACTGGCGGGTAGGGCCGTCGCCGGCCCGAGGGCTCCGGGTAGGTCGCGAGAACCGGCCGGCAACGGTCGGTCCAGAGGAATGACCGCCGCGTCTCCTTCGGGAGGCGGCACAGAACCCGGCTTACAGGCCGTCTGATCTCCCCATCCCGGAACCGCCGTAACTGTAGCGCCGGCCGCGTTAACCATTAGTTCTGAGTATGTTCTGTGGATAACGACTTGCCACCCTAGAGGTGTGACGAAATCTCCCAAGTTTTTCCCAGCCAAGGTCATTAAGTGTCATTGAAACCCACCTAGTCCCATGTTAACCCAATTTCCATTCGTCGCCCGAAGCAGCGGGTCGGGGCGCTGGCAGGCGGGGGCGGCGATACAGGGGGTTCGGGCCGAGGATGTTCCTCTCGACCTTTGAGAAGCAGCTGGACGCGAAGCGGCGCATCGTCGTGCCGCAGGACTACCGCGCCGCGCTCTCGGGCCCCGTCGACGGTGTCTTCGTCTTTCCCTCCATCCGATCCGACTGCATCGAGGGCGGCGGCCAGGCGCTGTTCGACCGCTATGGCGCCATGGCCGATGAGCTGGAGTTCGGCGACGAGCTGCGCGACTCCATCGAGCGCAACGTCTTCGGCGAGATGCAGAAGCTGTCGTTCGACACCGCCGGCCGCATCACCCTGCCGGAGAATCTCTGCGAGCTTTACGGCCTGACCGACTGGGTGGCGGTGGTCGGCCTGCGCGACCGTTTCGAGATCTGGGAGCGCGACGCCTACCGGGCCCAGCGCGCCGCCGACCGCGAGCGCGCCCGCCAGGGCCTGGCCGAGATGCGCGCCCAGCAGCGGGCCGCCCGCCTCGGAGGCCGGGCATGAACGCGCCGGCGAATCCGCATATCTCAGTCCTACTCGACGAGGTGATCGAGAACCTGGCCTGCGGGCCGGGCGATCTGGTCATCGATGGCACTTTCGGCGCGGGAGGCTACTCCCGCGCGATCCTGGCGACGGGTGCGAAGGTCGTGGCGTTCGACCGCGACCCTACGGTCCGTCGCTTCGCCGCGGGATTTCCGGTCGACCGCTTCCGCCTTGTGGAAGCGCGATTCTCGGAAATGGACGCGGTCCTTGGCGAGGGCTGCGCCGACGGCGTAGCCCTCGACCTGGGAGTCTCCTCCATGCAGATCGACGAAGCCGAACGCGGCTTCTCGTTCATGCAGGACGGCCCGCTCGACATGCGCATGGGCGGGGACGGGCCGACGGCGGCCGATCTCGTGAACACCGCCGATCAGGACGAGCTGGCGCGGATCATCTTCGTCTACGGCGAGGAGCGGGAGAGCCGCCGGATCGCCCGCGCCATCGTGCGCCGCCGGGCCGAGCAACCCTTCACCCGCACGCTGGAGCTCGCCGAGTTCGTCGAGCAGGCGCTGGGCGGGCGGCGCGGCGCCAAGATCCACCCCGCCACGCGCACGTTCCAAGGCCTCAGGATCGCGGTGAACGACGAGCTGGGCGAGCTGGAGGCCGGCCTCGTGGCCGCCGAGCGCACGCTGAAGGCGGGCGGCCGCCTGTGCGTCGTGACCTTCCATTCGCTGGAAGACCGGATCGTGAAGAGCTTCCTGGCCGTCCGCGCGGGGCGCACGCCGGCCGGATCGCGCCACGCCCCGCCGGTCGAGGCCGTCGCCCCGCCGAGCTTCCGCCTGCTGTTCAACGGCGCCCAGGGCCCGTCCGAGGCCGAGGTGAAGGCCAACCCCCGCGCCCGGTCGGCGAAGCTGCGCGCGGCCGTGCGCACCGAAGCCGCAGCGTGGAAGGCGGCGGCATGAGCGTGCTGTCGCGCAAGGTGCGGGGCTTCCGCCTGGTGGACCTGATCGGCGTCGGCCTGCTGGTGGCGATCATCGTGGGCGTCTACCTGGCCAAGACCGTCGCCGGGCGCGAGCGCGCCGAGATCGCCACGGTCGAGCGCCAGATCCACGGCGAGCAGGCGCGCATCCGCCTGCTGCAGGCCGAGGTGGCCCACCTGGAGCAGCCCGGCCGCATCGAGCGCCTGTCGACCGTCTACCTGAACATGGCCCCGGTGCCGGCCAGCCGCGAGGCCACGGTGGACGAGCTGCCCCGGCTCGCGACGGGTGGTCCCGCGCCCAAGTCCAAGGCGCCGTCGGCGGTGGCGGCCCTGGTCAACGGCGAAGGCGTGGTTCCCGGCGTGCCGCCGGCGCCGCCGTCCGAGGCCGCGCCCGTCCAGCTTGCCGAGGCCCGGCCATGAGCCTCGGGCAACATGCGTTCGGCCGTTCCAGCCTGCCCCGATGGCTGGGAGAGCGGGTCTGGGGCCTGGAGCACGCCTTCGAACGCGCCCGGGCCTCGGGCAAGGTCGAGGACGACACCCGCCTGCGGATCTTCTTCGTGCTGGTGCTGTTCGCCCTGGGCTTCCTCAGCCTGGCCGCCGGCGCGACCCGCTCGGCGCTGTTCTCGGACGCGCGCGCGGTCGGCATGGCGCCGCCCCAGGGCGCGGCGCGCGCCGACCTCGTCGACCGCAACGGCCGGCTGCTGGCCGCCGACCTGCTGCACTACGGGCTCTACATCGACCCGCGCGAGATCTGGGACACGGGCGAGACCCGGCGGCGCCTGCTGGCCGCGCTGCCGGCGCTGGATCCCGAGCGGCTGGAGCGGGCCCTGCGCGGGCATCGCCGCGTATTCGTGATCGGCGCCCTGACGCCGGACGAGCGCAACGGCGTCAACGGGCTGGGCCTGCCCGGCGTGACCTTCGAGCCCGAGAAGCGCCGGATCTACCCGCTGGGCCCGACCGCGGCGCACCTGATCGGCTTCTCCGACACCGGCGGCGAAGGCCTGGCCGGCGTCGAGGCCGCGTTCAACGACGATATCCGCGAGGCGGCCCAGGGCCCGGACCCGGTCCCGCTCTCGATCGACCTGCGCATCCAGGGCGCGCTCGAGGACGAGCTGTGGAAGGCGGTGGCCGAGTTCCGGCCGAAGGGCGCCGTGGGGGTCGTGGCCGACGTCCACACCGGCGAGATCCTGGGCATGACCAGTTGGCCGACGTTCAACCCGAACGAAGCCGGCCGGGCGAGCAACGAACAGCGCTTGGACCGGGCGGCGGCCTCGGTGTTCGAGATGGGCTCGACGTTCAAGGCCTTCACAGTGGCCATCGGGCTCGACACGGGCGTCGCCACGCCCGAGAGCACCTTCGACGCCACCACGCCGCTGAAGCTGGGCTATCGGACGATCACCGACTACCACGCCACGCATGCGGTGCTGAACCTGGTGGAGGTGTTCCAGCACTCGTCCAACATCGGCACCGCGCGCCTGGCCGAGCGGGTCGGGCCCGAACGCATGGGCCAGTACTTCGACCGCCTGGGCCTCACCAGCCCGGCAAAGATCGAACTGATCGAGAGCGCCCGGCCGCTGACGCCGCGCAAGTGGGACGAGGACGCCATCGCCTCGGTGTCGTTCGGCCACGGGATCAACGTGACGCCGCTGGCGCTGACGCGGGCCTATCTGTCGCTGCTGAACGGCGGCGAACTCCTGCCGCTCACCGTCCACAAGCTGCCGGCGGGGGCCAAGGTCAAAGGTCCGCGCGTGGTTTCCGAGAAGACCTCGCTGCAGATGCTTTCGATCATGCGCGCCAACGTCACGGGCGGCAGCGGCAGGTCGGCCAACATCGAAGGGCTCTACGTCGGCGGCAAGACCGGGACCGGCGACAAGTGGGACCCGGCCGCCCGGCGCTACTCGACGACCAAGCAGGTCTCCTCCTTCGCCGCCGTCTTCCCGACCACGGGCGACCTGAACACGCGGCGCTATTTCGTGCTGGTGCTCATGGACGAGCCGGGGCGCGGCCATCTGGGCGTCGACCCGACCGGCGGCATCGCCGCGGCGCCGGCGGTGGGCCGGGTGATCGAGCGCATCGCGCCGTTCGTCGGCGTGCGCCGCCAGCCCGCGGGCGTGGCGCAGGTCGTTCCCGTCGAGCAGCCGCCCGAAGACGAAGCCGCCGCGGGCGCAGACCGATGAGCGCGCGCCTCTCCCGCATCGTGAAGCGCGACGTCGGCGCCGATCCCGAGATCACCGGCGTCACCGCGGACAGCCGTAAGGTGAAGCCGGGCTTCCTGTTCGCGGCGCTGCCCGGCTCGAAGGCGGATGGCGCGGCCTTCGCGGCCAAGGCGGTGGAGGCCGGGGCCGCCGCCGTCATCGCCGAGCAGGACCTGAACCTCTCGGTTCCCACGGTGATCTGCCGCGATCCGCGCCGGGGCTACGCGCTCGCCGCCGCCAACTTCTGGGGCCGCCAGCCGCAGACCTGCGTGGCGGTCACCGGCACCAACGGCAAGACGTCGGTGGCCAATTTCTGCCGACAGATATTCGCCCGCGCCGGCCAGGTTTCGGCCAGCATGGGCACACTGGGTCTGACCGTCTCGCGGCCGGACGGTACGGTGGAGCAGCTCACGCCGCCTGGCCTGACCACACCCGACGCAGGTGATGTGGCTGAGCTGCTCTGCCGGATCTCCCAGCTCGGCGTGACGCATTTCGCCATGGAGGCCAGCTCCCACGGCATCGACCAGCGGCGCCTCGACGGCGTGCGGCTGGCGGCGGCCGGGTTCCTGAACCTGACCCAGGACCACCTCGACTACCACCGCACCATGGACGCCTATCTGAAGGCCAAGCTGCGCCTGTTCGAGCAACTCATGCCGCGGGGCGCGACGGCGGTGCTGAACGCCGATTCCGAGGCCTTCCCGTTCTTCGCGGCCGCCTCGGTGGTTTCGGGCCAGCGGGTGATGAGCGTCGGCGAGACGGGCCAGGCGCTGAAGCTGCTGGAGCGGGCGCCGACGCCCGAGGGCCAGCGCCTGTCGATCCGCGCCGAGGGCCGCGTGTGGGACGTGCGCCTGCCGCTGGTCGGCGCGTTCCAGGCCTCCAACGCGCTGGTGGCGGCGGGGCTTTGCCGGGCCGCGGGACTGAGTTTCGAGGAGACCTTCGCCGGCCTGGAGCAGTTGACCGGCGCGCCCGGAAGGCTGCAACGGGTCGGCGCGGGGTCGCATGGCGGCGAGGCCTATGTGGACTACGCCCACACGCCGGACGGGCTGGAGACGGTGCTCAAGGCGCTGCGCCCGCATGTCCGCGGCAAGCTGATCGTGGTGTTCGGCGCCGGCGGCGACCGCGACCGCGGCAAGCGCCCGCTGATGGGCCGGGTGGCCGCCGAGCTGGCCGACGTGGCCATCGTCACCGACGACAACCCGCGCTCGGAGGCGCCGGCGGCGATCCGCGCGGACGTGCTGGCCGGGGCGGCGGGCGCGAAGGAGGTCGGCGACCGCCGCGAGGCGATCCGCGCCGCCGCCGCCATGCTCAAGGACGGCGACATCCTGGTGGTGGCCGGCAAGGGCCACGAGCAGGGCCAGATCGTGGGCGACGTGGTCCACCCGTTCGACGACGTCGCCGAGACCGCCCAGGCGCTGGAGCTGGTGCATGGCTGACCCGCTCTGGACGTCCGAGGAGATGGCGAAGGCGACGGGCGGGACGGTTGGCGGGGCCTTCTCCGCGACCGGGGTCTCGATCGACACGCGCACGCTGGAGCCGGGAGACCTGTTCGTGGCGCTGGCGGGCGTGCGCGACGGCCACGAGTTCGTCGAGGCGGCCATGGCCAGGGGCGCGGCCGGCGCGCTGGTCTCCCGCGCGGTCCCGGGGCCTTCGGTGAGGGTGGCCGACACCCAGATCGCGTTGGAGCAGCTCGGGATCGCCGCGCGCGATCGGGCGCCGCAGGCCATGCGCGGCGCGGTGACCGGCTCGGTCGGCAAGACCAGCGTCACCCAGGCGATCATGGCGGGGCTCGCGCTGGCCGGCCGGGCGCACGCGTCGGTCAAGTCCTACAACAACCACATCGGCGTGCCGCTCACCCTGGCGCGCATGCCGCGCGACACCGAGCGCGCGGTGTTCGAGATCGGCATGAACCACGCCGACGAGATCCGGCCGCTGACCCGCATGGTCCGCCCGCACGCCGCGGTCGTCACCACCGTGGGCCCGGTGCACACCGAGAACTTCCCGGACGGCGAGGCCGGGGTGGCGCGGGCCAAGGCCGAGGTCCTCGAGGGCCTGGAGCCGGGCGGGGTGGCCGTGCTCAACGCCGACAACCGCTGGTTCGACCTGCTGCGGGACGCCGCGGAGAAGGCGGGGGCGGTGGTCCGCACCTTCGGGTCGACGGACGGCTGCGACGCCCGCCTCATCGACTTCCAGGCCGCCGACGGCCGCGCGGTGGTGCAGGCGCGGCTGCATGGCAAGGCATTGGACTTCCCCATCCTGCAGACGGGCCTCCACTGGGGCCTGAACAGCATGGCCGTGCTGCTGATGCTGGAGGCGCTGGACGTCGGCCTTTCCGACGGGCTGGCGGCCCTCGGCGCGTTCGAGCCCCTGGCCGGGCGCGGCGCGGAGTCTGTCGTTCCCGTCGCCGGCGGGGCGTTCACGCTGATCGACGAGAGCTACAACGCCAACCCGGTCTCCATGGCCTCGGCGATCGCCACGCTGGGCGCGCGCCGGGTCGCGGGGCGGCGCCTCGTGGCGCTGACCGACATGCTGGAACTGGGGCCCGAGGCTCCGGCGTTTCACGCCGGACTGGCCGCCTCCATCGAGGCTGCGTCGATCGACCTCGCCTTCTGCGCGGGACCCCTGATGAAATCGCTCTGGGACGCCCTTCCGCCGACTCGCCGCGGCGGCTACGCCGAAACGGCGGCGGAGCTCGCGCCGCAGGTCGCACGGTCCGTCGAGGCCGGCGACGTGGTGATGGTCAAGGGGTCGAACGGGTCGAAGGCCGGGGCGGTGGCCCAGGCGCTGGCCGCGCTCGCCTCGTCCGCGGAGGGCCTCGAAGGCGCGCGCTGATGTTCTACTGGCTCTACATCACCTTCGCCTCGTCCGGCTATGTGCCGATCCTGAACCTGTTGAAGTACCAGACGGTGCGGACCGGGCTGGCGATCATCACGGCGCAGTTCGTGGTCGTGGCCATGGGCTCGCGCTTCATCCGCTGGATGAAGGCCAAGCAGGGCAAGGGCCAGCCGATCCGCGCCGAGGGGATCGAGCGGCACGTCCTGGAGAAGGCCGGCACGCCCACCATGGGCGGCGTGATGATCCTGGCCGGCCTGTTCGCAGGCACGCTGCTGTGGGCCGACCTGTCGAACGTCTATGTCTGGGCCGTGTTGCTGGTCACCGCGGGCTACGGCCTGCTGGGATTCCTGGACGACTACGCCAAGGTCACAAAGCAGAGCACCGCGGGCGTCTCGGGCCGGATGCGGCTGGTCATGGAGACCCTGATCGCCATGGCGGCGATCGCCCTGATCATCCTCTTCGCCGCCAAGCCGCCGGAGAGCCCTGAGCTCCTCACCTCGGTGACCTTCCCCGTGTTCAAGGCGGTGGTCGTGGACCTGTCGTGGGGCTACCTCCTGTTCGGCGCCTTCATCATCGTGGGCGCGGCCAATGCGGTGAACTTCACCGACGGCCTCGACGGCCTGGCGACCGTGCCGGTGATGATCGCGGCCATCGTCTACGGCGTGATCGCCTACCTGGTCGGCAACTACGTCTTCGCAAACTACCTGCAACTCCACTTCGTGCCCGGCGTGGGCGAGGTGGCGGTCTACACGGGGGCGATGATCGGCGCCGGCCTGGGCTTCCTCTGGTACAACGCCCCGCCGGCCAAGATCTTCATGGGCGACACCGGCGCGCTGGCGCTGGGCGGCGGGCTGGGCGCCGTGGCCGTCTCCACGCGGCACGAGATCGTGCTGGGCATCGTGGGCGGCCTGTTCGTGGCCGAGCTGCTGTCGGTCGTGATCCAGGTGGCGTGGTTCAAGCGCACGGGCCGCCGCATCTTCCTGATGGCCCCGATCCACCACCACTTCGAGAAGCTGGGCTGGTCGGAATCGACCGTCGTGATCCGCTTCTGGATCGTCTCGATCATGCTGGCCCTCCTGGGCCTCGCCACCCTGAAGCTGCGCTAGGAGGCCCGTGAGTCCCGCGTCATGAACCCGGTTCGCGGCTTTGAGGGCAGGACGGTGGCCGTCTTCGGCCTGGCCCGCACGGGCCTGGCGGCGGCGCGCGCGCTCCAGGCCGGCAAGGCCAAGGTGGCGCTCTGGGACGACAAGCCGGCCGCGCGCGAGGCGGCCAAGGCGGAAGGCTTCAAGCTCACCGACCTGACCACCGCCGACTGGTCGGACTTCGCCGCGATCATGCTGTCGCCCGGCGTGCCGCTCACCCATCCCAAGCCCCACTGGACGGTCGAGAAGGCGAAAGCCGAAGGCGTCGAGATCCTGGGCGACATCGAGCTGTTCGCCCGCACGGTGAACGCCGCGCCCGAGCACAAGCGGCCCAAGGTGGTCGCCATCACCGGCACCAACGGCAAGTCCACCACCACCGCCCTCATCGGCCACATCTGCGCCGAGGCCGGACGCGACGTGCGGATCGGCGGCAATATCGGCCTGGGCGTGCTGGGCCTCGACGACATGCACGGCGGCGCGGTCTACGTGCTGGAGCTGTCGTCCTACCAGCTCGACCTGACGGCCAGCCTGAAGGCCGACGTCAGCGTTCTCCTGAACATCTCGCCCGACCACTTGGAACGGCACGGCGACATGGAGGGTTATGTCGCCGCCAAACGGCGCATCCTGCTCAATCAGGGGAAGGGCGACACGGCGGTCATCGGCGTGGACGACGCATGGGGGCAGCAGATCTGCACCGAGATCATGGCGGCGAACCGGCGGACGGTCGTTCCGGTCTCGGCCAGCAAGGCGATCGGCCGCGGCGTCTACGCCCTGGACGGCCTGCTCTACGACGCCACCGGCGAACGGGCGGCCGAGGTCTGCGACCTGAAGCGGGCGCGTTCGTTGCCCGGCCGGCACAACTGGCAGAACGGCGCGGCCGCCTACGCCGCGGCCCGCGGCCTGGGGATCGCGCCCGAGCAGGCGGCCCGGGCGCTGCTGACCTTCCCGGGCCTGGCGCACCGGATGGAGACCGTCGGCGTGATCGGCAAGGTCCGCTTCGTCAACGACTCCAAGGCCACCAACGCCGACGCCGCGCGCCAGGCGCTGTCCAGCTATCCCAAGGTCTACTGGATCGCGGGCGGCCAGCCGAAGACCGGCGGCATCGAGGACCTCGACGACCTCTTCCCGCGCGTGATCCGCGCCTACCTCGTCGGCGAGGCCGAAGCGGCCTTCGCCGCGACCCTGAAGGGCAAGGCCGACGTCCGCCGGTGCGGCACGATCGCCGCGGCCGCGGCGGCGGCTTTCAAGGACGCCAGGGCGGCGGGGGGTGAAGCCGTCGTGCTGCTCTCGCCGGCCTGCGCCTCGTTCGACCAGTTCGCCGATTTCGAACAACGGGGCGAGGCCTTCCGCGCCGCCGTCCAGGCCATCGCCGCCGGACAAGCGGCAAAGGGGACCGCATGACGACCGTCTCCCAGGCTCACGCCTTCCCGCGCTCCGACCGCTCGCCGCTGGGCGTGTGGTGGTGGACCGTCGACCGCTGGATCCTCGGCGTGGTGGCGCTGCTCATCGGGATCGGGGTGGTGATGTCGTTCGCCGCCAGCCCGGCGGCGGCCGCGCGGATGAACATCGGCGACCCGTTCCACTTCGCCGTGCGCCAGTGCGTGTTCGCCGTCGGCGCGTCGGTGATCGTGGTGATGACCTCGATGCTCGACGTGAAGGGCGCCCGGCGCGCGGCCTTCATCATCTGGATCATCGCCATCGCGGTGATGGCGGCGCTGCCGGCCATCGGCCACACGGCCAAGGGCGCCAACCGCTGGATCGAGTTCGGCGGCTTCACCTTCCAGCCGTCGGAATACATGAAGCCGGCCCTGGTGATCCTGGTGGCCTGGATGTTCGCCGAGGGACAGAAGGGCGAGGGCGTGCCCGGCGTGTCCATCGCCTTCGGGCTGTACGCGATCTCGGTGGCCCTGCTGCTCATCCAGCCCGACGTCGGCCAGACGGTGCTGATCACCGTGGCCTTCGGCGCGGCGTTCTGGATGGCGGGCGTGCCGATGTCGTGGGTGATGCTGCTGGGGGCGACGGCGATCGCGGGGCTGTCGTCGACCTACTTCCTGTTCCCTCACGTGGCCAGCCGGGTCGACCGCTTCTTCTCGCCCGACAAGGCCGACACCCACCAGGTCGACGCCGCCGCGGTGGCCCAGGCCGCCGGTGGGCTGTTCGGCCGCGGGCCGGGGGAGGGGGTGATGAAGCGCCACGTGCCCGACCTGCACACCGACTTCATCTATTCGGTCGGCGCCGAGGAGTACGGGCTGATCTTCTCGCTGCTGCTGATCTCGCTGTTCGCGTTCGTGGTGATCCGCGGCCTCTACCGCTCGATGAAGCTGTCGGACCCGTTCGAGCAGGTGGCGGCGGCGGCGCTGTTCGTGCTGGTCGGCCAGCAGGTGATCATCAACGTGGCGGTGAATCTCAACATGATCCCGACCAAGGGAATGACCCTGCCGTTCATCTCGTACGGCGGCTCGTCCATGCTGGCCATGGGGCTGACGCTCGGGCTGGCGCTCGCCTTCACCCGCCGCCGACCGGGCGCCTACGCGCCCAAGGAAGGCCTCGCCAAGGCCGGCGCGTTCACCTAGGGCACGAGGCTATCATGCGTAAGGTCGCCGTCGTCGCCGCCGGGGGAACCGGCGGACATCTGTTTCCCGCACAGGCCTTGTCGGAGGTGCTGATCGGCCGCGGCTGGACCGTGGTGCTGGCGTCCGACGAACGCGTGGCGGGCCTCGCCCAGGACTTCCCGGCCGAACGTCGGATCGGGCTGTCGGCGGCCACCTTCCGGCGCGGCGACCCCATCGGCATGGCGCGGGCGGGCTTCGCCGTGCTGCGGGGCACGCTGCAGGCGCGCGCCGCGTTCCGCGAGATCAAGCCGCAGGTGGTGGTGGGCTTCGGCGGCTATCCCTCGGCGCCCGCCCTGCTGGCCGCGATCCTCGATCGCCGGCCCACGGTGATCCACGAGCAGAACGCGGTGATGGGCCGGGCCAACCGCATGCTGGCCAGCCACGTGAAGACGGTCGCCTGCGCCTTCCCGACGCTGATGAAGGCCCCGGCCAAGGTGGCCTCGCGCGCCGTGGTGGTGGGCAATCCCGTGCGCCCGCCCGTGCGGGCGCTGGCCGACATCCCCTACATCCCGCCCGAGCCCAATGGCCCGGTCCGCGTGCTGGTGACCGGCGGCAGCCAGGGCGCGCGGCTGCTGTCCGAACTGGTGCCCGAGGCCGTGAAGGCCCTGCCGGAGGATCTGCGCCGCCGGCTGGTGATCAAGCAGCAGACCCGCGCCGAGTCGATGAACACGGCGCGGCGCGCCTATCGCGACGCCTTGGTGGACGCTGAGATCGCGCCCTTCTTCCGCGACATCGCCAGCCGCCTGCGCGACGCCCATCTGGTGATCGGCCGGGCCGGCGCGGGCTCGGTCTGCGAGTTCGCCGTGGCGGGAAAGCCCGCGATCCTGGTGCCGCTGGCCATCGCGCTCGACGACGACCAGGGCCAGAACGCGCGGCTGCTGGCCGAGGCGGGCGGCGCCGAGATCGCGCGGGAGCACCAGCTGACCGTCGAGTCCCTGGCGGGCGCGCTCACCAAGCTGCTGAACAATCCGGCGCGGCTGGCGCGCATGGCCGCGGCCGCGCGCGCGGTCGCCATCCCCGACGCCGCCGAGCGCCTGGCCGACGTCGTCGAGGAGACGGCGCGGACGAGCGTCCAGGCCCGCTGAACCGCGCCAGTTCCCGAGCGTCGCGCGATGCGCTAGCACGTGACAATGACGCGACGACCCGTCCCCTTCGAAATCGGCCCCATGCACTTCATCGGCATCGGGGGCATCGGCATGAGCGGCATCGCCGAGATCATGATGAAGACCGGCTACACGGTGCAGGGCTCGGACGCCAAGGCCAGCGCCAACACCGAGCGGCTGGAGAAGCTGGGCGCGAAGATCTTCATCGGCCACGACGCGGCCCACGTGGAGAGCGCTTACGCCGTCGTCTATTCGACCGCCGTCAAGCCGGACAACCCCGAGATGGTCGCCGCGCGCGAACGCCGCCTGCCGCTGGTGCGGCGCGCGGAGATGCTGGCCGAGCTGATGCGGCTGCAGTTCTCGGTCGCCGTAGGGGGCACCCACGGCAAGACCACCACGACGTCGATGATCGCCTCGCTGCTGGACGCCGGCGGCCTGGCCCCCACGGTGGTCAACGGCGGCATCATCAACGCCTACGGCACCAACGCGAAGGTGGGGACCGGCGACTGGATCGTGGTCGAGGCCGACGAGAGCGACGGCACCTTCCTGAAGCTGAAGTCCACCTGCGCGGTGGTCACCAACATCGACCCCGAGCACCTCGACCACTACGGCGAGTTCGAGGCGGTGAAGAAGGCCTTCCGCGACTTCGTGGAGAACATCCCCTTCTATGGTTTCGCGGCGGTCTGCACCGACCATGCCGAGGTCCAGGCGATGGCGGCGCGGGTCGAGAACCGCCGGCTCGTCACCTACGGCGTCAATCCGCAGGCCGAGGTGCGCGCCGAGGACATCCGCATGGGCCCCGACGGCGCCCGCTTCGACGTGGTGATCCGACCTCGCGAGGGCGATCCCCTGCGGTTCGGCGACCTGCATCTGCCGATGGCCGGCCACCACAATGTGCTGAACGCGCTGGCGGCCGTCGCCGTAGCGCGCGAGCTGGGGCTGGACGAGGCGGCGATCCGCAAGGGCCTGGCCGGCTTCGAGGGCGTGAAGCGCCGCTTCACCACCACGGGCGTTTCGGGCGGCGTGCGGGTGATCGACGACTACGGCCACCATCCCGTCGAGATCGCCTCGGTGCTGAAGGCCGCCCGCGCGGTGACCGGCGGCAAGGTGATCGCCGTGGTCCAGCCGCACCGCTACACGCGCCTGCGCGACCTGTTCGACGAGTTCTGCCACTGCTTCAACGACGCCGACGTGGTGGTGGTGGCCGACGTCTACGCCGCCGGCGAGGCGCCGCTAGACGGCATCGACCGCGATCATCTCGTCTCGGCCTTGCGCCGCTACGGCCACCGCCGGGTGCTGCCGCTGGAGGCGCCGGCCGCCCTGGCCGCCCTGGTGCGCGAGGAGGCGGAGGCCGGCGACCTCGTGGTGCTGCTGGGCGCCGGCGACATCACCAGCTGGGCCTATGCGCTTCCCGGCGAGCTGGACGCCCTGGCCGCGGCGGCGGAATGAGCCTGGCCGCGCGCGACTGGCGAGACGCCCTGCCGTCCGTCCGGGGCAAGCTGCT
This sequence comes from Phenylobacterium sp., assembly GCF_016124325.1. Classification (GTDB taxonomy): domain Bacteria; phylum Pseudomonadota; class Alphaproteobacteria; order Caulobacterales; family Caulobacteraceae; genus Phenylobacterium. The sequence goes on from NZ_WGNY01000019.1 coordinate 48,440, forward strand.
GCGCGACGAACCGCTGGGCCCGTTCACCTGGTTCCGTGTGGGCGGGGCGGCCGAGCTTCTGTTCCTGCCGGCCGACGCGGACGATCTGCGCGATTTCCTGAAGGCGCTGCCGGCCGATGTACCGGTGACGGTTCTCGGCGTGGGCTCGAACGTCATCATCCGCGACGGTGGCGTGCAGGGCGCGGTGATCCGGCTGGCGGGCCGCGCCTTCGCCGCCGTCTCGGCCGAGGGCCTTCGGATCACGGCGGGTGCGGCGGCGCTCGACGCGGCCGTGGCGCGGGCGGCGGCCAAGGCGGGGATCGCGGGCCTGGAATTCTACGCCGGCATCCCGGGCACGATCGGTGGCGCGCTGACCATGAACGCCGGGTGCTACGGATCGGAAACCAAGGACGTGCTTGTCTCGGCGTGGGGCTACGACCGCTCCGGAGCGCGCAGGGAGCTCGCCTTGGCGGACTTCGGCTACTCGTATCGTCATTCCGAGGCGCCCGGCGACATCGTCTGGGTGGAGGCGGTGTTCGAGGGGCGGCCGGACGAGCCCGCCGCCGTGCAGGCCCGCATCGACGAGATCACCGCTCGGCGCGAGCAGACCCAGCCGATCCGCGAGAAGACCGGCGGTTCCACCTTCAAGAACCCGCCCGGCCATTCATCGTGGAAACTCGTGGACGAGGCGGGCTGGCGCGGAAAGGCGTACGGTGGAGCGATGTTCTCGCCACTGCATTCCAACTTCATGATCAACACCGGTTCCGCCACCGCCGCCGACCTGGAGGGCCTGGGCGAAGCCGTGCGCGCCGACGTGAAGGCCAGCACCGGGATCGACCTGCACTGGGAGATCAAGCGGATCGGGAGGCCGGCATGAGCCAGCCGGCCCTGATCCTGGTGCGGCACGGCCGCCCGGCCATCGACCCCGACACCCCGCCGCCGACCTGGCCGCTCTGCGAGGAGGGCCGCCAAGGGTGCGAAAAGATCATCGAGCGGGTGACGGCGCTGAAGCCCACGCGCGCGGTGGCCAGCCCCGAGCCCAAGGCGCTGCAGACGGCGCAGATCCTGGCCGCGCCGCTCGGCCTGGAGGTGGAGATCGATCCGGGCCTGCACGAGCACAAGCGCCCGCACGCCTCGTTCGGCAGCGAGCAGGAGTTCCGCGACAGCATCGCCCAGGCTTTCGCCAATCCGGCGGAGGTCTCGCCCGGCGGCGAGAGCCCGGAAGAGGCCTGCGTGCGCTTCTCGGAGGCGCTGGCCCGGCACAAGGGCGCGCCGCTGCTGGCCGTCAGCCACGGCACGGTGATGAGCCTCTATCTCGCCGAGAAGCTGGGCCTCGACGCTCACGACCTGTGGCGCAGCCTGCACATGCCCGACGTCTTCGTGCTCGACGCCGACGGGGCGCTGCTGGAACGGATTTCCTGACCCGGCGCCGGGCGCCCGACGGCTGCTGACACGACGCTGGCCGCAGGCGGGCTTGACGGGGGCCACGCCGGGGAGCACGGGCGATCCATGCGCAGATTCATCCCCCTGACCGCCGCGGCCCTGCTGGCCGCCATGCCCGCCGCCGCACAGGACCTCGCCGCCGGCGTGGCCGCCGTCCGCGACAAGGCGCTCACCGACGGGACCGCCTGGGATGTCGTGGAATCGCTGACCACCGAGGTCGGCGCCCGGCCGGTGGGCTCGCCCGCCATGGAGCGCGCCCGCGACTGGGGCGTGGCCAAGCTGAAGGAGCTGGGCTTCCAGAACGTCCACGTGGAGAGCTTCACGACGCGGGCGTGGTCGCGGGGCGCGGAGTCGGCGGAAGTGGTCGGTCCCTGGCCGCAGAAGCTGGTGATCCTGGGCCTCGGCAACTCGGCCTCGACGCCGCCGGGCGGGATCACCGCCCCGATCGCGCTCTTCAAGAGCTATCAGGAGATGCTCGACCAGCCGCCGGGCTCGCTGAAGGGCAAGATCGCCGTGGTCACCCAGCGGATGGGCCGGACGCAGGACGGCTCCAGCTACGGCGCCGTGGGCATCCAGCGCTTCATGGGCGCGGCCGAGGCGGCGCGGCGCGGGGCGGTGGGCTACCTGATCCGCTCGATCTCCACCGACGACACCCGCCTGCCGCACACGGGCGGCGGGGCCGACGCGGGGATTCCCGCCGCGGCGCTCTCCACCCCCGACGCCGAACTGCTGGAGCACATGGTCGCCCGCGGCAAGCCGGTGACCGTGCATCTCGACATGACGTCCAGCGTCAATCCGGCCGCGCCGGCCTGGAACGTGGTGGGCGAGATCCCCGGTCGCGAGAAGCCCGATGAGGTGATCGTCATCGGCGGCCACCTCGACAGCTGGGACCCGGGTACGGGCGCCATCGACGACGGCTCGGGCGTGGCCATCATGACCGCCGCGGCCAAGCTGGCGGGCCAGGCGGGGCCGCCGCGGCGCACCATCCGGGTGGTGATGTGGGGTTCGGAGGAGCAGGGCGGCTCCAGCCGCGCCTACGCCGCCGCCCACAAGGACGAGGCCGGCAAGATCGTGGTGGCGGGCGAGAGCGATTCCGGGCCCTGGCGCATCTGGAGCGTGAGCCTGCCCAAGCCCGGCGCGAACCATCCGGCGATGAAGGCGTTCCGCGCCTCGCTGCCGCCCCTCGAGACGGCCGTGAGCCCGGCGCCGCCCCGCTTCGGCGGGTCCGACATCGAAGGCCTGATGGCGATGGGCGTGCCCGTCGTGGACTTCAACACCGACGCCAGCCGCTACTTCGATCTGCACCACTCGGCCGACGACACCCTGGACAAGATCGACCCCGCGCAGCTGGCCCAGAATGTCGCGGTGTGGGCGGGCTTCGTCTATGCGGTGGCCAATTCCGACGTCGATTTCCGCGCGGCGGCGCCGAAATAGCGGCCGTCGCGGCCGGTCGGGATGCTGCGGCGTCGGCGCATCTGCCGCTTGATCGCGATCAAGGCTAGAGTGCCCACGATTCCCGAGTGATGTCCGATGCCTGACGGAACGGCGACTTCGCACCTCTACCGGCCCAAGCTCGCCACTTCGCTGGCGGAAGGCTATGGGCTCGGCGACCTGCGCGCCGACGCCATGGCCGGCATGACCGTGGCGATCCTGGCGCTTCCCCTCTCCATGGCCATCGCGGTGGCCTCGGGGGTCTCGCCGGACCGCGGGCTCTATACGGCGATCATCGGCGGCTTCCTGGTCTCGGCGCTGGGCGGCAGCCGCTTCCAGATCGGCGGTCCCGCGGGCGCGTTCATCGTGCTGGTCTCGGCCACGGCCGCGAAGTACGGCGTCACGGGGCTGGCCCTGGCCGTGATGCTCTCGGGGCTGATGCTGGCGCTGGTGGGCGCCCTGCGGCTGGGCCGGTTCATCCGCTACATCCCCCATCCGGTGACCGTGGGCTTCACGGCCGGCATCGCCGTGACGATCCTGGCCAGCCAGCTCAAGGACCTGGGCGGCCTGAAGCTGTCCGGCGCCGAACCGGGGCCCGTGATCCCCAAGCTGATCGCGCTCGCCGCAGCCGTCCCCACGTTCAGTCCGGCGGCCCTGGCGCTGGGCGTGGGCGTCGCGGCGTTCATCCTGATCCTTCGCCGGCTGAAGCCGACGTGGCCCGGCATGCTGGCGGCCGTGGCGCTGGCCACCGTGGCGGCGAGCCTGCTGCGCCTTCCCGTCGAAACGATCGGGACCCGCTTCGGCGGCATCCCCCGCGGCCTGCCCGCGCCGCATCTGCCGGCCGCCACCTGGGCCCAGGTCCAGGCGATCATGCCGGCCGCGCTGTCCTTCACCCTGCTGGGCGGGCTCGAGAGCCTGCTCTCGGCCAAGGTGGCCGACGGCATGACCGGTCGCGTCCATCGCCCGAACATGGAGCTGGTGGCCCAGGGGCTGGCCAATGTGGCCTCGTCGGTGTTCGGCGGCATCAGCGTGACGGGCACGATCGCGCGCACCGCCACCAACATCCGCGCCGGCGCGAGGAGCCCGGTGAGCGGAATGCTGCACGCCGCCTTCCTGCTGCTGTTCATGCTGATCGCCGCGCCGCTCGCCCGCTACATCCCGCTGGCCGCCCTGGCGGGCGTGCTGGTCGTGGTCGCCTGGAACATGGCCGAGAAGAAGGAGTTCGCCAGCCTGCTGGCCAACTGGCGGGCCGGCGTGGTGCTGATCGCCACCTTCGGACTGACCATCCTGCACGACCTGACCGCCGGCATCCTCGCGGGCTGCGGGCTGGCGGTCCTGTTCTGGGCCGCATCGAAACTGCGCCGGAAGTTCTCGCGCACTTGACCCCGGCTGCGCCGTCGGCCACCCGCAGGCCACGATCTGTCGTCATTGCGAGTCGCCCATGACCTCGCCGCTTTCCGGACACCACGTCGCCGTCCTCATGGGCGGGCTTTCCTCCGAACGGGAGGTGAGCCTCGTCTCGGGACGCGAATGCGCCGCCGCCCTAGAGCGGCTGGGCGCCAAGGTCAGCCGCGTGGACGCCGGGCGCGACCTGGCCCAGGTGCTGAGCGCGCTCAAGCCCGATGTCTGCTTCAACGCACTGCACGGCGAGTGGGGCGAGGACGGCTGCGTCCAGGGCGTGCTGGAGACCCTGGGCCTGCCCTACACCCACTGCGGCGTGCTGGCCTCCGCGCTGGCCATGGACAAGGCCAAGGCCAAGGCCGTGCTGGCCGCGGGCGGCGTGGTGGTGCCCGGCGGCGGGCTCTTCAACCGCTTCGACGTGGCCGCGCGCCACGTGCTGGAGCCGCCTTATGTGGTCAAGCCGAACGCCGAGGGCTCCTCGGTGGGCGTGTTCCTGGTGTTCGAGGGCGCCAACAGCCCGCCGCAGGAGGTGGTGGCCCCGTCGTGGACGTTCGGCGAGGAGGTGATGGTCGAACCCTACATCCGCGGCCTGGAGCTGGCGGTGGGGGTGATGGACGGCCGCGCCATGACCGTGACCGAGATCGTTCCGACGACGGGCTTCTATGACTACGACGCCAAGTACGGCGAGGGCGGCTCGAAGCACATACTTCCGGCCAGGATTCCGGACCATGTGGCGGAAAAAGCTAAGGAACTGTCCGAGCGGGCCCATGCCGCCCTGGGTTGCCGAGGCGTTACCCGGTCGGACCTGCGTTATGACGATATTAACGACGTTCTGGTCCTCCTAGAGGTCAACACCCAGCCGGGAATGACGCCCACCTCGCTCGTGCCCGAGCAGGCGGCGCATGGGGGGGTGGATTTCGACCGTCTGGTGCTTTGGATTACGGAGGACGCTTATGCCCGCGGCGGTGCGGGGGGGATCGCGAGGGGAAGCGAAACCTCGGGCCAAGGCGTCCGCTAGTCCGGCCCGGCGCGCCGCGGCCAAGGGCGGCGACGCGCGCAGGACCCTCAAACCCACCCAGGTGCTTTCGATCGCCGCCGGCGTGCTGGCGCTGGCGCTGGTCGTGGTGTTGGCCACGGGCGGCCGGGCTGGCCGCCTGGCCGGAGCCGTCGGCCACGCGGTCGACATGCGCCTGGCCGACGCCGGCTTCAGGTTGAAGACCGTGCACATCCAGGGCGCCTCGGAACTGGCCTCGCCCGACATCATGAAGGCGGCCGCCATCTACAAGGACCAGCCCCTCCTCGGCGTCGACCTCGACGAATTGCGCCGGCGCGTGGAGGCCGTGGGCTGGGTGCGGGAGGCGCAGGTCGTGCGCTTGATGCCCGACACCCTGGTCATCGCGGTCCAGGAACGCCGCCAGCTCGCCGTCTGGCAGCATGACGGCCGCACGGTGGTGATCGACGACCACGGCCTCACGATCCCCGAGGCCAACCCCGCCCGCTTCGCGACGCTTCCGCTCGTGGTGGGCGCGGGCGGCGACAAGCACGCCGCGGAGATCCTGCCCGTCCTCGCCCAGCGGCCGAAGCTGATGGCCCGCCTGGAAGCGCTGGTGCGCGTCGATGACCGGCGCTGGGACCTGCGGCTCAAGGATGGCTCGCTGATCCAGCTTCCCGCCGTCGAGCAGGAGCAGGCGCTGATGCAGCTGGAACAGCTCGACCTGCGCTCGCGCATCCTCGAACTCGGGTTCGAGCGTATCGACCTGCGCAACCCCGACATGGTCGCGGTGCGCCCGCGACCCACGGTGGCTGCCGCCGCCCCCGCCGCCACGCCCGCTGAAGGCGCCTAAGGAGCCGAAAGTCCGCCCGATGCTGAAGACCGCCCCGCGTCCGGATGCTGCGAAGAAGGAGGAGGGCCGCAAGGATGGCCTGAAGGCCGCGCTTGCGCCGCCAAAGCTCGTGGCCGCCGTGGACCTGGGCGCGGCCAAGGTCGCCTGCTTCATCATGAAGCCCGACGGCGTGCGCCGCGGCGACCGCACGCTCACCACCTGCGGTGTCGGCTACGTCCAGTCGCGGGGCGTGCGCGGCGGCGCGATCGTCAACCTCGACGAGGCGTCCGAGGCGATCGCCCAGGCCGTGGAGCGGGCGGAGAACGTGGCCGGCGTGAACGTGCAGGGCGTCACCATCGCCACCGCCGGCGGCCAGCTCGCCTCGTCGCGCGTGACGGGCCGGGTGTCGCTGGGCGCGCGGCCCATCGCCGACGGCGATCTCGTGCGCGCCATCCAGAACGCCCTGGCCCAGATCAAGATTCCCGGCCGCCGCGCCATCCACATCCTGCCGATCGCGTGGGCGGTGGACGGGCAGGGCGGCGTGCGCGACCCGCGCGCCATGTACGGCCGGACGCTCGGCGTCGAGCTGCTCGTGGTGTCCGTGGCCGAGACCGTCTTCAACACCCTGGGCGCCTGCGTCGAGCGCGCCCACCTCCAGCTCGAGGGCGTGGTCGCCGCGCCCTTCGTCTCGGCCCTGGCCGCGCTGGAGGAGGACGAACTGGACCTGGGATCGGTCTGCATCGACATGGGCGGCGGTTCGACATCGGCGGCGGTGTTCCGGGGCGGCAGCCTCGTCCACGTGGAGACCGTGCCGGTCGGCGGCCAGCATGTGACCCAGGACATCGCCCGCGGGCTTTCCACCTCCATCGCCGGCGCCGAGCGCATCAAGACGCTGCACGGCTCGGCCATCGCCTCGGCCAACGAGGATCGCGAGATGATCGAGGCCCCGCCGCGCGGCGACGATCCCGGCGCGGGCCCCGTGGTCGCGCCGCGTTCGCTGCTCAAGGGCGTGATCGCGCCCCGCGTGGAGGAGACGCTGGAACTGCTGCGCGACCGGCTGAAGGCGTCGGGCGCCCCGATCGAGCCCGGCGCGGGCCTGGTGCTCACGGGCGGCGCCAGCCAGCTCGCCGGCGTGCGCGAGGTGGCCGTGCGCGTCTTCGACCGCCCGGTGCGCCTGGGCCGCCCGCGCCGCGTGCCGCACCTGGCCGACGCCGCTTCGGGCCCGGCCTTCACGGCCGCCGCGGGGATTCTGCACCGTTCGGCCTTCGGGCCGCGCGAGGCGGTCTCGACCCGGCAGCTCGCCTCTTCCAAGCTGCGCCGCGAACCGCTGGACCCGACCGCCAATCCGTTCGCCAAGGCGGCGTTCTGGCTGCGCGACAACCTCTAGGTCGGGCCTGAGTCACGACGTCGCGGCTTTACTGTCGATTCGCGCGTTTTCTCTTATGCGCAAGGCAGAAAATCACGTTCGCCCAAGCTCGACCAAAGTCCGACTCACGCTATGGCGGTTAACTCTCGATTAAGGGTGTCGGCGCGTACTTAACGCACCGTTACCGGGCGGTTCGCGGCAGGGGTCGTCCGCGAAGCGCCGGACCGCAAGAATTCTGGGGAAGGACGGGACGTCCATGGCCATCTCTCTGTCAGCGCCGCAGGCCACCGAGCTCAAGCCGCGGATCGTCGTCTTCGGCATCGGCGGCGCCGGCGGCAACGCCGTCAACAACATGATCGAGGCGGGCCTCGAGGGCGTGGAGTTCGTGGTCGGCAACACCGACGCCCAGCAGCTCCAGTTCGCCAAGACCGATCGTCGCATCCAGCTCGGCGCCACCGTGACCCAGGGCCTCGGCGCGGGCGCCCATCCCGAGGTCGGGATGAGCGCGGCCGAGGAGAGCATTCCGGAGATCGGCGAGCACCTCGACGGCGCCCACATGGTGTTCATCACCGCGGGCATGGGGGGCGGCACCGGCACCGGCGCGGCGCCGATCATCGCCAAGTGCGCCCGTGAGCGCGGCATACTGACGGTGGGCGTGGTGACCAAGCCCTTCCACTTCGAGGGCCGCCACCGGATGCGCCTGGCCGACGCCGGGATCAGCGAGCTGCAGCGCTACGTCGACACCCTGATCGTCATCCCGAACCAGAACCTGTTCCGTGTGGCCAACGAGCGGACGACCTTCGCCGAAGCCTTCGGCATGGCCGACCAGGTGCTGCACTCGGGCGTGCGCTCGATCACCGACCTGATGGTGCTGCCCGGCCTCATCAACCTCGACTTCGCCGACGTGCGTACGGTGATGACCGAGATGGGCAAGGCGATGATGGGCACGGGCGAGGCGACCGGCGAGGATCGCGCGCTGATGGCCGCCCAGAACGCCATCCAGAACCCGCTGCTCGATGAGGTGTCGCTGAAGGGCGCCAAGGCCGTGCTGGTCAATGTCACCGGCGGCCTCGACATGACGCTGCTGGAAGTCGACGAAGCGGCGAACGCCATCTCCGAACAAGTCGATCCGGAGGCCAACATCATCTTCGGCGCCGCCTTCGATCCGGCGCTGGAAGGCATGATCCGCGTGTCGGTCGTGGCGACCGGCATGGACGGCGCGGCGATCGCCGCCATCGAACCCCAGCACGAGCGCCGCTCGGCCATCGCCGCGCGCTCGGCGCCGGCGCCCGAGCCGGTGGCTGCGGCCGAGCCGAAGCTCGAGCCGGCGACGGTCGAACCGGTCGCCGCGAGCGTCGTGGATCTGCCGGGCGCCGCGGAGGCGCGCGAGGAGGAGCAGCCGGATATCTTCAGCGCCGGGGCCGCGGTCGAGGCGTCGCCCGAGCCGGCGGCCAGCGCCCCCGTCATCAGCGCGCCGGTGGCCAGGATCGTCGATCCGGCCGCGGCCGAGGAAGGCGACGAGGCCGACGAGCCGCTGTTCGCCGAACCGGCGTTCGAGCCGCGCAAGCCCCGCGGCGGGTTCCTGTCGATCTTCGGCGGCCGTCCGCGCTATGACAGCGGCCCGCAGGTTTCGGCTCCGTCGCCGCGGCCCGCGGCGACGCGAGGCGGCGCCCAGCCGGTGGAACAGGCCGCGCCCGAGGAGGCCGCCGAGGCGGGCGAGGATCTGGAGATCCCCTCGTTCCTTCGACGCCTCGCGAACTAGAAAACTTCACGAAATCGCCACGACCGGAGCTCGCCCCGGTCTGGTAATATCTTCCCGGGGTCCGAAGACGGGAGGATGCCCATGAGCGCTCAACGCATCATCTGGGTTTCGCCGGTGGCCAGCGGCTGGGCCGTGGTGTGCGCTGGGATCGAGCCATTGGTGTTCCGGTCCGGCGGCCGCGCCGAGGCCCAGGCGCGACGGCTGGCGACCTGCCTGGCCCAGCTTGGCCGGGCGGTCCAGGTCCGCATCCTGGACCGCGCCAGCAACCTCGTGGGCGCCCAACTCTATCCGGCCGCCTGAGACCCGAAAGCCACACCGCCCGACGGTCTAGGGATCGGCGAAACGCGCCTAGAATCAAGATGTTGAGGTTCGGGTGCGTTAACCTCTCGTGAAGCGAAACATTGCGAAACACGAAGTGCTTTGCTGCGCTGCATCAATCGCCTTAGCAGCGCGTTGGGGGCAAGTGTCGGTCGCAGCACCGCGTATCGTTGCAGGAAGGTCCGCCTTGGCCGCATCAGCGTTTCAGCACACCGTCATGTCGCCCGCGCTCTTCGCTGGCGTCGGCGTGCACACGGGCGCCTACACCCGCGTGTCGGTGCGCCCCGCCCCGGCGGACGCCGGGATCGTCTTCGTGCGCACCGACGTGAAGGATCGCGACAACGCCATCCCGGCCCGGGGCGAGGCGGTTTGCAAGACCCAGCTCGGGACGGTGATCGGAAACGCCGAGGGCGTGACCGTCTCGACCATCGAGCACCTGATGGCGGCCTTCGCCATGCTGGGCGTCGACAACGCCGTGGTCGAGGTGGACGGGCCCGAGATGCCGATCATGGACGGGTCGTCCGCCCCGTTCGTGCGCATCCTCGACCGCGCCGGCCTGAGGCCGCAGGAGAAGGCGCGGCGCTTCATCGAGATCCTGGAGCCGGTCGAGGTGGTCGACGGCGACAAGCGCGGGACGCTCAAGCCGGCGACCGGCTTCGAAGTGGCGTTCGAGATCGCCTTCGCCAGCGGCGCGATCGGCCGTCAGGCCATCGACATGGCGATGGATGAGCGGGCGTTCCGTGACGAACTCGCCGACTGCCGCACCTTCGGTTTCCTGCACGAGGTCGAGGCGCTGCGCGCCATGGGTCTCGCCCGCGGCGGCTCGATGGACAATGTGGTGGTGATCGACGGCGACCGGATCCTCAATCCGGAAGGCCTGCGCCGCCCGGACGAATTCGTCCGACACAAGGCGCTGGACGCGATCGGCGATCTCTATCTGCTCGGCGGCCCCGTGCTTGGGCGCTTCGAGGGCGTGCTGGCCGGCCACGGCCTGAACAACGCGCTCGTCCGCGCCCTGCTGGCCAAGCCGCACGCATGGCGCTTCCGCGCCCTGGTCGAGGACCTTCGCGAAGCCGTCTAAGTTCTTGCGAGTCGTTCGCAAGAATGATCGTATAGGGCAGGAGGTCCGCTCATGCCCGACGACGCCGCTGCTCAGCTGGAAGCGCTCTACAAGCCGCCGCACGCCCTGACCGTGGCCAAGGACATCGGCCACGTCGACAGGCACGGACGCCGCTTCATCGAGCTTTCGCCCTTCGTGGCGCTGGCCAGCGTCGGGCCCGAGGGCGGCGTCGACGTTTCGCCGCGGGGCGGAGGGCCGGGCTTCGTGCGGGTCTCCGAGGACGGCAAGAGCCTCCTGATGCCGGACCGCCCCGGCAACAACCGGCTCGACTCGCTCAAGAACATCGCTCAGGGCTCGGGCGAGGTGGGCCTGATGTTCATGATCCCGGGCGTCGACGACATCTACCGGGTCAACGGCCGCGCCAGCCTCGTGGTGGACGAGGCGCTTGCCGAGGGGTTCGCCGAATTCGGCAAGGTTCCGAAGACGCTGCTGCGAATCGCGGTGCGCGAGGCCTATCTGCATTGCCCCAAGGCGCTGATGCGCGCCGACCTCTGGGGCGACAGCCACCGCGTGGACCGGGCCACGCTGCCCTCGCTGTCCGAGATGGTCAGCGAACAGCTCGGCCTGGAGAAGCCCAAGGCGACGCACGCCGAACAGGTCGAGAGCCTCCGCGAGACCCTCTAGCTCCTGATCCCGACGCCGTTTGCGCGCCACATTGCGTAGTGTAGAAGCGTCGTCTCCGCGTGGGGGCGCGCAGGTCTTGAGGTGAAGGTGTCGCAGCTTCGGAATTCGTCTCGGGTGGTCCTGGTCGCCACCGCCTGCGCCCTCGCCCTTTCGGCCTGCGCCAGCAACAAGAAGAGCAAGGTGCGGCTCGCCTACGAGGAGCGGCCCGTCGAACTGCTGTACGCCACTGGCGCCAACCGCCTGGATCGCCACCTGTGGAACCAGGCCGTCGGCTACTTCCAGGAAGTAGAGCGTCAGCATCCCTATTCGGAGTGGTCGCGCCGCTCGATCCTGATGCAGGCCTACGCCCACTACGAGGGCAACAACTACGCCGAGGCGATCGGCGACGCGGACCGCTTCATCCAGCTCTACCCGGGCAATCCGGCCGCCGCCTACGCCCACTACGTGAAGGCCATCTGCTACTTCGAGCAGATCGTGGACGTGAACCGCGACCAGGCCGCGACAGGCCAGGCGTTGGAGTCCCTGCGCGACGTGGTGCAGCGCTATCCGACGACGGAATATGCGGCCGACGCGCGCCTGAAGATCGACATGGTCAACGACCAGCTCGCCGGCAAGGAGATGACCATCGGCCGCTGGTACCTGCGCAACGGCGACACCCTGGCCGCGATCGGCCGCTTCAAGACCGTCGTCGACCGCTACCAGACCACCAGCCACACGCCCGAAGCGCTCTATCGCCTGGTGGAGGGCTACCTGACCCTGGGCCTCCTGCAGGAAGCCAAGCGGAACGGCGCGGTGCTGGGCTACAACTATCCGGGCGACCAGTGGTACGCCGACGCCTACAAGCTCCTCACGTCCAAGGGCCTGAGGCCGGCGGTGGAGCCCAAGTCGGGCGGCGCGCGCGGCATCCTTCGGCTGCCGTTCCGCAAGGACAAGGACAAGACCGTCAAGCCGCCGCAGGCGCAGGAGCCCAACACGGTCGTGTCGTCGAGCAAGGCCACCAAGAAGCGCAAGCTGTTCAGCCTGCCGTTCGGCGGCGGCGACAAGAAGGACACCGCCGAGGCGGAACCGAAGGCGAACTGAGCCCTTTCGGGGCGTCTGATTCCATACGATCTTGCCGCCATGCTGATCGGCCTGCAGATCCGCGACGTCGTTCTGATCGAGACCCTGGACCTGTCCATCGGGCCGGGCCTGACGGCGCTCACCGGCGAGACCGGCGCCGGCAAGTCGATCATCCTGGACGCGCTGGGCCTGGCGACCGGCGCGCGGGGCGACGCGGGCCTCGTGCGCCGCGGCTCGGCCCAGGCCGTGGCCGCGGCGGTCTTCGCGCCGGCGCCGGATCACCCGGTCTGGGGTCTGCTGGAAGAGAAGGGCCTGGCCTACGCCCGCGACGAGGACCTCGTGCTGCGCCGCACGCTCTCCGCCGACGGCCGCAGCAGGGCCTTCGTCAACGACCAGGCCACCGGCGTCGGCGTGCTGAAGGAGCTGGGCGAGGCGCTGCTGGAGGTGCACGGCCAGCATGAGACCGTCGGCCTGCTCGATGCGCGGACCCATCGGCCGCTGCTCGACGCCTATGGCGCGCTGGGCGGCGAGGGCGGAGCGGTGGCCAGCGCCTGGGCGGCCTGGCGCGAGGCGCGCGAACGGGTCGACGCCCTGAAGGGCGACGTGGCGCGCGCGGCGGCCGAGACCGAGGAACTGACCTTCCGCCTGTCGGAACTGGATCGCCTGGACCCGCGCGAGGGGGAGGAAGCCGGACTGGCCGAGGAGCGGGCCGTGCTGGGCGCCGCCGAGAAGGCGCTCGCCGACATCGACCAGGCCAGGGAGACCTTCGACGGTCTCGGCCCCAAGACAGCCTCCGCGATCCGAGCGCTGGAACGGGCGCGGGAGCGGGCGATGACGGCCGGCGCGGCCGCCGACGGCGCGGCGGTGACGCGTCTGGCCGCCGCGGCCGAGGCGCTGGACCGGGTGCTGGTGGAAGCCGGCGAGGCCGAGGCGGCGATCGACCTGGCCGCCGCCGCCTTCGACTTCGAGCCCGACCGGCTGGAGAAGGCCGAGGAACGGCTGTTCGACCTGCGCGGCCTGGCCCGCAAGCTGGGCGTCCAGGTCGACGACCTGCCCGGCCTGCGCGTGGCGTTCGCCGAGCGCCTGCGGGCGATCGAGTCGTCGGAAGCGACGCTGAAGGCGGCCGAGGCCGCGGCGGGGGCCGCGCGGAAAGCCTATCTCGATGCCGCAGCCGCGCTCACCGCCGCGCGCCGCGAGGCCGGCGAACGGCTCGCCGCCACGGTGATGGACGAACTCGCGCCGCTGAAGCTGGAGAAGGCTCGCTTTCGGGTGGCCGTCGAGCCGCTGGCCGAGGAGCGGGCCGGGCCGGCAGGCCTCGACCGCGTGGCGTTCGAGATTTCGACCAATCCGGGCGCCCCGTTCGGCGATCTGGGCGCCATCGCCTCGGGCGGCGAGCTGGCGCGGTTCGCCCTGGCGCTGAAGGCCGCCCTGGCCGGGCGCGGCGGCGGGCCGCAGCCGCTGATGATCTTCGACGAGGTGGACCAGGGTGTCGGCGGCGCGGTGGCCGACGCGGTCGGGCTGCGGCTCAAGCGCCTGGCGGGCGCGGCCCAGGTGCTCGTGGTCACGCACAGCCCGCAGGTGGCGGCCCGCGCCGAGGCGCACTGGCGCATCGCCAAGGCCGGCGACGGGGAGCGCTTGCGCACGGCCGTCGAGGTGCTGAGCCCGGCCGATCGCGAGGAGGAGATCGCCCGGATGCTCGCCGGCGCCCAGATCACCGACGCGGCGCGCGCGGCCGCCCGGGCGCTGATGGACGCCTGAGCGACCCGCCGGGAGCGTTGGCGTCCCGGGCCGCGACTGATAGCTCTTCGGCCAATAAGGAAGAGGAGCGCCGGATGTTCAAGGGTGTGGATCACGTGGTGATCGCCGTGAAGGACCTCGACGCGGCGGTCGGCCGCTACGAGGCGATCTATGGCGCGCCGGTCAGCGAACGGCGCGAGGCGGCCGCGGCGGGCATGAAGATGGCGTTCTTCCGCTTCCCGGAGTCGTACGTCGAACTGGTCTCCAATATCGACGACCAGGGCCCGATCGCGAAGCGGCTGGCCGAGCGCGGCGAGGGGGTGCACCTGATCGCCATGCAGGTGGACGACATCGAGGCGACCCTCGCCGACCTGCGGGCCAAGGGCGTGCGGCTGGTGGGTGATCCGGGACCTGGCAATCCGGTGAAGGGGCAGGTGTTCGTCCATCCCTCCGAGACGGGCGGCGTCCTTACCCAGATCGTCCAGCGCTGAGCCGCACGGGCGGGGGCGCGGCGGCCACGGCCTTGCAGTCGTAGGGCAGGCCCGGCTGGGCGCAGAAGTCGGGCCAGTGGCCGCTCTTGCGCCAGTAGTCGGTCAGGCCCGCCTTCGCGGCCAGGGCCATGAACCGCGGATCGCTGCGCAGCGACTTGGTGGCGGCGAAGAACAGGAAGGCCGCGAACACGTCGGGCGACGACAGCGCTCGGTCGGCCTCGGCGAAGGCCCCGTCGACGTCACCCTCGCGGGCCAGCATCTGGGCGCGCCGCGACGGCGGCGCGATATCGCAGGCGGCCGGCAGGCCATGGGCGCGCCGGGCGATACGGCCGGGCAGCTCCTCCAGGAACTTCACATTGCAGACGTAGGCCCCGGTGTTCGGCGCCACCTGCGGCCCCAGCGCGCGCAGGCGGGCGAGCGCCTGCTCGGGTTCCTCGTAGGTGATGGCCACGAGCCAGCCGATCTGCCGGGCGAGTTGCGGGTCGGACCGCTCCAGTTCCTTCAGGACACGTCTGGCCGTGTCGAGATCGCCCTGGGAGCCGGCGATGGAGATCATCGGAATTCGCGCATAGGTGGCGGTGCGGGGATCGCCGGAGGCCATCACCTGCTCGGCGATGGCGCGGGCCGCGTCGAGGCGGCCCACCTCACGCAGCAGCGCGATATAGCTGATGCGCCCTGGATTGAGGTTCGGGTCGATCGCATGGGCCTTCAGGTAGTTCGCCTCGCGCACGGCCCAGTGCCCGCCCGCGGGATAGCTGTTGGCGATGGCGAGGTAGGCCTTGGGCGTGCGCGGATCGAGGCTCAGGGCCTTCGCGGCGGAACTCCTGGCCCCGACGCGCAGCGCCTCGGCGGCGGCCGGGTCATCCGCTTCCGTCGCGGCGTTCGCCTGGGCGATGCCATAGAGCGCATGGGCGGCGGCCAGCTTCGGCGCGGCGGCCACCAGCTTGCGGCCGGTCTCGAGCATCCGTTGGGTGTTGGCCTCGCGGGCGACGGCGTCGCAGGCGTTGAGGTAGAGCGCCAGGATGTTGGGCGGAAACGGTTGCCTCGACTGGCGCCGGTCCGACAGGGCGCAGTCCAGGCCCGCCGTGACGCCGAGCGCCACCTGGTCGGCGAACCCGGCCGTGGCGCCCGCCGGCCGATCGAGCTTTAGCGAGGAAAGGACGAGGCCGCTGCGGCCGTCCTCGACCTGCGCCGTGATCACGACCTGATCGCCCTGGCGGTCGACGGAGCCCGACACCCGCAGCTCCGCCCGGCGCGCGCCGGCCGCGCCCGCCGGGGCAGTGTCGATCCCCGTGCGCGTGAGGGCGGCGAGCATGGAATCCTGTACGCCGGCCGCGAGCCTGCGCAGGTCGGGATCGTCGCGTCTCGCATCGAAGACGGCGACCTCCACCCGGCCCTGTTCGCGAGACGCCGGGCCGAACCGGATGAACAGCCAGCCCGCCAGCACCGCAAGCGCCGCCACGGCGACCAAGGCGATCACGCCGGGCCTGCCGAACCGGACGCCGCGCCGGGAGGCCTCGGGCCGGTCGGCCGGAGCGCCGGCCCCGGTCAGGCGGTAGCCGACCTTGATGACGGTCTCCAGCTCGAAGGCGCCCGTCTCGGCGGCCAGGTCCCGGAGCAGCGAGATGACCCGGTTGATGGCGTTGTCGCCGACGACGCGGCCGTCCCAGCAGCGGCGAATGAGCTCGTCGCGACCCACGACATCGCCCCTGGAGCCGGCCAGGACCACGAGCACCTGCATGACCCGCGGCTCGAGCGTCCGGCTCTTGCCGTTCCAGGCGACCTGACGCTTCGCGGGGGTGACCTCGAGGATTCCGAGGCGGAACGCGGGCTCCTCGGCGAGTCGTATTGCCGGATGGTCAGACACGCACACGCCTCCCCCCGACCACTGAACGACAAGAGGCGTCCGAGGCGCAAGGCCCGCCGCATGATGAAGCCATAAGCCCTTCATCACCTCGGCGGTGTGGTGAACCCGCGCGAGGGTCCCGAACCTCGAACGGCCGGCGCCGACCTCTCGGCGCAGGCGCAGTGGCGAGAGGGAGACACGCATGCCGCTCTACAGGGGCACGGCCGGCGACGACAACATCACCGGCAGCATCGAGGAAGACGTGCTGGAGGGGTTCGGAGGGAACGACACGCTGAACGGCGACGCCGGCAGCGACGTCATCGACGGCGGCGACGGCGAGGACATGGTCGACTACCAGTTCGCGCCGCGCGGCATCCACGCCGACCTCTCGATCAGCGGCCCGCAGAACACGAGCGGCGACAGCAGCGACGTGCTGACCAGCATCGAGGACATCCGGGGCAGCGCCCAGGCCGACACCTTCAACGGCTCGACCGGCGCCAACGCGATCTATGGCGGCGCCGGCGATGACCTCATTACCGACCCCGGCGGGACCAACTATCTCCGCGGCGAGGAGGGCAATGACTCCATCGTGGGCGGGACGGGCTTCGACGACATCAACGGCAACCAGGGCGACGACACCTGCGTCTCCGGCGGCGGGGACGACTGGGTGGTCGGCGGCAAGGACAACGACAGCCTGGTGGGCTCGGCCGGCCAGAACCTGGTCTACGGCAACCTCGGCAACGACACCTGCGAGGGCGGCGACGGGGACGACATCGTCCGCGGCGGCCAGAACGACGACATCGTCAACGGCGGGGCCGGGGACGACTTCGTCTCGGGCGACAAGGGCGACGACACCATCACCGGCGGGGCGGGCGCCGACCGCTTCCACACCTTCGGGGCGGCCGGGATCGACCGGGTGCTGGACTTCCACATCGCCGAGGGCGACCGGGTGCAACTCGATCCGGGCACCGTCTACACAGTCTCCCAGGTCGGGGCCGACACGGTCATCGACATGACGGGCGGCGGCCAGATGATCCTGGTGGGCGTGCAGATGAGCACCCTCACCGGGGACTGGATCTTCGGGAGCTGACGGCCGCCATGCCGGCCGCATTCGGCTTTCGTCGACGCCGCGGTGCGGGTTACAGCTTGCCGCCATGGTCGCCGCGCCGAAGTCCGTCGAACAGCTCACCGAGGCCGAAGCCGTCGCCGAGCTGACCCGCCTCGCCGACGAGATCGCGGCGCACGACATCCGTTACTTCCAGGAGGATGCGCCCGCGATCTCGGACGCGGACTACGACGCGCTCAAGCGCCGCAACACGGAGATCGAGGCCCGATTCCCGCACCTGATCCGCGAGAATTCGCCCAGCTTCCGGGTGGGCGCGACGCGGGCGGAGCAGTTCGCCCCGGTCGAGCACGGCGTGCCGATGCTCAGCCTGGACAACGCCTTCTCCGACGAGGACGCGGTCGAGTTCGACGCCCGCGTGCGGCGGTTCCTGAAGCTGGAGGAGGAGGTCGCCTACACCGCCGAACCCAAGATCGACGGCCTGTCGTGCTCGATCCGCTATGAGAACGGCGTGCTGGTCCAGGCGGCGACCCGCGGCGATGGCCGGGTCGGCGAGGATGTGACCGCCAATGTCTCGACCATCGGCGAGATCCCCAGGCGGCTGAAGGGCTCGGGCTGGCCCGAGACCATCGAGGTGCGCGGCGAGGTCTATCTGGGCCATGCGGAGTTCGCGGCTCTGAACGAGGCCGCCGAGGCGGCGGGCCAGAAGACCTACGCCAATCCCCGCAACGCCGCCGCCGGCTCGCTGCGTCAGATCGATTCGAAGGTCACGGCCCAGAGGCCGCTGCGCTTCTTCGCCTATGCCTGGGGTCTCCTGAGCGAACCGTTCGCCGAGACCCAGTGGGAGGCGCTGGCGAAACTCAAGTCGTGGGGGTTCCAGGTCACGCCGCAGTCCGAGCGCGTCCAAGGCGCCAAGGGCCTGCTGGACGCTTACGCCCGCATGGAGGCTGAGCGGCCGAAGCTGGGCTTCGACATCGACGGGGTGGTTTACAAGGTCGACCGGCTGGACTGGCAGCAGCGGCTGGGCTTCGTCTCCCGCGCCCCGCGCTGGGGCATCGCGCGGAAGTTCCCGGCCCAGCAGGCGCGCACCGTCCTGGAGGCCATCGACATCCAGGTGGGCCGCACGGGGGCCCTGACGCCGGTGGCGCGGCTGACGCCCGTCACCGTGGGTGGGGTGGTCGTCACCAACGCAACCCTGCACAACGCCGACGAGATCGAGCGCCTGGACGTGCGGGTGGGCGACACCGTGATCCTGCAGCGCGCCGGCGACGTGATCCCGCAGATCGTGCGCGTGGTTCCCGAGGAGCGGCCGAAGCCCGAGCCTGCGCCGTTCGAGTTCCCGCACGTGTGCCCCTGCGACCTGAAGACCGAGGTGGTGCGCGAGACCACGGCCTCGGGGGCGGAGACGGTGGTGCGCCGCTGTTCCGGGGAGTTCGCCTGCCCCTTCCAGCGGCTGGCGCACCTGCGCCACTTCGTCTCCCGGCGGGCCTTCGACATCGAGGGGCTGGGCGAAAAGCAGCTCACCGCCTTCGTCGAACGCGGCTGGATCGCAGAGCCCGCCGACATCTTCCGCCTGCACGCGCACCGCGACGAACTGCTGGAGACCGAGGGCTACGGCGAGACCAGCGTGAAGAACCTGTTCGAGGGTATCGAGGCGCGGCGGACGATCGCGCTCGACCGCTTCATCTATGGCCTGGGCATTCGGCACATCGGCGAGACGACCGCCGTGGTCATGGCCCGCGGATACGGGACGATCGAGGCGTTCCTGGAGGCCATGGACAAGGTCGCCGCGCGCGATCCCGAGGCCGTCGAGGAGCTTGACGCCATGGACCAGATCGGCGGCGCCGTGATCGACGCGGCCGCCGCCTATTTCGCCGAGGACCACAACCGACGGATCGTCCAGGCGCTGAAGGACGAGCTGCAGGTCCAGGAGGCCGAGAAGCCCAAGACCGACACCGCCGTGGCCGGCAAGACGGTGGTGTTCACCGGCACGCTGGAGCGGATGACCCGCGACGAGGCCAAGGCCCAGGCCGAGCGGCTGGGCGCCAAGGTCTCGGGCTCGGTGTCGAAGAAGACCGACATCGTCGTCGCCGGCCCGGGCGCCGGCTCGAAGCTGAAGACCGCCACCGAACTCGGGATCCAGGTGATGACCGAGGACGAGTGGATCGCGATGGTGGGAGGATGATCCCCGCCACGCGCCTTCAGACCCTCGTCGAGGCGCCCGTCCGCCCCGAAGGCGCGCGCTACGTCCTCTACTGGATGCAGCAGTCGCAGCGCGGGGGCTTCAACCCGGCGCTGGAATACGCAGTGGAGCAGGCGAACGCGCTCGGGCTGCCGGTGCTGGTCGCCTTCGGGCTGGCGGCGTTCCCCGAGGCCAATGCGCGGCACTACGGTTTCATGCTGCGGGGCCTGGCCGAAGTGGAGCGGGCCCTGGCCGAGCGGGGGATCGGATTTGCGATCCGCAAGCAGCCGCCCCATGCGCTGGTCCGCGAGCTGGCGGCGGAGGCGGCGCTGGTCGTCTGCGACCGTGGCTACCTGCGCATCCAGCGGGCCTGGCGCGCCCGGCTGGCGGAGGATCTCGGCCGGCGTCTCGTCCAGGTGGAGGGCGACGTCGTGGTCCCGGTGGAGGCGGCGTCGGGCAAGCACGAGTACGCGGCCCGGACGCTGCGGCCCAAGGTGCAACGCCTGTGGGACGACTCCCTGCACGACCTGCCGGAAACCCCGGTGCGTCACGCCTGGACGGCCCCGCCCGTGGACGGCGCGATCGACCTCGGCGACGTCGGCGCCGTCCTGCGCGACCTGAAGATCGACCAGGAGGTCGGCGAAGTGCGCCGGTTCGAGCCCGGCGAGGCGGCGGCCCGGCGCCGGCTGGCCCGGTTCGTCGAGGATGCGCTGGGCCGCTACGAAGCCGAGCGCGGGAGGCCGGAAGCCGGCGTCGCCTCGCACATGAGCCCCTATCTGCATTTCGGCCAGATCTCGCCGGTGGAGATCGCCCTGGCGGTGCGCCGCTCGGGCCAGCGGACGGGCGTGGCGACCTATCTGGAGGAGCTGATCGTCCGGCGCGAGCTGGCGATGAACCACGCCCTCTTCGAGCCGCGCTACGACGAATACGGCGCCCTGCCGGACTGGGCCCGCAGGACCCTGGCCGACCACGCGGGCGACGAGCGGCCCCACTTCTACGACCGCGCGCAGTTCGAGGCCGGCGAGACGCACGACCCCTACTGGAACGCCGCCATGCGCGAGATGCGCGACACGGGCTACATGCACAATCACATGCGCATGTACTGGGGGAAGAAGATCCTCCACTGGTCGCGGACGCCGGAAGAGGCCTTCGAGACGACGCTGGCGCTGAACAACCGCTGGTTCCTCGACGGGCGCGACCCGAACTCGTTCACCAACGTCGGCTGGCTGTTCGGCCTGCACGACCGCCCGTGGGGCCCGCAGCCGGTGTTCGGCACGGTGCGCTCCATGGGCCAGAACACCTTCCGGAAATTCGACGCCGAGGCCTATGTGGCCCAGGTGGCGGCGCTCTCGGCGGCCGAGGCGTCGTGAATTTGGATGAATGCCAAGCGATAGCTCATGCAGTCGCGTCAGAACCTCGATACCCCGTTCCGGCGACGGCGCTTCATATCTATGGCTTGGCTAGGTCGTCCCTTCGTCAGACTAGAATGTTGAGGCGCAAGCCCGCCAAAAGTCTGAAGAGAGTTCGCGCGTAACGATCATCCAGCTTCGTTCCAGTTGCCATCGGCATCAAACGCGCCAATGTAGGTACCATCCCCGACGGCCAAGTTGGATCCAGGCGTGAAGATCGAATTGTGAAGTTCGAAGATTTCCTGAAATGTCATTGCGTCCCACTCTTCAGTTGTAATGGAATCTAAAATATTAGTTGGGTTGGGGGTGGAAAAATCATTCGCCTGAGTTCCTCCATTATTCCTGAATATGACCCCAATTCCTTCTGAAAATCCACCTGAGTTTTCCTCAAGCTTTTTTCCGAAAGCATATACACGTCGAATGTTCACTGGGTTTGGCCACACTCCGGCAGCACCGTCTGCGTAGAATGAGCCGCCGTTGGTGATGGGAGGTTCCGGGGGCGTCGTTGCCGCATAAAGCGTGACGTTCTTCACGAGGCCGCCATCGTTGCAGCTGAACGCCACACCGGCCTGTTGGCTCTCCACGATCAAACCGTTGTTGATGGTGAAATCAACTTCCGTCGATGCACCCGCTGCCCCATGCCACAAGCCTTGCGGATAGTCGCCTCCCGCAACGGCCGTGAAGAGACGATTGATCGTCACGCGAGTCGCCGAATGCTGGTCGGCGCGTTGAATCTGATCCGGGTGGAGCCCGCCATAGATCAGGTTCGAGACGATCCACACATCGTTGAGTTGGATATCGGTCCACGTGGTCCAGAACATCGCGTTGTCTCGCGACCACCTGATCTTGATGCCATTCACTACGCCGTCGTGGACAAGACCCGTGGTGGAGGCTTCCTTGATCCCCCCGAACTGGCCTTCGGAAATGAAGTTTTCGATGATCCAGTTTGAGCAATGCGTCGAACCGGAACCCACCAAAAGAATGGCGTAGACACCGCCTCCCGTCTGGAGGGGAGGATCGTCCTTCGCGTCGATTGCTGTGCAGTTGGTCAGCGACCAATGCTGACTTCCCGCCAACAAGAAGCGGCCTGTTTGGATCGTCTTGGGAGCCCCCTGGCCGCAATTGATCGCGTTGACGTCGATGTAGTTGCAGCGCGCGAGGGCGCACTGATTGTAGAGGCCCGGCCTCGCAGGATCAGCATCTCTCAAGGTCACGTATGACGGCCCCGCGAAAGCAAGGTCTTGGATCGAGATCCCCGTGTTGCCGCGGTTTACGCCCGTGGACATGATGATGGCGGTTCCGAAATTTGCCTCGAAGATCGCAACTGAGCCGATGACCGCCGCGGCGAAGTTGTCATTGAAGCCGCCAGTCGGCTTGTCGCCCCAGCTTGCAGCGCCTGCCATGATGTTGATCGTGATGGTGGCGGTGTTGCTGGTGCCGTAGGCGTTCGTCGCCGTTACCGGGAAGACGTAGGTGGTGTCGTTGAAGGTGCGGCTGACGGCAGGCGTTGGAGTCCTAGCCGTGTTTCCCTCGGCAGTTGACCCGCCGCCGGCCCGCACCCAGTCTCCATTGGTGCCGGTCGTGGCGGTCCCCACTGTCCAAGAATCCACGTAGCCGTCGACGAGGAGCCCGAGTGTGGCGCTGGAGAGGCGAACCGCGCCTCCGCCGACAGACGCGGATCCAGCCAGCGTCAACGCGCCAATTGTGTAGGTGACGTCCTGGAGAACAGGGGGGGCCCCATACACCCCCATCCTCATTCTTCCGGGCCCGGCCATCAGCGATACACGATGGTGATGTCGGCAGCCGTTCCTGTGGCCGTCACAGCCTGGAGGCCGTTGCCGAAGTGGAGGTCGTAGGCAAGCGTGTCGATACCCGACGTGGTGTCGATAACGGCAATCGCGTTGGAGGTGCCCCCCGTGGTGTCATTGTAGAGCGTGAGGGTGTTGGATGAAGCGCCGGCGGTGTTGATCACCACCTTGTGGAGAATTCCCGCCGATGTCTTCACGTCGGTGGAGGTATTGGTGGTGACGTGTCTGAAGGACGCTCCAGCCTGTGCAACGGCAGCCACCCCGACATTTGAACCAAACGTGGCGCCGATCTGCGCTTGGCGCGACCAAGTAGAACCGTTGTAAAGCGATGGGCCAACACCAAGTAAAAGCGTCGAGGTGGGCGTGTCGGAGCGCACCACGAAGCCCATGGTGTTGGACTGTGTGTCTGACCCCGCCGCTGCATTGACGTTCATCTTGGCGTTGAGGTTACCTTTGCTGTCGAGGGTCGCGTAGGAACCCCAACCATCCGTAAGCGTGGCGGGTGACGAATAGTAGACGCCGGCGATGGGAATCGGCCGCGCGACCGCTGCGGCCGCACTGGCGGTTGGCCCTTCGACAATCAAACTGCCCCTGGAAGTGGCCTGCCACTGCGTGCGATCACCATCCGCATAGGTCGGGAGAGTGGCGTTGTGTTTGCCCCCGACTGGAACAGGATTTCCGGACGCTGCAGCATCGTCGGCTACCGGTCCCTGCACTTGGGCCTGGAAACTCCCGGCGCTGGGGTTGGAGACGGGAACGGCAGTTCCGCCGGTGATGCCCTGGACCGTGACAACCCCGGTGTCTGCCGTTCCGGCGCTTCCACGTCCGGTGATCTCGACAGGGGCGCTCCAATCCACGGGCGTTCCGTCAGAGGCCTGAACGACAGTGCGAAGACCGCCGTGTGTATCGAGGCTCAGATCGTCGTTCGTCCCATCTGTGTAGGCCGGCGCGCTAGTGGTGACGGCGCCTTGAGATGCGCCGCTTCCACTACCTCCGCCGGTCACGGGAAGCGGATGGGACGAGCTTACGGCGATCACCGCGCCCGTTGCTTCGTCCAGGTAACTGATGAATCCTATCGACACCGGCTCGCCTCCTCCTACGCATTCGGTCAATATGCCACTTAACATTGCATACGCAACTTTAGGAAGAAGATTTGAGGCGAGGTCGATCGCTGGCGCATTCGACGCCGAGGCCTATGTGGCCCAGGTGAGGGCGCTCTCGGCGGCCGAGGCGGGCTGACCAAACTTCAGGCGCCGGCGTTCCGCGGCGGCCTGCGCGGCAGCTTCGCCTTGGCGCGGCGGCGCGGGCGAGGCGCAAATCGGGCCCATGAATCGCGCCGTCTCCCGGCTGATGGGCTCGCCGCTCAGGAACCTGGTCGCGGTGGTGGTCCTCATGCTGGCGCTCGTGGCGGCGGCGGTCGGCGGCTACATGGCGGCCGGCTGGAGCTTCCCGGACGCGCTCTACATGGTCGTGCTGACCGTCTATTCGGTCGGCTACGAGGAAGTGCATCCGGTCAACACGCCGTACCTGCACCTGCTCACGATCATGGTCATCGCCTTCGGCTGTACGGGCATGATCCTGCTGACCGGCGTGCTGGTTCAGGTCTTCACCATCGGCCAGATCAGGGAGGTCCTGGGCATGGACAACGCGGCCTCGGATATCGAGCGCCTGAAGGACCACGTCATCGTGTGCGGCTTCGGCCGGATCGGGGTGATGCTGGCCAAGGACCTGCGGGACGGCGGCGTCCCCATCCTGATCCTCGAACGCGACGAGGAGCGCGCCGCCGCGGCCCGCGCGGAAGGCTATCTGGTGGTGCAGCTCGACGCGGCCGACGAGGCGTCGCTGAAGGCCGCCGGCATCGGACGCGCGCGGGTGCTGGCGACGGTGGTGCCGGACGACGCGGCCAACGTCTTCATCACGCTGACGGCCCGCAGCCTGAACCCCGACCTGCACATCATCGCCCGCGGCGAGATGCCGTCGACCGAGAGCAAGCTGCTCTACGCCGGGGCCGACAAGGTGGTGCTGCCCACCCACATCGGCGCCGAGCGGATGGCCGAGATGATCCTCTATCCCGAGACGGCGCGGTTCATCCGCGGCTCGGAGCGGATGCGCGACTTCGACAAGACCCTGCGCGACCTGGGCCTGCTGATGGAGGTGGTGACCGTCACCGAGAACTCCGGGGCGATCGGCCATTCCGTGGGTGAGATGGAGCGGCGCGCGAAGGGCGGCTGCTTCGTGGTCCAGCTCGATCGCCGCAACGGCGAGGTGGTGACCCGGCCGGGGCCGGAGGTGCTGTTCGAAGCCGGCGACGGCGTGCTGCTGGTCACCCGCACCGACGCAGCCGTCGTGCGGGCCATGTTCCAGGCGCCGGCCGAGCGCGTGCGGGCCGGACGCAGCGTGATCTAGGGGGCTGCGCGCGCCGCCTTCAAAGCCGGGCAGGCGTCGGGCTCGGCGGTCCAGGTGAGGGCCGCGATGCGCCATTGGCCGTCGGCCTTGACCAGGTCGAAGACGTCGACGCCGCAGTGGGTGGTCTTTCCGTCCGCCTGGAACTCGTAGGGGCCGCTGACCGTCGCCAGGAGGTCGCCGCGCAGGCGGATCTGCGGGTCCCACATCGCCTCGTGGAAGCCGGGCTTCAGGCCGGCGATGAAGCCGCCGACCGGGATGCGGTCCAGCCGCCGCTCGCCGTTCGGGCGGAAACCCACGGCCGTGAAGACGCCGTCGGGAAAGGTCACCTCGGCCAGCGTCGCGCGGTCGACGGCGGCCATGGCGTCGAAGAAGCGCTGGACGGTGGCCAGGGCGGCCGCCTCGTCCGGCGCGGGCGCGCCGGCGGCAGAAGTCGCGAAGGCGATGGCGGCCAGGGCGGCCGCGGCGCGGAGGGCCGGGCGATGCGTCATGGCGGCTAGGCCTTCGGCGCGCGGGCGGTGACGATCCAGGTGGCGCTGTCGAGCTTCACGCCGTCGGGACCGTCGTGGGGGGCGATGGCGGCGCGCACGGTCTCCAGCACGAGGTCGCGCTTGTCGGGATGCTCGCGCAGCAGGGCGCCCAGGGGGCCGACCCGCATGAGCAGGCCCATGGTGACGTCCAGGTTTCCGGGACCGATCCTGGCCTCGAAGGGCGTGACGGCCACGTCCTCGAACCCGCCGCCGGCCAGGACGGCGCGGACGCGGTCGGGATCGGCGAAGGCGAAGGGGCCGGGCGCGCCCTTCTCGGGCGGGGGCGGCGGCTCGACGATCTGCTGGGCCGCGGCCATGGCCAGGGTCATCGCGGGGTTCAGCCGCGGCTCGCGCCAGCAGACGAACGCCAGGCGCCCGCCCGGCTTCAGCGCGCGGCGGATATTGGCGAAGGCGGCCGGCGGATCGGCGAAGAACATCACGCCGAACCGCGAGAAGGCGCCGTCGAAGCTGGCCGGTTCGAACGGATAGGTCTGGGCGTCGGCTTCGAGGAACGTCGCGCCCTCGACGGCCTCGGCGCGGTGGCGGGCCACCTCCAGCAGCGGATGGGAGATGTCGACGCCCAGCACGCTCCCGCCGGGCGCCACGGCGCGGGCGAGCTCCAGGCTGGCCGCGCCGGCGCCGCAGCCGATGTCGAGGATCCGCTCGCCGGGCTTCGGCGCCAGCGCCTCGATCGCGCGGCCGCCCAGCGGGGCGAGCTGGCGGTCGAGCGGCTCCTGCAGCTGGGCCCAGGTAGGGCCGGCCTGTTCGTTCCAGTAGGCGATCTGTCCGGCGTTGGGGGCGGGTTCGCTCACGACAGCGGCGCCGTGACGTCGGTCAGCCAGGCCCGGACCTCTGGTTCGAGCTGCGGCCCCACCACGGCCAGCACGCGGGCGTGGTAGGCATCGAGCTGCGCGCGCTCGTCCGGCGAGAGCAGGTCGGCCACGATCAGCCGCCGGTCGATGGGCGCCAGGGTCAGGGCCTCGAAGCCCAGCATCGGCCGCTCGCCGCCCAGGATCGGGGCCGGCTCGGTGACCACCTGCAGGTTCTCGATGCGGATGCCGTAGCCGCCTTCCTTGTAGTAGCCGGGCTCGTTCGAGAGGATCATCCCCGGCTTCAGCGCTACGGTGTTGGGCGCCTTGGAGATGCGCTGCGGGCCTTCGTGCACGCCCAGGTAGCTGCCGACGCCGTGGCCGGTGCCGTGGTCGTAGTCGAGGCCGTGCA
The DNA here is from genome assembly GCF_016124325.1 of Phenylobacterium sp. Classification (GTDB taxonomy): domain Bacteria; phylum Pseudomonadota; class Alphaproteobacteria; order Caulobacterales; family Caulobacteraceae; genus Phenylobacterium. The sequence continues at coordinate 75,456 of NZ_WGNY01000019.1, forward strand.
TCCACAGCGCCTGGCGCGCCAGCACGTCGATGGCCGAGCCGGTGGTGCCGGCGGGGAACCGGATGGCCGCCAGCGCCAGGTGGCCCTTGAGCACCAGGGTGAAGCGCTCGCGCATCTCGTCGCTGGGCTCGCCGATGGCCACCGTGCGAGTGACGTCGGTGGTGCCGTCCAGGTACTGGGCGCCGGAATCGACTAGCATCAGCGAGCCCTTCTCGGCGCGCTTGTTGAGCCGTTCGGTGGGCCGGTAGTGCACGATGGCGCCGTTCGAGGCCGCGCCCGCGATGGTGTCGAAGGAGAGGTCCTTCAGCGCGCCGGTGGCCTCGCGGAAAGCCTCCAGCTTGGAGACGGCCTCGATCTCGTCGGGCGGGTTCGTCTGGCCCTCGGTGGCCAGCCAGTGGAGGAAGCGGGTCAGGGCCGCGCCGTCGCGGGCGTGGGCGTCGCGGCTGCCCTGGATCTCCACGGCGTTCTTGCAGGCGCGGGGCAGGGCGCAGGGGTCTTCGCCGCGCACCACGCTCGCGCCGGCCGCGGCCAGGGTGTCGAAGTACCAGGCCGACGACTGGGCCGGATCGACCAGCACGCTCTGGCCCTTCAGCTCGGCGAGCGCGGCCGGCAGATCGTCAGGCGTTTCCAGCCGCACCTGGTTGCCGAGCCAGGCGGGCAGCTCGGGCGTCACCTTGGCGGGATCGAGGAACAGCCGCGCCGTGCCATCCTTGGCGAGGATGGCCTGGCCGATGGGAAGCGGCGAGCGGATGACGTCGCCGCCGCGCACGTTGAACAGCCAGGCAATGGACGAGGGCGCGGTGAGCACGGCCGCATCGGCGCCCTTGCCGGCCAGCGCGGCGCCCACGCGGGCGCGCTTGTCGGCCGAGTCCTCGCCGGAATACGCCAGGGCATGCGGCACGACCGGGGCCGCCGGCTGGGCCGGGCGCGCCTTGCCCCAGGCTCGGTCCAGCGGATTGTCGTTCACCGGCATCAGTTCGGCGCCGGCCTTGGCGGCGGCTTCCTTGAGCCGGGCCAGGGCGTCGGGGCTGTGCAGGCGCGGGTCGTAGCCGATCTTCTGGCCGCGAGCTGCGGCGGCTTCCAGATAGGCCGGGACGCCGCCCTCCACGAGGTCGCGGATCTCGAACAGCTGGCCGTCCACCTGGTCGCGGACCTGCAGGGTGTAGCGGCCGTCCACGAACACGGCGGCCTTGTCCTGCAGGATCACGGCGGCGCCGGCCGAGCCGGTGAAGCCGGTGGCCCAGGCGAGCCGGTCGTTCGCGGCGGGCAGGTATTCGTTCTGGTGCTCGTCCTCGTGCGGCACGAGGAAGCCGTCGAGGCCCTGGTCGGCCATGGCCTGGCGGATCAGCGGCACGTGCCGCGGGCCGAACGAGGGATCGGTGGTCTCATCGAAGGTCTGACGCATGGGCGGCATGTAAGCCGTTCGCGCGGCGTCGGCAAAGAGGCGAAGACGTCTCTATTTTGCCCGGGTAAAATTGACGGCCGGCGCCGGATCGTCTATGGGCCGCGCATGGACAAGCCGACCCGCCGCCAGATGGTCCGGGACTACCGGGAACAGAAGATCGACGCCGGCGTCTTCGCCGTGCGCTGCGCGGCCACGGGCGAGGTGTGGGTCGGCGGCTCGCGCAATATCGACAAGCAGCAGAACGGCGTCTGGTTCGGCCTGCGCACCGGCGGGCATGCGAACCGCCAGATGCAGGCGGCCTGGACCGCGCACGGCGAGGCGAGCTTTGCGTTCGAGGTGCTGGAGCGGATCGAGACCGAGGAGATGACGCCGCTTGGCCTCTCCGACCACATCAAGTCACGCGAGCAGCATTGGCGCGAGACGCTGGGCGCGCGCCGCGCGGCCGGCTAGCTCCGGCGCAGGACCAAGGTCGCCCAGGCGTCGCGATGGATGCGGCGCACCAGCCGGAAGCCCTTGGACAGATAGGCTGCCAGCACGCGGCGCTCCTGGGTGCGCAGCAGTCCCGACAGGATGGCGACGCCGCCGGGCTTCAGCGCGCGGCCGATGTCGCCCGACAGCGCCACCAAAGGCGGGGCGAGGATGTTGGCGAACACCAGGTCGTAGGGGCCATGGCCACGGACCAGCGAATGGCCCAGGCCCGAGGCGTGGACGAAACGGGCGCGGGCGGCGTTGAGCTTGGCGTTCTCGTTGGCGATCCGCACCGAGGCGGCGTCGATATCGGTGCCGACGGCCACGGGCGAGCCGGTCCGCGCGGCGGCGATGGCCAGGACGCCGGTTCCGCAGCCCACGTCGAGCACGCGCAGGTACCGGCGGCGCTTGAGCAGCTGGTCGTAGGCGAACAGGCATCCCACCGTCGTGCCGTGGTGGCCAGTGCCGAAGGCCGCGCCGGCCTCGATGCGCAGGTTCACGGTGCTGGCGGGCGCCAGGCCCCGGTCGTGGGCGCCGTAGACGAAGAAGCGGCCCGCCCGCACCGGCGGCAGGCCCGAGAGCGCCATCGCCAGCCAGTCGGCGTCGGCCAGCACCTCGGTGGCGACCCGCAGCTCCGGGAAGCGCCGCAGCACCGCCTCGGCCTCGGCCCGCTCGTCGTCCTCGGTCGGGAAGGCGTCGATCCGCCAGACGTCGCGATCCTCGTCCTCCTCCAGGATGGAGAAGGTCAGGGCCTCGGTCGCGGGTTGGGCTTCGAGGGCGGCGGCGGCGGCCTCGGCGATGGCGCGGGGCCCGCGGGCGATGATCTGGACGGCCTCGTCGGTCATGGGCCGAGGCTCTAGCCGGGGCGGGCGCGAAAGGCGAGGGCGATCAGGCGGCGGGTTGGATGGGCGCGGCGCCCGCGGGGGCGACGCCATGGTCGGACGGATAGGGCGTGTTTCCGTCGATCGACGGAAAGATGGGGCGCCGGCGGGGCGGTTCTTCCCAGCGGGCCTGGACAGTGCGCGTTTCCGGCGCCTCGTAGACCATGAGGGGATCATCCCGCGGCTCGGGCTCCGTCGCCGAGGCGTCCACGATCTGCGGCTCCGGCGGCGCCAGGGCGTCGGTTCCGTAGACATAGGCCGGAACATGCGCGCCATAGGCGGCGACGCCGCGATCGAAGCTGACGGGGATCGTCCGGGCCCCGGCGTGGGGAATGAGGATCTGCGGCGCGCGCGCCTCGTGCCGGACGTCCAGTTCGGGCTTCAGCCCGGCGCCCATCAGCAACCCCGAAACGCACGCGACCGCCATGCCGATCAGGAGGGTCCGACCATCGTTGGAAAGCATCGCGGCATGAAGCGCGCGAGCCGCCAATTGGTTTCCGTCGCTTCGCCCCTAGAGCCAGCGCGCACGCCTGAAGGCCAGGTAGAGGACGAAGCAGACGATCGCGATGAACACCAGGATCGCGAAGTAGCCGTAGCGCCAGTGCAGCTCGGGCATGTCCTCGAAGTTCATGCCGTAGAGGCCCGCGATGGCGGTGGGCACCGCCAGGATCCCGGCCCAGGCGGCGAGCCGCCGGGTGATCTCGCCCTGACGCTGCTGCTCGAACAGGTTGGAGACCTCGAACACCGACGACAACACGTCGCGCAGCGCCTCGGCCGAACCCGCGACGCGGCGCACGTGGTCGCCCACGTCGCGGAAATAGGGGCGCACCTGGTCGTCGATGAGCGGCAGGTTCAGGTGCTCCAGCCGTGCGCATACCTCCTCCATCGGCCCCAGCATCCGGCGGAACCGCATCAGCTCCTGGCGCAGGTTGAACAGGTGCGTGACGTCCTCGCGGCCCAGGAAGGCGTCGAGCGCCCGGCGTTCCACCTCCAGCACCTCGTCCTCGATGGAGTCGACGATCGGCTGGTAGCTGTCGACGATGAAGTCGAGGATCGAATAGAGGACGTAAGCGATGCCGTGTCGCAGCTGGATCGGCGCGTCCTCCAGATTGCGGCGCACCAGGGTGTACGAGCGGTCGGAGCCCTTGCGCACCGTGATGATGTAGTTCCGGCAGAGGAACGCGCAGGTCTCGCCGTAGACGATCGCCTCGCCCTCCAGCCGCGCCGTGCGCGCCGCCACGAAGATCTGTTCGCCGTAGACGCTGACCTTGGGCATAGGGTGCTCGCAGAGCGCGTCCTCGACGGCGAGCGGATGCAGGCCGAAGCGCGCCTGCAGCATCGCCAACTCCGCGGCGTCGGGATCGGTCAGGCCGATCCAGGCGAACTGGTGGTCCTGGACGGGGCGGTCGCCAGGATCGTCCAGCCGCAGCGCCCGCAGGCGATGGCCGTCGGAATAGACCCTGGCTGCGGCGATGGCCATGCGACGCGGCGCCCCCTCGCGAACCGGGGGATGTGACGCCAAGGGCGCAGGTTAGGCAACCGTGGCCTCCTCTCCCCCCGAGCGAAGTGAGAGAGGGGAGAGGTCGGGAGAGGGGCGGCGCAGCCAGGAGTCGCCCGGCTCCTTGATTGGATTCAGAGGAGCGGAAGCGCCGGGCCGCCCCTCTCCCAGCCTCTCCCCTCTCGCTGCGCGGGGGGAGAGGTGCCTAGTCCTGCTTCTCCACGAAGCTGTCGATGACTTTCTTCTCGCCGGCCTTGTCGAAGGCGACCGTCAGCTTGTTGCCGTCGACGCCGCGCACCTGGCCGTAGCCGAACTTGATGTGGAAGACACGGTCGCCGCGCTTGAAGGCGCTGGCCGCCGACGAATCCGACGTGGCGATCAGCCGGCCATCGCCCTCGATCACCGGCTGGCGGCCGGGATGGCTGCCCCGGTACTGGTTGGCCTGGGCCCTGCGCCAGCCAGGGCTCTCATAACCCGCGCCGAAGCTGGGGTCGGCGTCCCAGCGGCTGCCGTGCTGCTGCATTCCCGGCCCGCCGCCGTAGTAGCCGGTCTCGGAGCTGGCCTCGACATTGGCCACCGGCAGTTCGTCGACGAAGCGGCTGGGAAGCTGGCTGGTCCAGCGGCCGTAGACCTGGCGGTTGGCGGCGAAGGAGATGCGGGCCTCTTCGCGCGCCCGGGTGATGCCCACGTAGGCGAGGCGGCGTTCCTCCTCCAGGCCCTTCTCGCCCTTGTCGTCCATCGAGCGCTGCGAGGGGAAGACGCCTTCCTCCCAGCCGGGCAGGAACACCAGCGGGAACTCCAGGCCCTTGGCCTGGTGCAGGGTCATGATCTGGACGGAGTCGGCCTGGGGCCCGCGCTCCAGGTCCATCACCAGCGAGACGTGCTCGAGATAGGCCTCCAGCGTCTCGTAGCCGGCCATCGACTGGACCAGCTCCTTCAGGTTCTCCAGGCGGCCCTGGGCCTGGGGCGATTTGTCGAGACGCAGCGCGTCGGTGTAGCCGCTCTCCTCCAGCACGGTCTCCATCAGCCGCGCGTGGTCGACGCGCGCGGCCTCGGCGCGCCAGCGATCCATGTCGCGCAGGAAGTTGGAGAGGGCCGTCCGCGTGCGCGCGGGCAGTTCGTCGGTGAGCACCAGCTGGCGCGCCGCCCGCGTGGCCGAGACCTCGTTGAGGCGCGCCACCTGCAGCAGCTTCTGCACCGAGGTGTCGCCAATGCCGCGCTTGGGCGTGTTGACGATCCGCTCGAAAGCCAGGTCGTCGTCCTCGGACTGGATCAGCCGTAGGTAGGCGATGGCGTCGCGGATCTCGGCGCGTTCGAAGAACCGCGGGCCGCCGATGACCACATAGGGGATCTGGAGCAGGACGAACCGCTCCTCGAACGCCCGCATCTGGAATGAGGCCCGCACCAGGATGGCGATGTCGCGATAGCGCCGGCCGCCGCGTTTGGCGCGCTCGACGTCGTCGGCGATCATCCGGCTCTCGGCCTCGCCGTCCCAGACCCCGCGGACGACGACCTTCTCGCCGCCATCGGCCTCGGTCCACAGGGTTTTGCCCAGCCGGCTCTTGTTGGCGGCGATCAGGCCCGAGGCGGCGGCCAGGATGTGGCTGGTCGAGCGGTAGTTGCGCTCCAGGCGCACGACCTTGGCGCCGGGGAAGTCGCGCTCGAAGCGCAGGATGTTGTCCACCTCGGCGCCGCGCCAGCCGTAGATCGACTGGTCGTCGTCGCCTACGCAGCAGAGGTTCTGGCTCTTCTGGGCCAGCAGCCGCAGCCACAGGTACTGGGCGACGTTGGTGTCCTGGTACTCGTCGACCAGCAGGTAGCGGAAGCGGTTGTGGTACTCGGCCAGCACGTCGGGGTGGCCCATGAAGATGGTCAGGTTGTGCAGCAGGAGATCGCCGAAGTCGCAGGCGTTCAGGATGCGCAGCCGGTCCTGGTAGACGCGGTAGAGCGCCTGGCCCTTTCCGTTGGCGAACTGGGCGTTCTCGGCCGGCGGCAGCTGGTCGGGCCGCCAGCCGCGGTTCTTCCAGTGGTCGATCAGGCCGCCCAGCACCTTGGCCGGCCACCGCTTGGAATCGACGTTCTCGGCCTCCAGCACCTGCTTGATGAGGCGCTCCTGATCGTCGGTGTCGAGGATGGTGTAGTTCGACTTCAGCCCCACCAGCTCGGCGTGGCGGCGCAGGATCTGGGCGGCGATCGAGTGGAAGGTGCCCAGCCAGCGCAGGCCCTCGGCCGACGGCCCGATGATCTGGGTGATCCGCTCGCGCATCTCGCGCGCGGCCTTGTTGGTGAAGGTGACGGCCAGTAGCTCCCACGGCCGCGCCCGGCCCGTCGCCAGGATGTGGGCCAGCCGGGTGGTCAGCACGCGCGTCTTGCCGGTGCCGGCGCCGGCCAGCACCAGGACGGGGCCGTCCACCGCCTCGACCGCCTCGCGCTGCTCGGGGTTCAGGCCGAGGAGGTAGTCGGGGGCCGGGGCGTCGGCGCGGGCCAGATCGCTGATGCGCGGGGCCGGGACTTCGGGGGATTCGAACGACATCGGAACATATGTAGCACAAAGACTTGCGGGCTTAAGGCCCGCCGGGACCCGCCTGGTCCTGCGCGAACTTCAGCGCCGCCACCCGGCAGGCCGAGGCGAGGGGGCGTTCGCCGCGCGCGCGGTCGATGGAGACGATCAGGGCGGCCAGGCTGAGGCCGCGCGCCTGGGCCATGGTCTCCATCACCGCCCAGAACTCGGGCTCCAGCGCGATCGAGGTCGCGTGGCCCGACAGCAGGACGGAACGCTTTCTCAACGTCATGGCGCTTGGTTGTAGGGCGCTTGCAGGCGCCCGCGCCAGACCCCTTGCGAAAAGATGACGCATGCGTCATTTTCATAGTCGCCGAGCTTTCGAGGACTCCCGCCGATGACCATGGCCGCCGACACAGCCGACTTCCGCCCTGAGCCGCGGCCGATGTCGACCAAGATGGATTGGGGCCATGCGCTGCGTTCGCTGCAGCGCCTGCTGAACGACAAGGAAGACACCCGGCAGGTGTTCGAGATCATGCGGGCGCTCAACGGGTCGTCGACGGCCAAGGGCTACCAGCGCCTGCTGACGACCGCGGAGGGCGGCCGTATCGCCTACGAGCGCGAGGAGTTCGCCCGCAAGCTCATGGATGACGCCTGGCTCGACAGCCTGCCCGAGGGCAGCGTCGGGGCGGCCTATCGCCAATTCATCCGCTCCGAGAACCTCTCGGCCGAGGGCCTGGCCATGGTCAGCCGCGACGGGATCGAGAACGTCGATGAGCAGCACCCCTACGCCTGGTTCGGCCGCCGCACGCGCGACGTGCACGACATCTGGCACATCCTCTCGGGCTACCATCGCGACGGCCTGGGCGAGGCCTGCCTCGTGGCCTTCTCCTTCGCGCAGACGGGCGGCCTGGGCTGGGCGCTGATCGCCCTGGGCGCCGCGTCGCGGGCGCGGAAGGACAAGTCCCAGCCGTACGTGAAGGCGATCTGGCAGGGCTACCAGCGCGGCAAAGCCGCCAAGTGGCTGCTGGGCGAGGACTACGATCGCCTGCTGGCCGAGCCCCTGGAGGTGGCGCGCAAACGCCTCGGCATCACCCCGGCCACCATCTACGACAGCATCCCGGCCGAAGTCCGCGACGAAGCCGTCCCGGTCGCCGCCTGACGCGGCCTAGTCCTCGCGCTTCTTGCCGTCGTGGTCGCGCCGGGCCCGCTCGGCGTCGAGCTTCTGGACCATCGTCTCGCCCTTGGCGCGGCCGAACCGGACGCGGTTCTCGGCCGCCTGGGACTTGGCCGCCGCACGCGCCCTGGCCTTCCGCGCCTTGTTGAGATTGATCGGCTCGACCATAGAAACCTTCGCTCGCCCGCGACCGTTGTCTCGTCTCACACACGAGAAGGAGACGAATATGATCCAGGCTTCCCAAATCCGCGAGCACATGGAAGTCGTGGGCTCGGACGGCGGCCACGTCGGCAAGGTGGACCACGTGAAGGGCGGCGACATCGAACTCGCCAAGCTCGACCTGGGCGCGGGCCTCAAGCATCACCTGATCCCGCTGTCCTGGGTCGATCGCGTCCAGGACGAAAAGGTCTGCCTCAACCTGACCAAGGACGCGGCCAAGTCCGCCTGGCGCGAGGTCCACTGAGCCGGCTGGCGTCGCGGGCGGGGCCATGACACCCTGACCGCGACGCGCCGGGGCTCCGGCGAAGTGTTCCAGGAGGCCCGGTGAAGTTCGTACTGTCGGCCGTCGCCGCGCTGATCGCGGTCGCGGCGCCTGCGCTGTCCGCGCCCCCGAAGGTCTGCGCCGACTGCGTGAAGGCCAACATGGAGCATCTCGCGGGCGACGAATTGCGCGGGCGGGCCTGTGGCACGGCCGACGAGAACGCCGCCGCCCGGTTCATCGCCGAGCGTCTCAAGGCCTATGGCGTCGAGGGCGCCGCCGGCGACGGGCAATATCTCCAGCGTGTGGAGGTTCACAGCCCCACCTACGCGGCCGCACCCGTCCTGCAGGTCGGCGACGTGCGCCTCGTCCACGGCGCGGGGATGCTGGTCCGACAGGCGCCTGAGACGCTCGACGCCCCGCTCGTCCTTGTGGCCAAGGGCGAAGCGGCGTCCGGCAAGATCGCCCTGATCGCCGGGCCCTACGACTCCGAGGCCGCCGTCGCGGTGCTGGCGAGCGGCGCGGTCGGCGTGATCGCCGAGGCGCCGCCAAACCTCCTGGCCCACTGGGAACAGTTCGCCGCCTCGCCGCCCCGCGGCACGGTGATCGTGGGCGTCGAGGCCACTTCGCCGCCCGTCGAGAAGGCGATGATCTTCGTGCGGCCGGAGGCGCTTGAGGCGCTGCGGGCGGCGGCAGGCGCGCAGGCCGTGCTGACGGCGACCCACGGCGCTCCCGCCGTCCGCACGACCTACAACGCCCTGGGCGTCATACACGGCAAGGACCCCGACGCCGACGAGAACGCGATACTGCTTAGCGCCCACTACGACCACCTCGGGCTGCGGGGTGGAAAGCTCTACCGCGGCGCCAATGACGACGCCTCGGGCACGGCGGCGGTGCTGGAGTTCGCCCGGCTGCTCGGCGCGGGCGAGACGCCCCGGCGCACCGTCCAATTCGCCCTCTTCGGCTGCGAGGAGGAAGGCGGGCACGGCGCGAAGTACTACCTGGCCCACCCGCCGACGCCGCTCGCGAACCTGAAGGCCAACCTCGAGTTCGAAATGATCGGCGTGCCCGACCCGGCCGATCGCAAGCGGCTGATGCTGACGGGCTGGGAACGATCGAACATGGGCCCCATCCTGCGCGAGCAGGGCGCCAGTATCGGCCCCGATCCCTATCCGCAGGAGAACTTCTTCCAGCGGTCCGACAACTATCAGCTCGCGCGCAAGGGCGTCGTCGCCCAGACGATCAGCGCCTGGCCGGTGCCGCCTACCTATCACCAGCCGACCGACGACCTCGCGCACATCGACCTGCCGTTCATGGTCGAGGTGATCCAGTCGCTGGCGGGACCGATCTCGTGGCTCGCCAACGGCGACTTCCAGCCGACCTGGAACCCCGGGATGCAGCCCTGAGCGGCTATTTCACTGCCGCGCAGAACCGCTGGATGCGCTGGCAGGCCTCTTCCAGGTTGGCGTTCGAGGTCGCGTAGCTGATCCGGAAGTGCGGCGAGAGGCCGAACGCCGCGCCGAACACCACGGCCACGCCCTCGGTCTCCAGCAGCTCGACGGCGAAGTCCTCGTCGGATTGGATCACCTTGCCCGACGGCGCGGTCTTGCCCAGCAGCCCCTCGCACGACGGATAGACGTAGAACGCGCCCTCGGGCGTCGGGCAGTGGATGCCGCGGGCCTGGTTCAGCATCGAGACCACGAGGTCGCGCCGCTGCTCGAACAGCTTGGCGTTCGGCTTGATGAACTCCTGCGTGCCGTTCAGCGCCTCGACCGCCGCCCACTGGGAGATCGACGAGGGGTTGGAGGTGGTCTGGCTCATCACCTTGGCCATGGCCTTGATCAGGGGTTCGGGCCCGGCGGCGTAGCCGATCCGCCAGCCGGTCATCGCATAGGCCTTGCTGACCCCGTTCATGGTCAGGGTGCGGTCGTAGAGCCCCGGCTCCACCTGGGCGATGGTGCTGAACTCGAAGTCGCCGAACACCAGGTGCTCGTACATGTCGTCGGTCAGGATCCAGACGTGCGGGTGCCTGAGCAGCACGTCGGCCAGGGCCTTCAGCTCGGCGCGCGTGTAGGCCGCGCCCGAGGGGTTGGACGGCGAGTTCAGCAGCACCCACCTGGTCTTGGGCGTGATCCTCGCCTCGAGGTCGGCCGCCTGGAGCTTGAAACCCGTGGCCGCCGAGGTCGGCGCGGCCACCGGCGTGCCGCCGGCCAGCAGCACGATGTCCCAGTAGCTCACCCAGTAGGGCGTCGGCACGATCACCTCGTCGCCCGGGTTGAGGGTGGCGATCATGGCGTTCCAGATCACCGGCTTGCCGCCCGGCGAGACGTTGACCTGGCTGGGCTTGTAGGCGAGCCCGTTCTCGCGCTCGAACTTGGCGCAGATGGCCGCCTTCAGTTCGGGGATGCCGTCGACGTTGGTGTACTTGGTCTTGCCGTCGCGGATCGCCTTGATGGCGGCTTCCTTGATGTTGTCCGGCGTGTCGAAGTCGGGTTCGCCCGCGGCCAGGCCGATGACGTTTTTCCCCTGGGCCCGGAGCTCACGGGCCTTCGCGTCGGCCGCCAGGGTGGCGGACGGCTTCACGCGGGCGAGCGCGGCGGATTCCAGGGACATGGCGACAAGGGCTCCCGACTGAGGTTGGACGGCGCCGGGTGTACTCCATGCTGCGGCGCATTCAAACCCGCGGCGAGCCCCGGCCGGGAGCCAAATTTGCGGGCGTGGCCCTAGACGAAGTTGGCGAGACTGATGTCGTCCAGGGTGCGCCCCACGAGGAGGATGGCCGAGTCCGCCCCGTCTTCAGGATCATCGAGGTCCGCGAACACGAAGACGTTCGCCCCAACCTGGGCCGCCACATATTTCGCGCCCGTGGCCGAGATGTGCTCGTTGGCGATCGCCAGCGCCTGTTCGTAGCTGTCGGCCACGAACTCGGAGTAGCTGCGCGGCAGGATCGACGCCTGCGCGTCGCCGAAGATGCTGACCTCAGAGAAGTGCAGGGTGTCGTGCGCCTCGAAGTCCTGGATCTCGGCGTCGACCCGAATGGCCGGGTCGACCTTGGCGACGATCTCGAAGCGATCCTGACCCGATCCGCCGAGCAGGATGTCCTTGTCGGCGCTGGCCGCGGTCAGGGTGTCGTTCCCCGCGTCGCCCGAGAGCACGACGATCTCCGGACCCTGCGCCACGAGGCGGTCGTTTCCGTCGCCGCCGCTCATGAAGTCCAGGCCGAAGCCGCCGTCCAGAGTGTCGTTGCCGGCGCCGCCGATGAGGGTGTCCGAACCCATGCCGCCGTGAAGCTCGTCGTCGCCGAGGTCGCCGGAAAGCCAGTCGTCGCCGTCGGATCCCTCGATGGTGTCGTCGCCCTTGTTGCCCTGGACGAAGTCTCCGGTCTCGCCCGCCCGTCCGCCGGCGTCGCTGCTGGCGTAGAGGACGTCGTCGCCTTGCCCGCCGAACAGGGTGTCGGCGCCGTCGCCGCCCACGATCACGTCGTCGCCGGTATTCCCCTGCAGGAAATCGCGGCCCGCGCCGCCGATCAGGCTGTCGTCGCCGAGGCCGCCGAACGCGCCGTCATCCGCCGCCCCACCGACGAAGCGGTCGTTCCCGCCGTCGCCGACATGGAGCTGTGAACCATCTCCGAAGACGAGGCCGCCGGCCTTGGACACCGCGCTCAGCCCGGTTCCGAACGCGACCGTACGTTCGTCGAGGGTCACGAGAATCTGCCCGGGCGCGAAGGAGGGGCCTTCGGGGTCGTAGATGACCCTGACGGCGTTGGCCGATCCGGTGTTGAAGGTCAGCGTGTCGCCGGCCTGGATCGCCAGGGCCTGTTCGGGCGTGATCGATTCGAACGCATATTCGAGCAAGGGTCCAACCTCCGCATCAAGCTGGGCCGCGGTAAATGGCGAATGTTGCGTAAAAACGCAACACCAAAGAACGCAAGTATGCGACGAGGCGCCGGCCCCGACAGGCGTTGACCCCGAGGTCCGGATCGGCGACCCCTCGGCGCACCGATGCGCCGGCTGCTCAGCTTCCTGTCGAACATGGACGCCCAGGCGTGGCGCACGCTGCTGGTGTCGTTCGTGCTGTTCGGCGGGGTGGGCGTGGTGTTCGTCTTCGGCGCCCAGGCGCTGGGGATCGACAGCGAGCGGACGCTGGAAAGCTGGCTGACCGCCGCGCGGGGGCCGTGGTCGCTGCCGGTGGCCGTGGCGGCGTTCGCCGCGCTCGCCTTCATCGGCACGCCGCAGATCGTGCTGATCGCCGCGGCGGTGGTGGCGTTCGGCCCCTACCTCGGGGCGGCCTACAGCTGGATCGGCACGCTGGTGTCGTCGATGGTGGGCTTCTACATCGGCCGCGCGGCCGGGGCGCGGGTGCTCCGGCGGTTCTCGGGCGAGAGCGTGCAGCGCTTCATGCGGCTGGTGGGCGAGAACGGCTTCCTGGCCAGCCTGATCGTCCGCCTGGTGCCCTCGGCGCCGTTCATCGTCGTCAACATGGCGGCCGGGGTGACGCCCATGCGGGCGCGCGACTTCGTCGCCGGCACGGGCATCGGCATCGTGCCGAAGATCGCGCTCACCGCCTTCGCCGGCGCCTCGATCGTCCAGTTGATGCGCGGCGAAATCGAAGGCCACTGGCTTGAGCTGGCGGCGATCGCCGCCATCTGGATCGGAATCGGCTGGTTCGCGCGGCGCTGGCTGCGCCGCCGCGAGGGGAGTTCGTCATGATCAAGCTGTTCCACGCCTGGGGCTCGTGCTCGCTCGCGCCGTTCATCGCGCTGGAGGAGGCCGGCGCCGGCTACGAGATCGCGGTGATAAGCACCAAGGACGGCGAGCAGCGGAAGCCCGACTATCTGGCGCTCAATCCGAAGGGCCGGGTGCCGGCGTTGGTCACCGATCGGGGCGTGCTGACCGAGAACGTGGCGATCCTCGCCTGGATCGCCCAGGCGTTCCCGGCGGCGAAGCTGATGCCCGACGACCCGTGGGCGTTCGCCCAGGCCCAGGCCTTCAACAGCTACCTGGCCTCCACGGTGCACGTCGCCCACGCCCACGGCCGCCGCGGCTCTCGCTGGGCCGACCAGGAGAGTTCGTTCGAGGACATGCGCCGCAAGGTGCCCGAGACCATGGCCGCCTGCTTCCAGCTGATCGAGGACGGGATGCTGGCCGGGCCCTGGGTGATGGGCGAGCAGTTCACGACCTGCGACGCCTATCTCTTCACGCTGTCGGGCTGGCTCGAAAGCGACGATGTCGACCTGGCCCGGTTTCCCAAGGTGCAGGCGCATTTCGAGCGCACGGCGGCGCGACCGGCTGTCGGCAAGGTTCTTGCCCGGGCGGCGGCCTAAAGCCGCGCCGCGCGCAAGATGGTTGCGCGCAACCGCCCCTTTCGGTAGAGACGCGACCATGCGCACGCGGCTCGACAGCCTGCTTCTTCTCTCGCTGGGGCTTAGCCGCCCCTGGGCGCCTCTCTAGGCACGCGCATCTTCGCGGCCGGGCGACCAGGGGCCATCACCTCCGCCTGATGAACGCAACACCGCGAAGAGACTAAAGAAATGACCGCTTCCGTAACCGATTCCAACGCTCAGGCCGCCGAGCGCGACCGGGTGATCATCTTCGACACCACCATGCGCGACGGCGAACAGTCGCCCGGCGCCTCCATGTCGCACGACGAGAAGCTGGAGCTGGCGAAGATCCTCGAGGAGATGAAGGTCGACGTCATCGAGGCCGGCTTCCCGATCGCCTCGAACGGCGACTTCGAGGCCGTCCGCGCCATCTCCGAGATCGTCACCGAAAGCACCGTCTGCGGCCTGGCCCGCGCGGGCGCGGCCGATATCGAGCGCTGCGCCGAGGCGGTGAAGAAGGCCAAGCGCGGCCGCATCCACACCTTCATCTCCACCAGCCCGGTCCACATGAAGTGGAAGCTGCAGATGGAGCCCGAGCAGGTGCTGGAGATGGTGACCAAGTCGGTCACGCTCGCCCGCAACCTGTGCGGCGACGTCGAGTGGTCGGCCGAGGACGCCACCCGCACCGAGCGCGACTTCCTGCTGCGCTGCATCGAGGCGGCCATCAAGGCGGGCGCCGGCACGATCAACCTGCCCGACACGGTGGGCTACAGCTATCCCAGCGAATACGCCGACATGTTCCGCGACGTGATCGAGAACGTGCCCGGCGCCGACAAGGTGATCTTCTCCACCCACTGCCACAACGACCTGGGGCTGGCCGTCGCCAACTCCATCGCCGGCGTGCAGGGCGGGGCGCGCCAGATCGAATGCGCCATCAACGGCATCGGCGAGCGGGCCGGCAACGCGGCGCTCGAAGAGATCGTGATGGCGCTGAAGGTCCGCGGCGACAAGCTGCCCTACGGCACGGCGGTCGAGACCCAGCACATCACCCGCGCCAGCCGCTACGTCTCGGCGATCACCGGCTTCCCGGTGCAGTTCAACAAGGCGATCGTGGGCAAGAACGCCTTCGCCCACGAGAGCGGCATCCACCAGGACGGGATGCTGAAGAACGCCGAGACCTACGAGATCATGAAGCCCGAGGACGTGGGCCAGATCGAGTCGAACCTGGTCATGGGCAAGCACTCGGGCCGCCACGCCTTCCGCGAGAAGCTGAAGGACCTGGGCTACGAGCTGGGCCAGAACGCGCTGAACGAGGCCTTCCAGCGCTTCAAGGATCTGGCCGACAAGAAGAAGCACGTCTTCGACGACGACATCGTGGCCCTGGTGGACGACGCCCTGGCGAGCGGCGCCGACAAGGTGCAGGTCAAGCACCTGCGCGTGATCGCCGGCACCGAGGGCCCGCAGGAGGCCTTCCTGACCGTCACCATCGACGGCGAGGAGAAGGCGGCCAACGCCACCGGCGACGGTCCGGTCGACGCGGTGTTCAACGCCATCCACGCCGTGGTGCCGCATGACGCGCTCCTGCGCCTGTTCCAGGTGCATGCCGTGACCGAAGGCACCGACGCCCAGGCGCAGGTTTCGGTCCGGCTCGAGGACGATGGCCGGATCGCCACCGGCACGGCGGCCGACACCGACACGCTCACCGCCTCGGCGAAGGCCTATGTCAACGCGCTCAACAACCTCTTCGCGAGGAAAGAGAAGAGCGCGCCCGAAGGCCGAGTGGCCAGCGGGTTCTGATCAACCCGCGTCCCGCGCCTCGGGCGCGGGACGCCGAGGTCTTTCCATGTTGTGGATATTGATGACAGCGGCGGCTGCGCCGCTGCAGGTGGCGCGCAATGCGCTGCAGCGCGGGCTGGTGGGCGACGCCGGGCCGTGGGGGGCCACGCTGGTGCGCTTCCTGTTCGGCTTGCCGTTCTCGATCGCCATGTTCGCGGTGGTGGCGGCGCTCACGCCGGGCGCCGACCCGCACCTTTCGACGCGTTTCGCCCTGGCCGTGGGCGTGGGCGCGGTGGCGCAGATGACGGCGACCGCCTTCCTCCTGCTCGCCATGGGCCGCGCCGGGTTCGCGGTCGCGACGGTCATGCAGCAGTCGTCGCTGATCCTCGGCGCCGTGCTGGGCGTGGCGCTGGGCGACGTGCTGCCGCCGCACGCCTGGGCCGGTATGGGGCTGGCGACGGTGGGCCTCGTCGCCCTGTCCTGGCCGCGCCGCGAGGACGTGCACGGCGGCCTCCGGGGCGCCCTGCTGGGCCTGGCCTCGGGCGCGGCCTTCGCCGTGGCGCTGAACGGCTACCGCCAGGCGGGTCTGGCGCTGGATCCGAGCCACCCGATCTACTCCGCGCTCGCGGGCGTCGTGGTGGCTCAGACCTTCCAGTCGCTGCTGCTGGGTGGGATCCTCGCCGTGGCGCGGCCCCGCGCGCTCAGGGCGGTGCTCACCTCGTGGAAGAGTTCGCTGGGGGCGGGCTTCTTCGGCTCGGCCGCATCGGCCTGCTGGTTCGGCGCGCTGGCGCTGGCGCCGGCCGGGCCCGTGCGGGCGGTGGGCGTGATCGAGGCCCCGATCGCCGCCGCCGTCGGCCGCCGCCTGTTCCGGGAGCGGCTCAGCGCCCGCCAGTGGATCGCCGGCGCCATGACCACGATCGGCGTCGCCCTGACCGTGCTCGGCTGAGGCGCGTCGGGCTCAGGCCTTCTTCACGAACTCCGCGCGGAGCACGAGCCCCTTGATGGTGTCGTGGCGGCAGTCGATCTCCTGTGGGTCGCCGGTCAGGCGGATCGAGCGGATCATCGTGCCGCGCTTCAGCGTCTGGCCCGCGCCCTTGACCTTGAGGTCCTTCACCAGGACCACGGCGTCGCCGTCGGCCAGGAGATTGCCGACCGAGTCCCGGACCTCCACCTGACCGGCCGCGGCGGCGCGCTCGGCGGCTTCGGCGGCCGAGATCCACTCGCCGCTGGCCTCGTCGTAGACAAACTCGTCGCCGCTCATGTCGCGCTCTCCGAACTGGGGTCTTCCCGCCATAGGGCTCCGGGGCGCGCGGGCCAACGCTATTCGTGGCCGCGGCGGCGTGGACCGCGATCCGGGCTCAAGGCGAGGCGAGGGCGAGGACTTCGATCCGGGTGACCATGCGGGCGCTCCGGGCGGGCCGCAGGTCGCCCTCCACCACCAGTTGGAAGGGTCCGCTCTTAGGGCCAAGCGGAGCGCCGTCCGCCCGGTCGGCCACGATGATCCGGTTGGGCCGCGTGCCGGGATCGATCTCGCCCAGACCGAACACCACCTGATAGCCATCCGAGGCCGTCACGCGCACGGCGTCGGCCAGAGCCTTGCCGCCCAGCGCCTTGCCCGTGGGCGTCCCCACCCGCGCCAGCAGGTCGATCAGCGGCACGCCTTCGTAGGCGTGCTTCCGCCCGTGGGCGTCGAAGGTGAAGCCGACGTGCGGCATGGCCGCGAGTTCGGCGGCGGACAAGGCGAGCGTCTGGCCCGTGGGGCCCTTGAGGGCGAGCGTCTGGGCGACGGCGGCCGGGGCGCAGGCGGCCAGCGCGAGGGCGAGGGCGAGGGATTTCAAAGGCGTCTCCCTATTCGACGGCCAGGATCACGTGGGGCGCCTTGATCAGCGCGACGACCTCGTCGCCCGGCGCGATCTCCAGCGTCGCGGCGCTTTCCAGGGTGATGGCCGCGCACAGGGTCTTGCCGGCGCCGATGTCGAGGCGGACCTCGCACATCACCGCGCCGTCCTCCCGGCTCGTGACCCGCCCGCGGATCTGGTTGCGGGCCGAGGTGCGGAGGTTCTCGCCCTTCGCCAGGACGACGAAGCTGGACTTGATCAGGGCGACGGCCGGCGCGCCGACGGCGAGGCCGAGGTCCTCGACGCTCTGGGCGGTGACGATGGCCACGATCTCCAGCCCTTCGCCAAGCGACAGCGTGACCTCGGTGTTCACCGCGCCGGGCGTCACCCGGACCACGCGGCCGCGCAGGGCGTTTCGGGCGCTGGTCTTCATTCCGAGGCTCCAGAACAGGTCGTCGCCAGCCGCGTGGTCCAGCTTGGCGAGAGCCGCGTCCATTTCGGTCTGCACCCGGCGAAACGCCTGCACGACGGCCCGGCCGCGGGGCGTCACGGTGGCGGCGCCGCCGGCCCGGCCGCCGGGCGCCGCGGCGATCAGCGGGGCGTCGAACAGGTTGTTGAGGGCCTGCACGGCGTCCCAGGCGGCCTTGTATGACAGCCCGACCTTGCGCGCGGCGGCGCTGATCGATCCGAGGTCGGCGATCGCCTCGACGAGCGCGATGCGCGCCAGGGCCACGCGGGGCAGGCCCCCGCGCTCCAGGGTCACGACCGCGCTCAGCGCTTCGGCCATCTCTTCCCTCCGTTATGTAGTGAAGGTACATAACGGATCATGCGCCGAAGTTCACTCGCGTTTCTGTTGGTCCTCGCCATCCTCGCCCCGGCCCTGGCGCGGGCCGCCGAGGTGAAGGTCGCCGTCGCGGCCAACTTCACCGAGCCCGCGAAGGAGATCGCCGCGCGGTTCAAGGCGCGCACGGGGGACGAGGCGGTGCTGAGCTTCGGCTCCTCGGGCCAGTTCTACGCCCAGATCGCCAACGGGGCGCCCTTCGAGGTGTTCCTGTCGGCCGACGCCGAACGGCCGCAGAAGGCGGAAGCCGAAGGGCTGGCCGTGGCCGGCAGCCGGTTCACCTACGCCCGCGGCCGGCTCGCGCTCTGGAGCCCCACGCCACGGCGGGTCGACGCCGGGGGGCGGGTGCTGGCCTCGGGCCGCTTCGACAAGCTGGCCATCGCCGACCCCAAGCTCGCCCCGTATGGCGCGGCCGCCGTCGAGACCCTGCGCGGCCTGGGCGTCTACGACCGGTTGAAGCCGAAGCTGGTGACGGGAACCTCCGTGACCCAGGCCTACCAGTTCGTGCAGTCGGGCGCGGCCGAGTTGGGCTTCGTCGCGCTCTCCCAGATCGTCGACGACAGGAGCGGGTCGCGCTGGATCGTGCCCGAGACCCGCCATGCGCCCATCGACCAGCAGGCGGTGCTGCTCAAGCCGGGCGCCAAGGACCGCGCGGCGCGGGCGTTCCTGGATTTCCTGAAGGGTTCGGAGGCGCGCGCCATCATCCGCCGCTACGGCTACGAGGCGCCTTGAGCGGTCTCCTGGGCATCGCCTGGCTGACGCTGAAGCTGGCCGGCGTCACCACCGCGATCCTGCTTGTGGTCGCGACGCCGCTGGCGTGGTGGCTGGCGCGCAGCCGCCGCTGGTGGAGCGAGGTGGCGGCCGCCCTGGTGGCCCTGCCGATCGTCCTGCCGCCGACGGTGCTGGGCTTCTACCTGCTGTTGGCGCTGGGTCCCGAGAGTCCGTTGATGGCGCCCTTGCACGCCTTCGGCGTCCGCACCCTGGCCTTCACCTTCTGGGGGCTGGTCCTGGGCTCGGTGATCTATTCCCTGCCGTTCGCGGTCCAGCCGCTCCGCAACGCCTTCCAGGCCGCCGGGGACCGGCCCTTGGAGGCGGCCGCCACGCTCGGCGCCTCGCCGCTCGACGCGTTCTTCACCGTGGCGGCGCCCCTGGCGCGGCCGGGCTTCGTGGTGGCTGCCGTGCTCGCCTTCGCCCACACGGTCGGCGAGTTCGGCGTGGTGCTGATGATCGGCGGCGGCGTGCCCGGCGAGACCGAAGTGCTGTCGATCGAGATCTATCGCCTGGTCGAGGCCCTGGAGTGGGGGCGGGCCCACCTGATCGCCGGCGCCCTCCTGGCCTTCGCCTTCGCCGTGATGCTGAGCCTGCTGCTGCTGGACCGGCGGGTCCGGAAGGCCGCCTCGTGATCTCGGCCCGCTTCCAGGGACGGTTGGGCGGCTTCGCCCTGGACGTTGAGTTCCAGGCGCCGGCCTCGGGGGTGACCGTGCTGTTCGGACCCTCGGGCTCGGGCAAGACCACCGTGCTCCGGTGCATCGCGGGCCTCACGCGCCTGGCCGGACGCTTCGAGGTGGACGGCGACGTCTGGCAGGACGAACGGACCTTCCTGCCCGCACACCGGCGGCGCGTCGGCTACGTGTTCCAGGACGCCGCGCTGTTCGATCACCTGAACGTGCGCGGCAACCTGCTCTATGGCCGCCGGCGTGCGGGCCGCGGCGCCGACGCGGCGTTCGACCGGCTGGTGGCGCTGCTCGGCCTGGAGGAGCTGCTGCACCGCAGCCCCGCGCGGCTGTCGGGCGGCGAGCGCCAGCGGGTGGCCATCGGGCGCGCCCTGCTGGCCGAACCGCGCCTGCTGCTGCTGGACGAACCCCTGGCCAGCCTGGACGCCGCCCGCAAGGCCGAGCTTCTGCCCTATTTCGATGCGCTCCGGCGCGAGGCCGCCGCGCCGGTCTTCTACGTGACCCACGACGTCACCGAGGCGGCGCGCCTGGGCGATCGCATGCTGCTGATCCGCGACGGGCGGCTCGTCGAGACGGCCGCGGCCCAGGCCCCGGACGAAGCCGGGGGGATCGACCGGCTGGCCGCCCGGCTGCGCGCGGTGGGACCCGAGGCGCTGGCGGCCGAACTCATCCTCTCCGGCGCGCCGTCGGAGGTGGCGCGCCTTGCGGTTGAGGCGCTGGCCGCACGCGGCTGATCGGGCTCGGGAAAGCCCGTCTTCGCACGACATGGTGAATTTTCGCGCGCGACGTGAAAGCGCATACGCATCTTTAAGCCTTGAAATGCCCAAATCCACAGGGCAGAGGACGACAAAGCCCGCCAGACAAAGCGTAGCGACTCGACGCATTCTTGGAGCGTTGGTCGGGCCGCCTTGGGACTCCTCTGTCGGCTCGGAACTCAGCCCCCATCCCCTCAGGGCCCTGCATGATCTCTTCGCTCTTCGGCGCCATCTCCAACGACATCGCCATCGACCTCGGCACCGCCAACACCCTCATCTACATGAAGGGCAAAGGCATCGTGCTGAATGAACCATCGGTTGTGGCCCTCCGGAACGTGGGCGGCCGCAAGGTGGTCCATGCCGTCGGCATCGAGGCCAAGCAGATGCTGGGCCGCACGCCGGGCCACATGGAGGCCATCCGTCCCATGCGCGACGGCGTGATCGCCGACTTCGAAGTCGCCGAGGAGATGATCAAGTACTTCATCCGCAAGGTTCACAACCGCAAGGGCTTCGTGAACCCGAAGGTGATCGTGTGCGTGCCGTCCGGCGCCACCGCCGTGGAGCGGCGCGCGATCAACGATTCCTGCCTGAACGCCGGCGGGCGCCGCGTGGGCCTGATCGACGAACCGATGGCCGCCGCGATCGGCGCGGGGCTGCCGATCCACGAGCCGACGGGCTCGATGGTGGTCGACATCGGCGGCGGCACCACCGAGGTGGCCGTGCTCTCGCTCTCGGGCATCGTCTATTCGCGCTCGGTCCGCGTCGGCGGCGACAAGATGGACGAGGCGATCATCAGCTACATGCGCCGCAACCATAACCTCCTGATCGGCGAGACCACGGCGGAGCGGATCAAGAAGGAGATCGGCACGGCCCGCGCGCCGGCCGACGGCGAAGGCCTCTCCATCGAGGTCAAGGGCCGCGACCTGATGCAGGGCGTGCCCCGCGAGGTGCGGATTTCGGAGAAGCAGGCCTCGGACGCGCTCTCCGAGCCGGTGGGCCAGATCGTCGACGCGGTGAAGATGGCTCTGGAGGCCACGCCGCCCGAGCTGGCCTCGGACATCGCCGACAAGGGCATCATGCTGACCGGCGGCGGCGCGCTGCTGCGCGGGCTGGACGCCGAGATCCGCGACCACACCGGCCTGCCGGTGACGGTGGCCGACGATCCGCTGTCCTGCGTGGCGCTGGGCTGCGGCAAAGTGCTCGAACATCCCAAGTGGATGAAGGGCGTCCTGGAATCCACTTTGGCGTAAGATGCTTGCGTCGGGGGGCGCGCGCTTTAGGGGCGAAGCCTAGATGTCCTTGAGGGACAACCCGCTCGGCGAACTGAGGGTGCCGCTGACCTGGACAGCGGGCATCGTCTTCATCGTGGTCATGATCGTCTCGGTCACGCTGCTGCTCAGCGACCGGCGCGAGGCGTTCGACACCGACGCCTACGGCCGCCCGCGCACGCTGTCGGACAAGGTCATGGCGCCGGTCGGGGAGGCGCTGTCCACGCCGGGCCGACTGACGGGCGAAGGCGTCCAGGGCGTCCGGGGCTATTTCTTCGCGGTCTCGGAAAACCGCCGCCTGCGCGCCGAACTGAAGACGATGCAGCAGTGGCGCGACCAGGCCATCCAGCTGCGCGACGCCAACGACCGCTACCGGGCCATCCTCGGCCTCAAGACCGACCCCCCCGTCGAGGCGGCCACCGCCCGCATCGTCACCGACAGCCGCGGGCCGTTCGCGAACTCGCGCCTCGCCGACGCCGGCAGCGAGAAGGGGATCAAGGTCGGCAACCCGGTGATGAGCGAGAACGGCCTGGTCGGCCGCGTGATCGGCGTGACGAGCGGGGTGAGCCGGGTGCTGCTGCTGACCGACGTCGCCTCGCGAACGCCGGTGATGATCGACCGCTCCAACGCGCGCGCGATCCTGACGGGCGACGGCGGGCCGAACCCGAAGCTCGAATACCTGCGCGGACAGAACCCGGTGAAGGACGGCGACCTCGTGCTGACCTCCGGCGACGGCGGCCTCTTCCCGCGCGGCCTTCCGGTCGGGGTGGCCGTCAAGGGCCTGGACGGTCGCTGGCGGGTGGTCCTCGCCTCCGACAAGGCGCCCGTCGACTTTGTGCGCATCCTGCTCTTCGACGACTTCGCCCAGGTGACCAACAAGGCCGCCCTCGACAAGTTGGAGGTGCCGCCGCCCATGCCGAACGGCTCGGAGCCGTCGGCCGCCGAACTGCTGGCGCGGGCCAATGCGCCCGGCCCGGCGTCGAAGCCGGCGGCGCCGACGCCCGCCGCGCCGCCGCCGGCGAAGGCCGCCGCCCCGGCGGCCGAGGCGCCCAAGCCGCAGGCTCCGGCCGCGGCGGCCGCGAAGCCGCCGGCCGCCAAGCCCGCCCAGGCGAGCCCGCAGACGGCGAAGCCCGCCACCGCGCCGCCCAAGCCCGCCGCCGCCAAACCGCCCGCCGGGGACCCGCCGATATGAGCAACAGCGGCGCGCAGCCCCTGGCGCCCTGGCGCTGGCTGGGCGTTCCGATCCTCCAGGTGATGGCCGCGAGCCTGGTGTTCGCCCTGCCGTTCCGCTTTTGGGGCCTGGGGCTGCCCGAGCCGGTCTTCGCCATGCCGGTGACCTTCGCCTGGGCCGTGATCCGCCCCTCGATGCTCGCGCCGCTCGGCGTGATGCTGATGGGCCTGTTCCTGGATCTCCTGTGGGGTTCGCGGATCGGGTTCTGGTCGGTGTGCCTGCTGCTGCCCTATGGCCTGGTGCTCGGCGGGCGCGCCATGCTGGCCGGACAGAGCCAGCTCATGATGTGGGTCTGGTACGGCGCCGCCACCGCGCTGGCCCTCGGCGCGGGCTATCTCTTCACCATGCTCAACACCCAGAACATGCCCGATCCGGTTTCGGTGGGATGGCAGTTCCTCGCCACCTTGGTCCTCTATTCGTTCGCCAACCGGCTGATCGAGCGGTTCGAGGACGCGGACGTGAGGTTCCGCTGAGCGCGCCATGACCCAGCCTTTCTTCTTCTTCGAGGAGGTGAACGAGCGCCAGGGGGTGTTCCACCGGCGCGCGATCCTGATGGGGGCGTTCGCGGGTCTGGGCCTGACGGCGCTCGGCTCGCGCCTGGCCTACCTCCAGCTTTTCGAGACCCAGCGCTACGAGAAGCTGGCGGTCTCGAACCAGTTCAACTTCAAGCTCCTGCCCGCGCCGCGGGGCGTGATCGTCGATCGCAACGGCGCCGTGCTGGCGGCCAACCGCCCGAACTTCCGGCTGATGGTGGCGCGCGACAAGGGCATGGACCCGGAAGCGACGCTGAAGACGCTGGCGGACTTCGTGCCGCTCGATCCGAGCCGCCAGCGCCGCCTGCTGCGTGACATCAACGCCGCGCCGCGGCGTTCCCCGGTCCAGGTGACCGAGGACATGAGCTGGGAGCAGTTCAGCGCGATCAACGTCCGCGCGCCGGAGCTGCCGGGCGTCACCGCCGACATGGGCGAGGTGCGGGTCTATCCGTACGGCGGCGCGTTCGCCCACGTGATCGGCTACGTGGCCA
Source organism: Phenylobacterium sp. (assembly GCF_016124325.1). Lineage (GTDB taxonomy): Bacteria > Pseudomonadota > Alphaproteobacteria > Caulobacterales > Caulobacteraceae > Phenylobacterium. Next base: position 99,370 of record NZ_WGNY01000019.1, read on the forward strand.
AGGTCAACCGCGAGGACATCTCGTCCACCGGCCCGAATTCCGATCCCATCCTGCTGCATCCCGGCTTCCGGATCGGCCGCCAGGGCGTGGAGAAGGCCTTCGATCTCGACCTGCGCGGCAAGCCTGGCGCGGAGAAGGTGGAGGTCGACGCCCATGGGCGCGAAGTGCGCAAGGACGCCGACGGCGATATTCCCGCCACCCCGGGCAAGGAGATCCAGCTCACCCTCGATCTCGATGTGCAGCTGCGCGCCGAGGAGGTGTTCGGCACGGAGAGCGGCGCCGCCGTGGCCATGGACTGCCGCACCGGCGACATCCTGTGCATGTTCTCGGGGCCCAGCTTCGACGCCAACAAGTTCGTCCGCGGTCTGACGGGCGCCGAGTACCGGGCGCTGGCGCAATACGATCACAAGCCGCTGTTCAACAAGGCGCTGACGGCGACCTATCCGCCGGGCTCCACCTTCAAGACCATGGTGGCGCTGTCGGCGCTGGAGAACGGTTACGATCCGGCGACGGTGCACGTCTGCACCGGCCACTGGACCTTCGGACGCGTGTGGAAATGCGACCAGGTGCACGGCGCGCTCGACCTGAAGCGCGCCATCGCCACCTCGTGCGACATCTATTTCTACCAGTGCGCGCTTGCGGTCGGACCCGACAAGATCGCCGAGACGGCCCGCAAGTTCGGCCTGGGCGAAATCTTCGACATCGGCATCCCCGGCCAGAAGGCGGGCCTCGTGCCCGACCGCGCCTACAAGAAGCGGCGGTTCCCGAAGGACCCCGTCTGGCATCCCGGCGAGACGCCCAGCATGGGCATCGGCCAGGGCTATACCCACCTCAATCCTCTACAGCTCTGCGTGATGGTCTCGCGGATCGCCAACGGCCAGAAGTCGCTGCACCCGCGCCTGATCCGCTCGATCGGCGGGGTGGAGCAGAAGCCGGGTTCCGACTGGGGCGACCTGCCGGTCGATAAAGGACATCTCGAGTTCGTCCGCGAGGCGATGGCGGCGGTGACCACCAGCGGCACGGCCGCGCGGGTCGCCGACCTGGGCCTCGGACCCATCAAGATGGCCGGCAAGACCGGCACCGCGCAGCACTATTCCTACGGCAGCGGCCGCGGCGTCCATGGCACCGCCGGCGCCTGGGAGTTGCGCGACCACGCCTGGTTCGTGGCTTTCGCGCCGTATGACGATCCACGCTACGCCATCGCCGTCCTCGTCGAGCATGGCGGGTTCGGCGCCAGCGCCGCCGCGCCCCGCGCGCGCGAGATCATGCGCACGATCCTGCTGAAGGATCCCGACGTGCTGAAGCGGGTGCAGAATCCGACGCCGCTTCCCGAGCTTCCCGCCGACCTTCCGGACGAGGGCGCCTCGCCGCCGGTGCCCATCGAGATCCAGCCGCCGCCGCCGGAGACCGCCACATGACCGTCTCAGCCCTGACCCGTCCCGGCGAGCGTGAGCGGCTGATCGTCAAGCTGTCCGAGGTCGACTGGGTCTTCGTCCTGGTGCTGTGCCTGATCGCCGGCGCCGGCGCGCTGATGCAGTTCTCGATCGCGGGCTCGTCGTGGCAGCCATGGGCCGCGGCGCACGTGATCCGTTTCGCGTTGTGCGTCCTGCTGATGGTTGCGCTCGCGATGATCGACATCCGCGTCTGGTTCGCGCTGGCCTATCCGATCTACGGCCTGGGCGTCGTGCTGCTGATCGCGGTGGAGCTGGTGGGCGACGTGCGCCTGGGGGCCCAGCGCTGGCTGTCGCTGGGACCGGTGAGTTTCCAGCCGTCCGAGATGATGAAGCTGGGCATCGTCCTGGCGCTCGCGCGCCTCTACCACGGCGTCCCGGCCGATCGGGCCCGGCTTTCCTGGTGGCTGCTGATCCCGGCGGCCATGATCGCGGTGCCGGTGGGGCTCGTGGCCCTGGAGCCCGACCTCGGCACCGCCATGCTGATCGCGCTCACGGGCACGGCGATCGTCGTGATGGCCGGGTTGTCGTGGCGGCTCATCGGCATCGGGATCGCCGGCGCGCTCGCCGCGGTGGTGCCGGTGGTGACCTTCGTCCTGCATGACTACCAGCGGGAACGGATCTTCACCTTCCTGCACCCCGAGACCGATCCGTCCGGCGCCGGCTACCATATCCTGCAGTCGATGATCGCCCTGGGCTCAGGCGGCCTGCTGGGCAAGGGCTATGGCCTGGGCTCGCAGAGCCAGCTCAACTTCCTGCCCGAGAAGCAGACCGATTTCATCTTCGCCACTCTGGCCGAGGAATTCGGGTTCGTGGGCTGCGTCTCGATCCTCGTCCTCTATGCGGCGGTGATCTTCATGGCGCTGCGCACCGCCTATGTCAGCCACAGCCACTTCGGCCGCCTGGCCGCGGCGGGCGCCACGGCCACCTTCACGCTCTACGTCCTGATCAACGGGGCGATGGTGATGGGGCTGGCGCCGGTGGTGGGCGTGCCGATGCCGCTGCTCAGCTACGGCGGCACCGTCATCCTGACCGTGATGATCGGCTTCGGCCTCGTCCAGTCGGTGCGCGTGCACCGCTACGCGGAAGTCACCAGCGGCAAGGGCAGCTTCGTCTAGAGGCGGAGCGCCTGATCCGTCGCCCGCACCAGGGCGTCGACGATGCCGGGTTCGGTCGAGGCGTGGCCAGCGTCCCACACTACTTCGAAACGCGCGGCCGGCCAGGCGGTCCGCAGCTTCCACGCGCTTTCCATGGGCGTGACCACGTCGAAGCGGCCCTGGACGATCCAGCCGGGGATGTCCTTCAGCGCCGCGGCGCTCTCCAGCAGCCAGTTGGGCGAGGGGAAGAAGCCGCCGTTGGCGAAGAAGTGGCACTCGATGCGGGCGAAGGCGATCGCGAAGTCGATCTCGTTGAACTTCGACGGCCGCGCCTCGGGGCCGCGGATCGAGATGGTGTCGCCCTCCCACTGGCTCCAGGCCGCCGCCGCTTCGGCCTGGATGCGCCGATCGGGGTGGGTCAGCCGCTTGTGGTAGGCGCTGATCATGTCGCCGCGCTCGGCCTCGGGGATCGGCGCGCAGAACCGGGCCCAGGCGTCGGGGAACAGCATGCAGGCCCCGTCCTGGTAGAACCACCGCAGCTCCCGCTCGGTCAGCAGGAAGACGCCGCGCAGGACCAGGCTCTCGACCCGCTCCGGATGCTTGATGGCGTAGGCCAGCGCCAGCGTCGAACCCCAGGAGCCGCCGAACACGCACCACTTCTCGACGCCCAGGTGCTCGCGCAGCCGTTCGATGTCGTCGATCAGCGACCAGGTGGTGTTGTCGTCCAGGCTGGCGTTCGGCCGGCTGCGCCCGCAGCCGCGCTGGTCGAACAGCGCCATGCGCCACTTCTGCGGATCGAAAAAGCGCCGCATGGTCGGATTGATCGCCCCGCCCGGGCCGCCGTGCAGGATGACGCACGGCTTGCCGCGGGGATTGCCGCACTCCTCGTAGAAGATCTCGTGCGGGCCGCCGGTGGCCAGCCAGCCCGAGGCGAACGGCTCGTTGTCGGGGAACAGCCCCCGCCGGTGCTGGGCCGACGAGATCGTGGGCGCGGGGGTGTTTCTTTCCATGTTTCCTTCTACTGCGGGAAACGCTTGTCCAGCCAGTCCAGGATGAGGCCGTCGACGTCGGCCGGCTTCTCCTGCTGCGTCCAGTGGCCGGAACCCTTCACCATGTGCGTCTCGAGGTCGCCGACGAAGTGCGGCATGGGCTCGGCCATCTCCGGCGTCAGAACCGCGTCGCGTTCGGCGGTGATCATCAGGCAGGGAACGCCGTCGACGCGGGTGGGCAGGCTCTCGGAGCGCGCCCAGTTCGGCGTGAAGTTGCGATACCAGCTCACCGGCCCGAAGAAGCCGCCCGACCGGAACGCCTCGACGAAGACCGCCAGCTCCTCCGGCGTCAGGATCTGCGCCGGGCCCGTGACGCCGTCCCAGGCGCGCAGCATGTCCTTGAAGGCGAAGGTGGAGCCGCCCTCGGCCGGGGCGTCGTCCTGGCCGGTCAGCGCCCTCAGGCCGCCGCTGGCCCCGGCCGGCGTGGCGGGCTCGCGCATGAAGAAGCGCATGGTCTTGTCCACGTCGGCGCCGAGCACCGCTTCGGGCTCGTCGGGGTTCTGGAACCAGACGATGTACATGTCGGGCCCGAACCGGTTGCGCATGATCGCGATCGGGTCGGCGGGGGCGCGCGGCAGGAAGGGCGTGTTGAGCCCGATGACGCCCGCGACGCGGTCTGGGTGCATCAGGGGCATCTGCCAAACGACGATGCCGCCCCAGTCGTGGCCGCAGAAGATCGCCTTCTCGACACCCAGATGGTCCAGCAGCCCGACCAGGTCGCCGGTCAACTGGTCGATGCCGTAGTCGGAGACATTCGACGGCTTGGACGAGAGGCCATAGCCACGCTGGTCGGGCGCGATCACCCAGCGGCCCGCCTCGCCCAGGGCCTTGATCTGGTGGCGCCACGAAAAGGCCAGTTCGGGAAAGCCGTGGCACAGCACGATCGGGACGCCCTCGCGCGGGCCGGCCTCGTAGTAGGCGATCTCGACGCCGTTCACCGCCGCGCGCTTCACCGGCGGCATCATGGTCTCAAGCGCCGACATTCCAGTCCTCCCGTTGCCTGGCGGCGATCATCGCCGCAAACCGGGTTTCCCTGAACCCGGCTTCGCCATATGGGCATGGCTGTCGTGACGTCCGCCAACGAGTCTTCCGCCCAACCGTCGCAGACGCCATGGGGCCTGGTGGTCCTTCTGGGGTCGCTGACGGCGATGGGCCCGCTGGCCATCGACATGTACCTGTCCAGCCTGCCGGCGATCGGGCGCTCGCTGCACGCCGACCCCGGCGAGACCCAGGCCACGGTCTCGGCGTTCCTGGCCGGCATGGCCGTGGGGCAGGTGATCTACGGCCCCTGGTCCGATCGCATCGGACGGCGCCTGCCGATCCTGGCCGGCGTCGCCATCTTCATCGTCGCCTCGGCGGGCTGCGCCCTGGCGGCTTCGGCGGGACAGCTGTTGGCCGGGCGGTTCATCCAGGCCCTCGGCGCCTGCGCCGGCGGGGTGGTCTCGCGCGCGGTTGTCCGGGACCGGTTCGACCATACCGAGACGGCGCGGGTGCTGAGCCTGATGATGCTGATCATGGGCCTGGCGCCGATCCTGGCTCCGCTGCTGGGCGCCGCGCTCCTGGCCTTCGGCGGCTGGCGGCTGAACTTCTGGTTCATGACGGCTTTCGGCGTGGCGATCGGCGTGGCGGCGATCCTGCGGCTCCGCGAATCCCGCTCCGAGGCCACGGCGACCCAGGCCCGCCAGGAGAACGCGTTCCAGTCCTATGTCGCGGTGCTCCGGGCGCGGCGCCTGGTGGGCTACGCGCTTGCCGGGGCGCTGAACGGGGCCACGCTGTTCACCTATCTCTCCTCGTCGCCTGGACTGCTGATGGGCACCTACGGCGTCTCGGTGGCGCTGTTCCCCTGGCTCTTCGGCCTCAACGCCGTGGGCATCATCGGCGGCAACCAGGTCAACCGCTTCGTCCTGCGCCGCCGCACGCCCGACCAGGTGCTGGCCCGATCCAGCCTGGTGGCGCTGGCGATCGGCGCCGTCATGGCGCTGGCCGTGTTCGTCGGGCTCGATGGGCCGTGGATCGTGCTGCCGCTGCTCTTCCTGCTGCTCTCCAGCTACGGGTTCATCCAGGGCAACACCATGGCCGGCGCCCTGAGCGTCGACCCGTTGCGGGCGGGCGCCATCTCGGCGCTGATGGGCATGATGTCGTTCGGGGCCGGCGCCCTGGCGTCGATGCTGGCGGGCGTGCTGCACGACGGCACGCCCAGGCCCATGGCGGCGGTGATGTTCATCGCGCTCGCCGGCTCAGCCGCCTGCCTGCACGGCCTGGCCTTGCCGAAGAAGGCCTAGGACTGCCGCACCGCCGTCGCGGCCCAGGCCAGGACCAGCCACCCGGCCATGAAGGCGAGGCCGCCGATCGGGGTGACGGCGCCCAGCCAGCGCGGCCCGCCCAATCCCATGGCGTAGAGCGAGCTCGAGAAGACCGCCACGCCTGCGAGGAACAGCGGGGCGGCGATCGCCGCCCGCGCGCCGCCCATCTGCCAGACGAGCGCGCAGGCGAACACCGCCAGGCAATGGGCGAGCCCGTACTCGGCGCCGGTGCGCAGCCAGCCCTGCAGCTTCGGGTCGGAGACGCCGTGGGCGCCGAACGCGCCGAAGCCCACCGAGGCGAGGCCGCCGAGGGCGGCGAGAATCATCCAGAGACGCATCAGCCCCACACCCTCGGGCGGCGATCCTTCCACGGCGCTTCCTTTTCGAGCTGGGCGGCCAGCCGGAACAGGGTGGCCTCGTCGGCGTAGCGGCCGGTGAACATCATCCCGATCGGCAGGCCGTTGGAGTCCATTTCCAGAGGCAGCGACATGGACGGCTGGCCCGAGAAGTTGAACGGCGGGGTGAACGGGAAGACGCGGGCCTGGCGCCGGTTCACCTCCTTGGGCTCCAGATTGACCGGATCGATGAAGCCGATCTCGGGGACGGGCGTGCCGAGCACGGGCGTCAGATAGACGTCGACATCCTCGAAGAAGGCCAGCGTCTGCCGGTTCAGCATGCGCGTCTCCTGGAGCGAGCGCATGACGTCGGCTCCGGTCTGCCGCCGGCCGGCCTTGAGCGACGCCCAGGTGAGGGGCTCCAGTTCGTCGGGTTCCGGCTCGTGGCCCACCTGCTCGATCAGCCGGGCCATGCCCGCGGCGAAGTTGGCCGCCGCCGCCGGACCGCGCGAGGCGAACAGCGCGCGGTAGTCGATGCCCAGCCCTTTCTCGATCACCTCGTGGCCCAGTCCCTTCAGCAAGGCGGCGGTGCGCTCCAGCGCGTCCTGGATCTCGGGGTCGATCGGCCGACCCGAAGGGGTCTCGGACGACCAGGCGATCCGCAGCTTGCCGGGACTGCGCTGCACCTCTTCGAGATAGGGCCGCTCCTTCGGCGGGGCCGGGTAGGGCGAGCCGGGCTCGGGATAGCCCGTGGCGTCCAGCATGGCGGCGGAGTCGCGCACCGTGCGGCTGACCACGTGGTCGACCACGTTGCCCAGCGCATAGTCGAAGCCGTCCGGCATGTTCGGGTTGCGGTCGCGCGTGACCTTCAGGCCCACCAGCCCGCAGCAGGCCGCCGGGATGCGGATCGAGCCCAAGCCGTCCGAGGCGTGCGCCAGCGGCACGATGCCGGCCGCCACGGCCGAGGCCGCGCCGCCCGACGATCCGCCCGAGATGTGATTGGGGTTCCAGGGGTTGCGGCAAGGACCTAAGGCCGCGCTCTCGGTCGTCCCGGTGATGCCGTACTCCGGCGTGTTGGTCTTGCCGAGCGGGATCACGCCGGCGGCGCGGAAGCGGGCGGTCAGACCGCCGTCCTCGGTGTCGACCACGCCTCGGGCGAACTTGCTGCCGTGGCTTCGAGGCCAGCCGGCCACCGGCATGCCCAGGTCCTTGATCAGGAACGGCACCCCCTTGAAGGGTCCGTCCGGCAGCGCTTCGGTGGCCCAGCGGCGGGCGTCTTCGTAGCCTTTGTAGACCACCGCGTTCAGGGTGGGATTGTGGTCCTCGATCCGGTCGATGGCGGCCTCGACCAGCTCGCCCGGCGTCACGGCGCGCTTGCGGACCAGCTCGGCCAGGCCCAGCCCGTCGTACTCGGAAAAGGTCGTCATCTTGGGCATCAACGGGCTCCGGCGGTGAGGAAGGCCAGCTTCTCGACGGGCTCGAGGTCGCGCACCTGGCGCTTCAGGGCGGAGAAGGCGCCCTCGGCGGCATCGAGCGCGCCGTCCACGTCGGCCTCGGTCATGGCCGCGCAGAAGAACATGTTGTGCCAGGGGTGGGCGTAGACGCCGCGCGACAGCATCTCCGAGGCGAAGCAGAAGCCCTTGCGCAGGTCGGGGTCGTCGTCGAACAGGAACAGCGGCATGACCGCGGGGCCCGTCTGGCGCAGGCCGAAGCCGGCCGCCGCGGCGCGCTCGGCCAAGCCCGCGCGCAGGCGCTCGCCCAGGGCGGTGATGCGCTCCAGGTAGTCGGTCTCGCGGATCAGCCTCAACGTCTCCAGCGCCGCCGCCATGGTCGCGGCCTGGAACCAGAACGAGCCGGTCACGAAGATCGAGGACGCGGCCTTGCGGGCCTTGTCCGAGCCCAGCATCACTGACAGCGGATGGCCGTTGGCCAGGCACTTGCCCCAGCTCGACAGGTCGGGCTCGACGCCGATGCGGCTCCACGAGCAGTCGCGCGAGAGACGGAAGCCGGCCCGCACCTCGTCCACCACCAGGAGCGCGCCTGTGGCGTCGCACAGTTCGCGCGCGCGGCGGGCGTAGGCGGCGTCGGGCTCGGCCTGGTCGACGAAGGCGTCGTGCTTGAACGGCGCGGCGAAGATGGCCGCCAGGTCGTCGCCGGCTTCGGCCACCGCCGCCTCGAGGCTGGCGACATCGTTGTAGTCGCAGAAGATCTGGTTGGCGCGGTCGCTGTCGATCACGCCGGTGGGCCGGGTCACGCACCATGGGGCCGCGCCGTGGTAGGCGCCCTTGGCCCGGATGACCTTGCGCCGCCTGGTGTGGGCTCGGGCGGTGGTGAGCGCCATGGTCGTGGCGTCGGTGCCGTTCTTGCAGAAGATCGCCCAGTCTGCATGGCTCACCATGCCCACCAGCGCCTCGGCCAGCTCCACCATCAGCCCGGTGGGGCCGGTCATCGTATCGCCCTGGCCGAGCTGGCGGACGAAGGCGGCGTCGATCTCGGGATGGGCGTAGCCGAACAGGTTCGGCCCGTAGGCGCACATCAGGTCGAGGTAGCGGTTGCCGTCGGCGTCCCAGATATGCGCGCCTTCACCGCGCGAGAAGAACTGCGGATAGTCGTCGGGCAGCAGGCCGACCGACTGGTGGCCGTACATGCCGCCGGGGATCACGGCGGCGGCGCGCTCGCGCAGTTCGCGGTCGCGACTGTTGGGACGGCTCATCTCGGGGTCCTCCTGCGGCGTCGGCGCACCATAGGCCGTTCAATCCCGCCACTGGAAGACGTCCTCGACGCTGGCGCCGAAGACGCGCGCGATGCGGAACGCCGCCTTGAGCGAAGGGGAGTATTTACCCGCGTCGATGGCGGCGATGGTCTGGCGAGGCGGCCGCGGCGGCCGACCGCAATGGGAAAGCGCTGCTTTCGCGCTTTTCTGCCCCATCGTGGCCCGCAAGACAGGGGAATCGTCGTCCTGAGCGCACGACGCCTTGTGTTCTGTCATACGCCTGTAGGATGGTTGACCGTCATTTACGGTTGGGCGGATGGCTCATGCTGGCTCAAGAACCCCGGGCGATCGTCAACGAAGGCGTCGTTTGCGACCCTCATCTGCGTTGCGACAATTGCGGCGCGACCGGAGAGGTCGTCCACACCGGTCTCCGTGACCACGAGTTCGGCGCGCCGGGGGTATGGTCGACCCGCCGATGCGCCAAGTGCGGGCTGGCCTGGCTCGACCCCAGGCCTTGACCCGACGAGATCGGCAAGCTCTACGACGGATACTGGACGCACGTCGCGGAGGACGAAGAGCTTCCGCCGATCGTCCCCCAGGCCTCCGGGGCCAAGCAGAAGCTCGCGAAACGCCTGCTCGGCGCCGTTCTCTTCTGGCGGCGCATGTCGTTCCTCACGGACAACCGCTATCTGAGCGACATGCCGCCCGGCCGGCTGCTCGACGTCGGCTGTGGAACCGGCGCGTACGTGGCGTGGATGGCGCGCGAGGGATGGGACGCCCACGGCATCGACTTCGACGCCGACGCCGTGGCGACGGCGCGCCGCTATCCGGGCGTCGACGCTCGCGTCGGCGACCTCGCGTCGCAGAAATACCCCGACGACCACTTCGACGCCGTCGTGCTCAGCAACGTGATCGAGCATCTGCTGGATCCCCAGGGGGTGTTCGACGAATGCCGGCGCATTCTGGCGCCGGGCGGACGGCTGGTGATGATCACGCCGAACGTCGACGCCCTGGGGCACAAGCTCTTCGGCCCCGATTGGCGTGGCCTCGAGCCGCCCCGCCACCTCTTCCTCTTCCCGGGCGACGTGCTCGAAAAGATGGGCCGGAAGGCCGGGTTCAAGAAGGTCGACGTCTTCAGTTCGCCGGGCAGCCGCTCGGCCGCCGAGTACGTCCTGGACCAATCGACCAAGGTGGCCCAGGCGAACGGCCGGGCGGCGCCCCGCGTCTCCGCCGGCCAGATCGCGCTGCAGGAACGAGCGCTGGACCTGCTCGGTCTCAAGCGCGGCGAATGGGTGGTGTTGGTGGCGACGAAATAGGCCGCCTGTCAGCGGCGGCCTGATGGAAGCTCGACCACGACAAGGCGAGCGGCGCGCAGTATAGGCCGGGCGTGTTGTCGCTCCCGGTCCGGCTCGGCCTCTACTATTCGGCGATCTTCATCGGGACGGGCGCGAGCTCGCCCTATATGCCCGTGTGGTTCCATCACCACGGCCTGTCCGGCGCCCAGATCGGGCTGATCCTTTCGCTGCCCATGCTGGCGCGGGCGCTGAGCGCGCCCATGCTGGCGATCTGGGCCGACAGCTTCCGTTTGCGGCGCACGCCGCTGATCGTCATGGGCCTGGGCGTCGCGGTCGCCTACGCCCTGATGGCGCTGCCGTTGGGCTTCGCAGGGTGGGCCGTGGTTTGGTTCGCCGCCTCGTCGGCGTTCTCGACGCTTTCGCCGCTGACCGACGTCATCGTGCTGAGCCGCGCCCGGCGTGACGGGTTCAACTACGGCTGGCCGCGCGGCATCGGCTCGGCGGCCTTCATCGTGGCCAACATCGTGATGGGCGCGGTCCTGACCTGGGGATCGCCCGAGCTGGTGCTCGTCTGGATCACCGCGGCCGCCGCGCTCGCCGGACTCGCGGCGCGCTGGTTGCTGCCGGCCGATCCGGTCCACGAGGACGGCGCGGCGGTGAGGGCGCAGGATCGCTTCGCCGGGCTGGGCGAACTGCTCCGGGATCCGGGCTTCATGACCGCCACCCTGGCCGCCGGCCTCATCCAGTCGGCGCACGCGTTCTACTATGGCTTCTCGACCCTGGCCTGGAAGCAGCAGGGGATCCCCGAAAGCCTGACCGGCGTGCTCTGGGGCGTGGGCGTCGGCGCCGAGGTGGCGTTCATGTGGTTCTTCGAGCCGTGGCGACGGCGGGTCGGTCCGCGGAACCTGCTCGTGCTGGGCGGCGTGGCCGCGGTGATCCGGTGGACGGCGCTGGCCTTTGCGCCGCCGCTCTGGCTGGTCTTCCCGCTGCAGACCCTGCACGTGCTGAGCTATGCGGCGACCTTCCTGGCCTCGCTCCAGCTCGTCGAGCGGCTGTCCACGCCGCGCAACGCCTCGGCGGCCCAGGCGATCAATTCGGCGCTCTCCGGCGGCGTGCTGAGCGGCCTGGCCACCATGGCGTCAGGCCCCCTGTTCGATCGGTTCGGCGCCCAGGGCTATTTCCTGATGAGCGCCATGTGCGTGGCGGGACTGATCGGAGCCCTGCGGCTTTATGGAGTGCGCAGGCTCGACCCGGCCTGAACGGACGCCTACGATCCGTGAAAACGGGAGGCGACCATGGGCTTGCGCTTGTTCGGCTGCGTCTGCGGCCAGTTCCACAGCCCGGCTGAAGGCCTGGGCATGGCCGGCGGCGGGCGCGTCTCGGTGCCCGTGCCGTTCTACGTGATCGAGCATCCCGATGGCGTGGCGCTGTTCGACTGCGGCTTCTCCACCAGCCTGCACACGCCTGGCGACCCCTACCTTCAGGCGCTGCGCAGCCAGGACCTCGACATCACCTTCGGCGAGGAGGAGACCGTCGAGGCGCAGTTGCAGCGCCTGGACATCGATCCGGCGCGGGTCCGCTACGTCGTGCTCTCGCACCTCCATTTCGACCATTCCGGGGGCCTGCATCAGATCCCGAACGCCAGGCTGGTGGTCCAGAAGCGCGAGTGGGAGGCGGGTTTCGACGACGAGGTGGCGTCGCGCTACTTCCTGCCCCGGCGCTACTATGACCTCGGCCACGCCGTCACACTGGTCGATGGCGAACACGACCTCTTCGGCGACGGCTCGGTCACCTGCATCCCCAGCTTCGGCCACACGCCCGGTCACCAGTCGCTGCGCGTGCGGAGCGACCAGGGCGACCACATCCTGGTTGGGGACGCCTGCTACAACTGCCAGGTCGTCGAGACGCGCGACTTTCCAGCCTATTCCGACCACGCCCTGATGAACCGCTCCCTGGACGGCCTCCTGGCCCGGCGCGACGCCGGAACCGTGATGGTCTATGGCCACGATCCGGACCAGTGGGGCGCCGACGCGGTGCTTCCTTCCGCCCGGGCCTGACGTGGCGACACGCTTGCAGGCCTCCCAGCCTGGGCGCCTATGATGGGTCCAGGAGGAAGCCCATGCGTGCGTTGAACGTGTCCGCCCCGTGGGGCGTGGACGCCCTTCAGGTGGTCGAAGTCGCCGACCCGAGGCCCGGACCGGGCCAGGTCCTGGTGCGGATGAAGGCCGTGTCGCTGAACTATCGCGACCTCCTGATGGTCAACGGCATGTACGGCCGCGGCGCCGCGAATACGAGCGATGTGATCACGCCCTTTTCCGATGGCTGCGGCGTGGTCGAAGCGGTGGGCGATGGGGTGACGCGGTTCCGCCCCGGCGAACGGGTCTCGACGCTGTTCTTCCAGAACTGGGTGTCCGGGCCGCCGACGCTGGAGAAGCTGGTGAGCGCGCTTGGCTTTCCGATCCCGGGCGCTGGCGCGGAACTTCAGGTGTTCAGTGAGGAAGGCCTGTCCAAGGTCCCGGAATTCCTTACCGATCATCAGGTCGCGACCCTGCCGTGTGCGGCCCTGACCGCATGGCGCGGGCTCTTCCACGACGCGCGCCTGGAGCCGGGCGACACGGTGGTGCTCCAGGGCACGGGCGGGGTCTCGATCTTCGGGCTGCAATTCGCCAAGGCGGCGGGCTACCGCACGCTGATCACCTCTTCCTCCGACGAGAAGCTGGAGCGCGCCCGTGCGCTGGGCGCCGACCACGTGGTCAACTATCGCGCCGCGCCGGAGTGGTCGAAGGCGGTTCGCGAGGTCACCTCTGGGCGCGGAGCCGACTACATCATGGAGGTCGGCGGCGCCGGCACAATCCACGAAAGCATGAAGGCCGTCCGCATCGGTGGGCACATCGCGATCATCGGCGTGGTCGCCGGCGCCGGCGAACCCTTCAACCCGGCGGCCCTGATCGCGAATTCCGCGAAACTACAAGGTCTTTCCGTGGGTTCGCGCGACATGTTCGAAGCCATGTGCCGGGCGATCGAACTGCACCGGATCGAGCCGGTCGTCGATAAGGTGTTCCCGTGGATCGAGGCGAAGGCGGCGTTCGCCGCGATGGCCGCGGGCGAGCATTTCGGCAAGATCGTCCTGGAGTTCTAGGGCGCCGGGCCCGCCTGAGGCCTCTAGAACAGCAGGACGGCCTGCCAGACGGCGAGCCCCACAACGACGCCGCCGACCAGCCAGGTCAGGAGGCGCAGCGGCAGGACCTTGGTCATCCAGCCGGCCACGGGCGCGGCGATCACGCCGCCGGCGATCAGGCCGGCGAGCGACCAGAGCAGGCCGCGCAGGCCTTCCGTCGCCCAGTGGCCGCTGAGCAGGCTGGCCAGGAAGGTCACCGAGGTCGCCACCGCGACGAACACCTCGGCGGCGTTGGTCGTGCCGATGGCCTTGCGGGGATCGGCGCCGGCGCCCATCAGCGAGCTGGTCACCACCGGGCCCCATCCGCCGCCGCCGATCGCGTCGAAGAAGCCGCCCAGCAGGCCCAGGGGCAGGGGTGAGCGCCACGAGAACACCTTCGGCCGCGTCTGGCGCCAGGCGCGATAGAGGATGACCAGGCCCATCAAACCCAGCCAGGCGACGACGTAGGGCTTGACCACCTCGCCGGGGATCGAGGTCAGCACATAGGCGCCCAGGCCGCCGCCCAGCACGCCGCCGCCGGCCAGCAGGGCCAGCAGCTTCCAGTCCACATTGCCGTAGACGATGTGCGAGACGCCCGACGCGACGCCCGTGAACATCTTGGCGGCGTGAACGCTGGCCGAGGCGTTGGCCGGGGTGACGCCGAAGCTCAGCAGCACCGAGGTGGAGATGACGCCGTAGGCCATGCCCAGGGCGCCGTCCACCAGCTGGGCCGCGAAGCCGACGGCGCCGAAGAGCCAGAAGTCCGGGTCCATCGTTTCGAGGTTCCTCGTGCGGGCGCCGAAATCTGAACGAAGAAGGCCCGCGGGATCACCCGCGCGCCCGGCCGTCGGCTAGCCGGCGGCGTCGCGCGCCTGGTCGGCGTGCAGCCACTCCACGATCTGCTCGGCGGCCTGCTCGGCCGTGAGGCTGACGGTGTTCACGCGAATCTCGGGATCTTCCGGGGCCTCGTAGGGACTGTCGATGCCCGTGAAGTTCTTGAGCTGGCCGGCGCGGGCCTTGGCGTAGAGGCCCTTCACGTCGCGCTTCTCGGCCTCGGCCAGCGGCGTGTCGACGAACACCTCGACGAACTCGCCTTCGCCCATCAGTTCGCGCGCCATGCGCCGCTCGGCGCGGAACGGCGAAATGAACGAGACCAGGACGATCAGCCCCGCGTCGACCATCAGCTTGGAGACCTCGGCCACCCGGCGGATGTTCTCGACGCGGTCCTCCTCGGTGAAGCCGAGGTCCTTGTTCAGGCCGTGGCGCACGTTGTCGCCATCGAGCAGGTAGGTGTGGCGGCCCTCGGCGTGCAGGCGCTTCTCCACCAGGTTGGCGATGGTCGACTTGCCGGCGCCGGAGAGGCCCGTGAACCAGACCACCCGGGCCTTCTGGCCCTTGGCGGCGGAGCGGGAGGCCTTGCCCACGTCGGTGGCCTGCCAGTGGATGTTGTGGCTGCGCCGCAGGGCGAAGTGCAGCATGCCCGCGCCGACGGTGCGGTTGGACAGCCGGTCGACCAGGATGAAGCCGCCCAGGTCCTTGTTCTCGGCGTAGGGGTCGAACGCGATCGGCGCCGAAAGCGCCAGGTTGCAGACGCCGATCTCGTTGAGCTCCAGGCGTTTGGCCGCGAGGTGCTCCAAGGTGTTGACGTTGACCTTGTACTTGGGCTCGTGGACCTGCGCCGTGACCGTCCGGGCGCCCAGCTTCATCAGATAGGGGCGGCCGGGCAGCAGAGGCTCGTCGTCGAACCACACCAGCGTCGCCTCGAACTGGTCGGCGACCTCGGGCGGGCGGGCCGAAGCGGCCAGCACGTCGCCGCGGCTGACGTCGATCTCGTCCTTCAGGGTGATCGTCACCGACTGGCCGGCCACCGCCTCGGGCAGGTCTCCCCGGAAGGTCACGATGCGGTCCACCGTGCTCTCGCGTCCCGAGGGCAGGGCCTTGAGCTTGTCGCCGGGGCGCACGACGCCCGAGGCGATCAGGCCGGAGAAGCCACGGAAGTCGAGGTCGGGCCGGTTCACCCACTGGACGGGCATGCGGAACGGCCGGGCCTGCAGATCGTCCTCGACCGGCGCGTCCTCCAGCCAGCGCATCAGCGGCGGGCCGGAATACCATGGCGCCTTGGCGCTGACCTCGGTGATGTTGTCGCCCTTCAGCGCCGACATGGGGATCGCCGTGAAGTCGTTGATCCCGATCTGGGCGGCGAAGTCGCGATATTCGCCGACGATGGCGTCGAAGATCTCCTGGCTCCAATCGACCAGGTCCATCTTGTTGATGGCCAGGACCACGTGGCGGATGCCGAGCAGGCTGACGAGATAGCTGTGGCGGCGGGTCTGGGTCAGCACACCCTTGCGGGCGTCGATCAGGATCACGGCGGCGTCGGCGGTCGAGGCGCCGGTGACCATGTTGCGCGTGTACTGCTCGTGGCCGGGCGTGTCGGCGACGATGAACTTTCGCCTGTCGGTCGAGAAGAAGCGGTAGGCGACGTCGATGGTGATGCCCTGTTCCCGCTCAGCGGCCAGGCCGTCGACCAGCAGGGCGAAATCGATGTCGCCGCCCTGGGTGCCCACCTTCTTGGAATCGGCTTCGAGGGCCGCGAGCTGGTCCTCGAAGATCATCTTGGAGTCGTACAGCAACCGCCCGATCAGGGTGGACTTGCCGTCGTCCACCGAGCCGCAGGTGAGGAAGCGCAGCAGCGACTTGTGCTCGTGCTGATGGAGGTAGGCCCCGATATCCTCGGCGATGAGCGCGGACTGGTGGGCCATCAGAAGTAGCCCTCCTGCTTCTTCTTCTCCATCGAGGCGGCCTGATCGTGGTCGATCATCCGCCCCTGACGCTCGGACGTCGTGGTGAGCAGCATTTCCTGGATGATCTCGGGCAGCGTCGCCGCCGTGCTCTCCACCGCGCCGGTCAGCGGGTAGCAGCCCAGGGTGCGGAACCGCACCGACTTCATCATCGGTTCTTCCCCCGGCCTAAGGGGCATGCGGTCGTCGTCGACCATGATCAGCGTGCCGTCGCGCTCCACCACCGGGCGCACGTCGGAGAAATAGAGCGGCACGATCGGGATCTGTTCGAGGTGGATGTATTGCCAGATGTCGAGCTCGGTCCAGTTCGAGATCGGGAAGACGCGGATGCTCTCGCCCGGGTTCTTGCGGGTGTTGTAGAGCCGCCAAAGCTCGGGGCGCTGGTTCTTGGGGTCCCAACGGTGCTGGGCCGAACGGAACGAGAAGATGCGCTCCTTGGCGCGCGACTTTTCCTCGTCGCGGCGGGCCCCGCCGAACGCGGCGTCGAAGCCGTACTTGTCCAGCGCCTGCTTCAGCCCTTCCGTCTTCCAGATGTCCGTGTGCTTGGCGCTGCCGTGGTCGAACGGGTTGATGTTCTGGGCGATGGCGTCGGGGTTCTGGTGGACCAGCAGCTCGAACCCGAGCTCTTTCGCCATCCGCTCGCGCATCTCGTACATCGCCCGGAACTTCCAGGTCGTGTCCACGTGCAGGAGCGGGAAGGGCGGCTTCGACGGATAGAAGGCCTTGGCCGCCAGATGCAGCATGACGGCCGAGTCCTTGCCGATCGAATAGAGCATGACCGGCCGTTCGCACTCGGCGACGACCTCGCGCATGATGTGGATGCTCTCGGCTTCCAGGCGCTGAAGGTGCGTGAGGGTCGGAACGGACACGTCGCCTGATGTATTGGATGATTGGGAGAGGACGCGCGCGTCCATGTAGTGACCTTACTATAGAGTCGCTTGTGGCGCCGCCTGCCGCGCGGGGCCAGCGCCGTTGAGTTAGCGGTCGGCCAATAGCCGCGCAAGTTGCGGCGGTTGCAGGATTTCTCGCCCCGCCGCCAGCCTTTATGACAGGAACCAGCTGCCGAGCGCTGGCTTGCGCCGAGCCCGCCGCACGCCATGGATGTCCGAAAACCGCGAGACGCGGACCGCGGCAGCGCTCATCCTTGGCGCATGGACATGGACTTCGAGGCCTGCCGGCGAGCGTTCCAGACCCGCGATGCGCGGTTCGACGGGCGCATCTTCTGCGCGGTGAAGACGACGGGCATCTATTGCCGGCCGATCTGCCCGGCGCGGACGCCGAACGCCAGGAACGTCGAGTTCTTTCCGAGCGCCGCCGCGGCGCAGGAGGCCGGCTATCGGCCCTGCCTGCGCTGCCGGCCGGAGGCCTCGCCTGATCTCGGGGCCTGGCGCGGAACCTCCAACACGGTCTCGCGCGCGCTGGCCTTGATCGAAGCGGGCGCCCTGGACGGCGGCGACGTCGATGCGCTCGCGTCGCGCCTCGGCGTCGGCGAGCGGCAGCTTCGCCGCCTGTTCCGCCAGCATCTCGGCGCCTCGCCGGTCTCCGTCGCCCAGACGCGGCGGGTGCTGCTCGCGAAGCAACTGATCCAGGAAACCCGCCTGCCGATGAGCGAGGTGGCGCTTGCGTCGGGCTTTGGGAGCGTCCGAAGGTTCAACGAGACCTTCCAGCAGCTCTTCGGTCGCCCGCCGAGCGAATTGCGCCGGTCCCGCCAGGCCGAGACGCCAGCGGCCGATGGCATCACGGTGCGCCTGCCTTACAAGCCGCCCTACGACTGGGACGCCATAGTCCGGTTCCTCGGCGATCGCGCGATCGCGGGGGTGGAGCGGGTCGAGCCCCGGCGCTACGCGCGAACGCTGGCCGTCGACGGCGCACGGGGGGTGGTGATCGTCACGCCGCGACGGGACGGCGCCCTCTCGGCCGAAATCCGCTTCCCCAAGCTCAAGGCGCTGCCTTCGGTCATCGCGCGGGTGCGCCGGGTGTTCGATCTGTCGGCCGACCCCACCCTGATCGGAGCGCACCTCAGCCAGGATCCAGCGCTCGCGCCGCTGGTCGAGGCGCGACCGGGCCTGCGGGCGCCGGGCGCCTGGGACGGTTTCGAACTCGCCGTGCGGGCCATTCTCGGCCAGCAGATCACCGTGAGCGCCGCACGCCTGCTGGCCGGCAAGCTGGTGGCCGCCTACGGCGAGCCGATCGACGACCCCGCGGCTGCCGAACTGGGCCTGACCCGGGTGTTCCCCGCGCCCGAGCGTCTCGTGGGGCAGGACATCGCGGCGTTGGGCATGCCGCGGGCTCGCGGCGCGGCTCTTGAGGCGTTGGCCCGGACCGTGGCGGACGATCCGGCGATCTTCACGCCGCGCTCCAACCTCGAGAGCGCCATCGCCGCGCTGAAGGCGCTGCCGGGCGTCGGCGAATGGACGGCGCAGTACATCGCCCTGCGCGAACTGCGCGAGCCCGACGCCTTTCCGCAGGCCGACATCGGCCTCCTGCGCGCGATGACCGACGAGGCGGGCAGACGGCCGTCGCCGGAACAGCTCCTTGCCCGCAGCCAGGGCTGGAGTCCCTGGCGCGCCTACGCCGCCCAGCACCTGTGGGCCGCCGATCCGGCGTTCGCCCAGCCGAAGAAGGGGACGAAGACCGATGCGCGCCGCGCAGCCTGACACCTTGACCCTCGACCGCATCCCGACACCGATCGGCGTGGCGCTGGTTGTCACCGACGAGGCCGGCGTCCTGCGGGCGTTCGACTGGACCGACTACGAACCCAAGATGGCGGCCCGGATCGACCGGAAATATCCCTCGGCGAAGAAGGTCGAGGGCAGGGGCGCGCTCCGGCCGGCCTTCGACGCCTATTTCGCCGGCGAGATCGAGGCGCTGGAGCGCGTGGCGTGGGACGGCGCCGGCACGGCGTTTCAGGGCGAGGTCTGGCGCGCCCTATGCGATATCC
This sequence comes from Phenylobacterium sp., assembly GCF_016124325.1. Classification (GTDB taxonomy): domain Bacteria; phylum Pseudomonadota; class Alphaproteobacteria; order Caulobacterales; family Caulobacteraceae; genus Phenylobacterium. The sequence goes on from NZ_WGNY01000019.1 coordinate 118,512, forward strand.
CGGCGGGCGAGACCATCAGCTACGCCGTTCTCGCCCAGCGGATCGGACGGCCGACGGCGGTGCGCGCGGTGGGCCTCGCCAACGGGTCGAATCCCGTGGCGCTCGTCGTGCCCTGCCATCGGGTGATCGGCTCGAACGGATCGCTGACCGGCTACGGCGGCGGGCTGCACCGCAAGCGCTGGCTTCTGGAGCATGAGGGCGCGGCGGCCCCGCTGGCGGCCTGAACCACGGCGACGGCCGGCGCGACGCGTGTTAGGCGCTGGCCGATGACCCTTCTTCGCTTCGGGCTGGCGGCGACCCTGTGGCTTGCGGCGCTCGGCGCGCTGGCGGCGTCATGCCTCGCCCAGGGCGGGCGCTTCAGCGCCAGGCTCGACGTGCTGACACACTTCGCGCCGTTCTACCTGGCGGCGGCGTGCGCGGTCCTTGCCGTCGCTCTGGCGGCCTACCGCAACGCCGGACTCCTTGCGGTCGCCCTCCTGGCCGCCGTCGCGAGCGCGGCGCTCATTGCGCCGGAGTTCCTGTCGCGCGATCCGTCGCCGCGCGCCGACCACGGACCCGGCGAGCTCAAGCTGATCCAGTTCAACGCCTGGGGCGGCAATACGCGGCCCGACGACGCGGTGCGCTGGCTGCTGGCGCAGGACGCCGACATCATCGTGCTGCAGGAGGCGAGCCGGTTGCGCGACAAGCTGCTGGCGGCCGGCTACCAGATCTCGTGCGGCCGCTGCAGCGCGGCCGTCTTCTCCAAGGCGACGCCCGTCGCCACCTACGCCGAGCCCCCGCGGACCGGGAAATCCAGCTACATCTCGTCGACGACGTTCGACGGCCCGCAGGGCGCCTTCACGGTCGTGGCGGTGCATCGCCACTGGCCGATCCGCTTCGCCAAGGACCGGATGCAGACGGCCAACCTTCACGCCTATCTTGCGGAGCTACCCAAGGGACGGCTGATCCTGGCCGGCGACTTCAATTCAACGCCGTGGTCGTTCGCGCGCCGGCGCGAAGACCGGGACCTCGGCCTCATCCGCCGCACGCGGGCGCTGTTCACCTGGCCCGCCGGGCAGCTGAGCCACAACCGCCTGCCGGCGCCGTTCCCGTACCTGCCCATCGACCACGTCTACGCGGGGCCCGGATGGGCGACGGTGGAGGTCCGGCGCGGACCGGCGCTGGGCTCCGACCACTATCCGGTCATCGTCACCCTGGCCCCGCGGCCGGCGGGCGGGACATGACCAAGATTTCATCTTCGCCGGCCTCCCGCGAGGCCGCGGCGCATCGTATACCCGCGGTTGGCGGAATCGTCGGGGGCGGGCCATGGCGACATTGACGGAGATGGTGGCGGCGGTCGTCGTTCACTCGTCCGCCGTGGCGTTTTCCCATTTCGGCGTGACGCTGGAGGCGGCCCGGATCGAGAAAGCCCATCCGGCCGATGAGCGGATCGTGGCCCGGTCTCCTCGCGCGGCTTCACGAGATGCGATGGTCGAGCGGGCCTCGAATTGTCCGTCGGGCTCCGCGAGCCAACTGGTGAAGACCTAGACGCCGGCCGTCCCGGCTATCCACGACAATACGCCGCGCAGGCGGTGAATTTGGCCTGGAGCTGTTTGCGTCGGCCGTCGCCAAGGGTAATCCTCATGGCGGCGCCTTGATTGATGAGGCGGCCGCGAGGGCGGGCTGTCCGCCGCGGCCCAATTCGCGGAGGAAGGGACGCGCTTTCATGACGCTTTCCAAACGGCCGAAGCCGATGGATTTCGGCGGCGAGGAAGAGGATCCCTATGAAGCCGAAGGCGCGGCCGACGCCCTGCAGGCCGGCTTCCGGACCCTGGACCCGGCCAATCTCGGTCACACGCTGCCGATCCGTCGCGCGCGCTCGCAGGCCGCGCACCCTGACCTGCAGACCGAGGTGCGTGAGGTGGCGGGCGTGTTCGATGAAGATCCCCCTTCGGGCTGGCCGGTCTGGCTGATCGCGTTCGCGGTCGCGGCGCTCTGGGCGCTCGCGCCCATCGCCTACGCCATCGGCTACCGCAACAATGTCGCGCCGTTGCAGAACGAGCCGTTCGCCCTGGCGGTCTTCGCGCTGCTGTCGATCGGGCCGGCGGCGCTGGTCCTTGGTGTCGCCTACATGATCCGCCAGGCCCAGAAGCTCTCGTTCGAGGGACGCAGGGCGCAGGCCATGGCCGAGGAGATGCTGGCGCCGGTGGTGCTGGCGGCGGCGCGGGCCGGCGACGTGACCCAGGCCGTGAGGGAGGAGATCGCGCGCGCAGGCGCGGCCGCCGACGAGGCGCGCGAGACCTTGACTGCGCTCCGCGACGCCCTCGCGTTCGAGACCGACAAGCTGACGGGCGCCACGGCCCAGTCGGTCCGCACGGCGCACGAGCTGGCGGGAACACTGGGGCGCGAGCGGAGCGAGATGAGCAGTCTCGCCCAGATGCTCGACGCCCAGGCCGCGAAGGTCACGGACGCGATCGCGCAGCAGGCGCGCATGGTGACCGAGGCGACGGGCGTCGCCGAGACGCAGATCCGCGAGGCCGAGGGCGCCCTGGCCGCGCGGGCGGCCGACCTGGCGGCGGCGGCCGGCGAGGCGGCCGGCGCAGCCCGTACGGCCGGCGAGGACCTGACCCGCCATATCGCGCGTCTGGAAACCGCAGGAAGCGGGGTGGCCGACCAGGTCCGCGCCGTCGAGAGCGGCCTGTCCGAGCAACGAACCGCGCTGGTCGCTCTCAGCCAGGCGCTGAAGGGCGATCATGAAGCGTTCGCCGTCCAGGCCGAGCTTCACGCGCAGTCGCTGCGCGAGTTCATCGAGACGGCGCGCGTCTCGGCCGACGAGATGAGCGAGCGGGCGATCTCGGGCGGCGAGGCCCTGCGTCGCCTGATGTCGGACGCGGCCCTGCAGTTCCGCGATCTCGCCGAGACCGCCAAGGCGGAGCGAGAGGAGTTCGGCCAGTCGACGTTGCACGCGCTGGAGGCCGTTTCGGCGGCCGCCGCGGATCAGCGGGCGAGGCTCGAGGCCCAGACGCGGGCCGCGGTCGATGCGCTGGCCGCCGCCGCGGAGGACACGCGCGCCGCCGCCGCACGTCATGCGGCCACCGCGCGGGAGCAGGTGGATCAGTTGTCCGAGGCCGCCTTCAACGCCGGCCAGAAGGCCAACCAGGTCTTCGAGGCGAGGCTCGAAGAGGCCAAGGCCCTGGTGGAACAGTCGTCCCGGATGGTGGAGGACGCGGGCGCGACCACCGCCCGGAAGCTGGCCGACGGCGCTGAAGCCGCGCGCGCGACGCTTGGCGAACTCTCGGCGCTGCTCGGCGAGATCGAGCAGCGTTCGGTGCGGCTGCCGGATTCGGCGCGCGCCCAGGCCGAACAGGTTCGGGCGGCGTTGAGCGAGGGCATGGACGAGTTGCGGGCGCAGGCCCGCCGCACGGCCGAGGAGGCCGAGGCGATCGATCAGGCGTTCCAGGAGCGAGTGAAGCGCAACTTCGAAATGTTGTCGGAGGCCATCCGGCTGATGGGCGTCGCGGCGGTCACGCCACCGCCCCAGCCGCCGCCTCAACCCGCCCCGCCGGCGCTGGCCGACCAGGTCAGGCGCGCGGCCGCCCCGCCGGCCGACCTTGCCGACAGCATCGGGCTGCGCGACCGCATCCGACTGACGCCGACCGCGACCGACCGCGAGTTCTCGGCCGTCTTCCAGGCCGCAGGGGGCCAGGCGCCGGCCGAGCCGGAGGACAGCGGCGAGACGGGCGAGACCTGGACCTGGAAGGACCTGTTGGCCTCGCTCGATGGCGAGGACGGCGACGGCGAGCGCCTGGAGGACGCCCTGGCGAATGAACTCGCGGCCATGGGCGTCGACACGGTCAAGCTCTTGCCCAAGGCTCGGGTCGAGGAGGTGGCGGCGGCCATTCAGGCAGGCGACCTGGAGGGGGGGCGCGCGGTCGTCCGCAAGCTCGCGCCGGCCGCCACCCGAAGGATCGCGCGGCGGCTCTTCACGGACGACGCGGTGAAGCGACGGGCCGAGATCTACCTGCGGCGATACAAGACGCTGATGGACGATGCGGCGATGCGGGATCCCCAGGGTTTTGTCCTGGCCGAGCTGCTGGCCGATTCCGGCGGGCGCATCTTCCTGCTTCTGGATGCGGCGGCGGGTGACATGATCTGAGCTTGTCTCGAATAGGCACGATCATTGCACATCGGCGGTTGACGCCAGGACGAGTCCCCCACAGGAAGGCCCAATGAAAATCCTCATCACTGGAGGCGCCGGGTTCATCGGCTCGGCCGTCGTGCGCACGGCTGTCCGGGACGGTCATCAGGTGGTCAACCTCGATGCGCTGACCTATTCGGCCAACCTCGACAATGTCGCCGGCGTGGCGGACAACCCGGCCTACGCGTTCGAGCACGTCGACGTGTGCGATCGTCAGAAGCTCGACGCCGTGTTCGAACGCCACCAACCCGACGCTGTGATGCACCTGGCGGCGGAGAGCCACAACGACCGTGCGATCGAAGGGCCGCTCGACTTCGTCCGCTCCAACATCATGGGGACGGCGGTGCTGCTCGAAGCGGCGCGCGCGTACTGGTCCAAGCTGGAAGGCGACCGCAAGGACGCATTCCGCTTCCACCACGTCTCGACCGACGAAGTCTTCGGCGCGCTGGGCGAGGACGGCGATTTCACCGAGACGACGCCCTACGATCCGAAGTCGCCCTATTCGGCGTCCAAGGCCTCGGCCGATCACCTCGTCCGCGCGTGGGGCCACACGTTCAAGCTTCCGGTGGTCATCACCAACTGCTCGAACAACTACGGACCCTACCAGTTCCCCGAGAAGCTGATCCCGACGGTGATCACCCGGGCGCTCGAGGGCAAGACGATCCCCGTCTACGGCGACGGCCGCCAGGTGCGCGACTGGCTGCACGTGGACGACCATGCCGAGGCCCTGCTCCTGGTGCTCCACAAGGGCCGGCTGGGCGAGACCTATTGCATCGGCGGCGACGCGACGAAGCGGAACCTCGAGGTGGTGAAGATCATTTGCGCCCACCTCGACGCCATGGCGCCGGCCAATACGCCGCACGCCGACAAGATCAGCTTTGTCACCGACCGGCCTGGCCACGACTTCCGCTATTCCATCGACGCCTCGAAGCTGGAGGCCGAGTTGGGCTGGACGCCTCGCATGCCCCTCGACAAGGGCCTGGAGGACACCGTGCGCTGGTATGTCGACAACTACGCCTGGGTGGAACGGATCCGCGACCGCGGCTTCCACTCGGAGCGGCTGGGGCTCGTCAAGGCGTGAGGCGCGGCATCGTCCTCGCCGGCGGCGCCGGCACGCGGCTGCATCCCCTGACGATCGCCGTCTCGAAGCAGCTGCTCCCCGTCTACGACAAGCCGATGATCTACTATCCGCTGTCGGTGCTGTTCCTGGCCGGCGTTCGCGAGATTCTGATCATCACCACCGCCGAGGACCAGGCCGGATTCAAACGCCTGCTCGGCGACGGGTCGCGGTTCGGAGTGCGCTTCGAATATGTGATTCAGCCGACCCCCGGCGGGCTGGCCGAAGCCTACCTCCTCGGTGAGGAATTCGTCGGCGGTGAGCCCAGCGTCCTGATCCTGGGCGACAACATCTTCTTCGGCCAGAACTTCGTCCAGATGCTCAAGTCGGCCGATGCGCGGACGAGCGGGGCGACGGTGTTCGGCTATCCGGTGCACGATCCGGAACGGTACGGCGTGGTCGAGCTGTCGCCCGACAACCGCGCGCTGTCCATCGAGGAGAAGCCGGCCAAGCCGAAGTCCAACTTCGCGGTCACGGGGCTCTATTTCTACGATGGCCGCGCCAGCGAGATCGCCAAGACGCTGACGCGGTCGGCCCGCGGCGAGCTCGAGATCACCGCGCTCAACGACGTCTATCTTCAGCAGGGCGACCTGCACGTCGAGCTGCTGGGACGCGGATTCGCCTGGGAAGACGCCGGCACGCACGACAGCCTGATCCAGGCGGGCGAGCTGATCCGCACCTACGAACAGCGCCAGGGCCTGCGGATCGGGTGTCTCGAGGAGATCGCCTTCGAGAACGGCTGGATCGATCGCGACGAGCTGATGAAGTCCGCCGAATTCCAGGGCAAGAGCGAGTACGGCCGCTATCTGCGGCAGCTGGCCGGCGGCTAGGCGCGGTCGCGCCGAATCACGCGCGTTAACCAATTTCCTCAGGTGATGTGGGGAGTTGGCCCGATATGTGCAGTGATCCGTCCAAGACGCACTGGCTGGTCAAGCTCGGCATTTTCATGTTAAGAGTTTGTTGACTTTCCTTTGGGTCGGCGCGGGCGCTGATCGCTTGCGCAGCGGCTTTTCAGGCGTTTCGCCTCAAATCTCTCCTGGTGGGTTTTTCGAACTCGCCTAGTAGGGGAAGTGAGGTGACAGCCCGAAACGGCCGCCCTACGGTGAAAGAGAAGTTAACAGGGGTTTTGATCATGCGGGCTATCACCAAGATTGTGGCGGCTTCGTTCGCCACGCTCTCGCTGTCCTTGGCAGCGACTGCCGCCAGCGCAACCACGCTGGTTTCCATCGCGACGTCGGGCGATCCCGGCGCCGACCAGATTTCGTGGACGAGCACGGGCCCCGGTTCGGGTGACCTCCTCGTCGACGACCTGGCGACCTACATCAATTTCAACAACGCGCTCGTCAACGACGGCGCGGGTCAAGAGGCCTTCCTGACCCTGACCGCCACGGCGAACGGCTCGCTCTCGACGACGCCGGGCCCGAACTTCACCCAGACGGGTCTGGACGGTGAATTCACCTTCTGGAACGCGGCTCACGACACCAAGCTGCTGCACGGCGTCTTCACGGGCCTCTGGCTGACCGGTCTTCCCGGCGGTGAGACGGGCAACATCACGGACCAGCTCGGCCAGGTCATCCTGGACTCCGACATCGTGGATCTGTCGTACCTGACGCACTTCAACGCGTCGTTCACGTTCTCGAACGTGCACCCGATCTTCAGCCTCGGCCAAAACGGTGACGAACTGCAAAGCTTCGACGCCGACAGCCTGGCGGGCACCTTTGGCGGTTCGGTTCCCGAGCCGGGCACCTGGGCGCTCATGATCCTCGGCTTCGGTGGCGCGGGCGCCATGCTGCGCTCGCGTCGCCAGCTTTCGGTCACCGCCGCCTAAGCGGAACACCGAACGGTAGAGTTGGAAACCGCCGCCCTCCGGGCGGCGGTTTTTTGGCCTGGTGGTTGACCGAACCTAATAGGCTGGGCGGCTCCGCGCCCGCTAGTCCGTGTACATCCTGCGGGAGTTGTCGTCCGCGCCTTTGAGGCGACCGTAAGGGCCGACCTCAATCTCGCGCCGGATGATCCGCGCCGGGTTTCCCGCGGCGATGGCCCGATCTGGAACATCATCCAGCACGACGGCGCCTGCGGCCACGATGCACTCATCGCCGATCGTGACGCCGGGCCCGATGACGCTGCCGCCGCCGATGAAGCAGCGGGAGCCAACGCGGATTGGCCGCGTCTCCCCGGTCAGCGGATCGCGCGTGTAGAAGTAGGTGTGGAAGGCCACGAGGGTCTGGTCCCCCAGGGTGATGTGGCCGCGCTTGCCCGCCGCGAACTGAGCAGAGAGCGATATGCTGGCGTCCGTGGGCGCCGTCACGCCTCGCCGCAGTCGCAGCCAAAGATTGCGACCGCGAATCAGAAGGTTGCGGAAATCATGGAATTGATTGAGCGATTTCAGCGGCATGGACGAAACCGAACCATTCTATAGAGTGCGCCGCGCGGCGAGGTCCACGTCTGGGGACACAGGGTTGGGCGGGCGATCAGTTGTTTGAATCCCTTCGGCGCTGGATACAGCGAGTCATTCAGGCGCGCGTCTGGGGCATGGACATCCACCGTACCGCGCGCATCGCGAGCTCCGCCCTCATCGACCGCACCTGGCCGCGCGGCATCCACATCGAGGCGGATGTGGTGGTCGGCGAGTACGTGGTGATCCTGACGCATGATCGCACGCGGGGCATCTACGTCGACACGCGGATCGAGACCGGAAGCAACCTGGGGCCGCGCGCAATCATCATGCCCGGCGTGACGGTCGGAGCCGGAGCCGTTGTCGCGCCAGGTGCGGTGGTCACGAAGGACGTACCCCCGGGGGCCCACGTGGCGGGCAACCCGGCGATGCCGTTCGATCCCGCCACGCCGTGAGCGGCGGCGCGCGCCGCTCAGATCCACATGTCTCCGACGGAGATTGACTTCAGGCCGTCGAGGAACAGCTTGATGTCGGCGATCCCGTCGCCGTTCGTGTCGCCCGACAGGTAGATGCCGCCGTTCGCGACTTCGTAGTGGAGTTCGCCCGCCTTGTGGTGGAAGCTCTGGGCGCCGATGAAGGTGAAGGCCTGGTCGCCCGAGGCGTTCACGTTCGCATCGACCATCGTCAGCGAAATCTTGTCCCCGTGCGCGAAATCGAGGATGCGGTCCGGTGCGCTGGCCAGGGTGTCGCCCTCGCGGAAGATGAAGATGTCGGCGCCTTCGCCGCCGGACATCAGGTCGGCGCCGGCGCCCGCTTCAAGCGTGTCCGCGCTCGCGCCACCTGAAAGGTAGTCGTCGCCCTCGGCGCCGGTCAGGCGATCCGCGCCGGCACCACCCGAAAGGGTGTCGGCGCCCTGGTTGCCGTAGATGAGGTCGTCGCCGTCGCCGCCGGAGATCACGTCGTTGCCGGCCGCGCCTTTCAGCGTATCAGCGCCCCCCATACCACTCAGCTTGTCGTCGGCGGCGGTCCCGACGATGAGGTTGTTGGCGGCGTCGCCGGCCACCACGGCGGTCGCAGCGATGCTCGTCGTCTGGGCGACCGTGGACACGAGGTTGACGGTCACCGAGGAATCCAGGGACGCGACCGGACCCGCCGTCTCGACACCGGCGAACGTCACCATCTGAGGCCCGATGGCATGCGCCGCAAGCCAGCTGCCAACGGCGGCCGCCCCGCCGTCGGTCGTGGTCGTGGTCTTGAGATTGCCGGAGTCGTGAACCGCCGTGTCGTTGAGGTACTGCAGGAACGTGCTGCGATTGCCGGTGATCATGGCTCCCTCCACGTCACGGATCGTGATGTAGGAGCTTTGGTCGGGTAGGGCGACGACCTCATTGTTCTCGACGGTGACGTCGGTCGCGTGCTTGACCACGATGCCGTTGTAGCTCTCGCCGACGACGAGGTTGCGGGTGATCGTCACGCCGTGGAACGGCAGGTTGCCGACTTCGTCCTGAAAGAAGATGCCCTGGATCGGGATGCCCGCGCCGCGTTCGATCAGGTTGTCATTGACGACGATGTTGCTGGCCGAGACGGTGGTGTTCGTCGTCCAGAATTGAATGGCGTCCGGGTGTTCGCCCTCGCGCGGGTGAAAATCTGAAAATGCGTTGCGGGAAATCGTGACGTTCGAAGATCCGCCACCATCGATGCCATCCCATCTGATGCCGTGAAAATTGTTGTCGGCAATGGTAAGGTTGTTGGAATTGAAGTGATTGATGCCCACCCCGACTTCGTGGAACTCGGAGTTGGTGACCTTGATATTGTTGCTGGCGGTGATCGCAAAGGCGAACGCGTCGTTCTGCGGGTTGCCGTCCAGGCTTCCATGCACGTCCAGGTGGTCGAACGTGATGTCGGACGACCCTTCGACGCGGAAATTGAAGTAGGGATTCTTTTCGGCGTCTGTCACGAACTCCAGGTTTTGAAACTGGAGCCCGGACGAATTCTTGATGGAGAGCGCCTTCAGGACCGCTTCGTTTGTATCGCTGAGGGATGTGATCGTGACCGCGCTGTCGAAGTGCAGCCCGCTGATCGTGAGGCCTTCGTAGTTTCCGGCCGAAAGCACAATAGTTTCGCCGCCCTTGGCAGTATTAAGGGCGGCATTTAGGCCGGAAACGCTGTTGACTGCGATCGACAACGCCATTCTCCTTCGAATTACTTGGTAGCGCGAGCCCAATTAAGCTGGCGCCGACACCCCGAATCGAAGTCACCATACGGGCGCATCGATTAATAACTGGCCCGCAAACGTGGTAAAGACTTTGTATCTAGATGTGAATGTTCGGCGATTGGCGCCGCTCTCTTGAGATGTAGTCGACGCGTGGCTGCGGCTTGATGGAGCCGTACAGCGAAGGTTTTCACGGTGTAGGCCTGACGCCGATTAAGATTGCGGAAGATGGGGTTCGATATAAACAAAGCTGAGCAGATGGGCCCCGATGCGCATGGCCGGGACCGGGATCGTGGAGGAAGGCAATTGAAGACGAAGGGCGTGACCCTCGTAGCGGTCGCCGTTGTGGCGTCGATGACGCTGGCGGGATGCGACAAGGTCAAAGGTCTGTTGGGCCGCAAGCCTTCCGGACAGGTGGTCGCCACCGTTAGCGGGGAAGAGATCACCACACTGGAGCTTCGCAACCAGCTCGGCGGGTTCTCGTCGCGCGACGCTGAGACGATGAAGCGGGCCCGGCAGGCGGCGCTGAACCGGCTGATCCTTCAGGACGTCGTCGCCCAGGAGGCCAAGAAGCAGAAGCTGGACAAGTCGGTCGACTATAACCTTCGGGTCGAAGACGGGAAGAAGCGCGTCCTCGCGCAACTCTTCGAACGGAAGATCGCCCAGTCCGTACAGACGCCCAGCCGCACGGATGCGGAGAACTTCGTGGCGGCGCACCCGGAGATGTTCGCAAATCGACAGGTCATGGTCGTGGACCAGGTGATCGCGCAGCCGAAAAAGTTCGAACCCGAGAAATACCGGCCGCTGAAGAGCCTTGATGAGGTCAAGGCCATGCTCAACACCGACGGCGCCGCCTACCAGGAAAGCGTCTCGACGATCGACACCGTTTCGACCGATCCTCGGATGACGCAGCAGATCACCAAGCTGCCCCCGGGAGAGGTCTTCGTCGTCCCGCAGCGCGGAGGGCTGGTGTTCAACCAGGTGCGGGACGCCAGGACGTTGCCCATCCGCGGAGATGTGGCGGTATCCATGGCGACCTCGATGCTCCAGCAGCAGCGCACGCGCGAGGCCGTCGCCAAGCAGATCGAGGGGCTTCGGAAGGCGGCCGAGGGCTCGATCGTCTACGCGGACTCGTTCAAGGACCTGAAACCCACGGACGCGAAGGCGGATGCGGCGAAGGCTCCGGCCGCGCCCACCACCCCGGCCGCCCCGGCCGCGGCCGCGCCTGTGACGAAAGCTCCCTAGAGCACGTCGCGCCAGGCTTGAATCAAGCCTGGCGGGATCAACGTGCTCGCTTCTTTGAGTTTGGAGGCCTTCCCGCTCACGATGCCTCATCGTGAGCGGGAAGGCCTGCTAGAGCACGATGGGGTCAGGTGGAATCACCTGACCGCTGAATCGTGCTCCAGGCTCCAAAGCTAGAGCGCGTTCGAGCGGCGAAACCGCTCACACTTTCGCCTAACGCGCTCTAGCGAACAAAGTCCGAAAGTCTGCTGAAATGGAACCGCGGCCGGCGCATCCAGCGTCCGGCCCCGGGGCCTTCTTGTTCGACCTTGCCCCTTGCGGACAGTCAGCCGGCGGAGCCGGCGGCCGTTCGGGGCGATTGCGGCGGCGCGGCGGCGAGGGTCTTCTGGGTCCACGAGATCCAGAAGTATGTCGGCAATCCTTCTTCGACGAAGCTCACGGTCTTTGCCTCGGGGCGGGCGAGGTCGGCCGGCCGGATGAGATCGTTGTCCTTCAGAAGCTTCATGATCGAACGGGCGCGAGCCTCGTCCGCCTCTCCGGTGGCCACGAGGTCCTTCTCGGCGAAGGCGCCGTTGAGCGACAGCGCGACCCGGCCGGCCAGCGCCAGGTCTTCGGCGCGGCCGCCCTCCATGAGGGCGTCCACCTGACTGCGGCTGAGGCGGGCGATGCGATTCTCAAACTCTTCGACGGCTTGGTCGACGGCGTAGGCCACGTCCTGGGCGAGCACCGACGTCCGCTCGTCGTCCAGCGCCGCCAGGGCCGCATGATGGCTTAGCAGGCTGGCGATGTACGGAGACCCTTGCGCGACCGAGACGACGAGCTTGGACGCGGCCGGCTCAAAAGTCAGGCCGGACTCCCGCTCGCCTTGCGCCACCAGCTGCAGCACCTCCGCATCAGTCATGCGCGGAAGTCCGATCGCCAGGATGTTGCGTCGGATCGAGGGGATGTGCTCGACGATCTCCGACAGGTCGCCCGCAACCCCGGCGAGGAGCAGCTGCACGCGGCCGAGGCGGTCGGAGAGATTCTTGATCAGTTCGGCGATGTTACGCCGGAACGTGGCGCTCTCGCACCGGTCGAACTCATCAAGCATGATCAGCACCCGGGTGCCGCGCAGCTTGGTGCACAGGTCGCTGAACTGCTGAGGGTTGATCGGGGTGGAGGGCAGCAGGTCGGACAGCGTGGCTCCGCCTTCCGCCTCGCTGGTCGTCGGTCCGTAGCTGCTGTGGAACAACAGGGGGATATCCGCGGCGGCGGCGCGGAAGGTCTCGTCGAAGTTCGAGTTCGCGCCGCACGACGTGTAGACGACGATGTAGCGCGCCTCGTGGGCGGCCTGAGCCAGCATGTGCAACAGCGAAGTCTTACCGATCCCGCGCTCGCCGTAGAGCACGAGATGCAGCCGCTGGTCCTCGATCGAGCTGATGATCGTTTTGAGGATCTGCTGGCGTCCGGCGAACATCCGCGGGTCCGCCACGGGCTGCGAAGGCGTGAAGGCGCGGCGGATCTTCGACCTCAACACCGAAAAGCGGTCGCCGCGTCTCGGAGACAGCTGGTCGTTCGCCGTGGTGTTGAAGCGGGGCAGGACCGGCGCTCCGCTTCCGCGCGCCGGTTCGCGCGTGGTGGGCCGCAGGACGGTCATTTCGGCGCTCCGCGCGGGGGCCGCCTTCTTGGCTCCCTTGCGCCCGAACAGCCCACCCGTCAGCGAGAACCTCGCCATGCCACCTCCATGCGCCAAGTTGCGACCTGAAGGCGGTCACAAATCCTGCTCGGCGTCCGCATCATATTCCACGTATGCCTTCTGGTTGCTTAAACACAATCGGCGTGGGTCGGGATTCGAGACCATCGCCAGCAATGCCGGCGACGTTGGCCCGACATCGCGGCGATATTGCAGCCGTGCTCTTTGTTTGCAGCGCGGACAACGCTATCTCTTCCGCCGTGCGCCACTCACTTCCCCCGACGTTCCTGGGCCTCGTGGCCAAGCTGCTGCGGATCTTGAGAGCGCGCTATCTGATCGTGGCGCTTTCGGTCGTCGGCGCGATCGCCGGAGGGGTGGCCGTGATCGTCACGTCCCCCAGCCTCTACATGGCGCGCGCCCGCGTGGTGCTCGACCTGGTCAGGCTCGACGAGCTTACCGGCTCTCCTATCTCGAAGGATTTCGCCGAGCCCTACATCGAAAGCCAGCTCCATCTCCTCAAGGACGCTCAAGTGACGGGCCGCGTCGCCGAGAGCCTTGGATGGTTGGCCAACACCGACTACGTCGCCCAATACGAAAACCGGGCAGCAAACGATGAGCGCGATCTCCGCACGTGGGCCGGAGACACGATCGCCTCGGCTTCGAGCGGCTATCTCCTGCCGGAAAGCAACGTGCTGGAGATCACCTATCGATCCTATTCCCCGGAGGCGGCCCGCGTCATTGTCGACCTCTTGCGACAGGCGTTCGTGGAGGCGGGCCTCGACGAGCGGCGAGAGAGCGCCCGCGAGCACCAGGCATGGTTCGACGGCCAGGCGCGGAAGCTGCTTGCGGAACTGGGCTCGCTGGTGACGGAGCGCGAGCGGCTTCAGCGCGAGACCGGCATCGTCCTTCAGGATGACACCAAGGATCTGGAAAGCGCCAAGCTCAAGCGCCTGAACGGCATTCCGCAGCTTCCCGTCGCCGTGCGACGACCGGGACCCGGCCTCGCCGACCAGAGGTTGAGCGCCCTCGACGCGCAGATCGCGCAGCTGAGCGCCACGCTAGGCCCAAATAACCCTCAACTCGTCGCGCTCCGTCAGAAGCGGGCGGCGGTCGCGCTGTCGGCGGCGGATGAGCGGCGGGCGCTCGACAGCGCAATGCTGAGCGCGATTTCCCAGGCTCAGGCGCTCAACGCGGACCTGCAGTTACAGCGCCTCAGGGTCGGAAGCCAAGCCCAGAGCCTGGCGGAGCTTCGCCAGATACAGGACCAAATCACCGTTCTTCGCGGCTTGTACGACGAACTGATCGCGCGGTCCGACGACCTGCGGCAGGCCGCCAACATCTCCGAGACCGAGCGCTTGCCCGTCGGCGCGGCGGAGGCCGACGAGCATCCCTACTTCCCGAACCCGGGGCTGATCCTCGGCGGCACGACGGTTTTCGGCACCGCACTCGGCGTGACGCTGGCGCTGTTCGTCGAGCTGCTCTCGCGCCGCGTCCGGGGGGTGACCGACCTGGCGGCCGCCACCGACGCGCCGGTTCTTGGTGTCTTCCGGCTCGCGGCGTCCCGCTCGCCACGCCTGCGGATCGCAAGACCGAAAAAGGCCAGGGCCGCTCGCGGCAAACCCCGTCGGGAGCGGAAGCGTTCGCTCAAGGGGATCGCCCCGGCGAACGTCCCTTGAGCACCGATCCGGCCGCCTCGCCGCCGGCGGCAAAGGCCATGACGAGCGAACAGATCGAAGCGCTGGACGCGATCGCGGGTCGGCTTGTCACCCTACGATCCAAGCGCAGCGGATTGGGCTTGGCCGTATGCGCCGTCGCGCGGGGTGACGGCGCCAGCCTCACCGCGGCGGGCCTTGCGACGGCGATTGCCGCCTTGGGCTATTCGACGGTGCTGGTCGACGCCGACCTCGAGGAGCCCGGACTTCCCAGTTTCATTTCCTCTGACCCGACGGCGCTCGGCTTAGCTGACCTGCTGGCCGACGAACGCGTGTCGGTGGCGGACGTGATGCAACCCATCGTCGGGCTGCCGCCACTGTCCGTCGTGCACGCCGGCGCCGGCGGCAAAGGGTCGGCCGACCTCGTGTCGACGGCAGGGTTCTCCGCATTCGTCGCCGACTGCATGCTGAACTTCGAGTTCACGATCATCGACACGCCGCCGGCCAATCGAACGACCCATGCGATCGAGATCGTCAGCGCTGTCGGGGCCGCCATCGTCGTAGCGCGCCGTGACCTGAGCTACATGGACGACGTGGCGACCCTCGCTCGCTCCATTTCGGGCGCCAATGCGACGGTCCTCGGGGCGATCCTCATCGAATCCTAGACGGGATCTGGCGCCATTCCGTTCGCGGCGGGACTTGGTCTCGGCTCAAGCGGCGGACGGGCTCGAAGTCTTTGAAGATCGAACTTTCTTAGATCAGGTGATTCCACTTGATCCAGGAAGGTTCGAAAGCACGATGGGCTCATGTGGAGTCACCTGACCGCTGAATCGTGCTCTGGAATCCAAAGCTTAGAGCGCGTTCGAGCGGCGAAGCCGCTCACACTTTCGCCTAGCGCACTCTAGGGGCGTCTGCGGCCAACTTGCCGAGAAGGCCGGCGACCTGGCGGCGCCGGAGCGGGGTTGGCCTCGCCGGCATCGCCCTGTGAGGGCTCCTCGCGCACCTGACGCACTCCCCAGATGGCGAACGCGAACACGGCGACCATCAGTCCCGGCAGTATGAACGCGGTCATGACGGCTCGGTGGCTCCTATTGAGGGGTTCTGCCCTCGGGCACTGCGGTCTCGCCGCCGACATCCGGCCTTGCCACGGCCCGCGCCACGCCGCGACGCTTCAGTTTAAGACACGGTTCCTCGACGAGACGCCAACTCAGGGCCGCCAGTCCACACACCACGACGAAGGTGACGCAGGTCAGGGTGAGAGGCGATATCTGCGGCGCGTAGAGGGCGATCACGCAAGCCACCGGCCACGCGTAGAGATAGACGCCGTAAGACACATCCCAGTCGTTGTTGACGTGCCGCAGGAACGGCAGCCGCTTGGTGAACGCGACCCAGAACACGGCGTACGCTCCGAGCGTCGCGAGGCCCAGCTCCGCCAGCGCAGGCACGAAGAGCAACAGCACGGCGCCGGCCGCGCACCCGGCGGCGATGCGGCCGTCGAAGCGGATCTCGTCCCGAAACAACCTTAGGGACACCCCGCTCATGAACATGGCCACGAGGCGGATCATGGCCGCGGGTTCGCGGAATATGGCCTTGCTCGAAGGCAGGTCCGAGAGCGGGCCCCAGGTGGGCTGGAGCTGAAAGTGAACGATCGCGGCATGCGCCGCGAGCAGGGCGACTGTGAGCCCCAGGGCCAGCCAGCGGCGGCGCAAGAGGCCAAGCACGCCAAGCGCCGGCACCAGGAGGTAGCAGCGGAACTCATACGAGATGGTCCACATCGGCGAATTCAGCTTCGCCTCGGGCAGGCGAGCGAATGCGCCGTCGAGGAGGGGAACATCCAGCGTCAACATCCGCGCGAACAGCTTGAGATATCCGCCGAAGCCGAGCTCATCCAGGCGCCCGCCCACGAAAGGACCCACCAGGAACACGCTGGCGAGATAGGCGACGACGAAGGCTGGATAAATGCGCAGGACGCGCTTCTGGAGGAACGATGTCAGCGTGCGGCTGGAAAGATAGCTCCCGGAGATAAGGTAGCCGCTGATCACGAAGAAGAAGTCGACCGCGAACGCACCGAGCGTGATCGTGCCGAACAGCCTCGTGAGCGGCTCGTTGGCGAGCGAACCCTCGAGGATTTGCGGCGAGTGGGAGACGATCACGAGGCTCGCGAAGAGCAAGCGCAGAGCACCGAAGTTGTTGGTGTGGGACGCGGGGGATGAAGAGGGCACGGGCACGGCGAACCTCTCAGATCAGCTCGTCACCGCTCGACGGATCGCAAGCTTCTCGGTCTCGGCATTGGCAATCTTTGAGCGATAGACAAGAGCCAGGGTGGCGCCCAACATCATGAACACCAGCGGATGATTGTGGTCCTGACTTAACACCGCCTTCACCACCACAAAGTCGAAGAGAGCCACGGAGAGCGGCATCAAGAGTAGCAGGTCGTTGTCGGTTTTGGCGCTGAACGCGTTAACACCGCCTGTCCAGGACGTGCGCAGGAAGAGCGCCATGTACAGGGCGAAACCCAGAACGCCGAACTCCAGAAGCAGAGTAAGATAGTACGAGTCGATGGTGAGCGAGCCGTCGGCCGCGACGTAGCCGAGTGTCTGACCGCCGCGTCCCTGGCCATGACCCATGGGTTGATGCAGGATCTTCGGGATAGCCATGGCCCACTGGTCTTTGCGGCTGTCGGTGCTCGCCTGTTGCGCTCCGCCGCCCCAGACGCTCTTGCGCAAACGACCTACTAGGAAAGTAGCCGCGATGCCGGTGAGGAAGATCGCCGGATAGGCAAGGACCAACGCCGGCCCCAGGATGCTGGACGATGCCATCCGCCACCGCCGGATCGACCAGAGCAAAAGATAAAGCATGGCCGAGACAAGGCTCGCCACGATGCCCAGCCGCGAATCGGTGAGGATGATCACGTAGATCGCGAGCGGGACGTAGGTTCCGGAAATGATCCGGAAGGCGATCGATCTCGAATTCAGCGCGAAGTGCATGGCGAATGGCATGGTCAGCCCGAGATACTCGGCGAAACCAAGAGGAGTGCCCGCGGTCGCTTGGACCCGATGGAACCCGCCATAGGCGCGCTGCACTCCCGCCAACGCCTTCAGCACCGATTCGTCCTCGATGCGCAGGAACGACGGGATGTGGTTGGCCCAGAGGACCGCGCCGGCGCGCGATTCCCAGACGCCTAGGACGCACAGGAGCAGGCCGGCGCTGAGTAGCAGCTTGGCCCATGCGGACGCCGCCCCCGGCTTTCGGAAGATGTAGCACGCAGCGAAGAAGATGCCCGTCCAGTTGATCTGTGAAGTGATGAAGCGGTTCACCGATGTGCCCGGCGTCCGCGAGAACATGAGGGACAGTCCCTCCAACAGGACGAAGCCCAGCAGGCAGCGAATGATCCAAGGATCGGCCTTCAGAACTTCGCCGACCTGCCTTCGAAAGTCGCTCGACACCGAAGCGCAGATCAACATCACCAGCAGGAGCGGCACGCCTGTCAGGCGCAGGGGGGTGATCCACGGAAGGCCGGGCAGCGCGATGGCCAGGTAGATCGGCCATAGGATCAACGCGGCGAAGTACCCGAAGAACAGCCACGGAATCACGCCTACCGGCGCATAGTCGCCCGAAGGCAAGGCCCAGATCCCGAGCACGATGATGATCGCCACGGGAAGGGCGAAGACGACGACATAGTGCGGCGCGCCATACGCGAACGCCGCGCCGTACGCCACGCTGGCGGCGAACAGCGCCACATAGGCGAGCAGCTTGAGGCGTGGAGTCTCCGTCCGCCGCCGGTAGAAGGGCGTCAAGGCGTCGGTGGGTCCCATCCTCGAGGCTGGCCGTCTCGAGGCGTCCTCCTCGCCTGCGGTCTGCTGGCTGCGCCGCTTCGGAAAGCGCGGCAAAGCAAAACGCCGCGGCGGCTTGCGCTGCGCTTTCTGGTCATTTCGCTTAAGACTCATCTGCTACGCCCTTGGACGTTTGAAGCTATCAGGTGGTGTCCTTCCTCGACAGCGCGGTTGTGATAACTTCGCGCTTGCGCGCAGGGTGCTACCTGATGTCGGCGGGTTAGGAAAACCGGGAACAGTGGAGGGAATTGAATGCGGACGGCGATGCTCGCCCTGCCGATTTTGTTCGGCATGGGCGCTTTCACGTCTGCGGCCGCTCAAGACGCCGGATCGGTGCAACTGCCCGCCGCCAAGTCGAAGCGTGAGATCCAAACGCGTGTCGGGGTAATCACCGAGCACCACACGAACATCGCTCAGACCGACGCTGCGACGGCGGCCAGCCGGGGCATTGAGCGCAACGACTGGACGGTGCGGCCCGTCGTGCAGGTGAGGGTGCTTCAGCCCTTAGGGCGCAACGCCCTCTTCGTCAACGCGGACGGTGGATACCTGTTTCACAAGAATAACACCCGGCTCGACAGCCGGACCATCAACGTGAGCGGCGGCGGCGTGTCGAACCTGGGATCCTGCCAGGTGGCGGGCACCGGCACGTATTCCGTTTCGCAGTCCGAACTGGGCGACATTGTCGGACCGATCGTGAAGAATCTGCGCACCACCCGTTCGGTCGGAGCCCAGGTGAACTGCGGCCGGCCGGTGGGCTTCGGCGGGTCGTTGAGCGCGAATCGATCCTGGGCGCGCAACAGCGCGACCACCATCAAGGAAGCGAACTCGACCACCGACACTTTGCAGGCGGCGGTCCGCTACCAGAACAAGGGGCTGGGCACGATCGCGGTTCAGGGCAGCTACGTGGAGTCGCGATATCCGAACCGTCAGACGCTGCAGCTTTCAGCGCTCGGTCTCGGCGAGACGGTCATCATCCGCAACGTAGGCGTCGAGTATCAGAAGACGATCGGAAGCAAGCTGAATGTCGCTGGATCGGTTGCGCTCACGCGGCTGAAGAGAGGCGCTCCGCCAAACGGCGTGAAGCCGAAGTTCTCCTCCACGACCTATAGTGGCGACATGATCTACAAGTTCACGTCCCGGACCCAGCTCGAGGTCAGCGCGGAGCGCTCGGTCAAGCCGTCGAATACGGTGGGCAAACTGTACGATAAAGAGACCCGCTCCGAGATCGAACTTCGCCACAATCTCGGCACCCGTCTCCTCATAACATTGGGCGCGAGCCGGGACGATCTTGCATCGAACACCGACGGGTCCAGTTCGTTCCTGATCTACACGAAGGCGCGGACTGACTCGATCTACGGATCGATCCGGTATCAGCGCGCGAAGCTGGGTTCTTTGGCACTGGAATTGCGACAGGACGACCGAAATACCGATAAGTCCGCTTACGACTATCGTGATACGCGGGCGATGATGACCCTCGAGGCTCAATTCTGACGGCAGGAAACGAAATGCGGATCGACAGGTTTGTGGCGCTTCTGGCGACGTTCTGCGCCGCGGTCTTCCTCAGCTTGGTCGCGCAGACGGCGCAGGCTCAGCAGGCGACCGCACAGTCGGCTCCTTCGGGCCCGACGGTCGCCGAAGGCGCGTCCAGCGCGTATGTGCTCGGACGCGACGATACGATCGAAGTCAGCCTTGTGGGCACCGGCGGCTTCAACGCTCGCGTCCGGGTCCAGGCCGATGGGCAGATCCAGCTTCCGCTCATCGGCAAGGTTGCCGCCGCGGATCGCACCACCGAGGAAGTCGCCGACGACATCGCCAAGCAGCTAAAGGACGGCGGCTTCTTCTCGAATCCGATCGTCAGCGTCGAGGTCGTCGGCTACGCGAGCCGCTATGTGGTGGTGCTCGGCGCGGTCAATAGCCCAGGCCTCGTGCCGATCAACCGTCCCTACCATCTCTCGGAAATCCTGGCCCGGGTCGGCGGCGTGCGCGACGGCGCGGCCGACTATGTCACGGTTCGGTCCGAAAAGGGCGACGAGCGGCGGATTCTCGTTCGCGACATCGCCACGGGCGGCCTGGAACAGGACCCGCTCGTGGCCGCGGGCGACAAGATCTACGTGCCCAACGCCGAGCTGTTCTACATCTACGGACAGGTCAATTCACCCGGCGGCTATCCAGTGACCAGCCACATGACGGCTCGACAAGCGATCGCCAGCGGCGGCGGCCTCACTGAATCCGGCACGGATCACGGCCTCACCGTCAATCGCGCGGGTAAGAAAATGAAGATCGAACTCGGCGACAATATACTGCCGGGCGACGTGATCTATGTGAAGGAGCGGCTGTTTTGACGGCCGCTCCCGGAGACGAGCGATGAGTATCTTTCAGTTCTTCAGAATACTCTGGGCAAGGCGGTGGGTCACGGTCATGACGACCGTGGCCGTGCTCACCCTGGGCGTCCTGGTCATCCTCGTGGTTCCGCCGCGCTACAAGGCGGAGACACGGGTGATCCTCGACGTGATCAAGCCCGATCCGGTCACGGGGCAGATTCTGTCGTCTCCGTTCCTCCGCGCCTACATGAGCAACCAGACCGAGCTCATTAAGGACTTCGGCGTCGCGGGACGCGTCGTCGCCGACCAGCACCTGGCCGACGATCCGGAAATGCAGAAGGCCTATCAGGAGCGGAAATCCAGCGACGATCGCGATTTCGCCCACTGGACGGCCCAGAAGATCATCGACGACAGCGACGCCGCAATCATTCCTGGAAGCAACATCATCCAGATCAGCTACACGTCCAGGGAGCCAGAGAAGGCGAGGCGCATCGCCGACGCCCTCCGCGAGGCGTACATCGCCGCGAGTCTCGAGGATCGCCGCAACAGCGCCAGCCGGAACGCCAGCTGGTACGACGACCAGGCGGCGAAGACCAGGGCGGCGCTCGCCGACGCAGAGGCGGCCAAGGCGCAGTTCGAGCGTGAGAACGGCGTCCTTTTGCAGGATGACCAGACCGACGTGGATACGGCCCGCCTGGCCGCCCTCGCCAGCCAGGCGGCCACGCCCGTCCTGACCCAGGCTCCGATGGGGTCCACGGCCGCCCAGCTGGAACTTGCACAGGTCGAAGCTGACCTCGCCCAGGCCTCAAAGATGCTCGGGCCGAACCACCCGCAAATCATCGATCTGAAGCGGAAGCGCGAGCTCCTGATCCAACAGATCGACAAGGACCGCGTGGCGGCGTCGCAGGCCGCCAGCATAGCAGCGAGCGCCATGCGTTCGACCGCCGGCCTGCTGGACGCGCAGAAAGCCAAGGTGATGGCGCAGCGCGAGAAGGTCGAGAAGCTGAAGCTGCTGCAGGACAACGTGAATCTGCTGCGTGATCAGTACAACAAGTCGGCAAGCCGCGCGGCCGAGCTCCACCAGGAAGCGGAGGTCGTCGAAGCCGGCGTGACGACACTCGGGAATGCGATCACACCGCAGAAGGCCGTGTTTCCGAACAAGCCGCTCGTGCTGGGAGGCGCGCTGGCCGGCGGCCTGGGCGGCGGCATCGTGCTCGCGCTCGCGCTCGAGATCCTCGCGCGGCGGGTCCGCTGCAAGGAAGACCTTGAATCGCTCGTGGACGCGCCCGTGCTGGCCATCGTTCGCCGCACGCCGCAGCAACGCGTCGCGACCGGGCGGCGGATTACGCGTCGGGTGGCCGCGCCGCCTTTGAAGCGAGCCGAGGCGTGAGCGGATCTCAAGCCCAGGCGGAAGCGGCCGCACCGCAGCCCATGGACGGCTACATGGTGTCGTCCGACGTCGTCGTGTTGTCGGAGTCCCGGCCGCTCGAGGCGGAAGCGATCCGCACGATCCGTACCCATGTGACCGCGCGGCACATTAAGGGCGGCCGTCGTGGTCTCGCCCTATGCGCGCCGACGACCGGCGCGGGCTGCACCTTTGTCGCCGTGAATCTCGCTGTTGCGCTGGCCCAGGTGGGGCTGTCCACCCTGCTCGTGGACGCCAACCTTCGTGCGCCCGGCGTGCAGGATTACATCCGACCGCCGCCGAACACGATCGGCGTGAAACAGATCCTGCAGGCGGACGGCCCGACATCGCAGAACTTCGTACACAATGACGTCCTGCCGGGACTGTCGATCATCTACGCCGGCGGCGCCGAAGAACATGCGCAGGAGCTGCTTGGCGCCGGCGTATTCAAGGGGCTCGTCGATGACTGTCTTCGCGACTACGACATCACCATCTTCGATACTGCGCCTTCCAACGACTATGCCGACGCACGCCGCGTGAACACGCTGGTAGGGTATGCAATGATAGTCGTGCGCAGCGACGTGACGCTGACGAGTGACGTGAAGGCGCTTGCGGCCCAGATGTGGGAGGATGGCGTGGAACTCGTCGGTACGGTGCTGAACGAGGCGTAGAATGGCCGCACTTCAAGATAGCCAGCCGCCGATTGCCGGCCTAAGCGGCATGGTCAGGTATTCGCCCGTCATACTGGCGTTGCTCGTCCTTGGCATTCCGACGCTCATTCGGCTTGGCGAACAGTCCTGGACCAAAGAGATAGGCGCCCACGGCCCGATCGTGCTGATGACGGGCGCTTGGCTGCTGTCCCGACGGTGGGACGCCATGTGCGAGGAAGGCCGTCGCGGCGACTTGCGCATCACCATTCCCGTCTCGGCGTTTTCCCTCGCGGCCTATGTGTTCGGCCGCGCCTACGATTTCCTGAGCATCGAGGCTGGCGGCTTCTATGGATTCGCCTTGGCGCTACTGTATGACCGGTTCGGCCTGCGCACGCTGATGCGGAGCTGGTTTCCGCTCTTCTACCTGGCTTTCGCGCTGCCGATTCCCGGTTGGATCCTCGATCGGGTCACGGCGCCGCTGAAACTCCTCGTTTCGTATCTCGCGACGGCAGTCGTCGATCCGCTTGGGCTGCCCATCATCCGCGAAGGCGTGACGATGACGGTGGGGCCCTACCAGCTCTTGGTGGAGGACGCCTGCTCCGGGCTGAACTCGCTTGTTGGGCTCATCGCGGTGACCCTGTTCTACGTCTACCTGCTGCGCGGCGCCGGCTGGCGCTATTCACTGTTCCTCACGGCGCTCATCGTTCCCGTGGCGATCCTCGCCAACGTCCTACGGATCGTGACGCTCATCCTGCTGACCTATTTCATGGGCGACTCGGTCGGGCAGGGTTTCCTTCACATCACGGCGGGACTGTTCCTGTTCGGCCTCTCTCTCGGACTGATGTTCCTCATCGACAACGGAATCGGGCGATTTGCCTTCCGTGAGCGAGCGGTCGTGCGATGATCAGTCGTCGTCACCTCGCGCTCGCCGGCCTGGGCCTGGGCGCCGCAGCGGTTGCCGAAGCGCTGCGGCCGCGTCGGCGCCTGATCCTCCTGAAGGGCGGCACGCTCGACGCCAGTATGCCCAAGAAGTTCGGATCCTGGGTCGCCGATACCGGACAAGGGATTGTCACCCCTGAGCAGGCCGGGAAGCTCGCGCGGGCGCTCTACAAGGAGATCGTGTCACGAATCTACTATGACACGGCGGCGGGTGATGCGGTCATGCTGCTCGCCGCCTATGGCGACACCCAAAGCGACCTGCTCCAGGTCCACCGGCCCGAGATCTGCTACGCCGCCGTGGGCTTCGATGTCGTTTCCTCGACGCCCGCAGAGGCGCCCCTCGGCAATGGGCTGTTCATACCAGTCCGCCAGGTGGTCGCGACCACGCAGAGCCGGACCGAAAACATCGTCTACTGGACCCGGATGGGCGAGCAACTGCCCCAGAGCGCGAAGGAGCAGCAGGAGGCCAGGTTCTCGAACGCCCTGCATGGCTTTGTGGCCGACGGCATCCTGGTCCGCGTTTCGATGTTGGGAGACAGCCAGCGCTCGTTCGAACGGCTGATGCAATTCATTCCGCCGTTCATGAAGCACGTGGCGGCCGCTCAGCGCCCGGCGATGATCGGAAGCGCACTATCAGCCGCATTGAAGACGGCGTGAGCCGGACGGGGCGCCGCCCGCCCCGATTAAGCCGCCGCAACACCCTGAGGACTTCCCGTTCGAATGAAATCGTTTGAACGGGACAAGACGGCTCTGAGCCAGGAGCGCGAGCTCGATCTGATCGCAAAGCCGGCGCTTATTCTTGCGGATCGCGCTCGAGATTCCGGGGATCGCAGCGTGCCGAGCGGGCGGAACGGCGTAATCGCGAGGGCGGTCCGCGCTCGCCGACGAGGCCGGCCAGCCACCCCTCGAGCCCGTACCCGAACTGGAGCCACGCTCGTTGGCGCACATACCGCGCGAACAGATGCGCCAACACGGCGAGCGCCGCGATAGGCAGCAGCAGGGGATACCGGTCCTTCGTCAGGAGGATCTTGTTGCGCTCGTTGAGGTAGATGGGCATCCGGGGCTGAGCGCGAATGGCCGCGCCTGCGCCTGTGGTGGTGCCCTGCGCATGCTGGACACGGGCGCCCGGCGCGAACCCGATGCCAATGCGGCGCGCAGATTCGCGCAGGAACCATTCTGATTCCTCGCAGTAGAGAAAGTAGTCCTCCTTCATCGGTCCGACCGCGTCGAGGAACGTGCGGCTCACGAGGATGGAGGCACCGTTCAGATAGTTCTGGGACCGCTCGACCCATTGCGCGTCGATCGCGGCGTCGGCGTCGCGCCCCTTGCCGAGCGAGATCGGACGGGCCAACCAGCGACGCCAGGCGCCGCCGTAAGACTGGATCCGCCCGTCCTCGCGGAAGAGCGTGCAGCCCACCGCGCCGCAATCTCCGCGATCGAGCCGATCGACCATCGCCGCCAGCGCCTCAGGTTCCGGCTGCGTGTCAGGGTTGAGAATCCACCACGCTTCCGCGTCGGGCGTGGACGCCATGCCGAGATTGACGCCCGCGGCGAAGCCGAGGTTCCCTGGCGCCAGCACGAGCCGGACGCTTTGGCCGCCCGGCAATGTGGCCGGGAGCCGCTGGGCGAGGGCGGCATGGGCCTCTTGCCCTCCATTCTCGACCAGGCAGACGTCGAAATCGCGGTGGGTCGAGCGCGCGAGCGCCTCGAGGCACCGTAAAGGGTCATCGGCATTGCGGAATGTGACGATCACCACGCTCACACGCAAAGCAGGCCCTCCCTCTCGCTCATGACGGGGACTTTCCGCCGGTGTTTGCCCGACCACCCCGCGCGACTAATCTGCTGGCCGCTTCGACGGCCTCCGATAGGATGAGGCGTTCCTTGTAGAGCAACGCTGCGAGCGGCGCCGTCGCCCCAAGCGCCGTCAGGCCTGTCCAAAGGACGCGTCCTTGCTCCGCCGCCCAGGACACGCCGATTATCAGCGCGCAAACCGTCACATAGAGCATCACGCGGATCACGCCGGATCTGTTCGGCATGCCCGACGCTCTGTTGACCAGCAACATCGTCGCGACGAGGGCGGTGATCTCGCCCACGACAAAGCCGGCCAGTATCGAGATGAGGCCAGGGTGAGCCTGGTTTACCGCGAAGGCCACTGGCAGAGCGATCAGCCGCGCTGCGTTGTCGGCCGCCGCCAAGGTGCTGCGGCCGAGCGCGAGGGCCACGGTCGACGGCCAGAGCCTCACCGTTCGGATCGTCTGCAGCGTCGCGAGCAACGCGAACACGATCGGCAGCTGCTGGAACGCCTTGCCGAAGAGCAGCGGTGCGGCGAACGGACCGACCACAGCGAAACCGAGCGCCATGCCGATGCAAAGCAGGGCGGTGCGACCGGCTAGCTTTTCCGTCGCCTGGAAGAAGGCGGCCGGCTCGTCCCTTCGGCCCGCCAGTCCCGGAAGGTGGGTGTTGACCATGAAGCGCAGCAGGATCGCCGCCGGATAGAAGATGAGGAGCTGGCTGGCGCTGTATCGGCCGAGAACCTCCTTGCCGAGGCCGCTGACCAGGATCCGATCTCCCTGGGTGCCCAGGAACAGCAGCAGGCCGTTGAAGAACAAGGGGACGGCGAAGGCGATGAAGCGGTGTGCTTCGGCCCGGGAAAACCCCCACGCATACCGGCGCTTGGCCAGGAGATGAGAGACGCCCACGAGCGTGGCCGCCCTGAGGACCAGCCCATAGATGATGGCGGTATGGTCGCGCAGCAGCAGGGCCGCAACCGCTGTACCGACCAGCCCGGCAACCTCGCTGGAGGCGATGAGGATGCTCGCCGGACGGAACTCGTTAGCGCGCTGGGCCCGATAGACGTCCATATGCACTAGGCCGCCGATCAGCGGGGTCAGAGCCATCGCCATGAGCGCCGGCGCGATCTCCGGCGCGTCGACGAGGCCGGCCACCATGCGAGCGCTGAGGACAAGACCCGCGGCGATCACAAGCCCGCGCGCGAACATCGCGGACTGCACGACCTGCTGCAGCCGGGGCGCGTCGCCATCAGGGTCCTGGATGATGAACCGGTCGCTGGCCGCGTCGGTGACCAGCTCGAAGAACTGCGAGGTGAGGATCAGCAGCGTGACCAGGCCGAGCTCGCTCGGCCCCACCACGCGACTCAGCACGATGAAACGGAGAAGCGCTGCGATCTGACTGACCACGGACGCCGCGAAGTAGGATTTCATGCCCTTTTGCACGCGGCGGATGATCTCAGACGAATGCTGAACGCTTCGCGAATCGCGTCGGAACGACCGCGGAGCGTCTGGAATGTAGGGGCCGCGGGTGCGGCCTCCAGCGGAACGCGGAAACTACTCGGCCGGCCGGTCCAGCTGGCGGGCCCAGCCGACGACCGCACGCCGCCCCGGCACCTCGATCAATCGATAGCTCAGCCACGACAAGAAGGTGATCAGAGCCAGCATGCCGCAGATGGCAGCGATCGCGCCGACCGCGCTCGCCGGCCGGAAGGCCGGCGTCACGAGGTCGAACACGACGATGCCGACGAGCAGATGAAGCATGTAGACCGAATAGGAGATCTCTCCGAGAAGGACCAAGAACGGCGCGGACATCATTCGGAAGGCGCCGGCGCGGGTGGCGTCCGCAGCGAACAGGACGAGGCCGGCGAGGCCGAGCACCGCCACCGCGGTCGAGGCGCCTACAAGGCGCTCATCGGCGCCCGCTGCAAATAAAGCGAGCAGGACGAGCACGCCGCTCAGCCCGAAGCCGATCCGCGCGCCCAAGGCGCCCGCCGACCAACGCTGACCGAAATTGTAGAGGCCCACGCCCAACAGGAACTCAGGAAAGATGCGGAGGATGCCGACGTTCCACGTCATAGCGGTGAGGTTGAGGCGCATGCCCACGTTGCATACGGCAGCCATCACTACAAAGATCAGGGCGGCTGCCGCGAGCTGGATCAGCGGCCCGACGCGGAACCTGCGGAACACCAGCATGTAGATGGGGAAGATGAGGTAGGCGAACCATTCCGCACTGATCGACCAGGACGGAAGGTTGAACAAAAGGCCATCGGTGGAGCCCCACGCTTGAATCAGCGTGAGATGGGTGATGAGGCCGCGAAAGAACGCGCCGCGCTCCATCTGAAACGGCGCCGATGGATCCCAGATGCTGTAGGCGAACCCGAGCCTGCTCGACACCGCGCCCAGCACGATGAAGGCGGCGAGCGTCGCTAAATGCATGGGGTAGATTCGACCGAAGCGCTTGGAGATGAAGCCCCAATAGTTGAAGCGGCCGGCGTCGACGTCGCGCTTGTAGACGTGCGTCAAGACGAAGCCGGAAAGCACGAAGAAGAAGTCCACGCCGAGATAGCCGAACGTCATCATCGGGGAGTTCAGGACCGCGATCGAATGGGTGTATTCGCGGAGATGGAAGAATACGACCCACGACGCCGCCAGGAAGCGAAGGGAGGTCAACGAGTCGATCTGGGCCGGATAGGGCGCGGCGCGTTCGCCTGCCGCGGGCAGGGCGACGGCCTCGGACGAGGCTCCGGTTGCATTCACGCACTCACTCCCAGCTCGCTTTGTCTCGCGCGGATTTCGGCAGGCTAGCAGCCTGCAAGATGCGTGCAACGATCAGCGCCTGGAGGGCAGGAAAAATGCCCGCCTCGTGGGGCTGGTCGCCCCTCGGTGCTTGATCGCCGATGGCCATGCTATAGACAGAGTCCGCCCGAGGTGTTGTGGCATACCAGTGGCCTCGCGCTTTGGGGCGGTGCGCAACCTGACGCGACCGGTCCGACCGCCGAGACCTGGAGTTCCGATCCGGCGGCGCATGAAACCTGTCATTTACGGGCGGGAGTATAACGGTCCGAGGGCGCCGCAGAAACTGGAAGGCGTCGGCAATTCTGACGAATGGTGAGCTTCATGTCCGCTGACGCGATTCTGCAGCAGCTTCGCGAGATTATGATCGACGTGCTCGACATCGATGAGCTCGAGCTGACGCCTGAAACGACCGCCGAGGATGTGGAGGAGTGGGACAGCCTCAGCCATGTGCGCCTGGTCGTGGCGGTCGAGCGCCACTTCGGACTCAAGTTCAAGAACTCCGAGATCGAAGGCCTCAAGACGGTCGGCGATCTCGTGAATCTGATCGAAGCGCGAGCGGCCTGAGCGGTTCTCGGGAGGCTGTCCGATGTTGTCCGATCTGCCGTGGCTTCCCGCGCCCCGGGCCGATTTCCGTGAAGCGGTCCGCAGCCTGCGAGACGAAGCGGGAGCCCAGGGCGAAGGCTACTTCGACCGTCTCGTGCGGCTGGGCGCGGCGCGTCTCGACGAGAACCAGCTCGGCCAGCTGGCCAAGATCGTCCGGCGACTGATTTCGGACGCCGCCGCTCCCGCGCAGTTCTCGACCTTGCGGCTGGGGCTCGTAGGCGACGGAACGCTGTCGCTGCTGGCGCCGGTCGTCACGGGCAGCGGAGTTCGCCATGGCCTTGCGGTCGATGTGATCGAGGGCGCCTATGGCAGTGCCGTACAGCAGGCGATGGATCCGACCAGCCCGCTGCACGCGGCGGGCCTGGACATGCTGCTGGTCTCCAGTGACGTCCGGAGCCTCGGACTCAGCCGCGCGGCCGAGTCCCAAAGCGACGCGGACGCACGCATCGAAGCTGCGTTCAATGGCCTCAAGATGGTCGTCGAAGGCTTCAGACCCTCGGTCGCCGCCGCAGTGCTCGTTCAAACCGTCGTACCACCCCTGGACGCCCTGTTCGGCAGCCTGGACCGGGTGGAGCGCACGTCGGCCTATGCCATGGTCGAGGCGCTGAATGCACGCCTGCGCGACTGGGCCGCGACGGGCGCCATCGTACTTGTCGACATCGCCCGTCTCGCTGAGACAGTAGGCTTGGAGCGATGGGAAGCGCCGGGACACTGGCACGCGTCGAAGCTCCCCTTCGCGCCGGACATGGCGCCGGCCTACGGCGACGTCGTGGCGCGGACGCTTGCGGCGCTTCGGGGACGTTCGCGCAAGTGCCTCGTCCTGGACCTGGACAATACGCTGTGGGGCGGCGTGATCGGCGACGACGGCGTGGCGGGGATACAGCTGGGTCAGGGTTCCGGGACGGGCGAAGCCTTCCTGGCGATCCAGGATACGGCGCTGGAGTTGCGGCGCCGGGGGGTTTTGCTAGCGGTCTGCTCGAAAAACGAAGAGGCGGCGGCGCTGCTTCCGTTCCGCGAACATCCGGACATGCTGCTGAAGGAAAGCCACATTGCGGTCTTCCAGGCGAACTGGACGGACAAGGCCGCCAATCTGCGCGCGATCGCCGCGACCCTGAACATCGGCATAGATGCGCTCGTCTTCTTGGACGACAACCCGGCCGAGCGCGAACAGGTGAGGCGCGAGTTGCCGCTCGTGGCGGTGCCCGAGCTCCCCGACGATCCCGCCTTGTACCCAAGGATGCTGATGGCCGCCGGATACTTCGAGTCCGTCGCCTTCACCGATGACGACCGGGTTCGCGCGGAACAGTATCAGGCGAACGCGGCGCGCGCCGCGGCGGTGCAGGCCTCGGGCGACCTCGACAGCTATCTCGCCTCGCTGGACATGGTCTGCACGATCCGCGAGGTCGACGCGACTTCCAGGCCGCGGGTGGCCCAGCTCATCAACAAGTCGAACCAGTTCAATCTGACGACGCGTCGCTACACCGAGGGCCAGGTCGAAGCCGCCGAAAGCGACCCGCGCAAGCACGCAGTCCAGATCCGGCTTGTCGATAAGTTCGGCGACAACGGCATCATCTGCGTGCTCATCGCGGACAAGCACGAAGGGCGGCGCTGGGAGATCGACACCTGGTTGATGAGCTGCCGGGTGCTGGGGCGTCGCGTGCAGGAAGCGGCGCTGGACCACCTGGCCAGGGCGGCGTTGGCCGAAGGCGCCCGCTCGTTGGTGGGCCGCTATGTCCCCTCGCCCAAGAACGCGATGGTGAAGGATCACTACGCGGGGCTGGGGTTCGCGAAAGTCAGCGAGGACCCGTCCGGCGAAACGACATGGGAGCTTGATCTCTCATCCTACGAATCGCCCGACCTTCCCATGATCATTGACGATCCGGCGGTCACGCCCGTGGCGGCGCGACGGACGAGCAGCTAAGGCCTGAGGGGCAGGAAAATGGCGAGCGCCACGCATGAGACGGGCCTCAAGGGCATTGCGGAACGCTACCCGGCCCTCGGGCGGTTGATCGACGCCGTTCTGGCGGTATGGCCCGAGCACGTCGGCTTCCTTTCGAAGAGCATGGAAGTCCGCACCGATGCGCTGCTCGAAACCAGCGACCGGATGGCCGCCGCTGTACTGGAGCTCGCCGCAAGCGATGTGGCGCAACACGCGCGCGACTATCGTTGGCTATGCGACCAGATCCGCGAGGAGGAGCTCAACTTCGTCCGAACGGGTCACTACCGCTACTCGAGGTTCGCCGAGACCAACGCCAACGTCTATTCCGACGGCGATTTCATGCGCCGCTACATGCACGGGCTGCTCTACAGCCACGTCCTCTGGTTCATGCACATTTCCAGCCTGTATTTCTTCTCGCAGCGGCTGGCGGCGCGAGTGAAGCCAGGCGGACGCGTCCTGGAGGTGGGTTCGGGCCACGGCCTGCTTCTGTTCCTGGCGTTGCGCGACCTGGGCATGGCCGAGGCGGTTGCGTGGGACCTGAGCCAGGTGTCGCTCGATCAGACGCGCGATGCTCTGGCGCGCCTCGGAGCGCTCGACCGTGCGAAATTCGCGGTCCAGGACATGCACAAGGCCGAGCCGGGGCAGGACTCGTTCGACCTCATCATCCTGAGCCATCTTCTCGAACACCTCGAAGAGCCGGTTGATGCTCTGAAGCGGTTGAAACCGCTACTGGCCAAGGGCGGCTTGCTCTACGTGAATGTCCCTCTCAACGCCCCGATGCCGGACCACCTCGTTCTTCTCGAGGCGCCGCGGGATGCGGAAGAGATGCTGTCGGCCGGCGGCTTCAGGGTCCTCGAGATCGGCTCTCACACCACCCAGGCCGTCACGCTTTCCAAGGCGCTGAAGCAGAAGACCGCGGTCACCTGCTCGATCATCGCAGAACCGGCGTGACACCCCGGGATCCGTCGGGCGGGCGACGCTAGCGCATGCTGTTCAATTCGATCGTCTTCATCTTCGCCTACCTGCCAGCCGTGCTGGTGGGCTACTACCTGATCTGCGCTTCGCCGATCCGTCGCGTGCGCATGTGGTTCCTCGCGGCGGCCTCGCTCTTCTTCTACGGCTATTGGGCGCCCAAGTACGTCCTTCTGCTGCTGTTCTCGATGACGGTGAACTACCTGTTGGGGATGGCGATCCGCCATTACCGCGAGCATGAGCACTTGCGACGAGGATCCGTGCTGGCTGGACTCCTATTCAATCTTAGTCTGTTGTTCTATTTCAAGTATTTCAACTTCTTCATCGACAATCTGAACCATCTGCCCGGCGTCCAGATCGAAGTCGGCAAGATCCTGCTGCCGCTGGCGATCTCGTTCTTCACGTTCCAGAAGATCGCCTTTCTGTTCGACCTGTACCGGCGTCGAGTCACCCTAGGTTCGGTCGGTGACTACGCGGCCTTCGTGCTCTTCTTCCCGCAGCTGATTGCCGGCCCGATCGTGCACTATTCGGAGCTCGCGCCCCAGCTCAAGCTGTCGCCGAAGCTGAACGCGACGTTCAGGCACATTCTGATCGGCATGATCCTGTTCGGCATCGGCCTCTTCAAGAAGACGGTTCTGGCCGACACCTTCGCGCTCTACGCCTCGCCGATCTTCAATGCATCGGCCGCGGGCACCTCTCCCGGGTTCGTCGGTGCCTGGACAGCAGCATTCATCTACACGCTGCAGATCTATTTCGACTTCTCGGGATATTCGGACATGGCGATCGGCCTTGCCCGCATGTTCGGGGTCTGGCTGCCGTTGAACTTCCACTCGCCGCTGCGCTCGAACAACATGGCCGAGCTCTGGCGTCGATGGCACATGACGCTCAGCCGCTTCGTCCAGAACTACATCTTCCAGCCCATACAGGTGCCGATGACGCGTTTCGCGGCCGAGCGGACTCGGTCGCGTCTGGGCATGTTCGCCGTCTCGACGCTCGCCCCGACGTTCCTGTCGATGGTGATCATCGGCGTCTGGCACGGCGCGGGTTGGAACTTCCTCATCTTCGGGGTCCTGCACGGCGCGTATGTCTGCTCGACCGAGCTCTGGACCCACCTGCGACGGCGAAAGCGCAAGAAGGGCGTCGAGAGACCGCAGTATCAGATCGTCTTCGCACGCATCCTGACGGTGACGGCCTTCGTGTTCGCGACCGTGCCGTTCCGCGCGAAGAACGTAGGCGTCACCATGGAGTTCTTCCGCGACATGCTGCTGCCGTTCACCCGGTCAGACCGCGCCTTTGACTGGCAGGCGGCCGTTCCGTTCGGCGCCACCGGCGCGGTGGCGGCCGCGGTCGTAGGCTATGCGATCGTCTCACTGCTGCCCAACACCCAGCAGTTCATGACGCGCGTCGAGCCTGCGCTCGAATGGCCGAAGTGGAGCAAGGTCGATACGCCACCCGTCCGGATCGCATGGCGGCCTACTCCGGCGTGGATTTGTGCGGCCGCAGCGTTCTTCTTCCTGGGGGTGGCGTTCATCATGCGCGGCACCACCGAGTTCATCTACTTCAATTTCTAGGGCGACGCCGATGAACCAGGACACGCCGCTGCCGCCTGATCCTACCGAGGAACAACTCGGGCCGGTCCGGGCGGGCGTCATGCTGGGCCTCTTCCTGGCGACGTCGGCGGCCCTTGCCGTTCTGGCTGTGCTTCTGCCGCACGATCCGTACATCCGGTTTCAGCAGCTCCGCGACACGATCCAATTCAGGGCGCAATGGGTATACGAGCGCATCACCCTCGATCCCACGCCGATCGACGTCGCCATCATCGGCAACTCGCGGGTGATGTCGGGGGTGAGCGCGCCCAAGCTGCAGGCGGCGCTCAGAGCTGAGACGGGATCAGACGTCCATGTGGCGAACCTTGCGTTCCCCCAAGAGGGCCGCAACATCCACTACGTCGTGTTCAAGCGGCTGCTGGATGCCCACCCGGAGGTGAAGACTGTCGTCGTTTCGCTGGTCGAGACGATGCCGCGCATCGGCCATCCGGCGTTCCGCGACCTAGCGGACGCTGGCGACGTCGCGACCGCCCCGATCCTTATCAACCCGGACTACGGCAGAGACCTAGCGGTTCTGCCCTATCGCCAGATGTCACTGTTCGCTCAGACGCTTGCGCCGGGGGCGTTCGGCGTGAGCCGGACGCTGGCGCCCGGGTATCAAGGGCCGCTCCTCGACACCACCCGGACCTTCCGTCTCCCGAGTGGCAAGGTGGTGGATCAGGACACACCCTCGCCGCGTCCGAAGCTGGATATCGACGCCGAGCGAGTGATCAACGGCGGAATGGGTCGGCTGCTGCCCCGTGCGCTGGCCAACTACGAATATCCGATCGAGCGCACCTACACCCGCAAGATCGCCGAGATGGCGGCGAAGCGGCACATCCGGATCATCTTCCTGCGGTTGCCGATCTATAGCGATACGCGCAACGTGGCGGATTTGCAGTTCTATCGTCAGCTCGGCGAGGTGGTGACGGCCGAATTCCTGGTTGATCGGCCGGAGCTTTACGCCAACTACGGGCATGTCGACACTGCGGGATCGACGCTCGTGTCGCACTGGCTGGCGGGCCAACTCGTTGCGATGGGCGCGGCCGGCGCGCCGGGAGGGAATCCGTGATCGCCGATCTGACGGCGCCAAGCCTAGCCAACGCGCCGATGCACCATGTCGGGATTGTCCAGGCGACCGAAGAGGACGCGGCCGCCATGATGGCGCTCCTCGGCCTGGAGGAAGACTATCGAGGGTTCGTGCCGGAGTGGCACGCCCTGTGCATCTTCACCCATCCGCGCGGTGCCTCGCCCGTCGAGTTCGTCGTGCCCAGCGGTGGCCCGCTCGTGAAGTTCAACAAGGGCGCTGGCGGCCTGCATCACATTGCGCTTCAGGTGCCCGATCTCGAAGCGCTGGCGTCGGAACTGGCCGAGCAGGACATGCGCCTGCTGGAGCCCCAGCACGTAAAGGGCGCGGGCAATTTCCTCTGCAATTTCCTGAGCCCTCTCTACACCCGCGGCCTCACCGTCGAGTTTGTGCAGGTCTTGGATTAATTCCCATGGCCGGGGCCCCGTTCGTGACGGTCGTCGTGCCGCACTTTCAGGACCTCGAAGGCCTGAAGGTCTGCCTTTCGGCGCTTGAGCGGCAGACCTATCCCGCCGACCGTTTCGAGATCATCGTCGCCGACAACAACTCGCCCGTCGGCGAGGCGGAGGTCGCGCGGGCCGTCGCCGGCCGTGCGAAACTGGTTCGGGTCGTCGAACCGGGCGCCGGGATGGCGCGGAACGGCGGCGTGGCTCGGGCGACGGGCGAGTTGCTGGCCTTCACCGACTCCGACTGCATTCCGGATCCGGCCTGGCTTGCGGCCGGGGTCGCTGCGCTGGCCGACCACGACTTCGTGGGAGGCGCCATGCGTGTCTCGGTGACCGACCCAAGCTCTCCGTCGCCGGTGGAAGCCTTCGAGTTGGTCTTCGCGTTTCACAACAAGGCGTACGTCCGCAGCAAGGGCTTCACGGTCACAGCCAACCTGATCTGCCGCCGCGACATGTTCGAGAAGACCGGCGGCTTCCGTAGCCAGGTCTCGGAAGATGTCGAGTGGTGCCGGCGCGCGACCGCTGCCGGATTTCGCCTGGGTTATGCGGCCGGCGCGATCGTCACCCATCCGGCGCGTCGAAGCTGGCCTGAACTCGAACGCAAGCTCGTCCGCCTGACGTCCGAGACTTACGCCCTCATGCTCGAACAGCCCTTCGGCAAGCTGCGGTGGCTGCTGTATGCCCTCGCGCTTCCGCCGTCGGCCATCGTGCACACGCCGCTTGCGCTGCTCAGTCCGGCGTTGCGGACCTCGGATGCGAGGTGGGGTGCCCTCAGGACGCTCTACAAGTCCAGGCTGTGGCGTTCGCGCGAATGCTTCGGGCTGCTCGGACAGTCCCGGAGCACGTCCCGCCAAGCATGAATCAAGCCGGGCGGGATCAACGTGCGCACCACTTTGGGTTCTGAGGCCTTCTTATCCGCTCACGATGCCTCATCGTGAGTGGGAAGGCCTCTAGAGCGCGGCTTCGATGACCTGCCGGTAGGTCGCCACCACACCGGCGCGCGTGTAGGGCGCTAGGCCGCCACGCGCGGCCAACTCGGCGATGCTCGCCTTTAGCTCCGCCTCGTCGGAAACCAGGCGCAGCAGGCCGCGGCGGATGTCCTCGTCGTCGGAACTGTTGCAGGCGTAGCCGACCTCCGAGGGGTCGAACAGGCCGTCGACGCTCCATCCCTTGGTGTAAAGGATCGGCAAACCGCTGAAGAGGGCTTCGACGAAAACCATGCCGAAGGTTTCGCGCAGGGTCGGCATCACGAACGCAGCGTAGCCGCCCAGGGTCTTTGTGAATTCGCCTTCGGGCAAACGCCCCTTCAATCGAATTCGGTCGTCACCCCGGACGCCGTGGATTATTTCGGTGACCTCGCAGAAGGCCTCGGCCGTCCCGACTCCCCATACGTCCAACGAAATGTCGGGAACGGTCTTCGCCGCCGTCATGATCGCGCGGGCGAGGCCGCCGAAGTTCTTCCGCTTGTGGACGTTCAGGTTGAAGAGCGTCATCAGCCGCGGCTGCCCGATGGCGGCGGAAGGCGTGAAGCTATCGTCCTGTACGATCGGCGGCAGCACCGTGGTCTTCGCACGGTCCAGTCCCAGCCGGGCCTCGAACTTGTCGGTCGCCCAGGGGGCGCAGGCAAAGATCGCTCTGGCCTCTCTAAGGATCTCCCGCCACTTGGGCGCAAGATCGCGGCGGACCTCCGTGATCCTAAGGTCCGTATCGCCCCAGATGTCGCAGACGAAGGGGCGACCCAGCTCCCGGCCGATGTCCAACGCGACAAGGCCCTCGACCGAAAACTTGTGGGCGTGGATCAGGTCGGGAACGATCCCCTTCGCGGCCAGATCCGACAGGATCCAATCGGCGACCCCTTTCAGCCGCGTCGCGTGGAGGAACCCCTTGGGCGGCGCCCCATAGGCCAGCGCCGTGCGGTCCGGGGCGAACGGCAGGGCCACCAAGCTCGTCTTCCAGTTGGCGCGGTTGAGCGAATAGACGACGTGCCGGTACTCGCCGGTGTTGTCGATCAGATTGAGGACGGACCGCGTCTTGGCGCCGGCCATCGGATCGGGAAAGTCGGCCGTGACATGGACAATGGTCTTCATAGCGCCTTACGGGTCTTCCGGATTGGAGCCTTCTCTTCGAGGAACTCCTACGACCGCCTTAAGGCGTCCGCGCCCAGGATTAAAAGAGCGCCAATTGGATCGCAATGATGGGCGCGCCGGTCAATGCTCGCGGCCTCCCTCGTGGCGAGCTTTCCTTTACTGCTATCCCGAAAGCTGCTTTTGGACGACGCGTGAGCCCCGACGAGGAGCAGTATG
Source organism: Phenylobacterium sp. (assembly GCF_016124325.1). GTDB lineage: Bacteria > Pseudomonadota > Alphaproteobacteria > Caulobacterales > Caulobacteraceae > Phenylobacterium. The sequence goes on from NZ_WGNY01000019.1 coordinate 155,649, forward strand.
GCAATCATCGTGACGGGCGCGGCCGGCTTCATCGGCAGTCACCTGGTCGACCGACTTCTCTCCGGCGGACACGAGGTCGTGGGCGTCGACAACATGAGCCGCGGCGTTCAGGAAAACCTTGAACAGGCGTTCGCCAACCCCGCGTTTCGTCTGGTCGAAGCGGACCTGTCGGATTCCGATGCGACGCTGGCGGTGCTGGGTCCCGGGCAACGCGCCGATATCGTGTGGCACCTGGCGGCGAACTCGGACATCGCGGCCGGCGTCGCCGACAGCCGGATCGACATTCGCGACACGTTCCTGACCACCCACGGCGCCATCGAGATCGCCAAGGCCACAGGCGCGCGACGGCTGGCGTTCGCGTCGACGTCGGCGGTCTATGGCGATGTCCCGGTGCCGCTCTCCGAGACCCACGGGCCGATGCTGCCGATCTCGAACTACGGGGCGATGAAACTGGCGGCGGAGGGACTCATCAGCGCTGCCGTCGAGTCGGCCCTGGCGCAGGCCTGGATCTTCCGGTTCCCGAACGTCGTGGGCGGCCGCGCGACACATGGTGTCATCAATGATCTGTTCCTCAAGCTCCGGCGTGATCCCGAAGAGCTCGAAGTTCTGGGTGATGGACGGCAGAAGAAGCCCTATGTTCATGTCAGTGAACTGATTGACGCGATGCTGTTCATCGTCGCCCACGGCGGCGACGACCGGCGGCAGGTCTTCAACATCGGACCGCATGACGACGGTTTCGATGTCGCCGGGATCGCCGCGGGTGTCGTGGCGGCGTCGAAGACGGGCGCGCGCATCCGCTATACAGGCGGCGACCGCGGTTGGGTCGGGGATGTCCCGCGCGTCGTCTACTCGGTGGAAAAGATCACGCGGCTGGGATGGCGGCCGACGATGTCGTCCGAACAGGCCGTCGGCCGGGCGATCGAGGAAGTGGCGGCTCAGTGGGGCTTTGTATGATGCAAGTGGTGATTCTGGCCGGGGGCATGGGAACCCGGCTACGCGAGATCACGGGCGACCTGCCGAAGCCACTGGCGCCTATCGCTGGGTCAACCCTCCTGGGCCGGCAGCTCGATCTCATCGCAGCGTCCAGCCTGACCGACGTGGTGATCCTGTCGGGATATCGCGCCGATCTGATCGCCGACTACTGCGGCGATGGCTCGAAATGGGGCCTCAGCGTCCGCTGCATCGCCGAAGCCCAGCCCCGTGGCACCGCCGGCGCGGTCCTGGACGCCCTGGACGCACTGCAAGACACCTTCATCGTGATGTATGGCGACGTGGTGCTCGATGTCGATCTGGACCGCCTGGTCGACGCGCACCGGACCCACGCAACAAGCGGGACGATCCTCGTCCATCCCAACGACCACCCCTTTGATTCGGATATCGTTGAGGTCGATGCGGAGGGCATGGTGACGCGCATCCGCGGCTATCCGCACCCGGAGGGCGAGGATCTTCCCAACCTGGTCAACGCCGGCCTGTATGTGCTGGAGCGTCGGGGGCTCGCGGAGCTGACGGGCCTGCCGCCCAAGCCCGACTTCGGCAAGCACGTCTTCGCCGCCATGCTCGATCAGGGAGCGAGCCTCTATGGCTACCGCAGCCCAGAGTACATCAAGGACGCGGGCACGCCGGAGCGACTGGCCAAGACCGGCCGCGATATCGCATCAGGAAAAGTCTCGGCGCTGTCCTTGCGCAGCAAGGCCCCGGCGATCTTCCTCGACCGGGACGGCGTTCTGAACCGCGAAGTCGGCCTGATCTCGCGGCCGGAGAATCTCGAACTCTATCCTGGCGTCGGCGAGACGGTCGCGCGGATCAACCGGTCGACCTTTCGGTCGGTCGTGGTGACCAATCAGCCTGTCATCGCGCGAGGCGACTGCACCGTGGAAGAGTTGGGACGGATCCATGCCCGTCTCGACACGCTGCTTGCGCGGGACCACGCCTATGTGGACGCGCTCTACTACTGTCCGCATCATCCCGACAAAGGCTTCCCCGGCGAAGTCGCGCACCTGAAGTTCGAATGCGACTGCCGAAAGCCCGCGACGGGGCTCGTGCTGCAGGCGGCCGAGGAGCTTCAGATCGATCTCGGCCGCTCGTGGCTGATCGGCGACACGACCACCGACATGGAATTGGCCCGTCGGTGCGGCCTTCAGTTCATCCTGGTGGAGACGGGCCATGGCGGCCGCGACGGCCGGTTCCCCGGCGCGTCGACGCTCACCGCACGCGATCTGTCCGAAGCCGTGGACATCATCCTCGGTCCACGAGCGGCCGAGGCGCGGGCGAATTGAGCGCAAACGGGTTCAGACGATCGCAACGGAAAGCGCCTAGCGTCAGTCGGCGGCCGTATCGAAGCTGCGGACGTCGTCGCTTCGATCTTTGGGGGCAGGGGGCTCGATGATCATCAGTAAGACGCCGATGCGGCTGAGCTTCGTGGGCGGTGGCAGCGACCTCCCATCGTATTATCGCGAGAACGTAGGCGCCGTTCTGAGCACGTCGATCGACAAGTTCGTCTACGTGACGATCAACAAGCGGTTCGAGCCAGGCATCCGCCTCAGCTACTCCAAGACCGAAGAGGTCGAGCGGGTCGACGAAATCGAGCATCGGATCGTCAAGGCGACGCTGAAGAAGCTCGGTGTCGATGGCGGTGTGGAAATCACCTCCGTCGCCGACATCCCGTCCCGCGGCAGCGGGCTTGGCTCATCGAGCTCGTTCACGGTGGGTCTGCTTCACGCACTCTACGCCTATCTCGGACAATACCGCTCGAAGCTCTCGCTGGGCGAGGAAGCCTGTGAGGTCGAGATCGACCTGTGCGGAGAGCCGATCGGAAAGCAGGACCAGTATGCGGCCGCCGCTGGAGGGCTGAACATCATCAAGTTCTTTCCGGACAACAGCGTGACCGTCGAACCGGTGATCGCGCCGGCCGGTGTGGTCGAAACCATCGAGTCGGAACTCCTGATGTTCTATACGGGCATCGTCCGTTCAGCGTCCGGCGTGCTCAAGCAACAGTCCGAGGAAGTCGAGGCGGACCCCGCAAAGAAGCGGGCCATGCGACGGATGACCGAGCTGGTCGAGGTGCTGCGAGACGAGATATCGCGGGGCAACGCGGAGGCTCTCGGGGAAATCCTGCACGAGAACTGGATGCTGAAGAAGGGCCTGACGGACGCGATTTCCAGCGCGCAAATCGATGACAACTACGAAGCAGCGCGGGCGGCCGGCGCACGGGGCGGAAAGCTCCTTGGCGCGGGCGGCGGCGGCTTCATGGTGTTCTCGGCCCCCAAAGCTCGACACGCCGACGTGATCCGGGCGTTGTCCCACATGCGCCATGTGGAGTTCGGGTTCGAAAACCTGGGCTCCAGCATCGTATTCTATCAATGAGGTTGCGCAGATGACCTACTTTCCCGATCGCCTCTTCGACGACGCCGGATCCTATGCGACGGCGTATTTCGAACAGTATCGCACCGCTGCCGCATCGGTGGATCAGGAGGCTTTGCGCCGCGCGGGCGAGTTGGTCGGGCAGGTCATTTCTGAAGGTGCCGCGATCTATTCCTGCGGGAACGGGGGCTCGGCCGCGATCGCCAACCACCTGGCTTGCGACTGCCTCAAGGGAATCCGGACCGGCACCCTCCTGCGCCCGAAGGTGTTCAGCCTGTCGACGACGGTCGAGCTCATCACGGCGATCGCGAACGACATCAGCTACGATGACGTCTTCGCCTTCCAGCTCGAATCGCTCGCCAAGCCGGGCGACCTGCTCGTCGCCATCAGTTCGTCGGGTCAGTCGCCCAACATCGTCAAGGCGTTGACCTGGGCGAAGGACAACGGGCTGCGCACGCTCGCCATGACCGGATTCTCAGGCGGGGCGTCAGCTGAGATCGCGGACGTCAGCCTCCACGTGGCAGGCGAGAACTACGGCGTGGTCGAAGATATCCACCAGTCGCTGATGCACCTGCTGGCCCAGTATACGCGGCATCGGAGCCTGACGAATCCGTCAGATCTGGGGCGCCAGAAGTTCTGACGTCGCGAAAGCCTCAGCGCTTGCCGAAGAGCCGCTGGTAGGCCGAGACCAGTTTGGGAACCTCGTGGTTCCAGGACAGGTGGTTGCGCACGCGCTCGCGACCCAGCGCGCCGCGGCGGGCGCCGTCCTTCGGGTCGTCGACAAGCTGCACGATCTTCGCGGCGAGATCCTTGGGGTCGTTGGCGGCCGCGTAGAGCGATGCTTCCTCCGCCGACACGCGCCCCTCGGTCAAGTCGAACTGAACGATCGGCTTCCCGAAGGCCATGTACTCCACGATCTTGTTCATCGTGGACTTGTCGTTCATCGGATTGACCCGGTCGGGGTTCACGCACACCGCCGACGTCGACAGGACGCCGAACAGTACGTCGTCGGGCGCCCGGCCGGTGAAGGTCACGTAGTCGTCGATCCCGAGTTCCGTGGCCAGCGCCTGCAGGGCGGGCAGGCTGGGACCGCCGCCGACGAGACAGAACTGGATGTCGTCGCGGCCGAGGTCGAAGACGAGATGGCGGATCGCCTCCAGGAGCAGGTCGATCCCTTCCTGGTCGCCCATGACGCCGACATAGCCGACGAGGTGCTTGCGGCCGTTCTTCAGCGCCTCGTTGGGCTCGACCATCTTGAGGCGCCGCAGGTCGGGGCCCGAGCGCACCACGAAGACATCCTCGGGCTTCTTGCCGCCGCGGGTGAGCGCGATCTCGCGATAGCTGTTGTTGGTTGAGATCACCACGCGGGCCGAGGCGAAGGTCAGCCGTTCGAAGAGCACCATCAGCGACCAGAAGAAGCCGCGCTTCTCGTACTTGGCCTCGTAGAGTTCGGGGTTGATGTCGTGGTGGTCGAACAGGTAGCGCACGCCGAACAGCTTGAACGGCAGGGCGACGAGGAAGATCAGATCCGGCGGATTGCAGCCGTGGATCGCGTGGATTCCGCGTGTCAGGAACACGGTCCAGGCCAGGCGCGTCTGGTGGAACAGCGCGGCCCCATATTCGAGCAGGTACCCCAGCGCGCCCTTGGCGTCGATCGGCAGGGTGTGGCGGTAGATGTGCACGCCCTGGAGCGTCTCGCGCCGCTCGGTGAAGCCCTTGCCCGTCGGGCAGATCACGCTGACCTCCGCGCCGGCCGCGGCCAGCGTCGTGGCCTCCTGCCAGACGCGCCGGTCGAAGGGCACGGGCAGGTTCTCGACGATGATCAGGATCTTGCGGCCGGCCAGCGGCTTGGTCGCAAGCAGTTCGCTGGCGATCCGTTCGGCCTCGGCCGCCCCATCCTGGGGCTTGGTCTCGGCCGTCATTGCGCCGCCAGGGCTGGGGCCTCGCGCTTGGGCGTCAGGGCCTGGAGGTTCACCGTCCGCGCCGCCTGCAACGACAGCTCCTTCGCGCCGCCGCTGGCGTCGATGACGAGATCGTAGGCCGTCTTCTCGGCCGCCTCGCGTGAGACCAGAAGCTCGTTGATGTTGGGCAGGTGGGCGTAGGCGTAGCCCAGGTTCTGACCCACCAGCTTGGCCGGATCGATGGACTCGTCGAAGACGTCGAGCCGGTGACCGGCGCGCAGCAGCCGCCCCGCCAGGTCCACGTTGGGGCTTTCGCGCAGGTCGTCGCTGTTGCGCTTGAAGGCCAGGCCGACCAGCAGGATGCGCGCATTGGGGGCCAGATCCTGCACGCAGTGCTCGTAGATGAAGTGCTTGTGGGCGGCGTTCGAGCGGAGCACCGAGTCGATCAGTGTGGCGTTGGCCCCGACGTCGCTGGCCAGATGCTGCAGGGCCCGCACGTCCTTGGGCAGGCACGAGCCGCCGAACGCGCCGCCCGGGCGCATGTAGTAGGCCGAGATGTTCAGCTTGGTGTCCGACACGAAGATGTCGTGAACCGTGGCGGGGTCCACGTCCAGCATGGTGCAGATGCGGCCGATCTCGTTGGCGAAGGCCACCTTCACCGCGTGCCAGGTGTTGTCGACGAACTTGGTGAACTCGGCCTCGCGGAAGCCGACGTGGAAGCGCGGGGCCTCGATGTCCTTGTACATCTCCTCGACGTTCGCGGACGGGCGGGCGTCGCGCGTGCCGACGACGATCTTGGGCGGGGCGAAGTAGTCCTTGATCGCGGTCGCCTCGCGGAGGAATTCCGGATTGTAGACGATCTCGACGAGCCGCGCGGCGTCGGCGCCCAGGACCGAGCGGAAAACCGGCAGGATCAGCTCCTCGATCGAACCGGGCCGCATGGTCGAGCGGTAGACCACGGTAAGCGGCTTCTCGCGGTTGCGGCCGAGACCCACGGCGATCTGGCGCGAGACCTCGGCGATGAAGCTCATGTTGTGCGCGCCCTCGGGCGAGCTGGGCGTGCCCACGCAGACGAGGGCGAGGTCGGCCTTGTTCAGCTCTTCGCCTGCGGCCTGGGCGGCGCTGAGGCGGCCCTGCGACCGCGCTTCCGACAGCAGCTCGGCGAGGCCCGGCTCGGTGATCGGGCAGATGCCGCTGTTGATCTCGCGAATCTTGTCTTCGTTGACGTCGATACCGGTGACGACGTGGCCTTCTTTCGTGAGGCAGCCCGCGGCGGTCAAGCCGACATAGCCGAGGCCGTAGATCAGGATTCGCAACGCAAAAACCTCCGAGTCGGGAGCCAGATAGAGGGTTCTTTTGCAGATGGCGCCCTACTAAAGGATTGCCGGGGCAATCCATAGCCGAGAATAGCAAGCGGCGCGCCACCGCGAGCCGGCTGCCCAGCCCGCGGGCGCGAAAGCTTTGAGTAGCATGTTTTGCCTAGGAAACAGGGATGCGTCAGACGCCGGTCTATCCCGTGATCATGTGCGGCGGTTCGGGCACGCGCCTCTGGCCGGCGTCGCGGCCATCGCGCCCCAAGCAGTTCATTCCACTGGTTGGCGAGCGGTCGCTCCTGCAGGAAACGGTGGCCCGCGTTGGCGCACTGGCGGCGGGCGGCGGGCGGCTGGTGATCGTCGCGGGCGCGGCGCACGGCCCGACCATCCAGGCCCAGTTGGCCGAGATCGGCGCGGACGCCACGATCATCCTCGAACCTGAGCCGCGGGACTCGGCGGCGGCCATCACCATCGCGGCGGCCTGGATCGGAGGCCAGGATCCCGATGCGGTCGCCGTCATCGTGGCCTCTGACCACCATGTGCCCGACCACGCCGCCTTCCGGGATGCGGTCGAGGCGACGGTCGGAGCGGCCCGCGAGGGGGCGATCGTGACGCTGGGCGTGCGCCCGGCAGGGCCCGCGACCGCCTATGGCTATATCCACCCCACGCCTGGCGAGGGCGTGCGTTCGGTCGAGGCGTTCGTGGAAAAGCCGGACGCCGAGCGCGCGGCGCAGTACGTCGCCCAGGGCTTCCTCTGGAACAGCGGCAATTTCGTCGCCAGCGCCCGGACATTGCTGGACGAATTACAGGCGCATGCCCCCGACGTGCTGTCGGCCGTGCGGAGCGGCCTGTCGGATTCCGTCGACGAGGCGGGGGCTATGCGGCTGGGCGACGCCTTCCGCGCCGCGCCGAAGATCTCGTTCGACTATGCGGTCATGGAGAAGACGACCCGCGCGGCGGTCCTGCCGGTCGACTTCGCCTGGTCGGACCTGGGGGCATGGGACGCCATCTGGTCCGCATCGGCCAAGGACGCGCACGGCAACAGCCTGCCGCCGGCGGCCCACGCCATCGACGCGACCGACGTGCTCGTCCGCGCGCCGGCCGGCGTGAGAGTCGCGGTGATCGGGACCTCGCGCCTCGCGGTCGTCGTCGAGCCGGACGCCGTGCTCGTCTGCGCGCTGGACAAGGCCCAGGCCGTGAAGGGCGCGGCCCAGGCCGCGGCGCCCGGTGCGCCCGAGGCCCGCACGCTCACCAGCCTGCGGGAGGCCGCCGACTGGTTCCGGAGCTGGCTGGAAACGGCGGCGCTTCCCGTGTGGGCCACCCTCGGCGTCGATCCCGAAGCCGGTGCGTTCCGCGAGGGGCTGTCGATCGCCGGCGCCGCGCACGACCCCTATCGCCGGATACGGACCCTCACCCGGCAGGTGATGGTCTACGCCCTTTCGAGCGCGGAGGGACGGCCGGGACCGTGGGCGGAGACGGCGCGGCGCGGCTTCGCCCATCTCCAGGCGCGGGCGCGGCGCTCCGACGGGCTGTTCGTGAGCCGGTTGGGCGCCGACGACGCGATGATCGACGACACGCCCCGGCTCTACGAGCACGATTTCGCGCTCCAGGCGCTGTGCGCCATGCACGGCCTGGGCGAGCCTGGCGTCCTCGAACAGGCCCGCGACATCAAGGCCCGTCTCTCGGCGTGGCGTCACGACGCCGGCGGCTTCCGGGAGACCGGGCCGAATCCATTCCAGGCCAATGCGCACATGCATCTGTTGGAGGCCTCGCAGGCCTGGGCGGCGCGCGATCCAGAGGGCGGATGGGACGCGCTGGCGGACGAGGTCGCCGAGCTCGCGCTCGCGCGCTTCATCGACTCCCGGACAGGAATGCTCAGCGAATTCTTCGACGCGGACTGGACGCCGCTGACGGGCGACGCCGGCCTGGTGGAACCGGGCCACCATTTCGAATGGGCCTGGCTGCTGACCCGATGGGGCGCGGCCCGCGATCACGGCGGCGCGCTGGGCGCGGCCCGGCGGCTGTACGAATTGGGTCGGCGCGGGGTCGATCTCCGTCGCGGGGTCGCGATCAACGCCGTGTGGGAGGATTTCACGCCACGCGACGCGGTCGCGCGGCTCTGGCCGCAGACGGAGTTCCTGAAGGCGGCGCTGATCCTAGGCGAGACGGAAGACGCGCTGACGGCCTGCAACGCCCTGCGGCGATACCTCGAAACGCCCGTCCGCGGCGTCTGGCGCGACCGCATGCGTCCCGACGGCAGCTTCGTCGAGGAGGCGGCTCCCGCCACATCGTTCTACCACCTCCATCTCGCCATCGCCGAGCTGCAGCGCTTGGCCGACGTATAGGCCGGTCGGCGCGACTCGCGGCTTACGCGCATCCGGTGGACATTCCGGAGACGCACGCCCAGAGTCGGGTGGGGAGGGGGTCTTGCTGACGATAGGACCGCTATTTCGTGCGTTTGCGCGCTGGCCCGGGCCGGTCGCCGCGGTCTGCGTGGCCGCGAGCCTTGCGGCATGCAGCGGTTCCGACGCGCCGGACGCCGCCAAGGCGCCGCGCGCGGCCGACGGTCTTGTGGTCGAGCGCCTTCCCACGGCGCCGGAAGCCTCGCGGTTTCTGACACAGGCGACCTACGGCCCCACGGACGCGACGATCAGCCAACTCCGCGCCAGCGGCTACGCCAAGTGGCTTGATCAACAGATGGCGCTGCCGTCGCGCAGCCACCTCGAGGAGACGACCCAGCGGATCGCCCAGCGCAAGACCAACTTCAACCCGCAGGATTTCATCTATTCGTACTGGGACCAGGCGATCACAGCGCCCGACCAGCTTCGCCAGCGGATGAAGCTGGCCCTTTCCGAGATCTTCGTGATCTCGCTGGTGGACTCGAGCATCCAGGCCCAGGGGGCCGCCTCGTACTACGACATGCTGGGCGACGACTCGTTCGGCAATTTCCGGACGTTGCTCGAAGACGTGACGCTGCACCCGATGATGGGGATTTATCTGACCTGGCTGGGCAACCAGAAGGAGGATCCCGCCACCGGGCGAAATCCGGACGAGAACTTCGCTCGCGAGATCATGCAGCTGATGACCATCGGGCTCTATCATCTGAACTTGGACGGCACGCTGAAGTTGGACAAGGCCGGCCAGCCCATCCCTACCTATTCCGCCGACGACATTGGCGGGTTGTCGCGCGTCCTCACCGGCTACAGCTACTATTCGCCGAACCCGTCCAGAGTGACTTTCCGCGGCGGCCTGCGGGACACCGAGGCGTGGACGCACGCCATGATCCCCTATCCGACCTATCACTCGACTGGAGAGAAGGCCTTCCTCGGCGTGGTCATCTCGGCGTCCGACACGCCGGATCCGCAGGGCGACCTGAAGATCGCACTCGACACGCTGTTCAATCATCCGAATGTCGGGCCGTTCATCGGCAAGCAGCTGATCCAGCGGCTGGTCACCAGCAACCCCAGTCCGGCCTACGTCGGCCGGGTCGCCGCGGTCTTCAACGACAACGGCAAGGGCGTGCGGGGCGACATGGCGGCTGTGGTGCGCGCGATCCTGCTGGATCCGGAGGCGCGGGACGAGGCGATCGCGCAGGATCCCGATTTCGGCAAGGTCCGCGAGCCCATCGTGCGCCTGGCCAACTGGGCCCGAGCCTTCAACGCCACCTCGAAATCGGGCCAATGGCTGATCCCCTCGACAAGCGCGAACACCTCGCTGGGACAAGCGCCGCTGATGTCGCCGTCAGTGTTCAACTTCTATCGCCCGGGCTACTCGCCGCCGGGCACGCGCCTCAGCGCCGATGGGCGGGTCGCGCCGGAATTCCAGATCGTCGATGAGGTGACGGTCGCGGGCTATCTCAACACCATGCAAGCGACCATCGCCTTCGGTATCGGCGGGGCCCACGACGTGAAGAGCGATTACGCGACCGAACTGGACCTTGCGCGCGATCCGGGGGCGCTGGCGGATCGCCTGAACCTGTTGCTCCTTAGCGGACGCATGTCGAGCCAGCTGCGCCGTCAGATCATTGAGGCGGTCGAGGATGTGCGCCTCCCGCCGAACGCGGCCGAGCCCAAGGCGACCAATGCGCTTCGTGGCCGCGTCTGGGTCGGTATTTACCTGACCATGGCCTCTCCCGAGTATCTGGTGCAGCGATGAGCCGGGGGATGGACCGCAGACGCCTCCTCGGGCTCGGCGGCGCCTTCACGGCGCTGGGGGCGGCCGCGCCGTTCGCCATGCAGCTCGCGGCGGCGGGATCGGCGGCCGGACAATCCGCGCCCGACTACAAGGCGCTGGTCTGCGTGTTCCTCTACGGCGGCAACGACGCGCACAACACCGTCCTGGCCACCGACAACGATTCCTGGGGCCGCTACTTCGCGGCGCGCAACACGGGTGTGGATCCCATCGCCCTGATGCCGCCCGGCGTCGCGCCCACCGCGCCTGGACAAACCAACCTCGTCACCGGTCGCGCGGCCTCGTCGGCGTCGCCGGAGGGATGGGGCGGCGTGCTGCCGATCACGCCACGCACCCGCCAGGCGATACCGGCCGGCACCAACGCGGGCGCCCGCACCTTCGCCCTCCACCCCTTCTTGGAGCCCTTGCAGACGCTGTTCGCCCAGAAGCGACTGGCGATCCTGGCCAATGTGGGCACGCTGATCCAGCCCACGACCAAGGCGCAATACCTCGCCAAGTCCGTCCCGCTTCCGACGAGCCTCTTCTCCCACAACGACCAGCAGTCGACGTGGCAGGCGCTATCCACGGAGGGCGCAAGGTACGGGTGGGGCGGGCGGCTGGCAGACACCATCGTGGGCTCCAACGGGCTCAATACGGTCTTCACCGCCATATCGACGAGCGGCAACGCCGTGTTCCTGTCGGGCCGGTCGGTCGTCCAGTACCAGCTGTCGACCGACATCGAACCCGCCGAAACGATCCGGGGCCTCGAGGGACGATCGCTCTTCGGCTCGACCGAAGGCCCGTCGCTTCTCAAGGCCCTGATCGCCGACGGGTCGTCGGGGAAAATGGCGGCTGACTACTCGGATGTGGTGATGCGCTCGATCAACGCGGCTTCGACCGTGAACGATGCCTTCGCCGAGGGCGTCGTGGCCAGCGTCGCCGGGCCTCCGGACTTCGTCAATCCGCTGAGCGGCCAGACCGAGGCCAACGCCCTGGCGCTACAGCTTCAGACCGTAGCGCGGATGGTCGCGGCAAGCTCGGCGCTCGGGGTCCGCCGCCAGGTGTTCTTCGTGGGCATCGGCGGATGGGACACGCACAACGGCCAGAACGCGGCCCAGCCGGTCCTTCTGGCCAAGCTTGCGCACGGGCTCTCCTACCTCGACGCCGCGCTCTCGAATGTGGGCGGGATCGACCGGCGGGCCCAGGTGACGGCCTTCACGGCGTCGGATTTCGGCCGGGGCTTCACGACGAACGGCGACGGCACCGACCACGCCTGGGGCTCGCACCACTTCATCCTGGGCGGCGCGGTTCGCGGCGGCGACATCTATGGCCAGTATCCGACGCTCGGCGTCGACGTGGGCGGCTTCGACAACCCCGACAATGTGGGCGGCGCGCTCATCCCGACCACCTCGGTGGATCAGTTCGGCGCGACGCTCGGCCGGTGGTTCGGCGCGTCGGAAGCGCAGATCGACGCGATCTTCCCGCGCCTGGGCAATTTCCCGACGCGCTATCTGGGGTTCGTCTAGCTAGCTCAGCGCGACAGGCCCGACTGCAGCGCGAGCCAGGCTTCGCGCGCGGGCGCCAGGCGCTGGTCCTCAAGTTCCTGCAGCGGGTGGATGCGCTCGAACGCCACGCCGGCGAGGTCGCTTCGGCGCCACTTCAGCACCACCTCGATTGCGCGCGCTTCCTGGAACTGGATGAGCACGAAACGGGGCGGCAGCTTGTAGAAGTGCGAGATCTCCAGCTTCGCGCCGCTGCGGCTGAGGTCGCGGATGGTGCAGTCGGCCCACAGCGCCAGCTTCGGGCCATGCAGCACCCGCGCCGGCTGTCGGACCGGTTCGCGCGGCTCTGAGCGCCTCTCGATGTATTGGCGTGCGGGGTCTGCCATCCCGCTGTTCGTAGCCTATTGAGATTTATAAGAAGTTCCTCTGGACGAAAGAGTCCGCGCCCGGTCGCCGAGATCAGCGCGGGCGGAACCGCACTTCCGTGACCCTCCGCGCGCCGTCGGCGCGCTCGATCTGCACCACCACGTCGATCACGCGGTCGACGTAGGCTTGGACCTTGTCCCAGCCGAGGTCGACGCCGGAGGTCAGGGCCAGGAGCGCGATCTGGTCGAGCGCGCCGGCCGGACTGTCGGCGTGCACCGTCGTCAGGGAGCCTGGGTGGCCGCTGTTGACCGCCCGCAGGAAGGCGAAGGCCTCCTTGCCGCGAAGCTCGCCCAGCATGATGCGGTCGGGGCGCATCCGAAGGGCTGCCGCCAGCAGCGTGTCGGCGTCGACGCGCGCCTCGCCCAGTTCGCCGCGCACGGCCACCAGACCCACGCTGTTGGGATGGTCGAGACGGACTTCGGGGGCGTCCTCGATCACAAGCAAGCGCTCGCCGTGATCGATTTCCTTGACCAGGGCGTTGAGCAGCGTGGTCTTGCCGCTGCCGGTGCCGCCCGAGATGACGATTGTCTTGCGCCGGCGCACCGCCGCCTTGAGGAAGGTTTCGAGGTCGCCCGCTTCGAGCATGGCTTCGAGCTCGGCGTCGGCCGCGGCCTGGCGGTTGGCGTCGGTGCGGTGGGCCACATCGAAGAGGCCGTCGCGGGCGAGATCGCCAACCGACAGGTCGGAGATCTGGTGCTTGCGCACGGCCAGCGCCAGGCCGCCGCGCGTGGCCGGCGGCGACACCACCTGGACCCGCGCGCCATCCGGCAAGGTGGCGGACAGCAGGGGCTGTTCGCGGTTGACCCCCTGGTGGCTGGCGGCCGCGATCTGTCGCGCCAAGCGCTGGAGCGCCACCTCGTCGAGCTGCTCGGCCGCCTCGCGCTGCATGGCGCCACCGATCGTCTCGACCCAGACCTCGCCCGGCCGGTTCACCAGGACGTCGGTGACGTCGGGCCGCGAAAGCCATGGCGAAAGCGGCGCCAGGTAGGCGCTGAGATAGACGTTGGCGGTCATCGGGCCACGCCGGAGAAGTCCAGGTCGCGGGCGACGAACACCTGGACGGCCGCGCCCTGGGCGACCCGGATCGTGTCGGGGATGTCGATCTGCTTCTGCAGAGCGGCCTCGGCCACCTGGTTCGCCTGGGTCGGCGAGGTGATCACCAGCGTGGTGTTGCGGTCGGAGGCGCTGTTGGCCAGCGCGGTGGCGCCGGCATTCACGACCGACAGCAGGATGGAGGCCCCGAACCGGCGGAAGAAGTGGGTGTCGACCTTGCCGTCGAGGCCGCCGCGGCCCAGGCGGTCGGTAGCCGGCGACGCGACGTCGATGGTTACGCCGGAGGGGTCGATGATCCGCGTCCAGACCACGAAGGCGCGGGTCTGGCCGGCGGCGACGGCGCTCTTGTACTGGCCGATAAGCTTGGAGCCGCGCGGGATCAGCACCCGGGAGCCGTCGAAGCTGCGGACGTCGCGGCTGACGACGCCGCGGACCGAGCCGGGCAGGTCGGAATCGATCGCCGTCTCGAGCGTGGCGTCGATGACCGTGCCCTGCGGGACCACCAGCCCGAGATTGTACATCTGGGTGGCGCGGGCCACGTCGCTGTTGTTGCCGGTCAGGCGGGCCACGAAGCGCTCGTCCGCAGATTCCGGCGCGCCGCCGGCGGCCGCGGCCACGGGCCCTGGCGGGGTGGTCGCGGCCTGGGCGACCTGCAGGGCCGCGCCGCTCTGGGCCGGACCCATGTCGACCACCACCGTCGGGGCGCGCCAGTGCGCCTCGTTGGGATCGGTCGCGGGGGCGAGCGGCGCCATGGGCATCGGCGCGGGCGGCGGCGGGGCCGGAGCCGGGGTCGGCGCGGGGACGGGCGCCGCCGGCGCGGCGGCCGGCGTCGGTTGCGGCGCAGGGGCCGGCGTCTGGGCGTTGGCCATGCGGCCGCTGTTCAGGCCGTTGAAGACCATGAAGCCCAGGACGCCCGCGCCCGCCACGCCGGCCCACAGGCTCCACGACGACTCGCCGGCCCGCACGCGCGGCGCCGCCGTGGCGGCGCGGGCGAACACGGGGCTGACTTCCTTCGGGGGTTCCTTGCGCGTCATCGCCGCCACCAGGGTTCCTTCTTGCGCTCCTTGAGCGTGCTGGCCTCCTCGACGCGGAAGCCGTCGTTATAGATGCGGGTCACTTCCTTGCCCCGCCGCAGCACGAAGCCGCGAGCGATCCGGTCGATCACCACATAGCCGTCGCGCTGCCGCGTATTGACCACCGCCTCGCCGCCGTCGGCGTCGATCGCGAAGATCGCCGGCATGTCGTCCTGGACGCCGAAGGTGAAATAGGTGTCGCGGCCGTCGTCGAACACCTTCACCGGCAGGTTCTTGGGCGAGCCAGCGTAGGAGTAGGCGGTGTTCGCCTCCATCGGCGGCGCGGGCGGCGGCGGCGGCTCGACATAGGCCACGGCCGGCGCCGGATAGATGAAGCGGATGGTGAAGGGGATCACGCGGCTGGGCGCCTTGCGCGCCACACTGAGCTGGAAGTTGTAGCGCCGCAGGTTGGTCACCACCGTCATGTTGGTGTCGGGGCGCAGCGACATCGGCTTGAGGAACAGGAGGTTGGCGCGCCTGTTGGGCGTCACCTGCCAGCCGAGGGAATCGCCGATCGCGACATTCTCGATGCGCTCGGCGGGATCGAACTCCAGCGATAGCTGGAAGCCGAGGACGCCGTGGACCTCGACGACCTGCGAGGGCTCGTAGTCGACCACATAGATGCGCGGGTCGCCAGGGCCCGGACGCGGAAGCACGGCGCCCGCGGGGCTGGCGACCCCGAGCGCGATGGCGACGACAACCGAGGAGGCGAGGGCGGGAATACGCATTATCGGGCCGCTCCGGCAGGCCGTCCGTTCACGGACGGGCGGCGATAGGTGTCGCCGAGCCGCGCCGGCGCATCGCCCAGGCTGACGGAGACGGCGGTGCGCTGGGCGCCGGCCGTGGCGGCCAGCGACGCGGCGCGGGTGCGGGCGGCGCTCTGGGCCACGTCGCGCTGGAGGTCGAACGCCAGCCGCTCGGCCCGCGAGGGCTGTACGGCCGCGCCGGCAAGCGCCGGCGCTGGGATGGCGCGGCCCGGCTCGGCGGATCCGCCGCCCCGGCTCTGCGCGCTACGTGGCAGGTGGAAACCCAGCGCCATGACACAGGCGCCCAGGACCAGCGCCGCCTGGGCGGCGCCGAAGACGAACACGAGCGCCGCCGTGCTGATGGCGGTCTGGGGCTGGAGTTGCTGGGCCGCGCGCTGGTCGGCCAGCGCGGTCAGCCAGGGCTCGATGACCGTCAGCATCATGACAAGGAGCAACCAGCCCACGAGCGGCGTGAGGGCCGCGGCGAGCAGGGCCCGCACCCAGCCTACGAACACGCCGCGCGTCGCGGGCAGTAGCGCCAGCGCGATGAACACCGGGCCGACGGCGGTGAGGATGCCGATGGCCAGCGTGGCCGCAGAGATCACGCCGACGCTGGAGAAGAAGAGCAGGCCGCTCGCCAGCGACACCGCCTCGGCGGCCGCGGCCTGCGGGCTGGCGTAGGCCTTGGCGTCGACGCCGGCGACCTTGCCGTAGCTCGCCGCGGTCATGCTGAGTTCGCGATAGGTGGTCTCCAGGCCCGCCACCGGATCCGAGGCGAGCGACGAGCGGCCGCCTTCCTGCCATGGCGACGAGGCGATGGCGGCGATCTCGAGCGGCGCGCGCTCGGCGACGTCGAACACCAGCGCCTGGAAGGTGGACCAACTTGTCGCCAGCGCGAGAATCGCGCCGACCGCCAGCGCGATCCGAGGGGCGTCGGACAGCCGCGTATTCCCCTGGGCGAACAGCATCCGGTAGCCGAACAGGGCGACGTAGATGGTCAGCAGGGCCGTCAGCGCGGTCTGGAAGACCGGAGACCCCTGGGTCAGGGCCAGATAGCCGCCTTGGGCGTAGGCTCGCGTCTGGCAGTCGACCGTAGCCAGGACGCCCCGGATTACGCCCGCGTCGACGAGGGTGGCGCAGGCGCTGCTCATGCCGCGTTCCGCCCCTCCATGAAGCTCGGAAGCCAGGCCGAGGGCTCGTCGCCGAACTGCTGACGAAGGGCATCGAGCCGGCGGACCGCCCGCTCGGTGCCCGCGAGCACGGCCAACTCGCCCGACAGGCCGGTCAGGTCGAGGCGCGCCACCACACTGTGGTCGCCGCGCTTGATCAGGAAGCAGCGCGAGGTGTCCGGCAGGCTGCGGACCAGCTCGAACTCGTGCTCGGTCAGGCCGAAGCCGTCGACATAGTCGGCCGCCTTCGCCCGGGCGTTGGGGAAGAAGATCTGCGTGGCCGCCTGCTCGATGATCGCCGAGGCGATGCGGCTGTCGAGCGCGTCCGAGGCGCTCTGGGTGCAGAAGCCCACGAGCCCGTTGCGCTTGCGGATGGTCTTTTCCCAATCCTTGATCCGGCGGACGAAGACGGGGTCGTCCAGCACCTTCCAGCCTTCGTCGACGACGAACATGGCGGGATTGCCGTCCAGCCGCTGCTCCAGACGGTGGAACAGGTACATCATCGCCGGGATGCGGATGGCCGGGGAGTCCAGCAGCTTGGTCATGTCGAAACCCAGGATGCGGGTCTCGATGTCGAGGTGGTCCTCGGGGTTGTCGAACAGCCAGGCGTGGTCGCCGCCCTCGCACCAGGCGGCCAGGCGGGCGGAGAGGTCGCCCATGCTGGGGCGCCGCGCACCCCGGAACAGTTCGCGCAGATAGCGCAGGCGGCGGTGGGCCGGGTCCTGGGCGAAGTTGGCGTCGATCGCGTCGGCGATCATCGCCCGGTCTTCGGAATCGAGCGTCTCGCCTTCGGTGGTGAGCAGCTGGGCGACCCATTCGGCCAGGAAGGCGCGGTTCGCTGGCGTGTCGGGCAGCGCCAGCGGGTTGAAGCCGGTGGGCTCGCCCGGCGAGAGCACGTCGTAGCGCCCGCCCACCGCGCGGATGAACGGCTCGGCGCCGCGATCCTTGTCGAAATAGGCGATGCGCGGCTTCAGGCGCTCGGCCTGGGCCAGCAGGAAGGTCAGCAGCACGGTCTTGCCCGAGCCCGACGGCCCGATGACCGTGAAGTTGCCGAGATCCCCGTGATGGAAGTTGAAGTGGTAGGGGCCGAACGCCGTGGTCTCGAGCACGGCGATGGCCGGCCCCCAATGGTTGCCGTCGGCCTGGCCCATCGGGTGGTTGTGGAAGCTGGCGAGGCCCGCGAAGTTGCCGGCCGAAATCAGAGCTTTCCGCGAGATATATTTGAAGTTGCCAGGGAATTGGGCCCAGAAGGCCGGCTCGGTGTTGACGTCCTCGCGGACCGCGACACCGCCCGCTTCGGCCAGCGCCGATTGGACGTCCGCCATCGCCGCGTCGAGATCGTCCAAGGTGTCGGCCTTGGCCATGATCGTCAGGTGATGTTCGCCGTAGGCCGCACGGCCGGCGCCCACGTCGTCGCGCGCCTGGGCCAGTTCGCCCCGCAGGCTGAAGGCGTCGTCCTCGGCGGCCCGCAGCCGGCGCAGCGCCAGCCCCATGCGGTCCAGCGCCTCCTGGCGATCGACGAAGCAGAAGCTCTCGGTGAGCACCATTTCGGTGGGCAGGCGCAGCACGCCGTCCAGCAGCCCTGGGGCGGTGCGCGCGGGGTAGTCCTTCAGCGAGATCATCGCCCCGAAGGCCGGGGCGCCCGAGGTCCCCGGGCCGAATTCCAGCGCGTCGAGGCCGAAGCTGAGGCGACGGGTGGCGATGGCGTGCGAGAAGTCGCCGCTGGGCGCCAGCACGGGGCGCAGCTCGCCGTTCAGCAGCAGGCCCAGGAACTCGGCGGGTTCCGAGCGCTGCGCGCCGCCGGCTGCGGCGTAGAGGCCCAGCGTCCGCGCGCCATAGGGCGCCAGGGCCGCGGCGAAGGCCTCGCGGGTGGCGTGGAGCTCGCGCAGGTCGCGGCTGACGTCGGCGCTGCGCGCGCGGGCGCCCTTGAGGATACGTTCGATGACGCCGGCCCGGCCTTGGGTCGGCCGCAGCACGACGGTCAGGAAGATGTCGTTGACGTAGAGCCTGCGGCTGGCGAGCTGTTCGCGCCAGCGCATGTCGAGGCCGTAGCAGAACGGCTCCTCGGGCGGCGGCGGGAATGCGGGCGTCACCCGGCGGCGAACCACGTGGTGATAGACGGCGAGCCGCGAACTGGCCGCGCCGCGCAGCACCGTCTCGCGGATGGTCTTGCGATAATTCAGTTCCTCGTCGGGCGCCGTCTCGAACGGGAAGCCGGCGAGGTGCAGCGTCTGAACGAGGAGGCCGTCGCGCGTGCTAAGCGTGACGTCGTCGACGTGGGCCACATAGGGCAGGCGGTCGCCGATGGCGACCTCGCGGGGGGCCAGGATCTTGGCCGCGGCGGTGGTGAGGAAGCTGGCGGTCACGGCCGGTACGAGTTGGCGCCCCAGAAGGCGAAGTTGCGGACGCGCGGGCAGGTCCGCAGCTTCGTCATCCAGAGATCGAAGAAGCGGGGCTCGCGCAATGAGCCGACGTAGCCGACCGCGTGCATCACCACCGCGATCAGAAGCGTCCAGAACGACCGGGTGATCAGGAACGCCTCGAGCGTCACGATCAGGTTCAGCACCATGTAGGAATACGTCACGCCACCGATCATCTGGGGCCGGGTCAGGGCGGCGAAGACGGGGTCGGAGGCGAGGCGGCTCATCGGTCAGAAGCCCTGGGCCAGCGAGCGGATGCCGGCGACGATCGACACGGCGCCGAAGATGATGAAGGCGCCGACGATGACCGTGAGCCCGCGCTTCCACTCGATGCGACCGGTCAGCATCATGAAGCCGACGACCGCCACGGCGATGACGGCGGCGCTGGTGGCCACGTTGCCGAGCAGAGTGCCCTGCACCCAGTTGAGAGCCGCGAGCAGCGGCGAGGAGCCCGCCGGATCGGCGGCGACCTGGGCGTGGGCCGGTGCGGCCGAAAGCGCGGCGAGAAGGGGCGGCGCGAGGAGGGCGGAGGGATTGGCTTTCTTCATGTTCTCACTCAGCGCTGGCGCCCAGGGCCGAAGCGGCCGCCAGGCGCGCCAGGATTGCGCGCACATAGGTCTGGGTTTCGGCGAACGGCGGCACGCCGCCATAGCGCACGACGGCGTCGGGACCGGCGTTGTAGGCCGCCAGGGCCAGCTTCACGTCTCCGAACCTGCGCATCATCTGGGCCAGGTACGCGGCGCCGCCATCGACGTTGGACTTGAGGTCGGAGGAATCCACGCCGAGGTCGCTAGCGGTCTTAGGTAACAGTTGCATGACACCGCGGGCGCCTTTTCGCGAAACCGCTGCCTGATTGAAACGTGACTCCTGCCAGGCGACCGCCTCGACCAGCGAGGTGGGCACGGCGTGGCGGGCGGCCGATTCCTCGATGGCCCTGGCGACCTCGGCCGGCGCGAACCGGGCCGCCTCGGCCGGTGGCGCGATGGGCTGGACGCCCGCGTCCGTGAAGATCGAGGGGGCGGAAACAGTCGTCACGCTGCCGTCGTCGCCGATGGTGAGCACCTGCGCCGCCGCGGGAGCGGCGCCCACGGCGAGCAGGCCGAGAGCCGCGACGGAAACGGAAAGCGATCGGCCTTGGCGAGCCATGCATGTGCCCCGACTTGAGGCCGCGACCTTAGCTCATCCGGACGTGGCGCGGCCAGATCAGTCCTGCTCGCGGCCCAGCCGGAACAGCTGCGAGGACGTCAGGCCGGCGTCGCCGGCGTCTGGCGGCGCAAACGGATCGTCGCGCTGCGGGCCCCAATCCTCGCTGGGCGGCAGCGGTTCGGGCAGCCGCTTCTCGCGGCTGGCGGCCACCATCTGCTCCACGGCGGCCGCGACCACCTCCGGGCGGTCGATAATGATGAGGTGCGAGGAGAGGACCGTCTGCTGCCAGCCGGTGCGGAAGGAGCCGGCGAGCATCTGGTGCTGCAGCTCCCACATCGAGCGGGGCATATCGGGCTGATAGCTGGCCGCTGCGGTGTCGGACGCGGTGATCACGTAGGCCGGGATGGCGGCGATGGCGGGTCTGGCCCGGGCGACCTCCTCGGACGTCCGGCCGAAGAGATTGTCCAGTTCCGACAGCTGGTCGAGCCAAGCGCCCGGCTGCCGGGCGAACTGGAAGGCCTGTGCGGTCAGGTTGTCGGGAATACACCCCTTCCAGCGCGGATCGCCTTGGGGCGCGACGGCCTCGGCGACGGCCTGGCAACGCCGCGCGCGCTGCCGCTGGCCGTCCAGGCCGTCGGCCGAAGGCTCGGCGCGGTGCTCCACGGTGGGATCGAGCAGGATCAGCCCGTCCACCTCGCCCGCGCGCCGGGCGGCGAAGACGCGCCCATAGAGGCCGCCCGCAGAGTGGCCGACCACGATGTACGGCCCCCCGATCCCCTCCGCGCGCAGCGCTTCGTCGAGGTCGCGCGCGATCGCTTCCCCGTCGCGCGGAAGCGGCCCCGGGTCGCTGAGGCCGGATCCGGCCCGATCGTAGGCGCAAAGCCGCGTGGTCCGGGCAAGGCGCAGGCGGACCGAGGTCCAGGCGGCGGCGGTGGCGCCATAGCCGGCCTCGAACAGGACCGTGGGCGCGCCGCGTCCGGAACACTGGAGGTTCAACCGTCGTCCGTCGGACAGCGAGACCCAGTGGGCGGCCGTGGCCGGGGCCTGGGCGCCGGTCAGGTCGGACGACAACACCTTGTCGCAGGCGCCGAGGCAGGCGGCGGCGCCGATCGCCATCGTCCACAGCCATCGGATCGGCACGCGCGCTGCTCCTCTTCCGCTCCGCCCGGCGACGGGCGTGTCAGAATGACGTCTAGGCCCGCGGGGCGGTAGATGCCCATCCTCGATGTGGGCCGGCGGGACAATTCGTGCGTCCCGCGAGCGCCGCCGCTCTCCGACTGACCGTCCGCCAAGGTTCCGGCATGACCTTTGCTCCACGCCTCGAAGTAGCGCACCATGCGTGTGGTTTTGAGCCGGGCGCGTGGATCACGCGCTCTTGCGGATAGTGGCCCGGATGGTAGTTAGCCGGACGGTCGAGGGACGGAGCAACCACGTGGAAACGGTCTACGATTGGATCACGGTGGCGATCTTCGGCGGGCTGGTCGTGCTGTTCCTGCACCGCTCGGTGCAGCCGGGCGAGCCGCAGGACACCATCCTGCACTACCTGCCGCCCGCTGTCGGTTGCGCGGTCGCCAACTACGTGGGCAACCAGGGCCAGGGCTTGATCTCGTTCCTGATCGTGCTGGGCGTTCTGGTCTACATCGCCCTCGTGCTGAAGCCCTTCGGGCTCAAGTTCCCCCGCCGCTAGGCCGGCGGTCGGGCGCGCCCGACCGGGCCTCAACGCACGGCGCCGGAATCTCCGAGCAGGCACGGCGCCGTTCGCAGGATGATCGACACGTCCAACCAGAACGAGCGCCGCTCGACGTATTCCAGGTCGAGCGCGACGCGCCGGCGCACATCCTCGGCCGTATCGACGGGACCGCGCGAGCCGTTCACGGCGGCCCAGCCGGTGAGGCCCGGCTTGATCCGGTGGCGGTGGGCGTAGGTCTCGACCAGCTTTGAGGCCTCGGCCCCGCCGCTCAGCATTCCGATCGCATGGGGCCGCGGGCCCACCAGCGACATCTCTCCGGACAGGACGTTGAAGATCTGGGGCAGTTCGTCGAGGCTGGTCTTGCGGATGAAGCGGCCGACGCGGGTGACGCGATCGTCATCGGCCGTGACCTGACGGGCCGCCTTGAAGTCGGAAGCCTCGCTCCGCATGGAGCGGAACTTCCAGACCACGATCTCCTCGTTCATGTAGCCGTGGCGACGTTGGCGGAAGAAGACGGGCCCAGGGCTGTCCAACTTGATGGCGATCGCCACCGCGGTCATCAGCGGCGCCAGGGCGATGAGGCCCGCGATGCTGAGCGTCACGTCGAGAATGCGCTTGGCGAGCAGGTAGCCGGACCGTTCGGACGGGCCGGAAATCTGCATCAGGTCGAAGTCGGCGATGCGGCCCACGGCCTGGGCCTCGGTGTCGAGATCGGTGTCTTCGAGGAGCAGCGAAATCGGGTTGGGGATCGGCGCCAGCCGTTCGAGGAGTTGCGAAATGCGGGCGCTGGCGCGCGGCGGCACCGTGATCACGATCCGATCCACGTACGGCAGGATCCGGTGGTCGATGAGGTCCGAGGTCTTGCCGAGCACCGGGACGCCGCAGATGTCCGGCCCGACGCGGTCGCGACGGTCGTCGAAGACGCCCAGTATGTTGACGTCGCGCGTCCGGATGGCGCGGCGGATCAGGCGTTGGGCCGCCGGGGTGCCGCCCACGATGATCAGATTGGGCGTGAGGCGCCCGCGTTTGCGCAGGCCGTCCAGAACCAGTCCCCACGCGCTGTGGGTGGCGATCAGCGCCGCCGAGCCGGCCGCGAACCACATTGCGCAACCGATGGCCGGGAAGGTCGGGTCGAGCAGTCCGCAGACGGTGCCGGCGCCGCCGGCGGCGGCGGCCGCGGCGATCAGCAGACGGCCGAAGCGTCGCCGGGTGCGTTCCCGGGAGCTCATGGAGTAGGCGCCCGTGGCGACGAGCAGGGTGATCGCGAGCAACGGCGCCCCGATCAGCATCGCGCCGGGCAGGGGCATCAGTTGGCCGGCGACGAAGGAGGCGAGCGCGAGGCCGGTCAGGTCGCCCAGCTGGAACAGCCGTGCGAGGCCCGCGCCCGAAACACGCGAGCGGACGCTTTGCAGGCGTTCCGGCCGGAGCGGTCCGCGACGGTGCTGCGGTTCCGTGATCTCGATGTCCGCGATGGCGCTGTGCGCGCCCGTATCGTCCGCCATTCTGGCATCCCCACCTTTCGGCGGGACCCTAGGACAGACGCCTGAGCGATCGGTTAAGATCGCATGGCGAAGGGTCAGTACGCCCGGGTGTCGTCGAAGATCAGCGGGATCGTCCGCCAGACGATCTTCATGTCGAGCCCGAACGACCAGATGTCGATGTACTCGTTGTCCGATTCGACGCGGTCGATGATCGCCTGGAGCTCCTTGACCTCGCCGCGGAAGCCGCAGATGGCCGCATAGCCCGTAAGGCCCGGCCGGGCGCGAAAGCGGCGGTCGTAGCCGGGAACCATCTTGCCCCAGGTCTCGTCGTGGGCGACGGCGTGAGGACGCGGCCCGATCAGGGACATCTCACCGCGGAGCACATTGAGGAGTTGGGGCAGTTCGTCGATGCTGAATTTGCGCAGGACGCCGCCGAGCGGCGTGACGCGCGCGTCGTTCTTGGTGGCCTGGCGGATGCTTGCGCCGTCCTCGGCGACAGTCATCGTGCGGAACTTGAAGACGGTGAAGATCCGCCCGTTAAGGCCCGTGCGGCGCTGGCGGAAGAGCGCGGGGCCAGGCGTTTCGAGCCGGACCAGCGCGGCGATCGTCAGCAGCAGCGGCAGGAAGAGCGTCAGCGCCACCAAGGCGAAGACGATGTCGAAGGCGCGCTTGCGGCGGCTGGATGCTACGGCCGCCGGCGGCGCGGAGGCGGTGATCGGCGCCACGGAAGGTGCTCCAGCTTCGCTCCAGCGCTGAGTCCGCACGGCGCCCTGAGTGTCCGCCAGACTATTCATAGCAGCGCCTGCGGTTGGGGCGTTCGTCGCCGAAGGGGAGTTCGCGGAGGAAGGCGGCCATGGCTTCGGCGCTCCAGAGGCGCACGAGGAGATGGGATCCGCCGTGGTCGATTTCGGTTCGTATATGGGCGTCGCCATCGACGCTTGATGCGTGCGTCGTAATGAAACCGTAGAACGCCGAGCGGATCCGCTCCGCGTCGTCGTCCGCTCCAAACCGCGTTTCAAATCCGGACATCCCCGACCGTCCCGTCGAACACGTGACACTCGAAGCAAGAGCCGCGCCACCGCGGTCGCCCCAGGAACATCACGTGACCTTCACCATATTCGGCCGGGAAGGCGGTTCGGTTGCAGTTAGGGTTGATAAAATCTCAATCCGCCGGCGCGGAACCGTCAGTAGGCCTGCGGATCGCGGAAAATGACGAGCACGGTCTTGGCCAGGATCGCGATATCGAGGCCCAGCGACCAGCTGTCGATATAGAGATTGTCCGCCGCGATCCGGTCGCGCATGCAGCGCAGGTCGCGGATTTCGCCGCGCAGGCCGTTCACCTGGGCGAGGCCGGTCAGGCCCGGCTTCGCGCGGAAGCGGTCGGCGTAGTCGTCGATCTGCGTGCTGTACTGGGCGTCGTGGGCCAGGGCGTGCGGTCGGGGGCCAACGATCGACATGTCGCCCTGCAGCACGTTGAAGAACTGAGGCAGTTCGTCGAGGCTGAGCTTCCGCAGCAGAGCGCCGACGACCGTGACGCGGCTGTCGTTCCTGGTGGCTTGCCGGACGTTGGCGCAGTCTTCCGCCACCGTCATGGTGCGGAATTTGTAGATCGTGAAGATGCGGCCGAGGTGCCCCGTCCGCCGCTGCTTGAAGATGGCCGGGCCGCCGGTCTCGAGCTTGATGGCCAGCGCAATGCAGCACAGCAATGGAAGGAAGACCAGGATCGCCAGGCTGGCGCCGATGATGTCGATCGCCCGCTTGGCCCAGCTGGTGGCGGGCTGAGCCGCCTCCGCGCCCGGAATTTCGGCAATGCGCGACAGGCCGTCTTCGACGGCCTCCGCTGGGGAAGGCGGCGTTGCGGGTCTGGCGATGACATCGGTCATCAAAAGTTACGCCTCAAACTGACCACGCGTCCTGAAGACGTCCTCCCGCGTCTCCATTGGCGTCTCGTTAGCCAATTTCCCAAACGAACTTTTCACGTTCGCGGGTACCTAATGTGACACCGCCCAAGAAAAGGGCGTTGCCGGAGTGGGAATATGCCGTCCGATCTGTCCGTCGACATCGCGAGCCCAGTGGCGGAAGCCGCACCGGCCCGTCGACTGCCGATCGGCATCGGCCTTTCCGTCGGCGCGTGTGCTTCCATCGCCCTATGGGCCTGCATCGGTCTCGGCTTGCGAGCTCTGTTGACCTGAAGCGCCCGCGCCCTCGCTTCACCAGGCCGAAAAGCCCACTCGTCCCCAATATTTAGCGCGTTTTAACCGTCCACGAGGGGGGCGGTCAATGCGACCGTCGCCGTCTCTCGGTCGTCCCGCCGCCCCTGGCTCGCCGCCGCCGGCCGGTATCGCAAGGCGCAACGGCGGACGTCGACGGCGGGAACCCGATCGGCTTGCGCGCGAACCGTGATAGTCAGCGACACCATGGTGCAGAACCCTTTCACGCGCTCGCCGAGCAGGATCGCGGTCATCGGTCTGGGGTATGTCGGGCTGCCGCTGGCCGTGGCGTTCGCGCAGGCGCACGACGTCGTCGGGTTCGACATCAACGCCGATCGTGTGGCCGAACTCGAGCGAGGACGGGACGCCACCCTCGAGGTGACGGCCGACGAGTTGAGGGCGGCCACGCGGCTGACATTCAGCGCCGATCCCGCGGCTCTCGACGGCTGCAACGTCTTCATCGTGACCGTCCCGACCCCGATCGACGCCTACAAGCGCCCCGACCTCGGCGCCTTGATGGCCGCCAGCCGCACCGTGGGCGGCGCCATCCGGCCGGGCGGGGTGGTGATCTATGAGTCCACCGTCTATCCCGGCGCGACGGAAGACGACTGCGTCCCGGTCGTGGCCGAGGTCTCGGGCCTGGCGTTCAACCGTGATTTCCACGCGGGCTACAGCCCCGAGCGGGCCAATCCGGGCGACCCCGGCCATCGGCTCGCCGACATCGTGAAGGTCACCGCCGGCTCGACCCCGGAGGCCGCCGATTTCGTGGACGCGCTCTACGCCTCGGTCGTGCGGGCGGGGACGCACCGCGCCAGTTCGATCCGCGTGGCCGAGGCCGCCAAGGTGATCGAGAACACCCAGCGCGACCTGAACATCGCGCTGATCAACGAATTCGCCCTGATCTTCCATCGGCTGGGGATCGACACCCAGGAGGTGCTGGCCGCGGCCGCCACCAAATGGAACTTCCTGAACTTCCGGCCGGGCCTCGTGGGCGGCCACTGCATCGGCGTCGACCCCTACTACCTGACCCACAAGGCTGAGGCGGCCGGCTATCGCCCCGAAGTGATCCTGGCCGGACGGCGCATCAACGACGGGATGGGCGGCTATGTGGCGCGCGAACTGGTCAAGGAGATGATCCGGCGGGGCCTCGCGGTGAAGGGCGCGCGTGTGCTGGTGATGGGCCTGGCGTTCAAGGAAAACACGCCCGACCTGCGCAACACGCGCGTCATCGATATCGTCCGCGAGCTGGCGGAGTACGGCGCGCGGGTCGACGTCTGGGACCCGTGGATCGCCCCCGCGACGGCCCGGGCGGAATACGGGCTCGAGCTGGCGGAGCGGCCGGAAGAGGGGGCCTACGATGGCGTCGTGGCGGCGGTGGCCCACCGCCAGTTCGTCGATCTCGGGCCGGAGCGGACCCGTGCGCTTGGGCGGCCGGGGGCGGTGCTGTTCGACGTGAAGGGCATGTTTCCCAAGGCCGCGTCGGACCTGCGCCTCTAGCAACGGCGCCCATGTCTTGAGCATGGCGCACGAAAACACGGCGCCCGGCCGGCGGATCGCGCCGTCGCGGCGTCGAAGGGTTCTAGGGGCCCGCGAGTACGGCCAAGGTCAAAGCGCCCTTCGGGGCGTTTCCTCCCTGAACTCGCCGCGCCCGCAACGGCGCGGCTTTTTGTTTGCGGCGAGTTCGCCCCAAACGGAAACGGGCGGCCCTCGCAGGCCGCCCGCCGCCGAAACCCTTGCGGGCCTCAGAACGTGTAGTTGATTCGGGCGTAGTAGTAGCCGCCCTGCCAGTCGACGGAGGCGTCGGACCGGTAGATCCGCCCATTGGTGGCCGACTCGCCGATCTTGTCGGGATCGGGGTGGTTGTCGAAAACGTTGCGCACCCCGAGCGTGAGCCGAGTGTTGTCGGACACGTCCCAGTTGCCCTCGAGGTCGACGAAGACCTCCGGATCCCACTTCTGGATCACCGGGTTCGTGGCGCTGAACATGTTCTTGTACGGGCCGTAGACGCCCACCCGGGCCAGGCCGGACAGGTCGCCCATCTTGTGCACCGCCGTGAGCGTGCCGCGCCAGCGCGGGTCGGAGTGCTTGAAGTCGTAGACGTATTCGCCGTCGAAGAAGCGGCGGGTGGTGCCGGTGGTGTCGACGACCACCTTCACCTTGTCGACGACCTGCAGGTTCCAGTTGAAGGCCAGGCTGAAGTTGGTGGTCTGGCCGTTGCCCCAGTCGGCGACGTAGGTGCCGACCACGTCGACGCCCTGAACCTGGGCGTCGAAGGCGTTCTGGAAGAAGTTGACCTGGCCGATCGTGTTCGCGCCCGGAACGTTCGCCGCGATCAGCGCCGCCTGGACGGCGGGCGTCACCGTGATCGGGGTGATCGCGTAGAACATGTCCTTGATCTCGATGTAGTACGCATCGATCGAGAGGGTCATGCCGGGCAGGGGTTCGGCGGTCATGCCGAACGAGAAGTTCGTCGACTCTTCCGGCTTCAGCGGCTGGGCGCCGAGGAACTTGGCCACCGGGTTGGTGGCCGGGAACAGGCCCTGGGCCACCGGCTGACCGTTGTTCACGACCGTCGAGACGATGGTCGTGAAGTTCTGGCCGGTGGTCGGCGCCCGGAAGCCGGTGCCGACCGAGCCGCGGACGGCGAAGATGTCATTGATCTTGAACCGGCCCGCGACCTTGTAGTCGACCGTGGAGCCGAAGTCGGAGAAGTCCTCCACCCGCAGCGCCGCCTGAACGAAGAGCCGGTCGGTCAGGTCCGTCGACGCATCGATATAGGCGGCCTTGGAGTTGCGGGTCAGGCGACCCGCGTAGTCCGGCGTGAAGCCAGGGGCGCCGTTAGAGCCCACGCCCAGGATCGCATAGACGGGGTTGGTGAAGGTCCGTCCGTCGATCACCTGGGTGGCGCTGTTACAGACGATGCCGGCGTTCTGAGGCGCAGTCGGCCGCAGCGTGCGCTGGGTGATGTCGGTCTCGTTGGTGCAGAAGTCGTAGGGATCCTGCTGGGCGTACGGGCCGGCGATGTAGGACGGCACGTCGCCGGCGACGATCTTGTAGCCTTCCTTGCGGTACTCGACGCCGAAGGCCACGTCGATCGGCTGGGGCGTGAAGCCCGACAGCGCATAGGTGAAGTCGGCGTTCAGGGCCCATTCGTCCGACCGCAGATCGCCCTGGTGGAAGTTGGTCGGGCTCTTCTCGCCGAGCGAGAAGTTCACCGTGTCGTTCAGGTCATACGACAGTTCGTCGTAGCCGTAGCGTGCGCTCAGGTCGAAGCCGAAGGGCCCCACGTCGCCCTTGTAGCCGCCGACGGCGCTGTAGTCGGTGATCTTGCCGATGTACTGCGGCGTGAAGCCCAGCGGGAAGATCGCGTTCGCGCGGAAGAGCTGGCCGTTGGCCATCCGCACATAGTCGTCGAGGTTGTTCGTGGAGGCGCCGACGTCGACCGGGTTGCGGTAGTTGAAGTCTTCCTTCTGACGACTGTGGCCGTAGTTGCCGAAGGCGTAGAGCTCGCCAACCGGCAGCTTGTAGCCGGTGTTGAGGAACACGCGGGTGGCCTCGCCCTCAGGCTGGCCCCACTTCTGCGGCACCTTCTGGAAGAGATGATCGTAGTCGACGGTCTGGGCGTAGTTGGCCGTGTAGGCCGTGCCGGGCCCGGTGGTTTCCGACGAGAACAGCGGCACGCAGAAGCCGGCATTCTGGTTGGGGATGTTGCGGTTGCAGAACGGCCCGTTGCGGCTGGTCGGCTGCTCGGTGGTGTACTCGAAGGAGATGTGGGCGAAGCCGTTCTCGCCGAGATGGATGCCCTTGTCGCCACTGACGATGACGGTCTCGCCGTCGTGCACGTAGTACTGGCCGGCCTGGACCGACAGGCTGCCGCTTTCCGGATCGTCCTTCAGGATGAAGTTGATGACGCCGGCGATCGCGTCCGAGCCGTACTGGGCGCCCGCGCCGTCGCGCAGCACCTCGACCGACTTCAGCGCGCCCGCGGGAATCTGCGAGGCGTCCTGCGCCTGCACGCCACTGCCGCCGGTGGCGACCAGCGCGGCGCGGTGGCGGCGCTTAGAGTTCACCAGGAGCAGGGTCTTGTCGGACGGCAGGCCGCGCAGGCTAGCGGGGCGGATGAAGGTGGCGCCGTCGGAGATCGGCTGGCGGGTCAGGGTGTAGGACGGCACCAGGGTCTTCAGGAGGTCCTGGGTGTCGGTCACCGAGACGCCGGCGATGTCGTCGGCGCTGAAGGCGTCGACCGGCACCGGAGATTCGAGAACCGTACGGGGCTTGGCGCGCGAGCCCGTGACGATCAGTTCCTGCAATGTGCCGGCGTCCGCATCGGCGTCGGCCGCGAGCGCGGCGTCGGTCCCCATGGCGGTCAGGGCGACGGCGGAGATGCCAGCCAGCCATACGCGCCGGCCACGCCACGCTGGCGCGCGGCTGCGCGCGATTTCGCGCGCGGATTCATTCAATTTCTTCACTTCGGACCCCCTCATTTTCGACGTTGGGCCCTCGTGAACGTTCCCCTCCAAGCCTTTCGCGTGGACGCCTCTTGGGCGCCGGTTACTCCACGCGTCGCGTCATCCCCGGGGGCAGACTGAAGGCAAGTCCCTATGTGTCGTCCTTCAGGCGCTGTCCCGACCCTGCGCGAATGACGAAAGGACCGCCCTGCCTCCGCCCCAAGTCAATGCAGATCAAAATCTTGTGCCGGCGTCCTCAACGTGGATGACCAAATTTTCGCCACGGAAGCACAGTGTTGGGTCATGAAGACTGAATTCGCACGTCAGTATAATTTGACTCACACGTCGAAAAGTGGTCGGTGATTTCATCGTGCATGTTGAATGCTTAAAATTCACGCGACGACTGACGTTCAACTGAGCATGAGCCTGGCCTGAAGGCCGGGTTCGGTCTGTCGACTTGCGTGAGCGCGGCCCCCTAGGCCGCATCACGGGCCGCGTGCCAAACTCGGGCGCCGTCGCTGCGGCGGACCGATTGCTCACCAAGGGGATATCCATGCGCAAGATCCTGTTCACCGCCCTCGCCGCCAGCACCCTCTTGGGAGGGGCCGCGAACGCGCAGAACGTGCACATCAATCCGGCGAAGAGCTTCATCTCCCAGGCGGTGAAGGTGCCGGCGGGATCGGAGACGATCTATGTGAGCGGGCAGCTGGCCGATCCGGTGTCGGGCTCGGGCGCCACGGCGGAGCTCGGCGACACGAAGACCCAGACGATCAGCGTGCTGGGCAAGATCAAGGCGATCCTGGAAGCCCAGGGCTACACGCTCAGCGATGTCGTCATGATGCGAGTGGTGCTGGTCGGCGACCCGGCGAAGGGCGGCAAGATGGACTTCGCCGGCATGATGGAAGGCTACAACCAGTTCTTCGGGCCGCTGGAGAACAAGCCGGCCCGGATCGCCTCGCAGATCGCCGGCCTGGCGCGGCCGGGCGCCCTGGTCGAGATCGAGGTTCAGGCCGCCAAGCCGGCCAAGTAGGCGGAAATCGGGTCGCGACGAGGCCGCAGCGGCGTGCGAGGCGCCGTTGCGGCCTCACGCCGGCTTCAGGGCGGCGGAACGCGCGGCGTGCGGGCGCGGGAGACCGCGTCGGCCGTCGCCGGGTCCAGTTGAGCGAGCGCATTCTCGACGGCGCGCTCGTAGCAGGCCGAGCGCCGGGCCGCGCGCTGCACGTCGGTGACGCTCGTTCGATCGGCGCCGCAGACCTGGGCCGCAGCCGCATCGATCCGGCCGGACAGCACGGACGCCGCCAGCGGGTCCCGAGCGTTCAGATCGTCCGTCGCCACCGCGACCGATCGGGAAGCGGTCGGGCTGGGGGTGGCCATGGCCGCCGCGGGCGCGCTCAGCGCCAGCGCCGCTAGCGCGGTCGTCATCAGGGGGTTCATCTCAATTCACTCCTTCCTCGCGCCGGCGGCTTGGCGCCGACGCCTTTTGATCTGGGCCTCTCTCTGGAGGCCTGAACGGGCCACTTTCGCGACCGTGGTCCGATGTAGGAGCCGCAGGCGGGCGAAATATGGCGACGAAGCCCCCTTGAGCGGCGCGGGAAGGCGCGCGAGCTTCGGCCCATGGACAGACGTAGACTCCTGACCCTCGCCGCCGCCGGCTGCCTGGCTGGTCCGCGGATCGCCGGGGCCCAACCGCGCTTGCAACGGATGCCGGCTCCGCCACCGATCTCACGGGAGGAGAGGCTGGCGCGCCTTGCCAAGGCCCAGGAACTCATGCGCCGACAGGGGCTGAGCGCGCTGATCGTCGAACCGGGCTCAAGCCTGATCTATTTCACGGGCGTCCGCTGGGGACGCAGCGAGCGGCTGACCTGCGCGATCATCCCCGCCGAGGGCGAGGTCGGAATCGTGACGCCCTTCTTCGAGGAGCCGTCGGTGCGCGAGACGCTTGCCGTGCCGGCGGAGGTTCGGACCTGGCAAGAACACGAGGATCCGCTGGCGCTGGTGGCGGGATGGCTGCGGGACCGCAAGGCCGGGGCGGGCGTGGTCGGCTTCGAGGAGACGACGCGCTATTTCGTCGTCGATGGCCTCGCAAGGAACCTGCCGACGGCCACGCTGCGCAACGGCTCGGCGATCGTGCGCGGATGCCGGATGATCAAGTCGCCAGCCGAACTCGCGCTGATGCAGCACGCCTCGGACATCACCATGGCCGCCTATCGCCTCACGATCCCGAAGGTCGAGGCCGGGATGCGGCCCATCGATATCGCGCGGATCATGAACACCGCGACGGCGGCGCTCGGCGGCGATCCGGAGTTCTCGCTGGTTCTGCTTGGAGAGGCGGCGGCCTACCCCCATGGCTCGGGCAAGCCTCAGGTGGTGAAGCCCGGCGAGGTGGTGCTGATGGACTGTGGCTGCACAGTCCAGGGATACCAGTCCGACATCTCGCGGACGTTCGTGTTCGGCGAGGCCACGGCGCGCCAGCGGACGGTCTGGAGCCAGGTCCAGAAGGGCCAGCAGATCGCCATCGAGGCCGCTCAGGTGGGCGCCGCCGCTGGGAGCGTCGACGACGCCGTGCGCCGCTACTACGTCTCGCTCGGCTACGGGCCGGACTACAAGCTGCCCGGCCTGTCGCACCGCACTGGCCACGGCATCG
Source organism: Phenylobacterium sp. (assembly GCF_016124325.1). Lineage (GTDB taxonomy): Bacteria > Pseudomonadota > Alphaproteobacteria > Caulobacterales > Caulobacteraceae > Phenylobacterium. The sequence goes on from NZ_WGNY01000019.1 coordinate 188,401, forward strand.
GCCTCGACGGCCATGAGCCGGTCAACCTCGTGCGTGGAGAGGCGACGAAGCTCGCCCCCGGCATGTGTTTCTCGGACGAGCCGGGAATCTACATCCCCGGGGAGTTCGGCGTGCGCCTCGAGGACTGCTTCCACATGACGGAAGCCGGCCCGAAGTGGTTCAGTCAGCCTTCGCGGTCGATCGAGGAACCGGTCTAGACGCCGTAGTAGCCCCGATACCAGTCGACGAAGCGGCCGACGCCTTCCTCGACGGTGACCTTGGGGTCGTAGCCAAGGACGGCCCGCGTCTCCGCCACATCGGCTTCGGTGGCGGCGACGTCGCCCGGCTGCATCGGCAGCAGGTTGATCTGGGCCTTGCGACCGAGCTTGTCCTCCAGGACCTCGATATAGCGCATCAGGTCGACCGGCCGGTTGGCGGCCAGGTTGAGCACCCGCCAGGGCGCCGAGCTTGTCGCGGGATCGGCGGCCTGGGCGTCCCAGTCCGGATTCGCGGCGGGCGGCGTTTCCATCGCCTTGGCCAAGCCGTCGACGATGTCGTCGATGTAGGTGAAGTCGCGACGCATCCGGCCCTGGCCGTACACGTCGATCGGTTCGCCCCTCAGGATCGCGTCGGTGAACTTGAAGAGCGCCATGTCGGGGCGGCCCCAGGGTCCATACACCGTGAAGAAACGGAAGCCGGTCGCCGGGACGCCGAACAGATGGGCGTAGGCGTGGGCCATGCCTTCGTTGGCCAGCTTGGTGGCGGCGTAGAGGGTGATGGGGTGGGTGGCCTGGTCGTGGACGTCGAACGGCAGCTTGGCGTTGGCGCCGTAGACCGAGCTGCTGGAGGCGAAGACCAGGTGCCGGGGCTGAACCGCGCGGCAGCCTTCGAGGATGTTGAGGAAGCCCACGACGTTGGAGTCCACATAGGTGCGCGGGCTCTCGAGGCTGTAGCGGACGCCGGCCTGGGCGGCGAGGTTGACGACGACTTCAGGCCGGGCCTCGGCGAAGAGGGCCGCGACGCCGTCGCGGTCGGCCAGATCGAGATGGACGTGGCGATACCCCGCTTTCCCTTCGAGGATCGCGAGCCGGGCGGCCTTGAGCGTCGGGTCGTAATACGGGTTCAGATTGTCGAGCCCGACGACCGTCTCGCCGCGCTCGAGCAGGCGGCGGCTCAGATGGAAGCCAATGAAGCCGGCTGACCCGGTCACCAGGATCGTCAAGGCGGCGTTCCAAGCTGGCCGCGCACCAGCGCGCGACTGCGCTCCGTAACCAGGGTCGAGGCGGAAGTCGACCCGCGGCGCCCGCTAGCGGCCGGCCAGTCCCACCACCGCACGGGGCTGGGCGGTGCGCGCGCCGGCTTCGACGGCCGCGCGCCGCGCTTCGGCGATCTCGCCGGCCAGCGTCTGGGAAAGCACTGGCAGCATGGCCGCGAGGCTGGCGGAGAGGAAGCCGAGACGGCCCTCGCGCCATCCGCCGTGGACGACGTAGGCCGCCAGGAAGACGCCCACCGCCTGGAACAGCCCGACCAGAGCGGGACCGCCGGCCTCCTGACTGTCGGCGAGATCTTCGGCGCGCAGCGCCGCGAGGCGGTTGAGCCGGTCGACGAGCCCGCCGACGTCCGCGCCGAGGCGACGGCGGATCGCGCCCTTGAGCGCGCCGCCCGGACGTCCGGCCAGGGCCGAAGGGGCGTTGACGCGCCGTGGCTCCCAGGCCTTCAGCCCGCGCCGATAGAGGCGGGCCTCGCGGCGGGCGCTGAGGTCGCCCGTCCAGCCGTCGCGGACCAGCGCCTCGCCGATGTAGTTGTCGATCGGCAGGTCGTACCAGTCGCCCGCCTTGTGGATTTGCAGGACGGCGCGGATCTCCCATGCCAGGGCGGCGTCGACGATCTCGTCCGGCTCGACCTCGAGGATCCAGTCGCCTGAGCACGCCGCGACCCCGGCCGCCTTGCGTTGGCTTTCCAGAGGGAAGATCCCGTCGATCACCACCGCGCCGTGGCGCCGCGCGATCTCCTGCGAGCGGTCGGTGCACCGATCGGCGACGACCACGATCTCATCGCAGAACGCCAGCTTGCGCAGGCATTCCGAAAGTTGTGCGTCCTGGTTTTGCGCACAGACAAGCGCCGACAGCCTGACCACGCCGACCCGCTCCCATCCCGACCCGTCACGGAATAAGACGCCGCCCGCACGAAACGCCCCCCAGCCAAGCTTTACTTTTCGTTCAGAAAGCGACGCGCAGGCCGACCTTGTCGATGCAGCCGCCCCGCCGCGCAGCCGGGGGTCGCGCCAACCGCCACGGCTCGTCCAGACAGGCTGCGCCGGGATAGGACCTTCCGATCCCGTCAGCGGTCCGACGCAGTATCGCGCCGCAGGACCACGCCCGCGCCGGAAGGCGCCGCTCGTATGGGAACCAGCAAGGCCAGACGGCGGATGACCGAGGCCTGATCATCGAGCACCAGAACGCCCGATATCGGCGTGGCGGCGAGTTCGGCGTCCTCGATCCGGATCGGGGTCTCGAATTGCTGGTTGAGGTCGGAAACGACCTCGGCGAGGGGTTGCCCTCGATAGACCAGGCGGCCGGAACGCCAGCTCAGGACTTCGTCCGAGTTCACGGCGGCGACCTTGACGGACGCGTCGCCCTCTCGATGGTCGAGCCGTTGTCCGGGATGCAGGCGGTAGGCGCGGCCCTGCGCGCCCTGCGCCGGCAGCACCTCGACGGCGCCCCTTGCGACGGTCACCGACAGTCGGCCGTCGCGCCGTCGCACGTCGAACTGGGTGCCCACGACCCGGATGGTCCGGTCGCCGGCCCCGATGAGGAACGGCCGGCGTGAATCGTGCGCCACGTCGAAGACCGCCTGACCCGCGTGAAGCGTCACGTTGCGGGTGTCGCGGGTCAGGGCGACCGTCAGCCGGGTGGCCGCGTTGAGATCGATCGTCGAGCCGTCGGCCAGCCGGACGGTGCGCCTCTCGCCCTTGGCCGTCGCGTAGTCCACCGCTTCGGCGTCCAGCAGCAGCTCGGGCGCCACCACGGCCGCGACGGCCGCCGCCGCGGCGAGGCCGCCCACGGCGATAACGGCGCGCCGCCCCACGGCCGTCCGGCCTGCGGGGCGATCGGTGAGGTTGCGGGCCACGGGAGCCGCCGCGGCGGCGTAGGCCTGCGAGACCGCAAGCGCTTCGTCGAAGGCCGCTGTATTGGCCGGCCCGCCGATCCAGGCGTCGAAAGCGATGGCCTCGGCGTCGTTGAGATCGCCGGCTTCCAGGCGCACGACCCAGCGGGCGGCGTCTTCGCGCCGCGCCTCGTCGGAATGTCGCCGTGCGTCGATCATGAGTCCGCGCCGAAGCCGCCACGCTGACGGCTTGTCGAACAGATAGACGGCGCCGAACCGCCCAACCCCCCGGTCGCCCGATGCAATTTGTAGTAGTTCATCGCCTCAACCTCGCGGTGAGGGCCTTGAGCGCGGCCGAGATGTGCTTCTCGACGGATTTCACGGAGATTCCCATGATCCGGGCCGTTTCGGCGTGGCTGCGCCCCTCCAGCTTGTGGAGCCGGAAAGCGCGTTGCATCTGCGGCGGGAGCTCGGCCGCGGCCTCGACGAGCTGTCGCAGACGCTGGCGCGAGGCGACCGTGTCGTCCGCGGGAACCTCCTCCGCCACGTCCTCCCCGCCGATCTCCATATGCGCCACCCGTCGCCAGGCCGTCTCGCGGGCCACGGCGCGGGCCTCGCCCCGGGCGCGGTCCAGCATGACATTGGTGGCGATCCGGTAGAGGAGGGCGACGGGGTTCTCCGCCGTGATCGTGGGATCGCGCGCGGCAAGCTTGACGTAGAGTTCCTGGGCCAGGTCCTCGGCCGTCGCCTGGGATCCCGAACGGGCGGCGAAGAACCGCAAGAGGTTGCCGCGCCGCTCCAGATAGAGCTCGAGCAACGGATCCGCGGGCGCGTCGCCCGGATTGCGATCCGTCCGGCCCGTCATGCGGGCACGCGTGAAGCCGGCGGGCCCGCCATGCGGTCGGCGACGTAGGTCGGACGAAGGCGATACATGGACGGATCGTGCGCCGGAGAGTGCTCGCCGAAAGACATGCCTCATTCCGTTGGATGCGCCAACTTCCCGCCGGAGCGGGGGGCGCGGGCCTTGGGCGGCGTCTAGACTAGGATGCCGCAGGGTTCGTCGCGCCGGCGTCGGCGCAGACGGGGGGTGCGGCGTCAACGCGTGCGGGCCGCGGGGGAGCGGTCCGCACGCTCCACGCCTGCCTGATTCGCTACGGACCACCGATCGCCGGGCGCGCCGACGACGCCGAATCGGGCTCGGCGGCGCCGGAATCGCAGACCGGCAAGGCGATCACGCCATAGGGAAGGCGCATCGCTTGGCCCGCGGTATGCAGATGCGCGTTCAGCCTCTATGAAATTGACCCACGGTGGGAGAGTAGCGGGCGACCGCATATCGTTTCGAGGCCCAAGGAGTTGCCGTCTATGAGCCAAGCGACCGTACAGGGGCTCGAGCCCGCGCCGACCAAGCACGCGAAACTCGTGGAATGGGTGCGTGGAATCGCCGAGCTGACCGAACCTGATCGTGTCGTCTGGTGCGACGGCTCCGAAGAGGAGTGGAACCGGCTCACGGCCGAACTGGTCGCAGCCGGCACGCTGAAGCCGCTGAATTCCGAAAAGCGGCCCAATTCGTTCTATGCCGCCTCGGATCCGCGCGACGTGGCCCGGGTGGAGAGCCGCACGTTCATCTGCTCGGAGAATCCCGAGGACGCCGGCCCGACCAACAACTGGCTCGATCCGACCGAGATGCGGGCGGACCTGAAGGACCTGTTCAAGGGCGTGATGCGCGGGCGGACCATGTACGTGGTTCCGTTCTGCATGGGCCCGCTGGGCTCGAAGATCAGCGCCCTCGGCGTGGAGATCACCGACAGCGCCTATGTGGCGGTCTCGATGCGGATCATGACCCGCATGGGTCAGGCGGCGCTCGATGAACTGGGCGAGGACGGCTTCTTCGTGCCGGCGGTGCATACGGTGGGCATGCCGCTGGAAGACGGCGCGAAGGATGTGCCCTGGCCCTGCAACGAAGCGAAGTACATCGTCCACTTCCCCGAGACGCGGGAGATCTGGTCGTACGGCTCGGGCTATGGCGGCAACGCGCTGCTGGGCAAGAAGTGCTTCGCGCTTCGGATCGCCTCGGTGATGGCCCGCGACGAGGGCTGGCTCGCCGAGCACATGCTGATCCTGAAGCTGACCTCGCCGGAAGGCGCGGTGAAGTACGTGGCGGCCGCGTTCCCGAGCGCGTGCGGCAAGACCAACATGGCCATGCTCCAGCCGACGCTCCAGGGGTGGAAGGCCGAGACCATCGGCGACGACATCTGCTGGATGCGCTTCGGCGACGACGGGCGGCTGTATGCGATCAACCCCGAAGCGGGGTTCTTCGGCGTGGCTCCCGGCACGGGCATCGAAACGAACAAGAATGCGATCGACGCGCTCTGGGGCAATTCGATCTTCACCAACGTAGCGCTGACCGAGGACGGCGACGTCTGGTGGGAAGGCCTGACGCCGGAGGCGCCGGAGCGCCTCACCGATTGGCGCGGCAATCCGTGGACGCGCGGTTCGGACACGCCGGCCGCCCATCCCAACGCCCGCTTCACCGTGCCGGCTTCGCAGACGCCGGTCATCGCGCCGGAGTGGGAAGATCCGGCCGGCGTGCCGATCTCGGCCATCCTGTTCGGCGGGCGGCGCGCCTCGGCGGTGCCGCTGGTCACCGAAGCGCTCGACTGGAAGCACGGGGTCTTCATGGCCTCGAACGTGGCTTCGGAAGGCACGGCCGCGGCCGAGAACAAGATCGGCGAGCTGCGCCGCGACCCCTTCGCCATGCTGCCGTTCTGCGGCTACAACATGGGCGACTACTTCGGCCACTGGCTGAAGATGGGCGAGACGGCGGCCGACGTTTCGAAGCTGCCGCGCATCTACTTCGTGAACTGGTTCCGGAAGGACGAGCGGGGCAAGTTCGTCTGGCCGGGCTACGGCGACAACAGCCGCGTGCTCAAGTGGATCGCCGAGCGCCTCGATGGCCAGGCCGAAGCGGTCGACACGCCGATCGGCCGCGTCCCGTCCAAGGTCAGCCTGGACACCTCGGGCCTCAACCTCAGCGAGGCGGCGCTCGATCTCCTGCTGACGGTCGATCCGCAGATCTGGGTGCAGGAAGCCTCGCTGATCCCCGAGTTCTATGAGCGGTTCGGCGAGCATCTGCCGGAAGGCCTGTGGGCCGAGTACAAGGCCCTCGTGGCGCGTCTCGAAGCGGCGAGCGCCTCGGATCGCGTGGTGGCGGCGGAGTAGAAGCCGCCGCTGCAGCGCAAGGGATCAAGGCCGCGGCAAGCCCGCGGCCTTTTCTTTTGGGGGCGGCGGGCTCAGCCGCCGGCGACCACTCGCAGGCTTGGGGCCGGGCCAGGCTTTTCGCCACGGACCTGGGACACCAGGTCGAAGAGCGCCGTCCGCACCGCCTCGGTGTCGCCAGTCTCGGCGACCGCGGCCAGCGCCGCCAAGTGGTCCGGTGTGACGCGCAGGGCCGAGTTGGAGACGACCTCCATGACCTTGTGGGCCGCGGGCAGGGCGCGCTCGGTCTCGTCGAGCAGGGCTTCGGTGAGCTTCTCGCCTGCGCGTAGCCCGGTGATCTCGATCTCGATGTCCTTGCGGCCAGACAGCGCGATCATCTGGCGCGCCAGGTCCATGATCGAAACCGGCTCGCCCATCTCCAGCAGGAAGAGGCGGGAGTCGCGGCGGTCGTCCTCGTCGCAGGCGGCCGTGGCGTGCAGGACGAGCTGCGCGGCCTCCGGGATGGTCATGAAGAACCGAGTCATCTCCGGATGGGTCACGGTGACCGGCCCGCCGCGCTCGATCTGCGACTTGAAGATCGGCACCACCGAGCCCGAGGAGCCCAGGACGTTGCCGAAGCGAACGGCCGAAAAGCGGGTGCCCTCGGCGGTGGTCTGCTGGGCCTGGATCACGGCCTCGGCGAGCCGCTTGGTCGCGCCCATGGCGTTGGTGGGGTCGACGGCCTTGTCGGTCGAGATCAGCACCATCTGGCCGGCGCCGCAGGCCTTGGAAGCCTCCGTGACGTTCCAGGTGCCGACGACGTTGGTGAGCAGGCCTTCGGCCGGATGGCGCTCCACCATCGAGACATGCTTGAGGGCGGCGGCGTGGAAGACGAGATCGGGCCTTTCTTCGGCGAACACCGCCGCCGTACGCTTCGCGTCGCGCACGTCGCAGAGGACGGCCTTCACCGGGACGTAGGCGTAGGTTTCGCGCATCTCGCGCTCGATTTCGAACAGCGCCGTCTCGGAGAAGTCGAGCAGGGTGAGCTGGGCGCAACCGAAGGCCGCCACCTGCCGGCACAGCTCGGCGCCGATCGAGCCGCCAGCGCCGGTGATCAGCACGCGCCGATTCTGGATCAGCCGGCCGACCGCGCGCCGGTCCAGTTCGATCGGGTCGCGCGCCAGAAGCTCCTCGATGTTGATGTCGCGCATCGGGAGGAGCGTCAGCCCGTCGTGCTGGGACAACTCCACGATGGAGGGCAAGCGCAGGAGGCGGATGCCATCGGTCTTGAGACGCCCCAGCAGGTCGGCGGTAAGGCCCCGGAGGCGGCCCGGCTCCTCCAGGAACAGCACGGCGCGCGGGTAGCGGTTCCACCGGCGCAGATCGGCGAGCGCCTCGTTCAGCCGGTCGATCGTCTCGAGGATGCAGACGCCGCGCACCTGGGCGCCGACGTCGCGCCGGTCGGTGCCGATGATGCCCACCGGCGTATAGGTGGGATTGTGAGTGCGAGCGACGTCGCGCAGGTAGGTGTCGGCAAGCGACGGGGGACCGATCAGCAGCAGCGACGGCGCCTGGGTGACGCGGTCGGTGATGATCTTGAGCGGTGAAATGCTCTCCAGCGCGTGCTCATGGAGCGCGCGGCGAAGGATCCGCACGCCCATGGACGCCACCATCTGGAAGAGAGGGGCCATGACCAGGGTGGAGCGCGGCACGCCCTCGGCCCGGTCGAGTACGAACACCGCCAGCAGGAAGACGCCCACGGTCAGGATCGCGCTGCGCGCGAGCACCAAGGCGTCCGGGATCGAGACGTAGCGCCACGGCGAGAGCTCGCCACGGAAGATGAGGGCGAAGACGCCCGCGATGGCGGCGTAGAGCGAAACCAGCTGGAAAAAGTTGAGGGCGCCGGCCTGACCCAGGCCCAGTTCAGGCTGGGTCGGCGCCACGAAGAAGGCGACAGTGAAGGCCAGAGCCGCGAGCACCACGTCGAAAACGATGGTCTGCGCTCGAACGGCCATCCGCTCCATGCGCCGCACTCCGCTCACGATCTGATTCCCAACCATAGGGCCCGGAGGCCGGGCGGCCAGCAAAACTTAACGGGCGGAGCGCTTCTGCGGTCCGGCGCCCTGGGCGCGTCAGCCAGGCGCGCGGCGAGGGCCGGAACTTAGGAACAAGCGTCTGACGACGCAATGAAAAAGCCGCCGCGACATGCGCGGCGGCTCTCATACGACAGACGCGGCTAACCGCGGGTCACCAGGTGAGCTTAATTCCGCCCACGACCCGGGAGTCGGCCAGGCCGCCGGAAGCGGCCTTGGACAGGTTGGTGTCGAAGTAGCGAACGTCGAAGCCGACGTGGTCGTTCAGCGAGAAGCCCACGCCCAGGTTCCAGGTCGTGTAGTCGGCCGCCTTGTCGATATTCTGCCGACCGACGGCGCCACTGATCGAGAACGGCGTTTCAGGAATGGAAACAGCAGCGTTCGCCTCATAGTAGACCGCGTCGCCGGTCTTTCCGAAGAACTCAGGCGAATAGTAGACCGCGGCGCCCAGTGTGGCCGGCCCGGCCGGCACGGAGGCGGCGACCTTGCCTTCCCAGTACGCCTGGTGGCAGCACGAGCCCAGGTAGCCGTAGTAGATGACCCCGATATCGAAGCTCACCGGACCCGCAGAGGGCTTGATCCCGGCGTACAGGTCGACTTCGGCATCGGTGCCGTTGCCGAAGTCGACATTGGAAGCCCAGACGCCGGCGTAGCCGATGCCGAGGCTGGCATCGATGCCGCCGAACACCGACGGGTCTTCGTTGGTCTGGCTAAAGCCACGGAACACGTAGTCGGTGTTCGCTCCGATGTTGAAGGAGAAGGATGGTCCTTCGTCCTGCGCCTGAGCGGCGCCAGCGAGCGCCAGCGAGCCGATAGCGGCCACCAGCGCGAGTTTCAGCGTTCTCATTGAGTATCCCCTCTCACGTCCGCCCAGCCGAAGCCGACGGGCTCAGCCATCGTCGTGGGCTTGGCCCCCAGATCAACGCAGGCTGGCGGGCATGGCTAAGGTGCGGGGTGAGTGCTGAAAATTTAGGCGCCTTGCCGAGCAATAGCCCGCGGGGTCGGCAACTTTCGTGTTCCAGTCACAATCACCGGGCGACGAGTGGGGCGAATCCCAGGTGCGATCCGGCGTCGACGAGCAACGTCTCGCCAGTGACGTGACGCGAGCCGGGGGAAGCGAGGAACACGGCCGCCGCCGCGATGTCCTCGGGCTTCGACGCCGCCTTGAGCGGCGTGCCCGCCGCGGCGTTGGCGCGGATCCGCTCGACGGCGGTCTCGGGCATGCCCTTCCCGAACCACGGGGTGTCGATGAAGCCCGGGCAGATGGCGTTGACGCGGATCTTCGGCGCGAGCGCCCTGGCCAGGGAGAGCGTCATGGTGTTCAGCGCCCCCTTGGAGGCGGCGTAGGGCACCGACGATCCGATGCCCGTCACGCCGGCGATCGAGGCGGTGTTGACCACCGCGCCGGGCTGGGGCGCGGCCTCGAGGAGGCTCCGCGCGGCGCGGATCATCTGGAACGCACCGACCACGTTGACGGCGTAGAGGTCGAGGAAGTCCTGGCCGGACACGGCTTCCATGTCGGCGTGATTGGCGAATTTGGTCGTTCCGGCGTTGTTGAAGAGGGCGTCGATGCGGCCGAAGGGCTCGGCGGCCTGGGCGATGGCGCGACAGTCGGCGTCCTTCGCCACGTCGCCCTGGACGAGCACGACTTCGGCGCCGTGCGCCTGACACAGGCGGGCGGTTTCCTCCGCATCGGTCCGGTTGTGCGCGTAGTTGATCACGAGCGCGCGGGCGCCGCGTGCGGCAGTCTCCACCGCGATGGCGCGCCCGAGCCCCGTGGACGCTCCCGTCACCACGACCACGAAGTCCTGATAGTCGCCCTGAGCCATAGCGTTCCTCTCGCTTGTCGTTTGAGGCCTAGTAGCGTCTAAACCCGCCGATATGGAAGAGACCCAACTCACCCAGCTGGGCCGCGAGGTCCGCGGCTATGCGAATCCCGACGAAGCGGTGCTGGAGCGCGTGCCCAATCCGCATCCGGGAACGACCTATCTCGTCCGGTTCGCGGCTCCCGAGTTCACGTCGTTGTGTCCTGTGACCGGCCAGCCCGATTTCGCCCACCTGGTCATCGACTACGTCCCCGGCGACTGGCTGGTGGAGTCGAAGTCGCTGAAGCTCTACCTGGGCTCGTTCCGCAACCACGGCGCCTTCCACGAGGATTGCACCCTGGCGATCGCCAAACGCCTGCACGAAGAGCTTTCGCCGGTCTGGATCCGGATCGGGGGCTATTGGTACCCCCGGGGTGGCATTCCCATCGACGTGTTCTGGCAGAGCGGCCAACCGCCCGAAGGGCTCTGGCTGCCCGATCAGGGCGTGGCGCCCTATCGGGGGCGTGGCTGAGCCCCCCGGCCAATCCGGAGCGGACTGTTCGGGCTTTCCAAGAGCGGCGTGCGGGCCTATAGGTGAAAGTGCCCATCTCTCCTCGGGCGTGTCACCTCAGGCCGGATGGCGCGGCGCGCCGTCCGGCCGTTGTGTTTCCGGGGCCTATGCTTCGGGGGCCTGTGTTTCCGGGGCCTACTGGGGCCGCCAACGGGTCACCAGCGGCTCCAGCGATGGACGCTCACGCTCAAGAGGCGTCTCGCGCGCGGTTCCCACGAGGATGCATCCTGCCACCCGCTCATTCTCGCCGAGGCCCAGCACCGCGCCCGCGTCGGCATCGTAGCTGTACCAGTCGGTGATCCAGTTGGCGCCGAAGCCCATCGCCAGCGCCGCGTAGAGCAGGTTGGTGCAGACCGCCGCCGCGGACAGGATCTGCTCCCATTCGGGAATGGCCGCGGGCCTGGGGCTCGCCACCACGAAGACGGCGAGGGGCGGGGCCTTCAGCTTGGCCAGCTTGGCGACGAGGCTGGGATCTCCGCGGCCGCGTGCGATGGCTTCAAGGCGTTCGACGAAGGCCGGCTTGGCCTGCGGGTCGAGGACGACGAACCGCCAGGGCGCGAGCTTGCCGTGATCGGGGACGCGCGCCGCCAGGCGCAGCAGTTCGTCGAGCTGCGCGGCGTCCGGGGCGGGCTCGCCGAGGGTCATGGCCGACGTCGAGCGGCGCAGCGCGAGAAAGCGCAGAACCTCGGGCGCCGATGAGACGGGGAGCGACGCGCCGAACTCGGGCGCGGGGGGCAGGGCTGAGCTCAACGCGGAACCGCCTTTAAGGATCGGGATAGGGGACCTCTTTATGGGGAGCCCAAAGCTGATCGCAAGACGAGGACCCTTCGACGATGCCGGAAAGGCCCTCCTGGCTTCGCCCCCACGGCCTGGCCTGGTCCCGCGGAACCGCGCGGCCGGTCTATGAGAATCCGTGGATCCGGGTGACCGAATACGCCGCCACCGCGCCGACCGGCAGGCCGGCGACCTACGGGTTGGTCAGCTACAAGAACTACGCCGTGGCGGTGCTGCCGCTCTTCGAGGATGGCACGACCCTGCTCGTGGGCCAGCACCGGTTCCCGCTGGGCGACTACAGCTGGGAGATTCCCGAGGGCGGCGGCCCGCTCGACGAGGATCCGCTGGAGAGCGCGCGCCGCGAACTGGCCGAGGAGACCGGACTGCAGGCGGCCGAATGGCGCGAGATCCTTCGCGCGCAACTTTCGAACTCGGTCTCCGACGAGCGGGCGATCGGCTATCTGGCCCTGGGGCTGTCGCCTGCCGAGGGAGAGCATCACGCCGACGACACCGAGGCGATCGCCCTCGCGCGCGTGCCGTTCGGCGAGGCGCTGGCGGCGGCGATGGACGGCCAAATTCAAGACGTGCTGACGGTGGCGATGCTGCTGAAGGCTCACCATATGGCCGCCAAAGGGCTTTTGGAGCCCGCGCTCGCGCGGGCCGTGTTAGGCTAGGGAGACGCCTAATGGGCCGGGAGGAACCGATGAGCCAGCGCCTGGAGGTGGTGAACCCCGCTTCGCCGCCGCCCGTTTGGGCCGCGTTGCGCAACGAAGCCTATGCCGCGGCCAAGACCGAAGCCGCCCTTGCCAGCCTGCTGGCGGCGGTGATCCTCAACCACGAGACCCTGGGCGATGCGCTGAGCTACCAGCTCGCACGCAAGCTGGGCGACCAGGAGCTGCGGGCCATGAGCCTGCGCGACACGATCGAAGAAGCCTATGCGGCCGACCCGTCGATCGTCGACATCGCCGAGGACGATCTCAAGGCGGTGTTCGAGCGCGACCCGGCGTGCCGGGGCTACGTGCAGCCCTTCCTGTTCTTCAAGGGATTCCTGGCGCTCCAGACGCACCGGGTGGCCCATTGGCTGTGGAACGAGGGCCGCGAGACCCTGGCCTTCTATCTGCAGAGCCGCTCGAGCGAACTCTTCCAGGTGGACGTCAACCCGGCGACGCGGATCGGGCGGGGCGTGTTCGTCGACCACGGCACCGGCATCGTGATCGGCGAGACCGCGGTGATCGGCGACGACGTCTCGATGCTCCAGGGCGTGACCCTGGGCGGAACCGGCGCCGAACGCGGCGACCGCCACCCCAAGATCGGCAAGGGCGTGCTGTTGGGGGCCGGCGCCAAGGTGCTGGGAAACATCCAGATCGGCGACTACGCCAAGATCGCGTCCGGGTCGGTGGTGCTGAAGCCGGTGCCGCCGCACTGCACGGCGGCGGGCGTGCCCGCGCGCCTCGTGAACTGCCCCACCTGCGACGAGCCGGCGAAGAGCATGGATCACACTCTGGCCGATGCGGTCTACGACTACGTGATCTGAGGTTTGCCCCGCGCGACGGTTTCTGTAGGTTCGCGCCGAATTCGACTCCCAGGGAGCCTAGGCGTGGACGAGAAGACCATCCGCAAGATCGAGGGCCATCTTCGCGGCACCTTCGCGAACGCGCGCATCACGCTTGTGCCGCGCCCCAAGCAGAAGGATTCCGCCGAGGTCTACATCGGTGAGGAGTTCATCGGCGTGGTCTTCGAGGACGAGGACGAGGATGGCTCGTTCATGTTCGAGATGGCCATTCTGGCCGAAGACCTTCCCTAGGCGCGTTCAGCGCACCTGAAGCACCGCGAGCGCGCCGGCCGGAGCCGGCGCGATGCGAGGGGCCGCGCGCGCGAGGTCGAGCCAGGCGGACCAGTCGCCTTGTGGGAGGATCACGACCTGGCGATCGTGGTAGGGCGCGATATCCGGTCCCGGCGGGCAGGTCAGCAGCGTGAACCGGTCGTCGCGCACGAGCCCGGCGACGCCCAGGAATGCACCGTCAGCCGAGGTGAAGCGCCACTTCGACTTCGGCGCCTTGGCTCCCGTGAACTCGTAGAAGGCGTCCACGGGCACGATGCAGCGGCCTCGCGGGAAGCTGCGGCCGTCAGAGCAGGATTGAACTGCCGACCTCAGCCTTACCAAGCGGTAATATACTACCGCTATACCTACGAAGAACTACGAAATCATACGATAAATCATTGACTTAATTTTCCGCCTCTACGAAGCTCCACACCAGAGTTTCTGACAATCTGCTGCCTATGGGCTTACTTTGGAGGCCCCCTGGAAGCGATTGGGAGCCGAGAATCCCGTGGCCCGCGCCCGCGTCAATCTCACCCGCCGGATCGTCGAGGGCGCGCCCGCCGGAGACGCCGCGGCCTTCGTCTGGGACGCCGCCGTCCGGGGCTTCGGCGTGCGCATCTGGCCGAGCGGACAGCGCATCTATTTGGTCCAGTATCGGGTGGGCGGGCGCACCCGGCGCTACCGGATCGGGCCGCATGGAGCGCCCTGGACGGTGGAGAGCGCCCGCGACCAGGCCCGCGTCGTCCTGGGACGCGTGGCCGCCGGCGAGGATCCGCAGGCCGACCGGGCCTGCGACCGCCGCGCCATCACCGTGGCCCGGCTCTGCGACCTCTACCTCGCCGAGGGCCTGGCGACGCGCAAGCCCACCTCCATCGCCTCGGCCCGGTCCGACATCGAGAACCACATCAAGCCCCTCCTCGGGGCCCGGCGGGCGAGCGACATCGCGCGCCAGGACGTGGAGCGGCTGCTGCTGGACGTCAGCGCCGGCCGGACCGCCCGCCGGCGCAGGACCTGCGCGCGCGGGCTCTCGCGGGTGCGCGGCGGCCGCGGGGCCGCCAACTCGGCGGTGCGCACCTTCTCGGCCGTCCTGGGCTTTGCGGTCGGCCGCCAGCTGCGGCCCGACAATCCGGCCTGGCGGGTGCGCCGCTTCCCCGAGCGCAAGCTGGAACGGTTCCTCTCGCCGCAGGAGCTCGGCCGGCTGGGCGAGGCCCTGGCGGCGGCCGAGGCCCTGGGGGTGGAGAGCCCCTACGCGCTCGCCGCCATCCGCCTCCTGATCCTCACCGGATGCCGCAAGAACGAAATCCTGACCGCCCGGCGGGCCTGGCTCGACGCCTACCACCGCTGCCTGCGCCTGCCCGACAGCAAGACCGGCGCGAAGGTCGTCTATCTCGGCGCGGCGGCGATGAAGATCGTCCAGGACCTGGTCGAGGTCCCCGGCAACCCCTACCTGCTGCCCGGTCGCGGCGGGGAAGGGCCCCTCATCAATCTCCAGACCCCCTGGAACCGCATCCGCAAGGCCGCGGGGCTTCAGGACGTGCGGATCCACGACCTGCGCCATTCCTTCGCCAGCCTCGGCGTCGCCAACGGCGACAGCCTCTATGTGGTGGGCGCGCTGCTGGGCCACCGCAGCGCCAAGACCACCCAGCGTTACGCCCACCTGGCCGACCATCCGGTGAAGGCCGCCGCCGACCGGATCGCCCAGGAGATCGCCCTGCTGATCGGCGCGGAGATGGCCGACCTGCCCGAACCGGCCGAACGCGCGGCGCAGCAGGCCCAGGCGCGGGAGGCCGAGGCGAGCGCCCGCGCGGGCTCGGTGATCGGCGAGGTGCGGCGCGCGCGCTGGCTCGACACCCCGGCCGCCGCCGCCAAGCTCGGCAATACGGTGGGCACGCTGCAGACCTGGCGCTGGATGGGCGTGGGGCCGGCGTTCCGCAAGATCGGCCGGCGCGTGGTCTATGCGGCCGAGGAGCTGAAGGCCTGGGCGCGGCGGACAGGCGCGCCCCTGGCGCGGCCGGCCCCGGTCGCGCCGGCGATCCCGGAGGGGCCGAACGTGGTGCTGCTTGGCCGCCATCGCCGGGCCGGAGGCGGGGCGAGCGCGTGACCCGCGCCTCGCCGCGGCGGCGTCGGGCCGTAGCCGGGGCGGCGGCCGCCTAGGGGCAGGGCTGAGCCGCCGAGGCGCCGTCCTCGGCGACCTCGCGCCAGCACGCCGCCGCATCGGACATCTGCGTCCAGGCGAGCGCGAGGCCGACACAGACAAGCGCGAGCGCGACGCAGGCGAGCGCCAGCCAGCGCGCCGCGGCGCGATCGCGCGCCGGACCCTCCTTGGGCGCGCGGGGATCGCCTGGAACGTCGCTGGGCAGCGCCGGCTCCTCCGGACAATTCGGTTCGTGGGCGCGATCCTGCCCTCCAATCGCGACGGACGGAAGGTCAGGTCGCGGTCCAGACCCGGTCCAGCACCTCCGCGGCGATCCGGGTCTTGTCGAGCGGCATGTAGCGTCCGTAGTGCTCGGCGATGGTCCGGGGCGCGTCCTGGATGGCGTAGCTCGCCTGGCGGTAGCTGCCGGTCTGCTTGAGGACGTGGGTGGCGACGACGTCGCGGACGTTGTGCGGACCGTGCGGCAGCAGGCCGGCCACCGCGCCGCGGCCGGTGTAGGGATTGTAGATCCCGTGGCGCTGGATGATCGTCCGCCAGGCCACGTAGAAGGCGCCCTGGCCGAAGGCCGCGCTCTGGCGGCCGCGCGGACGGCGCACGAAGAAGGTCCCCGGGTCGTCCCGGCCGTCCAGCAGCACGGCTCGGTCCTGGTCCAGCCAGGCCTCGATCTGGGCGTAGAGGCCGCCCACGTCGGACAGCCGCAATTCGAAGGGCCGCCCCTCGAAGAAGGACGAGCCCGCGTTCTTGAACGCGCAGGCCGGCGCGAACACCTCCCAGCCCTGGCGCCGGTCGTTCCAGCGCAGTTCGCCGCGCCCCAGCCGCTCCAGCCGAAGTTCCGAGCTGAGCGCCGCGCCCCGGGGACAGACCAGCAGCTCGCGCAGATTGCGCTGCCGGAAGCCGAGGTGGAGGCCCAGCCGGATCATCAGGAAGTCGCGGGTGGCCTCGGCCGCCCGGCGCGGATCGGCCCGGCGGTTCGGCCGTCGCGCCAGCGCCTCCTCGGCGATGCGGGCGTAGACGCCCACGGGACTGTCGGCCTCCAGGACGACGCGGACCGCCTCGAAGCGGTCGTGGTGGACCTGGCGCAACCGGCGCAGGTCGCGTTGGCGCCCGGCGGCGTAGCGATGGAAGCGGCCGCAGGCGCCGGCCCAGTCGGCCCGGGCCGCCTCGACCTCTTCGGCGCCGACCAGCCCCGGAACCGGGGCGAGGCGGGCCGAAAGTCCCGGGGACTGGGCGATCCAGCCGGCCTCGGGCGCGGCGAGGCTGGCGGCGAGGCCGAGGAGGCTCACCTCCCAGGTCGTGAAGAACCCCCGTCGCCGGCGGCGCCATTCCAGGTACCAGTCCCAGACCGCCGGAAACACCAGCAGCCCGAGCCCCAGGGCCTCCGGGTCGACGCCGGCGCCGGCGACCGGGCTGTCGGGCGCGGCGACCAGGGCCCCGAACACCACGCTGAGGTGCTCGACCGACAGGCCCGCCGTGTGCCGGTTCCAGGCGGTGGCGCGCTGCAGGCTGGGCGCGGTGAGCGGGCTGGTCTTGAAGGCCACGAGCGCGGCCATCTCCGCCGCCAGCGCCGGCGGCGCCAGCACCGTGTTGCTGAAGCGCCGGTCGCGGGCGCGGGCCTGCGGGGAGGTCCGCTGGACGCCCCGCAGCTCCGGGAAGCGGACGCCGAAGCGCCGGATCTGGGCCGCGCTCAGGAAGCGCCGGTAGTCGGTGGCGCCGCGGACGACCACGTCGCGGATCCAGGTCACGATCTCGTCCTGCTCGGCCTTCGGCCGACGGTCGAAGTCGTCGGGCAGGTGCCAGGCCATCAGCGCCCGCTCCTGGCCGCCGAGCCGGGCGGGGGCCAAGCCGGTCAGTGTCCGGTAGGGCCGCGGCAGCCGCGAAAGCAGCCCGCCGGCCTCGAGGCCCCAGTGGCGCTCCAGCCCGGCCACGGCGGCGCGGCTGGCCGGGGCCGAGGGGCTCGCCAGGCCCAAGGCCCACCGGCGGATAGCCTTGGCGCCCACCCCGCAGCCCATCGCCCGCAGGGTCCGGGCGAGGCTCGCGCCGGTCTCGCCGCGGCGCGCCATCTCGCGGGCGAGCACCTCGCGGAACGGGGCGCCGTCGGCGGGCGGACCGGACCGCAGCCGAGCGCTCCCGAGACCGTCGGGCCGGGGCGGAAGCGAGGCGGGGGGATCGGGCGGCGGCGGGACCGGGCGGCCGCGTCGCGCCCGCAGGGCCCGGTGCAGGGCGTGGAACACCGGGGCCAGCACCCGGCGGCCCGCGCGCAGCCGGCCCAGGTCGATATCGCAGCGTTCGGCGATCACGTTCCAGCGAAAGCCCCGCCCCCGGGCGGGCAGGGTCCCGCCCCGATAGAAGAGGTCGACGAGCCAGGCGCGCAGGCGCTCGACCTCGCGCGGCGGCAGGACGTGGGGCCCGCGCAGGCGCAGGAAGTCCGAGATCGCCCAGGCGCTTTCGGCGAGGTCGCTGTCGGACAGCTCGCCGTCCGCCCCTTCGTGTCCCATGCCGCGCCCCGCCCCAGCTGTCCGGGCGCAGAGACGCAATCGCGGCCGAAACACCCTCCCCGGGACGGGTCCCGCGACCGGATCTGACGCAGGTCGCGGCCAGACTGCGGCCATGACACGAAGACCCGCATCCACGATGCTCTCGGTGCGCATCGCACGCTGGTTCGAGGCCCACGCCACGGGCTGGGGCGTCGCCGTCGTGCCGCTGCTCCTGCTGCTCGTCCTGCTGGCCGCCGCGGCGGGGTGGCTGGGGCGATGACCGCGCCGGGGCGCGGCCGCGCTCAGTCGCGCAGCAGATAGGCCGCCACGTCCGCCGGCCAGGCGGCGACGCATTCGGCGAACCGCGCGGCGTCCCCGGCGAACAGGGCGCGGGCGGCCTCCTCGAACCCCGGCCGGTCGCCGGCCAGCACGGCCATGGCGCGGTAGCGCGCATCGCGGGCCTGGCGCGCCAGGTCCGCCGGCGCCTGCTCGCGGCTGGCCTGCTCGACCAGCCGGCGCAGGGCCGCCGAGGCGCCCCCCGGCTGGGCCGCGAGCCAGGTCCAGTGCCGCGGCAGGAGCGTGACCTCGCGCGCGACCACGCCCAGCCGGGGCCGGCCGCGGGCCGGCCGCGCGCCGGCCGGCGCGGATGGGGGCGGGGTCCGTGCGGCCCGCCAGGCCGCGGCGGCCGCGTCCGGGTCCAGGCGCAGGTCGAGGTCGACGACATCGCCGGTGGCGTCCTCGAGCAGGACGACCGGGCCGGCGCCGACGCCGGGTTCGGCGGCGGCGGCGGCGAGCCCGCGGGCCACCTCGGCCAGGGCGCCGTGCGCCACGCGGCGTGCGCCGTGGAAGGCGGTGAAGGTCGAAGGTCGGTCCATGGCGGTCGCGGCGGGTCTGGGCTTCGCCGCGCCCGACGTCAATATCGTCCGGGGAAAAATCAGCCGCCGCCGAGGCCCTGGACGATGGGCTCGCCCCGCGCCTCGCGGACCGCCGAGGCGACGATCGGGTCGAGCCAGTAGGCCGCCACCCAGCGCCGCAGCCAGGGGTCGCCGCCGGCGAACATCTCGGCCTGGTCCGAGACGTCGAGCCGGGCGCGGATTTCGCCGGGGGACAGGCCGGTCGCCGCCAGGGGCGCCACCTTGGCCCGGATCTCCGCCAGGGCGTCGATCAGGCGGCGCAGGCCGGCGGCGTCGTGCTGCGGCGGGCCGTGTCCGGGGACGAGCGTCCGGAAGGGGTAGGCTTCGAGCCTGCGCAGGGTCGCGATCCAGGCGCCCGGATAGCTCCCGTATCCGAACGGGACGGGCGTCACCACGATGTCGCCGCTGACGAGCACCTTCTGGCGCGGCAGCCAGGCGACCGCGTCGCCGTCGGTGTTGGCGCGGCCGAGGAAGGCGAGCTCCACCGGACGCTCGCGGTCGGGCAGGACGAGCCGCTCCGAAAACGCCTCGCGCGGGGCCACGGTGAGGGCGCCGTCCATGTCGCGGCGGTAGCTGTCGAACAGCGCCGCGGCGCGGGTCCAGCCGGTCTGTTCGGCCTCGGACGGGGCCGAGACGGCCATCCGCCGCGCGTAGTCCGAATAGCCCCGCAGCTTCGACTGCAGGGCGGCGTTGGCGGCCGGGTCGGGCGACGCCGGGGAATTCATGGCGCCTGGATCGCGCAGGTGGGCCTGGGTCGCGGCCGTGGCCAGGGTCCTGGCCGCCGGCCAGGCCGCGAGAATCTCCGAGAGCCCCTGGACGTGGTCGCCGTGCCAGTGAGTCAGGACCACGGCCTTCACCGGCTTGGCGCTGAGGGCCCGCACCTGGGCGACGATGCGACGGCCGGCGCCCGGCGACCCGCCGGCGTCGATGAGCACCAGGCCGTCGGCCTGCTCCACGATCGTCACGTTTCCCGTCGGCTGGACCTGGAATCCTGTCTCGACCAGGACCCAGACGCCCGGGGCCACGTCCAGGCGGGTCTGGAGTCCACCCGCCGTCGCGGTGGCCGGGGGCCCCGCGGCGATGTCGCCGGCGGGCGCCGGCGCGGCCGGGCCGGCGCCCAGGAGGGCGGCGGCGAACAGGGCGAGGCGCAGCGGCGCGCCGTGGCGACGGGACATGCGCCTACCGGCGGACGTCCCGTGGGTCGGGTCAATTGAAACGGGCTCATGGAAGCCGCGCGACCGGCGCGGCGCTCGGAAATTAACGATCATGCTTGAGACGTGGTCAAGCACGCTGAAATATAACGGTTTTCCGGGGACGTTGCGGTAGGAGTCCGTCGTGCCGGAGTTGATTAGGCACGTGATCGATCTGGTCGAGATGCGGCCGATGACCACCGCGGCGGTGGCGGCGGCGGTCGTTCTCTACATCCGCTTCATGACCCGGGGACCCTACACGCGCTAGAGGCTGCTCGTCCGGGCGGGCGAACCGGCGTCCGCGTCGCCCTGACGGCCCCCGAGCGGCGCCCGATCAGCCCGCGAGGAGGCGAACGAGGTTCATCTTCGCGAGCATGCCGACGATATAGACGCCGGCATCGGCCGACAGTCCGCCGACGGCGGCGAGGTCGGCGACGGTGGACGGGCCGGCGGCCAGGCGCTCGAGGATGCCCAGCGCCAGCGCCTCGGGCAACCGCGCGCCCGCGAAGAGCACGTGGGCCCGCCGCCTCCGGTAGACCGCGTCGGCCTCGTCCGACGCCAGCGCGACGACGGTCTGGCCGGTGATGAGGTCGGTCGGATAGTGGCCGAAGGCGTGGAAGGGGTCGAGATTGCCGGCGCCCGACCACGGCGCCCGCGCCAGCCATGCCGCTTCGGCGGGATCGGTCGATGCCGCGAGGCGCCGGGCGTTCAGTTCGTCCCACAGCGCCTGGTACTGGTGGAAGACGTGGCTCCAGTCGAACAGGCTTCGCGCGCGCTCGCGCCCGGCCGCGCCCATCCGCTTGCGCAGCGCCGGGTCGCGGATCAGCAGGGCCAGCCGGTCGACCAGTTGGGCGTGGTCCATGGAGGTCGCCATGGCGGCGGCCAGCAGATAGTAGTCGTAGTCGATCTTGGAGACTTCGAGCTCCCGGGCGAGGTCGGCGCCGGCCGCGCCGGCCGCCGGGGCCCAGGTCGAGATGCGGAAGCCGTCGACGCCGTCGCGGACCGTGTCCTTGTAGCCGTCCCAGTCGGACACGACCGTCGGCAGGCCGCAGGCCATGGCCTCCAGCGGCGTGAGGCCGAAGGTCTCCTGAATGCCGTCGGACAGCGACACGAAGATGTCGGCCGCCGCCCAGGCGTGGTTGCGCTCGGGCGCGAGGCGGCCATCGACGGTGATCGTCCGCACGCTCGGGCAAAAGTGGCCTGGGCTGTGCTGGAACACTTCGTCGATGGCCTCGTTCGGGGCCCAGCCGCACTGCACGAGCACGACCCGCGCGCCGGTCTCGCGGGCCGCGTCCTCAAGGCCGAGATACATGGCCGCAGGGTGGTGTTTGCCGGAGAAGGTGAAGCGCCCGACGAACAGCGCGACGACCTCGTCCGGCGCGACGCCCAGCGCGGCCCGGGCGGCGTGGCGCTGATCGTCGGTGAAGTCGAAGTCGCGGCAGTGGACGCCGAGCGGGATGACCGGCAACTGGGGGCCGGCGATGCGGACGCCGTCCCCGAGGCGCCAGCGCAGATAGTCCGCGTGGGCTTCATGTATGCGCCGGACAGTCTCGGCGACCGCCTGGGAGGTGCAGATCAGCGCGTCCCAGGGCGCGACCGGGCTGGTGAGCAGGTCGGCGATGAGCTGCATCGTCCCGGGCGTGGCGGTCGTATGCGTGACGCCGCAGAGCGAATAGGCCGCCGGGCCGGCGCGGAGGCGCGGACGAGCGAAGTTGGGCAGGCTCGGGTCGGCGAGGTAGAGGATGCCGCCGGCCGCCCCGATGGCGCCGAGCCGCGTCGGCCGGATCCACCCGCACACCGCCTTCGGATCGATGCCATGCACCGTGTCGGCGAACGCCTTCGCAGAGGATTCGTGGGCGGTGTAGCAGTGCATCGCCGCGTCGCCGCGGGCGTCCACCGCCGCGCGCAGGAATCCGTGGCCGGCCACCTGGCGGCCCATGAGCCACGAGCGGGAAACATCGTAGCCGTCGGGTTCGAAGCGGATGACGGCCTTGGCGGGCGGTGTTGCGGCCATGGCTCCGCCTAGCCGAGGGCCGGGCGCGCGCCAAGGGCGGAAGCGGCTCCCAAGGTTCGGTCGGCCCCGGATTCGGCCGGCGGATCGCCACACACTCGCGGCGTTCGGCGTCGGGCGAGCTACTGCGACCAACGCCCGCCACCCCGCCGCGTATGGCGCAGGTCGGGCAATGCCCCTTGGTGGAATTCGCCGCCTGCGCGTCGGCTCGCAACGGGGCCTAGCGCGTCGCGAGCCCGGTGATTTCGGCCTCCACCTGATCGATCACTTTCGACCATTCACCCGGCTTGGTCTGCCGCAGGAGGCGTGCTTTCGGATACCAGGGCGAGGCGACGCCATCGGCCCAGCGCCAATCCATCCCGTTGAATGGAAGCAGGATCCAGGTCGGCTTGCCCATGGAGGCGGCGAGATGGGCGACGGAGGTGTCCACCGAGACGATCAGGTCAAGGTCCGCGATCACGTCGGCCGTATCGGAAAAATCATAGCAGCCGGTGGACTCGGGTCTCAGATCGCGCCCGAGGCGGAGCAGGCGGCCGGCTTCGCCGTCCGGAAGTGAGCGCTGGGCGTCGTTGGGATGAGCGGGGTTGCCGGTCGGCACGACCCCGACGCCGCCGCCTCGGCCCCGGGCGAAGGGAAGGTAGACGGCCTCAGTCGGGGCCAATACGCCGAGGCGGAGCGGCAGCGACCCGATCGCGACCCAGTAGTCGCAGGGTGGAAACGGCCGTTCCGCGGCGAAGATTCGCGTCCGATAGCCGATCCGCTCGAAGATGCGGGCCATCTTCGGATGGCAGAGGACGACGATGTCGGCGCCTCGGGATCGCAGCGGCCCAAGGAAGCGGCCGAACATCAGGTGATCTCCGAACCCCTGTTCCGTACAGACGGCCACGGTCTTGCCGTCCAGGTCCTCGCCCATCCATTCCGGCGCCGCTGTTGTCGGACGAACGATCGCCACGCCGGCGTCGTAGCGCGCCTCATGCAGTGGCCAGCCCTCTTCGAAGCGACCCAGCCGCAGCGCCTGGAGCCCGGCGCTGTATCGCGCCCGGGCGCTGTCGAGCCCTGGGGGATGCTGTCCGTCCGTCACCGGCGACACCTAGCAGGACTTCCATCGGTCCGGCCATTCGGCGCGCCGGCCGCGACCGTTGCAGGCGCCAGGAGAGGTCGGCGGCGCCCGCGAATCCAACCCGTCGACGCGCTCATCGCCCGGCCGCTTCCGCCCCGGCCCGCGTCACGACCTCGGCCCAGTCGCCCGGCGACGACTGCCGGAACAGGCGGAGGCTCTCGTACCAGTAGGAGCGGTCGTCGGACAAACCCCAGCGCCAGTCCGTGAGTTCGTGCGGGAGCAGCACCATGCAGGGAGCGCCGATGGCGCCCGCGAGATGGGCCCAGGAGGTGTCGACGGTCACGACGGCGCGCAGGCGACGGATGGCTTCCAGGCTGTCCAGCATGTCGCCGGCCGGCTCGAGCTCGACCGCGCCGGGCAACGCGAGCAGGGGTTCGGGCGATGGCAGCGAACGGGCCTTGTCGTTCGGGTTGCCGGGGTTGCCGCGCCAGACGATCCCGATCCGATCGTCTCCGCCGATCCAGCGCGGCGACAGATAGGCGGCCGAGGGCACGTCGGACGGCGCGCGAACGCCGAGCCGGTACGGGAGCGAGGCGAGGCAGACCCAGTAGTCGGCGACGGGCACGTCCTGGCGTTCCGTGCGTGGGAGAACGAGATCGGCGCCCAGCGCCTGGAAGAGCCGGATGTTTTGCGGCAGGACGCCGGCCGTGATCCAACGGACCCCGAGCGTCCGGAGCTTCGGCAGGAAGCGGGCGAACTGAATCTCGTCGCCAAGCCCCTGTTCGCCCCAGACGACGAGCGAGCGGCCTTCGAGCGGCTCTCCGGACCACTCCCGCAGTCCGCTGCGGGCGATCGGCGAATTCCATCGCGTGCGGCGGGCTTCGAAGCAAGGCCAACCCTCGGCCAGGCGGCCCTGGCGTAGGAGCGCGAGGCCGCGGAGGAGGGTCACTTCGCTGTCGTTCGCGCCGAGCGCCGCGGCCTGATCCAGATGCCGCAACGCGCCGTCGTCGTCCTGCGCCTTGAAGCACGCGCGCGCCTTCAGCGCCTCAGCCAACCAGCCCGACCCGTCGTCCATGCGGCGATGCTAGCAGCGAACGCCGGAGCCCGGCAGGCCCCGCTACAGCTGTGGCGATCATGATTGGGCGGACAGGGACTCGCGTCCGAGCGGATGTTCTGCTTCTGTTCGTGAAGTGTCCCGGCCCCGATCATACAGCGCCCGCTGCGCGCGCCTCGAGGCGGCGGCGCCGCCGCGCGACGCCTGGCGCGCCCGCGGCTGTGGCGACGTCGCGCGCACCCTGAGGGCGCTCGGCGTACCGCGGGCGGCGTTCCTGCGGGTGCTCGACCTGGCGGCCGCCTGGCGGGCCGACGACCGGCCGGCGGCGCTCGCCGATCTCTGCGACGACTATCGGGTGGGCGTCGCGCCCGTCGAGGCGGCGCACCGGTTCAGCGGCCGGCCGATCGGCGTCTGCGGCGACTTCGCGGTGCTGGTCTGGCCGAAGACCGAGGGCGACACGGCGCGGCGGCGGCGATGAAGATGTTCCAGACCCTGGCGCGGACGATGGAGCCGAGCGCGGTGCTCAACATCGCCTGCGCCTGCGGCCGGCGGGTCGCCTGGACCCGCCCGGAGGCGTTCTCGCGCTGCGGCCCGGATACGACGCCGCCCGACCTGCGCCGACGGCTCCGGTGCGGGGCGTGCGGCCGGACCGGCCAGGCCCGGGTATGGCTCTAGCGCACGGTGATGGGGCAGAGCTGCGCGGCGCCGACGGTCTCGACCCGGCGCGCGCCGCCGCAGTCGTAGACGCACTGCTTGGTCATCTGGGTCATCTGCTCGCCGACCTTGAAGCAGGCGACGCCGGCGGACCCGCTCCGGCGCGCCGGCGCCGGCGCCGTCGGACTGGCTTGTACGGTGAGCGGGCACATCTGCGCCGCCGAGACGTTCTGCGAGGTCTCGCCGAAGGTGCAATGGTAGCTGCAGACCTTGCCGAACCCCGACGTCTCCTCGCCGGACTTCATGCAGACTTCCGCCTTCGCGCTCCCGAACGCCGCCAGCGCCGCGATGGCGACGATCACGCCAGGTCTCATGTCCGCTCCTCCCTCGGGATTGCAACGTGCGGCTGCTCGACTCCCGCGCGCTTGCGGGGCCAACTCTGGCCCATGTGCAACCTCTACACCATCGAGGAGACGCTCAACGCCTGGGCCGAGGACTTCGAGCGGTTCCTGGGCGAGCGCCTGACCTTGTCCGCCGGCCCCGACACCTTGGCCAACCAGCCGTGGGCGACGACGGTCTATCCCAAGTACCAGGGGCTGTTCTTCCGGCCCATCGAGGCTGCGAATCTCGCGGCGGGCTACGAGCCGGCCGTGGGCCGCTGGGGGGTCGTGCCGTTCTTCCACAAGGGCCCGGCCAAGACCTGGAAGTTCCCGACCAACAACGCCCGCTCCGAGGAGATGGCGACCAAGGCCAGCTTCCGCGACGCGGTGAAGTCGCGCCGCTGTCTCGTGCCGGCGACGGCGATCTGCGAGTGGACCGGGCCGCAGGGCAGGAAGACCAAGCACTTCTTCACGCGGGCCGACGGCGCGCCGCTGTTCATCGCCGGGCTCTGGGCGCGCCACGCCTGGGAGGGCGAGACGACCGAGAGCTATACGATGGTCATGATCAACACCGCGCCGGGCGACGACATGCACCCCTTCCACAACCGCCAGCCGGTGTTCCTCGACCGCGGCGGCGCGAAGACCTGGCTGGATCTGGACGCCGACTACGCGCCGCTGCTGAAGGGCCCGTCGGCCGGGACGCTCAAGGCCGATCCGCCGGAGCCGGTCGCTACATAGCAGCAGGGTTGGGCCGGCGGGACGCCGACCTCCGCGACTTCGGGTCCGCACCCCATCGCGCCGCTCCGCGCTAGCATGTTGGGGCAAGGCTCAAATACACGGCGACGAGCGCGGCGCAGCTCAGCGGGAAGAAAATCTCTAGGCGACGCCCTCGGGTGGCTGTCTGCGGCGGGTACGGAGCACGGCGCCTATCCCACCAAACCCAGCAAGCATTAACGCCCAGGTGGCCGGCTCGGGCACCGCCCGAACCTCGAAGTGGTCTGGAATTAGGAATAGAGTTCCATTGGAACCTGGAAACCCGAGATTATCTACTAGCACAATGCGAGCCTCGACGTTTGGCGCGCTTGATGAGCTCAGTAAATCTGTCTCAAATTCTGTATCGAGGAAAGCAGATACAGGCATCTGGCCGCCGAAGAATGTCCCCTGAACGTCTGCAAATCCAAAATAGTCGAAACATCCATCCCATGCTTCACAATCCGATTTCGCTTGGTCAGTAAAATATTCCCCCATCGTCGTGTTTATATCTGCCTGAAAGTACGTCTGTGAATCAAGATGACCCGAGCTAAATACTACGGCAGAGTCAAATTCTTTCGAGTGACCTGCAATCGTGATCATCGCATGCGCTGGAGCGTACCAGATATAATATTCAAGCTCTGAGGAATAGAAATTATATCCATTTGTTGTGTACGTAAATCCAATTTGGAAGTCGTTTCGGCTCCCGAGAAATGGATTCCAATCAAAGTACCCCGACGGCGATACGGTGCCTGACATGACTGCCTGCATAGTGGTCGCGTCGGCCGGTCCGCAAAGCGCGGCGCACGCCGCCGCGATGGCCAAACCCAGCTTCTTGCTAATCATGAAGTTCCCCCAACGCCGCGGCTGAGCAGGGTGACGCCAGGCCGCGGGCGTCGAACTTGGCCGGGAGCGCCAGTTGCAGCGACGGCGAAGTCGTGATGCGCGAAATCCACACCTCCCGCGCGAGCCGCACCGGAACGGTTGTCCGGCCGCCATGCCGGCTGAGATGTGCTGGCGGGTCCCGAGCGCCGCAGGACGAGGAGAGGGGGCTATCTCTGCGAGGTCGTTCGCCGCGCGCTCGAGCTCGACGCCGCATCGGTGGCGCTGGCGCGCAACCATCCCGGCGACCGGAGGTCCCGAGCGCCGCCGACATCGCCGCCGCCCGCCAAGTAATCGGCGCGGGCGCCGCGCATCGAGATCCGCGATCCACGATTCGCGATCATTTCCTGATCGCCGGCCTGGGCCACCTTGCCGGAGCCGGCCGGTCGGACCGCGAAACGGGTGCGTCGGCGAGGCCGCCGGCCGTCAGCCCCCGACCGGCCGCTCTCCCTTGATCGTCACGCGACGGCCGAACCGCCGGTGGGGCCAGTAGTCCCAGATCGCATGGTGTTGGGCGCTGCGGTTGTCCCAGAAGGCGATGGCGTCGGGGGTCCAGCGGAACCGGCATTGGAACAGGGGGTGGGCCATGTGGCGGAACAGGTATCCGAGGAGCGCGGCGCTTTCCTCGCGCGGCAAGCCCACCAGATGCGTCGTGAAGCCCTGGTTCACATAGAGGCACTTGCGCCCCGTCCAGGGATGCGTCCGCACCACCGGATGACGCGCCCGCGGGTAGCTCGGCTTGTCGGCGACGCCCAGGTTCGCATACAGGCCGCGGTAGACGTGCTCGCCGTCGTGAACGGCTTCCAGCCCGTCCAGATGGGCCTTCATCCGATCCGACAGGGCGTCGTAGGCGGCGTACATGTTGGCGAACAGCGTGTCGCCGCCCTCGGGCGGGCACGCCTTGATGTGCAGGATCGACCCCATGGGCGGCTCCGGATCGCACGAGACGTCCGTGTGCCACCCCTCGCCGTTGGCGCGTTCGGAGGTCTCGTCGGCCGCGATGATCATCACTTCCGGCCGTCCCTCCACGTGCGGCGCGGCCGGGTGGCGGTGCAGTTCGCCGAAGTTGCGGCCGAAGGCGACGTGCTGCTCGGGCGAGATCGCCTGGTCGCGGAAGAAGAGCACCAGGTGGTCGGCCAGGGCGAGGCGGAGCTCCTCGACGACCGGCGCGGCGAGCGGCTTGCGCAGGTCCAGCCCGGAAATCTCCGCGCCGATCAGCGGGGTCAACCGAGACGCCCGAAAGTGTTCGAAGGGGCGGCCCGGATCGGCGGCGTGGCGGATCATGGGTCCCTTGGACCCTCTGCGGTCGGACGTCATGCGCAGGTCAGTATGTCGATAATCGACAAAAGACAAGGCGCCGGCCGGTCGGTCGCCGATGTATGTCTTGGCGATTATTGACAACGCTCGCTCCCAGCGGGGATTGTCGACGCCCGCCGTCCCGCGAGACGGCCGAATACAACCCGCGGACGGCCACGCCGCCGCCGAACGGGCAGCCGGGGAGGTGACGGACATGATGGGACGGCGCGACGTGCTTGGCGGGCTGGGCGCAACGGCCGCGGCGCCCTCGGCTCTGACCGGCAAGGCTTCGCCGCTGTTCGCGCGCGTCGCGGCCCTGTGCGATCGCCTCGTCGCGCAGAAGCGGTTGCCGGGCGCGGCCGTGCAGGTGTCGCTGGGCGGCGAGGTCGCGTTGCAGCACGTGGCCGGCTGGGCCGATGTGGAAAGCGGCCGACCCCTCGCCGAGGACAGCCTCTACCGGCTCTTCTCCATGACCAAGCCGGTCGTCGCCGTGGCGCTGATGATGCTCTACGAGGACGGCCGGCTCCTGCTGACCGACCCGGTGGCGGACTACGTGCCGGAGTTCGCGAACCTCCGGGTCCACGTCGCCGGCCAGGGGGCGGAGTTGGAAACCGCGCCCGCCCAACCGATGCGCCTGATCCACCTGCTGACGCACACCTCGGGCCTGACGAATTCCTGGAACGGCACCCCGATGTCCCCCCTCTACAGCCAGGCGGGGCTGGCTGCCGCGTCCTGGGCGCGCGACCCCGGCATCGAAGGCCTGGCGGACTATTGCGCGCGGCTGGGACGTATTCCGCTGGAGTTCCAGCCCGGGTCCCGATGGCTCTACTCGATCGGCCCCGACGTCCTTGGTCTCGTCGTCGAGCGGGTCTCGGGCCAGCGGTTCGGCGACTTCCTCCACGAGCGGCTGTTCGCCCCGCTGGGCATGGCCGACACCGGCTTCTTCGTCCGGCCGGATTCGGCGGCGCGGCTGACGACGCTCTACGGCCGCGGCGCGTCCGGACTGGTGGCGCTTGAGACGGGCGCGCGATCGCCCTATCTGGCGGCGCCCATCGCCGACTCCGGCGCCTCGGGTCTGGTCTCGTCGCTCCCCGACTACGGGCGGTTCGCCCGCATGCTCGCCGGCGGCGGCCGGGCGGAGGGCGTCAGGATCCTCAGCCCGGCCGGCGCGCGCCTGATGATGTCGGATCAGGTCGCTCCCGAAATCGCAGCGCCCGGCCTGGCGCGGCATGCCGCCTTCGGGCTGGGCGGCGTCGGATCGGGCATGGGCTTCGGGCTGCTGGGCGCGGTGGTCACCGACGTGGGCCGTTCGCACGAAGAGGGCGTCGTCGGCGAATACAGCTGGGGCGGGGCGGCGAGCACCACCTTCTGGGCCGCGCCGAGCCGCGACCTCGCGGTGGTCTTCATGACCCAGCTCAGCCCCTCCGGAACCTACCCCCTCCGCGACTGGCTCAAGGCCGCCGTCTACTCCGAGCTGGACTGAGCCGGCCGGGCCGGCTGCGCGGCGCGAAAAATCGGGGCGCCGGCGCGAACCGGCGCCCCAAAGCGGAGGGTTCTGTCTGTCGGTCTGTCGCGGCGTCAGCGGGCGCGCCGCTCGCTGCCCAGGGCGTAGCTCATCGTGAACCTCACCTCGCGCCTGTCGCCCCAGATCGAACGGTTGGTGTCGCGAATGGCCTCGTAGGTGTCGTTGAACAGGTTCTCGGCCGACAGTTCGAAGCGCAGGGCGTCGTTGGTCACGCCCACGCCGCCGCGGAACAGGTTGATCCGCGCCGCCGAGACCTGGTTGTTGAAGCCGATGAAGCCGGTATAGCCCCCCTGCTCTCCGCGGTAGTTCAGGGACGCGAAGCCCCGCCAGTCGGCGAAGAGGGGGCGCTCGTAGTAGAGCGACGCCGTCACCATCCACTCCGGGATGTTCTCGACGGTGAGCCCCTTGTAGGGGCCGTTGTCCACCTTGCCGTGGATGTAGTTGACGCCGAGGCTGTAGGACAGCAGCCCGCCGTCCGGCCAGCTGGCGGACCCGAAGGCCTCGAAATCCACGCCCTGGGTGTGCGCGTCCCCGGCGTTCAGCCGGTACGAACGCGGGACGAGGTCGGGCCCGAAGTTGACCTGCCCGACGAGGAGCTTCCGGTAGTCGTTGTAGAAGGCGCTCGCCGAGAACGCGGTGTGCAGGAGCTCCCACTTCGCGCCGGCCTCGTAGGCCAGCGTGGTCTCGGGTTCGAAGGTGGCGGGTATCCCGGCGTCGAAGCCGGTGTTGCCGTTGAAGCCCCCCGCGCGATCGCCCTTCGCGACGCTCGCGAAGACCCGGAAGTCGGGCGCGATGGCGTAGCGGACCGAGACCGAGGGCGTGAAGCTGGTGAAGGTGTCGCTCAGCCTGGCCAGGCCCGCGGTGCAGACCCCGCCGACGTCCAGCGCGTCGAAGGGCGTCTCGTAGGGGCAGAGGACGGCGCCGACCTGCCGGTTGGTGACATAGCTCAGGAAGTCCTTGTGGGCCTCGCCGTAGCGCGCGGCGGCGTCGACGGTCAGCCGGTCGGTGACGCGGACGCTGGCGCTGGCGAAGACGCCCCAGCTGTGTTCCGTCTCGTTGCCCACCGAGGCGGTGTTGGCAACGGCGCTGGGATTGAGGTTGGTCGCCGAGACGGTCCGGCCATCGGAGATGAAGTTTCCGAGCGACTGCTTGTAGGTCGCGTTGCCGCCGACCTGCATGTCGATCCGATCAGTGAGCGGCCACTGGTAGCGGAGGTCCTCGCTCTCGATCTTGGTGCGGTCGTAGAAATAGAGCGAGCACGACTGCGTGCCGCAGCTGGCCGGGAACACGGGGCCGAACCCGGGGGCCGAGCGGTCGGCGTCCTGCGACCAGTTGGTGTCGCGCAGCCGGTAGAGGCTCGTCGAGGTGAGCTTGCCGGCGCCCAGGTCCACCTTGATCTCGGTCAGCCAGTTGCTGACGTCGCGGTTGACGTCGTTGGAGGCGTTGTTCGCGTAGACGAAGGGCCCGTCGGTGTCCGCCGGATAGATTTGGCTGGCGGGGATGGTGACGTCGTTCACCTGGCTCGTCGTGTTGACGAAGTTCGACGACGACCGCTCGTCGGAGCGGTCGTAGACCGTGAAGACCGAGATCCGGTCCGACGGCGTCCAGAGGGCCGAGGCGCGGAAGCCCTGGTATTTCTCCTTGTCGCCATAGCTGTCGGTGACCTTGTTGAAGAAGTAGCCCTTGTCCTTGTCGACCACCTGGACGCCGAAGCGCATCGCCAGGGTGTCTGTGATCGGCAGGTTTCCGATCGCATCGATCTGCGTGCGCTCGATCTTCGGCGAATAGGATGCGCGGATGCTGCCGCCCAGGTCCGGGCGCGGCCGGGTGCTGATCGCCTGCATGACGCCGCCGACGGCGTTGACCCCGTACAGCGAGCCCTGCGGGCCGCGGATGACCTCCACCCGCTGCAGGTCGAACAGGTCGGCGCGCGTGTAGACCCGGCCGCCGAGGTTTCCGCCCGTGATGCTCGCGCCGTCCCGGAGCACGGCGACCGGCGAGTCGGCGTTGTTGGTCCGCGTCGTGCCCGCGCCCGCGCCGCGGATGTTGTTCTCCGCGTTGATCGTGTGGGTGTTGGCGAGCCCGACGCCCGGCAGCATGTAGGACAGGTCCGTGACGTCGCGGATCCCGCCGCGGCGCGTGATCGACTCGCTGGTGATCGCGCTCACCGAGGCGGGCACGTCCTTGAGGCTTTCCTCGCGTCGGCGGGCCGTGACCACCAGCTCATCGAGCTGGGTGGCGTCCTCGACGCCCTCGGCGATCGCCGGCTGCGCCACGGCCGCGACGCACAGGACGCCGAGCGCGGCGCCGGTCAGGAGACGCGTATCCATTCTGTGTTTCCCCCTTTTTTGAATTGGCCGCGAAAAGAGGTGGATCGGGTCGGAATGTCAATAATAAACATTCCACGGCTGGAGCCGCCCCCGGCTCGCTGGACATTTCCCCGGTTCGTTTCGATGCTCGGTCGGGAGCACAGCCAGGAGGGGGCCTCTTGATTCGAACCACAGCCGGAGCGCCGAGGGGCGCGGGGCCCCTGGCGGCCTAGGCGGGACCCCCGGTGGACTTCGACACGGCGGCGGAATTCTTCGTGCGCGAGATCCTTGCGGGGAGGCTCGAGCCCGGCGCTCGCCTCACCGAGCGCGACATCACCGAGGCGTGCGCCTGCACCCACGCCTTCGCGCGGAACGTGATCCAGACCCTGCAGAGTCTCGGCGCCGTGCGGTTCGACTCGCGCCGGGGCGCGCGGGTCATCAGTCCGGCCGACGCCGATCCGGACCAGGTCGGCGAGACCTGGGCGGTTCTCGCACGCCTGCTCGAACGGAAGTCCGGCGAACCCTTCGCCGCCGCATCGGGCGAGACCGCCTATCTCAGGCTGACAGCCGTGCGCGCGGAGATCGACCGCCTCACGGCCAAGGGCGGCAACGCGCGGCTGGCGCATCTGCTCAAGCGGGTGGCCCTCCAGCACGAGATCGTGCGGAGCGGCGGCCGATGAACCCGGAGGCCGAGGCGTTTCTCCGGGCGTCGGCGCCGCTGGTCGGTTCGGGACGACCGGCCCGGGACACGGACCTGCCCTCCCAGATCGCCGCGGCGCTGCGCGAACGCATCCAGTTCGGGGACCTGAAGCCGGGCGACCGGATCCGCGAGGTCCCGACGGCGGCCGAATTCGACGTCAGCCGCGGCCCGGTCCGCGACGCATTGCGGATTCTCGAGCGGGACCGGATCATCTCGATCGAGGGTCGTGCGGGGGCGATCGTCCGGAACCTTTCGGTCGACGACCTGCGGGCGATCTTCGAGATTCGCGCCGAGCTCAGCGCCTACAACATCCGCCGCGCGGCCGAAGCGCCGAACCGGTCCGCCGCCCAACTCGACGCCCTGCAGGCCGGCGCCTCGGTGCTGGCGGCGATCGCGGGGTCCAGCGAGGCCTCGGTCTCGGACTATATCCAGGTGCGCCGGCGCCTTGGGGAACTCGTCAGCCGCCTCTCGGGCAACGACTATGTCGGCCGCATCATGCTGGAGTTCGAGCGCGAGATCGCCGTCCCCTGGGCGGGCGTGTTCGACAAGCCCCGCCAGAAGACCTCCTCCGCCGCCTGGCGCAGGATCGCCAGGGCCGTACGTCGCGGCGACGGCCCCGCCGCCGAGGACGAAGGCCGCCGGATCGTGCTGGATTCCCTCGAGGCTCTGCTGAAGCGCCGCATGGCCTGATCCCGGCGCTGTCCTCCGCCGTCCCGGTCCCGCCGCTCCGCCTTGCGTCGGCGACGCCGCGACCGGGGCCACGGCCGCGCGCCCGTCGGCGCCGGTGAGCCGCCGCCAAGCCGGCTCGCGGAGGGCCAATGCGCCCCCAGGCCTCCTGCGGCGGCGGGTCGGCGAACTCCCGGCGCCAGGCATCGCGACCGTCGCCGGCCGGCTGGCCCGCGTCGGGACCGCCGGCCGCGGGGGCCGGCGAGCGCCGAGGGAGGGGAGGAGTGGGGGCCGGGCGGGGCGGCCCCGCGCCGGGGGTCGATGTCCCTGGAGAGCGCCGCCATGCCCCGACCTCCTTCCCTGGATCCGGATCTTGCCGGGCGCCTTCTGGCGTCCGGGCCGGAGGCGCTGGACGATCCCGAGGCCCTGCAGGCGGCCGCCGGCCTCGGCCCGGCCGAGGCGGCCGCGCTGATCGCCGAATTCGGGTCCCTGCCGCAGGTGCTGGCCGCCGCGCCGGCGGCCCTGGCGCGGATCGTCCCGGCGGCGCAGGCGGCCCGGATCGCGCTGCTGACGGACGTGGCCCGGCGGCTGCTCGCCGCGCCGCTGCGCGCCCGGCCGGTGCTGAGCGGCGCGCAGGCTGTCGCCGACTACCTGCGCGCGGTCCTGGCCGGGCGCGGCCGCGAGCAGCTGCGCGGCCTCTTCCTCGACAAGCGCAACCGCCTGATCCGGGACGAGATCCTGGGCGAGGGGACCATCGACCACGTCCCGGTGTATCCCCGCGAGATCGTTCGCCGGGCGCTTGAGCTCGACGCCGCGGCGGTGGTGCTGGCGCACAACCATCCCGGCGGACTGGAGGTCCCGAGCGCCGCCGACGTCGCCGCCACCCGCCAGGTGATCGACGCCGGACGCGTGCTGCGCATCGCGGTCCACGACCATTTCCTGGTCGCCGACCGGAAGGTGGTCAGCCTCCGGGGGCTCGGGCTCCTGTGAGCGGCGGCGGGACCCTCGCGGCGATCGTCCGCGCGCTCGGTGGCGACCTCTACGCCGGCGGGCGGCGCGCCAATGTGCCGGGCCCGGGACATGGGCCGAACGACCGCTCGGTCTCGCTGCTGCTGACCGGCGGGCGGGTCGTCGTCCACGCCTTCGCCGGCGACGACTGGCGCGACGTGCTGGCCGACCTGGCGGCGCGGGGGCTGGTCGCGCCGGACGGCCGCCTCCCGGGCGCCGCTTCGGGCGCCCCTTCGGGGCGCGCCGAGGCCCCGCCGACGCTGCCCGTCCGCGTCCGGGTCGAGGCCGCGCGGCGGCTGTGGGCCGAGGCCCGGCCGGTGGCGGCGACGCTGGCCGAGCGGCATCTCGCCCGTCGCGGTGTCGCCGTCCCCCCGGGCGGGCTGCGCCACCACCCTGGCGTCGCCGCCGCCGTCTACGCGGACGCCGGAGCGCGGCGCCCGGCGCTGCTGGCGGCGATCGAGGACGCCGCGGGCGCGCTGGTCGGGGTGGAGGTGACCTATCTCGCGCCGAACGGCGAGCGCGCGCGCCTGCGCGTCCCGCGCAAGACCATCGGGCAGGCGCCGTCCGGCGCGGCGGTGCGGCTGTGGCCCGCCGCGCCGCGGCTGCTGGTCGGCGAGGGCGTCTTCAGCTGCCTCTCGGCGGCGGACCGCTTCGGCCTGCCGGCCTGGGCGCTGCTCTCCGCGCGCAGCCTGCGGGCCTGGCGGGCGCCTCAGGGCGTGACGTCGGTCGTGATCGCCGCCGATCGCGGCCGCCCCGGCGAGGCGGCGGCGGCGGAGCTCGCCGCGGGCCTGCGGCGGCAGGGGGTGGGCGCCGAGGTGCGGCCGCCGCCGCCGCCCTGGCAGGACTGGAACGAGGTTCCGGCGGCGCGCGGGACGGAGGGGGAGGAAGGGTCCGGCGGGGCGGGCGCGGCGGACGGGAGGTCCGGGCCGTCGGCCCGGAGACCTGTTCCATGACCTTCCCGCCATCCCAGGCGCCCCGCGACGACGGCCTGGTCCTGCTGCCGGCGGCCCTCCTGCCGGCCCTGCGCGCCAACGCCGCCCGGCCGGACGGCGACCCGGTTCCCGTGCTGAAGCTCTTCAATCCCGTGGGGCCGGGGACCTGGCTGATCACCGAGCTCGACGCCGACGGCGACACGATGTTCGGGCTCTGCGACCTCGACATGGGCTGCCCGGAGCTGGGCTCGGTCAGCCTGGGCGAGCTCGCCGCGGTCACGCTGCCGTTCGGCCTGACCCTCGAACGCGACGTCGCGTTCGAAGGCCGGCTGCCGATCTCCCGCTGGGCCGACATCGCCCGGCGCTGCGGCTCGATCCGCGAGGCCGAGGCCATCGTGCGGACCCTCGCCCGGACGCCGGACGGCGGTCGCTGACCCCCACGCCTTTCGCCGGCGGCCGCGGCCGCCGGCGGACGACCCCGGCCTGGTCCGGGACCCCGCGCCGCCCTGGCGCAACCCGGCCCGTCCGCCGTCTCCACAACAGCGCGGACGGGACCGGATCACACCCCCGTAGATGAGGAGCTAGACCATGAGACTCGCATTCGCCGATCCCCGCAACCTCACCCTCTCGCCGCTCAACATGCACTACGGCCGGCCCGATCCGGACGTCTCCGACATCCTGCCGTCGATCCGCCGGCGCGGCGTGCTGCTGACCCTGCTCGTGCGGGAGGTCCGCGCCGAGGGCGCCGTCGTCGAGGACCGCTTCGAGATCGTCGCGGGGCGGCGGCGCTGGAAGGCCGCGCTCGCCGCCCTCGCCGAGGGCGTCGAGATCGATCCCGTCCCGATCGGCATCCTCGAGGCGGGCGACGACGCGGCCGCGATCGAGGCCTCGCTGATCGAGAACCTCGGCCGGCTGCCGCCCGACGAGGTGACCTGCTGGGAGACCTTCGCGCGCCTCGTCAGGTCCGGGCGGACGGCCGAGCAGATCGCGGCGGTCTTCGGGATGTCGGAGGCGGTGGTGAAGCGCACCCTGGCGCTGGGCCAGCTCCTGCCGCGGCTCCGCAACCTCTACCGCCGCGAGGCGATCGACGTGGCCACGGTCCGCGCCCTGACCTTGGCCAGCAAGGCCCAGCAGAAGGCCTGGCTGGCGCTGTTCGACGATCCGGAGCAGCGGGCGCCCACCGGTTCGTCGCTGAAGGCCTGGCTGTTCGGCGGGGCCTCGATCCCGACCAAGAACGCGCTCTTCTCGCTCGACGACTACCCCGGCCAGATCCGCGCCGACCTGTTCGGCGAGGACAGCTACTTCGTGGACGCCGGCCTCTTCTGGCGCTGCCAGAACGAGGCCGTGGCCGCCCGGCGCGAAGCCCTGCTGGCGGCGGGCTGGGGCGAGGTCGAGGTGCTGGAGGCCGGCCAGCCGTTCTACAGCTGGAAGCACGTGAAGACGCCCAGGACCCAGGGCGGCAAGGTGTTCATCGCCGTGGGCCTGAAGGGCGAGGTCGAGGTCCACGAGGGCTGGCTCACCGACAAGGAGGCCAGGCGGGCCCGGGCCGCGGCGGAGAAGGCGGCCCGCGGCGAGCGCCCCGAAGCGGCCGAGGCGGCCAGGCTCGCCCGGCCCGAGGTGACCCGGGCCCAGGGCGCCTACATCGACCTGCATCGCCACGCCGCCGTGCGCGTAGCCCTGACCGAGCATCCCGCCGTGGCGCTGCGGATGCTCGTCGCCCACGCGGTGGCGGGGTCGCCCCACTGGCAGGTGAAGGCCGAGCCGCGGGCGCCGCACGACCCGGCGGTGGCCGCGAGCCTGGCGGCGAGTCCCGCCGAGGCGGCCTTCGCCGAACGCCGCCGGGAGGCGGCGGCCCTGCTGGGCCTCGGCCAGGGCGCCGAGGCGCTGCTCGGGCGGCGCGACGGCGGCGGCGCGGCGGCGGTCTTCGCGCGGCTGCTGGGCCTGTCCGACGCCGCCGTCCTGGCCGTGGCCGCGGCGGTGATGGCCGAGAGCCTGGAGGCCGGAAGCGACGCTGTGGAGGCCGCGGGCGCCTGGCTCAAGGTCGACGTCCGCCGCTTCTGGGCGCCGGACGGCGCCTTCTTCGAGCTGATGCGCGACCGGGAGATCGCGAACGCCATGCTGAAGGAGGTCGGCGGCAAGAAGGTCGCCGACGGCAACCTCACCGAGAAGGTGAAGACGCAGACCGGCATCCTGCGCGACTTCCTCGACGGCGCGAACGGCCGGGCCAAGGTCGAGGGGTGGACGCCGAAGTGGCTGGGCTTCCCGGCTCAGGCCTACACGCGCCGGCCCTTCGCGCCGGCCCGGCGGGCCCGCGCCGTGGCGCCGCTTCTCAGGCGGGCGGATGCGGCCCTCGCGCCCGAGCCCGCGGCGGTCGCCGCCGAATAGCGCGCCGGCGCCGAGACCCTCGCACGCCTCCGTCGTCCGACGGGGGCGTGCGCCCTTGCCGGCGGCGGGCCCGCGCCGGCGGGCGTCGACGGCCGGGGCGGCGCGAAGCGGGGGCGCGGACCGGCGGCGGGCTCCGCGGCGCGGCCGAAGCGGAGGATCGCGACGGAGCGCCGCCGGCCCGGCCCGCCGGCAAGGGTGCGCTCTCGCCGCCTGGCGGCGCCCTGGCCTGCGGCCCGGCTCCGGCGGCCGGAGGTCGCGAGCTTCGGCTCGCAGCCCTCAGGAGACCGCCATGCGACCGCATCCCACCTTCTTCAACACCGCCGACCTCGACGCCTTCGACGCCCGGACCGCGGCCTTGCAGGACCCGCGCCCGCACCCCACGGAGCCGCAGCTGGTCCAGCTGGGCCGCGCCCTGATGGGCGAGGTGCTCGACCTGGTGCTGGGCGGCGCCCTCGAGGACCACGCCGTGACGGTCTGCGAGACCCTGATCGGCGGCCTGCACGCCGGGGTGCATCGCCTCGAGCGCGACGCCGACCGCGCGCGCGACCGGCTGGCCGAGCAGCTGCGGGCGTTCGACGGCTCCGAGGTCGCCGACCTGGACCTGCAGGAGGCCAAGGCCAGCGCCGACCGGCTCGACGTCGCCGGCGAGGCCCTGGCCCTGGTGCGCGACGCCGCGGCCGAGGCGTATGCGGTGGCCACCGGGGAGGTCTGGAGTCCCTGGCGCGGAACCGTGCGCGGCGGGACGAGCGCCGCCCAGATCGACGCCCAGGCGGCGCTGCGGGCCGCCGCCGAGCGCAAGCGGTCCGCCGCCGATCCGGGCGAGGCCGTGGTCGCCTTCCGCGCCTCGCCGCGCAGCGACGCGCCGCAGGACGCGCGCCGCATCTTCGACGCCCTCAACTGGGCGCGCGCGGAATATCCCGGCATGAGCCTGGCGCTCACCGGCGCCAAGGGCGGCGAACGGCTGGCGCGGCGCTGGGCCCAGCAGAAGGGCGTGCGCCTGGTCCTGGCCCGCCCCGACTTCGAGCGGTTCGGGCGGGCCGCGCCGTTCCGCGCCAACGACCAGCTGATGGCCCTGGAGCCGGTCTGCGTCCTCGTGCTGCCGGAGAGCCTGGGCCCGGCCGCCGAGGCCGGCGCCCCGCCGTTCGGGCCGGCGATGAACCTGGCCGAGCAGGCGCGCCGCCGGGGGGTGCGCTGCGTGCGCATCGCGCCCAAGGCCGAGGCCGCGGGCGCAACCTAGGCCGCCGGCGCGGCGGGCCGTGTCGAATCCGGCGAGCGGCCCGCCATTTCCTGGCGCGCATTGTGAATATTCGCGGGCCGGCCCCCGGCGCGGCCGCGCCGCGGGAAATATCGCCCTTGTCACGGTCGGCGCCCGCCGCGCCTCCTGGGACGGTCGCGCCCCACGAGGCCAGCGGAGTCCTGCGATGGCCGCGTCCCAGGCCGAGCCCTTCCATGTCGCCCTCGCGGCGATCCGCGATCGCCTGCGCAGCGGCGCGCTGGCGCCGGGCGCCCGGGCGACGGCCGTCGACCTGGCCGACGACCTGGGCCTGTCGACCACGCCCGTGCGCGAGGCGCTCTCGCGCCTGGCCGGAGAAGGGGTGCTCGAGGACCGGCGCGGGCAGGGCTATTTCGTCCGCCGGCTGGGGAGCGTCGACATCGCCGACCTGCACCGGCGCAGCCTGGCGCACCTGCTGATCGCCCTGGAGCCCCGGCGGGCGAACCGCCTGCCGCCGCCGGCCGGCGCGCCGCCCGGAATCCCGCCCGGGGCGGCGTTCGACCCCGTCGCCGCCGTCGAGGAGGCCTTCCGCGGCTGGGTGGGCGCGACCGGCAGCCGCCTGCTGATCGCCGCCTTCCGGGTGATCCAGATCCAGCTCGGCCCGGCGCGGCGGGTGGAGTCCCGCCTGCTGGGCGACCTGGAGGCCGAGGCCCTGGGCCTTCTGGACGCGGAGGTCCCGCGGGCGGAGCGGCTGGCGGCGCTGCGCCAGTTCCACGCGGTCCGCATCCGCGAATCCGACCGCCTGGCCGGCCTGCTGGACGCCGCGGCCCGGGGCCCGGGAAAGTAGATCGAATATAGATTGAAAACACACATCCTGGGTTGTGCAGTGGCGAGGTCGCAATCGTGCGGCGGTCCAGACCCTGGAGGTCGAAATGATCAAGCTCCTCAGCCTGCGGAGCCTCCGGCTCCTCACCTTGGGCGGCGCCAAGGCGTCGACCCACGGCTTCGACGAGGGCGACAACGACGAAGGCGAGGCGACCTACTACGACTAAGTCGCCGAACGCGGCGCCGGGCCACCGGCGCCGCACCGCGCCCCATGTTCGTCACCCTTCGCCCTGACGTGTTCGCCGCCGTGATCGAGGACGACCTCGTCCTGCTCGACGTGACGGCCGACGCCTATCTCTGCCTGCCCGGCGCGGCGGCCGAATTCGCCACGGGCCCGTCGCGCCAGGCGGCGTTGGGCGAGGCGCTGGTCGCTCGGGGACTGGCCCGCGCGACGTCGCGGCTCCCGGGGCATCCCGCGACGAGACCGCTGCCGACCCGTGACGTGCTGCGCGCGGCCGGCCTACGACCGGGCTTCGGGGACATCCTGCGTCTGGCGGCCGCCTATGCGGACGTCCTCCTTCACTATCGCGGGCGCAGCTTCTCCCACATCCTCGATCGCGCCCGGCGAGGGCGCATGGGCCGCAAGCGGGACCCGGCGGACCTGGCGCGCCTCTGCGCCGTGTTCCACACCGCGGCTCCCTGGGTGCCGATCTCCGGCAAGTGCCTGGAGCGCAGCTTCTGCTTCCTGCGGTTCCTCCAGCGCAGCGGCGGCGACGCCGACTGGGTGTTCGGCGTCGCGACCTGGCCCTTCGTCGCGCATTGCTGGCTGCAGGTGGGCGACACGGCGCTGGACGACGCCGTGGAGCGGCTTGACCGCTACACGACGATCATGACCGCCTGAATGCAGACCTTTCTCGCCCTCTGCTGGCCGTCCGCCGATCTCGAGGCGGCCCGGTTCGTCGGGTCCTGGGGCGCCGCGCCGGACGGGATGGCGACGTGGCGCGCCGTGGTGCGCCGGCCCGGGCTTCAGGTCTGGACGCCGCGGTCGGGCGGGCCGGCGATCCGACCGATCGCCGGCGGAGTCGTTCTGGGCGATGTCTTCCCGCGCCGAGGCGGCGGAAGGTGGATGGCCGGAGCGGACGACGCCGGGCCGTCCTCGACCGAAGGCGTCGCACGGCGCCTCTCCGCCGACGCCTGGGGCGGCTACGTCGCGCTCCTGCCGGATTCCGCGATGCAGGTCTGGTCGGTCTTCCGAGACCCGAGCGGGGCGCTGGACGCCATAACCTGGCGTCGCGACGGCGTCGCCGTCGTGGCGGACGACCTGACCGCATCGCCGTGCGGTCTGTTGCCAGCCGACCTCGATCTGGACTGGCGCGTGATCACCGAGATCATCTGCCGTCCGCTGGCGACATCTCACCTGTCGCCCCTTGGCGGCGTGCATGTGGTTGCTCCGGGCGACCTGCAGACCGCCGGAGCCGGAGCGGACACCGCGCAGCCGATCTGGCGGCCCGCGCGGTACGCGGACCCGAAGCTGGCGGCGTCGCCCGCCGCCCTTCGACAAGTCGTGCTGGACACCGTCTCGGACCTGGCGGGCGTCCATGACGCGCTGATCGCGGAAGTCTCCGGAGGACTGGACTCGGCCATCGTCGCCGGCGCCCTCGTGGCCACCGGCCACCGCGGCCGGGTCCGGGCCGGCCTGAACTTTCATGCGCCGCAGCGCGAAGGCGACGAACGCGCGTACGCCGAAGCGGTCTGCGCGCGGCTGGACGCGCCGCTGGTCACCCGGCGAAGCTTCACGGACCTCATCACGGCCCACGACCTGGCGGCGTTCGCGGGCAGCGCCGGACCGGCGTTCGCGTCCGTCGACTTCGCCCGGGATCGGCACACCGCCGCCGTGCTTCGGGAGGCCGGCGCGCGGGCCCTGTTCGGCGGTCATGGCGGCGACGCGGTCTTCTTTCAGATGCCGTCGCCGACGATCGTCGGCGATGTCGTCGCCTCGCGCGGACTCGCCGCCGCGCTCGATCCAGACGTCGTCGGCCTCGCCCGACGCCTGCGCCGCTCGGTCTGGAGCGTGATGGCCGGAGCCCGCCAGGCGGCGCAGGCGCCGGTCGGCGCGCCGCCGCGCACGGCGCGCTTCTGGGGGCCGACGGCGCGGGAGAGCACGCCGCTGGCGCCCCATCCGTGGTTGCGCGACCTCGACGGGCTGCATCCCGCCAAGCAGCTGCAGCTGCAGTATCTGACCACCAGCCAAGGCGCGACCCGCCGCTGTGCGCGCGGCGGCGTCGGACCCCTCGTCCGGCCGCTCCTGGCGCAACCCGTCCTCGAGGCCTGGCTCCCCACGCCGGCGGCGCAGCTCGCGGCGGGCGGCGGCGAGCGCGGGCTGGCCCGACAGCTGTTCGGGGACCTAGTGCCGGAGGTGGTGGTCCAGCGCCGTTCGAAGGGCGCCCTGACCTCCGCCTACACCCGCGGCATGGCGGCGAGCCTCGACGTCATGCGCCCCCATCTCCTCGACGGCGCGCTGGTCCGCGCCGGGCTGCTCGACCGGGACGCGGTCGACGCCGCCCTGCAGCCGGATCGCCTCATCCGCGACAACGCCGGGGTCCGCCTCATCCGCGCCGCGCTCATCGAGTCCTGGGTCCGTCACTGGCAGGCCCGGACGCGGGACCGGCGGGAGCCGGATCGCTGAATCCGAGATGTTCGTCGAGAAAGCCGAAGGCCCGCCGATAGTAGTCCGACAGGTTCCCCGGGCTCAGCAGGCCGTGACCCTCGCCGAAGTAGACCACGAACACGGCGTCCTTGGCCTGTCGAAACAGCGCGGCGAACATTTCCGCGCTCTGGGCCATTGGAATGCTGTCGAGGTCGCCGTGGACGATCATCAGCGGCGTGCGGATACGGTCGGCCTGCAGCGCGGGGCTGTTGGCCAGGTACCGCCCGGGCGCCGCCCAAGGCGGCGCGCCCATCCCGCCCTGGAGATCCTCGGTCCATCCCGCCGCCCAGGGGAAGCCGACCGCGCCGCGCGGCCATACGAGCTGCGCGGCGTAGGTGTCCCCGTGGCGGCTGAAGAGGTCGGCGATGGACGCCCGGGCGACGCCGGCCCCGAATCGGTCCGTCTGTTCCGCCGCCGCAAGAACGGCGTAGCCGCCGAAGCTGGCGCCCCAGAGGCCGACCCGGCGGGCGTCGAAGGCGCCGCGCAACGCCGGCGTGGCGGCGGCCGCGTCGACGATCCCAAGCAGCCTGGCCGCGAGGCCCTCGGCCGGACCCCGGCCGGCGAGGGTCGGCAGGCTCGGGATCAGGACGGCGTAGCCATGTCCGACCAGCATCGCGGGTTCCTCGACCTCGCCGCCCGCGGGCACGTCCACACTGTCGGGAAGCTTCGGGAAGACGCTTCCCGGATAAGGCCAGACGACGAGCGGCGGCGGCGGCGACGCCGGGTCGGCCGCGGGCAGGAGCACCCAGCTGGTCAAGGGTTCGCCGCGGGGCCCGGCATGGCGGACGGCGACGACCCGGGGCGGCTCGATCGGCTCCATCCCGGGGTTCAGGTCGGCCAGCGTCACCGGCGCCCCTCGGCGCGGGAGCCAGAGCAGCCGCTGCCGGCCGCCGCCCAGCACCTGCCGCGCGACCAGGCCATGGCGGGCGTTCGAGACCCCCGCGACCCGCGCCCGTCCGGGCAGGCGCCAAACGCCGATCGAGCCGTCGCGGCGGAGCGCCACGGCGGTGTCGCCGCCGTCCGCGGCCCGGCCGCGGGCGATCAAGGCGTCGAGGGACGCGACCCCGCGGGCGAAACGGGGCGTGAAGCCGGCCGTCAGGCGGTCGGCCTCGCCGAGCCCGGCCGGCCCGATCGGCTCCGCCCGGTCCGCGCGGATGCGCCAGAAGCGTCCCCCGGCCAGGGCCATCACCTGGGCTCCGTCGGACAGCAGGCCGTCGCGCGGGAGCGGCGGCGTCCCGGGCGCGAGCGGCTCGGCCTCGCCGTGCGCGAGGCGCCGCCAGGCCGGGGCGCCGGCGATCCGGCCATAGGCCACGACCTCGTCGCCGAGCCAGCCGGCGCGGACGGTCATCGGCCGGCCCTCCGCGAGCGGCTGGAATCCGCGCGCCGTCACGGCGGGACATGCGCCCGTCGCCGCCTCGACCCGGCGCAGGGCGCCCTTCGTCCAGGCTGTGTCGTCCGCGCGGGCGTAGACCAGGAGGCTGCGGCCGTCGGGTGACCAGCGCAGGAGCTGGCCGAGCATGTCCCAGCCCGGGCACGGCGCCGTCACACGCGCCTGGGCGACGTCCACCAGCCGAAGCCGGGCGCGTCGCAGTTCCGTGCCCTGGACGCCATGAACGGGACGTCCGGATCGCGTGACGATCGGCGCGCCGGCCTCCAGCAGGGCGATCCGCCGCCCGTCGGGGGAGGCCTCCAGGTCGGTGAATTCGCCGGTCGCGAGCGGCCTTCGCGCGCCCGTGACCGAATCCACGGCCAGCAGGGTCGACGGCGGATCGTCCCGGGACGCGCCCAGATAGGCCCCGCTGCCCAGCACCGTGACCGCCGCTTCGCCCCGGGCCGCCGCGGCGTGCAGGGCGGCCAGTCCCGCCTGCGCGCGGACGGCCCGCAGGGCGTGCGGCCCCAGGCCGGCCGGGGGCGCGAGAACCGCCAGGGTGGTGGGCGACAGCCAGGCGACGGAGCGGCCGCGCTCGACGATGTCGGGCGTGATCCCCAGCCATCGCACGCCCTGGCCAGGGGTCGCGACGCCCAGCTCCCAGACGTCCGCCTTGAGCCGCATGACCGCGACCCGCGTCCCGTCGGGCGCGGCGGGCCCCAGGGCGTAGCCCACCCCCGGCTCGGCGGGGACCAGATCCCGCAGCGGTCCCGGCCGCGCCAGGTCGGCGACCTGCAGGCGGGTGCGCAGGATCGGCGTGAAGCGATCGTAGTCGAAGCGCGAGGCCGAGGCGCGCGGCCCGCGCCGCTCGACCAGGGCCCAGCGGCCGTCCGGCGTCACGTCGATGCGGCCGAACCCCTCCTGCCGCAGGAAGTCGGCCGGCTGCAGCCCGCGCGCCTCGGCGAGGCTTCCCGCCAGGGCCAGGACCCCGACGAGGACGCCCGCCGCCCGCGCGCCCAGGCGCGGCGAACGGGGCGGCATCACCAGCTCCGGGTGAGCTGCAGGGAGATGAACCGGCCGATCGGGTCGGCGCTGGCGG
This sequence comes from Phenylobacterium sp., assembly GCF_016124325.1. GTDB lineage: Bacteria > Pseudomonadota > Alphaproteobacteria > Caulobacterales > Caulobacteraceae > Phenylobacterium. Next base: position 233,303 of record NZ_WGNY01000019.1, read on the forward strand.
CGTCGTAGCCGTAGCCGAAGGGGTTGTCGTAGAGCGGCGGGTCGCTGTTGAAGAGGTTGCGGACGTTCAGGGTCGCGGTCACCGGCCCGATCGCCGTGCCCCGCCCGAAGGTCAGGCGGGCGTTCGCGTCGACCGTGGTCTGCGTCCCGACTCGCCCGGCCACGGGATCGTGGAAGGCGCCGAGGCGGTTGAGCGCCGCGCCGAGCCCGAGGCCGTCGCGGGTCCAGTCCATGGTCAGCCGCGCGCGGAACTTCGCGGGATACCCCACCCGGCCCAGGAGCTCGGCGAAGCTGTCGGTGGGCGTGATCGCCTCCTTGTAGTCCAGGAGCCGGGAGGCGTTCGCGCCGAGCGTCATCGCGCCGCCCGCCAGGCCGAAGCGGACGCTGGCCTGGACGTCCAGGCCGCTGACCCGCAGGCCGGCGGTGTTCACCCAGCGCTGGTCGATGATCGCCCCCACGTCGCTGGGCGGGAAGGTTCCCGGCGCCACGTTCGAGGTCGGGTCGGCGAGCAGGGCGTTCACCAGCGCCAGGTCCTGCGGATCGGTGGCCGGCGAGACCCGCCGCACGAACACCTGCAGGCGCGGATCGGTCAGCGCGGTCGTACGGCTCGACGTCAAGGGCCGGTCGATGCGGCCGTCGAACTCGGTCCGGAACCAGTTCACGGACAGGCGCGCGCCGGGCAGGGCGGCGGGGTGGGCCTCGAAGCCGAAGGTCCACGACTTCGCCGTCTCGGGGTCGAGGTCGGGATTGCCGCCCTGCAACGCCAGCACCCGAACGCGCGCCGAGCCCTGGTTCAGGACGATCGATGCGATGGTCGGCTGGTCGGCGAGTTCGGTCAGCGCCGGCGCGCGGAAGGACTCCCCGTAGGTTCCGCGCACCACGAGACCGCCGATGGGCGACCAGAGGACGCCGAACCGGGGGTTCAGGGTGTAGCCGAAGTCGCTGTAGCGTTCGCCGCGAAGAGCGGCGGAGAGTTCGAGGGACCGCAGGCCCGGGCGGCCACGCTCCGGATCGACGAGCGGCGCCCGGAGCTCGCCATAGGCGGACAGGACGTCCCGGCGCCCGCCCGCCGGTTTCCCGGCGACGAATCCGGGCTGGCTCACGTAGCTCGAACTCACCCGCGAGAAGACCTCGCGTCGCGCCTGGGCGCCGAGCGCCATCTTCACCTGTCCGCCGGGCCCGTCGAAGAGGTCCCCGTCGGCCTGGGCGTTCGCCGTATACACGCGGCTGCGGTTGCGGGCGTGCTGGGCTCCGGAGAGGATCGCCGCCAGCACGGCGGGGCTGTTGGCGCCGGGCTCGCCGCTGAACGGGTTGAAATAGCCGTCCCGCTGAGGGTTGTACGCGGTCGCCGGATTGTCCGGCGTATTGCCCAGGGCTTCGTTGAGGATCAGCAGGTGGGCGGCGCCTTCCTGCCGGCTCTCGACGATCTCCTGGGCGAAGGCCGCATAGCTCTGCAGGCGCCAGCCGCGTCCGAGGTCCGCGTCGGCCCCCAGCGACGCGGTCAGCGCCTCCGCGCTCGCCCGGGTCCGCAGGTTGCCGCCCTCGGCGCTGAACGCGTACTGGATCTGGTGGCTCGAGACGCCGCTCGGCGAGACGAAGAACGGATTGCTGGGTCCGACCGTCAGGGTCGAGATCGTCCCCGAGCCTTGCAGCTTCGCGATGCGGAAGCCGTATCGGAGGTCGCCGGAGAGCTCGATCCGCGGTGAGAGCGTCTGCCGCCAGGCCAGGTACGCGCTCTGGCGGCGTTGGTCAGGCAACAGGTCGACGCCGGTGGTCTGGCTGTAGCGGTTGACCGTGTTCGCCTGGAAGTCCGCGGGCGTCAGGCCCGTCCCGGGCTGGCCCGCCGGGATCGCCCAGTAGGGCGCGGTGAGGCCGGTCGCCGGGTCCAGGCGCAGGATGTTGCCCGGAAAGCTGAAGGTGTCGCGCTGGTCCGATCCGCCCAGCGGGCGCAGGTCCGCCGAGCGCGTGAACTTCCGGTCGGCCGCCGCCAGGGCCTCGCGCCGCGACGCCTCGAACGCCAGCATCACGCTGCCGCTCTCCCAGATGTGGCCGATCACGGCCCCGACGCCGCTCTCGATCGGCGTCCCGCCGGCGCCGACGCCGCCGCGGACCCGGACCTCGCCGCCTTCGAAGCGGCGGCGAAGGATGACGTTGACCACCCCGCCGACGGCGTCCGCGCCATAGAGGGCCGAGGCCCCGTCCAGCAGCACCTCGATGCGCTCGACGGCCATGATCGGGATGTTCGAGAGGTCCGCGAAGTCGCCCTTGTTGCCGGAGCCCGCCAGACGCCGCCCGTTGATCAGCACCAGGGTCGCGTCGGCGCCCAGGCCGCGCAGGTTGACGCTGGTCGCATAGCTCGAGTTGGTGCCGAGACGGTCGGCGCGGGTGGTGACCGTGCCTTCGGCCGCCTCGCCGCCGAAGGTCTGCGGCAGCGCCTGGAGCGCGGCGGCGACATTGGCGTGGCCCGTCGCCTCGAGTTGCGCCCGGTCGATCGCGATGAGCGGCGCGGCGGGGCTGCCGCCGCGGATGTGGCTGCCGGTGACCTCGACGCCCTCGACGGTCTTCGGCGCCCGGCGGGCCGGCGCCGCGACCGGATCCGCGGCGGCGGGCGCCGGCGGCGGGGCAGCGGCGGCGCCGTCATCGCCGAAAGGGCGTTCGGGCGTGGGGAGCCCGGCCGGCCCCGAATGGGCGAGCGGCGCCGCCGCGCCCCCGCCGGACTTGCGCGGCTTGAGGACGACGACGCGGGGCGCGGTGCGGCGCGCCTCGATGGCCCCGGCGCCGATGAGCCGGCGCAGGGCCTGTTCGGTGGTGTAGCGGCCGGCGAGCGCGGGGGCCGGGCGGCCTTCCACCAGCTCGAGGGGGTAGATCAGCTGGTCGCCGGTCTGGGCGGAGAGGGCCGCCAGCGACTGCTCCAGCGCCCCGGCGGGGATGTCGATCGCCTTCTCGCCGGCCGCCAGGGCCGGGGCGGCCGCGGCGAGGACGCCGCCCGCCAGGGACCCCATCAGTACGTGACGCAGACTCAGACCCGGACCCATCCGTCGCATGAACGCTTCCCCCGCGGGTCGCGGCCGAGCCGGTCCCTTCGACCGGGCGTTCCGACGTCGCGATCCGTCAGGCGCTGCAGACGCAAACGGGGCCGCGGCGCCCTACGGGGGGTTGAAAAAAATCTGTCATGCCGGCGGGCCGGACGCCGGTCCGGGCGTGGGGCGGGGCGTCGCCGGCGTGGGAGTCGGGGGCTGGCTTGGGGCGAGGGCCGGACGGGAAGTGGAGGCGGGGGCCGGCGCGGCGGCGAGGCGCCAGTCGCCGTCGGCGGTGCGGGTGAGGCTGAGGTCGTGGAAGTCGGCGACGCCGCGGGCGAAGGATTCGGCGTCGCCCACGTCGAAGAAGCCGCTGACCGGGCGGGCGGCCAGGCCGGGGCCGGCGAGCTCGACCTTGCGGGCGCTGTAGCGGTTGACCTCGGCGACCGCCGCCGCCAGCGGGGTGTCGCGGAACACCAGCCGCCCCGTCGTCCAGCTGGTGGCGCGGGCGGCGTCGACGGCGGCGGTGCTGACCGGGCCGCCGCGCGCGAGCCGGGCGGCCTGGTTGGGGCGCAGGACCACGGCCGGGCCCTCGCCGGGGCCGGGCGCGACCCGCACGGCGCCCTGCAGCAGGGTGACCTGGACGCCGCCGTCCTGGCGGCGGACGTCGAAGCGGGTGCCGAGCGCGCGGACGCGGACCGGGCCGGCCTCGACCACGAAGGGGCGGGCGGCGTCGTGGGCGACGTCGAAGAAGGCCTCGCCGCGGGTCAGGACGAGGCGGCGCTCGTGCGGGCGGAAGGCCACCCGGACCTGGCTGTCGACGTTGAGGTGGACGCGGCTGCCGTCCTCGAGGCGCACGACCTTCTGCTCGATGTGCGCCGTGCCGTAGGTGGGAGCGATCCGGCCGAGCAGGAGGTAGACGCCGCCGACGGCGGCGAGCGAGGCCAGGACCAGGGCGCCGGCGAGCCGCGGGCCGCCGGGGAGGATGCGCCAGGGGCGGCGGCGGCCGCGGTCCAGGGCCTGTTCGGTCATCTTCAGGATGCCCGGGTCGGCGGCGTGGTCGCCCGAGGCCTCCCAGAAGGCCTCGGCCTCGGCGTAGGCGGCGTCGTTGGCCGGGTCGTCGCGCCAGTCGCGGAACTCGCGGACGGTCCGGGTGCTGATCGACTGGTGGCCGAGGCGGGCCAGCCACGCGGCGGCCTCTTCCTGCGCGCGCGTGGGCCTGGGTCGTGGATCGCTCATCCGTCGTCGCCTAGCCGCGGTACCGCGCCATGCACAGCTTGAGCGCCTGGGTCATCCGCTTCTCGACGGTCTTGACCGAGATTCCGAGGTGCGTGGCGATCTCAGCATAGGTCAGGCCGCCGAAGCGGCTCAAGACATATACGTCGCGCAGGTTGCGGGGGAGCTTGGAGACCACCTCGCGGTGAAGCAGCGCTTCGTGCTGGTCGGGCAGGGTGACCGCTTCGGGGGCCTCGTCGCTGGCGACCAGGCGGGGGCGCTTCTGGGCCTGCTCGCGGCGCAGGTGGTCCTGGCCGGCGTTGAGGGCGATGCGGGCCAGGAGCGCCTTGGGGCTGCGCCAGTCGAGGGGGCGCTGGGCCAGGCGCAGGAAGGTCTCCTGGGCGAGGTCCTCGGCGATCTCGCGGCCGAAGCGGCGGGCGAGGAAGGCGGTGAGCCAGGCGCCGTAGGCGCGGTAGAGCCCGGCGACGTCGGGGGGGAGGGACGGGGGCGTCGCCTCGCGTTCGCGGGCCGGATCGAGCTTCGCCAAGAAACAATCTCAAACATCGGCAGCGCCGCTTGGACGCCTGCCGGGCGGGGCCGCTCCATATCGTCGGCGGATTGTAGAGGATACTCCGTGGAGGAATACTCAACAATCCCATCGTCTACTGGCGATGGAGCTCCGGCGAACCCTCGCGAGGAACGTGTTGAGGACGCGCAAGGCGCGCGGCCTCTCGCAGGAGGCGCTCGCCCATGATGCCGAGGTTGATCGGACTTGGATCAGCAGGCTGGAAACCTCGAAGGCGGCCGTATCGGTGGATGTGATCGAGAAGGTCGCGCGAGCACTGGGAGTCGATCCGTCGGATCTGCTTCGGTCTGGCGGCTAGCGCCTCTTCCTAGCGCGATGTCGAGGATACTCCGTGGAGGAATCCTCCGAGACGACGCCGTATCCTGGGGATGGGCGTCCGCGACATCCTCGCCGCGAATCTTCGCGCGCTCCGGCGACGTCAGGGCCTGTCGCAGGAAGAGCTCGCCTATCGCGCAGACATTGATCGCACCTATGTCAGCGCGCTCGAGCGAGGCGTCTACGCGGCTACGATCGACATTCTTGAGCGTCTCGCGCGAGCTCTGGATGTTCAGGCGTGGGAGCTGCTGAAGCCGTAGTCCGTCAGCGGGCCGCGGTTGTGAGGGCCGCCTTCCAGTTTGGGGTGGCTTGGCGACCGGAGCGTCCTTGGTCACTCGTGACACGGCGCAGGGACGGGGGCGTCCACCGACGAGTGCGGCGTCGGCATTGCGCCATCACCGGACATTGGGTTCGGTGCGTAGAGCGGACCTTCGTGGCCATTTTCGTAGGCACAGCGCGCCGAGCGATTGCGGCAGGTGCTCATCGCTCGCAGTCGGGTGGAATACGCAAGGTGCGCGCATCTTCTGCTACCCTTTGCTCGAGGGGGAGCTATGAGCGAAGGTGCCGACGTTACCTGGGAAGAGTTCTACGAGGCTATCGGCCGGGGCATGACCGCCTGGTCGGGGGTCGAGAACGCGCTGTGCGACGTGTTCTCTCGCATCCTGATCTGCTGCATCGGCGGCGGCATGAAGGCCGGGACGCATCAGAACCTGTGGCTCGTCGGGAACATTTTCAACTCGATTACCAATCTGCCGGCTCGGCTCGGGATGATCGACGACATGGTACAGCGCGAAGTGAGCGACCCCGCGCTCCTGGGCGAATGGAAGACGCTGAAGAACAAGGTCGGGACGCTCTACAAGAAGCGGAACGTCCTCGCGCACTGCGGCGTGTGGGGAAGTGGGACCGACTCAGGCGAAGGTGCCAGCTTCCTGCGCGCGCCGTTCTTCTCCAGCAAGGATGAGGTGTATGGGTTCCAGCAGGTCACCTCCTGGCCATCATCCTTCAAAGCCCTCGAAGACCGGACAACCGAGTTCGCCGTCGCGGTGAACAAATGGATTGTCGATAATCGGCCAGTTGAAGCGCGTCTGCGATGACCGACGCCGACCGCTTCTTCGAAAAGTTCGTCTACTACCTGCGGCCCCCGAGCCCTGAAGAAGACGCCCTACGCATGGAAATCGATGCCCTGACGCCTGCGAGGGTGAAGGCCGGAGACAGCGCCCGGCTGGAGCAAGAAGGGTTCAGGGTGGGCGAGTGCCACCGCAATTGCATAGCCGCCGCGGCAGCTGGCGTTGGGGAGCAGGTCTTCGGCTGGACGATCACGCGGCACGTCTATCTCTCGCACTCCGTCATGCGAATGCCGGACGGTGGCCTCCAGTGCATCACGCCCGGCCACACAGATGAACTCGGCGACGAAGGTTGCTTCCAGTTCTGCCCGGACCCGGCCTACTGCTTCGACGGCCGGTGGATGCGTCGCAACGGCGTCTTCCCCGCTCACAGCACGGCCATCATCCGACGCAACCCCGACTTCGTTCGTCGGCACTATGCGGACCTTCACGAGCGGGTAGGCAACGGCTCGCTTACCTACGAGGAGGCCATCGCATTGGGTCTATAGGTTCGCGGCCGAGCGCCGGCGGCTGGTAGCCCCGCGGGAGCGGCGTGCCCCCGCCAAGCCATTCGCCCACCATGTCCCAACGACCCCCTCCGCTACCGTGCGGGCCAACCCAACCTGCACCGAGTAGGCGCATGAGCTTGTTCCCGTAGCCGCTCATGACGCGCGTGTACCCCGTCCAAAGTTTCTCGGGCATCGCCTTCTCGGGCTCCACGTCGTTTGCCCTGCGGCCACAGGGGTAGCGCATCCAGCTTTCGTTCCCTTCCTCAAACGCCGCGAGAACAGCCCGATCACGCTTGGCATAGGGGATCAGCGACGAAAGCTCGATCAGCGAAACCAGCTTGTGGGAGCATATCTCTGGGTGGAGGTATCCGTCAGAAATCCACGTGGGATGCTCGTATACCAAGAAGGCCTTGATCGCGTTCTCCAGGGCCAAGGCGCACAGCAGAAACGTCGCTTTGTTGGTGTTGTCCCATGAGACGGTTGGTTCGTTCCGACTGCGGCGGGTCAGCTTCCCGCCTTCCCATCGCCGGCGATGCAGGCTCACTGCCTGCTCATGCAGGCTGTCTGCCGTAAGCACCCACTGTTGCGGGTTGGCGGCTTCAGCGAACGCTTTGCACTCGGCCTCAGTGAACTTTGGACCCTTTGCCACTAGGCCGGCTCGCCCGAGACTATGCGGACAAGCTCCTGCCCGGCCGGCGTGGCGACGTAGGAGCGGATCGCGCCATGCTCCTTGCTGTGCTGCGCGAGGTTGGCCTCAATCACGCCCAGCCCGGCGAGGTGGTTCAGTGCTGTGGATAGGTCGGACGTGGACCAGTCGGCTAGCTCGGCTGGAAGGGCCGGCGGCGGCTGTTCTCCCCCCGCCGAAATGAAGGTGACCGTGTTGTCGTCAAGCCAACCATAGTCGTCGGCATAGCGCAGGGTGATCCGCCGCTCGCGCTCCACGATGACTAGAAGGGCGAATTCGCCGTCGTCCATCTCGCGCAGGAGGCGAATGCGGCGAGCGGCATTCATCGCCGTCACCTCATTGGCCGTGAGGCCGCTCGCAACGACCGACGCAAGCCGTTCCATGCGCGGGTCGCTGGTTGCCTCGGCCGCCGCGCTGATGCCGGCTTCGAACAAGCCGCTGGCTTCCGGCCGCTGGTCCCACTGCTGCCTCAGGGTGTTGAGATCGGCCGCCATCGCAGCGACGCGCTCGTGCAGGAGGTGCAGGTAGGTCACCACCCTGTTCATCCGCCGAGCTGGCAACTGGTCGATAGCGAAGCCGGCAAGGGACCCCACCACAGGGATCATACCTATAGCCGCCTTGAAGGCCTCTGGACCCCAATCTGCGGCGCTCGGGTCGATGAGAGCGCGGGCCGCGTGGAGCTCGGTCGGCAACCTATCGCTGGGTTCGTCTGCCATCCTATTTCGTCACCGGTTCAGCGCGACCGGGGACCACAGTGCCGACCGGCGGCGGTTCTTTCCAGGCCCGCTCCCACGGTTGGCAGTCCGGCGCCCCACCCGGGCATGCCGGAAGCTGCGGGGTCGACGTGGCCTTCGCCGCGGGCGGAACGACTCGGGTGGTGGTTTTAGGTTGCGCCGTTGGGACCGCCACTGCGACCGCAGAAACCTTGGGGTCGCTAGGCTTGGTGATCCAGGCCTGCCCTACCAGGACCACGACGCCCAGCGCCGCCGCCACGAACGAGGCGACAAGCCACTTCTGTGCTGTTAGCTGGAGCTTCAGCCCCGCCTGGGCCGAAGTGTTCAGGTCCTTCATGGCTGCATCGAAAACGGCCGGTGAATTCTCCCACTCGCTCTGCGCCCTCTCCAGGCGGGCCTTCAGCAAGCCGCGCATCTGATCGTCGGCCTGGTCGCCCCACACCAGCTGGGCCACACTCTCGTCCATAGACGGGCTGGTCAGGACATCCTTGAAGCCCTCCATCTGGCGGTGCGCCATTGCGATCCGGGTCCGGGCGATGGCCTCAAGTGGGCGTTGTGTGAGCCGGGCAATCGCGTAGCTGATAGCGACGCCGCCGAAGTTGAACCCGGTGATCCCGCAGATGGCGGGGATGGTGATGGTACGCAGCGCAGCCATAGGGTCGTCGGCGTTCCCGGCGAAGCCAATCAGGGCCAGAAGGAGCGCGCCGTTAACGGCGGCCCCCGTCCATAGGAGCCGCTGGTAGGCGGCATCCACCTGCGCCTCTGCAGAAGGATCAACAGTCGGTACTTCGCTCATTGTAGCCCGCCTTTGCCTCCGCCACGGTCAAGCTACCTATCGGGGAGTGCGTGCACCATCGATTCCGGTCGCGCGTGCGCTTTGTGGAGAGCGGTGGGATTTGGACAACGTGCCGCTACGGGTGCCCGACCTTCGTCCCCCTGAGCGGCGGGTAGAGGGCCTGCGTGGCGCCAACCGGAGACATTGGGACTTGGCCCAAGTGCGGACATATCGCCAGCCGCCTCTGGCGGAGTCCGGCGACGCGTACTTCGATCTGCGCCAATTCAGAGAGCGGGCGGGCTTCCGCCACGAACGCCGGGTCCGGCTCTTCGCGGACGATGTACGCGACGCCGGGTGGGAGAAGCGCTGGGCGGACGCGACCGGAGGAGCGCTACTCGGGGACTTCCATGAGGTCCGGATGAGCAACGGGACGCTCTGGCGTCGGGACGGCACGTTTCAAACTGAAGAACTATGACCTGGCGTCTTTCCTGTCCCGATGGCTGGGGCGGGATCTGACCACCCGCGGCTCCCAGGCCCCCTCGCGCCCGCGCCGGATTGGGGCGGAATATACTTTCAGAAGCTTGTGCGGGCCCGCTAGGGGTTACAGACCAGCCGAAACCGCACCCCCGCGCGATCGAAGGCAGAGCGCACGGTGGCGAGGTAGTAGAGGAACTGCAGGTCGGCGACGCTGCGGGTCTGGAAAGCTTGCTGCGCAGCGGCGTGGCTCAGAAGGCCGGCGCTGAGGACGACGACCTCGGTCTTGAACAGCGGGTTCGCAAGCGCTTCGGCCAGTCGACCATGGGCCGCCTTGATGTCGCCTGCGGGCGCTTTCCAGAGCCGCGGCCGCGAGATTTCGTAGCCGCCGGCAGCCTGCAGCTTCACCGACCAAGCGTCCTCCCACCCTCCCGGCATGACGAACGCCTGTCTGGCCGATCCGGCAAGAGCCAGGCTGGCCAGCGCCTGCCGGGCGACGATCTGCAGCTTTCCGGCCGCCGCCTGCGGGTTGGCGACGTTGTCCGCCTTGGCGTGGACAACGAGCACCCGTCGCGTCGCGGCGTCGATGCAATAGAAGTCGGCGGTCTCGACTGTGCTGTCATCGCAGATCACGGTGTCGCAAGCGGCGATGTCGGCCGCCAACGAACCTACAGCGGCCCCTTGGGCGTTCATCCAAGTCTCGACCAGCCCGAACAGGGTCTTGGTTCCCCACTCGCCAGGCGCGGCGAGCCGAGTATCGCCCTTCTCGCTGACGACCGCCGGCATCGAAGCATCGCCCTCGAGAAGGCTGAGGAGATTCTCTCCGAGGTCGGGGCGGTAGAAGTGACCGTGGGAATAGATCACCCCGTCCTGGCTGGTGATTATCTGGAAGGCCTGCTCGCCATTGATCAGTCGGGTGAGCGAGGGTGCGAGTTTCTGACCGAAGGTGTCGATCTCAGGCTCGCCAGCTTCGGCGTCGGCGGCCTCGCCCTCTTCCGCCCGTGTCAGGTCCTGGTTCAGGGTCTCCGAACTCAGGGCGTACTTGCCGTAGGCCGGGATCGCATTGCGGAAGTTGTAGGCGATCTCGACCTCATGGCCGTCGAAGATGAAGCTGTAGCGGTGGGTGTCCGTGTCCTCGTCATGGTCATCCGTCACCGCCAGGCAGGTGTCCGCTTCGAGCATCTCGTCGAGGGCGGCGCGGTTCCATCCGAAGTCCCGGGGTGAGCCGGGCTCGGGCACGAGGTCGCGCACGTCGAGCAGGATCGAGAGCGGGGCCGCCGCGGCGGGCTCGAGAGGCGCAACCTCCCGCGCGAACCGGTCGAAGTACTCATGCGGGACCACGGTCTCATCGGCCATCACCCTGGCGAGGCCCTGGGCCCAGGTCGCGTAAGCCTCCACCGACACCAGTTGGTTCGCGGTGTCGGCGACGCTGGACCGCGCCAGCGACAGCCGGCGGCGCGCCACGGCGGAGCCGATGGGCGTATAGCCCTCGACCGAGGTCGGCGTCTGGCTAGCCTCAGCCAGGTCGAAGTAGCCGGCGTCGAGCGCGTGTCGCCGCACGCTGATGGACCTCAGGCCAAGTTCGCTGATGTCGAGGCCGCGCGCGGTGGTCTCCACGATCCGAACGCGGCTCGGCTCGCCAGCTTGCGACCGCGCGAACAGCCGGCGCAGCTCTACCGCAGCCGGCGCGACAAGCCCCAGCCGGTTGAAGTCGAGACAGTTTCCCTCAGTGTCTAGGGAAACGACATAGGGTCCGGCTCGCACCAGGGTCAGGACGCCGAGGCGCCACTCGGGAATCTGATGGGCGCGCAGCAGGGGCGAATTTCGCCACAACAGATAGCGGATCATCCGCACGTCGTTGAACGGCGCGCGAATCTCCGTGGCGGCCACGGGCGAAATGTCGAACCGATCCTCCAGCTGCATCGCTTCAGCGGCATGGCTGGCCAGCTGGTCCATGAAAGCGTCGGAGATCGGCTGGGGGTTGTCGGGGTCAGCGTTGAGCCGGCGCGTGAAGACCCCACGCTGCGGGAGCACGAACGCCTCCATCGACGGTGTCTGCTCCAGCCAGTGCGCGCCGCGGAATTCCCCGGCCACATACTGAACCGCGGGCGAGGAACGCTTCAGGACCGGCAAGAGCTGGGTCTCGGCCGTGAAGGCGATATCGGGTCGCGCGGCCGCGTACCGCTCGAACTCCAGGTAGGCCTCCCACCGACGCTGGGTCAGCTCCGCGACGGTGGGCGCCCCGTCGATGGTGCGAAGCCGCTGGCTGCTGCCGCGTATGATCGCCTGCCGTCCGGCCTGATCATTGAGGTCGGGTCGGCGGATCGCGCGTCCGATCTGCTGGATGAGCTGGCGCGCGCCGCCAAACCCGTCGTAGAGCCAGACCTCGATGAAGGCCGGATCGTCGATCCCCTCGAGGAGCTTGTACTGGTGCAGCCAGACCCGGGCGTCCTTGGCGGCCTGGTCGGCCGCCGCTTGAAAGACCTCCGGGAAGCGCAGAGGCTTGAGCGCGGCCAAAGCTTCACCCTTCAGGTCTGAAGGATTTTCGCGGGCGGGTCCGATCATCCGGTCGTGGATCAGCACCGTGCGCTCGCCGGTTCGCGCAAAGAACTCCCGCTGGATCGCCTTCAGGTCCGCTAGGCTTCCCGCGTGAACGATCGCCTTCTTGCCCGGCGGCAGGTGGGCGAGATCCTCCGCAAATTCCTGGACGAACTGGGCCGCGCCATAGCGGCCGTCGTCTCCGAGCTGCAGCACCCCGCCGCGGGGCGGCTGCACGGCCACGTCCCGGATCAATTCCTGGGCGACGGCTTCGTCCCAGGAGAGGTTGAAAACGAAACGGCCGGAGAGCGCGAAATATTTGTAGTCGTTGCGGTAGGGCGTCGCCGAAAGGACGACCGTGGGCTTGCCGAGGCTTCGCACCGCCTGCGCCCAGGAGTAGGCCGGCTCGTGATGCCCCTCGTCTACGATCACCAGGTCCGCGCTGCGGATCAGATCGCGGAACTCCTCGCTCGTGTCGGCCCCATCCTCGGCCTCTAGACTCGAGAGACTGGTCGCCGCCGCCTGGGCTTCGCGGCCATAGAAATCGCGGTGCGCCGGCGGGGCGACCTGAAGCAGCCGGTGCAGGGCGTTGAAGGTCCCGACCCAGATCTGCTGATCCTCGTGACGCGCCTGCCAGATGGCGTCGTACTGCTCGGCGCCGAGTATCCGCACGGGGTTGCCCCGTCCGCGCTGGCTACTGGCGATCACGTCAAGTTCGGCGACGGACAGGCCCTCCCGCAACCCATCGGCGGTATAGGCGGCGCCGAGATTGCGCCAAAACCGCGTGGAGAGGTCCTGAGCCATCTGGCGCACCAGGGCCTTTCGGGGGGTCAGGATGAGCGTCTTGAATGGCCGGCCGGGGGCACAGGCTAAGGCGGCGATGATCCCCGTCTTGCCGCTGCCCGTCGGCATCTTGATCAGAGCAGACTCATTCTCCGCTTCCGCCATCGGCGTCGCGCGGGCGGCTAGGTAGGCTTGCACGAAGGCGACCGCGCGGCGCTGCGGCGCCCTCAGTCCACGCGCGGGTCGGTAGTCTGCCGCACCCTCCGTCCAGAACACATGTCGGCCTAAGGTCGCGATCCGCTCTCGATACCTTTTGTCGACCTCCTCACGCGCGACTTGCGGAATGTCGAACACCAAGCGTCCGGCGCCAGCGGCCAGCAGATTCTCAAGTGTCCTATACGGAATAGGCGGGCGCGCCATGGGTAGACCTCAGATGCGATCACCCATCGCCACAGCGTGAGGTTGAGCGAGAAATCAAGGGCTATCCCCCTTTCGCTCTACGCTCAAGCTCGAGCGCGGCCTCGGCAGGGAAAGCCTTCCCTGCGTTGAGCCGACGTCGTCTCGCTCGACCTTTGGGTAGGAGACGACCGCAGGTGTTGAAGGACGACAAGCGAATGATCTTCACCGCTCGTGCTCATGCCCAGCCTCCGGCCGATTTCATGCACGAGCGGCAGCCTGCACCTCAGGCGGCTTGATCCGCCCCAGGAGCGAGCGCGACGGCGCCCGTTCCCTTCAAGCTATCCGCGACCAAAACGCTTGCGGATCCAGTCGAACAAAAGCGCCACGCGAGAAGCCGGGACGCTGACCGGCGGTTCGACGGACGCGGGCTGGTCGAGGCGTTCAAGATAGCGGCGAACGTCGAACATCGGATCTCCGACCGCCTTGGCCGGGTAGTGCAGGCAGGGCTTGCCGCGCCGCCGCGCCAGGCGGTCCGAGGGGGCCACCGTGCCCAGGTTGGCGTCGTAGGCGAAATAGGCGCTTCGGGGCGGATCAGACATCCAGGGCGTCAGCAACTGGACCACCAGCCCAACGGCGGTCGACGCCAGCAGACCATTCGGCCAGACCACCTGCGGTCGGCTGCCGGCAACGCCATAGCGTTGCGCCTCCGCCTTCAGCCGCTCATCGGTGACAAGCTGCAGGCACCGCAGGCAGGGCTCCCCCGGCATTGACAGCACCACCTGCCCGCTGACCAGGCTTTGGCCAGCGCCGGGCAAAGGCGTCACGTCCATGCCCATGTCGATGTAGGGGATCATGAAGCGGCGGCAGAAAGCCTCCAGTTCGTCCTTCGAGCCGATGTGGTCGAGGCCGCCGACGATGATGTCGCAGCCCTTCAAGAGGTCTCCGACCTCCTGCCATTTGGCCTTGCGCACCACGATCCGGGCGTCCGGATTGACCGCCCGGATCACGCGCGCTGCGATGTCGACCTTCGGCCGCTCCGCCTTGACGTCATCCAGGGTCCCGCCGACCAGCCGGTTGAGATTGGTCAGGGTGATGATGTCGTCGTCGAGCAGAACGAAGCCGCCGACCCCCAGGTGGGCCAACTGCTGGACCACGTGGGAATTGCCGCCGCCGAGCCCCACCAGGCCGACGGTCGCCCCCGCCAAGGTGGCGTCGCTGTCCGCGCCAAGGAAGCTTTGTCGATCAAGCCAGGGCATGGGACCCCCATTCGCGCTGCAGGGGCGCGTCGATGCGTTGGAATTGGTCGATGGCGACCGGTGCCCGGTCGTTGGCGAGCCACAACAGGCCGTGGGCCGCGTCGTTGCTGAGGACGAGCAGGCCGTGCGGCATGCGCGGCGTGGTTTCGAAAAAGCCGGGTACGAAGTCATCGGCGCTGTTCAGGTCCACCCGGCTGAAGCCCGGCTTGCCGCGGCCGCCGTGGGTGTGGACGTGCAGGAGCGCCGCCGCCGGCCTGTAGGCCGACTGCACCGCCTTGCGCATCGCCGGCGCGCCGATCTTGGCCCCCACCTTGTGGTCGATCTCATAGTCCTCGTCGGCGACCGGCATGTAGTCGCGGATCGTCAGCAGCAGCCGGTCGCCCAGGTCGGCGGCGCCGGCGGTAAAGAAGCCCACGCGTTCGTGGGCGAAGGCATGCGGCAGGTGCAGGTCCTTGCGGACATCGTCCAACAGCCGGCCGTCGATCTTCAGGTGTACGGTCATTGCAGAGGCCTCAAATGGGCGCCCAGGATTTCGTCCCAGCCGAGGCTAGGATCGACACCATTCCACGACATGGCGTGCCAGGGCGCGCCGAGGATGTTGTGCGTGGTCCAGTTCTGGCCGCGGGCGGGAAGGGGCTTCGACAGGAAGAGCCGCGAAACGTAGCCGCCGTGTTGGCCAGGGCAGAGAAGGCCGTCGACCGTCTCCACCCCGCCCGCATACTGGACCCGCAACTCCGGAAGATGGACGAGCGGTTGCCCGCCATCTTCGTGGAGTTCGGCCCGGCGGCAGATCCGACGCAGCTTGCGCAGTTCCGACGCCGGGTCCCTCACGACGAGTGCCCCGCCGGAGGGTGCGACGAGAACTCCAGACCCTCGCGGATCTTGATCGACTCGCCGGGCTTCAGTTCGCGGAACTCACCGTCCCGCTCGATCAGGTCGAGCAGGTAGCCGGCCGGCGCCGAGAACACCGCGATGAGCTGCTCGGTGGTGTAGGCGCCGCGCTCCAGTTCGAACGGCGCTTCCTTGTAGTAGACCGTCACCGTCTTAGGCGGGCGGCGCAGCATCAGCCGCTCCACACCCTTGGCGGCCAGGTCCACCAGATCGTCGTCGTCGAGGACAACGTCGCCGTCCTCGCTGTCGAGGACCAGCATCTGGCCTTCGGCGGCCTTGGCCAGGAACTTGATGTTCTTGGCGGCCAGCTTCGCCTTCGGCCACTCCATCGACAGGCCCTCCACCGTGAAGCGGTGGAGGTCGTCGCCGCGGATCACGAAGAACCGCTCGACCCCCTCTTCGCCCAGATCGACGGTCTCGGTGGGGCGGATCGACTCCAGCTCGCCCGAGCGCAAATGGCGCAGGATCGCGAACGCTTCGATCGGATGGGCGCCGGCGGCTTCAGCGATCTGGAGGCCGACGACCTTGCTGTCGTCGAAGCGCACGCGGCGGAACGCGAAGGTTTCGTCGCCGAGCTCGACCGAGAAAACGCCGGCGGCGTCTCGGTCGAGGGCGCTCTCCTCCTGGGGAATGAGCTGGGTCATGGGGTGGTTACCTCGGTCTTGGTGTGAAAGGGCCGCGATGCCGACCCGCGACAATAGGGATGACAGCGACCCGTAGGAGAGTCAATACCAAGCACTAATATGAACTCTTATGTTTATGATAAGCACACTTTGTGTCAGCCCCATTGACACGACGCGATAACCGTTGTCAGTATGTTCCTATGGACGACATGGAAATTTACCGGCAGCTTGGCCAGAATGTCGCGCGTGTGCGCGGCAAGCTCGGCAAGACCCAGGCCGAAATCGCCGCGCATATCGGCCTGACTCGCGCGTCGCTGGCCAATATCGAAACCGGCCGCCAGAAGGTCCTGATGCACCACGTCTTTCGGCTGGCCAACGCGCTCGAATGCCCGTCTGTCCTCGATCTCATTCCAGAGACGTTCGTCTTCGCCGACGACGAACCGCCGATCACCACACACGGAAGCCAGCTCAGCGACCAGCAGCACGCCGCGGTGCAGCGGTTCGTCCAGATCGCTGGAAAGCGCTGACCGTGGCCGATAAGGTGAAAGCCAGGGCGGAAGCCTTGCGGCTCTTCGAGGCCAACGCCGTCAAATCCGCGCCTGTGCCGCTCGACCGCATCGCCCGCGCTGCCGGCGCAGTCGTGCAATACGCGCCGTTCGACGGCGAACTGTCCGGCATGGCCTTCATCAAGAACGGCCAGGCGATGATCGGCATAAACTCGCTACATGCGCCGACGCGTAAGCGGTTCACCCTGGCGCACGAACTTGGCCACGTGATCCTCCACCGTCATGTCCTGGAGACGGAGGGCGTCCATGTCGACAAAGGCATCCTTCGCCGCGACACCTTGGCGTCCCAAGGTACGGACGACCGGGAGATCGAAGCGAACAACTTCGCCGCAGAGCTCTTGATCCCAGAACCCTTGCTCGCCGCCGCGCTCGATGGGCGAACCCTCGACCTTGAAGACGACGAGGCGGTGCAGGCCCTGGCCAAGCGCTTCAACGTCAGCGCCAGCGCCCTAGTTTACCGGATCCAACGGTCTTAGGCGGGCGGGTCAATGGGCTTCGTGATCTATGACCTCGAGACCACGGGCCTCAACAAGCGGTTCGATCAGATCCTGCAGTTCGCCGCGGTCCACACCAACGCGGACCTTGAGGTGCAGGAGCAGGTCGAATTTGAGGGACGCCTGCGCCCCCACATCCTGCCCTCGCCCGGCGCCCTGCATGTCACGGGCGGCCACTACGCGAGTCTGATCGATCCGTTGCGGCCGTCCTACGACGCCATGCTGGGCGACATCTATGGGACGATGAAGCGCTGGACCCCGTCGATGTTCGTTGGCTTCAACTCCATCAGCTACGACGAAGAGGTCCTGCGCCAAGCCTTCTACGAGTCCCTGCGGGCGCCGATCTACGTCACCAACAGAGACGGCAATTCGCGCGGCGACCTGCTCAAGCTGGCGCGAGTGGTCGGGACCTTGCAGCCCGAGGTTCTCAAGACCACCCGCGGTCCAGATGGCCGGCGCGTCTTCCGCCTGGCTGACCTCGCCCAGGCCAACGGCATCCATCCGGGTCGATCACACACGGCGTCGGCCGATGTCGCGACCACCCTTGCGCTGTGCCGACTGATCGCCGCCGAGGCGCCGATCATCTGGTCGAGCTTTATGCGGTTTTCGAACAAGGCCGAGGTTTTGAGCTTCATCGCCGAACGGGACGCGTTCGCGGTCTTCGAGTTCAAGAGGGGGGTCCAGGACGTTCATCCCGTGACCGCGATCGGCTTCAAGCCCGCCGACAAGAACGTGCGCTACTGCCTGGACCTGACGGCGGACCTCGCCGCGCTGCGCCGGATGTCGCCGGCGGAGTTGATGATCGAGATCGGAAAGCCCGATGGGCCGATCCTGCGCATGAAGGCCAACGGCTCGCCCATCCTCGCTGAGCTTTGGGAGCTTGACCAAGCCCTCCTCGGCGACTTCACCGAGGCCGACCTGGAGACGACAGCTGCTAATGTGCGCGGCGACACGGCTTTTGTTCAGCGCCTCGTCACTGCGGCCATCGCCTCCGAGAGGGTCTGGCCGAAGTCAAAGTACGTCGAGTTCCAGATCTACGAGGGCTTCATCCAAGACTGGGACGAGGATGTGTGCCGGCGATTCCATGCCGCCGCTTGGAAGGATCGACCAGCGCTGATCGACCGCTTCCAGGACCCGCGGCTGAAGAGGCTGGCCCGACGACTGATCTATTTCGAGCGGCCTGATCTTCTCGACCCCGAAATTCGCGGACAGATAGACCGGGCGATCTGGGGGCGTTTGCGGGGAAATGAGCCCGACGCACCGGGCCGAAGCTACGCCACCGCGCTTCAGGAATTCGACGCTTTGGTGGCCGAGATCCAGATCGTCAGCCCGTCCCTGGCGAGCTACCGTGACCATCTTCAGGCGCAACTCGGCGCGGCCCCCTGAGGCGTTTGGCCGACTCGAACCAACCTAGCGCTGGGGCGCATCTCTTCGCTTCGTATTCCCCAGAGCGAGACTTGAACGTCAGCAATGAGTCAAATCGACGCGTCAGCCATCGGCGCTGAGCATCGCGCCGACGACCGAACCCTCCGAACTTCGCCTTGGAGTCACTCAGAGGCGTTCAGCCTTGCCTGAGGGCGTGGCGAGCTCCGAGCGTGTTCGAGGGGCGGGCCGTCGACGGCGAGGTCCGCGTCGATTGAGGCCGAGGTTGTGCGCCGGCGGGCCAGCGCATGGACGATGTCGGCGTGCCGCCGCCGGCTCAGGTCGTAGGGGATCATGCAGGCCAGGCCCGTGAACAGCACGGCCAGCATCACCGGCGCGTAGGCGATCCCGAGGCGGGTCATGGCCTCGGGCGGGACGGCGGCGGGGTCGGCGTGGGCCGGGAAGCGGACCAGGTCGACGATGAGGCCGGCGACGGCGCCGCCCAGCCCGAGCGACGCCTTGCGGCAGAACGCGTTGACGCCGAAGAACAGCCCTTCCGTGCGGCCGCCGTGGACCACGTCGTATTCGTCGCTCGCGTCGGCGAGCATCGCCGCGGAGAGCACGACGGGGAGGGCGCCCACGAAGCCCAGGCCGAACGCGCAGCCGACCAGCAGGTGGAACAGCTCCGGCGCGCCGTTCGGCGGCGCGGCGCCGCAGAGCCTGAGCAGGGTGGGCAGCGAGCCCAGCACGCAGGAGCCGGCCACGCCGGCCATGTAGACGGGCTTCTTGTCCCAGCGGTTGGCGAGCGGCCGGGCCAGCGGGATGCCGAGGATGAAGCCCACGGTCGTGGCGTAGAAGACGAACTGCAGCTGCTGGGGCGGGAGCCGCCAGAAGTAGGTGTTCATGTGCAGGGCGAGGGCGAACTGCACGCCGTTGTAGAGGTACATGATCAGGAGCGCGATCCAGAGCGCCCGGATCGACGGGATCGCGGCCGCGCGCTGGAGCGTGCGCCAGACGCCGCCCGAGGCGTGGTCCGGAACCGCGGCGCCGGACCGGGCGAGCGCCGCCCGCTGGGTCCCGAGCGCCGAGGCGAGCACGAAGACGATCACCAGCACGCCGAGGGTCAAGGCGAAGGGCGGATAGGCGGCGCGGTCGAGCTGGCCGTTCGGGTCGCCGTCGCGGGCCGCGAAGAACACGGAGAAGGCCAGGAACAGGGCGAGGACGCGGCCGAGGTAGCCGAAGAGCGTCCGCCAGCCGCCGATGGCCACCCGTTCCTCGAAGTCGCGGCTCAGGTCCGCGCCCAGCGCCATGTGCGGGACGAAATAGAGCGTCATGGCGAAGCGGGCGCCGACCGCGAAGCCGACCAGCCACAGGAACAGCCCGGCCTGCGGCAGCGCCGGCGGCTGGAAGAGGCCGAAGAGGGCGAGCGCGAGGGGGAGGGGGGCGGCGTAGAGGTAGGGGTGGCGGCGGCCCAGGCGCGTGCGGGTCCGGTCCGACCAGGCGCCGACCATCGGGTCGGTGAGGCCGTCGAAGAGCAGCGCGACGAACAGGGCCAGGCCGGTCAGGGTCCCCGACAGGCCCACGACCTGGACGTAGTAGAAGAACAGGAAGGTCTCGAGCGCCGCGGTCTTGATCCCCTCGGCCGTCTCGCCCAGGCCGTACATCGCGCGCGTGCGCAGCGGCAGGCCCGAACGCGCGGGCTCGCCCGTCCGCGGCGCGCCGGACCCGGACGGGCGGGTCATGGCGTGGCCTCTTCCGGAGCGGCGGCGCGGCCGCGGCGGGCAGGATCGCCGCCCGAGTGACATTCGCCGCTCGGTGACTTCGGGCAGGGTTGCGCTCGCCGGGGCAAGGTGGTTGTTCTCAAGGGACGCCAGGGGGATCAGCGACGTGGGACTGAGGACGCGAAAGATGGCCCGGACGCGGGCCCAGATCGCGGACGCCGCCGTCACCCTGTTCGGCGAGCGGGGCTACGACGCCACCACCCTCGAGGAGGTGGCCGAGCGCGCCGACGTCCACAAGCGCACGCTGCTGCGGTATTTCCCGACCAAGGCGCACCTGGTCTTGCACTACCAGTACGCCGCCCTCGACGAGTTCCGCGAGCTGATGGCCGGCCGCGGCGAGCGTTCGACGCTCGAGGTCTGGACGGGCCATGTGGTGTTCCACGCCCGGCGCATGATGGAACGCGGCCAGCTCGCCAACACGCGGCAGATCGCCCGCGGCGAGCCCGCCGTCGGCCCCGCCTACCTTGCGATCCAGGCCGCCTATCAGGACCTTCTCGCCGAGGGCCTGGCCGCCGACCTGGGCGGGCGTCCGGACGGGGCGATCCTGTCGAAGGTCGCGGCCGCGGCGCTGGCCGGCGGCAACTACGCGGTCGGCGCGATGGTGGCCAGCCGCGGCAGCTACGCCGATCTCGAGCGGGCCGAACTGGAGGTCGTCCGGCTGGTCCGGACGTCCCTGCTCGGCGGAATGTGACGGCGGGCGGAGGGCGGCGGCCATCCGTCAGGCCGTGACCCGGGCGATCGCGTCGTGGAAATCGCCGATGCGGGGATCCCGCCGGCTGCGGTCGCCGACCACAGTCATGAGGCCCCGGGCGATCAGGTCGCGGCTCATGGCGCCCAGTTCGGCCGCCCGCGCGGGATCTCCCCGGGTGTCGAAGCGGCCGAGCGGCAGCACCGCGGCGTAGTCGGCGACGATCTTGATCTCGGCCGCGTCGGTCTCGGTGTCGCCGAAGCTCACCTCGCCGTCGCGGACGATGACGTGCCAGGCGATCGGCCGGCCGGTCGGCGAGAGTTCGGGGGGAGGATCGGTGAACACCTCGCAGATCGACCAGCCGACGCCCGGCGCCTCCGCGAACAGCCGGCTCGCCCGTTCGCGGATCATGCCGTGCATGAACGCCATCCAGCCGGGGCTGGCGAAGGGGTAGCGGACGCCGCTCATCGGCCGCCGAACTCGAAGCGCACCTCGACGCCGTAGGTCCGCGGCTCGGCGTAGATCACCGTGCCGGTGCCCAGGGAGTGGAGCTGGGTGACCGTGGTGAGCTTGTAGTTCACGTCGGTCAGGTTGTTGACGAAGGCGCCGGCGCTCCAGTTCGAGCCGCGGATGTGCTTCCAGTCGGCGCGGACATTGATGCGCTCGAAGGCCTTCTGGGAGACGGCGTCCTTCACCGCGGCGCCGAACACCTCGATGTTCCGCTGCGCCGCGTCGGTGAAGTACCGCCGCGACTGGGCGTAGAGCGTGGCCTGGACGCTGGCCTCGCCCAGGTCCTGCGACAGCGGCAGCGTGTATTTGGCGGTGACGCTGCCCTGGTGCTTCGAGATGTTCGGGAACGGGTTCGACGTCAGGTCGATCAGGCAGATGGCGGCGGTCGAGGGCGCCACGCACCGGGCGTCGCCCGGCCGGATCTGGGCGAGCGGGTCGGCGCCCACCCATTCGGTGAAGCGCGGGTCGGAATAGGCGTAGTTCGCCGAGATGTTCCAGTCGCCGAACACGAGCTGGCCCTGCAGTTCGGCGCCCTCGATGACCGCGGCGGAGGCGTTGACCACATAGGTCGTGGTCACCCCGGCCACGGCCGCCGAGAAGGTCCGCTGGATGTTCGAGTATTCGGTGCGATAGAGCGCCCCGTTCAGCCGCGCGCGGGCCTCGCCCAGCCGCAGGTCCCATTTCGCGCCGAGCTCGTAGTCGCGCACGGTCTCGGGATCGTAGACCGGCCGGAAGTTCGGCAAGCCCGTCGAGTTCAGCACCAGGTTCAGGCCGCCGGGCCGGTAGCCCTTGCGCGTGGCGCCGTAGACCAGCAGGTCGGGCGTGACCTGGGCGTCCAGGGACAGGGTGGTGTTGGACCCGTCGCTCTTGGTGAAGCTGCGGGTGCGCGTCGCGGTCGGCACGTACATGCCGGTGCTCAGGTCGGTGGTGACGCCGCGGGTGAAGATCTCCGAACGGTCCCACGACTTGCGGTAGCCGTAGGTGGCGTGCAGGGCCTCGATGAACGGGGCCGCGAAGGAGATGTCGAGGGTCCCCTGCCCGTAGAGGGCCTTCTGGGTGGTGTCGCCGCCGTCCGAGAACGGGAAGGACGGGTTGTAGCCCAAAGTGGCCAGGGTCACGCCCGAGTTGACCCGGCTGAGGTTGCGGATCCCGCCGAGGCTCACGGGGTTGGGGTTCTTCTGGTAGTAGCCGCCGACGCTCCAGACCAGGCGGTCGTCGCCGACCACGCCGCGGACCTGGGTCTCGTTGGTGTAGACCTTCTGATACGGCCCGGTTCCCAGGATCGGGCGATTGCCCGACTGCTGGGCCGCCACCGAGAAGGCGTAGGACGAGGTCTGGCTGACCGAGACGGACGACTGGATCAGCCCGCCGAGACCGTCCACGTCCCATCCGGTGACGCCCCTGGCGGCCTGATAGCCGAAGATGTTGCGCACCTGCAGGGTGGTGACGTCGAAGAGCTTGCCGAAATCGAGCTCCGTCTGGTTGACGAAGGTCCACTTGCGCAGGGTCTCGCGCTGGTCGAGCAGGGTGTCGGCGGGCGTGTAGCGGATGGCGTCGTGGCCGCCGGCCTGCAGGCGGGCGTATTCCGCCTCCAGCGCCGGCCTCAGCGTGGCGGCGATCCTCAGGCGCTGGTCGATGCAGGCGTTGAGGTCGGGCGAGAGCCCGGCGGCGACCGCCTGGCCGCAGACCGCGCCGAACCGCTGCGTCCCGACCGCCAGCCCGTCCGGCGCGTCGATGCTGACCGGCAGGTTGAGGATCGCGAGGTTGGTGTTGATCGCGCCCACCGTGGCCCCCGACGAGGCCTGGTGGACGTTGTAGTAGTCGAGGACGGCGTAGTTGGTCAGCCGCCCGTCCAGCGCCTTGAAGTTGACGCTGAAGCGACCTTCCTCGCTGTTGTCCTCCGACAGGCGCTCGCCGGTCCCGATGACATGGACGTATCCGTCGCGATGGTCCTTGTGCACCGCCAGGCGCACGGCGAGCATGTCGTCGACGACCGGGAGGTTGAGGATCGCCGTGGCCCGCAGCAGGCCGAGGTTGCCGTAGGCGGCCTCGGCCGAGCCGTACAGCGCGTCGAACGTCGGCTTGGCCGGCTCGACGAGCACGGCGCCGGCCGTGTTGGCGCGGCCGAAGAGCGTCCCCTGCGGGCCGTTCAGCACCTGGACCGAGGCGATGTCGTAGAAGGGCGCGGCGCTCTCGGTGGGTCCGCCCGGCGTTTCGGCGAAATAGACCTGGGTGCCCCCCGCGAGGCCGCGGATGGAGAAGCCGCCGGACAGGCGGCCGAAGGTGGTGGTCATCTGCACCGAGGGCGCCGCGAACATCACGTCCGTGGTCGTGACGATGCCCCGCTCCTTGATCGCCTCGGCGCCGATCGCGGTGACCGCCACGGGGACCTTCTGGATGTCCTCCTCGACCCGCCGGGCGGTCACCACCACCTCGTCGAGGTCGGCGGCCTGCGGAACAGCCTGGGCGAGGGCCGGCGGCCCGAAGGCGAGCGCCGCGCCGCCGCACAGAAGCGCGGCAAGCACGCGCCTTTGCTCAGGAATGTCCTGCATCCGTCGTCCTCCCCATTTGTGGCGCTTGGGCGCTTATGTCACTGAGTAGCAAAAGCGCACCTGTGGCGCTTGTCAACGGAATTGATCCGGATCAATGCGTGCGTAAAATATGCCACCGGAAGTCACTTGACACTCAGTGACATTTTCTGATCGGATCGAGCCACAACAAGGAGAGGCGGGATGGAAATCGGCGACTGGACGGCGTGCCCCGACCTGGTGGACGTCTATCGGGAGATCCGCGAACTGGGGCTCGAGCGGAACCTCGCGGAGCTCGAGGCCTTCGGCTACACGATCGTCGAGAACGCCCTGACGCCCGAGCAGACGGGGGCGATGCGCGACCGGATCGTCGAGCTCTCGGAGAAGCGGCTCGGACGCTCCCTGGACCTCGCCAACGAGACCGCGCACCAGGAGACCAAGTACGCCCAGTACCTGCTGTTCGAGGATCCGATGTTCAAGGACGCGGTCGTCAATCCGCGGCCGCTCGCCCTGGTCCGCTATCTGCTCGGCAAACGCTGCATCCTGTCCAGCCTGGGCAGCCACGTGAAGGGGCCCGGCGGCCCGGGCCTGCTGCTTCACTCGGACATGGGCAACGGCTTTCCCGACCCGTTCCCGCCCTATTCCCAGGTCGCCAACGTCAACTACGCCATGACCGACTACACCGAGGCCGCCGGCGCGCTGGCGATGGTGCCGGGCAGCCACCGGCACGCGCGCCAGACGACGGATTGGGAGAAGGGGCTCGACGGAAACGCGCGAAATCCGCACGCGATTGCCATCGAGGTGCCGGCCGGAACCGCCGTGGTGTTCCACGGGAACACCTGGCACGGCTCGTTCCCGCGCAAGGTCCCCGGCCTGCGGGTCAACCTGGCCGCCTTCTTCTGCCGGGAGTACATCCAGCCGCAGGAGGACCGTCACCACGTCCCCGACGGCTATCTGCGGGGCGACGAGGACAATGTGCTGGCGGGCCTCCTCGGCCGCGACCTCGCCCACGGGTGGAGGGAGGAAGGCCCCCGCAAGCTGTACGCGCGGCGCCACGCCGACGCGGACCGGGTCAAGAGCTGGCAGAGCTAGGCGTCCGACGTCCGCGCGCGCGGAACGCCATCGGCGCCGCGAGCCCGCCCACAGGGCGTCGAGCGCCGCGGCCTGTCGGCGCGGGCTTCGGGCAGGCGCCTCGTTTCACCATCGAACGTTTCGGTCCGGGCCGGACGGCCGGGCGGGAGCCTTGGTCCGCAGCGGAGCGCAGGACGGCGCAGCGGTCGCCGCTTGGCCGGTCCCGGCCGCGCTCGAGCCGATGGCGCCGCGGCGCCCGGGCGGGAGATCCTTCAGGCCGGGTCGGCGTGCGTGCGTAGCGTTTCGGCGGGAGCGGTCGCGGCGTCGTCGTGCGGACGGGCGCCGGCCCGGCGATGCGGCGGCGGGGGGTTCGGCGGAGCGTCGGGCGCCGCGGGCGAGGCGCGGTCGGCCAGGGCGTGGGGGTCTCCGGGTCCGGCCGGCGCCCGCGCGGCCTCTCCTGGCGTGAGGGGGTCAAGGTCCTCGTCCCGCCGCAACGGCGGCTTGGGCTTTCGTCCCCTGGGCTTCGCCCATTCCTCGCGGGGCAGGAAAGCCCGCGCCTCGCCGTCCTCCGCTCGCGCTGCGGGCCTGGCGGCTGCGGCGGGCCTTGGCGGACCTCGACTCTCGCGCGCCATCGAGGCCGCGGCAGGCGCGGCCCGATCGAACAGGAGACTTCCCATGGCGACCATCGGCACCTTCACCAAGAGCGGCGACGGCTCCTACGCGGGCTCGATCCGCACCCTCAGCCTCAACGTCAAGCAGGCGCAGCTGCGGCCCGTCGACCGGGAGAGCGAGAACGCCCCCGACTACCGGATCTTCGCGGGCGGCACCGAGTTCGGGGCGGCCTGGAAGAAGACCTCGCGCGAGAACCGCGACTATCTCTCGGTCAAGCTCGACGATCCCAGCTTCCCGGCCCCGATCTACGCCAACCTGGTGGACGCGGACGACGGCTACGCCCTGGTCTGGTCCCGCAACCGGGCCACCACCCACTGAGCCCCCGGGCGGCGGCTCCTTCCGGGGAGCCGCCGCCCGCCTTTCGAGGCCGCGCGACCCTGGGGCGTCGGCGCGGCCGCGTCACGACGATGGCGTCGCGCGACCGTCCGGGCTATAGGGCCGCCGTCGCGAAAAGCGATCGACCAGGCCGCGCGTCGGTTCCGGTCGGTCGAGCACACGTCGGCCCCCGCGGAGGGCGGGGCCCGATCAGCGTCTCCAAGACAACCACCACCAGCCCTTGGGGCTCGTGGGACCGCGGCGGCCGCCCAGGGCGTCACGGCTGGAGCGCAGTGATGAAGGCGATCCGATACGACGAACACGGCGGCCCCGAGGTTCTCCAGATCGTGGAGGTCGACCCGCCCCGCGCCGGCCCCGGCGAGGTGCGGATCGTGGTTCGCGCCGCCGGCGTGAACCCCTCCGACTGGAAACGTCGCGAGGGGCGATACCGCGCGTTCGAGGACGTCCGTTTCCCCGCCGGCCTCGGGGTGGAGGGGGCCGGCGTCGTCGACCAACTGGGACCCGGCGTGACGGACGTCGCGGTCGGCGACGCCGTGTTCGGGTTCGGCGAGGCCACCATGGCCGGGCAGGCGATCCTCACCCTTTGGGCGCGGAAGCCCGAGGCGCTGTCGTTCGCGGGCGCCGCCGCGCTGCCCGTGGTCTGCGACACCGCCACGCGGGCGCTCGACCAGGTCGGCGTCGAACCCGGCCAGACGCTTCTGGTGAGCGGCGCCGCCGGCGGCGTCGGCAGCGCGATCCTGCAGCTGGCGCGGTTGCGCGAGATCGCGGTGATCGGCACGGCGAGCCCGGCCAACCACGACTATCTCCGCGCGCTCGGCGCCGTCCCCACCGCCTATGGGCCCGGGCTGGCGGCGCGGGTCCGCGGGCTGGCGCCCGGCGGGGTGGACGCGGCCATCGACGTGGCGGGCTCGGGGATCATTCCCGAACTGATCGCGATCGTCGGCCGGCCCTCGCGGGTGCTCTCGGTCGCCGATGTCTCCGCCGAACGGTACGGGGCGAGGTTCTGCCATGGGCCGCCGGTCGACCCGGCCGGGCTGCTGGCCGCCATGGCCGGGCTGTGCGCGCGGGGCGCGTTCGCGATGCACATCGACCGGCGGTTCCCGTTCGACCAGGCGATCGCGGCCCAGATCGTCAGCCAGCGGGGCCATGCGACCGGCAAGCTCGTCGTCGAATTCGGCTGAGCGGTCGGGCGGCGCCGGCTTGTCGCCAGCCGGCCTCGCGCATGGGGGAGGGGCTTGCGCCCTCGTGGCGGCCGAGGGGAGGGGCCAAGCTGCCTCGCGGCGGTCTAGGGCAGGATAGCCTTGCCGGCAGCTTTGTAGACAGGAGTCCCCGTCATCCCCGTGCTCAGCGCCCGTGTGACGCGCGACCTGGCGGCGCGCTTCGACGCCGCGGCGGCGCCCGTGGGCGGGCGCTCGGCCCTGCTGCGGCGGCTCGTCGAGTCGGCCGCGGGCGCCGGCCCGCCGGCCGCCTCGCCGACGGCGCCTGGGCGACGGGACGCCATGCGCCTGATGGTGCGGCTGGCCGCGCCCGAGGCGCGCCACGTGCGCGACCAGGCCGCGGCCCTCAGCCTGCCGCGGGCGGCGTGGGTGGCGGCCCTCGTCCGGCGCCACGCGTCCGGGGCGCCGCGCTTCGCCCGGCCCGACGAGCTCGCGCTGATCGCCATCCATGGCGAGGTCCGGCGCATCGGGGTCAACGTCAACCAGATCGCCCGCGCCCTGAACACGGCGGTGATGGAGGGTCGCGTGCTCGAGCTGGAACTGGGCGCCGTCGACGACCTGCGCGGCGAGCTGGCCGCCCACATCGCCGGCCTGGGCGAGGCCTTCGCCGGCAACCTGGCCTACTGGGCGGCGGACCTGTGAGCGCGTTCCGGACGGTCGCCGGGTTCGAGGAGGTGTGGCGGCCGCCCGTGCGCCCGCGCGTGCGCCGCCCGGAGTCCGTCCTGGCCGGGTTGGACGCGGGCCGGGCGGTCCGGGACCGCCTCCGGCGCGTGGCGGGCCGCGCGCCGGAGGTGATGGTGAAGGTGACGGGGCGGACCCGCGATCCGGCGCATCTGGCGGCGCACCTGAGCTACGTCACCCGCAACGGACAGCTGCGCGCCGAGGATCGCGACGGCTGGCCGATCGAGGGCCGGCGCGAGCTCTCGGACCTGGCGCGCGACTGGTCGGCGGCGGCGCTCCTGGACAGCCGCCGGCGCGCGACCTCGCCCTTCAGCGTGAGCCTGATCCTCTCCATGCCGGCGGGGACGGACCCGCTGGCGTTCTACGACGCGGCGCGGGCCTTCGCGGGGGAGACGTTCGCGGGGCGCCACGAGTATCTGCTCGTGCTGCACACCGACACGCCGCATCCGCATGCGCACCTGACGGTCCGGGCGCTCGCGGACGACGGGACCCGCCTTTCGCCGAAGAAGGCCGACCTCGAAACCTGGCGGCAGGGCTTCGCGCGGGCGCTCCGCGAGCGGGGCGTGGAGGCCGAGGCCACCCCGCGACGGGCGCGCGGGGTCACCCGCCGCGCCGAGCGCGGCGCGATCCGGCGGCTGCGCGAGCGCCACGCGCAGGGTCGCGGACGGATGGGCTGTGTCGCGGCCGGCAAGCTTCGGGACGCCGCGCGGGCCGCGTTCGGCGGCGGGGTGGAGGCGACGGCGTGGGACCGACAGATCGCCAGGCGACAGGCCGCGATCCGCCGACTCTATCTGGCGCAGGCGAAGCTCCTGCAGGCGTCGGGGGACGCCGGCGATCGCGAGCTCGGCGCGCAGGTGAAGCGGTTCGTGGGGACCCTGCCGGCGCCGGATACGGAGCTGCTGGCGCTCGCGAGACAGCTGAAGTTGGCGAACGCGCAGATGCGCGGGAGGTCGCTTGGGAAGGAGAAGGACCGGAGGTGGCGCAGGGGCGACACACGGGGCGCTTGAGATGTGACGAGGAAGGACGGCGACGGTCCCGCCCGAGTTGGCTACGAATGGTGTCTCTTCCCCGACACCGAGCTGGGCGCGTGAGCGTTGGCGCCAATTGCGACAACTTTCCTGTTCGCGGGGACATCCCCGGCACAGGTGCGCTTCACAAAGCCACACACCGCCGCGCGACGCCGCGGCCTTCATTGCTTTGGAACCAACCCCATGAACACCACAACGATCAGCACTCTAATGGCCGTCGCCGCCGCGGCGACCCTCGTCTCCATCGGCGGCGCAAGCGCGCAGCCGGCTTCGCCGCCGGATCGGGCGGAGGTGACTCAACGCCTTGAGGGCGCCGTCGAGCGCCTTCACCTCACCGCCGAACAGCGCACGCGCGCCGAACCCATCATGCGCGCCAGCTTCCAACGCCGCCAGGCGCTCGTCGAAAAGGCGCGGGCCGACGGTTCGATCAGCATGCGCGAGGCGCGGTCGCTGCGCAGCGCGCTTCAAGGCGAGACGGAGCGCATGATGCGCGACCTCGACGGCGTGCTGACGCCCACCCAGCTCGCCGAGCTGAACACGATGGAAGACGAAATGCGCGCGCAGGCGCGCGCCAGGTTGGCGTCGAGGCGCTGATCCAAGGCTCGCCGCGTCCGGCGCCAGCCGCGCGTGGCCACCACCGCCGGCGCACCTCCCCCCTCCCGCCGGCGGATGCCGCCGACCCTTCAGCCGCATGGCGCAGGGTCGGCGGCTTTGCGCGCAGGGCGTCCGATCGCTGGCCGGTCGGCGCGCCATCTGGGCTTCATGCGCCGTCGCGGGCCGGAGGTCCGCGCGCCTGATCGATACAATTTGCGACAATTCAGGCTTCCACCGCCGTCTATGGGGGACATTTTGGGCCTAGAAGGTCGGTCCAGGCGCGCGCAGGTGGCGCCCAAGCGACTCTCGCGACGGACGCAGATTTGTCGCCCAAGGCCAGGGAGACTTTGAACATGAGCGAACCCGAGTCGCGTCCGCCCCACATCCTGGTTGTCGACGACGAGCACGAGATTCGCCGCCTGGTCGGCGAATACCTCAAGGGCGCAGACCTGCGCGTGACGCTGGCCGAGAGCGCCGCGGCGGCGCGTCGCCTTCTGGGCGTCGAGCGCGTCGATCTCATCGTCCTCGACGTGATGATGCCCGGCGAGGACGGCCTGTCCCTTTGCCGCCACCTGCGCGAAACCGACGGGCCGCCGGTCATACTGCTGACGGCGCGCAGCGACGACGCCGATCGGATCGTCGGCCTCGAACTGGGTGCCGATGACTACCTCCCCAAGCCCTTCAATCCACGGGAATTGCTGGCTCGCATTCGCGCCGTGCTGCGCCGGCTCGAAGGGGCGCAGAGGCCTGAAGCCGCCAAGCTTGGCGAGCGCGTCCTGTTCGGCCCCTGGACGCTGCAGGTGGGTCAGCGCGAGCTCGTGGGCGCCGACGGCGTGGTCGTGCCCTTGTCGACCGGCGAGTTCCGCCTGCTCGTGAGTTTCCTGGAGCGGCCGCGTCTGGTGCTGTCGCGCGAGCAGCTGCTCGACATCACCCAGGGGCGCGACGCAGAGGCGTTCGACCGCAGCATCGACAATCAGGTCTCGCGCCTGCGCAAGAAGATCGAAGAAGACCCCGCCAATCCGCGTTTCATCAAGACGGTGTGGGGCGGCGGCTATCAGTTCGTCGGCGACGTCGAGCGCCGCAAGTGAAGCGCCCGCTCGACAGCCTCGCAATGCGCATGGCGGTAGCGGTCGCGGCGACCCTCCTCATTGCGCAATGCGCGAATGTCGCGCTGATCGTCGGCGAACGGCGGCTGTCCTTCGCGCTGGCCCAGCATTCCGCGGCGATCGGCCAATTCGTGCAGCGCGCCGAGGCGCTGCATCACGGCGGGTCGGCCGCGCCCCTGGTGGTCAACGATCAGGGTCAACTGCAGTTCTTCGACGTCGGTAAGCTTTCCGCCGTCGCCCGCTTTCCCGACGGCGACCAACCGCGCCAGTTCCAGCGCGTGCTTGACCGCCGCCTGCGGAGCGCCGGCCTGGAGGCTGCCGCAGACCGCGCCGCGGCGCGGACCTATGTGGTGAACTCGACGCAGATGTCCCGCGTGGTCACCCAGTCCGGGATGGTCCTGGGCGAACTCGGGCTCGGCGCCGCGCTGCGTGAAGCGCCGGGCGCCAACGACAAGGCGCAGTTCCAGCTGACGGTGATTTCCGCGCCGCTCCCGGACGGGCGTTGGCTCAATTCGGTGCTGCGCACGCCGCAGATCGCCCACGAGCTGGGCGGGCGGGTGCTGGCGGGCACGGCGCTCCTGCTGACCGCCGCGATCGCGGTGACGCTCTGGTTGGCGTGGCTGATCTCACGTCCGCTGCGCAGTCTGGCCCACGCATGCGAGGATTTGCGGGTCGGCCGCGAGGTCGCGCCCATTCCCGAGGAAGGCCCCAGTGACGTGCGCCACATGATCGCGGCGTTCAACGCGTTGAACGACGGGCGCGCACGGCTGATCGACCTGCAGAGGCGCATGATCGGCGCCATCGGGCACGACCTGCGCACGCCGCTCACCACGCTGCGCCTTCGCGCCGAGATGATCGAAGATCCCGAGAATCGCGATCGCACGATCGCCGTCGTCGAAGAGGCGCAAAGCACGATCGACGCCGTCCTGTCGTTCGTGCGCGAAGGCGTCGCGCCCGAACAGACCCGCAAGGTCGATCTGCCAGCCCTGGTTGACGCTCTTTGCGCCGACTATCGGGATCTCGGACAGGACGTCGTGTTCGAGAGCGAAGAAGCCAAGCTCGCCGTCTTCATCCGATCGGCCCAGATCTCGCGCGCGCTGCGAAACCTGATCGAGAACGCGCTCAAGTACGGCCAGCGCGCGAGAGTTCGCCTTCGCGTGCTCAGGGAAGACGTTGTGGTCGAGATCGACGACGATGGCGCGGGCGTGCCCGATCCCCAGCAGGAGGCCGTGTTCGAGCCGTTCGTGCGCCTGGAGGATTCGCGCAATCGCGAGACGGGCGGGCTCGGCCTGGGACTGGCGATCGCCCGCACCATCGCGCGCAGTCACGGCGGCGAAATCACGCTCAAGAACCGCCCTGAAGGCGGCGCGCGCGCCATGCTGAGAATGCCTTTGACGGCGGTGGAATAGGCCGACCGCTAGAGCGCGTTAGGCGAAAGTGTGGGCGGCTTCGCCGCTCGAACGCGCTCCACACTTTGGAATCTAGAGCACAACTCAGCGGTCAGATGTTCACATCTGACCCCACCCTGTTCTGGGCGTCGCGGGCGCTGCATTTCCACTGATGCACTTTGCGACAATTCTCTTCCTGAGTGGGACATCCGCGCCATGGGCGCGCCCTAGAAGCTCCATCGCCGCACCACGACGACGCGGCGACGAACTTCTAGGTGAAACATCGCATGAAACGCCGCCTGCACGTCTTGACGATCGCCTCCGCGCTCGCCGTGACGGCCTGCGCATCCGGCGCGCCGCCACACGTGGACGTCTACAGCGGCGCACAGGAATGGGGGACGCCAACCCCCGTCGCTCCCATTGACGATCACTGGTGGGAAAGCTTCGGCGACGCTCGGCTGAACGCGCTGATCGCGGAAGTGCAGATGGAAAATCCGCGGGTCCTGCGGGCCGCCGCCCGCGCCGATCAGGCGCAGGCCCAGGCGCGCATCGCCGGGGCGGCCCGTTGGCCGCAGCTCTCGGCGGGGCTCGGCGCGGCCAAGCAACAGCAATCGCTCGCCGGATTTCCCCTGGTTGACGCCGGCGGCCGAGCGACATCCGTGGAAACGCACAACGTCGGGATCTCGCTCAATGTTGTGTGGGAGGCCGACCTCTGGGGGCGGATCGCCGCTTTGGACGGCGCGGCGCAAGAGGACTTCCTCGCTTCGGCGGAGAACCTTCGGGCGGCCCGCCAATCGATGGCGGCGCAGACGGCCAAGCTCTATTTCGCCACGATCGAGGCTCGGGAACAGCTTGAGTTCGCCCAGCGCACGGTCGCCGCGCTGGAGGAGACGGCGCGCCAGGTCGGCGACCGCGCCGACGCCGGTGTTGCGTCGCCGACCGACAAGTTCCTGGCGATCGCCAACCTCGAAACAGCGCGCGCCGGCCTGCGCCAACGCTCGGACGCCTACCAGCAGTCCGCCCGCCAGCTGGAGGTCCTCCTCGGGGACTACCCGGCGGGCCAGATCGCGACGCCCGACGTTCTGCCCGACGCGCCGCCGCCGCCGCCCGCCGGCGCGCCGGCCGATCTCTTGGCCCGCCGCCCCGACCTCATCGCCGCCGAAAAGGCGGTGCGCGCCGCGGGCTTGCGGACCTACGCCGCGCAGCGCGCCCTTCTGCCCTCGATCAGCCTGACCGGATCGGCGGGGCGGCTATCCAGCGATCTTTCGGATCTGCTGGATGGCGACTTCTCGGTCTGGTCGATCGCGCATCAGGCCGTGCAGCCGATCTTCCAGGGCGGCCGCCTGCGGGCCAACGTCGTGCTGTCGGACGCGCGTCAGCGCGAAGCGGTGGAAGCCTACGCCGAAGCGACGCTCACGGCCTTCGCGGAAGTGGAGTCGGCGCTGGCCAGGGAGGCGCTCCTCGCCGCGCGCGAGGCGTCCCTCGCGACGGCGTCCAAGGCCGCCACCGAGGCCGAACGCATCGCCTACCACCGCTATGCGCAAGGGGTGGCGCCGTTCCTGACGGTGCTCGAGTCGCAGCAGCGCGCGCTCGACACGCGCAGCGCCTACATCGCCGCCCGCCGTCAGCGGCTGGAGAACAGAATTGACCTTCATCTCGCCCTCGGCGGCGGGTTCGACGCTTCGAACCCGGGCGCGGCGGCAAGCCCATCCTCGGAGTAGAACATGCGCAGCAAATTGAAGCTGTTGGCGCCGGCGCTCGTCGTGTGCCTCACGGCCGGATGCACGGCCAAGACGGACACGGCGGCCAAGTCGCAAGCGTCCCAAGCGAAGGTGAGCGTCCGCGTCGCCGCGATCCAGCGGGGCGAGGTGCAACGTTGGATCTTCGGCGAAGGCACCGCGCGGGCGGTTCAGCGCGAATTCCTGAGCTTCGAAAGCCCCGGGCGCATCGCGTACCTCAACCCGTCCCTCAAGGAAGGCGATCGCGTCCGGAAGGGCCAGCTTATCGCGTATCAGGCCAAGAACGTTCGAGCGGACGATCAGCCCTCCGGCCTTTCCCACGTGGCCGTCCGCGAGGCGCAAGCCAACCTCGAGCTGGCGCAAAGGACCTTCGACCGCTTCGAGCGCCTGCTCGAACTGGGGTCCGCCTCACAGCAGGAGTACGACGAAGCCCAGGCCCAGCTGAAGCGGGCGCGCGTGCAATACGAGAACGCGTCTCTGTCGGCCGCTGAGTCGCGCATCGTCGCGCCCATCGACGGCGTGGTGGCGCGCCTGAACATCGAGCAGGGGTACTACTTCTCCCCGCAGCAGGTGCAGACGGCGAACGAGGGGGCGGCGCTGAGCACCGTTCCCGTCGTCATCGTCAACCCGGCCCAGTACGAGGTGCGGGTCAACTTGCCGTCGTACGCCTTCGGACGCGTCGGAGCCGGCGCCGACGTGCTGATGGCGCAGGCCGGTTCCACAGGGTCGGCCCGGGAAGGCGGCCCGCCCCCGGCTGCGGCGATCGGGGGCCGCGTCTACGCGGTCAGCCCTTCGATCGATCCCGAGACGCGCACGTTCGCGGTCCGGATCCGCACCGTCCAGGGCGCCAAGCAGATCCAGGACGGTGAGTTCATGACGGTCTGGATCGCCGGCCCCGTGGCCGAAGACGCGGTCGTCGTGCCGATCAACGCGCTTCGGTACGAGAACTCCAAGCCCTTCGTGTTCCGCTTGGATCGCAGCGCGAACAGGGTCTCGAAGGCGGCGATCCGGACCGGATTGGAGGGCCCGAGCGGCTTTGAAGTGCTCGCGGGTCTCAAGCCTGGCGACGTCGTCGTCACCGACGGACGTTCCCGCCTCGCCGACGGTGATGCCGTCCGCCTCATCGGCGCCGCGCCGCAGCCCATCGAATAGATCGAAAGACCCCGATGTCCGAAATCAACCGCAAGGATGAACCGCGCGGCGACACGCCGCGCGAGACGGAGGAAGTCGCCAATGCGCATCCGCTGGCGCGCTTCCTGTTCCTCAAGACCACGTTCGCGACGCTCCTGGCCCTGCTGTTCCTGGTGGGCGGCGTCTTCGCCTATCTGGGCCTGACCAAGGAGTCGCTGCCCGATCTCGACATTCCGAGCGCCATCGTGACGACCGCGTGGCCCGGCGCCGATCCGCAGACCATCGAAGACCAGGTGACGCGGCGCGTCGAGGACGAGATCGCGACCCTGCCGGGCTTGAAGGCGTATTCGAGCGCCTCCTTCGATTCCTTTTCGGTCATCGCCGTCGAATTCACCGCCGAGTCGGACAGCGGCGAGGCGATGCGGCGGCTGCGGGACGCGGTCGCCGACGCCGAGGCCGAGTTGCCCGGCGACGCCGACGCCCCGGATATCCAGCAGGTGTCGGTCGACGACCGTCCGATCATGACCATCGCGCTGACCGGCGCGGAGTCCGAAGCCGAGCTGAACCAGCTCGCCGAAGAACTGCAGGCGCGCATCGCGACCATCGGCGGCGTCAAGGCCGCCGAACTGGGCGGCGCGCGCGATGAGATCATCCAGGTGCTGTTGGCGCCGGAACGGCTCCTGGCCCTTGGCGTGCCGCCCACACAGGTCACCCAGGCGATCTCCGCCGCCAATCTCGACCAGCCGTTCGGGGACATCGAAAGCGAGGAGATCAATGCCGTCGCGCGGCTTGAGGGCCGGTTCCAAAGCGTCGAGGACTTGCGCGATCTGCCGATCGTCCACCGCGGGGGCGCGCTCAACGAACATTCCATGCGCCTGGGCGAACTGGCGAGCGTGGAGCGCAAGTTCGAAACCGAGACGACGCGCGCGTTCTTCAGCGAGGACGGCGCTCCGTTCGGCCGTTCCATCGAAATCTCGATCAAGAAGACGCCCGGCGCCGACACGGTCAAGCTGATCGCGGAGATCAAGGCCGACCTGGAAGAATGGCGGCAGACCCCGATCTGGCCGAAGGGCGCCGAATACACCGTCACGCAGGATGAGTCGGAGCAGATCTGGGAGTCGCTTTCCGGCGTCTTCGTGAACGGCCTTCAGGCCATGATCATCGTGTTCGTCATCCTCTTCCTGATCCTGACCTGGCGGGAAGGGCTGATCGCGGGCCTGTCGATCCCGCTGTCCTTCAGCGGCGCGCTGATCATCATCTGGCTTCTGGGTTACAGCCTCAATGAGCTCGTGATCATCGGCATGGTGCTCGCGCTCGGCCTGCTGGTGGACGTGTTCATCCTCATGATGGAAGGCATCCACGAGGAGATCTACGCAAACCGGAAGACCTTCGGTCAGGCGGCGCTGGCCACCATCAAACGATACGGCATGCCGGCGTTCGCCGGTCAGCTGACCACGGTGCTGGCGCTGGCCCCGCTGATGGCGATCGCAGGCATCTCCGGCAAGTTCATACGCGTTCTGCCGGTCACGGCGATCGCCTGTCTGACGGTGGCGTTCGTCGCCGCGCTGTTGGTCAGCGTGCCGCTCTCGCGCCATTTGCTCGGCCGCGTCGCCAAGCAGGGCGCCGAGGTGAAGGAGACCAAGGCCGACCGGATCATGGGCGCGATGTCGGCGCGGCTGAAAGCCTGGAGTCTGGCCGCTACGCTGGCGAGCAAGCGGCGCGCGATGCTCTGGACCGCCGGCGCGCTGGGCGTGTTCCTGATCTCGCTGGTCGCCGCCACCCAGGTCCCCGTCACGATGTATCCGCCCAAGGACGGGATCAATGTCGGCGTAAATATCGAACTGCCGCCGTCGACGACGCTGAGCGCCTCGCAGCGCGTCGCCGACGATGTCGGAGAGATGCTGCGCAAGCAGCCATATGTCGAACGCGTCAGCAAGCTGGTCGGCCGAAAGAGCCCCTTCGCGTCCGGCTCGATCCTGTCGGCGCTGGAGCCCTCGGACGCGGAGAACTTCATCGGGCTTTCCATAACGCTGGTCGAACGCGGCGACCGGACCAAGCCGAGCTACGCCCTTGAAGGCGAGATCCGCGAGGACCTGAGGCGCTGGCTCGACGCCAATGTCGCGGGCGCGCGGCTGCTGGTCACCAGCGAAAGCGGCGGGCCGTCCACAGACGATCCGATCTCCGTCGACATCACGGGTGACGACATGGGCGAGTTGCAACGGCTTTCCGCGCAGGTTCAGGACATCCTGGGCGGCATCGCCGGCGCCACCGACGTCCGGGACAATCTCGGCAGCGTCAAAGCCGAGCTCTCGCTGCATCCCAGGCGCGAGGCGGCCGATTTCTTCGGTCTGACCCAGAAGGATCTCGCCGCGCAGATCCGCTACGCCCTGTCGAACGACAAGGTCGGCGTGTTCGCCACCGGTGGCCCGCAGAAGGATCTCGACATCCATCTCGGGCTCGACTGGGAGGGACGCGGCGGCGAGGCGGGCGGACCCACCCGGATGCAGGACCTGGCCCTGGTGCGCGCCTTCATCCCGGGCGGATACACGGTCGGGCTGCTGTCGCTGGTGGATCCGCAACTTTCGGAAGCGCCGTCCTCCATCCTGCATCGTGACGGCGAACGCGCCATCACGGTCCTGTCCAAGGTCAGCGGCGCCAATGTCGGCGATGTGGACTCGGAGTTGAGGACGCGGCTTGAAGCCGCCAGCGCCGATTGGCCGGCGGGCTACGCCTGGTCGATCGGCGGCGAGTCCGACGAGACCGCCCAGACCTTCGGCTCGGCCGGCGTCATGCTCGTGGTCGCGCTGGTCATGGTGTTCGCCGTGTTGGTCATCGTGTTCGGCTCCTTCAGCCAGGCGGTGATCCTGATGACGACCATGCCGCTGGCGCTCGTCGGCACATTCCTGGGCTTCTGGATCACCGGCATGTCGCTCAGCTTCTTTGCTATGGTGGGCGTCATCTCGCTGATCGGCATTGTCGCCAACAACGGCATCGTCATGGTCGCGACCATGAACGAGCGCCTGCAGGAAGGCGCGACGATCACCGAAGCGGCCGCCGACGGCGCCGCCGCGCGGCTCCGGCCGATCCTGACCACCTCGATCACGACGGTGGTCGGCCTCATCCCGCTGGCGACGGGCAGCTCGATGTACGCGCCCCTGTGCTACGCCATCATCTTCGGGCTGGTCGCCTCGACACTGCTTTCGCTCGTCATCGTGCCTTGCCTCTACCTCCTGCTGACGCGGGACAGTCAAAGCGAGATCGCCGTGCTGGACTGACGGCGAGCGGATGGAAGGGCGCGACGGCGGCGATCGTCGGTCGCGTGCAGTGGCGTCGAGCGACGCGATCAACAAAGCGAAAAAAGATGCGAACGGAATGGCGGCGCGCAAGGCGCCTTCTATCGGCGGCGCTCGTCGTCGGACTGTCGGGCTGCGTCGGCGCAACACTCAGCGGCGCGACATACGCAGCGCGCGCGTCAGAGCGCGCCGAGCTTCTGCCGACGGCCGTGAGCGGCGACGCCGACGCGCAGTACCGGCTTGGGCTTTCGTACTGCTGTCTGACGGGAGCGGAGTCGTCTACGCAGATGGCGACCGAATGGCTCTGCCGCGCGGCGCGGCAAGGTCATCCCGCCGCGCAATACGAGCTCGGCCGCATCTATGCTGGCGAGAACCCGCGTTCGCCTTCGCGGGGCCGGAAACTGATGCGCACGGTCGCCGCCAATCAGGACCTGTCGCAGGCGCAGGCCTGGTTCGCGCTGGCGGGTGCGAACGGCCACGCGGAAGCCGCCGCGCGCGCCGACGATCTGGCCGCCCGGATGTCCGTGACCGAGCGCGCAGCCGCCGAGGCGCTGCGCGCCGATTGGCGCCGCATCCCGTGTGCGTACGACGAGGTGTTCTCGCAGGACGCCTGAAGATCGCAGCCTGACGCGCGGCAGGACAGGCGGCGCGGGCGTCGCCGGGAAGGCCGATTCAAGGTCCGCTTGCCGGCATGGTCCCAACTTCCGCTCCTGGCCCGAACTGTCACGGCTTTGGGCGCCGGAGAGCTGGCTCATTTTGCCGATGAGCCAGCTCATTGGTCAGGTGCAGAACATGTCCCGATCAGTAGTCCCAGAAGCCGGCGATCCAGCGGAAGTGGTCGCCAATGGCGGCGATGCGGCCGACGGACGGGAACGGCAGATGGCTGGCGACGAGCAGATCGCCGCTCGCTGCGGCGTCCTTCATGAGGCGGATGCGAACCTGGGTAGCCTCCTCCGGGTCGTGCTCGAAGCCGTTCTGCCAGTCCGGGTGGTCGAAGGCGACGGGGAAAAGGGCGTCGCCGGCGAAGATCAGGCGCTGATCGCCGGACAGGACGTGGACAATACTGTGGCCCGGCGTGTGGCCGCCCGTGCGCTGCACGGTCACGCCCGGCGCCACCTCGAAGGTCTCATCGAAGGTGAGGAGGTTGTCGCCGTACAGCTCCACGAACCGCGCTGCCGTCGAGCGGAGCACGTCGGGGATGGGCTCCGGCATGACGGCATGGGTGAAGTCGGGCGCCTTCCAGAACTCGACCTCGGCCGCGGCGACATGGATTCGCACGTTCGGGCGCAGGCGGGATTTGACGTCGTCCACGAGCAGGCCGCCGACGTGGTCCATGTGCATGTGGGTCACGACGACGTCAGTGATCGATCCGAGATCGATCCCGCCCGCTTCCAGGCGTTGGGGGAACTGGCCGGCGCGCGGGAAGCCGGAGAACTGTCCGCCCAGACCGGCGTCGATGAGGATGGTCTGGTCGCCGCTCCGGACGACCATGACGTTCAGGGCCCAGTCGAACTTGTCGGGGCCGAGGAATTGGTCCTTGAACCAGGCCGTACGTGTGGCCGGATCGACGTTGGTGGACATCGTGCTGGTGGGCAGCGGGAGAACCCCGTCGCTGACCACCAGGACGTCGATGTCGCCGATCTTGAGCGCGTAGCGCGACGGGACCAGCTCGTCGGCATGAGCGCCCAGGGCGCGCGAGATATCGTCGAGTTTCATGGTCTTTGTCCTTCCGGTCACCGCTTCAGACGCGGCAGGCGGGAATCTAGTGTCCGGCCGCGGCGAGGTTCGACTGGTCTCAGGACCAGAACGGGCCATACGTGCGCATAGGCATGGCGAGCCGACCTGTAGGCGGGCGGGCCGATCGCCGGGGCGCAAACGGCGAAGCCGCTTCGGACCTGGCGCGGGAGGCGCCTGGCCGGCCGGCTCATTGGGAGGCGTACGGTCATGTCGTCCCGGGCAGGCTCAGCGTAACCTTGGTTCCCTTGCGCGGGGCGCTGCAAGCGGTCGCACCGCCGCCCGCGGCCTGGGCGAAGCGACGCACCATCGCAAGGCCGAGACCTTCGCCGCGGTCGCCGCCCTTTGTGGTGAAGAAGGGCTCGAACGCGCACGACAAGGTTGCAGCGTCCATGCCCGAGCCGGTGTCGGTGATGCTCAGGACGACCCGTCTCGACGCTCCGGCGCCATCCCGATCCGCGGCCTCGATCGTCAGGATTCCGCCGTCCGGCATGGCGTCCCGGGCGTTGAGAACCAGATGGAGCAGCGCGGTCTCGAAATCGCGGCGGCGACAGGCGACCCGAGCGCAGGCCGGGCTGACCCGCAGGTCCACGCGGATCGTCTCTCCGGCCATCCATTGCAGGAGCGGTTCCAGAGCCGCCAGGCAGAGCGCGACATCCAGGTCTTCGACGCCTGCGCCATCCGTCCGGCGCGCGCCAGCGAAGAGTCCGATCAGCGCCGCCGCGCGGTCCAGCGATCGGAGGGCGGCGGCCACGAGCGGTTGATGGCTTTCCATGTTTCGCGGTTCGGATTGTCCGTCGAGGACGCGCGTCGCGCTGGAGAGCACCCGCATCATCTGATCCAGATCGTGCGTCATTCCGGCGGTCATCAGCCCAAGCGCTTCGCGGCGCAGGGCGTCCCGTTCGCCGCGTAACCCATCGCTTGGCGCGTCCGTCGGCTCAGGCTTGAAGCCAGTTTGCATGTTGCCACCTCGGGTGAAGGTCGGCCCCAAGGACCGGGATTGCCGACCGGCCCAGGTTACGGAGATCGTCGCGCCGTGCGCGACCCATCCTGGGGGCGAGGCCCGCCTGAAGTTTCGGAAGGTCGACCTGTCGGACGGGATGCGGCGAGACCGACGAGGGGCCTGCCCTGCCGTCTTGCCGGCCGATCGGCGTCACGGCCGAGTCGACAGACAAGCCCCCGGCGCAAGCGCCGGGGGTTCGAGGTTCGGCTCCGACAGGGCCGCCTCCAGGGGCGAGGTCGGCGCGGCCGGAAATGCGCCCGCGGCGCTTGCGCGCGGACCTCAGGCCTTGAAGAAGGCCAGCAGGTCCGCGTTGATGATGTCGGCGTGGGTCGTCGCCATGCCGTGCGGCAGGCCCGGGTAGACCTTCAGCGTCCCGTGCTTGAGGAGCTTGATGCCGATCAGGGCGGCGTCGGCGATCGGCACGACCTGATCGTCGTCGCCGTGCATCAGCAGCACCGGGACCTCGATCGCCTTCAGGTCGTCGGTGAAGTCGGTCTCCGAGAACGCCTTGATGCAGTCGTACTGCGCCTTGGCGCCGCCCATCATCCCCTGGCGCCACCAGTTGTCGACCATGGCGGGAACGACCTTCGCGCCGGGGCGGTTGAAACCGTAGAACGGTCCCGAGGCGATCTCGCGGTAGTTCTGGGCCCGGTTGGCCGCCAGGCCGGCGCGGAAGCCGTCGAACACCTCCAGCGGCAGGCCGCCGGGGTTCTTCGCGGACTTCACCATGATCGGCGGCACCGCTCCGAGCAGAGCCACCTTGGCCACGCGCCCCGGCTTCGCGCGCGCGGCGTAGTGGGCCGCCTCGCCGCCGCCGGTGGAGTGCCCCACGTGGATGGCGTTCCTCAGGTCCAGATGATCGGTGAGGTCGAACAGGTCGGCGACATAGGTGTCCATGTCGTTGCCGGTGTCGGTCTGGGTCGAGCGACCATGCCCGCGCCGGTCGTGGGCGATGACCCGATAGCCCTTCTCCAGGAAGAAGAGCATCTGGTTGTCCCAGTCGTCGGCGCTGAGCGGCCATCCGTGGTGGAACACGACAGGCTGGGCGGAAGAGGGGCCCCAGTCCTTGTAGAAGATCTGCGTGCCGTCGCGCACCGCCAGGATGTTGCTTCCGCGGGTCGCCGGACGACCGGGGGCGGCGCTGGCGCCCTGTGTTGTGGCGGCGGTCGCGGCGCCGACGGCGGCGATCCCGAGGCTGGCGGTCATCACCCCGCGCCTTGAGGTCTGGGTCTTGGGAGAGGTCATGGTGATTCCATTCTGCTGGGGCTTCACGCGCGGCTGTCGGAAGCTCCATCCAGACCTAGGA
Source organism: Phenylobacterium sp. (assembly GCF_016124325.1). GTDB lineage: Bacteria > Pseudomonadota > Alphaproteobacteria > Caulobacterales > Caulobacteraceae > Phenylobacterium. The sequence continues at coordinate 275,433 of NZ_WGNY01000019.1, forward strand.
ACCTCGCCTCCGAGTGACGATCCGGCCCGGGGCGCAGGACGTCCTATCCCCAGGAGGTAGGACCGCTGGACGTCAGGTCAGGCCCCGGCGCCCGGCGGCGACCATCTTGCGACTCTGGAGCGGTCAGGCGGCCAAGCATCGCCCGGACGTCCACCCGCTTCACGCCCTCTTCGGCGAGCAGGCGCCGGAACAGGCCGTTCGGCGACCAGACCCGATAGGGTCGGCCGAGGACAAAGGCCGCGAGACTGGCGCAGTTGGCCCAGCCGCGGAGCTGGCTGCCGTGGCCCGGCACGTCCTCCTCGACGAGGAGCGCGTCCCCCAAGGCGGCCCAGCGCAGGTACTTCACCGCCTGGTCGGCGCGGATCGACCGCACAAGCAACCGGGTCCACCACGGCTCGAACAGCGTCCAGGTGTCGTCGGCGTTCCGCCGCAGCATCAGCACGTGCTTGTGGGTGCGATGAACCAGGCGATGCCAGGCCTGGTGGCGAAGTCCCGGCACGAAGCAGACCAGCCAGCGCGCCGGGCCGAAGGTGACCGGCGCGCCATATGCGTCCACGTCCAGGCCGCTGACCTGGACGGCGGTCTCGGCTGCCGATGGGCGGTTGGGAAGGACCGCGTCCCGGATCCGCGCGACGACGCTGAGAGTCATGTTCCGCTCGAGGGCTGCTTGAAGGGCCATGCGAACCTAGGGCCCGGTCGCGGGGCGATCATCTATCCTCGGGGCGTGGCCGCTCTCGCCTTACGGCGAGACGGATGGCGCCATGTCGGCGGCAAGACGCTGAATGGGGCCTTAGCGCCAGCGCGGCATCTCGGCCTCGAGAAATCCGAACAACGCCTGCGCCCGCGACGGGACGGCGCGCCCGAAGGCGTGCAGGATCTGAACCGGCGCTGGCGGGAGCGGATGATCGGGCAGGACGACGACCAGTTCGCCCGACGCCAACTCGTCCGCGACCGAGGCCCGCAGCAATTGGGCGACGCCGAGCCCGTTGCGCGCGGCGATTCGCATCGCCTCGCCGCTGTCGGCGTCGAACGGACCCGGCGGCGGCGTGACCTCACGCCCTTCGATGCTGATCGGGTAGGGCCGGCCGCCAAGCAGGTAGCGGACGTGGGTGTGATCGGCGAGCGCTTCGACGCTGCGGGGTGCGCCGCGAACGACCAGGTAGCGCGGGGAGGCCACCAGGACCATGGAGAGCGCGCCGAGCGGCCGGGCGATCAAGCCGGTGTCGGGGACGCGGCCGACCCGGATCACCGCGTCGTAGCCTTCACGGATGAGATCGACCCGCCGGTCAGTCATGGTCACGTCGAGCTGAAGGCCTGGATGCGCCTGGTGAAAGCGCGTCGTCAGGGCGTCGACGAGCACGCGGCCGAAATCGGCCGGCATGCTGAGCCGCAGGCGGCCAGTGGCCGCGCCCGTCGGGTGGAGCACTTCCGTCGCCTCTTCGACGGCCCGCACCAAGGGCGCAATGCGCTCGAAATAGGCCTCGCCTTCCGGCGTCAGGGCGAAGGCCCGCGTCGATCGCACGAACAGCCGCGCGCCCAGTCGGCGCTCCAGCCGCGCCATGCTCTTGGACACCGCGGACGGCGTCGTGCCGATCGCCCGGGCGGCGCCGGTAAACGACCCGGCCTCAACGACGCGAATGAAGATGTTCAGGGCCTGCATTGCGGACATCTCGGAATGAATGATGCGCCAGGCGAAGGCCTGTAAGGCCAGACCGGCGCCCATCAATTGGAGGCCATCCCCAAGGAGGCATCCAATGACAAGACTTTCAAACAAGGTGGCGGTGATCACCGGCGGCAATAGCGGCATCGGCTTCGCCACCGCCCGCGCCTTCATCGCGCAGGGCGCCCAGGTCGTCCTGGTCGGCCGCCGCGCCGAAGCCGTGGAGGCCGCCGTGGCGGCGCTGGGCGCCTCGGCGACCGGGGTCGTGGGCGACGTGGCGGATCTCGCAACCCATGACAAGGTGGCCGACGTCGTGTCGCAGCGGTTCGGCGCCGCCGACATCTATGTGGCGAACGCGGGCGTCATCGACATCCAGCACAGCGCCGACGTCACCCCGGCGGACTACGATCGGCAGTTCCTCACCAACACGCGCGGAACGTTCTTCGGCGTTCAGAAGATCGTCCCGCGGCTGCGCGACGGCGGTTCGATCCTGCTCGTCAGCTCGATCGCGGCGCGGAAGGTGCTCGAGGGGCATGCGGTCTATGCCGGAAGCAAGGCGGCGATCGAGGCCTTCGCGCGCAGTTGGGCGTTGGAGCTGAAGGATCGCCGCATCCGCGTGAACGTCCTCAGACCCGGTCCGACGGACACGCCGATCATCGGCAAGCTCGGCGTGGAGGGGGATCGCCGGGCGGCCTTCGACGTCGAAATGGCGCGCGCGATCCCCTTCGGACGCCTGGCCGAGGCCGAGGAGCTGGCCCAGGCCGCGGTGTTCCTCGCCTCCACGGACAGCGCCTTCGTCACGGGCGTCGACATCGCCGTCGATGGCGGCGCGACCCTGGCCTGACCCCCATTGATCCCAGGAGTATTCCCAATGACCGACACATATGACCCCGCCATCGACGCCTTCATCCGGCGCGTCGTCGAGCACGGTAGCCACTACCGGATGGATCAGATGGAGCCCCTCTACGCGCCCGACCAGTCGATCCTGTTCGTCAGCGGCGAAGGGCGGGTCGAGCGTGTCCCACGCGCGGCCATGATGGCGGAGTTCGCGGCGCGCGGGGCGGCCGGCGATCCGCCGCTGTCCACCGAGCATCGCGTGCTCCACGTCGAGCAGCAGGGCGACCACGCCACAGCCCTGCTCTATCGGCGCATGAGTCCCGCCAGGCCGCCGGCGCTCTATGAGCTGCGGTTGCGCAAGGATCCCAAGGGTTGGCAGGTCGCGGGCGAGACCGTGGTGGCGTTTCCGCGGGCGGACGACGCCGACGACTTCCTGCCCCCGCGGATCTGACGTCGGGACGTGAACAGCCTCGCGGCCGGCGCAGACGCGCCGGCCGCGGGTCGCCGATCCGCGAGAGCGGACCCACGGCGCGCAGGTCAGGCGCGGCGATCCTGGCGCCACGACCACAGCGCCAAGAGGCCGGTCAGAATCGCGGGAAGGCTGACGGCGGGGAAGTCGCGCGACAGCGCCGAGGCCGAACAGATACCGACCGCGACCTCCCACAGGTGAAAGAGCGCATGGCCGCAGAGCCAGACCGCCGGGACCGTCCAGAATATGGTCCGCACCTCAGGCCGCTTCACGCCGATCGACAGGGTCAGGCCGAGAAGCAGGAAGATCAGCCCGATGTCGCGGATGAAATGCTGGTTGAACGGCCCCGTCGTGGTGACCCCGGGGACGGCGGCGTACCAGCCGCCGGGCGAGATCAGCATGAACGCGCCATTGGCGCCGGCGGCGAACGAGAGCAGCAGCGCGAGGCCGAGGCAGGCGGACTTCAGCATGGCGGTATCCTTCGGGGCTTGGGGCCGGGGCCCCTGCCGATCCGAAGACGCCTCTCTCCCGGGTCGGGGCGGGGGGAGAGAGGGCGTCTTCGCCGTTCCTGGCCGGGGGAGGGGCTCCGGAACGGACCGTCAGGCGGCTTTGCTCGCCGCGACGGGATGGGTGACACGCGCGGCGATCTGCAGCCGGTTCCAGGCGTTGATCTGGCCGATCAGCACCGACAGGGCGACGATCTCGCGTTCATCGAAATGGGTTTTCACCATCTCGAACTCGGCGTCCGGGGCGTGGGTTTCGGCGATGCGGGTCAGGGCCTCGGTCCAGCCCAGAGCGGCCCGCTCGCGGTCGGTGAACAGCGGCGACTCGCGCCAGCCGCTCAGCATGATCATCCGCAGGGGCGGCTCGCCGTGCGTCGTGGCGTCGACGGCGTGCATGTGGATGCAGAAGGCGCAGCCGTTGATCTGGGAGGCGCGCAGCCGCACCAGCTCGAGCAGTCCGTGGTCCAGGCCACTGTCGGCGAGGACGGTCTCGACGGCCATCAGGGCCTTGATCAGGTCGGGAGCGACCTTGAATGCATTGAAGCGCGGGCTCATGGGCGTGTCCTTCGGGGGCGTTGCGATGACCAGCCCAGAGTGCGGGGCGCGGCGGCATGGCGACCATCACCCATGGGCGGCGCGGCGCCACGCCCGGGGTCCAGGTCATCTCCGCCGTAGGTCGAGCGCCGACGCGCGCGCCGTTCGGTATGGCGACTGAGATCGAGGCGCCTCGACCCGGGGCCTCGACCCTGGGCGAGGCTCTGCAGCGCCTTCGGCCACCCACGCAGGCCTTGGCCTAACCCTTCGGTCGATACGCGGGCGCCTGGCGTCGGCCTAGCATGCGGCGGTCTCAACACACCCGCCCTTCACCGAGGAGAAGCAGGATGAAGTACGTCATCATCGGCGGCACCGGCCGGATCGGATCGCGCCTTGTCGCCAGCCTGAACCATCTCGGCCACGAGGCCGTCCCCGCCGCGCCGGAAACCGGCGTCAACACCGTGACCGGCGAGGGTCTCGCCGAAGTCCTGGCCGGCGCCGACGTCGTGGTCGATCTCGCCAATTCCCCCTCGTTCGCCGACGACGCGGTGATGGCGTTCTTCCAGACCGCCGGCCGCAACCTGCTCGCCGCCGAGGCGGCTGCGGGCGTGCGCCATCACATCGCCCTGTCCATCGTCGGCGCCGACCGGCTCCCCGACAGCGGCTACCTGCGCGCCAAGGTGGCGCAGGAGACCCTGATCAAGGCCAGCGGGATCCCGTACAGCCTGGTGCGGTCCACGCAGTTCCTCCCCTTCATTGAGGGGATCATCGCGTCGGCCCAGGTCGACGGCCGGATCCGTCTGTCGACGGCCCTGATGCAGCCCATCCACCCCGACGACGTGGTGGAGGCCCTGGCCGCCGTCGCCGTCGGCGCGCCGCTGAACGGCACGATCGAGATCGGCGGCCCCGAGGCCATGCCCATCAATGCGTTCGCCGAGGCGTACCTCGCCGCGACGTCGGATCCGCGCCGCGTCGTCGCCGATCCGCAGGCGCCCTATTTCGGGGCGGTGCTCGAGGAACGCTCCCTGACCCCGGGCCCTGGCGCACGTCTCGGAACGATCACGCTCGCCGACTGGCTGCGCACCTCCGTCGCGGCGGCCTGAGCGGATCGCGCACAGGTCCGCGCAAGGTTCGCGCGCACCGGCGGCCGGCGCGCTGCGCCCCGGCGCGCGGGGGGTGGGACGGCGTCGGCGACCGATGGGTTTCCATAGGATGCCGCTCGGCGCGGCGGGCTCTAGTCTGCGGCCGACCGGGACACGCCCTGTCGGAAGGAATGCTAGATTGGCGACAGGGTCGTGGCGGCGGATTGCGACTCCGACGGGAGGGCAGAGCCATGTCGGCCATCGCGACTGACGCCGAACCATCGGCGGTCGTTCGAGCGGCGAAGGTCGTCGAACAGGTGGTCGGCAACGCCTGGGCGACCGACGCCGGAGGCCGGTTCGTGTATGTCACCCCGAGCGTGCTGGACCTCTTGGGCGTCGCGCAGGACGACCTCAACCCGCCGTCCGACGATCCCGCCGCCGGCTGGGAGCGACTGACGCATCCCGACGACTACCCCGACGCCGCCGCGGCCTGGCGCCGCTGCCTGCGGACGGGCGAGCATTATCATGTGGCCCATCGCCTGCGCGACGCGGACGGGAGCTACCGTTGGAGCCGGTGCTCCGGCCAGCCTGTGCGCGATACGCGCGGCCGCATCCTCGGCTGGTACGGGACGGTGCTGGAGCGGAGCGCTGCGCCGGGGGCGGCGGAGCCGGCCGCCGTGAGGGCGGATCGTGACGACCCGGCAGGCGACACGCCGTCGGCCCTCACGCTCGTCCACCCCGACGACCGCAGCGGCGCCCTGCACGGCATCACCCACGCCTTCTGGACCGGCCGGCCACAGCCCGCCGCCCTGCGTCTCCGCGAGCCCGAGGGGGACTTCCACTGGGCGGAGGTTACGCTGGAACCGCCCCGGTACGCGTCCGACGGCCGCCTTCAATGGAAGGGCGACAGCGTCCCGATCGACCCGCCCGAGTCAGGGCCGGGACCCAGCCCCTTTGGAACCCGGGCGCTCACCGCGTCCTTCGACACCGAGGCCGAAGCGGCCCGGGCGATCCAGGTGATCGAGGGTCTCTTCGGCAACGCCTGGGCCATCGATCCTCGCGGCAAGGTGACCTATCTCACCACCTTCTCCCAGGTGAACATCGATCAGACGATCGGGGACGTGAACGCGGCGGCGGACGCCGGCCACACGGTCTGGAAGCCCCACACTCACCCCGATGACTACGACGGCCTGGCCGCAGCCTGGCGCCACTGCCTCGCGACCGGCGACAAGTTCTTCTACGAACACCGGGTCAGGCTTGCGTATGGCTACGCTTGGAACCGCAGCGTCGCCCAGCCGATCCGGGACCGACAAGGGCGCATCGCGGGCTGGTACGGGACGTCGATCACCACCGACGTCTACAAGAAGAACGAGGAGGCGCTGCGGGCCCGCGAACAGGAGTTGTCGCAGCTCGTCGATCTCGTCCCGAGCCACGTCTGGCGGCTGACGCCCGCCGGCGAGCCCACCTTCTTCAACAAGCGGATGGCGGACTATCTGGGCCGCGCCGGCGATGGAGAGGCGCTGACCGCGGGAGGACTGGAGGGCTTGATCGCCGCCGTCCATCCCGACGACCGGCAGGCATTCCGAGAAGGTCTCGGCGACAGCCTGGCGACGGGCGAACCATTTTCGCTGCGGTACCGGATGCGCCGGCACGACGGCGCCTACCACTGGATGTCCAGCCGCGCCGAGCCGCTTTTCGACGCCATGGGCGCGATCGTCCAATGGTACGGCGTGTGCCACGATGTCGATGAGCTGACGACGGCCCACCAGGCGCTTCGTGAACGCGAGAAGTTCCTCTGGCAGCTCGTCGAAACGTTGCCTGCGATGATCGACTGCGCCGCCCCGGATGGGGAACCGGTCTACCGCAGCCAGCAGCTTCGCGAGTTTCTCGGCTACCCCCTCGAGGTTCTCGACGAGGGCCATGGGTCGCGGCTCGCCCAGACCCTGGACGCCGGCGTGCATCCGGACGATCTCGCGGCGGTCAAGGCGGACTACGACCACGCGCTGCGGACGGGCGAGCCCTATGCGCGTCGACACCGGCTGCGGCGGTTCGACGGCGCGTATCGCTGGGTCGAGACGCGGGCGGCCGCCATGCGAGACGCGCACGGCGCAATCGTACAGTGGAACGTCATCTGTCTCGACATCGACGGGGAGATGCGCGCGCAGGAGGATCTGCGGCTCGCTCAGGAGCGTCTCGCACGGGCGAGCCAGGCCGCCAGTCTGGCCGAACTCTCCGCCTCGATCGCCCATGAGGTGAACCAGCCCCTGGCGGCGGTGGTCCTGAACTCCCAGGCCTGCCAGCGCTGGCTCACGGCGTCGCCGCCAAACCTGGAGCGGGCGCAGACCACCATCGAACGGATCATCCGCGATGCGAACGCCGCCGCGGATGTGGTGAGCCGAATCCGGGCCCTGTTCAGCCAGGCGGCCGGACCCCGCACCCACGCGTCCATCGGGGACCTCATCGCCGACGTGGGGCGGCTGATCGCGGATCGGGCGTCCCGTACGCGCGTGGAGATGACGGCGGACGTCGCAGAGGACTTGCCGACCCTCCTGTTCGATGTGGTCCAGATCCAGCAGGTGCTGGCCAATCTCATCCGCAACGCCATCGACGCCCTGGAGGACGGGGCCGCCGACCGCCCCCGATTGGCCGTTCGCGCCTTCCGCAACGGCGGGGTGGTCCAGGTCGAGGTGAGCGACAACGGCCCGGGCGTGCCGGAGACAGAAAAGGTGTTCGACGCCTTCTTCACGACGAAGCCCAGCGGCATGGGCATGGGGCTCGCGATCTGCCGCTCGATCGTCGAGTCCCACGGCGGACGCCTGTGGGCGGAGCCGAAGGCGGCGAGCGGCGGCGCGACCTTCGCGTTCACCCTGCCGATCGAGGCGACGGCGCCGTCATGACGTCTCTCCAGCCTCTGGTCCTGATCGTGGATGACGACGTTCGGGTCCGCGAAGCTCTGCGCGAGTTGCTCGAAGCCCACGGACTGGCCGTCGCAACCTATGGCTCGGCGGGCGACTACGCGCGAGCGGCGATGCCCGAGGGCGCCGCCTGCCTGCTGCTCGACGTCGAGCTCCCGGATATCAACGGCCTCGACCTTCAAGCCCAGCTGGCCGGGGGCGACCACCCGCCGATCGTCTTCATCACCGGCCATGGCGATATTCCCTCCTCGGTCCGCGCCATCAAGCACGGCGCAGTCGACTTCCTGACGAAGCCGTTCGGCGAGGCGGAGCTCCTGGCCGCCGTCCAGGCCGCGCTCGCGCAGGACGACCGCGCCCGGGCGGAACGCGCGGAGTTGCGCGGCCTCCAGGGCCGATACGGGAGCCTCACCCGGCGCGAGCGCGAGGTGCTGCCGCTGATCGTCAGCGGCCTGCTGAACAAGCAGGCCGCCGCCGAGCTGGGACTGAGCGAAGTCACCCTCCAGGTCCACAGGCGCAGCGTGCTGCGGAAGATGGGAGCCGACTCGCTGGCCGATCTCGTCCGGATGGCCCAGCGCCTGGAAATCCCCATCACCCATTCGCGTCGCGGAGAGAGGCAAGCGTGAGTAGCGCCAAGCGTACAATTGCGGTCGTCGACGACGATGCGCGGCTCCTGGAGTCGTTGGAGAACCTGTTCGAGTCCGCAGGCTATGTCGTCAGGACCTTCGCCTCGGCGCATGCGCTTCTCGAAGCTGGACTGAACGATCTCGACTGCCTCATCACCGACATCGGAATGCCCGGGATGGACGGGTTCCAGCTGCGGGAGGCCGTGGGCCGGACGCATCCGAAGATGCCGGTATTCCTGGTGACCGGGCGGCACGAGATCGGGGCGCAGCGCCCTGCGGAGGTCGCCGCCTCGTCAGGGCTTTTCCGCAAGCCGATCGATGGCCGGCTGCTGCTGGCGGCCATCGAGCAGACTCTCGAGGACTGAAGATGGGAGACGCGAGCATGCTGCATCAGACACCTCTGGCGGCGAATCCGGCGCCGCACGACACCGCGACGGATCAGGGCGTCGTCCTGGTCGTGGACGACGACCTGGCGGTGCGCGAAGGGCTCGCCGAGCTCTTGTTGTCTGTGGGCCTCGTCCCGAAATGCTTCGCGACGACGCGAGAGCTGCTGGGCTCCGGCGCCCTGGAACAACCGGGATGCCTCGTACTGGACGTGCGGCTTCCCGGGTCGAGCGGGCTCGACCTTCAGCAGCGGCTGGCGGCGGGCGGAAACGCCAAGCCCATCGTCTTCCTCACCGGTCACGGCGATATCCCCATGACCGTGCAGGCCATGAAGGCGGGCGCTGTCGACTTTCTGACAAAGCCGGTGCGGGATCAGGCGCTCCTGGACGCGGTCGCCACCGCGCTCGAGCGTGATCGGTCCCAACGCGAGCGCGCTCAGGTGGCGCGCTGCAACTCCGAACTCTACGAGACCCTGACGCCACGTGAGCGTGACGTGCTGGCCCACGTGGTCCGGGGACGGCTCAACAAGCAGGTCGCCTACGACCTCGGTATCAGCGAAGTGACCGTCAAACTCCATAGGAGCAATGGGCTGCGCAAGATGCGGGTGACCACGGTCGGGGCGTTGATCCGCACCTGGGAAACGCTGCCCGAGCACTTGCGTGGTGTTGAAACGCGATTGCCGGCCTAGCGGGCGGCGCGCCGCGGCGGACCCGGATCCGCGGCGAGGAGCGCGCGCCTAGCGCGGTCAGGTTTCCCCGTCGTCCAGGTCGGGAACCAGGAACACGCGACGCACTCGACGGTCCGGGATCAGCCACAAGGACGCGGCGCCTGCATACATCGACGCGCCCGCGGTTGGGCTCAGGAAGGATGCGCCGATCCCGAGCAGATATCCGGCCGCGGACGCCTTGCCCTTCCAGTCGCCGCCGACGGCGCGACGGAGGAGAGACCTGGCGCCCTGAGAGCTGATGATCGCAGCCTGCATGATGCGCCAGGCTAGGGCGCAGCTCAGCAGGGTGATCCCGTAAGTGGCCGCAGGCCAGGGGCTCTGCGGGTGCTCACCCATCCAAGCGGTCGAGAACGGAACCAGGGACATCCAGAACAACAGGTTCAGGTTCGCCCAGAGAACGGTCCCGGTCACCCTCGGCGCCAGCAGGAAGAAGTGGTGGTGGTTGTTCCAGTAGATCGCGATGAAGATGAAGCTCAGCCCGTAGCTCAGGAACGTCGGCAGGATCGCCAGCAACGCCTGCGGCGTGTCGCTCGCCGGCGGTCTCATCTCGAGCACCATGATGGTGATGATGATCGCCACAACGCCATCCGTCAGGGCCTTCAGTCGGTCGGAAGACATGATCGTGACCCCGATGTTGAGACGAAGCGGTGCGAGGCAGGCGTCCGCCTGGCCCTCGCCGCATCGCGCGCGGGGTGGCGGCGCAAGGCGATGACCTGATGGCTTTTCTGGCGAACATGGTGACCCGACGCTATCCAGCCGGGCGGCCGGCAAACCTGGCCATTGGCGCGGCCGCATGAGGTGTTTCGACGTCGCAAGGCCGTCCCTGGACGTGAACACCTTCGCCCTTGGACGAGTTCGACGGCGCCGTTCCGGGTTGGGCCCTATGGGACGCCGTCTGGCGTCCTTCCTTCCCATCGCAGACACCCCATGGAATTCCATAGGTTGCCGCAACCCATGCTCCGGGCGAATTCAGAGCCATGGACACGCGCCCCGGAACCCCAAAGACCTCGATAAGCCGCGTCTGTGTTTTCTGCGGATCGAATGCGGGACGTGACCCGCGGTTCCTGGCGGCCGCTCGAGACCTTGGACGAAGCCTCGCCTCTCGGGGGATCACCGTTGTCTACGGTGGCGCCTCCGTCGGGCTTATGGGCGCCCTCGCCGACGCCGCGCTTGAAGGCGGCGGCGAAGTTGTTGGCGTCATTCCGCAGGCTTTGCGGGACAAGGAAGTCGCGCATCTGGGACTTCGGGACCTTCGTGTGGTCGGCTCGATGCACGAACGCAAGGCGCTGATGGCCGAGCTCTCCGATGCGTTCGTCGCGCTTCCAGGCGGGATCGGCACGCTTGAGGAAGCGCTCGAAGTCTGGACCTGGGCTCAGCTCGGTCACCACGACAAGCCTTGCGCCTTCTACAATGCCGCGGGTTTCTTTGACGGTCTGCTTGGCTTTCTCGATCGGCTCGTTGACGCGGGCTTCCTGAAGCAGGCTCACCGCGAAATGCTTATCGCTTGCGACACAGTCGATGCGCTTCTGACCGCGTTTCAGACCTACAGCCCACCTCGAATGTCAAAATGGGCGATCGCCAACGTAACTTGAGCGGTGCGTCCAAGCGCTGCGTCCAGGTTTGAACTCCAGGGCTCTCTGGTCTTCCAAGCGGTTGGCCACTTGGCGCCGCCGCTTCAATTTCCACCAGGGGACGAATACAAACCTGCGTGGGGAATGCATCTGAAGGACCGCCCTTCGGTCCGATCTCAGCGCGCTTCTGGCGTTTCTCAGATGTTGGGCAGACCGGCCTCTTGTCGCGACAGATCGCGGGCGTGGCGGCCGACCAACAGGCCCTGGATCGGCGCGCCCTCGGCGATGAGTTTTGAGCGCAGTCGGCGATAGAGTTGGCCGTAGTTGTAGAACGGAATCCCGGGCCAGAGGTGATGAATCAAGTGCAGGTTCTGCTGCAGCAGCAGGACGCCGCCGCCGGGCCAGAGGCTGACCCGCGTGTTCCGGTAGCGCTGGGTCTGGTCGAACGGATGGTGCGGCAGCCACGAGAAGAAGATGTTGAGGATGAGGCTCGCCAGGCGGGTCGGGATGAACAGCAGACAGAGCCAGTCGAGAGTTCGGCCTGTGGCCATGGCGGCCGCGAGCAGGGCGAGCGTGGCGGCCGCGACGCCAGAGGCCTGCCAGACTTCAGAGCCGACGAGGTTTCCGGCGAGCTTCTGGTAGAGGCCCGGCGAGATGCGCTTCAGCAGGATGGGCGGGATTGTGGCCACGCAGACCACGCCAACCCACCATTTCAGCACCAATGCGGCGAGCGAGCCCTTGAGTTGCGCGTCCGGATCTTCTTCCGAGTTCGTGTGGGCGTGATGGAGCACATGAGTACGCAACAGGCTTGGCCAGTTGTAGCCAAGCGCCAGGGCGCCCAGCCAGCCGACCAGCGGATTGAGCCAACGCAGCCGCGGATGTCCGGGGACGAGGTTCCCATGGATGGCTTCGTGGACCAGGGTGTAGTGCGCGTAGGCAGTGAAGGTGAGCGTCGCCAAGCAGGCCCAGAGCGGCAGCACACGCGCCAAGCCCAGGCCGACAATCGTCCAATGGGCGACCGGTAGGGCCACGGCCATCGCGAGGGTGGGCCAGGCGACGGCTGGTGAGAGCGCCCGGGCGGCGTGCTTCTCTTCGGCCCGCGATAGGATGTCCGGGCCGCGGGTCGAACCCGGACTGTGCTCGCTCAAGGTCATGTGAAGTGTCCTTGCTCCCGCGAACCTGGTCTTCGGCGCTTGTCCCGGCCTCTCGCGGGGAGAGGTTCGAGAGGCCGGGATGGCGAACGCGGCCGGGGCGCGCGCCGCGTCAGGCGCCGCGGCAACCGGCGACCGCCACGGCGCGGATCTCGACGAGGAGTTCCGGCATCGCGAGTTGGGTGACACCGACGGCCGTCCACGAGGGATAGGGGCCGGGGAAGTATTGGTCCTTCACCTGGCTGAAGGCGGACATGTCACCGCGCAGGTCCGTGTGAAAGGTCATCAGCTCGACCACGTCGGAAAGGTTCGCGCCGGCCGCCTCGAGCACGGCCTTGAGGGCTTCGAAGGCCAGCTTCGCCTGGGCCTCCATGCCGACGCCGGGCGCCATCGTCGCGTCGATCCCCACCTGCCCGGACACCCAGATCATGTCGCCGACCCGGGTGGCGGGCGCGAAGTGATAGGCGTCGTACATCGGCTGGGTCGCGGGCGGGATGATCGTCTGGCGGGTCTTGGGCGCGCTCATCGGTTCGGATCCCATCACGCGACCTGCCGGAACACGGGGGCGCGGAAGGGGTCTCCGGGGTTGAGGGCCGCCATCTCCTCCTGGAAGAGGATGCCATTGCGCGCGAAGTCCGCCATCTGGCTGTCCTCGGGCAGCGGGTAGAAGGTGGCGTCGTCGCCGAAGAACCGCAGGACCAGGGTGTGACGATCCGGGAATGAAGGGTCGACCGGTGCGCCGCCGTGCAGGCTGTTGGGGTGCAGGATCACCACGTCGCCCGGCTCCGTCGCCCAGGAGAGGATGTCCCAGGATGCGGGATCGCGCGCACGTTCGGCCTCGATGTCCGGAAGGCGGGGCAGGGCGGCGACGTTGTGCAGCGGCTGGGTGGGGTCGCCGGGGTCGACGAAGGTCGGACCGTCATAGCGGGCCCCGCGGTGCGAACCGCGGACGATCTCCAGGGCGTTCGCCTTGGGCACGGCCTCGAAGCTGATCCAGGCGTTGCCCCAGTGCGCGCCGTCCCAGGGCAGGTAGGAGGTGTCCTGGTGCCATTGAGTGCGGGCGCCCACTCCGCCGGTCTTCAGGAAGATCTCCTCGGCGAAGTACCAGGCGTGCTCGGAGCCCCAAAGGTCGGCGAAGGTGCGCCCCAGCGGCAGGGACGACACCAGGTCGTCGAGGCGGGCTTTGGCGAGCGGGTTGCAGTTGTCGACGTGCGACCGCTGCTCGGTCCCGTCGTACATAGCTGAGGCGTTCGGGCCAGGGTTCTCGATCGCCCAGTCGAAGGCGGCGCGGCACCGGGCCAACGCGTCCTTGTCCAGCAGGCCCCTGATGAGGACGGCGCCGTCCTCGCGATAGGCCGTCCGCAGTGCTTCATCCATGGGGTGTCTCCTCCCTGGGGTTTGTCCGACCCCGGGACCCTAGCGCCCAACTCCATTTATCGCAACAGTGTTATGAGAATTGAAGCGTGGATCGAACCCTCTATCTTCAGGGAATGGCCGACGATCTCTCCGCGACCGCCCGGCGCGCCTCGAGCCCCCGCAAAGCCCGACCCGATGCGCGCGGGCGGGGACGGCCTGTTGGCGATCGCGAAGCGAAACGGGCCGAGCTCCTGGCCGCGGCCCTCGCCGTCATCGCCGAGGAGGGCTATGCCGGCGCGTCGCTTCGCAGGGTGGCGCAGCGCGCCGGCTGCACGACGGGCGCGGTCACCTACTACTTCGCCAGCAAGGAAGAGATGATGGCGGCGCTGATCGAGAGCCGCTTCGACGTCTTCGACACCATCCTGGAGGTCCAGGAGAAGATCGATATCCGGGCGGGCTTCCGCCTTTGGCTCGACCTGATGAGCGACGAGCAGTCCAGCACGCGCACAGGCGACCTGCAACTCCTGGCGAGCGCCCGGCACGAGCCGGCGCTCGCGGCGGTCTATCAACGGCGCTACGGCCGCTATCGCGACGGCCTGACGTCGATCCTGGCGCGCCGGCAGGCCGAAGGCCGCGTGCGGACGGACATCGCCGCAGACGTGCTGTCGGACCAGCTCTGCGCCATGGGCGACGGCTGGATGATGCTGCTGCCGATCGAGCCGGAGCGCTTCAGTCCGGAGCGCGTGCAGGTGCTGTTGGATGCGACGATGGCGCTGATCGCGCCGGCCGCCGGCGCAACGGGCAGGGCCGGCGCCTAACGACGCCGGCCCTCCGAGCGTCGACCTGCGGGTCTCAGAACGCCACGTTGATGGTGGCCCCGAATGTCCGTGGCGCACCGGGATGTTCGTAGTTCTCGGCGGTCGTGTCGACGGAGACGCGGTAGGCGTAATAGTCCTGATCGAGCAGGTTCTTGGCCCAGACGGACGCGCCCCAGCGATGGTCGGCCGCGTCGAACCGCAGGCTCCCGTTGACCAGACCATAGGCCTTCTGGGACTGCGCCTGGGTCTTGAAGACATCGAAGTACTGCTTCGAGGTGACCTTGCCGTCGGCGTGCAGGGAGACGGTTCCGGCGGTCAGGTCGGCGAGCGTCCAGTCCACGCCGACCGACAGGCTGACGTGCGGCGAGGTGGGCAGCGGATTGCCGCGCAGGTCGATCCCGTTGAGGGACCCGTTACGGATCTCCGAGTCCAGCAGGCCGAGCCCCAGCCGCAAACCGAGCGCCTGCCACGGCCTGGCGTTGAGCTCGACTTCGCCACCGTAGATTCGAGCTTTCGGAACGTTGACCAGCTTCTGCAGGCCGTTGTCGAGGTTGAGGAACTGAGTGTTCCTGTAGTCGTAGTAGAAGGCGGCGAGGTTGAGCGTCAGGCGCCGGTCGAGGAGCTCCAGCTTGGCGCCGCCCTCGAGGTCGGTGAGCGTCTCGGGCTTGACCACCGTGGCTTCTGACGGATCGAAGAAGGCTTGGGCGTTGAAGGCGTTCCCGCGGTAGCCGCGGCTCAGGCTCACGTAGAACAGCTGGCCGGCGTCGGTCTTGTAGTCGAGGCCGATCTTTCCGGAGAGGTTGTTCTTCCGGAAGCGGTCGACGCCGCTCGCGGCCAGGTCGGCCGGGACGATCACGTCGCCAAGAACCGCCCCGCCGACGTCCAGGATCCGTGATCGATACCCGGCGAGCTTGCCCGTGTCGTGGGTGTAGCGGAGTCCGCCGCGCAGGGTCAGCTGATCGGTCAGCGCGAACTTCAGGTCGGTATAGAGGGCGGCGCTCGTCTTGGTCTGGGTGAAGCTGTTGGCGAACCGACAGGCGACGAAGAAATTGGCCAGACAGTCCTGGGCGTCGACCACCCCGTTCCCGTCGACATCGACGTCGGTGAAGAACGACAGCGTGGTGGCGTTGTAGATCCGCTCCCGCCCCAGGTAGGTCCCGACGATGAAGTTGAAGGGGCCGGCGAAGTCCGAGGTCAGGCGAAGGTCCTGCGCGATCTGGCGGGCTCGGGCCGCATAGTCGACCTCCAGCGCCGGGTTCGGGCTGCCGTCGCTGTCCTCCGGAATGAACGACTTGCCCCAATCCCAGGAACTCACCGATGTCAGCGTCAGATCGTTGGGCAGCCCGACCTCGCCGTGGAGGGACACCGCCCAGTTCCGAAGCTTGCGGTGAAGTGTCCTGTTGTTCTCCACCTCGTCCTTGCCGAGGCCCGTTGGGAAATAGCCCGGCCGACCGAACAGATTGTAGATCGCGCCGCCGATCCCGAGGCCGTCTTCCGGCTCGGCCTTCACCCCGTAGTTGATCGGATCCTGGTAGCTGGCGGAGACGCGCAGGACGAACTCCGACCGGTCGGTCGGGCGCGCCAGCACGCTTAGGCGACCCGCGTAGGCGTCGCTTGCGTAGAGCTTGCGGGACACGCCGGGCGTCAGATTGGTCATCCATCCATCGGCCTTCTCGCCGGTGAAGGCGAACCGTGTGGCCATGCGGTCGGAGAGGGCCAGGTTGACGGCGCCGGAGGCCTCGCGGCGTTTGAAATTGCCGTAGCCGACCGTCAGCTCTCCGCCGGTCTCGAAGGCCGGCTTGCGGGAGATGATGTTGACCGCGCCGCCGGTGGTGTTCTTGCCGTAGAGCGTCCCCTGCGGGCCGCGTAGCACCTCGACGCGCTCGAGGTCGAACATGCTCACGCCCAGGAGGGCGGAGGCGCCCCTGTAGACCTCGTCGAAATAGGTCGCCACCGGCCCGTTCTGGTTGGCGCTGAAGTCGGCCATCGAGACGCCGCGCAGCGAGAAGATCGGCAGGCCGTCCCCGCCTGGGGACTGCACCTGGAGCGACGGCGCGAACGAAACGATGTCGTCCACCTTGTTTAGCCGCTGGGCGGCCAGTTGCTTGCCGGCCAGCGCTGAGACGGCGACGGGGACGTCCTGCAGCTTCTCCGCCCGCTTCTGGGCGGTGACGACCACCTCGTCGACGCTCGCCGCCGTCGCGTCCTGGGCGCTCGCCTGGCCCGCGGCCAGCACGGCCGCGAGCGCGGTCGAGCCCACGGCGGCCCACCGTCCGGCGCGCAGAAGCCCTTCGACGCCGCCGCCCGACCGGCGCGCCGTATCCCCCTCGAATTGCATGGATCGATCTCCGCTTGCGTCGCCCCACAACTGGGCGCTAATTATCGTAACGTCGTCATGAAAAATACGATTTGACAAGTGCGGAGGCGAGGATGGGGTCGCGAAACCATGGACGGTCGAAAGTCGGGCGCCTGGGTCGGACGGGATGGTCGCGCCGCGCCGCCCGCACGCCGGCGTTCGCCGTGGCGTTGATCGGGACCCTCCTCGCGGGCGGCTTGGCTGGCTGTTCGCGATCCCAAGCGGATCCGATGAACACCGACTGGGCGCTGCTCGGCAACAGCTCGCAGATGCAGCACCATGCCGAGCTCAGGCAGATCGACGCCAAGACTATCGGCAAGCTCGGCCTGGCCTGGGCGGCGGACATGCCGACAACCTACGGGCTGGTCGGCAACCCGCTGATCGAAGGCGGCGTGGTGTTCCAGGGCGGTCCCGGCGGGCGCATCTTCGCCAATGACCTGAAGACCGGAAGGCTGCTTTGGCGGTTCGAGGCGACCTATCCGGACGACGCCGCGGACCATCAGGGCTTCGGTGTCTTCTGGGCGCGTCAGTTCAACCGCGGCGTGGCGCTCTACAAGGGCAAGGTGATCATCGCCACAGGCGACTGCCGGCTGGTGGCGGTGGACCAGAAGACCGGCAAGCAGGTGTGGGAGGCGCAGAGCTGCGATCCCAGCCTGGACTATGGGATCGCCGGCGCGCCGCGGGTCGGCGGCGGCATGGTGTTCATTGGAAACTCGAACCAGGAACTCGGCACGCAACGCGGCTTCGTCGATGCGTTCGACGCCGAGACGGGGAAGCGCCGGTGGCGCTTCTATACAGTGCCAGGCGATCCCGCGACGGAGACCGACCCCTTCTACAGGAAGATCGCCAAGACCTGGGGGACCGGATGGTATGGCAAGACACATGGGCCGGGCGCGCCGTGGGATGCGATCACCTACGACGAGAAGCTTGGGCAGGTGATCATCGGGACCGGCGCCCTGGGACCGGCGGAGCCGACGGCGCGGGCCCCCGATGCCGGCGACGAGTTGTTCACCAATTCGGTGGTCGCGGTGGATGCGCGCACCGGAAAATACCGCTGGCACGCCAAGCAGGTGCCCCATGACGGCTGGAACTATGAGGCCGCCGTCGGCCTGATGATCGCCGACGTGCCGGTCGACGGAAAGCCGCGGCACGTCGTGGTGTCGGTGCCCAAACAGGGCTTCGCCTACGTCTATGACGCCGCCACGGGCAAGTTCCTGTCAGGCACGCAGTACGTGGACATCGCCTGGGCCAAGGGCCTCGATGGAGATGGCCGGCCGATCTACAAGCCCGAAGCCCAATACTGGAACCGGCCGGGGCAGGACACGCTTATGCTGCCGGGCGGCATGGGGGCCCATGGCTGGGAAGCGCTGGCGTTCAATCCGAAGACGGACGTCCTCTTCGTCCCCACGATGATCCTGCCGGTGCAGATCACCGCCGAGGGAGCCTATGACTGGCTCTACGGCGACCGACCCGACGCCAAGGTCAAGCCGAGCGGCGAGGTGGTGGCGATCGACCTGGCCAGCCACAAGGTGAAGTGGCGGGCAAGGACGGGTCGCCTGCCCGTCAACGGCGGACTCCTCCACACCGCGGGCGGCCTTGTCTTCCAGGGCCTGGCCGACGGGCGGCTGCTCGCATTCGATGAGACGACCGGCAAGGTGGTCTGGAGCCATCAGACAGGCGGCGCGATCCGCGCGGCGCCGTCCACCGTGATGCTGGATGGCGAGCAGTACCTTGTCGTGGCCACCGGCAACGGGGCCGCTTCGGCCTCCGCCTCGCTGGTCAGCCGCTACAGCTCGACGCCCCAGAGCCGCACGCCGCCGCGCCTGCTGGCTTTCAAGCTGGGCGGCACGGCGGCCTATCCGTCGCTGGCGACGCCCGAGCCGATACCCACGCCGCCAGCTCCACGTCAGAATTCGAATTTGGCGAAGACAGGCGAGATGCTGTTCGCGGCCTATCAGTGCGAGTATTGCCATGGGACCGACGGCGGGGCCTCGGTGGGCGGCGGCGTGGCCAACCTCAACCGCACCCAGGTCGATCTTCCAGTCTTCAAGGGCATCGTCCAGGGCGGGGATCGCAAGGCCAACGGCATGCCGCAGTTCAAGACCATGTCGGACGCCGAGGCGGCGGCGCTCTACGCCTACATCATCAACGCCGCCTGGGACGCCCACGACGGCAAGGCAGGGCGGTCTGTCAGCTTCGGGGCGCACTGAGGGTCCGCTCTTCGCACCGGTCCCAATGTCCGCTCCAGGCGCAAGGCCGACTCCGGGCCCGGGTGCGCCGGTAAGACCTTCGCGAGGGGTGATGCTCGGGTCACTGGCGCCGAACCCGATCGCTGTCAGAGCATTCACGGCTCGGCATGTGAGGGCGCCAGCCAGACTCGGAGTCGAGACCGAAGACCAGGCTCCAGTCACCTCTGCAGCACCTCGTTGAGCGTGGCGGCGTCGGACCAATTGGCGTCGCAAAGGCGCGCGACCAGGGCTTCCGCCGATGGCGACAGGCTGCGCGACCGCAATGTCACAATGCCGATCGTCCGGCTGACCGTCGGGTTGATCAGAGGCCGCGTGACGACGTCGGTCGATCCCATCATGGGCAGAGTGCTCGCGGGGAGGGCGCTGACCCCCAACCCCGCGCTGATCAGGCCGCCGACCGTGGAGATATATGCGCATTCGTAAAGCGGCCGACGGGTGACGTCCGCGCGCGCAAAGGCCGTTTCGGTGGCCCGGCGAACGCTCGAGGCCGCCGCCATGTCGATGAACCGCTGTCCCTTGAGTTCGCCCCAGGGAAGCGGCCCGGGCCGGTCGAGCGGGTCTCCCCGGCGCAGGACCAGCACGAACTCTTCGGAGAGGAGCGGCTGGAACGCCAGGCGACGGTCGGCTTCGGGCTCGATGTCGATCGCGAAATCGATCCGTCTTTGCTGCAAGAGCTCGCTGAGGGAATCGGAGAGGGTGTCCTCGACCTTCACCTCGACATTGGGCCGCTCATCGCGAAAGCGCGCCAGCACGCCGGGCAGCAGGCCCGCGGCGATCGACGGCAGGACCCCGACCGTCACGTGTCCGCGCTCGCCCGCGATCGACTGGGCGAGATCGGTGAAGGCCGCGTCGTAGTCGCTGATCAACCGCTCGGCGATGGGTTGCAGCATGAGGCCGGCGTCGGTGAGGGCGACATTGCGGGTGTCGCGGTCGAAGAGCCGGACACGGAGCTGGTCCTCCAGCATGCGGATGCTGCGGCTGAGCGCGGGCTGCGACACGTTCTCGGTCCGTGAAGCTTCGCTGAAGCTTCGCGTCTCCGCGACCCGCAGGAACAGCCTCAGGGTGTGGAGACTGACATTGTTGCGCATATCGCATAAGTCCATTCGATCTTTGTCTTTGCGACCCCATTAGCGCGCCGACATAGTGTCCGCCAAGCCCGAGGCCACACGGGCGGAGGGGACATGCTCGCATTGATCGGACTGGGCGCAGTCCTCGCCCTGGTGACCTTGATCGCCTTCAACCTGTGCTCCCCGATCGTCGCTTTGATCGTCGTCCCGGTGGCGGCCTCGCTCGTGGCGGGTCAAGGATTTGCGACCAGCGGCTTCATGCTGGCGGGGATCGCCCAGATCGCGCCGGTGGTGGCGATGTTCGTGTTTGCGATCCTGTTCTTCGGCGTGATGACCGACGCGGGCCTGCTGGATCCGGCCATCCGCCTGGTCATGCGGTCGGTCGGAAGCCATCCGGTCCGGATCGTGGTCGGCACCGCCCTGCTGTCGCTCCTGGTGCACCTCGACGGATCCGGGGCGGTCTGCTTCCTCGTGGTCATCCCGGCCATGCTGCCGCTCTACGACGCCCTGGGTATCGACCGGCGCATCCTGGCCTGCGCCGCCTCGCTGGCGGCGGGGGTCAATTTCCTTCCGTGGACGGGACCCACCTTGCGGGCCGGCGCGGCCTTGCGCCTGTCGCCGACCGAGATCTTCCTGCCGATGATGCCGGTGCAGCTGGCCGGCCTTGTCTTCGTCTTCGCCGCTTGCGCCTGGATGGGGCGGGACGCCCAGCGCAAGCTGCCGGCCGGCTCGGTCGCGGCGCCGGCCTACGTGTTGGACGATGCGGCGGCGGCCCTGCGCCGGCCGGGCCGGTTCTGGCCGAACCTCGGCCTCACCTTCGTCGTCCTCGGCGCCGTGATCGCGGGCGCGCCGCCGGCCGTTGTGTTCATGCTGGGGACCGCACTCGCGCTGGTGATCAACTATCCCGGCCCGAAGGCCCAGCGCGACCGGCTGGACGCTCACGCGCGGGCCGCGCTGACCATGGCGGGTGTGCTGCTTGCGGCCGGCGTGTTCTCCGGCGTCATGAGCGGCAGCGGCATGCTGAAGGCCATGGCGGAAGGGGCGGCCGCAGGCTTTCCCGCCGGCGTCGCGCGGCACCTTCCCGTCGGACTCGCCGTGCTCTCCATGCCGCTCAGTCTCTTCTTCGATCCGGACTCCTTCTATTTCGGCGTCCTGCCGGTGTTGGCCGACGTGAACGGCCGGTTCGGCGGGGAGCCGATCCACGTGGCGCAAGCCGCGCTGCTGGGCCAGATGACCACTGGCTTTCCGGTCAGCCCGCTGACGCCGGCGACCTTCCTGGTGTCGGGCCTCTCGCGCGTGGAGCTGGGCGTCCACCAGCGCTTCGCGGCGCCCTACCTGTTCGGCGCCACCCTGGTCATGACCGCCGTGGCGGTCATTCTCGGCGTGCTGCCGCTATGAGGGCGATCCGCATCGGCGCGGGCGCGGGCTTCTCCGGCGACCGGATCGAGCCGGCCGTCGAGCTGGCGGAAAAAGGCAGCCTCGACTACCTCGTGTTCGAGTGCCTGGCGGAGCGCACCATCGCGCTCGCGCAGCTGGCGCGGCGGCAGGATCCGTCCGCCGGCTACGACACCCTGCTCGAGGCGCGGATGCGCGCGGTGCTGCCGGCGTGCCGGGATCGCGGGGTGCGCATCGTCAGCAACATGGGCGCCGCCAACCCGCGCGCGGCCGCGCGCCGCGTCGCGCAGATCGCCCGCGAACTCGGCCAGCAGGGGTTGAAGGTCGCGGCCGTGACCGGCGACGACGTGCTCGAGCTGGCGCTTGCGGAAAACCCGCCCCTCCTGGCGGGGACCGGCCGGCTTTGCGACCTTGGGACGGACCGCATCCTGTCGGCGAACGCCTATCTCGGCGCGGACGGCGTCGTCGAGGCGCTCGCGAACGGCGCGGACGTGGTGATCGCCGGGCGCGTCGCCGATCCGGCCCTGTTCCTCGGGCCCCTCGTCCACGAGTTCGGCTGGGCCCGCGACGATTGGGCGATGCTCGCGGCGGGCGTGCTCGTAGGTCACCTGCTGGAATGCGCCGGGCAATTGAGCGGCGGCTATTTCGCCGACCCTGGCGTCAAGCCGGTGGCCGACCTCGCACGCCTCGGATTCCCCTTTGCGCAGGTCTCGGCGGACGGCTCGGCGGTGGTGGGCAAGGCGGCGGGGTCGGGCGGCCGGATCGACCTGCGTACGGTCAAGGAGCAACTGCTCTACGAGCTTGCCGATCCCTCGTCCTATCTCACGCCCGATGTGACGGCCGACTTCTCGGCCGTCCGGATGGAACAGGTGGGGCCGGACGCCGTCGCGCTGAGCGGAGCCCGCGGCCGCGCCGCGCCGGACCGCCTGAAGGTGTCGGTGGGCTACCTGGACGGCTTCGCGGGCGAGGGGCAGATCGCCTATGCCGGCGCGCAGGCCGTGGAGCGGGGGCGGCTCGCGCTCGAAATCGTAGAGCAGCGCCTGGCGCTGACGGGGGTGGCGGTGGACGAGCTGCGCCGCGAGCTGATCGGGGTCGACGCCATCCTTGTGGGCGCGCCGGGCCACGCCCTTTCGACTCCCGGCGAGGTGCGGGCGCGGATCGCCGCGCGTTGCGCCACCCTGCAGGCGGCCCAGGCCATCGGCGCCGAGGTCGAAGCGCTCTACACCAACGGGCCGGCCGGCGGGGGCGGCGTGACGCGCTCCGCCAGTCCCATCGTCGCCATCGCCTCCGCCCTGCTGCCGCGGGCTCGGATCCGGCCCCAGGTCGAGCTGGAGGTCGCATGAAGATGCGCCTGCACGAGGTCGCGCACGCGCGCGCCGGAGACAAGGGCGACGTCTCGATGATCTCCGTCATCGCCTACCGGGCGGAGGACTATGGGCCCTTGGCCGTGGCCCTGACGGCCGAGGTCGTGGCCAGGGTCTTCGAAGCCCTCGGGTTGCAGCGCGTAGAGCGCTTCGAGCTGCCGGCGCTCGGGGCGCTGAACTTCGTCCTGTACGGCGCGCTGGGCGGCGGCGTCACCCGCTCGCTGGCCCTCGACGCACATGGCAAGACGCTGAGCTCTTCGCTGTTGGCGTTCGAGGTCGACTGGCCGACGGCCAAGACGGAGGGGGCGTGATGCTGGTCCGCTGGCTCGCCTGCGCCGTCCTGATGCTGGCGGCGCTTCACGCCGCGCCGGCCCTGGCGGGCGACTGTCAGGCCCTGACCGGCCGCGCGATCGAGGGCGCGCGTGTCGTCAGCGCCGAGGTCGCGCCGGCCGGACCGATGACCACGCCGGTCCCGCTGGCGGCGCCCGCGACCCTGGACCTACCGGCGTTCTGCCGGGTGAAGGCGATCGCCGCCGGGTCGATCGGCTTCGAGGTGTGGCTGCCGCTGGACGGCTGGAACAACCGCCTGCTTTCCGTGGGCAGCGGCGGGTTTGGCGGCGACCTGCCGCTGAACGCCCTGGCCGTCGGCCTGCAGAAGGGCTTCGCCGTCACCGGCAACGATACGGGCCACCAGGGCGCGGACCCGTCCTGGATGCGGGATCCGGTCAAGGTCAGGCTTTGGGGACACAGCGCGACCCACCTCGTCACGGCGCCCTCCAAGGCCCTGGTCGCGGCCTACTATGGCGCGCCGGCGCGTTGGGCGTACTTCGAAGGCTGCTCCACCGGCGGGGCGCAGGCGATGACCGAGGCGCAGGCCTATCCCGACGACTACGACGGCCTCGTCGCGGGCGCGCCCGGGATGTCCTACGCCCACCTGATGCTGAGCTTTCTCTGGGGGCTCAAGGCTACCGAACCCCCAGGCGCGCCGATCCCGCCCGACAAACTCCAGGTGCTGCATGCTGCGGTGCTGGCGGCCTGTGACCACGACGATGGACTGCGGGACGGCCTGATCTCGGACCCCGAGACGTGCCGCTTCGACGTGGCGTCGATCATCTGCGGTCCCGAGGATGCGGCGAGGAACGCCTGTCTCACGCCGGCCGAGGCGCGGACCGCGCGGCTGATCTACTCGGGCCCCAGGAACCGCCGTACGGGCGCTTCGATCTATCCCGGCTTCGCGTACGGTTCCGAGGCCGACGCGGCCGCCGGCGCGTCGCTGGCCGCCTACGGTTGGGGCGCGATCCAGGGGCCGCTGGCGCAGTACTTCGCGATCCCGTTGCTGCGGACGATGGTCTATGGCGATCCGGATTGGGACTGGCGCACGTTCGACTGGGATCGCGACGTGGCCGAGGTCGATCGCCGGGTGGGCGGCGACATCACGGCCCTCAGCCCCGATCTCGAGCGCTTCCGGGCCCGCGGCGGCAAGCTGCTGATCCACCAGGGCTGGGGCGACCAGTTCAACGGCCAGGACCTGCCGATCGAATATCGGCGCCGGGTGATCGACGCCTTCGCGGAAACGGGCGGACGCGGACATGCGGAGGCTGCGGTGGACGGCTTCATGCGGGTGTTCATGGCGCCGGGGATGGGGCATTGCGCCGGAGGGCCGGGGTTTGCGGACTTCGACGCCCTTTCGGCCGTGCAGGCGTGGGTTGAGACCGGCCGCGCGCCGGACCGGCTCCTGGCGTCGCGGCCGTCGGCGAGCGGGACGACGCCCGAGGTGCGGCCGATCTGCGCCTATCCCGGGCTGGCCCGCTACGTGGGCGCTGGCTCGCCCGCCGACCCGTCGAGTTTCAGATGCGTCCGCGGGACGGGCGCGTCCCGAGGAGGACGGCCATGAAGCCAGTGCTTGCCGCAGTGTCGTGGATCTGGGCCGCGGCGACCGCGCTGGGGGCAGGCGCGGCGCCGGCGCCCAGGGTGACGATCGATCAGGGCGCCCTGCGCGGCGCCGTGACGGCCGATGGCGTGGAGGCATTCAAGGGCGTGCCCTATGCGCGTCCGCCCGTCGGGCCCGATCGATGGCGTCCGCCCAAGCCGGCCGCGGCGTGGCGGGGCGTGCGCGACGCCACGGCGTTCGGCCCCGGCTGCGTGCAGCCCAGCCTCCCGGCCGACAGCCTCTATGCGGACCCGCCGCCCCGGATGAGCGAGGACTGTCTGTCCCTGAACGTGTGGCGGCCCAAGGACGCGCGGAAGGCGCCGGTGATGGTCTGGATCCACGGCGGGTCGCAGACCTTCGGCTACACGGGAAGCCCGCTCTACGACGGCGCCACACTCGCCGCGCGAGGCGTGGTTGTGGTGACCGTCAACTATCGGCTGGGCGTGCTCGGCTACCTCGCGCATCCCGAGTTGAGCGCCGAGTCGCCGCGGGGGGTTTCGGGCAACTACGGACTGCTCGACCAGATTGAGGCGCTGCGATGGGTTCGGCGGAACATAGCGGCGTTTGGCGGCGACCCGACGAACGTGACCATCTTCGGCGAGTCGGCGGGCGCCATGAGTGTCGTGCAGATGCTGGCCAGTCCCCTGGCCCGCGGCCTGTTCCAGCGCGCGATCGCCGAGAGCGGCGGCATGCCGACCCTGCCTGAGCTGAAGGCGGCCGCGCATGGCCTTCCGTCAGCCGAAGGCATGGGACTGGCGGTGGCTGCGGCGGCGAAGGCGGACGGCTTGGCGGCCCTGCGCGCGATGGACCCCGAGACGCTCACCAAGGCTGCGTATGCGGCCCACTACCAAGTCTGGTCGACGGTGGACGGCTGGGTGCTGAAGCGCCAGACGGTCGACACCTTCGATCGCGGGGAGCAGGCCCGCGTGCCCACCCTGGCCGGCTTCAACGGCGACGAGATTCGCGCCTTGTTCAAGGTCCCGGTCCCGCCGGACGCCAGGACCTACGAGGCGGCTATCCGCGGGCGATACGGCGATCTCGCCGAGGCCTTCCTGCGACTGTACCCTGCGAGCGATCTGGACTCGAGCACCCAGGACGCGATGCGCGACGGGACCTTCGGATGGGGCATGGTGCGGCTGGCCGCCAAGCAGGCCGCCGCGGGCGTTCCCGCCTATCTCTATGTCTTCCGGCACACCTATCCGGCCGCGGCGCCCTACGGAGCGTTTCACGGCATCGAGGTTCCGTACGTCTTCGGCCGCGTCGGCAAGCAGGTTCCAGCCGCATGGCCCGCCGCGCCCGACACGCCTGCCGAGCGCGACCTTCAGGGGGCCATGCTCGACTACTGGACCCAGTTCGCCCGCGACGGCGCGCCCGGAGCCAGCAGAGGCGTCGCCTGGCCGCGCTTTGGCCCCGGGCGCGAAGCGCTGGAATTCGACGCCGGACCGGTCTCCATCGCCGACGCCCTGCGGGGGGCGTACCCGCTCCACGAAGAAGCCATGTGCCGCCGGCGTGCGGCGGGCGACCAATCCTGGATCGTGAACACCGGCGCGGGGTCCTTACCCCTGCCGCCGCCGATCGAGGCCTGCGCGCAACGGTCGGGGGCGAACGGCGCCGAGGCGACATCCGCCGCGCGCGATCCGGCGCCGTGAGCGGCGCCGGCGCAGCACCGGCCGACCGGTCCGCAGAGGCCACCCGCATGTACGTGGAGGCCGGCGAAGCCGCGGATGCGGTCGCGCGTGCGCTCGAGCGCAACGCGCCGACGCTCGCGCGCATCGCCGGGCGCCTGCGTTCGCATTCGCCCCTGTCGGTGACGACCTGCGCCCGGGGATCGTCGGACGCCGCCGCCACCTACGCCAAATACCTGGTGGAGACCTTGATCGGCGCGCCAACCTCTTCGGCCGCGCCGTCGGTGGCGTCGGTCTATTCGGCGCCGGTCCGGCCGGCCCACCGGCTCTGCCTGGCGATCTCGCAATCGGGCCGCAGCCCCGATCTGCTGCGGAGCGTGCAGGCGCACAAGGACGCCGGCGGCTATGTGGTGGCCCTGGTCAACGACACGGCCTCGCCACTCGCGGACCTGGCGGACGAGCTGCTGGCGATGGAGGCGGCGCCCGAGCGCTCGGTCGCCGCCACAAAGTCCTTCATCGCGTCCTTGGCGCTGCTCGCCGCGCTCCTTGCGGCCTGGTCGGATCGTCCGGATCTCCAGCGCGGCCTGCAGGCGCTGCCTGACGCGCTGCGGCAGGCCTTCGCCCGCGACTGGCCCGAGGTGCGCGAGATGCTGCGGCCCGCCGCCAGCGCGTTCGTCCTGGGGCGCGGCTACGGCTTGGCGGCCGCGCAGGAAGCGGCGCTGAAGTTGAAGGAGGCCTGCGGCCTGCACGCGGAGGCGTTCTCGAGCGCCGAGGTGCGGCACGGCCCGATGGCGCTCGTCGGGCCGGACTTTCCCGTCCTCGCCTTCGCCTCGTCGGACCCGGCCGGCGACGACGTCCGCGCGGTGGCCGACGAGTTCCGCGGACGGGGCGCGCGGGTGGCGGTCTCCGACGTCGGCGGCCTTTTGCCGGCGTCGCCCGTACGCCCGATGCTGGAGCCGATCGTCCAGATCCAGGGCTTCTACCGGCTGGTCAACGCGCTCTCCATCGCCCGGGGGTTCGATCCGGATGCGCCGCCTCATCTGAGGAAGGTTACGACGACCACATGACGAGCCTCCGCTTCGTGGGCGGCGTGGTGGTGGGCGGCGGCGAGGGCCTGCTCATCGTCGACGGTCGCGTCGCCGCGCCGTCCGGCCGGGACGCGCCGACGTTCGACCTCGAAGGCGGCTTCCTGCTGCCGGGTTTCATCGACACGCAGGTGAACGGCGGCGGCGGCGTCCTCTTCAACGACGATCCCACGGTCGAGGCGATCGTGGCGATCGGCGCGGCGCATCGCCGGTTCGGCACGACGGCGTTCCTCCCCACTCTGATCTCCGACGACCTGGATCGCGTGGATATGGCGATGCGGGCCGTCGAGGCGGCCATCGAGGCGGGCGCGCCGGGCGTCGTCGGAATCCATCTGGAAGGCCCCTTCCTCAATGCGCCCCGCCGGGGGGCTCACGACGCGTCCAAGTTCCGGCGCCTCGACGCCGCCGCCATCGCGCTGCTGTCCAGCCTGAGGGTCGGCAAGACCCTGGTGACCTTGGCGCCGGAGACGTGCGAGGCCGCGGACATCGCCGCGTTGGTCCGGGCCGGCGTCGTCGTCGCGGCCGGCCATACCGATGCGACCTATCGCCAAGCCGTCGAAGCCTTCGCCGGTGGCGTCACCGGCGTCACCCACCTGTTCAACGCGATGTCGCCCTTTTCGCATCGCGCGCCCGGCGTGGCGGGCGCGGCCCTGGAGAACCGGTCGGTCTATTGCGGCCTGATCGCAGACGGCCGCCACGTCGATCCGGCGGCCTTGCGGGTCGCGGTCAATGCGCGGCCGCGGGACCGCTTCATGCTGGTGACGGACGCCATGCCCGGCGTCGGCTCGGCCAGCAAGAGCTTCACGCTGCAGGGCAGGCAGATCCGGGTTCTCGACGGCGTCTGCGTGGACGACGACGGCGTCCTCGCCGGATCGAACCTCGACATGGCCACGGCGCTGCGGAACATGGTGGCGATGGCTGGCGTCACCCTGGAGGAGGCGTCGGTCATGGCCTCGGCGGCGCCAGCCGCATTCCTCGGACTGGCTGATCGCGGCGTGCTGGCCCCCGGCGCGCGCGCCGACCTCGTCTGGCTCGACGCCGCGCGCCATGTGCGGGGCGTGTGGATCGGAGGCCGACGGGTCGTCTGAGGGCGGGTCGCCGCGCTATTCGGTCCGTGGCCGAGGCCCGAGCACGTCTGGCCGCGCCGTCGCGCCAGGAAGCCCCTTGGCCTCGCGGCCGTCGTGCCTGACGAAGAGCAGGCCGACGAAGCCCAGGACCAGAAGTCCGGCGACGGGCACGAAGCCGGCCTGCTGGCTGTTGAACAGTCCCGTGAAGATGCGCACCAGCGCCGAGCCCAGCCAGGTCGTCACGGTGCCGGAAAGCGCATAGAGGCCGAAGAACGCGGCGGACTGTCCGGGCGGGGCGAGCCGCATCATGAACGTGCGGCTGGAGGAGATCTGCGCCGTGATGAAGACGGCGTTCCAGCATCCGATCCCCAGGAAGACGGCCTCCGGCAGGGTGCGGTAGATCGGACCGTCCCACAGCGGCGGGTGGGCGGCGGGATCGTAGGACATGAACAGGATACGGTCGGCGCCCGCGCCCAGCAGGACGACCAGACCGCAGGCGGCGGCGAGGATCGAGACCTGCACGGCGCGGCGCGACCCGAGCCGGGCGTCGAGGATCGCGCCGACCTGCCCGCCGAGGACGGCGAAGACCGAAAGCAGCACCCCGTAGGCCAGGAGCTCCAGCAGCCCCCAGCGCATCACGCCCGCGGCGAAGACCCCCATGAAGACCAGGAGCGCGCTCATGCCGTCGGTGTAGAGCATGCGCGAGCCCAGGAAGACGGCGGCCGAGGTATGGCCCTTGAGGCTTCTCACGGTCGCCTTGAGCCCGGTCCAGCCCTGCCACAGGGCGGCGAGGGCGCGGGTCCCGCCCGGCGCCGCGTCGGGGGTGAACAGGAAGAGCGGGACCGCCAGGATCGCGAAGCATGCCGCGACCAGTGGCCCGACGATGCGGTCTGTCTCGTGGGCGGCGGGATCGAGGCCGAAGAGCGGCTGGCTGGGAACGAAGGGCGTCGCGACCTTGCCGGGCAGGGCGAACGCCCAAAGCACGAACACCAGCATGAAGACGGAGAAGAAGTTGCCGAGCGACAGCGCCAGCCCCGAGGCGTAGGGCGCCTGGCGCGGGCTCGCCGCGCGGCCCAGCATCGAGTTGTGCAGGACCTCCGAGTAGGCGAACAGCAGGCCCTGCAGACCCAGCATGGCCGAGGCGAGGGCGAGGCCGGGGCCGTGCAGGCCGGGCCGGATGAACCACAGGCCGGCCAGCAGCGGCAGCATCAGCGCCGTCACCAGCAGCAGCAGCGGCTTGCGGCGGCCGATCCGATCGATCGATGCGCCGAGGAGCGGCGCCGTCAGCGCCACGGCGACCCCGCAGGCCGTGGCGATGTCCGCCACCAGCGCCTGCCCCCTGACGGGGTCGCCCACCACCGTCGTCGCGAAGTAGGGGAAGAAGACGTAGATGACGATGAGGTTCACGTACGGGTCGCGGGCGCCTTGGTAGAGCGACCAGGAGACCGCGCCGAGGTCCAGCCGGGCCCGGCCCCGATCATCCGTCATGCTGCGTTTCCATCAGGCCCTGGGCCAGCCGGAGCGCGCCGTCGAGCGCCGCGCCCTGGGGCTCGACGAACTCGAGGGCCTCGGTCTTCAGCCGTGGCCGCAAGGCCTCCGCCAGGCCGCCCGCAAGGACGACCTGGCGCGCGCCGGCGTCGGCCAGGCGCGCCAGGATGCGGTCAAGGTGGCAGGCCGCCTCCTCGAGGATGTCGGCGGCCTGCCGATCTCCCGCTTCGGCGGCGGCGACGACGAGGGGCGCCAGGGCGGCGAAATCCGCGGGCCGCGCGGCGTTGGCCCACGCCTGGGTGATTGGCGGCGACCCGACGGCCGCAAGGACCTGCGCCGTCATGTGCGAGCCCGGACGGCGGCGGTCGAACGCCCACAGGGCGCGCCGCACCGCTTCGAGCCCGATCCAGGCGCCGCTGCCCTCGTCGGAGACCGCCGCGCCATAGCCCCCAACGGAGGTCTGCTGGCCGCGGAGGACCAGCAGACCGACCGAGCCCGTGCCGACGATCAGGATGGCGCCGTCGCCGCCGCCAAAGGCGCCCACCTGCGCGACATAGGCGTCGGTTTCGACCCGGCAGGCCTGGAAGCGGGCCAGCGGCCAGTCCGCGGGCGCCTGCGGCCGCGCCGGATCAAGGCCGGCCAGCCCCATCACCGCGGCGATCCGGTCGGGGGAGGCGCCCGTCAGTCCTGCACTGTCAAGCGCCCCGGCGATCGCGCGCTCGATCGAGGACCAGGCGCCCGTCGGATCGCTCAGGAGGTTGGCGGGACCGCCGTGGCCTTCGGCCAGGACCCGCCCGGCGGCGTCCGCCAGGCGCGCCCGGCATCGCGTGCCGCCCGCGTCCACGCCCAGCAGCAGGAGCTGGCTCATGCCATGGCGGGGTGCGGTCGGCGCGCCGCGTCGTATTCGGCCCACATGGGCCGGCAGTCGACCATTGCACCGCGGGCCATCGCCTGATCGACGGCCATGACGGTCAGGCCTGCTTCGAGGCCTTCCCAGGGCGTGACCCGGAAGGCGTCGGCGCCGCGGAGCGCCGCGAGCAGGTCGCGCGCCATCGCGTGGTCCGCTCCGTTGTGCGACTCCGCGGAGAGGCCGCCGAAGTCGATCTCCTCGGCCTCGCCCCGGCTGAGGGCGGGCCGAAACAGGATGCGGTTCTTGGACAGGTCGGCCGTGAGCTGGCCCTGCGTGCCGATGATGTTCCAGCGACGCTCCGTCATCGCCGCATGGCTGTTGGAGTGGAACGACAGTCGCACGCCATTGGCGTATTCGATCAGCGCAAGCTGGTGGTCTGCCAAGTCCATGTCGGGCTGGAACGGGTCGCTGGCGCCCTGCCAGCCGGCACCCACCGCCTGGTAGGCCGGCGCGCCATCGTCGTAGGTGGGGGTGGCCTTCGGCGCGCTGGTCGAGAAAATGGCCTGGCCGCCGAAGCTCGCGACCTTCGCGGCGCGCGCGCCGATCAGCCGGTTGAACATATCGAAGTCGTGGCAGGTCTTGTCGAGGAGATAGGAGCCGCCCCACATGGCGCGCCGGCGCCAGTTGCGCGCGATGTAGGCGCCGTGCTCCGGGGAAAGGTGTTCGGTCGCGTCGATCGAGACGAGCTTGCCCAGGGCCCCGGAGTCCACGCGCTCGACCACGGCGCGCACGATCGGCGCCGAGCGCAGCACCAGGCCGACGAACAGCGGCGCGGCGCCCTGCGGGCGCGCGGCCAGCAGCCGCGCCAGCTCGAGGCTCTCGGCCTGCGTCCGCACGACGGGCTTCTCGCAGAGGATCGGATAGCCGGCGGGCAGCGTCGCCTTCAGATGCTCGAGATGCAGGTGATTGGGCGAGCCGACGATCACGAGGTCATAGGGGCCGCTGGCCAGCAGGTCTTCCACGAAGGCGTGCGGCCGCCCAAGGGCCACGCCCGCCGCCTCCAGCGTCGGGGCGCCGGCCGGCGCGTCGTCGACGAAGCCCGTGACCTCGAAGTCCCAGCCGATCTCCCGCATGGCCACGAGGATCCGGGCGCTGCGCTGGCCAAGGCCGATCACGCCGATCCGATGGCGGGTCATGAGTTTCGATCCTTCTCGATGGGCGCCCGGCCCCGTCTGGGCCAGCGACGGCGCGACGCGTCCGCAGCGCGGGTCGCGCAGGTTTTCAGCGCACGCCGCTTCCTCGAACTATGTGAGCGCGGCGAATGCCGCACAAAGACAATGATCGGATAGACTTATGCGATCTGCGCAAAAGTCTCCCGCGCCAATCTATTCTCCAAGCTGATAAGTCGATCCGATAATTGTATTTCTGATCGAACAGACCCTCGGCCACATTGCCAAGGTGGCGGCGCGCTGGACGGCGCGTCGGGCCGCCAAAAAGACATCGATGGCGTCCGGAAGGGGTGTCGGCGGGCTCGCCGATCTCGCCGGGCGGAAGGCACAGGCGCGGCGATCTTCGGCAACCGGTTCGCGCCGCAGAAGACAAGAACGGTCGAGGGGAAACTCAAAATGCACAAGATGATCTGGCTGGGCGCGGTCTCCGCGATCGCCCTTGGAGTCGCCACCGGCGCCGACGCCCAGACCGCCGCCAACGGAGGGTCGGTCTCCACCGTGGACGAACTGATCGTCACCGCGCAGAAGCGGGAGGAACGGCTGGTCGACGTGCCGGCGGCCGTGACGGCCCTGCAGGGCGATGCGCTGCAGGAAATCGGCGCAAAGACCTTGGCGGACTACGCCGCCCTGGTGCCCGGCCTGCAGTTCGCCAGCCAGGGCGGCGGCGTCGGGCAGCAGCTGGTGCTGCGCGGCCTCGCGACCGGCGTCCAGACCGACTCGGCGCTCGTCGGCGAGATCATCGACGGCATTCCGGTCGGCTCGTCCTCGACCTATGCGCTCGGCGGCGCCAGCGCCCTCGACTCCAGCCTGTGGGACGTGGATCGCGTCGAAGTGCTGCGCGGACCGCAGGGCACGCTTTACGGCGCATCGGGTATGAGCGGCCTCATTTCATTCATCTACAACAAGCCGGACCTTCGCAGCTTCGGGGGCGCCCTCGAGGCCGAGGCGGCCGCGACCGAGCATGGCGAGGCCACCTACGTGGTGCGGGGACTGGTCAATGTCCCGATCGTCGAGGACCAGCTCGCGCTTCGCGTCACCGCCTTCGGAGATCGGGAGGGCGGCTATCTCGACGATCCGACGCGCGGCGAGAAGGATATCAACCGGCGGACCTCGGAAGGCGTCCGGGGCAACCTGCTCTGGCGGCCGAACGACCGCTTCGAGGCCAGCCTGATCGGAATCTACCAATTGAACCGGCGCGAGGCGAGCGACGCGGCCGCCTACCTCGCGACCACCCAGAAGCCGGTGCGCGGGTCGCTCGACCAACTGCACTCGCTGCTGGACCCGGCCAAGTTCGTCTACGACCTCGCCGCCCTCAACATGTCGTACGACTTCGGGCCGGTGACGCTGACCTCGACGAGCAGCTACCAGTACCTGAAGAACGACCGCATCACCTATTTCACCGACACCACGACCGCGCCGCTGTTCACGTCGCCGGGGTTCCTGGCCCTGGTCGGCGTCGCCGGGCCTCCGGCCACCAACGTGCTGTTCAACTTCCGCAACCACACGAGCAAGCTGACGGAGGAGCTGAAGGTCACCTCGAATGGCGATGGACCGCTGCAGTACGTGGCCGGGTTCTACACGGCGCACGAGAAGAGCGACGGCAACTCGCTCTTCATCGGAACGGACGCCGGCGGCACGCCGCTCGCCAACATGAACCCGGGCGTCGATGCCGGCATCCCGTCGGTCTACAAGGAGTACGCGGGCTACGCACAGGCGAGCTACACGTGGGATCGCCTGACCGTGACCGGCGGCCTGCGCTACACGAGCATCGACCAGACATTCCAGCAGACGCTTGCCGGCCCCTACCGCGCCGGGCTGCTCGCGCTCCGCATCCTGGGCACGACCGGAAAGATCTCGGGGACGCAGCACGAGACGAACTACCTGGTCAACGCGCGCTTCGCGCTCACGCCGCGCAGCAACCTCTACGCCCGCGTCGCCGACGGCTTTCGCCCAGGCGGCCCGAACGTCGTGGTCGTGGGCCTTCCCGCCAGCTTCAAGGCCGACCGGCTGACCGACTACGAGGCGGGCTACAAGGGCGCCTTCCTGGACGGCCGCCTGCAGTTCGACGCCAACGTGTTCTACATCAAGTGGGACGACATCCAGCTCCGCGCCTCGGTGAACGGCATCACCGGCGAAACCAATGGCGGGGCGGCCTCCAGCCGCGGCGCCGAAGCCCAGACCACCTTCCGCCCGATCCCGGGGCTCACCCTCGGCGGGAACATCGCCTACGCGAAAGCGAAGCTCGACGAGGACGTCCCCTCGGTGGGGGGCGAGGCCGGCGATCCGCTGCCGCTTTCGGCCAAATGGAGCGGCGCGGTGTTCGGCAGCTACGTCTTCCCGCTGAGCGGCGAGTGGAGCGGCTTCGTAGGGGGGACCGCCCGCGCCAACAGCGCGCGCAACGTGTCGTTCCCGAACGCCGCGGCGAAGGGGCTGCCGAACTACCGGCTGCCGTCCTACGTCCTCGCCGATGTCCGCGCCGGGGTGCAGAACGACCGCTACACGGCGACCGTCTTCATCAACAACATCGGCGACAGCCGCGCACAGATCTCCGCGCTCGCCACCGACGTGGCCGTGACCGGAGCTGGCCAGGTCGCCTTGGCGCGCCCACGGACGGTGGGCGTCAGGCTCGACGCCGTGTTCTAGGACCGGCCGGAGCCAGGGTCGCGGGCAGAGGAGACCCGAACGATGATCTTGCGGCGATGGGTCGTCGGCGTCCTGGTTGCGACGATGGCCGTCCCGGGCGTGGCGTTGCCGGACACGGCCCGCCATGTGCCGGCCTACGACCTGCCGACGCCATCGACCGTGAGTCCCGAACTTCAGGCCCGCATGGCGAATGCGCCGCCGTCCGCGGCGCCGCCGGCCATGCCGGCCACCAATGCGGGATGGGCGCGCTTCTTCGATCCCGATCCCGCCGCGACCCAGGCGAGGATTGCGCGGCTGCTGGCGACGTATCGGCTCGCGATGGCGGAAGAGACGATCGCCGGCGTGCATTGCTACCGGATCACGCCCTCGGAGCGGCCCGCGCAGCCGGGACGGCTGCTGGTGCACCTGCACGGCGGCGCCCACGTCGGCGGTGCGGGCCAAAGCGGACTCCTCGAAGCGGTGCTGGTGGCGGGGACCGCCCGCATCGAAACGGTGTCCGTCGACTACCGGATGGCTCCGTCGCACCCGTTCCCGGCGGCGATGGACGACGCGACGGCTGTCTGGACGTGGCTCGGCCAGCGATATCCAGCGTATCGGCTGGGCGTCTTCGGCACATCGTCGGGCGGCGGCATGGTACTAGCCTTGACCCAGCGCGCAATCGCGGCCGGCCTGCGGGTTCCCGACGCGATCATGGCGGGGACGCCATGGTCCGACCTTTCCGAGACAGGCGACAGCTATTTCACCAACCGATACGCCGATCCGATCGTCTACCAAGGGATGCTCAGCGTCGCCGCCGCCCAGTACGCGGACGGCCTCGATCTGAAGGATTCGCGGCTCTCGCCCGTCTACGGCAGTTTCGCCGGCTTTCCGCCAACCTTGCTGCTGGCCGGGACGCGGGACATCTTTCTGTCGAACACCGTGAGAGTGGACCGGAAACTGAGGGACGCAGGGCGTCGCAGCGAACTGATCGTATACGAAGGACAAAGTCACAGCGCCTATCTGGCCGGCGTCGAGGCGCCGGAAACCGCAACCGCCCTGAACGACATCTCAACGTTCTTTGCCGAGGCGCTTAAGTGACGGGCCACAGGCGCACGCCAACGGGCCTCGCATTTGGCGCAAGCGGAAGCCGAGCTTGCTTGGGAGCGCGACGCCTTCTGGAGCTGTCGCCCCTGCGTCGCCGGAGGCGCCTAAGCTTTCAACAACCAGGACAGGGCGGGCCGATAGCCGTTTCGCTCGAGTGTCGCGAGCTTGGACGACCAGGCCGCGGGACAGACCGCGAAGGCTGCGGTGACGCCACGCCGGGCGAAGAGGTCCTCCGCCACAGTCAGGAGATCGGCGGCGTCGCGCGCGTCGACGGCTGGCGCCGGCGCCTCCGCGAAGTCAGCGGCGTAGAAGTCGTCGATGATCCCGACTTGCGACAGGTTGTGACCGACCGGCATGTGGAGGTGACTCACCGGCTGGGCGATCGCATAGCCGGCGACCTCGCCGCCCCGCGCGACCACGATCATGTCGCGATCGGCGAGCTCGAGACTGTACCGCATCCAACGTTCGAAGCGATCGTCCGCCTCCGGATGGGTCGCCCAGAAGCGCGGGTTGAGGTCCCGCAATGTGGATCTGTGACACGCGCTCAGTCGCACGATTTCCGGCACGTCGTGGGCGTCCGCACGTCGCACGGATGCGGGCCACGCCCGCTCGGCGAAGCCAGCCTTGGCGAGGTAGGTTGTCACCGGCCGGTAGTCCGCCGCGGCAAGCGCCGATCTCGATGGATCTCCCTCATTGCAGGCGGCGATCAGGATTGAGGCCCCACGCTGTCGCAACTCCCGCTCCGTCGCCGTCAGGAGCGTCCGCAGCGTTGGGGGAGGCGCCTGTGGCGACATCACCGCGTCGTTCTGCAGAAGGCCCGCATGGCCGGGGGCGGCGTAGATCGGTGGGGCGGGAACCAGCATGGCGTGGACCGCGCCGAGAAGTCGGCCAGCGTCTTCCATCACCATCCAGAATTCCATCGAAGCCGGTGCGGTCGCCGCAAGCTTGCCCGCGAGCGCCGTCTCGACCTGAACCCTCGCGTCGAGTGCGACAGACCACAGCGCTGAATCGCGCGAGCGCCGCTCTTCACTTCCCCGAAGCAGCAGGTTCGTCAGTTGCGGTAGGTCCGCCGTGGTCGCCAGGCGCGTCATTGGCTTCACCCGATTTCTCCCCCGCTGGCCAGGCCAACCGCCGCGCCGCCGTCGGGGGCCGCATCCCGCCCGTCGCGACAGGCCCATTCCCGGGGGGGCGTGGTCCCTGACGAATGTCCCGGACCCTAGCGAGGCGTCCGCCGCGCGCAAGCCGCGGGCGCCGTGGTGGCCTGATCGCCATTCGCCGCGCCCAGGCGCAGGCCCGCGGCCAGTGCGGCGTCGATCCGATGAACGTCCGGTTCCGGCTCGGGGGCCCGGGCGTCCGGGTCAGCGCGAACGTTCGCCGGGCCGGTTCCTGGACGCCCCGCGTTCCAGCCATCGGGCCAGGCGGGCGCGGGCTGCGGCGAGGATGCGGGCCTGTTCGGCGGGTTCGACCACGCGGTTGCGCACGACCGCCTCCACGACGCGGAGCCGGTCGCGGCCGTCGAGCGCCGTCGCGCGGGCCGCCGGCGGGCCTCGGCGGCGGTCCGCCTGCTGAAGGTCCCGCTCGGTCGGGCGATACCCGCGGACCTCGAGGCCCGCGGCCCGGGCCATGAGCCAGACCTCGCGGCGGAACTCCGTGTGGCCGCGGACGGTGAGGGCGTTCCAGCCGCGATGCTGGGCGATGGCCACCAGGTCGCGCACCACGTGGGGGTCGTTGCGGTCCGTGGTGAGCCGCCGGCCCTGGTCGCGGAAGGCGGCCGCGCCGGTGCGGGCGTCGGCGTAGTAGCCGAGCCCGGGTCCGCCGCGGCGTTCGGTGAGGTAGCGGCGTCGGACGCCCTCGGGGACGTCTCCGGCGATCGCCGACTTCGGACGGCCTTCGGGCGTGACGATGTTGAGGTCCTCAGCCATGGCGGGGCTCCTGGCGCGGCGCGGGGTCGGTGGCGTCGAGGAAGCGGTCCACCCAGGCCTCGATCTCGGCCGGAGGGACGCCCCCGGCGGGCAGCGGCTCCAGGTCCGCCGCGGCGAGCATCGGGACGATGGCCTCCAGGGTCAGCGGATCGCCGGACTCGGCGGAGAGGATGGACGGGTCCGGCTCCGCCGCCTGCGCCGCGACGGCGTCCAGGGGCGCGACGGGGGGCGGCGGTCGCAGGCGGCGACGAAAGGCCGGCTCGCGGTAGTAGCGCAGCTTCCGTCCGCGGATCGGGGCCATGCCCGCCTTCAGCACGATGAGGTCCTGGTCCGGCATCCGGCTGAGCTCCTGGGGCAGCAGCAGCGGGCGGCGCTGCTCGGACTCGCTGACGCTGCGGTGGCCGCGGCTGAGCCCGGTGGGCCGGCTGCGCGACGGGCTGCGCACGGTGGTGTCGCCGAGGCGCTCGGAAAGCTCGCGGGCGAGCCGCAGCTCCTTCGGCGCGAAGGCGATCTCCACGGCGCAGTTGGCGAGGATCTCTTCGGTCACGTCCGGCCCGTACTCGGCGCGCAACTGGGCGGGGGACTGCAGCACCGGCAGGAGACGCAGGCCGTAGCCGGCGACATAGGCGAAGGCCCGGGCGAGGACCTCGGCGTGGCCCAGCCGCGCGAACTCGTCCAGCAGCACCAGCACCTGGTGCGGATGGCGGGCGGGGTCCGGCCGTTCGCGGCACGACCGGTCGATGAGCTGCTGGAACAGCAGGGCGTACAGGGGCGCGACGCGGATCAGGTTGTCGGGGGAGGCGGCCAGGTAGATCGAGGCGCGCCGGCTGCGCAGGGTCGAGAGGTCGAAGTCGCTGGCGTCGGTGGCGGCGCAGACGCGCGGGTTCAGCCAGAGGTTCAGCTTGGCGGTCAGGCTCTGCCGGACCGAGGCGAAGGTGTTCTCCGACGCGCTCGTGAAGTCGGTGAGCGCGCGGACGCAGCCGGCCGACAGGGGCCGGCCGTCGCGGCGCCGCCGGGCGATCAGGGCGGGGAAGCGGACGCGGGGGTCGCCCGCGGTGAGCTCGGCGTAGAGCGCGCCGAAGGTGAGCGGACGCTCCGGCGTTTCGGCGAGATAGGCGCCCACCCCCACGAAGCCCGTGCGGGCCGACTCCGCCCAGAACGGGTCGGCGTTCGGCGGGTGGGGAAAGAGCATGGCGGCGATGCGCTGCAGCTCGTCCAGCACGCCGGCGGGGTCTGTCCGGTCGATGTGTCCGAGCGGGTTGTAGCGGGACGTGCGCCCGTCGGGGGCCAGGGGATCGAAGAGGTGCGCCGCCTGGCCGTGCGCGGCGCGGAAGCCGGCGGTGGCCTCCCAGTTCTCGCGCTTGACGTCGAGCACCACGACGGAGTCCGGCCAGGCCAGGAGGTTGGGGATCACCACGCCCACGCCCTTGCCGGCGCGGGTGGGGGCGTAGAGCATCACATGCTCCTGGCCGCCGAAGACTAGGAGCCGACCGCCCTTGCGCCCCAGGAGGATGCCGACGGCGGCCCGAAGGCCGGCGCGCCGGATCTCGGCCTCGCCGGCCCACCGGGCCGCGCCGTGCAGGGGGCGGCGCAGCTGGCCGGCGACGCCCAGGAGCACGATCAGGCCGAGGCCGGCGGCGGCGAGCCCGCCCACCTGCGCCCAGCGCCGCACCTGCGGGTCGTGCCGGTGGCGCCAGAACCAGGCCAGGACCGCCGCGGGGTCGAGCTCGCCGGGGAGCTGTCGCAAGCCGGCCAGGGCGATGGCCGCGGCCAGCGCGGCCAGCAGGCTCGCGGCCAGCGCCAGGGCGGCCGCTACGAGCGCGGCCCTAAGCGGCCAGGGCGCGGCGGCGAAGCGGTTCATGCCAAATCTCCGTCAGCCGGAAGCGGCCGTCGCGGCGCTCGACCTGGACGACGATGTCCACCAGCCGCATCAGGAGCTGGCGGATGTCGTCGCGGTGCAGGTCGCGGCCGGCCACGCTCTCCTTCACCAGCAGGGTGAGCTGCTCGAAGGCGAGCTCCGCGGAATTGGCGTGGACCGTGGTGATCGCGCCGGGGTGGCCGGTATTGACGTTGCGCAGGTAGAAGAAGGCCGAGGCGTCGCGGAGCTCCTGCAGCAGGATGCGGTCGGGCCGCATGCGCAGCGCGCTTTCCAGCAGCTCCCGCGGCCCGACCCGCGCCAGGCCCTGGCCGTCCTTGGCGTAGAGCAGGTGGACGGCGTTGCGATGCGGCACGACCAGCTCGCGGGCGTCCTCGATGGTGATCAGCCGCTCCGTCGGCGGGATCAGCCGGACCAGCGCCTTGGCGAAGGTGGTCTTGCCCGAGCCGGTCGCCCCCGACACCAGGATGTTGCGCCGGCC
Organism: Phenylobacterium sp.; assembly: GCF_016124325.1. GTDB lineage: Bacteria > Pseudomonadota > Alphaproteobacteria > Caulobacterales > Caulobacteraceae > Phenylobacterium. The sequence goes on from NZ_WGNY01000019.1 coordinate 315,773, forward strand.
CTCGACGGCGGCGCGGAGGAAACCCGGCCAATCGCCGGGCCGGTCCGGGGCCTCGGGCCCGGCCCCCGGCCGCAAGGCCGGTCCGGCGGTCGGCGCGGCGGCGTCGAAGAAGCCGGCCCGGGCCAGATCCTCCAGCGTCAGCACGCTCGGCGAGGGCTTCCGGAAGGTCAGCGACACCTGCTCGGCCGCCGGCGGCAGGACCACCTGGCACCGCTCGCCCGTGGGCAGCACCGTCGCGCAGAGCGGTTGTTCGGCGCCCACGTCCTGCGCCGTGGCCGCCGCCGCGGCCACGGCGATGCGGACCAGGGTCTCCGCGGTCAGCTCCGGCGCCTCGATCCAGCGCCAGCCCGAGTCGGTCTCGACCCCGATCTCGCCGGGGCGGTTCACCACCACCTCGGTGACGCCGGGCGCGTCGAGCGCGGCGCGGATCGGCGCCAGGTAGTGGGTGAGGATCGCCGCGTCGTAGGTCATGGCCGCGGCCGCAGCCCGTAGACCGACGAGAAGTCGAGGTCCTGGGCGACCTGGATCGCGACCTCGCCGCCCTGCGCCTTGCGCAGGGTCGGGCCGATGTCCGCGCCCTGCCGGACGGCGAGACCGGCGGCGTCCGAGGGCTGGCGCACGACCCCCGCGGCGCCGTCGCGGTCGCCCGCGGCCGCCGCGCCCGCGTCGATCACCGAGAGCAGGATGGCGGCGCCGAAACGGTCCCAGAACCGGGTGTCGAGGCGGCCGCCGAAGCCGGCGCGGCCCAGGGCGTCGCTGGCCGGGGAGGCGAGCGAGATCGCCACGCCGTTCGGGGTCACGGCCCGGGTCCACAGGACGAACACCCGGTCCCGGCCCTGCCGCAGGCCGCTTCGGTACTCGCCCAGCACCCGCGCGCCCTTCTCGAGCAGCACCACCGCGCCGTTGTCGGAATAGACGTCGCGGTCCACCAGGCAGGTCACATATCCCGCCGTGGCGGTGTCGATGGCCGTCTGCAGCACGCAGGGAATGGTCGTCCCGGCCAGGATCAGGAAATTGCGGTCGCCCACCGGCGCGGCCATGGCGCGGCCGATGGCAGAACCCTGGCGCAGAGCGTCGAGCTCGCCCGCGCCCCCGCCTGCGGAAGATGGGCCTGCGGAAGATGGGCCTGCGGAAGATGGGCCTGCCGAAGTTGGACGGGCCGAAGTGGCGCGCGCGGTCGGCCCCGCGGCGGAGGGGGGCTCGCCCCGCGAATAGGCCATCAGCGGCGAGCCCCGCGGGCCCTGGCGCAGGGCGGGGGACGCCGCGCCCGGGGCTGCGCCCTGGCCGTAGCCGGGATCCAGGGCCGGGACGTCCTCGCCGGCGGGCAAGCCGGAGGCGCCTGGCCCATCGACGCCGGCCGCCGCCCGGCCGGGGGGGCTCGGCGCGGGGGGCGGCGGGGCAGGGGCCGGCTCGAACGCCACCACCTGCCGCGCCGGCGTCTCGCGCGGCTTCGCCGGCCGGGGCCGGTCGGCGCTCCAGGTGGCGAGCGCCACGGCGGCGCAACCCGCCAGGAGGCCGGCGAAGGCCAAGGCCTTGCCCCGGCCGGCGACGGCCAGCGGCCCCGCGATCGGCGAGATCGTCCGGTCGAGCGGCGGGTCCTCCTCGGCCTCGGGGCGGGGCGGGACCGCGGTCATTTCGGGGCGCCCAGGCGCAGCGTGCGGTCCACGTCCGGCGCGACCGTCGCCGTGCCGCTGGGCCGGCCGGCCGGCGCGTAGGCGAGATTGAAGATGCAGAGCGCTTCGCGGCCCTTGCGCAGCCGCAGCTGCGCGGCGGTCCGGTGGACGACCAGGAACTCGCCGCGCACGTCGAACGGGACCAGCGCCTCGGTCCCGTCGGGCGAGACGGCGTAGACCGCCGGCAGCGCCTGGGCGCCGGGGAAGCGCAGGACCGTGAAGCGTCCGTTGTCGCTGACTTCCGACGGGGCGATGGCGAAGGAGCCCTGCAGCTCGTAGGCGAGGTTGCGCGGGCCCTCCAGCACCGCGCGTTCCAGCTTGAGCCGCGCCACGCGCGCCTCCAACGCCTGAGCTTGCGCCGACAAGTCGGCCTGCAGCCTGCGCTTTTCGGCCGCCGGGTAGCGGAACTGCAGGACGAAGACGGCCGTCGCCGCCGCCCGCGCCCCGCGCGTCGCCAGCTCGAAGGCGTAGTGCCGGGTCTCGCCGCCAGCGGCGCGCGTGGTCACGATCAGGTTGGTGGGCGCGCCCGGCGCGGTCGGCTTGGCGAAGAGGAGGCTGGTCTCGGCCGCGACCTCCCAGCCCGAGCTGTCGCCGAGGGCCACGTGCAGGATGGTCTCGTCCGGCGAGAAGCGGATCTGGGTGGCGGTGCGCAGGACGCCCACGATGCGCACCACCTGCATCGGGTCGTAGTCGACGGTCCTGATACGCGGGTCCGAAGGTCCGGGGCGGGGCGTCTCGACGGCGAGGGCGGGCGCGGCCGCGAAGAGCGCCAGGGCGGCCAGCGGCAGGGCGATCTGACGTCTCATCGGACCACCTCCGGGTCCGCGCGGTAGGACGACACCTGGAAGCCGAGCGGATTGCGCAGCCGGTCGCCTTCGCCCATCGGCGCCCGGGTGTAGGCGAAGGCCGCCGTGGCGATCCAATCGCTGTCCTCGGCCCGGGCGCCGTGGCGGACCGTGCGATGGAAGCGCACATTGGCCACGCCCGGGGCCACGAAGGTGATCGCGCGCACGCCCACCTGCACGTCGGCGTCCGGACCATAGGTCACCTGCGGACTGGCCGGGTTGGCGGGGCGATAGGCGCTCGCCCAGCGTTGCTGCTCCTCCGGCGTCGACATGATCGACACCTGCCGGAAGTTGGCTTCAGCGGCCTGCGGCAGCCAGCCCTCCCGCGCGCGCACATAGGTGGCCAGGAAGGACTTGGTGACCGCTTCGTCGTAGGCGACCGGCCCGGCCTTGGAGAGGCCGCGCAGCACCTCGACGGCGCCCGTCGTGCGTTCGACGCGGACCACGTACGGCTCGACGGTCTTGAGGGGGGTCAGCGCCGCCACGCCGGCGACCGCCGCGCCGGCAAGGGCGGCGGCGACGGCGGCCACGCTCCAGGCCAGGCGCCGCGAGCGGTAGGCCGCGGCCAGCCGATCGCGATCCCAGCCCCGCGCCTCGGCGAAGTAGGCCTTCAGGTCCTTGGGCTCGGTGACGTTCACGGCCGCACGGCCCGGCAGGCGCCGGCGGGCGGCGCGTCCGGTGGGGCGGCCCCGGGCGCGAGCAGCGAGCCCTGGGGGTTGGCCGGGCGGCGGGCGCCCGAGCAGCCCGGCGCGTCGTCGTCCGCGGACGAGGCGCAAGCCGGGATCAGGATCGCGGCGAGGACGCACACGAGCGCTTGGCGGATCGGGGGTGGCGGCGGCGACATGGCGAACTCCTTGTCGCCAGCCTGATCGTCCCGCCGCCGGGACGGGAGGACGTAACCTCACCCTTCCCGCGAACCCTCGCATTCACGGTATGTGCCGACCCGAATTGCGCCGGCGCGCATCCTGCGCCTGCGGCTTCCGCGCCAGGTCCGGCCCGCGAAGGCGCGGCGTCTGGAGCGCCTTCCCATCGGCGGCGGGTCGCCGCCACCGATCGCGCCGCTCGGTCGCGTCGTCGAGGCGGCTCGAAACACGCCTCCTGTCATGTGGGCTTGTTGCCCTTGGCCGTACTTACTGATGTGACGGCGGGAGTGGGCGATGAGACAGGCTTGGCTGGTGGCGGCGTCGTCCGTTTTGATGGTCCCGTCCGCCTTCGCCGCCGACGCCCCGATCATGACCGTGCGCATCGCGCCGGGCGCCATGGACGAAGCGATCGGGCGTGGCGAACTCCGCATCGAGGAGACCATTCCGGCGTTCGCATGGCCTGCCGGGGCGCTTCTCTTCCGATCGCCTGGAGTCGATCTGGAGGTGGCCGACGCTCAGGGACCGGTGCCAGGTGTCTTGCGCGATGGCGGATTCGCGCCGGGTCGGGCGATCGCAGGCGGCCTGAACGTCCGGTATCGCCTCGTGGTCGAGAACGCGCCGGAAAGCGGCGGCACCACCCCGATCTGGCCGCGCATCGATGGGCGGGCCTTTTCGGCCACCGGGATGACCATGCTGGCCCTACCGGAGGCGAAGACGCCGTATCGCGTGCGCCTGACCTGGGATCTCACGGCTATGGGACCCGGGGCTGCGGCGGTGTCGAGTTTCGGTGACGGCGACGTAGAGGTTGCGGCGCTGCCGATTTCGAAGCTCGGTCGCACGATCTTCATGGCCGGGATTCTGAGCCGTGAGCCTTCGGAGGCGATCGCAGGGAAATTTTCGGCGGCCTGGTCGGGAGAGCCCGGCTTCGACCCGCGGCCCGCCATGCAATGGACCGGCGCACTGCACGCCTGGATGGTCCGGTTCTTCGACACGCCCGGGGACCCCGCGTACCGGGTGTTCCTGCGGGCGAACGGCGGACGAAATCCAGGGGGCGGGGTGGCGTTCCCGAACTCGTTTTTCGCCACCTACGGTCCCGGCGTGACCGGTGAAAGCATGAAGGGGATCCTGGGCCACGAGATGGTCCACACCTTCACCGCGCACGACCTGGGGAAATGGTACGACGAGGGCAACGCCGTCTACTATCAGGTGCAGCTGCCATGGCGGGCCGGGACGGTCTCCACCGAGGTCTACCTGCGGGACATCAATCTGACGGCGGCGCGCTACTACACCAACGCCGAGATCGACGCGCCCGAAGACAGGATCATCCCGAACTTCTTCAAGGACACCTGGCTCAACACCCTGGGCTACGATCGCGGGGCGCTCTATTTCGCCATCCTGAACGGGAAGATCCGGCGCGCGTCGGGCGGCAAGCGTTCGGTCGACGATCTGATCCGCGAGATGGTGCGGCGCGACCGCGGCGGCGAAACCCTCACCGAGGCCGCCTGGCTCCAACTGGTGCGGCGCGAGATCGGCGAGGATGGGGTGGCCCTGCATCGCAGGATGATGGCGGGTGGGGTGATCGTACCGGCGTCCGGCGACTATGGGCCGTGCTTCCGGCGAATCCCGGCGAAGATCCGGCGCTACGAGCTTGGCTTCACGCCCCGGACGCTGCCGGATCGGCGAGCCGAGGTGACGGGACTGGTCGCGGGGTCGGAGGCCGAGAAGGCGGGCCTGAGGAACGGCGACGTGCTGACCATGCCGGTGATCACGACCGAGGGCGTGAAGCGCGATCCGCTACGGACCCTGACCGCCTCGGTGAGCCGCGAGGGCAAGACCTTCGACGTGACCTGGCTTCCACGCACCGGGACCGTGTTCGACGCCTGGCAATGGGAGCGGGCGCCCGGGGTACCCGACAGCGCGTGCCGCCCGCCGGCGCCGGGCCGCCCATGAGGGGCCGTCGCGCGGTTCCGGCGCTGGCCGCGGCGCTGCTGCTCGGGGCGGCCGAGACGGCGTGGGCGCAGCCGGCTGGCGTGGCCCGGCCGCCGAGCGATCCCGCGGCCTTGCTCGCCGCGCCGCCGAGGCCGGCGGGGGTGCGGGGCCGCTTCCGCGTGGTCTCGGTGGGCGACGTCATGCTCGCGCGTCCCCAGGCCGCGACCGACGATCCCGAACTGCGCAAGGTCCTCGATGCGATCCGCGCCGCAGACGTGGCGATCGGCAACCAGGAGGGTCCGGCGCTGGACCTCAAGGCCCTGCCACGGGGCACGTTCGGCATGTTCGGCGGCCTGATCGGCGAGCCGGGGATGGCGGCCGACTACAAGGCCATGGGCTTCGACCTGATGTCGGTGGCGAACAACCACTCCACCGACTGGGGCGGCGTAGGGCTGCTGGCGGCGCTGAAACTGCTGGACGACGCGGGTGTCGCCTATGCCGGCGGCGGCGTCAGCATGGCCGAGGCCCGGCGCGCGGGCTTCGCCGAGACGCCGAAGGGACGCGTGGGCCTGGTCGCCACGGCGTCGACGTTCAAGGCCAATGCGAGGGCCGGCGACGCAGGCCCGCTGGCGCCCGACCAATCCGGCATCAGTACGCTCCGCACCCGGACCCTCAATCTCGTGACGCCGGGCCAGTTCGCGATGCTGAGGCGGCTGGCGACCGAATTGGCTTCGCCGCTCAAGCCCGCGCCGGCGGCCGACGCCCGCGAAGTTCGCTTCGACGACCAGATCTATCGCGTCGCCGACCGGGACGGACTGTCCTACCAGATGGACCAGATCGACCACGCGGCCCTGCTGAAGGCCGTGCGCGACGGCAAGTCCGCGGCCGATCTGCTGGTCTTTCACATCCACGCGCACGAGACCCCGACCGGGGTGGACGACGATACGCCGGAGCCGCCGGACTTCCTGGTGAAACTGTTCCACGATGCGGTCGACGCCGGGGCCGATGTGGTGATGGGAGGCGGACCTCATTCCCTGCGCGGTGTCGAGATCTATCACGGCAAGCCGATCTTCTACGGGCTGGGGCTGTTCTTCTTCAAACCCCAACTCATGGGCGCGGCGGAAAGCGGGCCGCGCAAGTGGCCCGACGACGGCTATCCCCCGCCGCCCGATCCACGTCCCGGCAATCCTCGAGCCTGGTACGACAGCGTGCTGGCGGTCAGCGAGTTCGACGGCGCCCGCCTGAAGCAGGTGCGGCTCTATCCCATCGACCTGGCGAACGCCCAGCCCGCCCGAGGCTTGCCGCACTTCGCCACCGGCGCCCGCGCGGCCGAGATCTTGGCGCGCCTCCAGAGCGACTCGGCGCCGCTCGGAACGAAGATCGCGATCGAGGACGGCGTTGGCGTGATCGAGGTGCGCTAAGCGCGGCGCCTGGGCGACGCCGCCGTCGTCAGGGTTCGGCCGCGGCGCGCGCCAGCGCCCGCATGTCGTCGGCGAACTGGGCGCGCGGCTGGGCGTCACGATAGATGGCGTGGCCGGCGAGGTAGCAGCGGAACGTGATCCGGCTTCGATACGGCGCGGCGAGACGCCGACCGAGTTCGGCGTCCATCGAACAGCCCCCCAGCGGATCGTAGGCCCCATGCGCGACGAGCACCTTGAGCTGGGGGCTCAACGCCATGGCGTCGGCCGCGCCGGGAAGGTTGGGGCCGAAATGGCCCATGCCGATGGCGCCGGTCTTTTCGTAGTCGGCCTGGGCCTGGGCGATCTGTTCGGCGCTCGCCCCATAGACGGTGGCATGGGTCCACCGCCGGTTCACGGGCTGCGGATAGACGCCATCGGGGGCGAAGCCGTCGGTGATCGGCTCGACGCCGAAATAGGGCAGATCGGTCGCATACCCCAGGTCGTGGCGCAGATAGCGGACCCCGCGTTGCAGGGGCGGGGCGACGTAGGGCGCTTCGGCGCGATAGTCGGAATAGTAGAGCCGCCGGCCGTCGCCGATGCGTTCCAGGAAGTCGCCCTGGGTGATCCGAAGGGTCTTCGTATCGATGTCGGCGGGCTGCAGGCCGATGTGGCGGGCGAGGTCCGCGGCCAGCCGTGCCCGCTCGGCTGCCGGCAGGCGGTCGATGCGCCTGAGGGCGGGCAGGTAGGTCTCGCGGGCCCAGCGCTCGGCGATGGCGCGGGCCTGATCTGGCGTGGCGCCGAATTCGGGCGACAACCGCCCCAGCCGCTGGGCCGCCACCGCGTAGTCGGCCGTGTGGATCGCGAGGGCGATCGTCGGCCGATCGGGATAGTCGGGCAGGCCGGTGGTGTTGGAGATCAGGGCCAGGCCGCGCACCTTCATGCCCCGTTTCAGCAACTGATAGGCGACGCTGCCGGCCCGGCCCGAGCCGTAGCTCTGTCCGGCGATCACCAGCGGGGCGTCCTCGGCGCCGTGGGTGAGCACCCAGCCGCGGACGAACTCGGTGGTGGCCATGACGTCGCCGACCCAGCTGGTGAAAGCCTGCTCCGCGGCGGGGGTGACGGCGCGCGAGAAACCCGTCGCGACGGGATCGACGAAGACGAGGTCGGCGTCGGTGAGCCAGGTGTCGGGGTTGTCGCCCAGCCGGTCGCCCTCGACCCGCTTGGGCCCGGCGCCCTCGAAATGCAGGGAGGCCGCGGGCAGGCCGGGGCCGCCGTTCCAGATGAAGATGATCGGCCGTACGGCGCCCGGCGCGGCCGGCGCGCGGTAGGCGACATAGAAGATGTGGGCGAGGGCTTCGCCGGTCGTGACGTCGCGGATCGGAAGCCGGCCGGCCTCGGCCGTATAGGCCAGCACACGATCGCCCAGGTCCACCTGCTGGCGCGTGATGACGGCGGCCGGCTCCGGGTCCGCCGCCGAGGCCGGCGCGGCGATGGCCAGGAGCGCGGCGGCCAGCGCCCCCGTCAAGGTCCTGCGTCCGATGTTCCGCATGGCGCGCCCCCCACAACCCGGCTGTTCACCCGTAATACGCGCGGCCGCGCGCGACCCGCCGTCGCGGCGCCGGGATTCCGCGGGGTCAGGCGTACTACTGGACAGGCGGCGGGTGCGGGAGGTTTTCATGAGGTCGGTCTTTGGCGCGGGCGCGGCGGCCCTGATCCTGGCGACATCGGGCGCTGCCAGCGCCGCCGATCAGGCGCCGCTGATGACCGTGCTGATCCGGCCCGGCAAGGTCGACACCGCCACCTCCCGCGGCCACATCGACGTCGTGATGACCATCCCGAGCGTCCGCGCGGCGCGCGGGGAGCCGCTGCTCTCCATGGGCTTGTTCACGCCGGGACTGGCGCACCCGCAGGTCATGGAGGCGCTTGCGGTCGCCGACGCCTCGGGGCCGGTTCCGCTCACCCCCACCGTGGGCGTGGGCGGGGCGCACCGATGGGCGCCGGACCGCGCGGTCGCCGGCGCGGTCACCGTCACCTACCGCCTGCTGGCGGAGAACATCCCGGCGCTCCGGGGCGGTCCCCCGACGGCCCTGAGGGTCGATGGCGACGCGGTCTCGGCGGTGGGCGACGCCATGCTGATTTCGCCGGCCGTGACCGGCGACTATCGGATCGCGCTGAAGTGGGACGTTTCGGCGATGGGCGCGGGGGCGGAGGGCGTCTCCAGCTGGGGCGACGGCGACGTCACCTTGCCGGCGGGGCCTGTCGGCCGCCTGGGGCGCGCGGTCTATATGGCGGGCCATCTGGGTCACGAAACCGACGGGGCGTTCTCGGCGGTCTGGGCCGAGGGCCAGCCCCCGTTCGATCCGCGACCGCCGATGAAGTGGACGGCCGACCTTCACCGCAGGATGAGCGCCTATTTCAAGGACAGGACCGAGCCGCCCTATCGCGTGTTCATGCGCTTCAATCCGATGAACGCCGGCGGCGGCGCGGCGCTGACACATTCCTTCATCATCACCTATGGCAAGGGCGTCACCGGCGAGAACTTCAAGAGCATCCTGGGTCATGAAATGACCCACACCTGGACCGCCAACGACATCGGCAACTGGTACGACGAGGGCGACGCCGTCTACTATCAGGCCCTGATCCCCTGGCGCGCCGGCCTGATCAGCACCGACAAATACCTCGAAGACCTGAACGGCACCGCGTACCGCTATTTCACCAACGCCCTGCGCGACGTTCCGGAGGCCCAGGTCGCGCCGCGCTTCTGGGAGGACACGCGGATCCGCGTGCTGCCCTACGACCGCGGCGCCATGTACTTCGCGAGGCTCAACGGCATGTTGCGCCGCGAGTCGGGCGGAAAGCGCGGGATCGACGATCTGGTGCTGATCATGATCGACAAGGCGAGGAGGGGCGAACCGCTCAGCGAGCAGACCTGGGTCGACCTGCTGCAGAAGGAGATCGGGCCCGAGGGGCCGGCGGCCCATCGCAACATGATGTCCGGCGGGCTGGTCCTTCCTGAGTCCGACGACTTCGGGCCCTGCTTCCAGCGGGTGACGAAGAAGATGCGCCAGTTCGACCTGGGCTTCGACAATGCGTCGATCACCTCCGACCCCAAGGTGATCAAGGGCCTCAAACCCGATTCCGAGGCGGCGCGGGCCGGGCTGCGGGACGGCGACGTGATCGCCTACGCGGTGGCGCTCGACGCCGTCCAGGGCGACCTCGACCGCAAGCTGGAGCTGACGGTCACGCGGGACGGCAAGACGTTCCCGCTCAGCTACGTCCCGCGCGGCGCCGCGGTGGACGCCTATCAGTGGGAGCGCAAACCCGGCGCGCCCGACGATGCGAGCTGCAAGGTCTTCTGAGGAACGTGAGCATGAACCGCGCCCACCTGCGCCGCACCGCCGCCGGCGCCCTGACAGCCCTGCTCTTGGCCGCCGCGGCCTCGGCGACGGCTCAGTCCCTGCCTGCCAAGCCCTCGAATGAGCCGGAGGATTTCCTCAAGGCGCCGCCGAAGCCGGCGAGCCTGAAAGGCCGCTTCAGCCTCGTGACGGTCGGCGACCTGCTCTACTCGCATCCGATGGCCGAGCGGGACGACCCGGCGTTGCAGAAGGTGATCGAGCTGATCCGTTCGGGCGACGTGACGATCGCCAACCGCGAGGGCCCGACGCTCGACATCAGCGACGGCCGTCGCACCGGCTACGGCGATGGCCTGCTGTGGGCCGAGCCCTCGCTGGCCCAGGACGAGAAGGCCATGGGGATCGACATGGTCTCCATCGCCAACAACCACTCCACCGATTGGGGCGGCGAGGGGATGCTGGAGACCATCCGGCTGCACGAGCAGGCCGGCGTGGTCACCGCCGGCGGGGGCGCCAACCTGCAGGCCGCGCGGCGGGCCGGCATACTCGCGACGCCCAAAGGCCGGGTCGCCCTGGTCTCCACGGCCTCGACGTTCAAGGCCAATGCGGGCGCCAACGACGCGTTCGGCGAGGTGGGAGCGCGGCCGGGCATCAGCCTCCTGCGCACCCGCACCATCCATCTCGTGACGGCGGCTCAGTTCGCCACGATCCGGACCCTGGCGACCGAGCTTGCCTCGCCGCTCAAGCCCGCGCCGGCGGTCGACGCCACCGAGATCGTCTACGAGGGCGAGACCTACCGGCCCGCCGACAAGCCCGGCCTCAAATACGAGATGGAGCTGTACGACCATGCGGGCCTGCTGAAGGCGGTGCGAGAGGCGAAGGACAACGCCGACCTCGTGGTCTTCACCATCCACGCCCACGAAAGCCCGACGGGCGTGGACGACGATACGCCGGCCCCCCCGGACTTCCTCGTGAAGCTGTTCCACGACTGTGTCGACGCCGGCGCCGACGTCATCCTGGGCGGCGGGCCGCATTCGCTGCGGGGCGTCGAGATCTACAAGGGCAAGGTCGTGCTCTACGGAATGGGCGTCTTCTTCATCAACGGCGAGATCAAAGGGCTGCAGGAGAGCGCGCTGCGCGTGTTCCCCGACGCCACCGGCCACGCGCCGCCGCCGAAGCCCGAGGAACGCTCGGTGCGCCCGGGCGGCAATCCGGCAAGCTGGTACGATGGCGTGGTCGCGATCACCGAATTCGACGGGCCCAAGGCCACGGCCGTGCGCCTCTATCCGCTGGACCTGGGCAACACCTACGATCGCTCGCGTCGCGGCATTCCGCATTTCGCGGACCCGGCCAACGCGCGCCGGATCCTGGCCGACCTGCAGGAGGATTCCGCGCCCTTCGGCACGAAGATCGAGATCGACGGCGATGTGGGCGTGATCCGCATTCCTTGAAGCGCGGCGGCGGCGTTCGGCGCCGTATGACAGGCCTGTCGCAGACAAGTCGCGTCGATCGGTTAGGGTGATCGCAGATTGTTCAGAAGGGAAATCCGCGTGTCGCGCGTATTACCGGCGGTGGAGTCCTGGCCGATGGACTGGAGCAGACCCGGTGCGATCTGAGGCGAACGCGGCCGTCAGCGCGATGAGCGAGCGATTTCGCCCGGCGCTTATCGCGTTCTTCACGCGGCGCATTCGCAATGCCGCGGAGGCCGAGGATCTGACCCAGGAGGTGCTGCTGCGCGTGACGCAGAAGGGCGCGACGATCGACGCCTCTCGCCCCGACGCCTACGTGTTCCAGATCGCCGCCAACCTGCTGCGCGACCGCGGTCGCCGCCAGAGCGTGCGCAACGCCTATCAGGCCGCGCTGGGGGCCGAAGCCAATCGGGTCGAGGAGCGCGATCCGGATCGCGTGCTGCAGGCCAAGCAATCGCTGACCACGGTGCTCGAGGCGTTGCGCCAGCTTCCGGAGCGGACGCGCACGATCTTCGTGCTGTTCCGTCTGGAGCACATGAAGCAGCGGGAGATCGCCGACATGCTGGGCCTGTCGGTCCGCACCGTCGAGCAGCACGTGGTGCGCGCCAGCCTGCACCTGCGCGATTGCTTCGGAGACGAGCGATGATGCGCGCGCCGCTGTCCTTCGGCCACGAACGCGTGGAACGCGCCGCCATCTGGGCCGCGCGCCTGGGAGACGGCCCGCTGTCGCCGGGCCAACAGCAGGAATTCCAGGCCTGGCTCGAGGCCGATCCGGCCAACGCGCCGGCGTTGCGTGAGATCATCGGGGCCTGGGAAGAGGTTGAGCACTATGCGACCAGCGCCGAGGTCATGGCGCTGCGCGAAGCGTCCCTGGCGTCGGCCCGTCGCACAATGCATAGGCGCACTGGCCGCTGGCCGCGATTGCGGGTCGTCTGGGCTGCCGCGGCGGCCCTGTTGCTCGTGGTGTCGATGGCAGGCGCGGGCGCCTGGATCTGGCTGACGCCGAGGACCTATCAGACGGGGGTCGGCGAGCGGCAGGTGGTGGCCCTGAGCGATGGCTCCAAGCTGTCGCTGGACGCCGACACCATCGTGAAGGTCGCCTACACCCATGACAACCGGAAGCTCTGGTTGGAGCGCGGCCGCGCGCGCTTCGAGGTGGCCAAAAACCCGCTACGGCCGTTCTCGGTGACCGCCGGTGACGAGGTGGTGGTGGCCACCGGCACCGCCTTCAGCGTCGAACTGCTGCAGAAGCAGGTCCACGTGGTGCTCTACGAAGGCCATGTGATGCTTCTGGACCGCACCGGCGATGGTGCGCGGCGGACCGTGGCGGTCGGCGAAAGGACGCTACCCGCCGATCAGCTCCTGGCCCCCGGCCGCGAACTGATCATCCCCGCGCACCTTCCGACTCAGGCGGCCGTCGTGCCGGCGGTGGTGACCCCGTCCGATCCGGTGCGTTCGCTGTCTTGGGAAGGGGGCCAGCTGGTCTTCGAGGACGAGAGTCTGGCGGCGGTCGTCGAGCGGATGAACCGCTACGCCGAACGGCCCTTGCTGATCGGCGACGCCGGGGCGGCGAGGCTCCGGGTCTCCGGCGTGTTCCGGGCTGGCGACACCGACGCCCTCGTCCAGGGCCTGACGGCCGCGTTCGACGTCCAGGCCCGCGCGGGGGCCAACGGGATCGTGCTTTTCAGGGGTGAAACGGCCGATCCTCCAGCCTGAGCATTCGGCTTTCCGAAGCTCGTGCGTATCACCCTCCAGACGGCGGATTCGGGTTCGCCGATCCAAAAGAGGGGGCTCTTGAAATGACGGGACTTCGGGTGGCGGGCCTTTGGGGTTCGACGGCGGCGGCTGCGCTGATGATGATGGCGGCGCCGGTCGCGGCGCAGGCGCAGACTCAGACATTCAAGTTCGACCTGCCGGCCCAGAGCCTGGGCGGCGCCCTGCGGGCGTTCGGGCAGACGTCGCGACAGCAGATCATCTTCGCGGAGGACGACGTTCGCGGAAAGACGAGCCCCGCCCTGCAGGGATCGTTCACCGCCGATGAGGGCTTGAACCGCCTTCTGGCGGGCAGCGGCCTGTCGGTCCGCCGCACCGCCGCCGGAGTGCTCTATGTGGGGCGAGAGCCGGCCCCGAGCGCGACCGCCTCGGGCGCCCCGGCCTCCAGCGATCTGACCGAGGTCCAGGTGACGGGTTCGCGGATTCGCCGAACGGACACCTCTAGCGCCTCGCCCGTCACCATGGTGACCGCCGACGACCTGACCGAACGCGGCTTCACCCAGGTCGGCGACATGCTGAACCAGCTGACCTCCAACACCCCGTCGTTCGCCCAACCGCCGTTCTCCGGCATCCCGGCCGGCTCGGGCCAGACCTTCCCAAACCTGCTGAACCTCGGCGCGGGGCGCACCCTGACGCTGATCAACGGCCGACGGATGGTCGCCACCTCCAGCGACAACTTCGGCTCTCGGGGCGTCGACGTGAACATCATCCCCGCGGGGCTGATCGAGCGGATCGACGTGGTGCAGGCCGGCGGCGCGGCGGTCTATGGCTCCGACGCCATCGGCGGGGTCGTCAACTACATCCTGAAGGACCACTTCGAAGGGCTCACGGCCGACGTCCAATACGGCATCAGCTCGCACGGCGACGATCCGCGGCCCGCGGCTCGCGTGACCTTCGGCAAGAACTTCGCGGGCGGACGCGGCAACATCGCGGCCGACATCGAGTACTCCAAGACCGATCCGCTGCTCGAGGCCGATCGAGAGTTCTTCAAGTCCGGCGTGCGCAGCGTCACCAACCTGGCCAATACCTCGCTCACGGATGGCCAGCCGCCGACGGCGCTGATCCTCAACGGGCACCTGTGGCGCTACAACAGCAACGGCGTCATCTTCACCACCAACACCACCTCGCCGACCGGGCTGCTGCGCGACGGCGCCGGCCAGGCGCTGCAGTTCTCGCCCGACGGGTCGTCGGTCATTCCCTACGATACCGGGGTGATCGGACCGAATTCCAGCTCGGCTTCGGGCGGCGATGGGCTCGACGCACGCCGTCTGTCCACCCTGGCGACGGGCGTGAAACGCTACACCGGCACGCTGGTGGGCCACTACGACCTGACCGATCGCATCCGGGCCTCGAGCGAGTTCCTCTACTCGCGTGAGGTCGGCGACGACGAGATCGGCACGCAGGGCATGGTCAAGTTCGTGGGCGGCTTCGCGCCGGGCGGGCAGGGGCCCGTATCCTTCACGCGGACCAACCCGTTCCTGACGCCCGCCCAGATCGCGACCCTCAGCGCGGCGAGCCCCACATTCGCCGCCGGAGGGCCTCTGGTCCTGTCGAAGATGTACAACGTCATTCCGCAGAACCGGACCACCAAGACCGACGTCTGGCGCTTGGTGGGCGCTCTGGACGGCGACTTCACGCTGGCGGATCGCGACTTCTACTGGAGCGTCTCGGCCAGCCACGGCGAGACCAAGTCACACCAGACGGTGCTGGATTTCGACCTCGCCAAGTCGGCCAAGTCGTTCAGCGCGGCGAGGAACGCCGCCGGCCAGATCGTCTGCGCGGTCAACGCCGACGCCATCACCACCAACGACGATCCGGCCTGCGTGCCGTTCAATCCGTTCATCAACGGGGGCAATGACGCGGCCGTCGCCTATTTCGCGGTGCCGGTCGGCGGCTCGACCCGCAACAAGCAGGACGACATCCTGCTCACCCTCGGCGGCGACATCGTCACGCTTCCCGCGGGCAAGGCGAAGTTCTCCGTCGCCTACGAGCATCGCGCCGAGAGCGCCCGGTTCGACCCGTCGGCGGCCAACCTGTCCGGGATCACCGGACAAGGGCAGAGCTTCGCCGAGCGCGGCAAGTACAACACCGACGAGTTCTCCGGCGAACTGCTGGTCCCCCTCGTCGGCGGGGACTTCACCCTGCCGCTCATCGAGGCCCTCGACGTCAGCGGCTCCTACCGCCACGTCGACAATTCGCTGGCGGGCAAGGAAGAAGTCTGGGGCGTCGGCGGCAACTGGACGATCGGCTGGGGCCTCGGCCTGCGTGTTTCGCGCAGCCGCAACTTCAGTGCGCCCACCTTGGGCCAGCAGTTCGCACCGACCAGCGTCAACCCCGGCAACCCGGCCCAGGACCCCTGCGACCGGACGCTGATCAACGGCGGGCCCAATCCGGCGGTCCGCCTGGCGAACTGCCAGGCGCTGTTTGCGGCGCACCCGGAGTACGGTCCGCTCGCTTCGTTCAACGACCCGGCGATCAACACCGGTCTCGTCGCTCTGACCGTCGGGGGAAACCCCAACCTGAAGAACGAAGTGTCGAAGACCTGGACGTACGGCCTCGTGTATGCGCCGCGGTACGTGCCCGGCCTGACGCTCAGCGCCGACCGCATCGAGATCGACCTGACCAACGGCCTTTCGTCCTTCACGATCAACAACTTCCTCAGCGTCTGCTACGACACCCAGCCGCAGCAGACGTCGTTCTGCGACACCTTCACCCGCGATTCCCGCGGCTTCCTGCAAACGGGACGCGAGACGACCTTCAACGCCGGGTCGGTGCTGTATCGTGGCGAGATCTACAATTTCAGCTACCGCTTCCCGATCGGCCGCTTCTTCGGCGACGCCGACCTCGGCTCGCTTGAGGTGGCCGCCGAAGCGACGCACACCTCACGTCAGGAGACCTCGGTCACCGGCTTCGATCTGACGAGGAGCCAGGACACGCCGTCCGCCCCCGATTGGCGGATCCGCTACGACCTGCGGTACTCCAAAGGTCCGCTGAAGCTGTTTTATTCGTTGTACTATCTGCCGTCGGTGCGGGCGAACGCCACCGCGACGATCGAGTCCACGCCGGTGCCGGTGATCAAGGCGAACTACCAGCATACGATCTCGGCCCAGTATGACCTCGGCAACAACATCACCATTCGCGGCGGCGTGGTGAACCTCACCGACGAAGGGCCTTCCTTCAACTCGCGGATCTACGGCGACCTCTACGGGCGACGGTATTTCCTGGGCGTGACGGCGCGTTACTAGAGCGGGTCGGGGAAAGGTGTGATGCGGCCTTCCGCCCGCAGCCCGTTTCAGGCCGTTGATGGACGGGCACGGTTCAGGGATCAGGTGACGTCGCCTGATCCGAACGTGCTCCTAGCCCTTCGGACATCGTCGTGACGGTCTTCATCTGCTTCCTTGCAGCGCTGCTGGAAGGTGCGGACATCGTTTCGATGGGCTTGGCGGCCCCCTCGGTCGCCGGGCAGTTCGGGTTCCGGCCCGAACAGATGTCCTACATCCTGACGGCCACCATCGTCGGCTTGATGGCCGGCGCTGTGGTCGGTGGCCGGGCCGGGGACCACTTCGGCCGCAAACGCGTGCTGCTGGTCGCCTTCCTGACGCTGGCCGTGTTCTCGCTGCTGACCTCGCTTGCCACGGACCTGGACCAGTTCATCGTCGTGCGGCTGCTGTGCGGCCTCGGCCTTGGCGCGGCGTTCCCCAATCTGATCGCCCTGGCGTCGGAAGCCTCGCCGCCGGAGCGTCGCAGCACGGGGGTCGGGCTGATGTTCTGCGGCCAGCCTGTCGGCGGGTCGTCGCTCGGCCTGTTCGTGGCCAGCCAGGGCGGGGGGCTGGACTGGCGGACCATCTTCCACCTCGGCGGCGTGCTGCCACTCCTGCTCCTGCCCCTGCTGGCGTTCGCGCTTCCGGAATCCCGCGCCTTCCGCGAGGCCCAGCACGCGCCTTCCGCGGTCCGCGCACCCGTGGCCGTCGCATTGTTCGGCGAAGGGCGGGCGGCGGTCACCGGCTTGCTTTGGACGAGCTACGGTTTCACCCAGGTTGTGGTCTACTTGATCAACAACTGGCTCCCCACGCTGATGGTGGCCAAGGGGTTTTCTCCGTCGCAGAGCGGGCTGATCTCGGCCTTCGAGAATGCGGGCGCGGCCGCCGGCTGCATCGTCCTGGCGATGGTGGCCGATCGCGGATGGCTCAGGGCCGTGCTGGCCGTCAGCTATATGGCCATCGCCCTCTCCCTGGCGGGACTTGGCGCGGCGCAGGGCTTCTGGCCGGTGGTGGGCGCAGGGATCGTCGTCGGCTTCTTCGCCATCGGCGGACAACTGGTGCTCTACACGCTTGCGCCGGCCTACTACCCGACGCTCAGCCGCGCCACGGGGGTGGGGGCGGCGGTTTCGTTCGGCCGCCTTGGCGGGATCGCGGGCCCCCTGGCGGCGGGTAGGCTGATGGCCCTGGGGCTTGCGCCGGCCGGCGTCCTGTTGGCGGCGACGCCCTGCGCCGTGCTCGCGGGGGTCGCGGCCCTGGCCGTCGCTTGTCGCCCGCCGGCGGCGCACGAACATCCGCCCGCGGCATGAGCCGGGCGCGCCGCACGATCCTCGGCGTGGCGGCGGCCCTGGCGCTGGCCGGCCTGGCGGTCGCGTCCGCGGGCTGGGCCGCGCCGCCCGTAGACACCCTTCCGTCCGACCTGACGCCCGCCTACCGGCCCGTCGACGCCGAAGCCGACTACGTTCGGCGCGGAGTGATGATCCCGATGCGCGACGGCGTGCGGCTCTATGCGCTCGTCGTCATGAAGAAGGGCCTGGATCATGCCCCGATCCTGCTCGAGCGGACGCCCTACGGCGCCGATGGCGCGCTGGGCCGCGGGAGTCAACACCTGTCGCAGCTGGTGTCGCCCGCCGAGGCGGCCATCCTCGAGGATGGCTACATCCGGGTGTGGGAGGACGTGCGCGGCCGCAATCGCTCGGAGGGAACCTACGTCACCAACAGGCCGCTCAGCGGGCCGCTGAATCCGACCGGCCTCGACCATGCCACCGACACCTACGACACCCTCGAATGGCTGGTGAAGAACATCCCGGAGTCGAATGGCAAGGTCGGCGTCATCGGCGGGTCCTACGACGGCTTCACCGCACTGATGGCCTCGGCCAGCGGCCATCCGGCGCTGAAGGCGGTCGTGGCGGTCAATCCGATGGTCGACGTCTGGAAGGGCGACGACTGGTTCCACAACGGGGCCTTCCGGCAGATCACCCTGAACGTGCTGCCGATCATCATGTCCGGGAAATCCGGCGGGGTCCCGCCGCCGACCGGGGCGGTCGACCTCTATGCGCGCATGCTGGAGGCGGGTTCGGCCGGCGGATACATGCGCCGCTACGGCCTCGACCAGTTCGCGGCCGCCAGACGCTTCGTCCAGCATCCGGCGTATGACGCCTGGTGGCAGGGCCAGGCCCTGGACAGGCTGCTGGCCGAACGCCCCATCACCACGCCTTTGCTGCTGGTGGCCGGGCTCTATGACGAGCAAGACCAGTACGGCGCGCCCGCCGTGTTCAGCGCCCTGCATGCGCGCGACGCGAACCACCTGGTCTCGCTGCTGGTCGGGCCCTGGGCGCACATGGGCGTCTTCGGCGACGGGTCTTCGCTGGGCGCGCTGAAGTTCGGAGAGGACACCGCGGCCCGCGCGCGACGCGACGTCATCAAGCCCTTCCTCGATGCTCGTCTGAAAGACGGAGCGCCGTCGTTCACGCCGCCGCCGGTGACCAGCTATTCGGTCGGGCCGGGCGGAGGCTGGCGCACCGCGGACGGCATCCCTGAACCGTCTGCCGCGCTGTACCTGCGCGCCGGCGGGCGCCTGGCCTGGACGCCTCCGACAGCCGGCGAGGCGGCGCGCGACGACTATGTGTCGGATCCGGCCAAGCCGGTCGGTGTGCTGCCGGGCGCCTTCCTCTTCACCAGCCGTTCGGACAGCTGGCGAACCTCGCTGGTCGCCGATCAGCGCTTCGCCGGCCGTCGGCCAGACGTGCTGACCTATGCGACCCCGCCGCTCGAGCGGCCGGTCCATATCTTCGGCCATGCGCAAGCCGAAATCCGGTTCGCCACGACCGGCGAGGATGCCGACCTCGTCGTCAAACTGATCGACGTCTGGCCGGACGAGGCCGAGGACCTGGCCATGGCCGGCTACCAGCAGCCGATCGCCATGGAGATCTTCCGCGGTCGCTACCTTCACGCCTCCGATCGCCCGACGCGGCTGACGCCCGGCGAGGTCGAGACGTGGCGCTTTGCCCTGCCCATGGCGGACCACCTCGTGGCCAAGGGGCATCGGATCATGGTCCAGGTGCAGTCCACCTGGTTTCCCGTCTACGATCGAAACCCGCAGACCTTCGCGCCCAGCATCTTCGACGCGAGCCCCGACGACTATCGGAAGGCGACCATGAGCGTGATGCACACCCCCACCCAGGCCAGCATGGTCCGCCTTCCGATCGCGGGCGAATAGGCGGTGCGCGGGCTGTCGCGGCGGGGCCTCATCGGGGGCGCGGGCAGCCTGCTTCCCGTGGCGGGGGTCGCGGAGGGGAGCGAGCCCGCGCTTTCAGGTCGAGACGGCTTCACGGTCCGGGGCGTCTACCTGGATGCGGCCTTCACCCACCCCGTGGGACGTTTCGCGCAGGAGGCTGCGGACCGCTACGTCGAGGCGCGGCGGCGCGACCCTCAGGCCGTGGGGCCGCGCGGCAATCCGAGGCGCGGGGCCGTGGAGAGGTTCGCGCGCCTGATCAACGCCGAGCCTGCTGACGTTGCGGTCGTGCCCAGCACGCTGGTCGGCGAGAACCTGCTGAACGCGGCTCTGGGGACCGGGCCCGGCGCAGGCGTCGTGACCGACGCCCTGCACTACGATGGGGCGCTGGCGCTCTATGGCGAGTTGCGCCGTCGCGGCGCCCCGGTCGCGGTGGTGCGGCCGCGCGACAACCGCATCGACCTGGCCGACGTGCGGGCCGCGATCACCCCGCAGACCCGCCTGGTCGCGGTGTCCCTGGTGTCCGGCGTGACCGGCTTCACCTACGACCTCGCCGAACTGTGCGAGGTGGCTCACGCGCGTGGGGCGCTGGTCTACGCCGACATCATCCAGGCGGCGGGCGCCATGCCCGTCGACGTCAAGGCGGCCGGCGTCGATTTCGCCGCTTGCGGGACCTACAAGTGGCTGATGGGCGATTTCGGTACGGCGTTTCTCTATGTGCGCCCGGATCGGGTCGATCGCCTGCGGCGCGTCGAAGTGGGATGGCGACAAGTGACGCGCCAGGAGAGTCACGTCCTGCCGTTCGAGTCTCCAGGACCGGCGCTGGGAGCGTATGAACTGGCCGGCGGCGCGGAGGGCCTATTCGAGGTCAGCACGCCGGCGTGGGGCGCGCTGGCGGTCGCGCAGGCATCGCTCGACGCAATTCTCGCCCGGGGCGTCGAAGACATCGCGCGTCAACGCCAGCCGCTGATTGAGTATCTCCAGGCGGCGCTGACGGACCTGGGATTGCAGCCTCTGACGCCCAGGGATTCCGCAGGACCGATCGTGGCCTTCGCCGCGCGGGACGCCGCCAGGCGCTTCGACGCCAAGCTGAAGGCGGCCGGGGTCACGATCTCGACCTTCGAACATCGAATCCGCGTTTCGCCGTCCGTCTACAACACCGCCGAGGACGTCGCGCATCTGGTGGAGCTGCTTGCCACCGAGCTCTGATCCCGCCTGACACCGGTGGATCAGGTCGGTGTTCGCGTGGGCGCGATCATGCCTCCGGGCGGCGGCGCCCGCGTTCGACCGCCTTGTGCGCCGGATTGCGGTTCGGAGCGTTGGATGCGCAGTCCCACGCGGGCGGCGTGGCCGAAGTCGGCCAGGCCGATGCTGGCGCCGCCGGCGACGCCGGCCGCGATCGCGGGGGCCTGGAGGAAGAAGATCGCGCCGAGCAGACTGAGGGCGATGAAGATCAGGCTGCCCACCACGGGGTCCTGCCCGTCGATCCGCGCCCACTGGTCGCCCACCAGGGCCAGCACGAGCTGGAAGATCGCCAGCATCAGGGCGTAGAGGACCAGATAGTTCACCGCCTGCCCGAGCCAGCCGAAGAAATAGCGGCGCGTGGCTTCGAAGAGGGCGCAGCCGATGAAGGCGGGGCCGAGCGCGATCAGCAGCGCCAGGGCCGCCTGGCTCAGCACGGTGATCCCGAACCCCAGGGCCGCGGCGAGCGCCCCGATCACGAAGACACAGGCGCCGATGAGCAGGGGGAGCCAGTTCATCGGCGAGGTTTCCATCGCGGTCTTCTGGCCGAGGTAGGCGGCGCGCGCGAAGAACTGGTCGAAGGCCGCGCCCGCGTCGCCCGACGACGCCCCGGATATCCCCCGGGCCAGGGTCTCGGGCAGGACATGGAAGAGCGGCTGGGCGACCCATTCGCCGTAGCCCGTCGTGGTCGCGAGCAGGGTGATGAGCGCCAGCTTCGTCGCGCGGAGGGCGAAGTCCATCATCGGTTCGGCGATCGCGCCCCGCAGGATCGCGAAGCCGTAGAGGAGGACGTAGAGCACGAGCGCGATCCGGAGCGGACCCGCGACCTCGGCCAGCATCCGGTCGGCGCCGGCGTCGAGGAACCCGTCGAGCCTACCGTCGATGAACAGATAGGCCGCCGAGAAGACACCGAAATCGCCGTCCATCATCGAAGGCTCTTCTTGAAGAGCGCCAACCGGTCGGCCGCCTGGCGCGCCGCGAGTCCGGCCTCGGCGGGCTGGCATTCGGCGTCGCGACGCGCCCCGCCTCGGCAAGCGTCCGCCACCCGCCTGGCGACCTCGGGATGGGCCTCGAAGAAGGCGGCGGACCGCGGCTCGGGGCGGCACGCCGCCAGCGCCAGGGCGACCGCCAGCAGCCAGGTCATGGGAAGGCGCGACGGAAGAGCGCGAGGCGGGCGTCGGCCCGCGCCGCGGCGCGTTCCCGGTCCCGCTGGGCCTGCAGGCGGGCCTCGGCGTCCTGCGCCATCGCGAACCCCTGCAGCCGCATCCGGTCGTTGGCCGCCAGCGCCTGTTCGGCGGCGATCCGGGCCTGCAGGTCCATGACCGCGCGGGCGTTCGGCGCCGCGTCGAGCGCGGCGAGGAGCTCGTTCAGGCCGCCCAGCCGCCGGGCGCCGGCGTCGGCCACCGCCCGGCCGAGCGCCAGGTCCCGGGCCGCGCGGTCGCCGGCCCGTTCGAGATCCTGGCCCGGGAGGTCGTCCGGCGGCGCCGTGTAGAGCCGCGCCTCCGCGCGGATGGCGCTCGCCGCGCGTCCGAGCTCGCCCAGGGCGGTGAAGTCGCCCCGGGCGGCGGCGAGATAGCTGTCGATGTCGGGCGCCAGGGCGCGCAGCTCCGGGGCCTGCAGGAGGCCGGCGAGCGCCCCGGCGCCGGAGGCGGTGTTGAAGCCGTCGTAGAGCCGCCGGGCTTCGACCACCTGCGCCTGCAGCTCCCGGAGCTGGTCGAGGGCCGTGGTCGCCTGCCGCAGCAGGCTGCCGTAGCTGGCCACGTCGTGGACCATGATCTGGGCGGTCGCCGGCGGGGCGAAGGCGAGCGCGCCGGCGACGGCGAGGGCGACGAGGGGTTTCATGGGAGCAGCCTCCGGGCGGATTGAAAGGGCGCCATCCAGCCGGCGGGATCGTCGCCGTGCCGGGCGCGGAGCCGGTCGAGGAGCGCCACCGTCTCGGCGCGGCCCGAGAGCACGGCGAGCGCGTCGTCGAGCCCGGAGAGATCGAGCTCGGCGACCACGGAATCGAGCCCCTGCTTGACCAGGAAGCGGCGCCGGCCGGACGCCAGCTCCTCGCGGACGAGCGCGAACTCCCGCGCCGAGAGTCCGAAGCCGTCCACATAGTCGCGTTCCGCCGCCTGTGGGTTCGGCAGGAAGATCTTCGTCGCGCATTGCTCGACGATGGTGTGGGCGATCGGCGAGCCCAGGACGTCGGCCGGCGACTGGGTGCCGAGCACCAGCAGCGCGTTCTGCTTGCGGAAGGTCTTCAGCCCGTCCTGCGCGAGCCCGCGGAAGGCCTCGTCGCCCAGCGCCTTCCAGAACTCGTCGACGTCGACGACCAGCCGGCGCCCGTCGACCAGGCCCTGCAGCCGATGGAACAGGTACATCATCAGCGGCGTGCGCACCTGAGGCGCATCCAGGACGTGGGTCATGTCGACTCCCAGGAGCCGCGCGTCGAGCGGCAGGATGTCGGCTTCCCCGTCCAGCGCCCATCCGAGCGCCTGGCCGGCGCGCCACCGGTCGAGCCGGGCGCCGACGCCGCCGGAGTCGCGCTGGCCCAGCAGCGCGCGCAGCGCGGCCACGGACCGGTGCGCCGGCGGCAGCGGCAGGAGCGCGGCGACCGCCCCGTCGATCGCCGCCTCGTCCCGGGGGTTCGGCGGGACCTCACCGTGGCGCACCATCTGGCGGACGAGGGCGCCGAGGAAGGCGCGATCCGCCGGCGTGTCGGCCAGCGCCTTCAGCGGCGCGAAGCCCGTGGGCTGTCCGGGAGCGAGGGCGAGATAGGTCCCGCCGCAGGCCCGGACGAAGATCTCCGCGCCGCGGTCCTTGTCGATGAACACCTGCTGGACGCCCAGCTTCTCGAGCTGGGCCAGCATGAAGTTCTGGACGACCGTCTTGCCGGACCCCGAGGGGCCGCAGATGAAGGTGTGGCCGAGGTCGCCGCTGTGGAAGCTGAAGGCGTAGGGCGAACCCGCCGAGGTGCGCAAGGTGGTGACGGCCGCGCCCCAGTGATTGCCGTCGGCGCGGCCGGCGGGATGGGTGTGGAAGGGCGCGAAGGCGGCGAAGTTGCGGCTGGTGATCGCCGCCGGCCGCAGGCGCAGGCGGAAGTTGCCGGGAAACTGCGCCCAGAACGCGGCCTCGAGTCCCAGGTCCTCGCGCGCGGCGACCAGGCCGGCGTCGGCGAGCAGGGCGCGGGCCCGCGAGAGATGTTCGGCGAGCGCGCGCGGGGTCTCGCCCTGGACCAGCACCGAGGCCTGGTGCTCGCCCATCACGAACCGGTTCGACGCCAGCTCGTCGAGCGCGCCGTCGAGATCCTCGATCTGCGAGGCCGCCCGGTCCCGCGCGGAGAGCATCTGGTTCTGCTTGCGCGCCATCACCGCCTGGGCCGCGGCCTTCGACAGAAAGCTGAACGACTGGGACGCGATCAGCGGGAAGGGCGCGGAGAGCAGGCCGTCCCACATCCCGGGGCGGGTGACGGCGGGGTATTCCTTGATCCCGAGCATCGCGGCGTAGCGCGCGCTCGCCGCGTCGCGGATCTCCAGCGCTTCCCGGCCGAAGATCAGGCGCGCGGCGTATATCGCCTCGCCCAGGTGGCCGCGGACCAGCGGGACGCGGCCCGGCTCGCCGGTCAGCACCCGGCGCAGCATTTCCATCGGCGCCGAGAACACCAGCCCGTCGCGCGCGTAGAGCTCGAGCGGCTCGGCCCGGTACCGGGCCAGATGCTGGACCAGGGCCCGGCCCGCCTCCTCGAGCGTGCGTACGGCGTCGTCGGTCTCGAGATCGACCTGGCTCGCGCGCAGCAGGCGGCCGACCCAGGCCTGGGTCCGGCGCCCCGCGTCGCGTCCCGGATGCAGCACCAGGGTGAGATAGAGTTCGTTGACGTAGAGCCGCTCGCGCCCGAGCCGCGCCCGGTAGGCAGCGTCGAGGTCGCGGGCGAAGCCGGATCGGAACGCGCCTTCGCCCGGAGGATCGGCCTGGCGGCGGACCAGGTGGTGCCAGATGGCCAGGCGGTCCGAGGCGAGGTTGCGCCAGACCCCGTTGAGGCGGAGGTGACGGGCGTTGAGGTCGCCGATGTCGGCGGTCTCGAAGCTCGCGCCGTCCAGGCGGAAGCAGAGCATCAGCGCCCCGGTGTCCAGGGCGACGACGCGGTCGTTCACGTGCCGGGCGTAGGGCAGGGCGCGCGCGGCGGGCGCCCCCCGGCGGCGGGCGGGCTCCGGGACGGCGTGGCGGGCCAGCTCAGACATCGTGGCGCCCCTGTCCCGACCGGCGACGCGCCGGCAATGGGCCCGCGGAGCTGCCGCCCCACAGGCCGGCGTCCCGGGCGCGGCCCTTGGTCTCCAGGTACAGGTGGAGCACGCGGAAGGCGTTGGGGTCGGCCTGGCAGATCGCCCGGAAGACCATGTGCAGGGCGGGCGCGATCAGCAGGTAGAGCAGCGAGCCGCCGCCCAGGAACGCCACGGTCGAGACGATCAGGTTGACGCCCATCGCCTCCATCGGGACCCCGAGCGCCAGGGCCGGCCGCGTGCAGGCCAGGAAGAGGACATCCTCCCGGAGGCGCTCGGTCGTCATCAGCCCGCCCCGCCGCCGGTGATCAGGTCGACGATCGTCGAGGCGCCGAAGATCACGATGATGCCCACCACCACGGTGCCCGCGCGGCGAAGGTCGATCTGACCGAACATCCACACGATGCCGGTGATGATCACCGCCAGGACGGCGAGGCCGCGCACGACGCCGCTGTTCAGCAGGTCGATGATGTTCTGGATGAAGCCGCCGAGATCGCCGCCGACCGCCTGGGCGAAGGCGGGGCCGGCGGCGAACGACGCGCAGCCGGCGAGGAGGACGAGGCGGCGGGTCCGGCGCGGAAGAATCACGGCGTGGCTCCTGAGAGGGTCATGACGAAGCGGTCCGGGCGCCGTGCGGCGCGTGCGAAGACGTCCCAGTCGGCCGGGTCCGGACGCGCCTCGGGCCGAGCGGGGGCGGCGGGGGACCGGGCATGGGCGACCACACGGGCCACGTAGCCGTTCGCGAACCCGCCCTCGACGCGTCCGGTGTTGTAGAGGCTGAGCGCCACCCGCAGCGCCGCCTGCCGGGACCCGCGCCGCGCGCGGCCGCGGGCGTAGGCTTCGCGCAGGAGACTCCCGGCGGCGGCCAGGTTGCGGCACGGATCGAACGCCGCCTCGAGCGACAGGCCCAGGCGCGGCAGGTTGCGGACGTTGATCTGGGCGAGGCCGAGGTCGATGTCCCGGCCGGCGGCGATCAGGGCCCGGGCGGCCGTGGCGGCCTGGGCCGGCGTCGCGGCCACGGGGCGACGGGCGCGCGGGCCGTTCACGCCGATCGCCAGCGGGTCGAGGCCGCTTTCGGTCCGCGCGACCGCGAGCAGGGTGGCCGGCGCGACGCCGGGCGCGCACCGGGCGGCGAGATCGACGAAGGCTTGGGGGTCCAGCATGGCGGCGTCCTTTCGCCAGAAGGCTGCCGGGCCGGGCCCCATGCGGCGAGGGCGTAAGCTTCCGCCCGCCCGGCGGGCCGGATGCGCCACAATCTGGCGCGTGACGCGCCGATCCTGGCGCGTGGAACGACTTAGGTCGTCCTGCGGCGGCGGCCGGGGAACCGCGGGCGAGACTCAGTAATTGCACGCCTTCGAAGGCCGGGACGTGTTGGGCGCCCGGTATTCGAAGGAATGCTGTGATGCGTGCGCTGCATGAAGATCGGGCTGCGATCTCGGAAGTTCGAACCCAGGACCAGGAGGTGACCCTGTCGCCCCGCCAGACCGAATGCCTGTTCTGGGTTCAGCAAGGGAAGAGCTCGCGAGACATCGGTGTCATCCTCGGGGTCTCCCACCGGATCGTGGAGCGACACGTCGCCCGCGCGTGCGCCAAGCTCGGCGTGCGCACCCGGGTGCAGGCCGTGGTCCGCGCTCGAACCCTGGGGCTGATCGCCGACCCGCCGTCGCCGACCGTCGCCGCCCGGCTCGGCTAGCGCGAACGGTCGTCCGGATCTTCGTCGTCGTCGCCGCCGCCGAGCCCGGCGTCGAACATCCATTGCTCGAGGTCGGCGGCGTATTCCTCCGCCCGCTTGACCAAGAGGTCGAAGCCGCGCGTGTAGGTCAGCAGCAGAGAGCGCGGATCGAGGTCGCGCAGCGCCTTGCCGCCGGGCCGGCGATGCAGACGACGCAGGGCGACGAGGAGGAGCGAGGCGGCGTTGTTTCCGGCCGTGTCGACCGCGAAATCCGCCGAGCCGAATTCCACGGCCAGGATGATCCCCCAGGGATCGGCGTGCACGATCTCGGCGAAGCGGCGGATCGGCTCGACCTGGACGCCGTAGTAGCCGGACTCCCAGCGCTGGTAGGTCCGCAGCCCCTTGCCCATCAGTTTTGCCATCTCGGCCGACTTCAGCCCGCTGCGCTTTCGGAAGTGCTTCAGGACGGTCCTGAGCGTCGCGCGCCGGGCGACCGCATCCTGGTCCTGCAAGAGATCCATGCCACGCACGCGAACAACCTGAACTTGTCACAAGTTGTTCATGCACTCTGTGTCTGTGTCAAAGTCGCTGTGGCGGAGCGGCGGAGAAGCCGAGCCGGTCGTCGCCGGCCTGGCGCCGGATTCGCCGCCGAGCGGCGCCTTGCCGCGGTCAGGGCGCGTCGGCCACGGATGCGCGCCGGCGGCGCCGGACGATGGGCAGGCGGGCGGCCTCCGGGGCGACGAGAAGCAGCGCCAGACCCAGGAACGCGAGGTCCACCGCCCAGCCGGCCGGGTCGGTCGACCGGCCCGCCCACCGGATCGCATGGGCCGCGACGGACATCGCCAGGGCCGCGGCCCCGGCGGCGCGCAGGCCGCGGGACAGCGGCTCGGCCCGGACACGGGCGGTCAGCGCCAGGGCCGCCAGGGTCGCGCCGGCCCAGACGGCGAGGGGCGTCGGGCCGCCGAGCTGGGCGGCCAGCGCCGCCGCCGCATAGGCGAGCGGCTGGCTCCACACCGCGGCGATCCAGACCCGTTCCCACCCCGGGGCCGGCCGGCCCTTGTCGCGGCGGCGCGCCAGCCAGATCGAGACCCCGCTGGCGGTGACCGCCGTCAGCCCTGCGCCGAGCAGGCCGTAGGCGACCTTCACGGGCAGGCCGCCGAACCAGCCGAAATGCACGGTCCCGATCGAAGAGTAGAGCCGTTCGCCGAGATTGCGCGCGCCATAGGCCGATCCGCCCAGGAGCCTGCCCGAGCGATCGAAGCCGTAGGCTTCGCGCGACAGCCGGCGAGGGCGCTCCACCCCGATGTTGATGTGCTGGCCACCCTGGCGCGGGTCCTCGACCATGACGTAGGTGACCGTGGCGTCCGGGGCGAGCCGCGAGAGGGTCGCGAGCATGACGGGCAGGTTGGGCGGCGGCGCCGGACGCGTGTCGTGCGCCGGCTCCGGCGTGGCGAAGAGGGCGTAGGCCTTCTCCACGTCGCCCTTGAAGACCATGAGCGCCAGGACGCCGACGATGATCGTCGCCAGGCCGAGCAGCGCGCCGGTCAGGGCGATGGTCAGGTGGAACGGCAGGGCCCAGACGCCGATGCGGTTGTGGAGGTCGGCTTCCTGCAGGCGCTTTGCGCCGCCGCGGCGCAGGTGGAAGGCGTCGCGGAAGATGCGGGGATGGGCGAGCAGGCCTGAGATCAGCGAGGACAGCAGCGCCACGCCGGTGGCGCCGACCACGAAGCGGCCCCAGGTCGTCGGCAGCTCCAGGGCGATGTGGAGATCCTGCACGAAGTCGGACCAAGGAGCCTCGCGCACGGCGACGGCGCGACCGTCGGCGTCCAGGGCCCAGCTCTTGTCGCCGGCGGGACCGTAGGCGATCAGCCGGTAACGCGGCAGGCCGGGGGCGGGCAGGTTCAGGAACAGCGTCTTGGCCTGCGGCTGCAGACGAAGGCCTTCCTCGAGTCCATGTTGGAGGGCGGTGGGCGAAACGGCCTCGACGATGGGATCGGCCGGCCGCTCCCAGCGCTGGAACTCCTGCAGGAAGACCGCGGCCGAGCCGGAGAAGCAGACAAGGAAGATCAGGGCCGCGAAGGCGAGGCCGAGCGCGGAATGGCCTGCGAGGACGGCGCGGACGAAGGGCGCCGGAACCTTCGGCCAGGGCGTCGGTCGTGCGGCGGTCATGCGAATCCCCGGAGCGCGGACGCGGTGAAGGTGACGAGGGCCACGCCGAAGAGCACGCCGGCGGCGCGCAGGATCCGGTCGTCGGCCAGGGTCCAGGCCATGGCGCCGGCCCAGAGCAGCGCCACGAGGATCCCGCCGACCACCATCCGGGTCTGGGGGGCGCCGGGGATCCAGACGGCCCAGGCCAGGCCGACACCCAGGGCGGCGAGCCCCCCGACCGGGCCGGCAAGCAGCGCCCGCAGCCAGCCGCGCCAGACGATCGATGGCCGTTCCGAGGGCTCGAGGGCGACGTCGCGGGCGGCGCGGCTTCGGGGCCGGCGGACGCTCACGCCCGCGGCGATCCAGACCAGGGCGCCCAGCGACAGGAAGCTTGCGACCGCGAAGGGCCCCAGCGCCGGCCCCAGGGCCAGCTGAGATCCCGCCAGGGCCGCCGCGACCAGCGCCCAGGCCGCGACCACCCGGCCCCGCGGGGCCTCGGAGGCGCCGCGCCAGGCCGTCTTCAGGATCGCCGCGGCCAGGAGGCCGGCCGTCAGGGCGAGGGTGGCCACGGTCAGCTGCAACTCCTCTCCCCGGCGGGCCGCGCCCGCTCTCCAGTCGTTCGGCGAGAAATTGATAATGAGATTGACTCGCAACTGCAACTTTCTTAGCGAGCCGACGGGTCTAGTCCTTGGGGGTTCGCATGCACATTGCTCGATCGGTCCTGCTGTCCGCGCTGCTCGCGGGCGTCGCGCAGGGGGCCCTGGCGGCCGACGCCGCCGCGGATCCCACCCAGCTGGAGGAGCTGGTGGTCACCGGGGAAAAGACGGACCGCTCGATCCAGGACACGCCCACCAGCGTGGCGCTCGTCACGGCGCGAGACATCGCCGAGCAGAACCTCGTGGACGTCTACGACCTCATCAACCGCACCGCCAACCTCAACTCCACCTTCGGCAAGCAGGGCTTCACGATCCGCGGCATCGCCAACGACAACGTCACCGGCGTGGGCACCGGCGACCTGGCGACCGTCTACCTCGACGGCTCGCCGCTGCCCCGCTCGGCGGTCAACACGGGACCGCTGGACCTGTGGGACCTCGCCCAGGTGGAGATCCTGCGGGGGCCGCAGTCGACGCTGCAGGGCCGCAACGCGCTCGCCGGCGCCATCATCCTGAAGACCGCCGATCCGACCTTCGACTGGACCGGCAAGGCGCGGGCGATCGTGACCGGCGCGGACGGGCAGCGCCGGTTCGGCGCGGCGATCGGCGGGCCCATCGTCGCCGGCCAGGTCGCCTTCCGCGTGGCCGCCGAGCACGCCCGCGCCGACGGGGTGATCGACAATCCCACCCGCGACGACGACCGGGCCGGCTTCCGCGATTCGGACTCGGTGCGGGCCAAGCTGCTGGTCACGCCCGACGCCCTGCCGGGCCTGCGGGTTCAGATCGCGTATCTTCACGACCTGCACAGCAACGGGGCCGCCTATTCCTTCGCCGACGTGGCGGACAGCTGGGGCGATCGCCAGATCCTGGGCAATCGCGACACCGAGGACCGGGCCCGCAGCGACATCGCCACCTTGGACGTCAGCCAGCGCCTGTGGTCGACCCTGACGCTGGCCTCGGTCACCACCTGGAGCCACATCCGCAGCACCACGGTCTACGACGGGGACAACCTCCCGCAGGACAGCGCGTACGGCGATTTCGCCCAGGACCAGAAGACCTTCAGCGAGGAGGTGCGGCTCAATGTCGACGCCGGCCCCCTGCAGGGCCTGGTCGGCGCCTACTATTCCCGCCTCGACAACAAGCATGACCGCTCGCACAGCGTCTTCAGCCTGAGCCCGGTCGGCGATCTGGGCCTGCCCGCCGCGATCGGCGCCTTCTATCCCGCGCGCCTCTACATCGACACGAGCCAGTTCTATCCGCAGACGGTGGAGACCGCGGCATTGTTCGGCGACGGAACCTGGCGGGTCGCCCCGCATGTGACGCTGCACGGCGGCTTTCGCTACGACTACGAGCGTCAGGTGCGAGCCAACGACAACACGGTGGCGCTGACCACCCCGCTGCCCGATCCGGCCGCGTTCGGGCCGCTAGGCGACACCGTCGCCTACATCAACAGCCTGATCCTGGCCCAGGTGGCGGCCGCCAATGCCTCGTCGCCTGCGGCCAAGACCAGCTTCAAGGCCTTCCTGCCGAAGGCCGGCGTCACCTACGCGTTCGACGACGATGTGTCGCTGAGCGCCACGGTTCAGCGCGGTTATCGCTCCGGCGGCTCCGGTGTGAACCCCGGCCGCGGCGCGCTCTACGCCTACAAGCCCGAATACACCTGGAACTACGAGCTCGCGCTCCGGTCGCTGTGGTTGGATCGCCGGCTCGCGCTGAACGCCAACGCCTTCTACATCGACTGGAAGGACCAGCAGGTGAACGTGCAGCTGTCGGGCAACGTCTACGACTACGAGACCCAGAACGCCGGCAAGTCCCGGGTCTACGGCTTCGAGCTTGAGAGTCGCTTCCAGGCGACCGAGACGCTCAATCTCTACGCCTCCGCCGGCTACGCCAACACGCACTTCAAGGACTTCCAGGTGACCGGCGCAGCCGTCGACGACCTGTCCGGAAACGAGTTCGCCAGCGCCCCGCGCTGGACGCTGGCGCTCGGAGGAACCTGGGCCAGCCCCGACGGCTGGTTCGTCAACCTCGGCGCCAGCTACCGCTCGGCCGCCTATCAGGCGGTCCTTGACCAGGGCCAGCGCCAGCTCAAGGCGCGGACGCTGGTGAATGCGAAGGTCGGCTGGCGTCGCGCTCGCTGGGGCGTCTACCTTACCGGGACCAACCTGCTGGACCGCCACTACTTCGACTACAGCTACCTCAATGTCACGCGCCAGCAGGCGCTGTATGGCGAGCCGCGGACCTTCGGGGTGACGCTGGAAGGCTCGTTCTGAGCCGGGTCGTCGGCGCGATTGGGCGATTGCATCCCTGGGGGCGTATTGGTCAGCTTGCCGGACGATCTGCCGCTTGTGGAGCGGAGCGCCGTACGGGCGGTGGTGCTGGATCGTGACGGCCGCATCCTGCTGTTGCGAACCCGCGACGCCACGGCGCCCGAATTCGGCGACTGGTGGGAGCTCCCCGGCGGCGGCGTCGATCCGGGCGAGACCTACCTGGAGGCGGCGTTGCGCGAGCTGCGCGAAGAGACCGGCATCTCGGCTGAGGCCCGCGACGTGGGTCCGCCGTCATGGCGCCGCACGGCGACGTTTCGATACAGGCGCGAACGGCGATTGCAGCATGAGCTGGTGGTCAAGATCGTCTTGCGGGCGGCGACCCCGAAGATCGATGACGCCGCGCGGCTCGACTATGAGCAGGAAGACCACCTCGATCACCGCTGGTGGACGCTCGCCGAAATCGCAGCGAGCTCCGCGCGCTTCTATCCGGGGCGGCTGGCGACCCTCTTGCCGGAGTTCCTGAACGGCCGCGAGATCTTCGAGCCGTTCGAGATCTGGTCGTGACGCCGGCTTCGGCCCGCCCGGCGCCCGCGCGAAGTCGGTCGTTCCGTCGGCTTCGCGATGGATCGCCTGGAGGCCGCCGATCGATATCCCCGCGGTCGCGATCCCGACCTTGTCACGGGTCGGCCGGGTCCCGCGCCGTTGGACGCGCACCGGCCTGATCCTCGCGCAGGCGAAGCCGGCGTCGGTCGTCCGCCTGGCGTCCCAAGTGTCAGTGGAGGGTCTGCGGCGGCTCGCCGGCCGACCCCTCGGGCGGCGGGCCCAGGCGGGCCGGCAGGGGCCAGCCGCTGGCGGCGAGGGCGGCGTTGAGCGAACGGGCGAGGATCATCACCATCGCAGGGTCGCGCACCAGCGGCGCAAGCAGGCGCTCGCCGAGGCCGAGGTCGACGGGGGCGACGCCGCAGGCCGCCACCAGCCGCTGGACGTCGGGGCCGGCTCCGCCGCAATGCGGACACTCCGCCTGGAGCGGGCGCAGGCTGTCGGCCTCGATCGCCTGCGCCCAGGCCGCGAACAGCGCCGCCGCCCGGGGCGAGGCGCGCGCGGCCAGCAGTGCGCCGAGGGCGCGTTGCGGCGGCAGACCCTGACGGCGCGCCTGCGCCCATGCCAACAGGCTGGCGATCAGCAGGCGCTCGGCTGGCGCCAGGGTCGGGCCGGGCGCCGAGGTCGAGGGGGCGATGGGGCGAGGGTCGTGGCGGCTCATTGTGGGCTCCAAGGGGACAGGGGCGGCGGGCGGGGCGGCGTCACGCGCCGGCGGCGGGGCCCGCAGCGGCGCGCGCGTCGCCGCGCCCAGGCGGTGGCCGCGGTCCGCCAGGGCCCGGGCCGTCAGGCGCGCCAGGGGGTAGAAGGCGGGCCCCGCGGCGCGGCCGATCAGCCGGGACATGTGCGCTTCGAAGCCGGGGCGGTCATCGGACTGGGCTGCGGCGTGGGCCGCCAGGATCCGCTGCTCGTCGCGGGTGACGCCGAGCAGACCGGGTTGTCCGAGCGTGATCGGATGTCGCGCGCTCCGCTCGGTCTCAAGAGCGAAGGCCCGCAGCGCCTGGCGCGCCGGTTCGGCCGCCGCGCCGAACGCCTGCCGGTGCTCGCGCCGGATCGCCTCGCAGTCCCAGCGTCCCGCGACGATCGCCCGGAAGCTCCAGACCAGGAGATGTTCGCCGTAGTCGAGCTGGCGCAGGTCGCAAGCGGCCGCCGGGTCGGGTCGGATGGCGCGATCCATGGGTTCGGGCGCTCCCTGTCTGCCGCGGTTCCATCCCGCAAGCCTAATTGCAGTTGCGAGTCATTTGCAATTAAGATCGGGCCGATCTGGCGATTTCTAAGGGGAAGGGCCGAAGTCCCGACGCGATGTCCATCGATCGCCGAGGCCGACCCCCCGGGTCCTGCCGGCCTTCGCAACACGCACCTGCGGTTCGGCGTGGACGTTTCGGAGGCGCGCTCAGTAGAGCTCGGTGCGGTAGTTGAGCTCCAGCCCCTTGGCCACCAGGCCCCGATTGATGGCCAGGCGCACGAGAGTCGCCGGCACGCCCTGGGCCTTGTTCAGCTTCACATGGGCGACGGAGACCGCGGCCGGATCGATGGGCGCCTTGCGCCCGCCCGTCCAAGGCTCGGCGCGCGCCAGCGCTGGGCTTTCGCGGCGTTCGGCGGCCCCAAGATCGATCCGGGTGGCCAGGACGGGTGTCTTGCCCTCGACGGCGAAGGCCGCGCGCACGGTCTCGTCCGACGTGAGGCTCGCCCGGCCGCGCAGGATCGTCACGGCCGTGGCGCCGGGGACGATACAGAGCGCCGCCACCTCCGGTCGCTGGAGGATGTTGCGGTAGCCGAAGGCAAGGCGGTTGCCGGGGCGTTCCGCCAGGATGACGCGGCCGGTATCGCCCCGGACGAGCCGGCCGGCGGGGTCGCCCTTGGGACTGATGTCAACACCGCCGGACCCATCCATGGTGGCGAGCGCGAGGAAGCGGGTGGCGGCCAGAAAGGCGGGGATGTCCGGCGGCGCGTCGGCCGCTGAGGCGGTCCAGAAATCGGAGCGGATCAGCGCCTTGGCGCAGTGGAGGAAGCACTCCTGGATCTCGACCTCGACGGCGCCGGTCGCGACGGCCTTGACCCGGCCGTTGGCGCGCAGCGTCTCGCCGACGCCGTCGGCGAGGAACAGCAGGCCGGCCCCCTGTCCGGGCGCGAGATCGCGGGCGTCATCGAGACGTTCGAGCGGCACGCGAACCGTCCGCGCATCGGGCGTCTCGGCGAATCCGGGGTCACCGCCGGCGATGCTGACCCGGGGTCCGGTCTCGCCGCCGACGGCGACGAAGGCGAGCCGCGATGCGGCGATCCAGGCCTGAGCCTGAGGATCCAGGTGGTCGATGATCTTCATCTTCACCGGGAGGGCGGCGACGCCCACGCAGGCTTCCAACTCCGCGATGGTGGCGATCTCGGATGTCATGGGGCCTCCTGGATGCAGGATGCCTTAGTTGCGAACTATTCGCAATTGAGGCGCGATGCGGGCGCTCAACCCGGCCCCGGCAGGCAGCGCCCCAGCTGGCCAAGCGCCCGGCGAAGCCGACGTTCCTGAGGCGCGAACTCGACCGCGGCGTCGATCGAGGCGAGGTCGGCTTCGATCAGGTCGCGACGTAGCGGCAGGCGCAGCGTCGTGCGCATCGGGCGCATGTGCAGTCCGGTCAACACTTCCCGCAGTTGGCGGGCGCAGCGGTCGCCCCCGTGGCCGCCGTAGGCGACGATGACGGCGGGCTTTCCGGCCCACTCCGTGTAGAGATGATCCAGGGCGTTCTTCAGCGGCGCCGGGTATCCCCAATTGTACTGCGGGGTGACGAAGACCATCCCCTGCGCCGCCCCGACCTTGCGGCTCCAGGCGCGCGTCGCCTCGAGGCGATAGTCCCCACGATGCGGAAGGCCCGGCTCCCCGTCCATCGGCAAGGCCCAGTCCTTCAGATCGATCACCTCGACCTGATTGGACAGCACGTCGCGCGCGGCGGCGGCGACCCACGCGGCGACGTCGAGGCATATGCGCTTCGGCCGGACGCTGCCGGCGATGACGAGCACGGAGCAAGCATGTATCATGCAGCTAATTTGTCGCGAAGGCCAGGCTGAGTAAAGATGCAAAATACACGGAGTTTGGACGCGCTCGCGGCCGTGCTGCTCGACCTGACAAGTTTTCTGAACAGCCCGCAGCGTGATGCGATGCTGCTTCGGCTTGCGGGCGTGGACTTGGACCGCGCTCTGTTTCCGCTACTCGTCCGCCTCGGCATGCAGGGCGCGCTGGGCGTGGCCGAGCTGGCCGATCAGGCCGGGCGCGACGCCACGACCGTCAGCCGTCAGATCGCGAAGCTCGAGGCGCTTGGACTGGTGCGAAGGCGCGTGGCCTCCAACGACCGCCGCATCCGGACCGCGCAGGCGACGGCGGCCGGCCGCGAGATGGTCGATGCGATCGTAGGCGCCCGGCGCCAGGCCCTGGCGCATGCGCTGGCCGGTTGGTCGGCGCGTGATCGCGAGGCCCTGATCGCCTTGAACCATCGCTTCGTAGGCGACCTTGTGCGGACGGTCGACGCCGCCGCGCCCAACCGCACCTAGACGTCGAACCGGATCCGTATGGCGGCGACGCTTCGACGCTCCCCCCGGCGCACCGGCTTGGCCGCCCGTGTGCATTTTGGTCGCTGGGCGCTGCGAGGGGCCCGGCTTCGGCGAGCCGCTAGCGACGGTTCTTGGTGATGAAGCCCGCCACGTCGTCGTGCAGCGCCCGCGCCGAGGCGTCCTGAGCGTAAACCATGTGGCCGGACGGGTAGTAGTGGTACTCGATGTTGGCCTGCAGGCTGTCGGGGATCGGCAGGTGGTGCATCTCGTACCAGCCCTGGAAGTAGGGCGTGGCGAGATCGTAGTAGCCGCCCATGAGCGAGACCTTGAGGTTGGGATTGTATTTCATCGCCGTCGCCAGGTCGGGCATGACGTTCAGCATGGCGCGCGGGGGGAAGCGCGCGCCCGGCGGCTGGTGGGCGTTGTCCCAGAAGCGGAAGACCGGGATCGAGGGCTTGAACGTCTTGCCCGCCCCGTAGCCGAGCACGCCCCGGGCATATTCATTGAAGGCGGTGACATAGGCGGACGAGAGGGCCGCGCCCTGCGGGTCGTAGTCCGCCTCCTTGGACAGCGGGTCCATGTCGGGTCCGAAGAAGCGGGTGTCGATGCGGCCGGTCGTCAGGCCGCGCGCCGATTGCAGGGTCTTCTCGAACATGCCGCCGGTGATGCGCAGGTCCGCCTTCAGCACATAGTCGACCGGCAGGCCGGTGTAGGCGGCGTACTGCTCGGCCACCTTTCGCTTGGCGGCGGGATCGAGCTCGGCGCCGGCCAGCAGTGCGGTGGCGTAGTCCGTCGTCGCCCAGTGCTCCACCTGTTTCAGGAACGTGGTCACGTCGGCGGGCGCGTTCGGCACGAGCTTGTAGTGCCAGGCGGTGGCCGCATAGGTGGGCAGGGCGGTGATGTAGGCCGTGTCGCTGCCGGGGTTGTTGTCGACCCCGTCGACGCTGAGGGCGAAGTTCAGGATCTGAGACAGCAGCATGACGCCGTTGAAGTCGACGCTGTCGCCGGTGGTCAGGTTGTTGATGAGCACGGCGGATCGCGGGGTGCCGTAGCTCTCGCCGAACAGGAACTTGGGGGAGTTCCAGCGACCGTATTGGCTCAGGAACGCCAGGATGAACTGTTCGAAGGCGTAGGCGTCCTGGTCGACGCCCCAGAAGGCCTTCTCCTTGTCCTTGCCGGCGATCCGCGAGAACCCGGTTCCCGGCGCGTCGATGAACACCATGTCGGTGGCGTCCAGGATCGAATTGTCGTTGTTGACGATGCTGTAGGGGGCCGCCGGCGTGTGCGTGCCGTTGTCGACGGTCACCACCTTCTTCGGACCGAACGCGCCCATGTGCAGCCACATGGTCGAGGATCCGGGGCCGCCGTTGTAGATGAAGGTGACCGGCCGCTCGGCGCTCGGCGCGCCCTTCTTGAAGTAGGCGACATAGAACATCGAGGCCTCGGCTTCGGGGTTGGCGCCCGCGCCCAGCTCCTTCCCTTCCGGGCTCTTCTCGCGCCGGGCCGCGTCGTCCCAGCCCCTGGGGTGCACGACGATGGTCCCGGCCACAGCGCGGTAGGGGATCTTCTCCCCGCGGATCGTGGCGACTCCCTCGGAGTCGACCCGTTCCGGCGCGAACAGGACGCCGGCGTTGGGCTCGGCGGTCGTGGCGGCGGGCGGCTTCCTGTCCTGGGTGGGTTGGATCCTGCCGGGCGGGGATTCTTGGGCGGAGGCCAAGGTGGCGAAGAGCGAGAACGCCACGCCCGCGAACAGTGATTTCCGAAGCATGTTCATATCTCCCCCGACAGGAACGGTCGGAGACTTATGCCTTGAAGTCGGACGCTGACAACGAACTTTGGCCATCCCGTGAATGGGACTCGCCCTGTCCCACGGGGGACGGCGTCGACCTGTTCGCGCCGCGGGGCGGCCTGGGGGCGGCGAGCCATCCGCGCCGGGTGAAGACGGCGGAGACGGGCGCCGTTGCACGCCTTTCGAGAGCCTAGCGGCCCAACGGCCTCAAGCCGGCGACCTGATCGAGTCGCGCCCAGCTTCGGCGATGCGGCGTGGCGGCCGGGACCGGGGGCGGCAGGGCGGCGAGCCAGCGGTCCTCGGCCGCGTCGGCCTCGCGCCAACACCGGGCGACGGCCGCGTCGAGGCCGCCCTCCGCGTGGGCGCGATCCATGCGGACCTGGAACGACGCTTCGAGGGCGTCGCGCTCGGGCGCGATCTCGGCCAGGACCTGGCCGAAGTCGCTCTGCAGCGCGCGGCGATGCAGGCGTTCGTGGCGCCACCACCGGCTCGCGCCGTCGCAGCGGTCGTCCGGCGCCGGCCCGAAGGGCGGAAGCGCCTGGCCGAGGACGATCGGCTTGAAGAGGCTGAGGCAGGGGGCGGATGCGCCCGTGACCCAGTGCACCGCGCGGCCGGGCGTCAGTTCGCTGACCATCGAGGCGACGGACTGGCTGCGGCGGGCGCCTTGCGCGGCATGCATGCAGAGGGTGCGGTTGCGGGTGTTCGCCGGGCTCCAGTCGGGGGCGTCACCGTGGTCGCGCAGGATCCTCATCATCGCGCCGGGCTCCAGGCCCGATCCGAAGCCGTCGAGGAGCGCCTGGCCCCGGGCGCAACGGCCTCTGCCGAATGAGACCGCGTCGCGGGCCTCGTCGATCAGGAGGGCGGCGACGTCGAAGCGTTCGGGCAGGCCGGCGGCGACGCCCTGACGCCGCAGGCCCGGGCTGATGGCGTCGAATCCCGGGCCGATGGAGTAGGCGTTGGACAGCGCCCGCCGGTCGCGCACGCGCTCGAGCGCCCAGTCGCGGCCGACGGTCTCCAGGACGAACGCTTCCTGCGGATCGGCGATGATAAAGCCGTTCTGGTAGTAGAAGCGGCCGAGGTGGCCGCAGTCTCCGCCCTGGCCGTGGCGCTCGAGGAGCTCGGTGATCACGGCGACGGCCTCCGCGGCCGTGGCGCCACGTTCGAGGCCGAGCCGGACGAGGTCCATGCCGATGAGGGCGCGGCGACGCTGGGCTGGGATCCGGGCGTGAAGCGCCTCGTTGCCGATGACGACCCCGTGCTCGTTGGCGCCCATCTCGGCGCCCCACATCCAGAACGGACGGCTGATCAGGCAGGCGTGGGTCGACCCGACGTCGGGAATCTCGATGTAGGTGACCCTCAGGGCGCCCGGGGCCGCGGCGCGCCGGGCCGGGACGAACTCCAACGCCTGGGCCTCGTTGCGCTCGCGGTCGCTGTTCTTGGCGAACAGGGCGCCGCCCCGAAGCGTGGAGCCGGCCAGGCTGACCAGGGTGTCGCACATCTCGCGCTCGCCGCGCGGCCGGTCGCGACCGCGCCCATGTTCCTAGCGCGCGTTCGCCGGAAGGGGAACGCCGGCGTCCAGGCGCGGTGGCGCCGGCGCTCGCAGGGTCGAGGCGTGGGTAGGCTTGCGCCCTGCCGCCCGGGCGCAGGGACGCGTACGACGGCGGGGTCGCTTCGGAGGTCCGCCATGCCCGACGCCCTGTCCGCCCTGCCGCCCCGCCTGCTCAGGACCGAGGAGGCCGCCCGTTGGCTGGGCCTGTCCGGCCGGACCCTGGAGAAGCACCGTTGCACCGGGACAGGGCCGGCCTACCGCAAGTTGGGCGGGCGCGTGGTCTACACCGTGGGTGACCTGCAGGCCTGGATCGACGCCGGCGTGCGCCGCTCCACGTCCCAGCCGATGTTCGGCGCGGTCCGTGGCGGGCGCGGACTCTGACCCCGCCTTGGGCGCTGGGCCTTGCGGCGGCGCCGTGCGGCCTGGCGGCCCGTCCCGCTGGCAACCGCAGGGATGGGCCGGCGCCCGCTGGACAGGGCGGGGGCGACATACTTAGATATCGAATGACTTTGGATTCCGAGTACCGCCGAGAGGACGAGACGGCGCATCCGCCGCATCTCTTCGAGGCCTACCGATCGACGGCCTTGCGCTCGCCGATGCAGCCTCTCATTCGCCTTCCGCAGATGGAGGGCGAGCTTAGCGGTCCAGTTGGCGGCGGCGCCGGTCTTTTGGGCCCGGCGATGGCCGATCTGACGCGGCAACACCGTGGCGAGCCGTTGGGCCAGCGTATCAAGGTCGCTGGTCGCGTGCTGGACGAAGACGGCCGTGCCGTTCCCAACACCCTCATCGAGATATGGCAGGCCAACGCGGCGGGCCGCTACATTCATGCCCGCGACCAGTGGGACGCCCCGATCGATCCGAATTTCACGGGAATGGGACGGGTCGTCACCGACGAGGAGGGACGTTACCTCTTCACGACCATTCGGCCGGGCGCCTATCCATGGGGCAACCATCACAACGCATGGCGTCCCGCGCACATTCACTTTTCGCTGCTGGGGCCGGCGTTCGCCACGCGGCTCGTGACGCAGATGTACTTCGAGGGTGATCCTTTGATTGCGCTGGATCCGATCGCCCAGGCCGTACCGGCCGACGCGTGCGAGCGGCTCGTGGCGCGCTTCGATCTCTCGCTGACCGAGCCCAGCCAAGCGTTGGGCTACGCCTTCGATATCGTGCTGCGCGGTCACGCGGCGACGCCGATGGAGGCTTGAGCGTGAGCGCTGGGCGGCTTGGTCAGACACCTTGGCAGACCGTGGGGCCATTCTTCCACTACGCGCTGCCGCAACCCGGCGGCGCCGATCTCGTCTCGCTCTCCGAAGCCGGGGCGCGGCCAGACCTGACTCCCCCCGACCACTTCCTGCTGACGCCGCCCGCCCGGGTGACGCCCCCCGGTGAGGTGATCGAGGTTGAAGGCCACGTTTTCGACGGCGAGGGCGTGCCGGTTCCGGACGCACTTGTGGAGGTCTGGCAGGCGGACGGAGAGGGCGCCTTCGGAGCGCTCTTCGGCCGCTGCGCCACCGCCGATGACGGCCGCTATGCATTTCGGACGGTGATGCCTGGACGCGTCGCCGGCCATGGCAACGCTCTCCAGGCGGCCCATATCGCCGTCGGCGTCCTGGGGCGCGGATTGCTGCGCCGGCTCGTCACCCGGATATACTTCGAAGGGCAACCTGGGCTGGACGAGGATCCGGCCCTGGTTGTCGTACCCGATGACCGCCGCGAGACGCTGATCGCCCGCTCTGTGGCGGCGGGTCGCTACCGTTTCGACATCGTCCTGCAAGGACCGCGTGAAACGGTCTTCTTCGACTGCTGATGGGCGCCAGGATTCGGGATCGGGCTGGGTCGACCGCCGAGATGCTTGAGGCGTTCGGCGATGAATCGCTCGTGGCGGCGGCGCTCAGCTTCGAGGCGGCCCTGGCGCGCGCCCAAGCCGCCGAAGGCGTGATTCCGGCCGCGCACGCAGCGCTTGTCGCGGAGGTTTGCGAGGCGCGTTTCGACATCGACGATCTCGCCGAGCGGGCGGCTCATGCGGGAACCCTCGCCATTCCATTGGTCGCCCTTCTGCGGGAGCGCATCGTCCAGCGTGCTCCCGATGCGGCTGGCGCGGTCCATCGGGGCGCGACAAGCCAGGACGTCGCCGACACCGCGCTGATGCTGCAGGCCAAGGCTGGCATGGGCCTCTTGATGCGTGACGCGAAGCGGCTCGAGGTCGCATTGGCGGCGCTCGCACGAACCCATGCCGCGACGCCGATGCTAGCGCGCACGCTGCTGCAACCGGCGGCGCCGATCACTTTCGGACTGAAGGCCGCGCAATGGCGAGCGGGGATCATGGGCGCGGTGGCGCGCCTGAACCGCGAGGCAGGCTTGGCTTTGGTGCTTCAACTGGGCGGACCGGTGGGCGCTCTGGGCGACATGGACGGTCGCGGCGTGGCCGTGGCCGAGCGCGTCGCCGAAACGTTGGGTCTTGCCGGGTCGGCGGCCCCTTGGCACGCGCGCCGCGAGGCCGTGGCGGGGCTGGGCGCGGCGCTGGCGATCCTGACCGGCGCCGTCGCCAAGGTCGCTCGCGACGTCGCTCTCATGGCGCAAGGAGAGGTCGCCGAGGCGTTCGAGCCGCGGGTTCAGGGCCGAGGCGGCTCGTCGGCCATGGCCCACAAGCGCAACCCCGCAGGCTGCCAGATCGCGCTGTCAGCGGCGGTCCGCACGCCGCACCTGGCGGCGACCCTGATGTCGGCGGCGCCCGGCGCGCACGAACGCGACCTGGGTGGCTGGCAGGCCGAGGCGCCGGTGCTGGCCGAACTGTTCCAACTGGCCCACGGGGCGGTCGTTGCGATGGCGGACGTCGCCGCCGGCCTGCAGGTCGAC
Organism: Phenylobacterium sp.; assembly: GCF_016124325.1. Taxonomy (GTDB): domain Bacteria; phylum Pseudomonadota; class Alphaproteobacteria; order Caulobacterales; family Caulobacteraceae; genus Phenylobacterium. The sequence continues at coordinate 358,148 of NZ_WGNY01000019.1, forward strand.
ACAGTGGCGATGGCCCGCAACCTCGCGGCCGCCGACGTCGGAGACGACGTGGGAGAGGCCGAGGCGCTGACCCGGCGGCTGCTGGAAATGGACGGCGCGTGATGCTCGCCGTCGCTGAGGACGACGCGCGCCTATTCGCCGCCGTCGATGGTCCCGAAGCCGCGCCGCCGGTCGTCCTGTTGCACTCCATCGGGTGCGACCATCGCATGTGGACGGAACAGATGCCGGCGCTGGCGGAATGGCGCACGATCCGGCCCGACATCCGTGGGCATGGCCGCTCGGACGCACCGGCTGGCGACTACGCGCTGCCGCGCCTGGCCGACGACGTGCTGCGGATCCTTGACGCCCTGGACGTCGAGCGGGCGGTCGTCTGTGGCCTCTCGTTGGGCGGCGTGATCGCCCAGGCGCTCGCCTTGCGCGCGCCGTCTCGGGTGCGCGGGCTGGCGCTCGCCAACACGGCCGCCCGCATCGGCGCCGCCGAGGCCTGGACCCAGCGGGCCGCCCTCGTCCGCGCCGAGGGCCTGGGCGCCGTCGCCGAGATGGCCATGGCCCGGTTCTTCTCCCCAACTTTCCGTACGGAACATGCCGCCGACGTGGCGGCTTTCCGCAATGGTCTGCTGGCGACCTCGCCGCAGGGCTATGCGGGTTGCTGCGCTGTGCTGCGCGACGCCGACCTGACCCGCCAGATCGCGAGGATCGCGGCGCCTACGTTGGTGATCGGCGGCGCGCTCGACGTCTCGACGCCGCCCGAGCAGACGCGCAGTCTGGCCGACGCCATCCCTGGCGCGACCTACGTCGAGTTGGACGCGGCGCACCTCTCCAACGTCGAGCGGCCCAAGGCCTTCGCCGCCGCGCTCGTGAAGCACCTGGAGTCCTGCTGATGGACGAACGCGAACGCCACGCCCTGGGGATGACCAACCGGCGCACCGTGCTGGGCGAGGCCTACGTGGATGCAGCGACCGCAAGGTCCACGCCGTTCACCGCCGAGTTTCAGGACCTCATCACGCGCTACGCCTGGGGCGAGATCTGGAGTCGGCCAGGCCTCGACCACGACACTCGGCGTCTGCTCACGGTCGCCATGCTGATCGCGCTGAATCGCGAGGGCGAACTGCGCCTGCACCTCAAGGCCGCCCTCGAGCACGGGGTCGCGCTGGAAACTCTGAAGGAGGTGATCCTCCAGAGCGCGATCTATTGCGGCGTCCCGGCCGCCAACGCCGCGTTCCAGCTGGCCTCCGAGATCGTTGCCGAAGCCAACGGCTGATCGCGCCTTTCCGCGCACGTCCAATTGTGTAGAGATCTAAGCAATTGGAGGAACGCATGGCCGACGTGGAGATCATGGCGGCGCCGAGGGGGACGGCCGCCGAGGCCGAGGCGCCGGTGTCGACAGCCTATGCTTGGTACGTCGTGGCCGTGCTGTTGGTGGCCTACACGCTCTCGTTCATCGATCGGATGATCCTGAGCCTGCTGGTGGGGCCGATCCGCGCGGATCTGGGCATTTCCGACACCCAGATGAGCCTGTTGATGGGCTTCGCCTTCGCCATCTTCTACAGCGTCCTGGGCATCCCACTGGCCTGGGTCGCCGACCGTGGCAGTCGGCGGACCCTGATGTCGGCCGGCGTCGCCGCCTGGAGCCTGATGACCGCGGCCTGCGCGCTGACCCGCAACTACGCCGGTTTGTTCGCCGCGCGGATCGGCGTGGGCGTGGGCGAGGCGGCGCTGTCGCCAGCCGCCTATTCGCTGCTGGGCGACTACTTCCCGCGCGAGAAATTGGGCCGGGCCATGGCGGTCTATTCCATCGGCGTCCCGCTGGGATCGGGCATCGCGCTGGTGGCCGGGTCGCTCGTCGTGCGGTTCGTCACCGAAGGCCCACCGGTGGTCACCCCGCTGCTGGGCGAAATGGCGCCCTGGCGGCTGACGTTCGTCTGGATCGGCTTGCCGGGCCTGCTGGTCGCAGCCCTGATCGCGCTCACGGTGCGCGAGCCTCGCCGCCATGCCGCGGGTGTCCAAGCGGCTGACAACGGCGAGTTCATCGCCTTCCTCCAGGCCCGCAAAGCGGCGCTGGCGTCGCACTTCGCCGGCATGTCGTTGGTAGCGCTGGTGATGTACGGCGCCATGGCCTGGATCCCGCAGTTTCTCCATCGCACCTATGGCATGGCGGTGACCGAGGCCGGGCTGTGGTTCGGCGCGGCCACGGCCGGATGCGACGCCTGCGGCCTGCTGTTAGGCGGCTGGCTGGCCGACCGGCTCTACCGGCGCGGCTACAAGGACGCCCACCTTCGCGTGATCCGGCTGAACGCGGTGATCCTGCTGCCGCTGTTCGTGGGCATGGCGCTGGCGCCTACGGCCGGGATCGCCCTGGCTCTGCTGATCGCGGGCATGCTGCTGGGCACCATCCATGGCGGCGTGGCCGGAGCGGCATTGCAGATGATCGCGCCGGCGCGGCTGCGCGCGCGGGTGGTGGCGATCTACTTCCTGGTGGCCAACCTGGTCGGACTGGGGCTGGGCCCGACGGCCATCGCGCTGGTCACCGAGCAGGTGTTCGGTTCGGACGGCGCCCTTCGCTACGGCCTCGCCTTGGTTACCGGCGTGGCGCTGCCCGTGTCGGCTCTGATTCTCACCCTGGGCCTGAAGCCCTTCGCCCGCGCGGTGGAGGCCGCCGAGCAGGCCGGCGGCTGAGCCGGCCGCAGCCTTGAACGAACCTGCGCCGTCGGCCTCACCAAATGCTTAGCATTCTATCGAATATGATGTAGCCTCCTGTCATCAAAGCTTCGCGCGTGACGACGAAGCGCAGGGGGAAGAAGCAATGATCAAGTCACTCGCCAATGGCGTTTCGTGGGCGGCGTTCGGCGTCGCGTTGATGGCGGCCGGCCAGGCGGCCGCCCAGAGTTCGGCCGCCGAGGTGTCCGAACTGGTGGTGACCGCCCAGCGGGTCGAGGAGAACATCCAGAAGGTGCCGGTGGCGGTCAGCGCCTTCTCGAGCGCGGCGCTGGAACGGCAGTCGATCGAGACCATCCAGGACATCGCCCTGCGCACGCCCGGCTTCACCGCCGGCGCGGTCGACCCGATCCAGTCCAACTTCGCCATCCGCGGCATCGGCTCGGCCTTCGGGATCAGCCAGAACGCCGGCGGCGACGCCTCGGTCGTGGTGTTCGTCGATGGCGTCTACGCCGGCCGCGGCGGCACGCCCGACATCGACGCTCTCGACCTGCAGCGTGTCGAAGTGCTGCGCGGTCCGCAGGGCACGCTGTTCGGCAAGAACACCATCGGCGGCCTGATCCAGTACGTCAGCCGCAAGCCCGGCGCCGATCCGGCCCTGCGCCTGGAAGGCCAGTACGGCAACTATGACCGGATTTCGCTGAACGCGCGCGGCAACCTGCCGATCAACGACCAGTTGTTCGTCTCGATCGGCGGCTCGCTCAAGAAGCGCGACGGCTACGAGTTCAACGAGACGACGGGCCACGACGTCAACGACCAGGACCTCAAGACTGCGACGCTGGCGCTGCGCTATCTGCCGAGCGACGACCTGGATGTCGTGCTGGCGGCCGATTTCACCGATCAGGATCAGCGCGGCAACCCGAGGCACAACATCTGCAACGCGGCGTTCCAGGGCGGCGTGCACTGTGTCGGGATCAATCCCGACCCGCGTGTCGTCAACGCCTACACCGACGGCTATCTTCGGCGCTGGCTGCAGACCTACCGCGGTGAGGTGAACTGGAAGTCGCCGCTGGGCGAGATCACCTCGATCACGGCCTATCGCGCCGCGACGCTGAACTTCCGCACCCCGTTCTTCTCCAACCCGGTCAATCCGCCGAACCAGATCGAGTCCACCGAGACCGACCACGAGAAGAACAAGCAGTTCAGCCAGGAACTGCGGCTGGCTTTCGACACCATGGACGGCCGCCTGAAGGGGCAGGTGGGGGTCTACTACCTCAACGAGGACAACACGCGGATCGAGGATTTGCGCCAGGATTTCCCGGCGCCCACGATCACCGGCGTGGCCACCTATCCGCAGATGGTGAAGGGGCATAGCTGGGCCCTGTTCGGCCAGGCCAGCTACGCCATCACCGACACGCTCACCGCCACGGCCGGCCTGCGTCAGACGTGGGAGAAGAAGAGCGGCCACTTCATTGGCCGCAAGGTGTCGGGAACGGGCCTGCCGCCGCCGCTGGCGGCCGACTACGACGTGCGCGGCTCCAAGTCGTGGAACGCGTTCACCCCGCGGTTCGCCCTCGACTGGCAGGTGACGCCCGACGCCATGGTCTATGCATCGGCCACCCGCGGTTTCAAGAGCGGTGGTTTCCAGGGCATCGCCGGGTCAGGCCCCAGCCAATCGACGGCCTACGACCCCGAATATGCCTGGAGCTACGAGGGCGGGGCCAAGACCAGCTGGTGGGACAAGCGGCTGCTGGTGAACCTCTCGGTATTCCGTACCGACTACAAGGACCTGCAGGTCTCGCAGCTGGTGCCGCTGTGCTGCGTGGTCGTGGGCAACGCGGCCACCGCGCGGATCAAGGGCGTCGAGGCCGAGTTCGTGCTGACGCCGATCGAAGGCCTGCAGATCGACGGCGGCTACGCCTATCTGCACGCGCGATTCACTGACTTTGCGAGCGGGGCGAGCGCCAACTACACGGGCAACGACCTGCCGCGTTCGCCGCACGACAAGATCCACCTCGGCGCGCAGTACGGCTTCGACATCCAGGGTTGGGGTGTGCTCGGCCGGGTCGATTACACCAACCAGTCGCACAGCTACTTCGAGGCCTCGAACATCGCGACCCAGAAGCAGGATGGCTTCATCAACTGGGACGGGCGCGTGTCGTTGACCTCGCCGGACAAGCGCTGGGAGATCGCGGTCTGGGGCAAAAACCTCAGCAACGAACTGGTCCCAACCTATGTGACCGCGTTCGCGCCCTACCAGCAGGTGCTCGTTCCCTACGCGCCGCCGCGCACCTACGGCGTGACGCTGACCTGGAAGATGTGAGGCTGAAGGGGCCCCTCCCTTCACGGGGAGGGGCCCTTTTCGCGTCGGACTAGCTGCTACCGGCGCGATCCGCCCAGGAAGTCGTGGGCGTCGAAGCCTTCAGGAGCGGCGACCTCGACGATCGGTTCGTCGCGGTCGTCGAACTCCATCCGCAGCGCCCGCGTGATCACCGCGTGCATGGCGTAGAGCGTGGTGATGTAGGTGAACTCGAAAATCTCGTCGTCGCTCCAGAACGTCTTGAGCTTGTCGAAGACGGCCTGCGGGGTACGCCCGTCACCGCCGGTCAGGCAGTCGGCGTAGGCAAGCACCGCGCGCTCCTTGTCGTCGAACACGTCGGAGACCTGCCAGTGCGGGATCGCCGCGATCTTCGCTTCCGGGACGTCGAGCGCGCGCAACGATTTGCAGTGCTGCGAGAAGACGAACTGGCTGCCCTTCACCCACCCGGCGCGGGTCTGGCCCAGCTCGCGCAGCACAGGGTCGAGCTTGCGGTCCGGGTGGCGATAGACCGCGAAGCCGTCGACCGCGTGCTTGAAGATGTCGGGCGCGATGGCGAAGACGGTCCACCAATCGCCCGGGGTGCCGGTCGCGGTGCCCGGCTCGGCGACCGGATCGCGCCCCGGCCCGAACAGGCGATCATAATAGGCGTTGATGACGTCCGAGGTGACCTCGGAGCGCGGAACCTGGCGCAGCACGGGCATGGCGGCCTCCCAATCAAGCGAATTTGCGGAATTCCGCCACGGCGGCGGAGTCGAAGTATTCGTCCAGGCGGGTGATCTTGCCATCCTTCACCTGGCAGACGATGCAGGCCGACAGGGCGACCCGGACGCCGTCGTGCTTGCGCGTGCCGCGCAGCACGTGCTGGTGCACGAAGCCCTCCGGGAAGACGTTGACGCGCCGCTCGTCATAGAGGCGATCGATGATGCGCTCGGCCATGCCCTTGAGCGTCTTGCGGTTGTCTTCCGGCGACTGCTCCAGACCGTCGGTGTTGTGCCAGATCTTCGCGTCGGGCGCGTAGCAGGCGACCAGCCCATCGACGTCGCCCTTTTCCACACAGTCGAAGAAGTGCTTGGCGAGCGCGCGCATTGCGGCGTCATCGGACATGGATCGATCTCCCTGATGTCTGGTCTAGCGGCCCACGGCCACGTTCATGCGGCGGGCGCCGTTGGCGACCACGAGGGCCGCAATGTCGTCGCCCGGATAGTCGGGGTCGGCGGACTCGCCAAAAGCCGCGAGCAGCTCGTCGAACTGGGCCGCGGCCATATCTTTCCACTCGGGGTGGGTGATGATGAAGGCCTCGTCCGCCTCGATCGCGCGGACGACGCGTTCGCCGATCGGCCCTGGCGCCATGCCGCCCGCGAGCACTCCCGTCATGTTCTGCGCCGTCTGGGCCGCCTCGCCCTGCTCGGCGGCGCCGGGCCGCAGCCGAGCGGTGGTGGCGACGATCCCGGTGGCCGCCATGCCGGGGCACAGCACAGAGACGCCGACCTGCGTGTCGGCCAGCTCGTTGCGCAGACCCATGGCGATGCCCAAGGTCGCGAACTTCGACGAGATGTAGGCCGTCGAGATGGGCGGCGGCACGATCGCCACCAGCGACGAGGTGAGCACCACATGGGCTGGCTCGCCGGCGGCCTTCATCGCGCCCAGGAAGGTTCGGCAGGCATAGAGGTGGGCGTGGGCGTTGACCGCATAGACCCAGCGCCAGACCTCGGGATCGTAGGTCTCCAGCGGGCCGGAGCCGCCGCCGACGCCGGCGTTGCTGACCAGGATGCGTACGGGGCCGAACGCCGAGGCGGCTTCACCCGCCCGAATCCAAGCGGCTTCCTCGGCGACGTTGAGCGCGAGGCCCAGGGCGTCGACGCCCGTGGCGCGGAGTTCGGCCGCCGCCGCTTCCGCGCCGGCGCCGTCGATGTCGGCCAGGATCAGTCGCGCCCCCCGCGCAGCCAAGGCGCGAGCGGTCGCCAGTCCGATGCCGCTCGCGGCGCCCGTGACGAAGGCGGTCTTGTCTCTGAGGTCCTTCATCTCACTCCCTGGCGACGCTGTTCCGCGCCTTGATCCCAGCCTGGGCGCGTCCCGTTACGTCAATCAAGTTTACGGTTTTCACGAATGCGGGTTGGTCTGCTAGGACGAGTTAGTTAGGCTTCTAAGTGACGACCCGCGTCAACAGCGGGCGTCCGTCTGGGGAGGATGGTGTCGATGAGTTCCGCCGACTACAGCCCCGCCGCGCTTGCCGCGCGCGCCGAGATCACCGACGTCATCTACCGATACTGCCACGCCACCGACCGCCGCCGCTGGTGGCTGATGGACACGGTCTTCCACGAGGACGCCACGTGTCAGCTCTCGGTGATCGGCGGGTCGTGGCGCGAGTTCGTGCGGCAGGGCGAGGCGCTGCTGAAGCCTGTCGGCGTCACCCATCACCAGGTGGGCAACATCCTGATCGCGCTCGACGGCGATGTGGCGCACACCGAGACCTATCTGACCGCGTTCCATCGCGTGCCGGCCGACGCGCCGCCGGGCGGGCCGTTCGGCGGCACGGGCGAGACCTACGACGCCGTGTTCGGCGCCCGCTACATCGACCGTTTCGAGAAGCGGGGCGGCCGGTGGCGCATCGCCATGCGGCAGTCCGCGGCCGAGTTCCGCCACTACCGCCCGGCCAATGAAGGCGGACTGTCCGCAGTGCCGGACAAGTTCCGCGGGCAATGGGGCGAGGCCGATGTCTCGCGCCCGGTGATCGCGGCCTGGGAAGGCGGCGCCGCACAGGCCGAGACCCCCGACCTCGATGAACTCGCCGCCCGGGCCGAGATCGCCGACGTCGTGAACCGCTTCTGCCACATGGTCGACCGCCAGCGCTGGGAGCTGATCGACACCGTCTTCCACACCGATGGGACCTCGCGCTTCCTCGACGCGGTGCGCACCATCCCGCAAGTCGAGCAGAGCGGGCGCAACATGCTGGGGCCGCTCAGCGGCACGCTGCACCAGACCGGCAACATGCTGATCGAGATCGACGGCGACACGGCCTGGGCCGAGACCTACGTCACCGCTTTCCACGCCGTGCCGACCACGGCGCCCCCGGACACCTTCTGGGGCGGGCGCGAGGAGCCCTACGAGGGCGTGGCTGGCGGCCGCTACGTCGACCGGCTGGAGCGCCGCGACGGCCGCTGGAAGATCGCGGATCGGCAGACGCTGGTGGAATGGCGTCACGACCAGCCCGTGCGCGACGGAACGCTGGGCGAGGTCCCGGCGCAGTTCCGCGGCCAGCGCGGCGACGCCGACGTTTCGCGGCCGGTGGTGGCCGCATTGCTGGATCGCAAATAGGCGCAAAAGGCGAGGGAGAGCAGGATGGCGGGACGTCTCGCAGGCAAGGTTGCGATCATCACGGGCACGGGCAGCGGCATGGGCCGCGCGGCGGCTCTGATGTTCGCCCGCGAGGGTGCGAAAGTGGTGGGATGTGACATCAATTCCGCCGCGGGTAGGACGGCGGACGAAGCGCGCGCCGCGGGTGGCGAGATGGTGTCGCTGCAGCCCGTCGACCTGTCGGTTCCCGAGGGCGCGGACGAGCTGGTGGCCTTCGCGCTGGAGCACTACGGCCGCATCGACGTGGTCTACAACAACGCCGCCATGGCCTATTTCGCCTTTGTCGGCGAGATGGACTACGCCACCTTCAACAAGACCCAGGTGGAGGAGGTGGACATCATTTTCCATCTCTGCCGCGCGGCCTGGCCGCACCTGATCGCGGCGGGCGGCGGCTCGATCATCAACACCGCCTCGACCGCGGCCAAGAAGGGGTCGCGCGGGCAGGGGATGCTGGCCCACTCCGCGGCCAAGGGCGCAGTGACGGCCATGACGCGGCAGTACGCCTGCGAGGGCGGGCAGTACGGCATCCGCGCCAACACCATCTCGCCCGGCATGATCCGTTCGGCTCAGACCGAACCTCTCATGAAGCAGCAGGGCTGGACCGAACGGGCGGTCGCGCGCCAGCTCCTCCAGCGGATCGGCGAGCCTGAGGAGGTCGCCGCCACGGCGCTGTTCCTGGCCTCGGACGAGAGCGCCTTCATCACCGGAACCGACATCGCCGTCGACGGCGGCACGATGGCGAACTGAACGAACGGGCGACGCATGAACAATCTCGAACTTCTGAAGCGCATCTACGCCAAGGACCGCGAGGCCCTGTGGGGCAACATGCGCGACGACTTCACGGTGCATTCGCCCGGGCAGAACATCCTGGCCGGCACCTACGTGGGGCCGGAGGCTTTCAAGGCCCACATCGCTCGCATCCACGCCCTGACCGACAACACCTTCCACGAGACGCTGCAAGGCACGTTCTTTGCGGACGACACCTGGGGGCTGGTGGTGCATCGCATGACGGCGAAGCGGAACGGCAAGACCCTCGACACCTGGGGCTTCGGCCTCTGGCGCTTCGAGGATGGCAAGCTCACCGATCACTGGGAGAGCGTCGGCGACCAGGCCCACTGGGACGATTTCTGGTCCTAGAGCCCGTCAGGGTGAAGTGGCTACCGGTTCACCGCCCGGACAGGCTCTGAATTCCTGAAGATGGAGCCTTCTCGTCCGGATCAGGTGATCCCACCTGATCCGGGAAGGCTCTAGCCGGCCTCGCGGGCGACCGCCTCGGCGTCGCGCACGACGAAACGCGACATGGCGAAGTAGCAAAGCGCCGCGATCACCGCGGTCGGGGTGAGCGCGAGCATGGCGAAGCGTAGCGGGTCGGGCGCGCCCTGGGAGGCCAGGAGGTCGCTCAGCATGCCGATCGCCACCGGGCCGCCGCCCTGGCCCACGATGTTGAACGCCAGCATCAGCAGAGCCGTGACGGTGGCGCGGGCGGCCACGGGCGAGAGGTTCTGCACCAAGGCGAGCGCCGGGGCGACGTAGATCGTCGAGAAGATCATCGGGACGGTCATCAGCGCCAGCGAGATCCGCCAGTCGCCGGCCAGTAGCGCCAGGGCCAGGGTCGGCGCGGTGAGCAGCATCGAAAGCCCGGGCACCCAGGCATAAGCCGTCAGGCTGTGGCGCGAAGCCCAGTTCACCAGCGCGCCCCCGCCGGCGATGCCGATGCCGAAGCAGACGCCCGCCGCCAGCCCGAACCAGCGCGCCAGCTCCGCCAGGGGCATCCCCTGCACGCGCATCAGGAAGGCCGGGATCCAGGCGAGCATGCCTGTGCTGACGAAGGCGCCCAGCGCGCTGGCCACCACCAGCCAGCGGAGCGTCGGCCGCGACAGGAACACGCGCGCCGTCGCGCCCAGCGGGGCGGGCTTGGTGCGCGCGGCGGAGGCGGGATCGAGCGCTCCGCGCTGCGGCTCCCGCACGAAGATCACGAGGCAAAGGGCGGCCAGCAGGCCGGCCGCGGCCACCAGAAGGAAGGCGCTGCGCCAGCCGAACTGGCCCGCGGCCCAGCCACCGAAGGTGGCGCCCACGAACACGCCCAACGGGCCGTTGGCGGTGAAGAGGCCGATCACCGCCGGCCGCATGCGCGGCGGATAGTAGTCGGCCAGGATCGAGAGCGACGGCGCGGTTCCGCCGGCCTCGCCGACGCCCACGCCGAACCGGGCGATCGCCAGGTGCAGGAACGAGCCCGCGAAGGCGCAGGCCCCCGTGAACAGGCTCCAGATGAAGCAGGCGGCGCCCACGAGGCGGACGCGATGATAGCGGTCGGCCAGCATCGCGGCGGGCACGCCCATGATCGCGTAGAAGAACGCGAAGCTGAGGCCGGTGAGCAGGCCCAACTGAGTGTCGCTGAGCCCCAGGTCCTGGCGGATCGGCTCGGCCAGAACCGACAGGATCTGGCGATCCATGAAGTTGGTGGTTCCGACGGCCGTCAGCAGCAGCAGCGCCAGGACGCGCCCGGGCCGCGCGGCGGCCGGCGGGGCGGCGGTGATGGCTGCGGCCTGATCCATCCGGCGCGATCAGCCCTCGAAGCTCTTGAGCATGTTCTCGCCGAACAGGTTGGACCACTGCTGTGGGGTCAGCACCGGGCGCAGCTTCTGCAGGTTGGGGGCGTTGCGGGTCTCGGTCCCGCGCTTGACGGCCGGCCGTTCGCCGACCGCGTCCATCCAGCGCCGGATCGAGGGGTAGGGTTCTAGGTCGAAGCTGATGGCGTAGGTGGCCCGCACCCATGGCCAGGACGCGATGTCGGCGACCGAGTATTCCTCGGCGAGGTATTCGGCGACCGCCAGCCGGGCCTCCAGAACCGCCAGGAGCCGGCGGGCCTCGGCCCCGTAGCGGGCGACGCCGTAGTCCTGGCCCTCGGGCGCATAGCGGATGAAGTGGTGCGCCTGGCCATGCATCGGCCCCAGGCCCGCCATCTGCCACATCAGCCATTGCTGGGCGAGAGAGCGGCGGCGCAGGTCCGCCGGCATCAGTGCGCCGCCGGCCTTCTCGGACAGATAGAGCAGGATCGCGCCGGACTCGAAGACCGCGAAGGGCCCGCCGCCATCGGCCGGCTCGTGGTCGACGATCGCTGGAAGCCGGCCGTTGGGATTGATGCGCCGGAACTCGGGCGTCAGGTGCTCGCCCTCAAGCATGTTGTAGGGGACGAGCCGGTAGGGAAGACCCACTTCCTCCAGCATGATCGTCACCTTGTTCCCGTTGGGTGTGGGCACGAAGTGGACGTCGATCATGCGGCGGCTCCGGATGGCCGGGATCGGGGCGGGCAGAAGTCTGCGGCGGGCCCGCCGAAACCGGCCCGCCGCCTCTCCAGGGCTAGAACTTGAGGCCGGCCTCGATCGAGATGTTGCGCGGCGGCTCGACCCAGTAGAGGGCGCGGGTCACCGTCGTCACCGGCACCGGCAGGCGGAACGAGCCGCTGGTGGTCAGCTTGTTGGTCAGGTTGGTGCCGACCAGGGCCACGTGCCACTTGCTGTCGGGCGGCGACAGCTCGATGCGCGCATCGACCTTGGCGTAGCCCTTCTGCTTGCCGTAGGCGGGGCTCTCGTCGTCCGAGTTGAAGAACTTCGAGCGGCCGGACACGGCCACGGTGCTCGCGAGCTGGAGATCCTCGCTGATCGGGGTGACGTAGTGCGCCTTCAGCGTGCCGCTCCACTTGGAGATGTTCGGCAGCGGCTTGCCCTTGAGGTTGTTGGCCGCGACGCTGGCCGGAACGGTCGGGTTGCACTCGGTGATCGGTTGGGTGGCCAGGCACTGGGCGCCCGGATAGTCGTCGTACTTCACGTCCTGGTAGGCGCCGAGCGCGGTGATGTCGAAGCCCGTGGCAGGATACCAGGTCGCCGACAGTTCCACGCCCTTGCTGCTCGCCTTGGCCGCGTTGCCGACGATGTAGCTCTGGATGTTCGGATTGTAGGTCGAGACCTGCAGATCCTTGAACTTGGTGTCGTAGACCGCGCCGTTCAGAACCAGCCGGCCGTCGGCCAGGGTGCTCTTGATCCCCGCTTCGTAGTTCTGGGACTTCTCGGGGTCGAAGGTGAAGGTGGCGTTGGTCGTGCCGTAGGTGTTGCTGACGAAGCCGCCCGACTTCGAGCCCTGGCCATAGGTCGCATAGACCATGATCGCCGGCGCGACGTCGTACTGCAGCGTGACCGACGGGTCGACGTTGCCTTCCGAGATCCGGGCGTTCGCGGTGGTCAGAGGCCGGAACGGGAAGGGCCCAAGCAGGGACTTCACGCTGAAGTCGCCCCGCTTCTTGGTGTGCGAGTACCGCAGGCTGCCCAGGATCCGGAAGTTGTCGGCCACGTGATAGGTGCCCTGGGCGAAGGCCGACCAGGATTCCGACTGCTGCTTGAAGTGGCTGTAGGGGATGAACTCGCCCAGGCCGGCGATGAAGTAGTAGTTGTACTGGTCAACCATGTACTGCTGGTTGTCGTAGTACGCCCCGACGATCCACTCCAGCTTCTCGCCGGTCGGCGACTGCAGGCGCAGTTCCTGCGACCACTGCTGGAACGTTTCGGGATAGTTGTTCGCCACCGTCAGGGGCGTGAGGCCCCCACCCGGGACCGCCTGGTCGAAGTCGTTGGTGTGCTTGGCCTTGAAGGTCGAGAAGCCGCTGACCGACACGACCGTGACCGCGCCGAGGTCCAGGGTGCCGGTGCCGGCGACGTTCCAGGCGATGGTGTCGAAGCCGGCCTCGCCCAGCGGGCCGTCGTCGGTGTAGCGGGTCTTGACCGGCTGTTGGCCGCCGGTCAGCGGGCCCGCGACGGTCACGTTGCCCCGCTGCCGAAGCTGGGCGTACTCGACCTTGCCGACGTAGTCGAAGGTGTCGGTCGGCGCGTACTTCACCGTGAGGCGAGCCAGCGCCTGCTTGGTGGTGAGCTCATCGCGGCCATTCTGGCCGAGATTCTCGATGAAGCCGTCCTTGTCCATCAGCTTGACCGCCAGACGCGCGCTGACCTGATCGGAGATGGGCCCCGAGACGTAGCCCGAAAGCTCGGGTCCATCCTGGTTGAAGTTGTAGACGCCGGTGACCGCGCCTTCGAAGGTCGAGGTCGGCTGGGCCGAGATGATGCTGACGGCGCCGGCGGCGGTGTTCTTACCGAACAGAGCGCCCTGCGGCCCCCGCAGCACTTCGACGCGTTCCAGGTCGAAGAACGGGGCCATGAACTGGCGGCCGCGGCCGGCGTAGATGCCGTCCACGTACATGCTGACGGCCTGGTCGAAGGAGTAGTTCTGCGACGGTGAGCCGAAGCCGCGAATGTAGATGACGTCATTGCCGCCGATGTTGCCGACGTTGACGTTCGGCACGCTGATCGCGCGGAAGGTGTCGGCGTGGAACGCGTCGATGGCCTTGGCCGACACGACCTCCATCGAGATCGGCACGTCCTGCAGGTTTTCGGCGCGCTTCTGGGCGGTCACGACCACCTCGGTGACGCCGGTCGCCGCCGTGGCCTCGGCCGCCAGCGCGCTCGCGGCGAGCCCGCTCACCAGCATGGTGGTGGCAAATAGAATCCTGGCGTTCATCGCCGCCTCCCCCTCTGAAACCCCGTCGACGTTCTCGTGGTCGAACTTGGTCCGCGTGTGTGCTCGCTCGCCCTGATCGTCAAGGAAATTGACGTGAGAGCAAGCCGGGACCACCGCTCCAGCGCCGGTCCTTAGATTTATAATTAGATTCCTAAGTGTTCTTGTCAACGGGAAGCGACGCCGCCTTCGCAGCGTCGCTCACGGTTCCCGCCGGGTGTGGCTATTTTGCCGTTTCGAGGGCTCGCGTATCAGCCTGAAGCACCACGGACCGCGACTTCTTGCCCTCGGCGTCGACCGCCTCGTGCGCCACGTCCTTGTCGGTGAAGCCGGTGTGCGTCCAGGCCGCGAACTCCAGCATCACGCCATCCGGATCCCAGAAGTAGACCGAGCGCACGAACACGTCGTCGGTGATCTCTTCGCTGACCTGGCTCGCGGAGTTGTCGTGGTTGAGCACCTTGCCCAGCTTCACGCCCTTGGCTTCCAGCTTCGCGAGGTACTCGTCGAACCGCTCGGCGGGGACGTTGAAGGCGATGTGGTTCATCGAGCCGTGGGCCGAACGGATGTCGCCGCCGCCGGGAAGCTGCGCCGGGGCCGAAATGCCGGGCGCGGCCTCGGGCGCGTTCGGGAACCAGAAGAAGGCCAGCGAGTCGCCGTTGCCGATGTCGAAGAAAAAGTGCTGGCCCATGCCGCCGGGCAGGTCGATGGTCTTCACCAGGGGCATGCCCAGCACGTCGCGGTAGAACTCCACCGTCTTGGCCATGTCCTTGCAGACCAGCGCGAGGTGGTTGACGCCGCGGATGTCGAATTCACGATTGGTCGGCTGAGCCATGTTGTCCTCCTGTTCGTTCCGAGCCTACGCCCGATCATCATTGGGCGCATTAAAGGCCAGGATTGCCGTTTCGTCAATTTGATTGACGGTTCGCCGGCGTGGCGACGGTGTCTGGACCAATTTCACTTAGGATACTAAGTATCTGCCGTGACCACCAATCCCGAGATTGTCCGATTGCTGGAGGTCGGCGGCTTCCTGCCCAAGGGGGCGACCGCCGATCTGCATCCCTTGACGGGCGGCGTTTCGAGCGACGTCTTCCGCCTGGACCTGCCGACCGGCCCGGTCTGCGTGAAGCGCGCGCTCCCGAAACTACGGGTGGCCGCCGACTGGCGCGCGCCCGTGGAGCGGTCGCACTACGAGGTCGAATGGCTCCGTACGGCGCGGGCGTTCGCCGGCGAGGCCGTTCCGGAGGTGCTCTACGAGGATCCAGACGCCAACCTCTTCGTCATGGCCTTCTTCGATCCAGCCACGCACAGCGTCTGGAAGGCGGAGCTTGCGGCGGGCCGCGTCGACGTCGCGTTCGCGGGGCAGGTCGGGCGGATGGCGGCCGCCATCCACGCCGGCGCGGCCGGCCGGGCCGACATCGCCGAGCGATTCCAGACCACCGCGCTGTTCGAGGACCTGCGCCTGGCCCCGTTCCTGCGCCGCTGCGCCGAGGCGCATGCGGACTTGGCGCCGGCCCTGACCGCGCTGGCCGATCGAACGGCGGCGTCGCGCATCTCGCTGGTCCATGGCGACGTGAGCCCCAAGAACATCCTCTGCGGGCCGAACGGGCCCGTGCTGCTGGACGCCGAATGCGCCTGGTACGGCGACCCGGCCTTCGACTTGGCGTTCTGCTCGACGCACCTGTTGCTGAAGACGGTGTGGAAGCCGGCGCACGCCCCGGCGTTCCTGGACGCGTTCGCAGCGTTGCAGGCCGGCTACCTGGACGGCGTGACCTGGGAGGCGCAGGCGGGTCTGGCCGTGCGCGCGGCGGAGCTCACCGCGGCGATCCTGCTGGCGCGCGTCGACGGCAAGTCGCCGGCCGACTATCTGCAGACCGAGGCCGACCGCGGTTTCGTGCGCGAGACCGCGCGATCGCTGGTGGCGAGGCCCGCCGCCGACATGACCCAACTGGCCGCGCGGTGGCGCGAGCGCCTGGAGAGCCGATGAAGACGACCATCACGACGGTGCGCGCGCGCCAGATCTGGGATTCGCGGGGACGTCCCACGGTGGAAGCCGACGTCGTGCTGGAAGGCGGGGCGACCGGGCGGGCCTGCGCGCCGGCCGGCGCTTCGCGCGGGGCGCACGAGGCCATCGACCTGCGCGACGGCGGGGCCCGGTTCGGCGGCTTCGGGGTCGATCGGGCCGTGGCGGCGGTCAACGGCGAGATCGCCAAGCTGTTGCAGGGCCGCGACGTGCGCGACCAGTCCGGCCTGGACGCGGCGATGGTCGAGGCGGACGGGACGCCCAACCTGGCCCGCCTGGGCGCCAACGCCACCGTCGCCGTCTCGCTGGCGGCCCTGCATGCCGCCGCAGCGGCCGAAGGGCTCCCGCTCTGGGCCTATCTGGCCGACGGGACGAGCCCGCGCATGCCGCTGCCCGAGATCCAGATCTTCGGCGGCGGGGCGCATGCCGGCCGCCGCACCGACGTGCAGGATTTCATGGTCATGGCGCCGCGCGCCGACAGCGTGCGTCAGGCGCTGGAGATCACCGGCGACGTCTTCCGCGCGGCCGGCCGGCTGATGGAGGAGACCGGACGGCTCGCCGGCGCCGCAGACGAGGGCGGCTGGTGGCCGATGTTCGACTCCAACGAGGACGCTCTGGCGGCGCTCACCAAGTCGATCGAGATGTCGGGCCACCGTCCGGGCGAGGACGTGTTCATCTCGCTCGACGTGGCGGCGAACGAGCTGTTCGATGGCGGCCGCTATCGCCTGGGCCTCGACGGCGCGGAATTTTCCAGCGAAGCCATGGTGGAGCGAGTGGCCGAGTGGGTGGCCCGCTATCCGATCCTGTCGGTGGAGGACCCGGTGTCGCAGGACGATCTCGACGGAATGGCGGCCGCGACGGCCCGGTTCGGCGACCGCGTGCAGCTGATCGGTGACGACATCCTGGTGACGAATGCCGACCGAGTCGCGAAGGCGGCCGCGGCCGGCGCGGGCAACGCCGTGCTGGTGAAGGTGAATCAGGCCGGCGTGGTCACCAAGGCCAAGGCGGCGCTGGACGCGGCCAAGGCGCTCGGCTGGGGCGCCATCGTCTCGGCGCGCTCGGGCGAGACCGAAGACGTGAGCATCGCCCATCTGGCGGTGGGCTGGGACGCCGGCCAGATCAAGGTGGGCAGCTTCGCCCGTTCCGAGCGCATGGCGAAGTGGAACGAGCTGCTGCGCATCGAGGAAGCGATGGGCGAGGGCGCGACCTTCGCCGGCGCCTCGGCGTTCGCGCCGTCGGTGGCGGCCGCCCTGCGGTGAAGGCGCTGCTGCACTATCGGGCCAGCGAGGGCTTCCGCGCCCAGCTGGCGCGGTTCGCCGCCGAGTTCGCCGTCGATGCGGTCGTCGTCGACGAGGACGACGAACAGGGCCTCGCCCGCGAAATCGCCGACACCGAGGTGCTGCTGCACGTTCTCAAGCCCGTGACGGCGGCGATGCTGGCCCAGGCGCCGCGCATGAGGCTGGTCCAGAAGCTGGGCGTGGGCGTGAACACCATCGACCTCGAGGCCGCCCGAGCGTCAGGCGTGGCGGTGGCCAACATGCCTGGAACCAACAGCCAGGCGGTCGCCGAGATGACCCTGGCCCTGATGCTCGCCGTGCTGCGCCGGCTCTCCTATCTCGATCCGCTGACGCGGGCGGGGTGGGGGTGGTCGCCGGATCCGGCGCAGATCGACGGCACGGGCGAGATCGCCGGGCGCACGGTCGGCTTCGTGGGCTATGGCTCGGCGCCCTCGCGGCTGGGCATGGCGCTGGAGGCGCTTGGCGCGCAGGTCATCTACACGGCACGCAGTCCGAAGCCGGACCTGCCGGGCGAGGCCGTGGCGCTGGAGACCCTGCTGGCCAAGGCCGACATCGTCTCGCTCCACATTCCGCTGACCGATGAGACTCAGGGCCTGATCGGGCGCGAGGCGATCGCGGCGATGCGGCCGGGCGCGATCCTGATCAACACCGCCCGCGGCGGGCTGGTCGACGAGCCGGCGCTGGTCGAGGCGCTGGCTTCCGGTCGTCTCGGCGGGGCGGGGCTGGACGTGTTCGGCCAGGAGCCCGTCGATCCCGCGAATCCGCTGCTCGCCTTGCCCAATGTTGTAGTCGCGCCGCACATGGCCTGGCTGACGCCCGAGACGCTCGAGCGCAGCCTCGCCGCCGCCTTCGAGAACTGCCGCCGCCTTCGGGCAGGCGAGCCGTTGCAGAACCAGGTCGTCTGATGCCCCGTCCCGCCGTCGTCTTCGCCTCCGGCCAGCTCCTGACCCAGGAGGTGTGGGCGCCGCAAGCCGCCGCCCTGTCGCGCGACTACGACCTGCGCTTCCCCGACCACAGCCGCGACGAGACGATCGCCGGCATCGCCGACCGGCTGCTCGACGAGGCGCCGGACCGGTTCCATCTGGTCGCTCACGCCATGGGCGGCTTCACGGCCTTCGAAGTGCTGCGCCAGGCGCCGGAACGGGTGATCTCGCTGGTGCTGATCGCGACGCTCGCCCCCAACGACGGGCCGGCCCAGACCGAACGGCGGCAGGGCTATATCCGGCTGGTGGAATCCGGGCGGTTCGCCGAAGTGGTCGAGGAGCGGATTCCGATCCTGGTGCACCCCGCGCGCCGTGAGGACACGCCCCTGCTGGATGTCGTGCGGCGGATGGCGGCGGAGACCGGGGCCGAGACCTTCCTGCGCCAGCAGCGGGCGATCATGACCCGCGCCGACAGCCGCCCGTCCCTGGGCGCCATCGCGTGCTCGACTCTGCTGATCCGCGGCGCGCAGGACGGCATCACCACGCCGGCGCACCAGGATGATATGCTGGCGGCGATTCCCGGCTCGCGGCTGGAGGTGATCGAGGATTGCGGTCATCTGCCGACGCTGGAGCGGCCGGCCACGACCAACCGCATCCTCGCCGACTGGCTGACGGCGGCTGGCTAGCCCTGCAGCTCGCGGCGCACGATCGCCGCGCCGTCCACCATCGCCTTGAGCTTGCCGAAGGCGACGTGGCGACTGTGGTACTTCATCCCGCAGTCCGGAGCGATGATCAGCCGCTCGGCGTCGATGTAGGGCAGGGCCTCACGGATGCGGGCCGCCACGATCTCGGGCGTCTCGACGTTGGGATCGTTCAGGTCGATCACGCCGTACATGATGTGCTTGCTGGGCAGTTCGCGCAGGATCGAGGGGTCGAGCTTCGGCTGGGCCGCCTCGATCGAGATGATGTCGACGTTCGACGCCTCCAGCTCCTCGAGGAAGCCGTAGCCCTTGGGCTTGGCGGCCCCCTTGTGCACGTGGGCGTAGCCGAAGCAGATGTGCAGCGCGGTCAGCCCGCCCACGTCCTTCACGGCCCGGTTGATGGCGTCGATGGCGAATTCCCGCGCCTGGTCGGCCTTGGCCTGCAGGTAGGGCTCGTCGAGCTGGACGATGTCGACCCCGGCGGCGAACAGGTCGCGGGCCTCGGCGTTGACCGCGTCGGCGTAGTCCATCGCGAGCGCCCGGTCGTCGGCGTAGTAGTCGTTCTGCGCCTGCTGGGTCATGGTGAAGGGACCCGGGATGGTGATCTTCACCCAGCCGCCGGCCCGCTGCTTGAGGAAGCCCGCGTCCTGCGCCTCGATAGGGCCGGCGCGGCGGATGGGCCCGGTGACGCGCGGCACCGGGTTGGCCGCGCCCGTGCGGTCGATGGCGACGCCGGGATTGTCGATGTCGATGCCTTCCAGCGCCGTGGCGAGCCGGTTGGAATAGCTCTCGCGCCGCATTTCGCCGTCGCCGACGATATCGATGCCGGCCAGCTTCTGGTCGCTGATCGCCACCAGGGTCGCGGCTTCCTGGGCGTCGGCCAGCATCGGACCTTCGATTCGCCACAGCTCCTGGGCCCGCACCCGCGGCGGCAGCCGGCTCTTCAGCCCCTCCCGGTCGATCAGCCAGTCCGGCTGCGGATAGCTGCCGACGATCGTTGTCGGCAGGAGGGGCAGACCGGGGAACGACATCGGTTGACGACCTAAATAATTAGCATTCTATGCATTTCGTAGAAACGGTAGAGGGGCCTGTCAACAGCCGCTGATTGCAGCGCTTGATTGGCGGTGGAATGGTCAGCCGATGAGCGACACCGGATTCTACGCCGATCCCAGCAACAGCATCGGCTACCTCACCCGCATCGCCTTCCGGGCGTTTTCCCGCGCCCTGGAGGTGCGAACCGCGCCCCATGGCGTTTCCAGCGGACAGTGGCGATTCCTTCGCGTGCTGTGGCGGGAGGACGGCCTGACCCAGCGCGAACTCAGCCGCCGCGTGGGCATGCGCGAACCCACGACCGTCATCGCCCTCAAGAGTCTTGAGCGCAGCGGCTTTGTCACCCGCCAGAAGAGCATCGAGGATCGCC
Organism: Phenylobacterium sp.; assembly: GCF_016124325.1. GTDB lineage: Bacteria > Pseudomonadota > Alphaproteobacteria > Caulobacterales > Caulobacteraceae > Phenylobacterium. The sequence goes on from NZ_WGNY01000019.1 coordinate 378,404, forward strand.
GCAAGGTGCACGTCTTCCTGACGCCGGAGGCGAGAGCGCTCCACCCCGTGCTGATGCCGGCCGTCGCCGAGGTCAACCGCGTCGCGCTCGAAGGCCTTACCCCCACCGAGATCGAGGTGCTGAGGAAGGCCCTGACCCAGGTGGGCCGCAACCTCGCCGCGGACGTCAAGGAGGACGTCCCCACCGATTCCGCCGTCTGAGCCACCACGAAGGACACCGATGCCCGTCAAGCTTCTCGCCCTTTCCGGCAGCACCCGCGCCGGCTCGCTCAACCAGGCCCTGGTCGCCCTGGCGGCCGCCGAGGCGCGCGCCCGCGGCGCCGAGGTGACCGAGATCAGCCTGAAGGCGTTCGACCTGCCCCTGTACGACGGGGACATCGAGGCCAATGCGTTCCCGCAGGGCGCGCGCGACCTCAAGGCGCTGTTCCGTAGCCACCACGGCTTCCTGATCGCCTCGCCGGAGTACAACGGCGGCGTCAGCGGCGTGCTGAAGAACGCCATCGACTGGGTTTCGCGTCCGACCGACGGGGAGGGCCTCGTGGCGCTGAGCGGCTTCCGCGGCAAGGTGGCCGGCCTGATGGCCGCCTCGATCAGCCCGTTCGGCGGGCTGCGGGGCGTCGCTCACCTGCGCCAGATCCTGTCCACCATCCAGGTGGTGGTGGCGACCGAGCAGGTGATGATCCCCTTCGCGCTCAACGCCTTCGACGAGACCGGCGCGCTGAAGGAGCCGCTGCCGGCGCAACTTCTCGGGGGCATGGTGGCCCGCGTGATCGACCTCGCCGAGCGGCTGGAGCCGCCTACCGCCTGAGCCCCGCGTCGAAGGGCAGGGCGTAGCCGGTCATCCGCTGGCGCAGCAGCTTCTTGTCGATCTTGCCGGTAGCGCCCAGGGGGATCTCGTCGACGAACAGCACGTCGTCGGGCATCCACCAGCGGGCGATCTTGTCCTCGAGGAAGTCCAGGAACTCCTGCTTCTCGGCCGCTTCGTTCGGCTTGAGCTGCACCAGGAGTACGGGCCGCTCGTCCCATTTGGGATGGACCACGCCGATCACGGCGCACAGGGCGGCCTTGGGATGGCCCATGGCCAGGTTCTCGACGTCGATGGAGCTGATCCACTCGCCGCCCGACTTGATCACGTCCTTCGCCCTGTCGGTGATCTGCATGTAGCCTTCGGGGTCGATGGTGGAGACGTCGCCGGTGTCGAAGAAGCCCTCGTCGTCCAGCACTTCGCCGCCCTCGGCGCGGAAGTAGCCGCTGGCCACCGTCGGGCCCTTGATCATCAGGCGGCCGAAGGTCCGGCCGTCGTGCGGCAGGCGCTGGCCAGCGTCGTCGACCAGCTTCAGATCGAGGTTGCACACCAGCCGTCCCTGCCGGAGCTTGCCGGGCAGCTGCGCCTCGAAGTCGAGGCCCGGGACCTTAGGGACCGAGACGGTCGCGAGCGGGGAGGTCTCGGTCATCCCCCAGCCTTGGATGACGTCGACGCCGTAGTCGTCGTGCAGCGTGCGGATGATCGATTCCGGACAGGCCGCGCCGCCCACCGTCACCCGCTGAAGGGTGGAGAGCTTGCCGCCGGTCTCCTTCAGGTGCGCGAGCAGCATCTGCCAGATGGTGGGCACGCCGGCGGAATAGGTGACGCCCTCGGTCTCCATCAGCTCGTGCAGGGCGGCGCCGTCCAGCTTCTGGCCCGGCAGCACCAGCTTGGCCCCCACCATCGGGGCCGAGTACATCACGCCCCAGGCGTTGGCGTGATACATCGGCACGATCAGCAAGACCGTGTCGCGGGCCGACAGGTTCAGCGCGTCGGGCTGCAGGGTCATCATGGCGTGCAGGTAGTTGGATC
>NZ_WGNY01000005.1 GCF_016124325.1 Phenylobacterium sp.
AGGGTGCGCCAGGTCGCGGCGAGGTCCTGGGGCAGGAGCAGCAGGCGGCAGGCGCGGGCCACGAGGTCGTCGAGGTCGGCGTCGAGGTAGTCGGCCGCCTCGGACCAGTCGTCGAGGATGTAGTCGAAGCTGTCGAGCACGGCGTCGCGCTCGGCGGGGTCGGGGACGGCGGCGGCGGCGATGCGGTCCATGGCGTCCTGCAGCTCGACGGTGCGCGCGTCGACCTGCGCGTCGCGGGCCAGGGCTTCGATGGACGACAGGGCGGTTGGAGGCGCCGCGCGCTCGGCCCGCCGCTCGGCGGCCTTCATCTTCAGCGCGAGCGTGCTGCGCAGGCAGCGCGAGACCTTCTGATAGGTGCGCCCCAGGGCGGCGACGTCGTCGGGCTCGGTCGCGGCCAGGAAGCGGGCATGGGCGTGGGCCACGGCCTCCATGTCGCGCTCGGCCAGCCAGGCCAGCATCCCCAGGTCACGATCGGTCGCCGCGGTGGACATGGCGGGAGTGTGGAGGGCCGGTGCGACAGAAGCGGACGTAGGGGGAGTTCGTGCCTCCTAGGCGACCCTGGGAAGGTCCGCCTGTAGGCTCAGGCAATTTTTGGCGGCCTGTTCGCTGACTAGAAGCACGCGCGGAGAAATCAGACTCTGACTAGCTCATCCAGCCCATCGATGAGGGCTCTGAAATAGGCCAGACTATCGTTGAGTTGAGCAAGATCGACCGACAGCGTCATCTCGCCATGCACAATGTTGTTTCGGAGATCAATTTGGCGATCCAACTCCTCGCTGGCTCGTTCAGCTACCCGCCCCTTCGCCTTGTCGGCGAAGTAGGCCTTCAACTGGGCATTCTTACCGAGGCGATCACCGAATGGATCAGGTAATTCGAGGTCGACAAAAAGACTCTTAAGGCGATCTGATGTGCAATTCCCCATTATCTTTGTATAAATTTCCGCATTGAGCTTTATAGGCGCACTACCAGAAAGATTTATTCCAAGATTGTCAAGAAGTGAATCAAAATTATACGCTGAACCCATGATTGATCCTGTCTTAATATAGTATAAAATCCTAGATGCGTGATATACATGACTATTCCGAAAGGTTCTTTTCAACGCCTGATAACTTTTTGCAGTCTCAAATCGATCTTCAATGACTGCTCTAACTAAGTCGCGAATATATCGCTCAAATACGCCGTTAAGCTGAACAATTAGCGGCCTGTAAAACGCGGCGGCATCAACAGTCTTATGCCTAAGAGCAATCTCTAGCGCACCTTTTGCGCGCTCATCATCTTTAAACGTCTGAAACAATTGCCCCGCACGGCCAACTACAATATTGCTATAGGCAGCGCGAATTTCGATCATAGATGAAATCTCATCTATATAATGATTTGCTATAGATTTCGCATCACCCAACTTAGACATCTATAATTTCTCGAATTACGCTCTCTACCGTAGAAATGCGCTCCTCAATCGTGGTCGCAGTATTTCCTCGCCCAACCATCAAATCATATTTTTCGCCGCTAGGCGCCGCTAGGGCGAGAACAGCCGGACGAATGGAGTCCCGCTTTGCTTTGATGAGTCCGGAATATTCTCTTAGATGGAACATTGCGATCATCTCAGCATCGTATAGTGGCCTCGATAGACGACCCGGCTTGCCTGGATTCTGCCGGGGCAGTCGGAAGGTATCCTCCCTGTACACGTCGATGCACAAGCTTAATGCGGCTTTAAATTCAGCTTCGAATTCTTCTTGTTTGTCCTGACTGAAATGACGCCATTCTTTCATGGTTTCATCAAGCATGGACCTGACGGAGCCGGACAGCTTCTTGGGCCCGCGGAACGCGAAAAAGCGGAGCACGATTTCGACGTCTGCCATTCGTTTGAATAGAGGGTTCTCGACAAGCGCCGGGCTGAGCGAATCGTCTGCAAGCGTATTGTCTTTATGGCTGGGGATATCCCACGCATCCGTAAAGGCGGGGAGGCCAGAAAGCGAAATAAGTAAGGAATTAAATGAACCGGAGTACAACGAATTTCGCAACTCTTGTTGATTCAGACGCTCACCACCCCTGTTTAGCCGATCGAATACCTGAGCCCTTAAGTCTATACTGTCTTCCTTCGGCGAGCTATTATCAGACATTAGAGTAATAGCTGATATTTTTGCCCTATCTAATCCCCTTCTAACCAGAGGTGGCAGCGTACTATAGTTTCTTCCGTTCAGAGCTTCCCATATATCCAGGCCCTCGAGGCTGAATTTGTTCCCGAAAAACTCCGCAATAGTATTGAGTCGTTGCTGACCATCCATAACCTCAAATCGTCCGAGATCCTTCTCGTACAGAAATACCGGAGGCACTGGTATATTCATTATGAAACTCTCGATCAATTTCGATTTCTTCTTAACGTCCCACCTCAATCTACGCTGATATTCAGGACGCAAGTTGCTCCAAATACCCTCGCCTGAACCGCCAATGAATTGGATAACGTGAGACAGAAAGAGATCGTTCTTCTCTTGAACAACGCGGAGGCGCCCGGTTTCGAACGTCTTTTCGATTTGCTTGTCTGACAGGCCTGCCGCGACCACCATGCCGCCAGCAGCCGGGGGAGTGTCTTCATCGCTCAAGTCGTCGGCGTATTGATCTGTCACGTTCTAAGCCTTCAGTCTCTCAGCTCGTTCGAGCAATGGGTTGGCGAGCGCTCCCCGAAATTGACGCACGTCGGTTGGGCTAATCAACTCCCTCGGGAGGCGTGGCCAAAGCAAAGTCTTGAGGAACGTTAGTTAGACGGAGCACAGCTCGTCAGCTCGCTCGTCGAGATTGCCCCATGGGATGCGCTTGGCCTAGTCACAAGGCGTCCACTTTTCGCCTTGAAGTGAATGCCCGGAATGCGGAATTGAAGTCCGCCTCGCCCTCGCCGTCCCCCACGTCAGGGACCTTTAACTCCTCTCCCAAGCGCGGGACGCGCAGGCATGGGAGGCGGAACGATGACGGTGGATTCCGGGGACACGATACCCATCCCGAGCTGATAGCGGTCAGGCGGTCACGGCGCAGTGCGCGCGGCCTGCCCCCTCCACCATCGGCTCTTCGGCCTGCGGCCTCGGCCGATGGTCCCCCTCCCGCCGCCTTTGGCGGGGGAGGTAGGCGTCAGATGATCCGCCCTGCTCCTCTCCCGGACGCGCCAGCGTCGTGGGAGAGGAGCTGAAAGGGTGTCAGGCCTGCCCGAACGCGAGGGGCCGGGCGCGGCGGCGGCGCACGGCGGCGCCGATGAGGCCGAAGCCGGCCAGCATCATCGCCCAGGTCGCCGGCTCGGGCACGCCCTGCGGGACGTCGAGGTCGAAGTTGACCACCCGGCGCCGCTGGGCCGCGGTGAGGCCGTCGAGGAAGGGATCGCTGGTCAGCGCGAAGGCGCGCTCGGCGGCGATCACCACGTCGTCGCGGGTCGTGCCGCCGACCAGGGTGGAGGCGAGGACGGCGTAGTTGAGCAGGCTGGCGCTCTGTCCCGGCGCGAGGGTGAGCGTGTAGTTCACGCGGTACTCCTCCCCCGCCAGCGTCTGGACGCCCAGGCCGTTGCCGCCATGGACGGCGCCCACCACCGGATCGCCCACGCAGACGCCGTTCAGGCGCTGGCAGGTCACCAGATATCCGGGGCCGCGCGCCTCGGTGTAGGTGTAGCTGTCGGAGCCCAGGTTGCCGAAGAAGGTGACGGTCTGGGTCACGGTCTCGGCGCCGGTGTTGGTGAAGGTGTCGAAGAAGCGGAACAGGTTCTGGTCGGTGAAGGCTTCCGTCTGGCGCGAGAGCGCGAAGCCGCCCGTGGCCTTGTAGAAGCCCCATCCGTCGAAGGCGTCGCGGCCGCCGTCGGAGATGGCGCCGACCGTTGCGTTCTCGGCGCCGGGCCCGACGTAGCTGGTGACGTAGCCGGTCGGGCCGTAGATGTCCGACGTGATCACAAATTGCGCCGCGTGGGCCGCCTGGCCCGGCAAGACGGCAAAGGCGGCGAGCGCCAACAAACCCCACTTCACTGTTCGACCTCCAATTTCGTCTCAAGATGCGACGCGCGGGGGGTCATGGCGCAGAACGGCCGGCGCGGAGAGCGGGCTGCGACGAAGAATCGACGAAGCGACCAAGGCGCGACGGGAAGGCCGGGGAACCGCAAACGGTGTCGCCGTCCCCCACGTCAGGCGCCTCATCCTTCCGCTCAAGCGCGCAGGACGCGCAGGCATGGGAGGAGCACCGATGAGCGATATTCTCGACCTGGGCGGGCGCGTGGCGCTGGTGACCGGGGCCGGACAGGGCGTGGGGCGGCAGGTGGCGCTGCAACTGGCCGACGCCAAGGGCTCGGGCGGGGTGGTGGTCAACGACTACGTGCTGGAGCGCGCCGAGGCGGTGGCCGAGGAGATCAAGGCGGCCGGCGGCAAGGCGATCGCCCTGCAATGCGACGTCTCGGACCACGCCGCGGTGAAGGAAATGGTGGCCAAGGCCGCCGCCGACCTGGGCGCGGTGGGCGTGCTGGTCAACAACGCCGGCAACGCCGGCGCCAACCCCTCGGCCGAGCTGGGCAAGCCGTTCTGGGAGACCGGACCGGAGGTGTGGAACAGCTTCATCGGCGTGAACCTGTACGGCGTGATGAACTGCACCGCCGCGGTGATCCCCGGCATGCTGGAGCGCCAGGCGCCGGGGCGGATCATCACCATCATCTCCGACGCCAGCCGGTGGGGCGACGCGGGGCTGGAGATCTACGCCGGGGCCAAGGCGGGCGCGGCGGGCTTCATGCGCTCGGTGGCGCGCTCGCTGGGCCGCTACGGGATCACGGCCAATTCGGTGGCCATCGCGCTGACCGCCACGCCGGCGGTGGAGCGCACGCTGAACGGCGACCCCGAGCGGCTGAAGCGCACGCTGGAGAAGTACATCATCCGCCGGCCCGGGCGGCCCGATGACATCGCCAACATGGTGCAGTTCCTGGCCAGCGACGCCTCGGCCTGGATCACGGGGCAGGTCTATCCGGTGAACGGGGGGTTCTCGTTCGCGCTGTGACCTTCCTCCCCCGCCGCAGGCGGCGGGAGGAATTTGGAACCACGGATTGCACGGATGGACACGGATGGCGCCGGCGCCGATCCGTGGAATCGGTGAAATCCGTGGTTTGAGACGATCGCGCCTTCGGCGGAGCGCCTAGCTGCCGACGGGGAGTTCGCGGATCTCGACCGTGCCGCCGGCTTCGAAGACGGGGTTGCCGGGGAGCAGGGCCTGGGCGCCGGCGAGGCTGTCGGCGGTGACGCGGACGAAGCCCGAGATGTGGGCGGTGGGCTCGGGCGCCTCGCCCGACTTCTTCACGCAGGCGCCGGCGCCGATGGCGCTGCCGCCCTGGAAGACGCCCGCCTCGCGCAGGCGGGTGAGGTAGGGGTCCCAGTCGAGCCGCGCGCCGCCGGGGGCGTCGTCATGCATCAGGAAGATGAAGTCCGGCATCGGCGTTACGCTCCACAGCGGTGCGGACCGCCTCGGCGGCGGCCTCGAACGCCAGCATCGTCGATGTGTGGCGCGCGGGGTAGTCCTTTACGGCCTCGAGCAGCGCCAGATCGGCGAAACGGCCGGCGGGCGGGGGGCCGCCGGCCTTGAGCATGGCGCGCAGGCCGTCGCGGGCGGCCTCGATCTCGGCGAGGCTGGCGCCCATGACGTGCTCGCCCAGCACCGAGGCGGCGGCCTGGCCGAGCGCGCAGGCCTTCACGTCCTGGGCGAAGTCGACGACCGTGTCGCCGTCGACCTTGACGTCGACCGTCACCCGGCTGCCGCACAGCTTGGAGACCTTCTCCGAGGAGGCGTGGGCGTCGGCCAGCCGGCCCAGGCGGGGCGTCACCGCCGCCAGCCGCAGCACCTTGGCCGAGTAGAGGTCGTCGATCATGGCTCCTAGGTCGGGGGTGGGAGGGGCCGTGTCAATTCCGCCGCTTCGACACCCCCGAACGGGGGAGGCTCCGCCGGGCGCCGGCGCCTAGTCTGGGGTGACAGACTTCGGGGGACTTTCAGGTGAAGCTCAAGACCGCCGCCAACGCCGCCCTGCTGGCGATGGCCCTTTCGATCCCGGCCGCCGCGCACGCGGTGGTCATGCCCGACCACAGCTTCGCCCTCGACGGCGACCTGGCCGACAGCATCGGCGGGGCCACGCTCAGCCTGGTGGGGAGCGCGACGCTGGGAGCCGGCGGGGTCGCCTTCGACGCGGGCGAGGGCCTGTCGCTGACCGGCGCGTTCGCCGACCCGGCGGTCTATTCCGTGGAGATCTTCTTCCGCTTCGACAGCGCCGGGGCCTATTCGCGGATCCTGAACGGCAGCGGGACCGACAACGGGCTCTACGTGCACAGCTCGGGCGGGCCGAAGGTGGACTACTACGAGGGCGGCGCCATCGACGGCGCGGCGTTCTCGCTGGGCGAGATGCACCACCTGGTCTTCAGCCGCAGCACGGCGGGCGCGACGGTCTACCTCGACGGGGCGTCGGCGCTGACCACGGCGGCCTTCGGCAGCTCGACCGTGCCGGGCGCACTGCTGTTCTTCATCGACGACCAGGCCGAAGAGGCGCCGGGCTATGTGGACTTCATCCAGACCTACGACCGGGCGCTGACCGGCGAGGAGGTCGCCAGCCTGTACGGCGGCGGCCAGCCGACGCCCTACGGCGGCGTGGGCGGCGTGCCCGAGCCGGCGACGTGGGCGCTGATGATCCTGGGCTTCGCCGGCGCCGGCGCGGCGCTGCGGCGACGCGGGACCGCGCTCGCCTAGGGACCGAACTCAAGTCGAAGCCGGCGAGTTCGACGACGTCCGCTCATCCCGGCGAAGGCCGGGATCCAGATCTCGAAACGCCGAGGCGGATTGGCTGGCCTCGGAGCCTCCAGAACCCACCTCAAGAGCCCTCCATCTGGATCCCGGCCTTCGCCGGGACGAGCGGGATAGAATACAGGCTCTAGGCCTTCGCCAGTTCCCGGATGGCGGCGGCGAGCTTGTCCATCTGGGCGGCGTCGTTGACGAAGGACGGGGAGACGCGGACGCAGGCGCCCCGGGCCACGCCCAGGCGCTCGACCGTGAAGATGCGGTAGCGGTCGAACAGGGCCTTCTTCAGGGCGATGTTGTCGGCGGGGCTGGTGCGGCCGGCCAGGCGGAACGAGGTGATGCCCGCGTGCAGGGCCGGGTCGTTCGGGGTCAGCACCTCGACGCCGGGAACGCCGCGCACCGCCTCGGCCCAGCGGTCGCGCAGGTAGCGCAGGCGGTGGGCCTTGTTGGCGAGCCCGATGGCCTCGTGGGCGTCGATGGCGTCGGCGACGGCCAGGACGGCGGCGTAGTTGACCGTGCCGGTGTGGATGCGCGCGTCGATGCGCGGGGACGGCCCCTCCAGGATCGAGACGTCGATGTCGGGGATGCGGTCCTTCCGGATGTAGACGAGGCCCACGCCCAGCGGGCTGCCGATCCACTTGTGCAGGTTGAGGCCGGCGAAATCGACGCCGAGGTCGCGCAGCGCGAACTCGGTCTGGCCCAGGGCGTGGCCGCAGTCGAGCAGCACGTCGACGCCCCTGGAGCGGGCCAGAGCGGTGATCTCCTTGACCGGCGGGATCAGGCCGGTGCGGTGGCTGAGGTGGGTGAGCAGCATCAGCCGCACGTCGGGATTGGCCGTGAGCGCGGCGTCGTAGGCGGCGATCAGGCTGTCGCGGGAGACGGGCTCGGGCAGGTCGATCTTCACCACGCGGACGCCGCGCACCTTGGCCAGCGAGCGGATGCCGGCCTGCATGCTGTCGTAGTCGAGGTCGGCGTAGAGGACGGCGTCGCCGGGCTTCAGCCGGTTGTAGCCGCCGATCAGGGTGAGCATCGATTCCGTGCCGCCGCGGGTCCAGGCGATCTCGTCGGGGTCGACGCCCAGCAGGCGGGCGGCCTTGGCGCGGACGGCCTGGACGTCGGCGTTCACGGGGCCGCGGAGATAGAGGGTGGTCTCGCGGTTGATGCGGTCGACCTTCTGCTCGTAGGCGACGCGGACGGCGCGGGTCATGGCGCCGAACATGCCGTTCTCGAGCTGGATGACGCCGGGCGGCGGGGCGTCGAACAGGCCGCCCACCTTGGCCCAGTAGCCCTCGTCGCGGGCGAGGACGGCGGGATCGGCGGCCGCGGCGGCGGGCGCGGCGATCGACGCGGCGGCTCCGGCGGCGAGGACGGCGCGGCGGGACATCTGCATGGCGGGCTCCGGCTGCTGCAGGGCCATCTCCGACCCGCCCGCGCCCTCGGCGTCAAGCGATGGTTTGGCGACAGTAGCCGCCTGGCGAACTTCTAGAGCACGTCCTTCGATCTAGAGGCCTCTAGGCGCCCCAGACCTCGAGCTGGCCCCGGCGCTCGACCCGGCGCGCGACGCGCAGGTCGAGCAGGCCGGAGAGCCCCGTCTCGTCCAGCAGGGCCCGCATGGCGGCGCGGGCCGGCGGCGCGGCCTCGTCGACCACGGCCTGGACCTTCTGGAGCAGGTAGACGCGGTAGGGCATGACGTTGACCCGCAGCTCGTGGCCGCGCCAGGCGAAGGCGGTTTGGCCGATGACGCGGTCCTGGGTGCGGGGCATGCCGTTCGTGCCCGGCTCGAGGCCCGGATGGTCGGCCAGCCAGGCGTTGGTGAAGGCGACGAAGGCCTCGACCTCGGGCAGGTAGTCCTCGGCCACGAAGCGCAGCAGGCGCTTGAGGGTCTCGGGGACCGCGTCGTCGGCGAACAGCTCGGGCGGCGGGCAGCCGTATTCGCCGGCGTCCTGGTCGGCGGCGTTCATGCGCTCGACCCAGCGCCAGACCCGGAAGGCCGTGCGCTGCATCATCCGGGCCGGATAGGGGTCGCGCGCGAGGTGGGCGTAGAGCGGGGCGATCAGGCCGTAGTCGCCGAGGCTGGGCGCCCCGCCCAGCAGGTAGGGCGAGCCGGCCAGGTGGTCGTCGAACAGCCGCAGGAACTCGGCGTAGGCGGCCTCCACCGCCGGGATGGTCTCGGGCGAGACGCCGAAGCCGGCCATCGCCTTGCGCATCCGCCCGCTGGCCATGGCGAACACCTCGGCCTGGGCGGCCTCGGAGGCGCCGGTGGGGGCGAGCGCGGCGGGGAAGTCGCGCTCCAGGAACGCCCGGTTGGTGTCGTCGAAATTCCAGCGGTAGTGCATGGCCGGGCGCAGCAGGCCCTCGCCGCCGAACAGCTCGAACACCTGGGCGACCAGCCGGTGCAGGGGCGTGGCGGGATAGGCCGGGAGCCGCGCGCGCCCCTCGGCCTCGAAGTGGGCGATGATCTCCGAGCCGTCCTGGATCAGCTCGCCCGCCGGCGTCTCCAGGACCGGGATGATCCAGCGGCCGATCTTGGGCACGATCTCGGCGCGGAAGCGGGCCTCGCCGGCCGCGCGGTTCTCGAACGGCACGCCCTGCTTGATCAGGTAGGACCGCGCCTTGCCCGTGTAGAGCGAGCCCGGCGTTCCATAGAGGCGATAGGTCATGCCGCTATTGCCGCGCCATCTCGGCCTCGCCCACGGCCTCGCCGTCGAGCGCCTGGTCGGCGTCCATGGAGACGGTGACCTTCTTCAGCGTCCCGGTGAAGGCGAAGGGGGCGGCGTAGTCGGCCACGGGACTGCCCCGGTCGAGGCCGATGTCGAGGCCCGACCACGAGATCAGGGTGTTGAAGCCGGTGTTGGCCACGGCCGAGCCGGCGGCGCGGCCGTCGACCGTGAGCGTGAAGGTGCGCGCGCCCGCCTCGTCGCGGACCGCCAGCACGCCCAGCCGGGTGGCGCCGGCCGGGACCGGAGCGTCGGAGACCGCGGTGGTCTTCTGGCCGCCGATGTTTAGCGTGTGATGCAGCCGGCCGCCCTTGAGATAGAGGCTGTAGCCGCTGGTGGCGTCGCCGTGGGCGATCAGCACCCCCTCCTCGCCGCCCTGCAGGCGGGCCACGTCGGCCTCGATCCGGTAGGTGCGAGCGCGCACGTCGGGGGCGACGTCGGTGGGCAGGTGGCCCATGCCGGCGTGGAAGACGAAGCGCGGCCGCGCGCCGTGGTAGCGGGCCGAGTTCTCCGCGAACCGGGGCCCGAAGCGGTCGTCGAGCGGCAGCACCTTGTGGGCCTCGGCGGCGGCCCACCAGTCGTCGACCAGGGCCTTGAGCTTCTCCGGCTCGCGCTCGGCCAGGTCGTCGGTCTCCGAGAAGTCGGCGTCGAGGTGGTAGAGCTCCCACTTGTCGTCGTCGAAGGCGTAGCCCGAGGGGTGGAACGCCACGGCCTTCCAGCCGTCCTTCCAGAGGCCGCGGTGGCCGAACATCTCGAAGTACTGCGACTTCGAGCGCGACGGGGCGGCCGGGTCGGTGAGCGCCGCGGCGAAGCTCTCGCCCTCCAGCGGCGCCTGGGCCACGCCCTGGACGCTGGCGGGCGGCTCGACGCCGATCAGGTCGAGCAGGGTGGGAACCACGTCGCAGGCGTGGGCGAAGCGGTCGCGGATCTCGCCCGCCTGCGGCAGGCGCGCGGGCCAGGAGACCACCAGCGGATCGCGGATGCCGCCGCCGTGGGTGTTCTGCTTGTAGCGGCGCAGCGGGGTGTTGGAGGCCATCGCCCAGCCCCACGGGAAGTTCGAGTGGGTGTCGGGGCCGCCGATGTCGTCGATGCGGGCCACCTTCTCGGCCATCGGCTCGCCGCGGAAGTTGAACGGGCCCATGGCGTTGACGAAGCCGTTGGGGCCGCCCTCCTGCGAGGCGCCGTTGTCGCTCATCACCAGGATCAGGGTGTCGTCGCGCAGGCCCGCGCGCTCCAGGAAGTCGACGAGGCGGCCGAGGTGGGTGTCGGCGTGGTCGAGCATGGCGGCGAAGGCCGACTGCAGGCGGGTGAAGACGGCGCGCTCGTCGTCGGTGTGCTCGGCCCAGGGCTTCACCCCGTCGTTGCGGGGCGGCAGGCGGGTGTCGGGGGGCACAAGGCCCATGGCCTTCTGGCGCGCCAGCCGGCGCTCGCGCTCGACGTCCCAGCCCTCGGCGAAGACGGCGTCGTAGCCCTTGATGAGGTCGGCCGGGGCCTGGTGGGGCGCGTGGCAGGCGCCGGGCGCCAGCCACAGGAGCCAGGGCGTGTCGGGCGCATCGGCCGTGTGGTCGGCGATGTAGCGGATCGACTGGTCCACGAGGTCGGCGGTCAGGTGATAGCCGTCGGCGTAGGTCCCGGGCGGCGGGACCGGCGTGTTGTCGCGCACCAGCTCGGGCGCGTACTGGTCGGTCTCGGCGTCCATGAAGCCGTAGAAGCGGTCGAAGCCACGGCCCAGGGGCCAGCCGTCGAACGGCCCGGAGGGACCGGTCTCGGTGAGCGGCGTGACGTGCCACTTGCCCACCATGTAGCTGCGGTAGCCGTGGGGCTTGAGCATCTCGGGCAGGGTTCCCGCCTCGCGGGCGATCTTGCCGCGGTAGCCCGGGAAGCCCGAGTCGAAGTTGGCCAGGCAGCCCACGCCCACCGAGTGGTGGTTACGCCCGGTGAGCAGGGCCGCGCGGGTGGTCGAGCACATGGCGGTGGTGTGGAAGCCGGAGAAGCGCAGCCCTTCGGACGCCAGCCGGTCGATGACGGGAGTGCGGATCGGCGAGCCGTAACAGCCGAAGTCCGAGAACCCAACGTCGTCGAACAGGACCACCAGGATGTTCGGGGCGCCCTTGGGCGGGCGGGGCGATTCCGGCCAGTGGGGCGTCGACTCCGCCACGGTGCGCGCGATCCGGCCAGTCATGACACTCCCCATGCCGATACTTTTCCCCGACTTGAACGTTCAGCATGGCGAAGGCAAGGCGCCGCGCCAAGCCAGGGGCCAAAGCTACACCATATGCGATGACGTCATCATCCAGAGGTTGTACCAATTGGTCGGGTCCCGATGATTCGGGAGGGTGTCGATGAACGGGGTTTGGGAAGCCGTCAGGGGCTTCTTCGAAACCGGCGCGCTCAATCCGCACGGCATATGCCTGCTGTGGCGGCCGGCGTTGCTGTGGACTCACGCCGGGTCGGACACCGTGATCGGGCTGGCCTATTTCTCGATCCCGCTGGCGCTCGGGGCGTTCGTCTACCGGCGGCCCGACGTGCGCTTCAGCTGGCTGGTGTGGATGTTCGTCGCGTTCATCCTGCTGTGCGGCGTCACCCACTTCATGGCGGTCTGGACGCTCTGGCACGCCGACTACGGGATCGAGGCGCTGTTCAAGGTGGCGACCGCGGCCGTCTCGCTGGCGACGGCGGTGGCGATCTGGCCGCTCCTGCCCAAGGCCCTGGCCCTGCCCTCCACCCGCATGCTGCAGGCGAGCCTCGCCGAACGCGACCGGGCGCTGGCCGAGCTGCGCGGCGCCATGGACACCATGGTCGAGATGCGCGAGCACGAGGCGCGCCAGAAGCTGCTGCTGGACGAGCTGAACCACCGGGTGAAGAACACCCTGGCCTCGGTGCAGTCGGTGGCCACCCAGACCCTGCGCGATTCCGACAGGATGGAGGACGCGCGCGACCTGTTCATCGACCGGCTGATCGCCCTGTCGTCGACGCACAACCTGCTTGTGCAGCACCAGTGGGAGAGCGCGACGCTCCGCGAGCTGACCGAGGCGACGCTGCAGCCCTATGGGCGCCCCTATACGTACACCGGCCCCAACCTGCGGCTGGACCCGAACCTGGCGGTCAGCCTCGGCATGGCGCTGCACGAACTGACCACCAACGCGCTGAAGCACGGCGCGTGGCTGGGCGCGGGCCGGGTGGATATCGAGGTGACGCGGCAGGGCGGCGACCACGTCTGGATCGTCTGGCGCGAGACCGGCGGACCGCTCGTGCGCACGCCGCGCGACCGCGGGTTCGGCTCGCGCCTGCTGGAGCACGGCGTGGCCGGCGAACTCGGCGGCGAGGTGACCATCGAGTTCGCCAAGACGGGCATCATCTGCACGATCCGCGCGCCGCTGACGGAACGGATCCGGCTGGCCGAGGCGGCGTAGGGAAGCGGAGGCCACGCGACAGCGTCATCCCGGCCGCAGCGCTCGCACGAGCGCGGAGAGCCGGGATCCAGCCGCACGGCGGTGAAGCTGCTCCGGTTGACCGCGTCGGCGTTTGAGCGGCTGGGTCCCGGATCTTCGGGCGCCGCGCGCCCTTCGTCCGGGATGACGCCCTACCCTTCCCGCTCGGCCCAGATCGCCTCGGCGCGGGCCTTCAGCGCCTCGTTCATCGCCTGGAAGCCGCGACGGACGGTGCGGCCCATGCGCCGGCCCAGGGACGGGCCCATCAGGCCGCCGAAGAACTCGCCGTTGCTGACGACGCAGCTTTCGGGCGCCAGCGCCTCGATCTCGATGTAGCGCAGGGTGCTGATCATCCCGCCCAGCATGGTGAGCCGCCAGTGGAGCTGTTCGTTCGGCACCCATTCGAGCACCTTGGGGCGCAGTTCCTGGTGCGCCTCGCCGGGCAGGGCCAGGGTGAGCGACAGCGTCCCGCCGATGCGGATCTCGCCCTCGGCGCGGGGATAGGTGGGGTTCCAGTCGGCCCAGCGCCCCAGGTCGTAGACCACCTCCCAGACCACCTCGGCCGGCGCCTGGACGCCGATGCGGTCCTCGACGCGGACGCCGCTGGGGCCCTTGGGCGGAGGCGGCTTCACCTGGCCGGGCGTGGTGATCTTCGGCCCCAGCGAACCCTTGCGCCCGAACGGGCCGGCCTTGAGGTCGGGACCGGGCTTGAAGGCCATCACGCCTGCTCCTTCACGCGCCAGGTGGCGCCGTTGGGCCCGTCCATCACCTCGACGTTGAGGGCGGCCAGCTCGGCGCGGATGCGGTCGGCCTCGGGCCAGTCCTTGGCCGCGCGCGCGGCCTGGCGGGCGGCGATCAGGTCCTCGACCCGAGCCTTGAGGTCGTCGTCGGCGCCGCTCTGGAACCAGGCCTGCGGGTCGGCGGTGAGGAAGCCCATCAGGTTGGCGGCGTCGAGCAGCAGGCCGCGGCTGCTGGCCACGGCGCGTGCGTCCCTGGCCATGACCGCGGCGCGGAGCTTGTCGGCCAGTTGGAACAGCGCGGCGAAGGCGGCCGGGGTGTTCAGGTCGTCGTGCAGGGCGCGCTCGACCTCGGCATGCTCGGCCGCGCCCGCCGGGCTCTGGGCGCCGTCGGGGGCCGGCGCGCCGGCCAGGAACCGGGCGGAATCGTCCAGCACCCGATAGAGCCGGTCCAGCGCGCTCTTGGCCTGGTCGAGCAGGCTGTCGGTCCAGTCGAGGCCCTGGCGGTAGTGGCCCGACAGCAGCGCCCAGCGCAGCACCTCGCCCGGCCACGACTTCAGGAGATCGTGCGCCAGCGCCACGTTGCCGAGGCTCTTGCTCATCTTCTCGTCGGCCATGTTGAGGAAGCCGTTGTGCAGCCAGTAGTGGGCGTAGTCGCGCCCGTGGCCGGAGCAGACGCCCTGGGCCAGCTCGTTCTCATGGTGCGGGAAGACGAGGTCGACGCCGCCGCCATGGATGTCGATCGGCAGGCCCAGGCTCTGCGCGATCATCGCGGTGCACTCGATGTGCCAGCCCGGACGGCCCGGCCCCCACGGGCTCTCCCACACCGGCTCGCCCGGCTTGGAGGGCTTCCAGAGCACGAAGTCGCGGGGGTCCTTCTTGTAGGGCGCCACGTCGACGCGGGCGCCGGCGATCAGGTCGTCCAGCGGCTTGCCCGACAGCTTGCCGTAGTCGGCGAACGCCTCGGTGGCGAACAGGACGTGGCCCTCGGCGGCGTAGGCGGCGTTGTTGCGCACGAGGTCGCCGATCATGGCGATGATCGCGTCCATGGTCTGGGTGGCGCGCGGCTGGAAGGTGGGCGGCAGCGCGCCCAGGGCCGCGGCGTCGGCGTTGTAGGCCTCCAGGTAGCGGTCGGTGACCACCGAGATCGGCACGCCCTCGTCGGCGGCCTTCCGGTTGATCTTGTCGTCCACGTCGGTGACGTTGGCCGCATAGAGGACGTGGCCCTCGCCATAGAGGCGGCGCAGGACGCGGAACAGCAGGTCGAACACCACCACCGGCCGGAAATTGCCGATGTGGGCGTAGTTGTAGACCGTCGGCCCACAGACATACATCGTCACCCGGTCGGGGTCGGCGGGGACGAATTCCCGCTTGGCGCGGGTCATGGTGTCGTAAAGCTTCAGGCTCATGGTCTAGCTAACGTTGCGGCACGGTTGCCCGCTAAGGGCTTGGCCCCATATACAGACCGTCCGGACTGGAGGCCATGCGCCCGACGTCCGATGTGAAAAGGGTGGCACGCGTCATTTCCGGGGCCTTCGCCCCGGCGCAACTCAGCCCTGGGAAGAACGCTCAGACATGGACGCTGTTTCGCGCGAGCGAACCCTCATCGGGTCCGACGACGGAAACCTCGAGCCCTTCACGCGGCCGACGCGCGAGGAGGCCCTGGAGGCCGTGCGCACGCTGATCGCCTGGGCCGGCGACGACCCGCGCCGCGAAGGGGTGATCGACACGCCGAAGCGGGTGGTGGACGCCTACGCCGAGTGGTTCGAGGGCTACAACCTCGACCCGGCCAAGGAGCTGAGCCGCACCTTCGAGGACGTCCAGGGCTACGACGACATCGTCATGCTGCGCGACATCGAGGTGGAGAGCCACTGCGAACACCACATGGCGCCGTTCCTGGGCAAGGCGTTCGTGGCCTACATGCCGACCAACCGGGTCGTGGGCCTCTCCAAGCTGGCCAAGGTGGTCGAGATCTACGCCCGCCGGCTGCAGACCCAGGAGACCATGACCCAGCAGATCGTCGACGCGATCAGCGACAACCTGCGGCCCGCCGGCGTGGCCGTGATGATCGACGCGACGCACCAGTGCATGACCACCCGCGGCGTGCACCACCGCCACGTGAGCACGATCACCACCCAGTTCACCGGCGCCTTCAAGACCGACCCGACGCTGCGCCAGCGGTTCCTGGACTTCGCGAACCGGCGGTAGCGGGGGAAGGCCTCTAGCCCAGGCGCACGGGATCGAGCGGGGTTCCGGGCGGGTAGTGGTCGCCCAGCAGGAACATGCCGTCGAGGGTGATGGCGGCGGGGATGACGGTCTCGCCCGCCTCGCCGGGCGCGGCGGCGGAAAGGTCGAGCTTGGCGAGCGCGATGCGGCGGTCGCGGGCGGGGCTGTCGGCGACGGTGAGGACCGCTCCGTCGGCGCCGATCTCCACGGCCGGATCGGCGAAGAAGACCTTGAGCATGCCGCCGTGGGCCTCGAAGGCGACCTCGCCTGAAAAGCCGCCGATGCCCTGGGGCCGGCCCTGGGCGTCGAGGGCCAGGCTCCCGCCCGGGGCGGCGGCGAAGGCGAAGGCGCCGTCGGGCGCGCGCTCGGCGCCGGCCCCGGCCGCGACCGTGCCCCCCGAGGCCTCGACATAGCCGCGGAAACTCTGCTTCACGCCCCAGGTGAGGGTGGCGATCGTCGGCATGGGGCGGTCTCCCGGGTGCGCTGCGTGCGGGCGCCCAGGCATAGCGGCTCGGCGGAGAAGGTCTAGCTCTCGTCGTCGGGCGGCCGCTGCGGGCGGCGGGCCATCGCGTTCAGCACGAAGAACACCACCGCGACCGCCGCGGCGATGGCGCCGATCCACCAGATCGCGTCGTTGCGGAAAGTCTCGGGCGCCAGTCGCATCGCCGCAGGAGACGCGGCGATGCGGGCGGAATTTAGGTGGCGCTAGACGATCCAGCCCTCGGGCAGGGTCGCCAGGTCGACGCCCTGCAGGGTGACGCTGGCGCCGCCGGTGAGGTGGACGACCACGTCGCCATCCACCTGCTCCACCGTGTAGGGGACATTGCCCTCGATGCGCAGGCGGTCGCCCTCGGCGGCGTGGAAGTCGGTGATCACGTCGTCCCCGCCGCCGGCGAAGACGTTGAAGGTGTCGGCGCCGGCGCCGCCGGTCAGGAGGTCGTCGCCCTTGTCGCCGGAGATGAAATCGTCGCCGGCGCCGCCGTCGAGGGTGTCGTTCCCCTGGCCGCCGCGGACGACGTCATTGCCGTCGTCGCCCGTCGCGGAGTCGTCGCCGATGTTGCCGTAGACGAGGTCGTCGCCGGCGTCGCCGTGCAGCACGTCGTCGTCCTTGCCGCCCAGCACCCAGTCGTCGCCGTCGCCGCCCGAGACGGTGTCGTTGCCGGCGTTGCCGTTGAGGGCGTCGTGCGCATCGCCGCCGGAGATGTCGTCGTCGCCCTTGGCGCCATGGAGCTGGTCCTGGCCGCGGCCGCCCACGATGTGGTCGTCGCCGTCGGAGCCTTCGATCTCCAGGTCGTCGTCGTCCTGCTTGTCAGGATCGTCCGGCGGGTCCTCGCTGGTGGAAGCCAGCGGCCCGACGGCCGCGCCGTCGCCCGTGGAGGGCGCGCGCATCAGATCGCGATCGAGTTCGTCCAGCACATAGGCCATGTCAGCCACCCCCTTCGATTCCGTCGGAAACCCGCGACGCGGGCGAAAGTTTCAACCGGCGCCTCAAGCCGCGCCGCCGGCCTGGAGGCGCCGCACCACCTCGTCGGCGGCCAGCCCCACCACGAGGGTGATCGAGGCGGCCGACGACAGCCCGGTGGTGACCACCTGGGTGCGGCGCGGGCCCTCGTCCATGAGGCAGACGACCTGCTCGGGATTGACGAACACCTGCCGGTCGGCGGCGCCGGCCACGGGCAGGGCGACATAGGTCATGGCGAGGCGTCCGCTCTCTCGGAAACTGTCCGGGCCAGACTGCCGCGACAGCGTTTCGGACCGATTTTCGGAAATCGTTAACTTGCGGGCGCGGCTGACGCGGGGAGAGCGTCGCCAGGGCCGCGATCTTCGCCTAGGTGTGGCGGGACGCGGGGCGCAGGCGCGCGCCGCCCGAGGAGGAGACCCGAAGATGTATTCGCATGTGATGGTGGGCGTGAACGACCTGGAGCGGGCGAAGACGTTCTATGACGCGGTGCTGGGCGCGCTGGGCGCCGGGCCGGGCTTCGTGGATCGCCACCGGGTGTTCTGGATGACGCCCAACGGGGTGTTCGCCGCCTCCCTGCCGATCGACGGCGAGTCCGCCACGGTGGGCAACGGCAGCACCATCGGCTTCGCCTGCGCGAGCTCGGAGCAGGCCGACGCCTGGCACGCCGCGGGCGTGGCCAACGGCGGCGTCTCCATCGAGGACCCGCCCGGCGTGCGCGAGGGGCCCACTGGCAAGCTGTACCTCGCCTACCTGCGCGACCCCGACGGCAACAAGCTGTGCGGGCTCTACCGGATGGGCTGAGGGCCGTCGGCCGAGGCAAGGCGGCGGAGCCAGGCCTGCGCGCCGTGGCGCTCGGCCACGGCGTGGGCGCGTTCGAGCAGCGCGTCGGCCTCACGCGTGGCGTTGGCGCCGCCGTGCCGCCGCAGCACCTCGGCCTTCACCCGGAAGCACTCGGGGGCGCACCAGAAGTCGTCGGTTCCGCCGAACCAGCCGATGGCGTCGTCGATGGCCGCCAGGGCCTTTTCGGGGGCGCCCATGTCCATCTCGGCCTGCGCCATCTCGGCGAGGAAGTAGGGCGTGCGGTAGGTCGCCATGCTCCAGGCGGAGCGCGGAAGCGCGGCCTGCAACCGCGGAAGACCGCCGGCGGCGTCGCCCGACCGAACCTGGATGATCGCCCGCTGGATTTCGGCGCGGATCATCCAGATGTCGAAACCGATGTTCGCGCCCATTTCGCCCAGCCGGCGCGAGGTCCGCTCGGCCGCATCCAGCTCGCCGCGTAGGATCGCCAGCGTGATGGCGGAGTCGAGCGCGAAGCCCAGGGAGGCCGGCTGGCCTCCGCGCACCGCTTCGGCCACCGTCGCCTCGATGCCCGCGCGCGCCGCCTCGGCGTCGCCCCCGATCCAGTCGATCCAGGCCAGAAACCCCTGCGTCAGCACCAGCTGGTCGAACTGGAAGCGGCTCGTGTAGGCGCTCCGATCAACCTCCGCGAAGGCCCGACCGACCTTTTCCAGCACCGGGCGCGCCTCGGAGTGGCGGCCCAGGAGATGCAGGGCGCAGCCCATCAGGCGCTCGCCCACGAGTTGCTCGGCCGCCTGGTGCGCGCCCGCCGCGGTGTCGCGGAGCTGCCGGGCGTAGTCGAGCGCCCGATCCAGTTTGCCCTCGTTCAGCTCCAGGCTCGCCATCGACCACAGGCCCCGCATCACGTAGTCGTGGTCGCCCAGCCGCTGGGCGAGATCGAGGGTGGCGACGAGCGGCGGGCGTCCGCCGCGGTCATTTCCGAGCGTGAACCCGTGCGCCACGCCGAACGCGTGCTGGATCTGCATCTCGAAGGCCTCGGCGTGGGCGCCGGCGGGGAGCGGCGCGGCGAGCGCGCGCCGGCACCACGAGAGACACTCGCGCACCAGGCCAAGGTGAAGCCAGATCTTGGTCAGCTCGGTCGTGATCGCCCGACCCAGCAGGGTGTCGTCGTCGCGCCCGGCGAACGTCCAATCGAGCACCGCGCGCGCGTCCTCCAGACGGGCCGCGTGCAGCCCGAGCCAGGCGTCGCTGCCGATGGTCGCCCAGGATCCGCCGTCGGCGCGGAAGAACGCCAGCGTCGCCTCGGCGTAGCGCCGCATGACGATGTCGGCCTCCGCCGAATCCGCGAGCTTCTCCGCGCCGTAGACCCGGTTCGTCTCCAAGAGGCGATAGCGGACGCCGCCAGCCCGAGACTCGGTTGCGATCAGCGACTTGCGCGTGAGGTCGTCGGCGATCCGGCGAAGGTGCTGCGGCGAGCCGTCGGCGCCGTTCGCGACGGCGCAGGCCAGGTCGAAGTCGAACCGGCCCGCAATGACCGACAGGCGGCGGAACACCGCCTGCTCCTCGGGGTCCAGCAGGTCGAAGCTCCAGTCGAGGGCGGCGCGCAGGGTCTGGTGGCGCGACTGGGCCGTGCGCCGGCCCCCGGTCAGCAGGGTCAGGCGGTCATCGAGGCCCGCCAGGATGCCGCTCACGCCGAGGCTGGCGAGGTTGGTGGCCGCGAGCTCGATGGCGAGCGGGAGGCCGTCGAGCCGGCGGCAGATCTCCGCCACGCCCGGGCAGTCCGCCGGGGAAAGGCTGTAGCCCCCGCTCGCGGCGTTCGCCCGCTCGACGAACAGCTCCACGGCGCTGAAGCGCAGGGCCTCGTCGGGGCGGCCGGGGATCGTCGACGGCGTGGCCAGCGGCGGCAGGCGGTGGACCCACTCGCCCTCGGCCCGCAGCGCCTCGCGGCTGGTGGCCAGGACGCAGAGACCGGGCGCGGCGCGCAACAGGGCCTCGGCGACGGTCGCGGCGGCGTCGGCCAGGCGCTCGCAGTTGTCCAGCACGACCAGCAGCCGCTTGCCGGCCAGCGGCGCGGCCAGCGCCTTCGGGCTGACTTCCGAAACGGCGGGAAGGCCCAGGGCGATGGCCAGGGCGCCCGCCGCGGTCTCCGGGTCGTCCAGGGTCGCCAGGTCGACGAAGCGCACGCCGTCGGCGAAGGCCTCGGCCAGACGCGCGGCCACGGCCAGCGCGACGCTGGTCTTGCCGATCCCCCCGGGACCCAGGACAGTGACGAACCGCTTTTCGAGAACCTGCTGCGCCAGGCTCGCCACGGCGGCGTCACGGCCGATCAGGCGGTCCAGGCGCATCGGGAGGCCGTGGTCCGGCGGTGGCCGCGGCGCCGGCTCCTGCGCCGGAAGGCGGGTGACCGGCGCGGCCAGGATGTAGCCCCGTCCAGCCACGGTCCGGATGGGGTCGCCCTCGGGACCGCCGAGCGCCTTGCGCAGCGCCGACACGTGGACCCGCAGGCCGGCCTCCTCGACGAAGACGTCGGGCCACAGGCGCGCGCGGATCTCCTCCTTGGTGACGAGCTCGCCGGGGCGTTCGGCGAGCAGGAGCAGGATGTCCATGGCCCGGCTGCCGATACGCAGGGTCCGCCCGTCGCGTGAGAGCGTACGCCGCCCGATCGACAGCTCGAAGCCATCGAAGCTGAGAATGGCGGCGTCGGGCATGCGGCCGCACCTCTGTTGCAAGTGAAACGCAGCGGCGACACGCCGCAGAACGACTTGCAGCGCACGCGCGCGGCGCGCGCAAGCGCGCAGTGCGGCAGCCCGGCCGACGTTTGCGATTCTTAACAACACCGAACGAGCGGGGCGAGCCGGGGTGGCGCAGCTTGCACACGGCCGCGGCGCCTCCCCGCCCCGCCCCAGGTCCGATGGAGAATGCGCCTTGAACCCTTCCAGCCTACTCCGCCAGATGGTCCTGGCCGGCGCCGCGGCCGCCGCGCTCGGCTCGCCCGCGGCCTCCGCCGCGAGCTTCGACTTCCCCCCCGGCTTCCGCATCCAGGAGGTCCCGACCAACGGAACCACCCTGCACGTCCGGGTCGGTGGAACCGGACCGGCCGTGGTGCTGCTGCACGGCTATGGCGACACCGGCGACATGTGGGTCCCGCTGGCCGGGGACCTCGCCCGCGACCACACGGTGATCGTCCCCGACCTGCGCGGCATGGGCCTGTCGGCCCGCGCCGACAGCGGCTTCGACAAGATGAACGAGGCGGAGGACATCGCCGGCGTGATGGACGCGCTGCACACGCCGCGCGCCGACGTGGTCGCCCACGACATCGGCAACATGGTCGCCTTCGCCTTCGCCGAGCAGCATCCCGACCGGGTGGCGAAGCTGGTGCTGATGGACGCCCCGGTGCCGGGGGTCGGCCCCTGGGACGAGGTGCTGAAGAACCCCCTGCTCTGGCACTTCCGGTTCGGCGGCCCCGACATGGAGCGGCTGGTCGCGGGCCGCGAGCGCATCTACCTCGACCGCTTCTGGAACGAGTTCTCGGCCGTGCCGGCGCAGTTCCCCGAGGCGGACCGGGTCCACTACGCCAAGCTCTATTCCGCGCCGGGGCGGATGCACGCCGGCTTCGCCCAGTTCGCCGCCTTCGACCAGGACGCCATCGACAATCGCGCCTGGCTGGCGGCGCACGGCAAGCTGACCATGCCCGTGCTGGCGATCGGCGGCGAGAAGTCGTTCGGGCCGATGATGGCGGTGGTCGCGGAGGCGGGGGCCAACGACGTCGAGGAGCGGGTGATTCCCGGCGCCGGCCACTGGCTGATGGAAGAGCAGCCGGCCGCCACGGTGGCGGCGATCCACGAATTCCTGGACGCGCACGCCGCGACGCCGGCCGGCGACCGCCTGGCCCCGACGGCCATCTCGCTCGACCAGGCGATGGCGGCGCCCATGGCCGGGGCGGGCGCGGGCACCTCCGGCGTGACCGGCCTGCGCACCGTCCTGCTCTACGGCGACCCCGCCAAGCCCGGCCCCTACGCGCTGGAAATCCACGTGCCGGCCAACACGGCGATCGCCGCCCACACCCACCGCGACGACCGCTTCGCCACGGTGATTTCGGGGGCCTGGTACTTCGGATACGGCGCCAAGGCCGGCGACGCGGCGGTGAAGCCGCTGACCGCGGGCGGCTTCTACACCGAGCCCGCGGGCGCGCCGCACTTCGCCTTCACCCGCGGCGAACCCGCCGTCGTCCGGCTGACCGGCATGGGCCCCAGCGACACGACCTACGTCGCCGCGGCGAGCCACTGACCCCAACATTCCAGCAAGGAGCCCCCAATGACCTCGTTCGCCGAGATTCGCGACCCGACCACCGATCATCTGCTGACGCCCCAGAACGCGGCGCTGGTGATCATCGACTACCAACCGGTGCAGGTGAGCTCGATCCAATCCATGGAGAAGCGGACGCTGGTGACCAACATCACCGCCGTCGCCAGGACCGCGAAGCTCTACGGCCTGCCGACCGTCATCGCGACGGTCAACGTGGCCACCGGGCGCAACCAGCCGACGATCCACCAGATCGCCGAGGTCTTCCCCGAGATCACGCCCATCGACCGCACGTCGATCAACGCCTGGGAGGACGAGGACTTCGTGGCCGCCGTCCGCGCCACGGGACGCAGGAAGCTGATCATGACCGCGCTCTGGACCGAGGTCTGCCTCGTGCATCCGGCGCTGGACGCGATGGCCGAGGGCTTCGAGGTCTATCCGGTGGTCGACGCGGTCGGCGGCACCTCGCTCCTCGCCCACCAGGCCGGGCTGCTGCGCCTCGTCCAGGCGGGGGCCAAGCCGACGAGCTGGGTGCAGCTGATCTGCGAGTTGCAGCGGGACTGGAACCGCGCCGAGACCGTTCCGGGCTTCTCCGAGATCCTGTTCTCCGTCGAGGGCCATTGACCATGGCCGGGCCCTCTTGGGCCAGCGCGGTGGAGCGCGCCAACGCGGAGGGCAAGCAACCGGTGCTCTTTGTCCACGGGCCGTGGCTGAGCGCCCGCGCCTGGGCCCCGTGGGCCGCGCTCTTCGAGAAGGCCGGATACGCGTCGCTGCAGCCGGCGTGGCCGGACGGCGACGACCTCGCGGCCAGGGCGACCCTGGGCGCGGCCCGCCGGCGGTTCACCCGCATCGTCGAGGCGCTCAACAACCGCCCGGCGATCGTCGGCCATTCGCTCGGCGCCCTGATCGCCCAGATGCTGGCGGCCGAGGGGCTGTCGGCCGCCACGGTCGCCGTGGCGCCGGCGCCCTTCCGGGGCGCGGCCCCGCTGTCGCTCCCGGCGCTGCGCGCGGCGTGGCCGGCGCTGGCCGCGCCCGCCGACGCGCGGGGCTGGGTGAGATTGAGCGCCGCGCAGTTCCGCTACGCCTTCGCCAACGCCGTGTCCCCCGCCGAGGGCGAGGCCCTGTTCGAGACCTATGCCGCGCCGGCGCCGCGCCGGCCGGTGCTGCAGGCGGCGACGGCCGGCCTCGACCCCTGGACCGAGGCCCGGGTCGACGTGCTGGCGCCCTGCCGCGGGCCGTTGCTGATCGTCGCGGGCGGCCAGGACCACAGCGCCCCGCCCGCCGTGACCCAGGCCGTCTACGACCGCCAGAAGCGCAACCGCGCCGCCGCCTCTGAGTTCGTCCTCATGTCGGACCGCGGCCACTCGCTCATCGTCGATGCGGGCTGGCGCGAGGTGGCCGACGCGGCCCTCGGCTTCATCCAGCGGTTCGCATAGCCGCCAGCCCAGGCCCGCGGGGGCGGCGGCGGAGCATGGCGCCCGCCCCGCCGAAGCCCAGGATCATCAGCGCCCAGGCGGACGGCTCGGGGACGCCGCCCGTCGCGCCGCCGCCCGACGCCGCGGCCGGGGCGTCGTAGACGAGGTTGTCGTAGGACAGGCCGCCGGGATCGGTGGTGAAGACGGAAACCCCGGCGATGTCCTTCACGCCGCCGGCGCGCGCGAAGGCGTAGGCGCCCACGGTGTTGACGGTCACGCGCTGGATCAGCCCGCCCGAGGTGTCGAAGAAGTCGACCGTGGTCAGGCCCGGCCCGCTGCCGAACAGCTGCTGGAAGCCGAAGTAGGAGATCGGCCCCGAGAACAGCACGGCGAAGGCGCCCTCGCCGTAGCCGTTGGGGTTGGAGCAGCCGTAGGCGCCGCAAGGCACGAGGTTGGCGGTCAGGCCGTCCTGGCCGACGGCGAGGTTCTGGCCGGCCGCCCCGGCGACGAGCGAGAGCGGGCCGACGGGCGCGCCCGACAGGACGTCGAGCGGCGCGCCGGTGTAGATGTCGGTGACGGTCGACAGCGTCTGGCCCTGGAAGCGCTCGCCGAAGACGGCGCCGCGCGAGGTGAGCAGGCCGTCGTAGGTGACGCCGGGATAGACGGTCGAGGCGACGTCCTCGAAGTCGATGACTGTGACGCCCCCCGTCGTATAGGCGACCACGTCGATCGCCGCCGCCTGCGCCGAACCGCAGGCCGCAATCGTCAGCGCCGCGCCCAGACCCAGGCCGGCCAACCCACGCTTGAAACTCATGACTATCCCCTGAGGCGCGCCGCCCGATGCGGTCGCCGCCCGCGCCGCCTATCGCAGGCCGCCCCGGGCGCTCGCCTCACCCGAATGGGGGTGGCGCGTCGAAAGGCTAGCCGAGGGCCTTCTTCGCGGCGGCCTCGACGGCCTCGCGGGGGATCAGGCGGATGGTGGAGCTGGCCTTGGCGAGCACATTGCCGGCGGGATCGGTCAGGCGGCCCTCGGCGAAGCAGGTGGCGCGGCCGCGGCGCTCGATCCAGCCCTCGGCGATCACCCGGCCGGGGCGCGCCGGGGCGAAGTAGCTGACCTTCAGCTCCAGCGACATGGGCGTCATGTCGGGCAGGAGGCCGATGGAGGCGTGCGCCATGGCCGCATCGATCCAGCCGCAGACGAAGCCGCCCTGGGCCACGCCGCCCGAGTGGCACATGTGGGGGCCGACCTCGTACTCGATGACGGCGCGGCCGCCCTCGTTCGACGCCACCCGGACCTGGCCGAGGGTGGTCTGAAGGGTGGGCGCAACAGCGTCGGACATCGGGCGGCTCCTCAAGCGAACGGAGCGCCCGGATAACCGAGCCGCGGGGACTCGCCAATCCGCGGCCGAGCGGCGAGGATGGCCGGGACGGGCGGGGACACGCCCAATGCTGGGGGAAGACGCCATGGACGACACCGGACCCATCCACACGCCACGCGACATTCCCGCCAAGCGGCTCGACGTGCCGTCCACCGTCAGCCCGCAGCTCCAGCGCTCGATCTCGATGCTGGCCGCGGCCCCGCGCATCCCGATGAACGAAGCGCCGCGGACGGCCGAGGCGTGGAGGGCGTTCATCGCGGGCGCCGACGCCCAGACCCTGGCGCTGAGGCCGGTGCTGGCGCAGATGTTCCCGCACACCGAGACCAAGGGCGAGATCGCGGGCGTCACCGTGCGCGAGATCGTTCCGGCGGGCTACGACGCGGCCAGGGCGGGCGGGCGGCTGCTCGTGCACTTCCACGGCGGCGGCTATGTGATGAACGGCGGCGAGGCCAGCACGGGCGAGGCGGTGCTGGGCGCCCATTACAGCGGGCTGAAGGTGATCTCGGTCGACTACCGGATGCCGCCGGACCACCCCTTCCCCGCCGGCGTCGACGACGCGGTGGCGGTGTGGACGGCGCTGCTGAAGGACAACGACCCGGCGAAGATGGGGGCGTTCGGCACCTCGGCGGGCGGCGGCATGACGCTGGCCATGACCCTGAAGCTGAAGGCGCTGGGCCGCCCGCTGCCGGGCGCCCTGGGCCTCGGCACGCCCTGGGTCGACCTGACCGGCGCCAGCGACAGCTATCAGGTGAACGCCGAGGTGGACGGGATCTTCTCGCGCTTCGACGCCTTCGCCCAGGCCATGGCGAAGCTGTACGCGGGGGACGCGCCGGTGAGCGATCCGCTGGTGTCGCCGGTCTACGGCGACTTCGCCGGCTTCCCGCCCAGCATCCTGACCACGGGCACGCGCGACATCCTGCTCAGCGACACGGTGCGCACCCACCGCGCCCTGCGGGCCGCCGGGGTGACCTCGCAGCTGGAGGCGTACGAGGCGATGAGCCACGCGGAATACATCTTCGCCTTCGACGGCCCGGAATCGGCCGTGGCCTTCGGCGAGATGGCCGCGTTCTTCGACAAGCACCTCGCGCGTTAAGCGCGAGGCGCGCGGCGGGACGGTTCGCTCAGGCGAGCGCGGGACGCCGGCGGCGCAGCGCCGCGCCGGCCCCGCCGAAGCCCAGGATCATCAGCGCCCAGGCGCCCGGCTCGGGCACGGTGGAGGCCGGGCGGGTGCTGATCGCGCCCACCGCGTCGATGTCGGCGCCCGGCGTCGTGCCGCCCGTGCCGCCCTCGCTGGCCACGTCGGTCAGGCGCACATAGCGGAAAGCCGAACCCGTCCCGAACCCGAAGGCGTCGATGTCGATGCCCGCCGTGGAGCCGCCGACGCCGCCCACCGAGAGCCAGGTGAGGCCGTCGACCGAGACGTCGACGGTGGTGTCCTCCACGTCGGGACCCACCTCGAAGATCCAGAGGTCGAAGGCGGAGTCACCGCTGCCGGTGAGCACGTTGTCGGTGAACTTCAGGACGAGCTGGCCGCCCACGCCCAGGGTCACGTACGGGCAATCGGTCTGCACCGTGCAATTGACCTGGCCGGCGTAGTCCGGGACGCCCAGCGCGTTGAACGCGCCCTGGTTCGGCGTCGTCGGCGAATTGCCCTCCAGCCCCGGGGCGTAGGAAATTACTTCGTCGGCGAAAGAGATGGCGCCCTGCGGGAAGTCGACCCCGCCGATGATGTCGGCGGCGGCCGGGCCGGCGGCCAGGCCGAGCATGGCCGCCGAGAGCGCCGTGGCGGCGAAAATCGTCTTCATCCAGTCCCCCAAATTCAGCGAACGCGCACAGTGAACGTGTTCGACGAACGGAGACAACGCGGTTCCCCTCTGAGTAGAATTTCGTAGGGCGATACAATCGGCCCGGCGTCCGACGTCTGACGTGGCGTCAGGCTTGCGCGCCGGGGCGATCCGCCGAACTCTCGCCGCAACGATGGCCCGCAAGGCGGCCGCGGGGGGACGGGTCAATGGCGCTTCGGCAGAAGGTGATGGTGCTGTACCTGGCCAACAGCGCGCTGGATTCGCCCACCATCGGCTGGGCGGTCTACGATGGAACCGGCGAGCGCCTGCGGATGGCGGGCGACCAGGACGAGCCGCCCTATCCGACCGGCCTGGCGGCCCTGAAGGACGGATGGCGCCTGTTCCAGGCCTCGCAACTGCTCCCGCACCACCGCGGCGAGGAGTTCGACCTGGCCTATCTGAAGTACGAGTTCTTCTTCGAGCAGCTCGCGGAGACCGCACAATGAGCGAGATTCTCGACAACAAGCTGCCCCTGCTCTCCACCACCCAGATGGCGAGCTTCGTGGCCCGCGGCTTCCTCCGTTTCGACGCCGTCGTGCCCGACGAGATCAACCGCCAGTTCCTGGAGGAGGCCGGCCAGCCGCCGGACGCCGAGGCGGGCGGCAACTACCTCGCCGCCTACATGCGCACCCTGGCCCAGAGCCGCATCCCCGAGGTGCCGGCCGGCGTCCCGCTCGCCAGCGCCTACGCCCCGGGCAGCGCCTTGGCGCGGATCCTGGACCTGCCCCTGGTGCGCGGGGCGATCGAGAGCCTGCTGGGCGACGATCCGATCTTCGACCACCACTTCCTGCACGTGACCTTCCCGCCCGCCTACCACCGCGAGGGCGAGAACGTCAGCCAGCACACCCACCAGGACTCCACGATCGACCCGCGCCAGGCGTTCGACGTGCAGGTGATGTACTACCCGCACGACGTGACGCGGGAGATGGGCGGCACCCGGTTCATCCCCGGCACCCATCTGCGCAAGGTCTCGGAAGTGGCGCTGGGGCGCTACCAGAACATCAAGGGCCAGCAGCACATGGTCTGCCCGGCCGGCACGCTGCTGTTCCTGCACCACGGGGTCTGGCACGGCGGCGGGGTGAACCAGGCCGAGCGCACGCGCACCATGTTCAAGATCCGCATGCAGGCCTCGGGCTCGCAGGTGCGGCGCTGGGACATCGGCCCCCCCGAGGGAAAGCCGGCCCAGCGGCCGATCTTCTTCCGCAAGTCGCTGCCCGAGCCCGACACCGTGGCCGCCATCCTGACCACGCCCGAGCCCTGGTTCGAGCAGGACACCGGCCGGCTGGAGTACGTGAACCGCGTGAAGCTGTGGCGCTACCTCAGCGGCGAGCCCGACTTCGACGCCGACTACTGGATGACCCGGCTCGAACAGGGGGCCTGAGGGGCGACGTCGAGGCTCAGCGTCAAGCGCGAAGCTTCACCTTCGACCTGATGGCGGCGCCCGCCATGCCGATGCCGAAGATCATCAGGCTCCAGGTCGTCGGCTCCGGCACACCGGAGATGTGCCAGTTGATCGTTCCGTTAGTCGCTGCGGCGCGAGTTTCACTACCGTTGCTGACGTTCCCGTTGTTCTCAAGCCAAAACGTGTAGGTCTCGCCTTGAGCCAGTTCCACGGCATGGCTGCCCTGAACCTGCACGAAGCCGTCGGGGTCATCGATCAAGATGTTGCCTGTCAGGAACTCGCCGTTCGTTCCAGGGACGCCCTGGCGCCGCCACCGCACGCTCCACCCCCCGATGCCAAACGTCTGGCCTGTACTGGTGAGGTCATAGTCGAAGACGATTTCGCCATCGCGGTTCGCCGTGAAGACATATGTCCAGTCACCCGTGAACAGGGGATGGAATCCAAATTGCGCCGTCTCGTTTCCAGTCGAAGGCTGGGTGAACGAAAAATCCCAGGATGCGCTGAAGGCGAACTGGCCGTGATCGGCGTCTTGCCACGCGGCCGAATTCGCGACGTCCACGACGACGGTGTCGCCATTGTATTCGGCGACCGTGTGAGCCTGAGTGGAGAGAGCGCCGGGTAGACCAGCGGCCGTATCCGTATGCTGATCGGAGGCGGTCACCGCCGGGCCGTAGCCCATTGTGGCCATGACCGCAGCGTCGACAGAGCCAGAGATCGCCGTCGCGGCGCTGGCAGGACCACATAGCAAGACAAACAATCCACCAGCGGCCACGCCGGCGGCGCAAAGCACCCTATTCGACACAGAAAGTCCCCCACGGTCTTCGCGACCCAACAAGCAGCCTAGCCACCCATGCGGACTCCACCAAAGGATTCAACTCAGCGGCGACTTGGCGACGCCTGTGGAGGATAGGATCCTTCACAGTCACGCCATTGATGACGCGGCTCGAGCAGGGAGCTTGAGGACGCTGCAGCGAGGTCTGTTCCCGCGCCGCGCGAACTGGGCGATCGCGTTGAATCTAAACGTATCTCGCGACCCCTGGCGCCTCACGCGCGAGCTCGAGATCCTCTGGCGGCAAAACCACGTTCGCGGTATTTCTCGGCGACCATCCGGGGGGACTTCGACATGGCGACGATTGCCGACGGGCCGCGCGCGGTTGCGGGCGACGACTCACGCTTCTTCTTCACCAGCGCCATCGTCATGGCGATGACCGTGGCGGCGGGGTTCTCGCTGCAGCTCGCCATGGGCCGCTCGACCTTCGCCTCGCCGCCGCTGGTGCACGCCCACGCCCTGGTGTTCATGGGCTGGGTCACGCTCTACGTGCTGCAGAACGGCTTCGCGGCGACCGGCCGGACGGACCTGCACCGCCGCCTGGGGTGGATCGGCGCGGCGTGGATGGTCCCGATGCTGATCCTGGGCTGCATGGTGACCGTGGCCATGCTGCGCCGGGGCGCGGTTCCGTTCTTCTTCCAGCCGCTCCAGTTCCTGGTGTTCGACCCGGTCTCGCTGCTGGGCTTCATCGCCTTGACCTCCGCCGCCATCCTGCTGCGGCGGCAGACCGACTGGCACCGCCGGCTGCACTTCTGCGCCATGTCGATCCTGCTGGGCCCGGCCTTCGGCCGGCTGCTGCCGCTGCCGCTTCTGGCGCCCTGGGCGTGGGAGGCGACCCTGGCGGCCTGCATGCTGTTCCCGCTCGCCGGCATCGCCTGGGACGCGCGGCGCAACGGCCGGGTCCATCCGGCCTGGCTCTGGGGCCTGGCGGCGATGGCCGGCGTGCTGGTGGTCACCGAGGCGATCACCTACAGCCCGGTCGGCGAAGGCCTCTATCGCGCGGTTGTCGCGGGTTCGCCGGGCGCCGCCGTCGCGCCGCTGGACTTCCCGCCGCCGCCCGGCCCGCCGCCCGCGGGGCGCTGACGAAGCTCAGGTCCGGCCCGCCGTCGCCTTGGCGAGCGCCAGGGGGACGAGGCGGTCGAGCTGGGCGATGACGGCCTCGTAGGCGGCCATGGGCTTGCCCCAGGCGTCCGGGATCGGCTCGTCGGCGCCGGTGGCGTAGCGCGCCAGGGTGAAGACCTTGCCCGCGGCCTGCGGGGCCAGCGCGAGCACCTTCTCCACGTGTGAATCCGTCATGGTGAGCACCAGGTCGGCGTGGGCGACGTCGCCCGGCTCAAGCCGCCGCGCCCGATGGCCCGACACGTCGAAGCCCCGGGCGGCCAGCAGCGCCTGAGCGTTGGCCTCGGGCGCCTCGTCGAACGGGTCGGGATCGACCGCCCGCGAAATCAGCGCCACCGGCAGCCCGCGGCGGGCGGCCTCGGCGCGCGCGAGGGTCTCGGCCATCAGGCTGCGCCCGGTGTTGCCGGTGTCGACGAAGGCGATCTTCACGGGCTCGGCGGTCCGGCCGGGGAGCGGCGCGGCGAGCGCGGCCAGGCCGGCGACGAGGAGGCGACGGTTCAGCATGGGCCGACCATCGGCAGGGCCCGCCGCACGGTCCAGCCCGCTGGGGTCGCCGACGCGCGCTTTCCGACGCGAGCGCGGTTTCGCGTCAGCTCAGGCCTCGCCGTCGACCAGCACCAGCCGGCTGGTGGTGGTGCGATGCCGCCGGGCGAACAGGTCCTGGGCGTCGGGGTCGGCGAGGAAACCCTTGGCGGCGTCGCGCGACGGGAACTCCAGGATCACGACACGCTGGGGCGTCCAGTCGCCTTCCATCACCTCAGGATCGGCGCCCTTGGAGACGTAGCGCCCGCCATGCTTGGCGATGAAGGCGGGGATGGCTTCGACATAGGGCATGAAGCCCCGCAGGTCGTTCACCGTCAGGTCGAGCACCAGATAGGCCGTCATCTTGGGCGCCTCCTCGTGGCCAGGGCGACGCGGGTGCGGCCGCGCCCCCAATCCGGGGAAGACGTGACGATCTTACCCCTGTTCAAATCGAACTTATCGGCGTTCACTGGCGCCGCAACGACCGGGAGGATAACGGCATGGCGGCCGACGGACACGCAGCGGCGCGGATCACCAAGGAACAGGCGCGGCACGACGCCTATTCGCTGCCGCTGGACAAGCTGAACCCGGCGCAGCCCGAGCTGTTCCAGGCCGACGCCATGTGGCCCTACTTCGAGCGGCTGCGGAAGGAGGACCCGGTCCACTACTGCGCCGAGCACGAGTTCGGCCCGTACTGGTCGATCACCAAGTTCGCCGACATCATGGCCGTGGACACCAATCACCAGGTGTTCTCGTCCGACTTCATGAAGGGCGGCATCACCATCGCCGGCGGCCAGCAGAACATGGACCCGCTGCCGATGTTCATCGCCATGGACCCGCCCAAGCACGACGTGCAGCGCAAGGCCGTCCAGCCCGCCGTGGCGCCCCACGCCCTGGCCGAGATGGCGCCGCTGATCCGCGAGCGCGCCGCGGGCATCCTCGACAACCTGCCGATCGGGGAAGAGTTCGACTGGGTCGACCTGGTTTCGAAGGAGCTGACGGCGATGACGCTCGCCACGCTGTTCGACGCCCCGCAGGCCGACCGGCGCAAGATCACCTACTGGTCAGACGTGGTGACGGCGGCCCCGATGCCGGGCGCGATCGTCGAGACGCTCGAGCAGAAGATGGCGATCTTCCAGGAGTACCACGCCTATTTCACCGGGCTGTGGAACCAGAAGATCAACGCCGAGCCGCACTTCGACCTGATCTCGATGCTGGCCCACCACCCGGCGACGCGCGACATGGAGCCGCGCGAGTTCTTCGGCAACGTGGTGCTGCTGACCGTGGGTGGCAACGACACCACCCGCAACACGATCTCGGGCTCGATCTACGCGCTCAACAAGAACCCCGACCAGTACCAGAAGCTGCGCGACAACCCCGGCCTGATCCCCTCGATGGTGAGCGAGACCATCCGCTGGCAGACGCCGCTGGCCCACATGCGCCGCACGGCGCTGGAGGACTGCGAGGTCGGCGGCAAGACGATCCGGAAGGGCGACAAGGTGGTCATGTGGTACGTCTCGGGCAACCGCGACGAGACCGTGATCGACCGGCCCGATGAGTACATCATCGACCGCGAGCGGCCGCGCCACCACATCTCGTTCGGCTTCGGCATCCACCGCTGCGTGGGCAACCGCCTGGCCGAACTCCAGCTCACCATCATCTGGGAAGAGATCCTCAAGCGCTTCCCGAAGGTGGAGCTGGCGGGCGAGCCCAAGCGCGTCTACTCGACCTTCGTGAAGGGCTACGAGACCCTGCCGGTGGTGATCCCGAAGCGGAACTAGTCGCCGGGCGGCGCGCCTGGGGCCTCCCCGGCCGCGACGCCCTATTTCCGCGAGACTCCGACCCGGACATCGTGCTCAGGTTGCGAGGTTCGTCGCGATCTGTCAGGGCGTCCGGGTGTTCCGAGTAGGGGTGAATTTGGACGCCGCGACGCGTCGGCCCGGCCGCGCCTCCGGCGACATCGCCTACCGCCCCGACATCGACGGCCTGAGAGCGGTCGCGGTGATGCTGGTGGTGCTCGACCACGCCAGCGCGCCGTTCATGTCGGGCGGCTATGTCGGGGTCGACGTCTTCTTCGTCATCTCCGGCTTCCTGATCACCTCGCTGATCGCGGCTCAGCGGCAGGCCGGACGGTTCCGCTTCGCCGACTTCTACTGGCGGCGCGCCAAGCGGCTGCTGCCGGCGCTCTACGCCATGATCCTGGCCACCCTGGCGGTGGGCTGGCGGCTGCTGATCCCCAGCGACTACTCGCTGCTGTCGGAAAGCGCGCTGTGGGCGGCGGGCTTCGCCTCCAACGTCTTCTTCTGGCTCAAGACGGGCGGCTATTTCTCGGCCGACGCGACCGCCTTTCCGCTCCTGCACGTCTGGTCGCTTTCGGTGGAGGAGCAGTTCTATTTCCTGTGGCCGGCGGCCCTCGCCGTCCTCCTCGGCCTCCGCTCGGGCCGGCTTCGGATCGGCCTCGTGGCGCTGCTCGCCCTGGCCTCGCTGGCCTATGCCCAATACGAAGTGAGCCTCCGGTCCACCGCCGCCTACTTCCTCATTCCTTCGCGGGCCTGCGAGTTCCTGGCGGGCGCGCTTCTCGCCATGGCCTGGCGGCCGCGGCGCGCGAGCGCGGCGACGGCGAACGCCGCTTCGGTCCTGGGCCTGGCGCTGATCCTGGGATCGGCGGTTCTGCTCGACGCGCGATCGCCGTTCCCGGGACTGGCGGCGCTCCCCGCCTGCCTCGGCGCGGCGCTGATCATCGCGGCGCCGCTGTTCGGGCCGAGCCTCGTCACCGCCCTGCTCTCGACCCGGGCCTTCGTCTTCGTCGGGCTGTGCTCCTATTCGATCTATCTCTGGCACTGGCCGATCGTGAGCTTCCTGCGGATCTCGCGGATCCCGATCACCCCGGCGATCACCTGCGCCATCGTCGCGGCGTCCCTGGCCATCGGCGCGACGAGCTGGCTCCTGCTGGAGCGCGGCTTTCGCGGGCTGCTCGACCGGCTGAACCGCCCCGCGACCGCCGTCGCGGCGCTGGCGAGCGCCGCGCTCCTGGGCCTGCCGCTCTACATCCGGGCCAATGACGGGCTGCCCGACCGCTTCCCCTACGCCCTGCTGACCGCGGATCAGCTGATGGCCGAGCGAAGCCGCTACTGGCGCGCCCTGCCGGCGAAGGATGTGAACCTGTCGACCGACGCGGCCAGGCAGTTGCTCGTGGTCGGCGACTCCCACGCCTACGACCTGGCCTACGCCGTGAATTCGCAGGCGGGCTTCAGCGACATCGCGCTCGTGGAAACGGACTGGCAGTGCTTCAACTTCGGCCGGCAGGCGGTGTCGCCATCGGACGCCCCGCACTGCGCCGAGCGCCTGAAGGCGGTCCTGGCCAGCCGGAACCTGACGGCCGCCGACGCCGTCTATCTGCACGACCGCTGGGGCGGCTATGACGAGGCGGGCCTGGCCGACATGCTCCAACGCCTGCGCGCGAGGACGGCGGCGCCGATCTACGTGTTCGGTCCCCAGATGCAGTTCACCGACGACGTGCTGACGATCTCCAAGCTGGCCCAGCGCCAGCACCTGGCCACCGTGAACGGCATCAACGGATTTTCGCGGCGATACCAGAGGCCGGAGGTCGCCAGGCGCGACCGGGCGCTCAAGGCGTTCTTCGCGCGGACCCGGTTTCCCGGCGTCCGCTACATCAGCACCCTGGACGTCCAGTGTGGGCCGCAGCTGGCGTGCGACGTGCTCTCGCCAAGCGGCCAGTACCTCTATTTCGACAACCAGCACTTCACGCTGGAGGGCTCGCGCCGGTACGGCGCGGAACTCAGGCGCCGATACCCCGGCCTATGGGAGCCCGCCCGCGACCGCGAGGTCCGGCCGGGCCCGGGCGCGCCGGTGCGGGTGATCGCGGGCGGCCCCGGCGACGACCGGCTGGACGGCGCCGAGACCGACGACACCATCCTCGGCCAGGACGGCGCCGACACCATCCAGGCCTACGGCGGCCGGGACACCGTTCGCGGCGGCAAGGGCGACGACCGGATCGAGTGCGGCGACGGCGACGACTGGGTGTCCGGGGACCGCGGCGACGACACCCTCGCGGGCGGCCGCGGTGCGGACACCTTCCACGCCTTCGCGGGATCGGGGCTCGATCTGATCGAGGACTTCAGCGCGGCCGAGGGCGACCGGGTCGAGCTGGAGCCCGGGACCGCCTTTCGCATCCGCCAGGCGGGCCGCGACACCGTGATCGAGCTGGAGGGTGGTCGCGTGGTGCTGAAGCACGTCGAGGCGGCCCGCCTGCCCGCGGGCGCGATCTACGTCCGATGACACGCCAAGCTGTCACACGCCGCTGCTAGCGGTCGGGCCCGATGGGCTACGACCGCCTCTATTTCCTGAAGAAGGCCTACGCGATCTTTCCGGGCGTGGGCCGGCCGGTGGCGGCCGAGGTTCTGGGCCCGCACTACGCGCGGCGGGCGAAGGCGCGGGGGCCGGCGCGGGCGGCGCTGGACGCGGCGGTGGGGCTAGCCTTCCGGGCCTGGATCCCCTGGCGCGCGCGGCAGGTGCAGAGGAAGTTCGGCCTGGACGAGGCCTGGCGGCGGCGCGCGGTGGAGATCGCCCGCGCCCGCTTCGCCGACCCCAACGACATCGCCCTCTTCCGCATCGACGAGGCCGGGGCGCTAGGCGCCTACATCCGCCGCTTCGAGGACGCGGCGCTGAACAAGCAGATCAATCCGCGAGGCTGGACGCGCGACTGCGCGCTGGCCGACAAGGCGCGCTTCCACGACCGCTGCGCCGCCGCGGGCCTGCCGCATCCGCAGACGGTGGCCGTCGCGGCCGGGGGCCACGTCGAGGTGCGGGCCGATCCGGCGGGCCGGGCGCTGGCGGCCAAGCCGGCCGACGGCGAGGGCGGCGACGGGGTGCGGATGCTGGGCGCCGTGGCCGACGCCGCCGATCTGCGGGCGAAGCTGGCCGGCGCGGGCCGCGCGAG
Organism: Phenylobacterium sp.; assembly: GCF_016124325.1. Lineage (GTDB taxonomy): Bacteria > Pseudomonadota > Alphaproteobacteria > Caulobacterales > Caulobacteraceae > Phenylobacterium. Next base: position 35,927 of record NZ_WGNY01000005.1, read on the forward strand.
GCTGATCGTCCAGCCGCGCGTCGCGGCCCATCCCGCCCTGGCCGACCTGGCGCTCAACGCCCTGCCCACGGTGCGGATCGTGACCATGCTGGACGAGGCTGGCCGGCCCGAGGCGGTGAGCGCCACCTTCCGCTTCCCATCCGTGGAGACGGCGTGCGTCGACAACATGAAGGCCGGCGGGCTGATCGCGGCGGTCGATCTGGAGACCGGGACGCTGGGGCCGGCGTGCAAGGGCTATGGCGGCGGCGACCACGACGTCCACCCCGTCACCAGCGGGGCGATCACGGGCCGGAGCCTGCCCGACTGGCACGCCGCCCTGGCGCTGGCGCGGCGCGCCCACGGCGAGGCCTTTTCAGACTACGCCCTCATCGGCTGGGATGTGGCGCTGACGCCCGACGGGCCGCTGCTGATCGAGGGCAACGGCAAGCCCGGGGTGCTGATGCCGCAGCGGGCGGCGCGGCGCGGGCTGGCCCAGGGCCGCTACGGCGCGCTGCTGGCTCATCATCTTGCAACGAAAGCTTAGCGGCCCCGTCACAGGCGCAGTCTACCTCAAGGACAGGTCCGCTCGTGTTGGAGCGCGGCGAGGCTCCGCCCGGCCAGGCCACAAGCCGGCCCGGCCGGAACTCACGAGACCCGGACCTTCGAATCCGAGGGCGATCCGCCGCCGATCCGGCCCGGGTCGCGCTTGGATGATGCGGGGGAGTGAGACCATGAACCGGGCTGTGGCGCCGCGGGCGCTCACTGCGGCTGAGCGCGACCTGCGGGTGCTGTTCATCGCCAAGCATGCGCGCTGGAACGGCGGCCTGCACCCCGAGGACGGCAACCACGCCGTCTATCACCGCGAGATGCGGCTGGCGCTGGAGGCCATGGGGCTGAACCTGGCGATCGCCGACGACTACCGGGTGCTGTTCGACCCGCCCAAGGCCGACTTCGTCTTTCCGCTGCTGAACCGGGGCGGCTTCCTGAACTCCGAGATGCTGCTGCCGCTGCTCTGCAACCGGCTGGGCCTGCCCTACCTGGGCGCCTCGCCGATCCTGCGCGGGCTGGCCGACGACAAGCACCTGAGCAAGCGTGTGGCGGTGGCGCGCGGCGTGGCCACCGCGCCCTGGACCGTCTATCGCCGCGGCGCGCCGGTCGACCCGCGGCTCTGCCCGCGCGGGCGTCACCTGGTCATCAAGCCCAACGCCTCCTCGGCGAGCTGGGGCGTCAGCGACGCCGGCGACTGGCGCGAGGTGGAGGCCGCCGTCGCCGGCCTGCACGCCCAGGGCCACGACGCCCTGGTGGAGGCCTTCATCCCCGGCCACGACATCGAGGTCTCGGCGATCACCGTGGACGGCGCGCCGTTCATCCTGCCCACCCAGATCGTCGAGCAGCAGGACCCCGAGCGCCTGCGCACCTACGCCGAGAAGCGCAGCCTGGGCGGCGAGCAGGCCTATGAGATCCGGCCGCTGGCCGACGCCCACCGCACCGCCCTGGTCGAGGCCGCGGCGCGCGAGCTGATGGCCGAGTTCGAGCCCTTCGACTACGGCCGCTTCGAGTTCCGCCTGAACGCGGCCACGGGCGAGGTGCTGTTCCTTGAGGTGAACCTCAACTGCAACCTCTGGTCCCGCAAGACCATCGCCATGGCCGCCGGCCAGATCGGCTGGAGCCACCCCGAGCTGATCGAGACCATCCTGGCCGAGAGCCTGCGGCGGCAGGACCTCCAGGGCCGGCGGATCGATGTCGCGGCCTGACGCGGCCTTCACGGCCATCCTGCTGGCGGGCCAGCGGGCGGGCCGGACCGACGCCCTGGTCGAGGAGGCGGGGGTGGCGAACAAGAACCTCGTCCCCCTCTGCGGCAAGCCGCTGGCGCGCCACGTGGCCGAGGCGCTGGCCGCCACGCCCGGGCTGACGCGGTTGCGGGTGGTGGTGGAGCCCGAAACCATGCCGGCGATGGCCGCCGCGCTCGCGGGCTGCCGCGCCGTGGTCGAGTTCGCGCCGGCCGCCGACAACCTCGCCGACAGCGTCTACGCCGCCGCCGAAGGCGTGGACGGGCCGATGCTGATCACCACCGCCGACAACGTGCTGCTGACGCCCGGCGCGGTGAGCGAGATCCTGGACGCGCTGGCGGGCGGCGCCGACGTGGCCCTGGCGATGGCGACCGAGGCGGCGGTGAAGACCGCCCATCCCGACGGCCAGCGCCGCTTCTACCGCTTCGCCGACGCGGCCTATTCCAACTGCAACCTCTACGCCCTGGCCGGGCCGAAGGCGCTGGCGGCGGCCGAAAGCTTCCGCAGCGGGGGCCAGTTCGCCAAGAAGCCGCTGCGGATGGTCATGGCGCTGGGGCCCGTCAACCTGGCGCTGATGCTGATGGCCCGGCTGACGCTGCGCGGCGCCCTGACCCGCGTCTCGCGCCGCTTCGGCCTGAAGGTCGAGCCGGTGATCCTGGCCGACGGCTCGCACGCCATCGACGTGGACAACGCCCGCACCTACGCCTGCGCCGAGACGATCCTGCGGCGGCGCCAGGCCACCGCCGTGGCCGCTGCGGCCGCCTAGAGCCCGTCAGGGTGAAGTGGATACCGGTTCACCCGCCCGGACGGGCTCGACACTTTTGAAGATCGAGCCTTCTTGTCCGGATCAAGTGATTCCACTTGATCCGGGAAGGCCCTAGAACCCCCCAGCCAGCCGGGCGACCAGGGCGTCGAGCAGCGCGCGGGTCTTGAGCGGGAGCTGCGCCTTCGAAGGGAAGATCGCGTAGACCGGCGCGGGCCCGCTGGCCCAGCCCGGCGCGACCTGCTCCAGGCGTCCGGCGGCGAGATCGGCCGCCACGTCGACCCGCGACTTCAGCATGATCCCGTGGCCGGCCATGGCCCAGTCGTGGACCACGTCGCCGTTGGCCGAGCGCAGGCGCGCCGGGGCGGCCACCTCGACGGCCGCCCCCGCGCCGTCCTCCAGCCGCCACGGATCGTCGCCCTCGCCATAGCGGAGGAAGGCGTGGCCCTCGCCGAGCCCGGACGGATGGGTGGGCCGACCGCGGGCGTCGAGATAGGCCGGCGCGGCGGCCATGATCCGGCGGTTGTCGAGCAGCTTGCGGGCGACCGCGCGGCCGTCGGGCGGCGCGCCGATGCGCGCGGCCAAGTCGATGCGCTGGTCCACGAGATCGACCACCTCGTCGCTGAGCCGCAGGTCGACGGCGAGGCCGGGATGGCGCGCGGCCAGGTCGGCGACGACCGGCGCCACGTGCAGCCGGCCGAACGACACGGGGGCGGCCACCCGCAACAGGCCGCGCGGCTCGGCGCGGCCGTGGGCCAGCTGCGCCTCGGCGGCGGCCAGCTCCTCCAGGACGCGGTCGACGTGGGCCAGCAGGGCGAGGCCCTCGGCGGTGGGCGAGAGACGGCGGGTGGTGCGGTGAATCAGCCGCTGGCCGGTGCGGCGCTCCAGGGTCTGCAGGCGCTTGCTGACCACGCCCAAGCCCACGCCCAGCTCGCGCGCGGCCGCCGACAGGCTGCCCGTGGCGAGGATCCGCTGGAAGGTCCGCAGCTCGTTGAGGTCGTCGAGCATTCTCTACTTCCAGAAGATAATGCGTCTCCCCATTGGATTATTCTCTATTGATCGGCGAAGCACCAGCTTGAAGCGCGGACCGCCCCTCGGGGCCCAGACCCCGGAGCTTCGGATGATCTCGACCCTCGCCAGCCCGCTCGCCCTGCCCTGCGGCGCCGTCCTGCCGAACCGTCTCGCCAAGGCCGCCATGAGCGAAGGCATGGCCGATCCCGGCAACCACGCCACGCAGCGGCTGGAGACGCTGTACCGGCGCTGGGCGCGCTCGGGCGCGGGGCTCCTGTTCTCGGGCAACATCCAGGTGGACCGCTGGCACCTGGAGCGGCCGGCCAATGTGGTGCTGGACGACGAGTCGGGCATGGCGGCGCTGGCCCGCATGGCGGCGGCGGGCAAGGTCGGCGGCGCCCAGTTCTGGGCCCAGCTCAGCCACACGGGCCGCCAGGTGATCGCCGCGATCAACCCCGAGCCGCTGGCCCCCTCGGCGGTGGAGATCGACGTGATGCGCGGCGCCGGCTACGCCTTCGCCCGGCCCCGCGCCATGACCGAGGCCGAGATCGGCCACGCCATCGACCAGTTCGCCGAGGCCGCCGTCCGCGCCAAGGCGGCGGGCTTCGACGGCGTGATCCTGCACGGCGCCCACGGCTATCTCATCTCGCAGTTCCTGAGCCCGCACACCAACCGGCGCCAGGACCGCTGGGGCGGGAGCCTGGCCAACCGGGCGCGGTTCCTGCTGGCCGTCGTCGCCGCCGTCCGCAAGGCGGTGGGGCCGGCCTTCCCCATCGGGCTGAAACTGAACGCGTCCGACTTCCAGAAGGGCGCCTTCACCCACGCCGACAGCGTGGAGGTGGTGCGGATGCTGAACGACACCGGCCTCGACCTGCTGGAGCTGTCGGGCGGCTCGCTGGAGCAGCCGAAGGTCGTCGGCGTGGCGGTGAAGGACGAAGGCGCCGACGGGAAGGCCGCCAGCACGGCGCGGCGCGAGGCCTACTTCCTGGCGTTCGCGGGCGCGACCCGGGCCGCGGCGAGGATGCCCGTGATGGTGACGGGCGGCTTCCGCACGCGCCTGGTGATGGCGGAAGCGCTGGCGGCGGGCGAGCTGGACGTGGTGGGCCTGGGCCGGCCGATGATCGCCGCGCCCGAGACGCCCGCCCGGCTGCTGGCCGGCGAGATCGAGGCCGCCCCGGCGCCCGAGGCGCGCCTGGAGCTGCTGCACATGCTGGGCTGGTTCAACATGCAGCTGGAACGGCTGGGCGACGGGCTGGACCCCGACCTGACGCTCGATGGCGCCGAGGCGGCGGCCCGCTTCGCCCCGCTGGAGGCGGCGATGACCCGGGCGCTGATGGAACGCCGCGGCCTGCTGGCGGCGGGGGCCGCGGAATGAGCCTGAGCCGGCTGGCCCACGTTTCGATCCGCGCCCGCGACTTGGCCGCCTCGCGGCGGTTCTACGCGGAGGTCCTGGGCCTGCGCGACGGGAGCCGCCCGCCGTTCCCCTTCCCCGGCGCCTGGCTCTATCTGGGCGATGACGAGGCCGACTTCGGCGTCGTCCACCTGATCGGCGACGACGGGACGGACGAGGCGCTGAGCGCCTACCTCGGCGATCGCGGCGGCGGGACCGGCGGCGCGGTGGATCACGTGGCGTTCCTTGCCGACGACTGGCCGCGCCTGCGGGCGCGGCTGACGCGGCTGGGCGTCGACTTTGTCGAACGCACGGTCCCGGCGCTGGGCCTGCGCCAGGTGTTCGTCACCGACCCTTCGGGCGTGGTCGTGGAGCTGAACTACGGCGCGGGCGGATAGGGCGGCAGGCCGCGCGGGTCCTTGTCGAGCGGGGGGACGCCCGTGGTCTCCACGTACCAGTCGACCAGGCGCCGCTCAAGGTCGGCGCGGATGTGCGCCGCGCCGCGGTCGTCGATCAGGTTGTGCGTCAGGCCGGGATCGGCGGCGCAATCGTAGAGTTCGCCCTGGCCCTGGGGCCGCACGACCAGCCGATGGGTGGCGGTGCGCACCGAGGCGCAGCGCGAGACGGCCTCCGGGTGGGTGTGCTGGAGCAGGGTCTTGGGCTTGTAGAGCGCCAGTTCGACGACCGGCTCGAAGGCCTGGGGTTCGCTGAGGTTGTAGCCGCCCTCGGTGAAGGCCGCCTCGCGCGGGCGGCCCGGCTGGCCCATGAGCTGGGGAACCAGGCTGCGGGCGAAGTTGGTGTGAGCGGCCCGGGTCCCGGCCAGCTCCAGCATCGTGGCCATCAGGTCGTAGAGTTCGGTCATGCCGTGCTCGACCACGCCGGGCTTTCCACCGGGGATGCGGCCGATCAGGGGCACGTGAGAGAGGCAGTCCTCCAGGCCCGAGGGCCACTTCTCCACCAGGCCGTAGTCGCCGGCGTAGTCGCCGTGGTCGGAACTGACGAAGAGGGCGGTGTCGCGGTCGCGGCCGGTGCGCTGGAGCGCGTCCATAAGCTCGCCCAGCAGCCAGTCGGAATAGCTGACCTGGCCGTAGTAGACGGCGCGCACGCGACGGAAGTCGGCGTCGGCGAGCTTGTCCAGCCCGTAGGCCTCGCGGATGTCGGCGTGGAACCTGGGCTTCTTCGGCAGGCCGGGCGGGACCAGCGGGCCCACCTCGCCGGGCTTGTAGAGGTCGTTGAATTCGGTCGGCGCCGAATAGGGCGGATGCGGCTCGCTGAGCGGCAGGAAGATGCAGAACGGCCGCTCGTGCGCCTGGCGCTCCAGCACCTCGATGGCGCGCCGGACGTTGACGTAGTCGCCGGTCTCGGTGCGGTCGCCGAACGGCGGATAGAGCATCGACATGGCGCCGGGGGTGAGCGGCCCTGCGCCCAGCGCCTTCATCATCCCCGGCGAGGGCGGCGGATTGGCGCGCCATTCGGTGACGCTGTCGGGGAAGCTGGCCTGGGCCAGGGCGTCGTTCTTGCCGAACCAGAAGACGTCGTAGCCCGCCTGGCGCAGGTAGCGGAACATGTTCGGCTCGTCGGGCCGCAGGAAGTAGTAGAGGCTGCGGTGGCCGCGCACGCTGGCGGGCCAGCCGGTGAGCAGGCTGCAGCGCGAGGCGCCGCAGACGGTGAACTGGGTGTGGCAGTTGGCGAACCGCGCGCCCTCGCGGGCCAGGCGGTCGAAGTTGGGGGTCCTGCAGACGGGATTGCCGTAGCACCCCAGGGCGTCGGCCCGCATCTCGTCGGTGAAGAACAGGATCAGGTTCGGCCGCTGCGGCGCGGCCGCCGCCCCACCCGCCGCGAGCGCGGCGGCGCCCGTGGCCAGGACGGCGCGGCGATCGAGGTTGCTGACCGACATGCCCTGCTACGCTCCCCGTGCCCGCGGACCGGGAGGACACCACGGCGCGCGCGGGCGGTCCAGTTCAGGCGGGCGGCGGCGGCGGCGTGTGCGGGAAGTCGATCTCGCAGAGCAGCCCCTCGGGCAGGTATTCCACCGAGACCCGGCCGCCCAGTTCGCGGGCCAGGGCGTCCTGGACCAGGCGCGTGCCGAAGCCCCGGCGGGTCGGCGGCGACAGCAGCGGCCCGCCGGCTTCCTGCCAGACGAAATGGATCTCGCCGCCCACCCGCTTCCAGGAGACGCGCACGCGGCCGCCCACGGTGGACAGGGCGCCGTACTTCGAGGCGTTCACGCCCAGCTCGTGCAGGGCCATGGCCATGGCCAGCGCATGGTTGGCCTCCAGGCGCACGGGCGGGCCCTGGATCGTGAAGCTGGCGCCGTCGGCGTCGTCGAAGGGGGCCACGGCCACGCGGGCGACGTCGAGCAAGTCGGCCGATTCCCAGCGCTCGGCGGTGAGCAGGTTCTGGGCCGTCGAGAGCGCGATGAGGCGAGAGACGAAGGCCTCGCCCGCCTCGGCGGGGCTGCGGTCGGGCCGGAACGACTGGGCGGCGATCGACTGCACGGTGGCGAGCGTGTTCTTCACCCGGTGGTTCAGCTCGTTGATGAGCAGCTGCTGGCGCTCGGCGGCGTGGTCGCGCTCGGCGTCGAGGTCGAGGCGCAGCCGGGCCTGCAGCCGGCGGCCTTCGACGTAGAGCATGGTGACCATGGTCAGCAGGGTGGCCGTGGCCAGCGCCTGGACCGTGATCGGATCGACCAGCCAGCCCTCCTGGAAGGCGAGCGCACTGCCCGCGAAGGCCGCGACGAGCTCGGCCGCCGCGACGGCGCCCACCACCACGAACGACACCCGGGGCAGCGCCCACCATGCCGCCAGGGCGAGGACCAGGGCCAGGCCCCACTCGGCGGCCGGCGCCCAGCCGGGGCGGACGAGGCCGGCGCCGCGCAGCATGGCGTCGACCGCCTGGGCCTGGACGAAGACGCCGGTGACCGCCCGCGCCCGCGGCGTGCTGGCCTGCTCGGCGACGCCGGCGCTGGTGAGGCCGACCAGCACGATCTGGCCCTTGAATAGGTCCTTGGGCGCGCCCTTGCGCAGCAGGTTGACGGCCGAGGTGGTCTGGGTGCGCCGCCAGTCGCCGAACCGGATGAGGAATTGGCCGTCGTCGGTGGCGGGGATCGTCCGGCGGCCCACGCGCACGGCCCGAAGCCGGCCGCGATCGCCCACGAGCTCGACCTGCTGCGCGCCCGTCGCCACGCGGACCATCTCCAGCGCGAACCCCGGCGTCAGGGGGCCCGCGGCGCGGGCGACGAGGGGCACGCGACGCACGAGCCCGTCGGGATCGGGATCGCCGTTGACGAGGCCGTGGCCCAGGGCCGCCGCGTCGAGGATCGGCAGGTTGGAGACCGCGGTGGCGAAGGTGAGCACGCGGGCCGGCGCCTCGCCCCGGAACGCCACCTCGGGCGGAAGCGGCGCGGCGGCCTGGTCGAGGAAGTCGAACGATCCCGGCCGGACGCCCGCGCGGGCGACGACCACGGGGTTGCGGCCGATGACGCGGGCCAGGATCGCGTCCATGGACGGCAGCTTGCGGATCTCGGCGGCGGTCTGGGCGGGCAGCTCGGTGTAGAGGCCGGCGAAGAGCGTCGGGTCGAGCCGGTCGGGTTCGACCAGCAGCATGTCGAGCCCGATGGCGACGGCCCCGCGGTCGGCGATCTGCTCGATCAGCCGGGCCAGGTAGAAGCGCGACCAGGGCCAGCCGCCCACCTCGCGCAGGCTCTCGGCGTCCACCACGACGACGTGCACCCGGTGCGACGGCTCGGGCGCGGGCAGCACCCGCTGATAGACGTCGTACAGCGACTGGCGCAGGCCGCCGCCGACAAAGGCCATGAGGATGGCGGCCGCCAACGCCGCCACGAGCCCGGCGCAGCTGACGCGCAGCCGCGCGCCGGCGTCCAGTTGCATCATCGCGTCAGGCGGCGATCCCCGGCCTCCCATAGGCGCAACAGACCTCACACCAAACGCCAGGCCGAAGACTCAACATAACATAGTTCTGAACCGTGTCCGGCCCGGCCGGCGCGACGAAAGGAGGCTGGCGCCGATCGAGCCTCGGCGCGCGCTACGGCGCCGCGGGCCGCCTGCTCACTCGACCTGCGGCCGGACGCACATCAGCGTGACAGAATAGGATTCCCCGGCCTGAATACCAAGCGTCTTGCAGCTGATCCGCTTTTCCCCATCCAGTTTCGGCCAGTCCTTCTTGAGTTCCTCTTTGGAATTGGCCTCCATTTTCTGGCAAACTTGCGCTGTATTCGCGGTCTGCTTGGCGCAATAGCCGCCGGAATAGGCTGGGAAGTCCGCCGTGACGGGCTGCGTAGTCGCGGCAAAAGCAGTTGGGCCGAGGCCGGCGCCGCTGGCGACGACAACTGCGACGCCGGCAATCATCACGCCTCTGAGCTGACGCTGCTTGCTCATCCCGCACCCCCGTAGCTGCACATTGACATGATGCAACTATGAGTTTCATTATGCAATATCATCGTTACGCCGAGCGTGTCTTTGGGGGAGCGCGCGTGTCATATTCCGATGACTACGATTACGAGCTTTTCGTCAGCTACGCCCAAAGGGACAACGGGCGCGAGATCGGCCGACCGGTCACCCAGATCGTCGAGCGCGTCGAAGGGCACCTGCGCGCGCGCCTCGGCTGGCAGAATCCGCCGCGCATCTTCTTCGATCAGTTCGATGGCGAGATCACCGCGCCGCGCCTCGAAGACATCCTCAAGGCCGTCGGCCGGTCCGCCGTGTTCCTGGCCATCGGCTCGCCGAACTATATCGTGCGGCAATGGCCCCTCGCGGAGCTGAAGCTATTCGCGGAGCTGCCCGATGCGTCGAAGCGGCTGGTCTGCGCCGAAGTCCTGCCGCTGGATCCCGACGCCGGCGGCTATCCCAGCCCGCTGAACGAACTGCGCCAGGTGTGGTTCTGGCGGCCCGACCAGAAGACGCGTTTTCCGATCGAGCTCCATCGCAGCTCGTCCGACTACAAGAGAGCTGTCGTCACGGTCGGCGAGCGCATCCGCACGACGCTTCAGCGGATGGCGCCCGAAGCCAATCGCCCGCCGAGGGGCGTGGCGTCGCTGAACCCGATGAGCCTCACGAAGCCCGACTCGGTTCCGCAGCCCGAAGCTCCGAAGCCGGGGCGCGCCGGCGGAACCGCAGCGCGTCCGAAATCCGGCCCCGAACCGTGCGTCGTCGTCGGCGTCGTCGGCCGCGACATGGAGCCCAGGGTGGACGAACTTGCGGCGTCCCTCGCCATGGGCGCAAATCCGATCACGGTCCTGCCGGCGAGGCCCTGCCTTCCGGATCGCTCGGCGACGATGAAGGCGTTCGAGGCGGACCTGCGGCGCGCGTCGGTCTTCGTCCAGTTGCTGGGCGTCGAGGCGCCCCTCGAGACGGGCGGCTTCCCGGATGGCCGGGCGCAGTACGAACTCGAAACCGCGCACGCCCTGGAAAAGCCCGTCCGCCAATGGCGACTGCCCGACCTGCGGCTCGACGAGATCGACGACGACAATCATCGACAGCTTGTCGCCGAGTCGTCGTGCCCGATCCGGGGGTTCGAGGAGTTCAAGGCCGAGATCCGGCAGATCGCGCTGGCGGCGGCGGCCCCGAGGTCGCCGCCGGCGAACGTCTTCATCTATGCGCCGCGCACGCGGATCGGCCACGCCGAGGAGTTGCGGCGTATCTTCGAGGCCGCCGAATTCAGCGTCGCCCTTCCGATGGGCGCGACGGCGGGAGAGATCCGGCGGCATCGGGACCAGATGTTCAGCGAGGCCGAGATCCTGATGTTCGTTCCGGACACCGATCCGGACACGCTTTGGATCGACGACAACCTCGACCGGTTCGACATCAGCCGGGCGCAGAGGCCCGATCCGAAGGCGCTCGGGATCTGTTCGATCGGTGACGACGCGACCCCGCTGTCGGACGCCACCGTGACGACGGTCCGGCCGCGCCGGAACGGCGCCGGGCCCAGGACCACTCGGCTCAAGGCGTTCATCGAGGAGCTGCATACGTGAGCGCCGCGTCGCCCCAGACGGCGTCGACAGCCGCGGAAGCGACAGCGATCCGGTTCGAGGCGAGCCGGCTGGCGGCGGACTCCCGCGCCCCGTACCCGGGGATGCGCGCGTTCGAGCAGGACGAGGCCGACCTCTTCTTCGGCCGGGAGAACTCGGTCGACCTGATGATCGATCGGCTCGCCAGGACGCGGTTCCTCGCCGTGGTCGGCGCCTCCGGCAGCGGCAAGTCTTCGCTGGTCAAGACCGGGCTCATCCGGGCCCTTCGGCGCGGCGATCACCCGACGACCAGCCATCGCTGGAAGATCGCCGAAATGCGGCCCGAGGCCGAGCCGCTTCGCAACCTGGCCAGGGCGCTGCTCACGGCCGCGCGGCCCGAGCCCCCCGAGCAGGTCGAGATCGACGTGCTCGACGGCATCCTGCGGCTGGGGCCGGAAGCCCTCGTCGAATGGGTGGATGCGGGAAACTTCCCCGACGACTGGAACCTGCTGATCCTCGTCGACCAGTTCGAGGAGCTGTTCCGCTACAAGGACTACGCCCAGCGGGAGGAGCGGGACGCGTTCGTCCGCCTCCTGCTGGAATCGTCGGTCGAGCCGTCCGGGCGCATCAACGTGGTCCTGACCATGCGCTCCGAATACCTGGACGCCTGCAGCCTGCTGCCGGAGCTTTCGCGGAAGATCGGCGAGGGATTGTTCCTCACCAGCCAGATGACGTTGGAGGAGGTGCGCGAGGCGATCGAGCGTCCCGCGCTGCGCGTGAACGGCAAGATCCAGCCGGAGCTCGTGAACCGGCTGCTGGAGGACCTCGGCCAGTATGCGCCCTGGGATCGCGCGGAGACCTCGGACGAAGCCGAGCAGCTGGCCCGCCAAGCCGACCAGCTGCCGCTCATGCAGCACGTGCTGAACCGGATGTGGCGCCTGAAGCACGGCGCCGAGTCGGTCCTGACCCTGGATGACTACAAGGCGATCGGCGGGATCGAGGGGGCCCTCACCAAGCACGCGGCCGAAGTCGTCGAGGACTTGAAGGCCACGTTCGGCGAGGACACCCAGCGGGTCGTCGGCCGCGTGTTTCGCGCCTTGGCGACGGGCCCGTCGCTTTCCCTGGCCGTCCGTCGCGTGCGCTCACTGAACCAGCTCGCCGCCGAGACGGGCCTTCCGATCACCACCGTTCGGGACGTCGTCCGCGCGTTCGCCGCGCCGGAATGCGGCTTTCTGCGGATCTCGAAGCCCGAAGCGGGAGATGACGCCCGCGTCGATCTCGCGCACGAAAGCCTGATCCGCAAGTGGCGGAGCCTCTCGGTCTGGTTCGCCCAGGAAGTCACCGAAGGCGTCAACTGGACCCGGCTGGTCAATGCGGCCGCGCCGCACAGCGATATCGTCGCCCTGCCGCTCTCGGCGCCCGAACTGAGCGCCTACAATGCATGGTGGAAGGAGCGGAACCCGACGCCGAAGTGGGCCGACCGATACGGCGGCGAGTTCGACAAGGCCGCGCGCTTCCTCAAGCACGCAAATCACGTCCAGCAGGTCGCGCGCATCGGCGTGGTCGCCTTCATCGCGCTCATCGTCGCCGGCGCGGGCGGAACGGGCTTCACCGCCTACCGGCAGTACGAGAAGCAGAAGGACGCCAAGACGACGGCGGCGTTGCAGGAGAGGCAGTTCGAAGCTGTCCGCAACACATCGACCATGGTCTCGACCCAGATCTGCGAAGTCCTGCACCGCAGCGTGGACCTGCGCGTCATCCAGCCCTGCATCAACCGCTACGTCGCCACATTCCTCTCCGGCGCGACGGCGGGCGCCCACAATGAGGGTCAGGGTAAGGGCTGTCTTGCAAGCCAGATGGTGCGCCTGCCGGGGGGCCAGACCACATGCGCGACGAACTGATTTCGAGGAGGCGGAAATGACATCGAACCTGAACTGCCCGAGACGCCTCGTCAGGCTGGTCGTCGCCGCGGCGCTGGCCGCCGCCGGCCTGGTCGCGCCGACGCCGAGCTTCGCGCAGCTTCCTCCCCATCCGCCCGGCAGCATCTGCCTGACGCCGTACCTCTGGTGCTGGATGCCCCAGCCCGGTCCGGTGAACCAGTCCTGCGTCTGCTACACGCCCCGCGGCCCGATCGGCGGCCGCACCGTCTGACCCGGCCGGCGATCTCTAGCCCTGGACGGTCTTGGTGGGCGTGACGGTCCCGTCGTCGAGGTCGTAGCGGGCGGCGACGATCTTGAGCTGGCCGGCCAGCACCTTGGCGCGCAGCGGGCGGCTGCCGGCGAAGATCTCGGCGGCGGCGTTGGCGGCGTTGAGGTTGACCGCGGCGTCGACCCGGTCGGGCGCGTTGGCCGGCACGGCGCGGACGGCCGGCGCGATCAGGGCGACGAGGGAGCCGATCAGGGTCTCGCGGTCGGCCGGGTCGCCCTTGCCGGCGAGCGCGTCCATGGCCGCGGTGACGGCGCCGCAGCGCTCGTGGCCCAGCGCCATCACCAGGCTCACGCCCAGGTGCATCACGGCGTATTCGATCGAGGCGATCACCGCGTCGTCCACGACGTTGCCGGCCACGCGGATCACGAACAGGTCGCCCAGGCCCTGGTCGAAGATGAGCTCGGGCGGCACCCGGCTGTCGGCGCAGGTGAGGATGACGGCGAAGGGATGCTGGCCCTTGGCCACCTCGACCCGCCGCGCGGCGTCGGCGTTCGGGTGGGCGACGAAGCCCTGAACGTAGCGGGTGTTGCCGGCCATCAGCCGCTGGAGCGCTTCCTCCGGCGGCACGGCCGGCGCCGCGGCGGCGTGGCCGGCGTCGGCGGCGGGCGCGGGCGCGTGGTCGGGCGCGGCGGCGGGCTTGGCGGCCGCCTTCGCCTTGGGCTTCGCCTTGGCCTTGGGCTTGGGCGGCGGTTCGGCCGCGCCGAAATCGTCCTCGGCCCAGGCCAGCGCCGGCGCGGCCACGAGGGCTGCGCCCAGCGCCCAGACCAGGCGGCGGCGGTGAAGATCGGTCATGGCGGCGGCCCCGGCGTCGAACGGTAGCCGCCAATCAGAACAGGGATTTCCTAAGATGCCGTGTGGGCGACGAAGGCCCCTACTCCTGGCGGTTCCCCACGATGCCGTTGAGCTGCCAGCCGGCGGCGGCGGCTATCTTCTGGAAGAAATCCAGCTCGTAGGCCTGGTCGGGCGCCTCGCGCACCATGCGGTCGATGATCTTGGCGTCCTCGCCGACCAGGATGCGCCAGCGCTCGGCCTTCACCCCGTCGAGGATCACCGTGGCCGCCTCGGCGGCGGTCATGGGGGCGTCCTCCAGGAACCGGCGGGCCTGCTCGGCGACCATGGCCTGGATGGCCGCGTCGGGGACGGCGGCGGCGTCGATCCCCGCCCGGGTCATGCGCAGGCGCGCGCGGGCCAGTTCGTCGGCGGTGAGCGCGTCCTCCTCCGTGCCGCGGATCACCTTGCGCGAGTTGGCGGCGATGGAGGTGCCGATGTGGCCGGGCATGACCACCGAGCACTTCACGTGCGGGGCGTTCAGCCTCAGGTCGGTGACGAGCGCCTCGGTGAAGCCCTTCACCGCGAACTTCGCCGCCGCATAGGCCGTGTGCGAGACGTGCGGACCCAGGCTGGCCCAGAAGCCGTTGATCGAGGACGTGTTGACGATGTGGGCCTCGGACGCGGCCAGCAGCATGGGCAGGAAGGTGCGGACGCCGAAATAGACCCCGCCCCAGCAGACGTTGAAGGTGCGCTCCCACTCGGCGCGGTCGTCGGCCACGATCGAGCCGCCGCCGCCGATGCCGGCGTTGTTGAACAAGAGGTGCAGGTGGTCGGCGTCGTGCGCCTTGGCCATCTCGTCGCGGAAGCGGACCAGGGCGGCCTCGTCGGAGACGTCGGCCACGTGGGCGGTGATCTTGCACCCCTGGGGCACGCCGTCGGCCTCGGCCAGGGCGATGGTCTGGGCCATGTTCTTGTCGGAGACGTCGCACATGGCCACCGAGCAGCCCTCGGCGATGAGCTGGCGCGCGAGTTCGCGGCCCATGCCCGTGCCGCCCCCGGTGACCACGGCGAGCTTGCCGGCGAATTCCTTCATGGCGTCGTCCTTCCCCTGTCTTTGCGGGGAGACTAGCGCGGCCGTGTGATGACGCTGCGTCAGGAGCGCCGCGCCCAAGACTTGACCGGACCCGTGGCGCGGTGGGCCGCCCGCCCAATTAGGCTTTGACGACGCCCGACGGCGCCGCCAACGTCCACGGCGTGTGTGCGGCGGCCCCGGGCTGGCCCGCGCGGGCGGGAAGGGCCCGGGCGGGCGGGCCGGCGTCTTCCTGGCGTAGGTGCGAGCGTGAGCACAGCGAGTCGGTCCTTCCCGGAGCTTCTGCCCGACCTGATAGGCCTCATCTACGATTGCGCCCTGGACCCGTCGCTCTGGCCGCGGGCGCTGGCCCATATCGGCGACGCCCTGCATTTCGTCCACGCGGCGCTGAGCCTCCAGGCGATGCCGAGCGGCGCCGTCCTGCTGAACGTGTCCAGCGGCATCCCGAGCCCCTGGCTGGAGCGCATCGGCCAGTACGGCCCCGACGTCATCGCGCTGTGGGGCGGCGCCGGGCGGATCGCCGCGACGCCGCTGGAGGAGCCGGTGCTGCTCAGCGACATGAACCCGGCGGTTCTCGCCGGCGCCTGCGACAACCGCTTCTATTCGGAGTGGCGCCGCCCGCAGGGCCTGCTCGACTCGGTGTCGGTGGGGCTGACGCGCGACGCGCACTCGCTCTCCACCTGCAGCTTCGCGCGTCACGAGCGCCTCGGGCCGATCGGCGAGCCTGAGCGGGAGGCCCTGCGCGGGCTGGCGCCGCATCTGCGCCGGGCCGTCACGATCAGCCGGCTGCTCGACGCCCAGACCGTGGCGGCGGCGACGTTCGAAGCGGTGGTGGAGGCGACCGGCGCGCCGATCCTGATCACCGACGGCCAGCTCAACGTCCTCTACGCCAACGGCCCGGCCCAGGCCCTGCTCGGCCGGCGCGATCCCCTGACCCAGGTCGGACGGCGCCTCGTGACCAACCGGCCGGCGGCGACGCAGGCGCTCGCGGTGGCCATCGCGACGGCCGGGACCGACGAGGCGGACATCGGCCACCGCGGCCTGGCCATCCCCGTGATCGCCGGCGACGGCGCGCCGCACGCGCTGCACGTGCTGCCGCTGGGCGGCGGGACGCTGCGGCCCGGCCTGGTGAACGAGGCCGTCGCCGCCATCTTCGTCAGTTCCGCCGGCCCCGCGCCGAGCGACGCCGGAAGCCTGATCGCCCAGCTCTTCGGCCTGAGCGCGAAGGAGGCGCGGGTCTTCGAGCTGATCGCGCTCGGCCACACGCCCGGCGAAGCCGCCGCCGAGATGGGCATCGGCGTCAGCACGGTGCGCACCCACCTGCTGCGCATCTTCGACAAGACGGGCCTGCGCCGTCAGGCCGATCTCGTCCGCATGGCCGCGAGCCTCGCCCTGCCCCGGGGCTGACGCCCGTGTCCCGCCGCCGTCTTCGCCCTGGGGGCGAGTGGGCCTCCACCATCTGGTGGAAGCCCCCCCGGGGGACGACCCCCTACGACTTCCGGACCGCGCCGAAGGGGTGTGCGGCAGTCGTTTGGCATGGGGTGGATTGCATGAGGCGCACGATTCTGAAACTCGCCGCGGCGGCGGCGCTGGCCGGCCTGCCGATGGCGGCGCAGGCGGCGGTGACCTATTCCTTCGTCGCGGACTCGTCCGAGAATTTCGTGGACGGATCGACGACCTTCACCGGATCATTCGAAGTGACGCTGGCCGACTATGTGACGTCGAACACCGTCGTTCCCCTGGCCTCGCTCACCTCGTGCAGCGTCGTCGCCTCGAACGGCGGCGCCACGTCCTGCCTCAACCAGGGCTTCACGTTCCCCAGTCCAGACTACAACTGGGTCGACTTCGGCCTGAACTATGAAGGCGGGGAAAACCACTTCTACTACTACTTCGAGCTTGGCGCGTTCGCCACGAACGGCGTCCACGAATCGATCGTCCTGGGCCCGGAGCAGCACGGGTTCCTGACCGTGAGCGGCTCGCCGGACACGGGGGGCCCAGGCACGGGAGGACCGGGTACGGGCGGGGTGCCGGAACCGGCGACCTGGGCGCTGCTGATCGCCGGCTTCGGGATGGTGGGGGGCGCGATGCGCCGCCGGGCGCGCGCCGCGTTCGCCTGAACCCCGTCGGCGCGGCGGCCTAGTCGGCCGCCGACGCCTTGCAGGGCCGGATGCCGGCGAAATCCTTCAGGGCGTCGTCCTTCCCCTGTCGTTGCGGGAAGACCAGCGCGGCCGCGTGATGGCGCCGCGTCAGGAGCGCCCGCGCGAACCTTTCGCCGAATTCACGTGCGCCGCCACGGGCAAGCGGCCTCCATGACGCCGGGCCATGGGGGGATGGATGCGCTACGGATTGTTCCTGGCGGCGATGCTGGTCGCGGCGCTGGCGGCGATCGTGCGGCCGGCCTATTCGCCGAAGGAGCCGGCCGCACCCGCGGCGGCGGCGGGCGAGGTCCCGGCGCGGCTCGACACGGCGCTGGCCGGCAGGTTTGCATGGCGCAGCCTGCCGGGCGTCTCCGTCGCGGTGATCCGCAAAGGCGTCCCGCCTATCCTCTGGACCGCGGGCCGGGCCGACCTGCTGACCGGCCGCCCGGTGACGCCGCAGACCCCATTCGAGGGCGCCTCGCTCTCCAAGCCCCTGACCGCCTATGCCGCGGCGCGCCTGGCCCGCCAGGGCCGCCTGGACCTGGACGCGCCGATCTCGCGCGCGGGCCACACCTTCACCCTTCGCCAGGCGCTCAGCCACACGGCCGGCTTCGACAACGCGCTCTCCGATCATCCGGAGCCCACGGGGCCCGCCGGCCGCTTCGCCTACGCCGGCGCGGGCTTCCAGTTCGTCGGCCAGGCGATCGAGGCGGCGACGGGCCAGACCTTCGCCGACCATATGAACCGCGAGGTGCTGCCCGCGCTCGGCATGACCCATAGCCGCTTCGGCGGACCACAGCCGGCGGACCTGGCCCGCCCCAGCGTCGACGTGGCGCTTCCGTTCGCGGTGGCGGCGCTGGTCGCCGCGGTGGTCGGGCTTCCGCTGCTGGGCGGCCACGCCCACTTCGTGCGGCTCGCCCGGCCGCGCCGGCGCGCGCTGCGGACCTGGCCGCCCCGGCTGATCGTCGCGGCGGCCCTCGCCGCGGGGATCGGGGCCACGGCCCGGATGGCGGGGCCGGCCAATCCCGCCATCGCGGCGGCGGTCGCCGCGCTGGTCGCCGTGGCGGGCGCGGCGGCGATCCTCGCCGCGCGGCGGGGAGCCTGGCCGAAGCTGTCCGCCGCGGCCCTCGCGCTCGCCGTCGTCGCGACCCTGGCCCTCCGCCCGCCGCTACCGATGGCGTTGCGCAAGCCGACCGCCCTGCCTGCGGCCGGGCTGATCACCACGCCCCAGGACTACGCCCGCTTCCTGCACGAACTGATCGATCCGCAGACCATCGACCCGGCCATCGCCGCCGAGATGCTGAAGCCCCTGGTCCGTGCGAACGCGACCAACGCCTGGGGCCTGGGCGTGGGCCTGCAGACCCAGCCGCAACCCGCCGTCTGGCACTGGGGCCTCAACTATCCGGGCTACCAGGCCCTGGCGGTCGCCTGGCCGCGGACTGGTGACGTGATGGTGGTGATGACCAACGGCGGGGCGATGAGCCTCGCGCCCGGCGGCTATCGGCAGTCGGGCCTGGAGCTGGCGCGCGGCGCCGTGGTGGCCGTCGAGGGCGGGCCGCAGGGGACGTTCTGGGCCGGGCTGCCCTAGCCTTCGGGCGGCGCCTTGCAGGGCTGGATGTCGGCGGGCTTGGGCCGGCTTTTCGGGGCTTCGAAGATGGCGAGGTAGCCGACCCCGCCCTGCATCGTGGCGGCGCTGACCTGCCGGTAGCCCACCGCCTCGAACTCGCATTTCAGCAGGGCCGGCGGGGTGCCGTGGCGGGTGGTCGGCCGGTCGAGGTCGATGACCCCCACCTGGCCGCCCGGCTTGAGCGAGCCGGCCAGTTTCCAGAGCAGGGCGTAGGGGTTGGTGATCTCGTGGTACATGTGGACCAGCACCGCGCGGTCCACCGCCCCCTTGGGCAGGTTGGGATCGTCGGCGGTCCCCACCACGATCCTCACGTTCTTCAGGCCCCGCCGTTCGGCCTCGCGCTTGAGGCCCGAGAGGTAGGCTTCGACGATGTCCTCGGCGTAGACCACGCCCTTGGGCCCGACCGCCGGCGACAGGCGCAGCGTGTGGTAGCCCGAGCCCGCGCCGATGTCGGCCACCGCCATGCCGGGGGCGATGCCCAGGCCGCGGATGAGCTGGCCCGACTCGTCGGCGGCGTCGCGGCTGGGGCCCGACGACCATTCCGAGGCGACGATGCGGGCGACCGGCCGATCGGGCTGCGGGAAGCCGTCGGCGTTGCGGGCCACGGGGGCGGCGGCCGGCGGGACGGCCGAGGCCTGGCGGCCCGCGGGCGAGCAGGCGGCGACCAGCGCCGCCACGGCGAGGGCGAGGGATATCCGCATCGGCCCCAAGTCAGCCGAATTTCGACGCCGGCGCCAGTGAAACGGAAAGGGAACGTGGTATAGCGGCGGGATGGCCGACGCCGCTCCGGCACCCGCCGACCTTGCCGCCGATCTCCTGCCGCCGCGCTTCCGCGAGTGGTTCGCCGGCCGCGGCTGGAGCCCGCGCGCGCACCAGCTCGAAATGGTGGCCCGGGCGCGCGCCGGCCGCGACGCCCTGCTGATCGCGCCCACCGGCGGCGGCAAGACCCTGGCGGGCTTCCTGCCCAGCCTGATCGAGCTGTCTGAACGGCCGCCGGCCAATACCCCGCGCGGTCTCCACACCATCTACATCTCGCCGCTCAAGGCCCTGGCCGTGGACGTGGAGCGCAACCTGAATGCGCCCATCGCCGAGATGGGGCTGCCCATCGTGGCCGAGAGCCGCACGGGCGACACCGGGGTCAGCCGCCGCCAGCGCCAGCGGGTGAAGCCGCCCGACATCCTGCTGACCACGCCCGAGCAGCTGGCCCTGCTCTGCGCCTGGGAGGGGGCCCGGCTCTATTTCGAAGACCTGCGCTGCGTGATCCTGGACGAGATCCACACCCTGCACGCCTCCAAGCGCGGCGACCTCCTGGCGCTGGACCTGGCTCGGCTGCAGCAGCTGGCCCCGTCGATGCGGAGGGTCGGCCTGAGCGCCACGGTCGACGACCCGGAGGTGATCAAGGCGTGGATGGGGCGGCATGGCCACGGGACGCCCCCTCCGGCGCTTCGCGCCACCTCCCCCGCCATCGCGGGGGAGGAGCGAGGGACCAGCTCCTCCCCTGTCGCGAAGACGACGGGGGAGGTGGCGGCGCAGCCGACGGAGGGGGCCGCCGCCATCGACCTCGTCCGCGGGCCGCCGGGGGCCGAGCCGGTGGTGGACGTGCTGTTGTCGGAGGGCGTGGTGCCATGGGCGGGGCACACGGCCCAGCACGCCATGGCCGAGGTCTACGAGGCGATCAGGAAGGCGCGGATCGCCCTGGTGTTCGTCAACACGCGGTTCCAGGCCGAGTTCGCGTTCCAGGAACTGTGGCGGCTGAACGAGGACGGCCTGCCCATCGCGCTCCACCACGGCAGCCTGGCGGCCGAGCAGCGGCGCAAGGTGGAGGCGGCGATGGCCAAGGGCCAGCTGCGGGCCGTGGTCTGCACCTCCACCCTCGACCTCGGCATCGACTGGGGCGACGTGGACCTGGTGATCCAGCTCGCCAGCCCGAAGGGCGCGTCACGGATGGTCCAGCGGATCGGCCGCGCCAACCACCGCCTGGACGAGCCCAGCCGCGCGCTGTTCGTGCCGGCCAACCGCTTCGAGATGCTGGAGTGCCAGGCCGCGCGCGAGGCCATCGCCGAGAACAAGCTGGACGGCGACCCGCCGCGCGTGGGCGCGCTGGACGTGCTGGCCCAGCACGTCATGGGCTGTGCGGTCTCCGAACCCTTCGACATGCTGGCGCTGTACGACGAGGTCCGCTCGGCCGGCCCCTATCGCGACCTCATCTGGGAGGACTTCGAACAGGTCGTCGATTTCGTCTCCACCGGCGGCTACGCGCTCAAGACCTACGACCGATTCCGACGCATCGTGCGGCTATCCGATGGCCACTGGAAGGTGCGGGACCTGAACGTGGCGCAGAGGCACAGGCTGAACGTGGGGGCGATCGTCTCGCCGGCGATGCTGGCGGTGCGGATCGCCAGCCGGCGCGGCCAGCCGGGCCGCAAGCTGGGCGAGATCGAGGAGGGCATGCTGGAGATGCTCGACCCCGGCGACACCTTCATCTTCGGCGGCCAGACCTGGGCGCTGGTCGGCATCACCAACATGGACGTGCTGGTGCGCCCGGCGGTCGACAAGGACCCGAAGATGCCGTCGTGGGGGTCGTCGAAGTTCGCGCTCTCCACCTACCTGGCCAAGCGGGTGCGCCAGCTGATGTTCGACGAAGCCCACTGGCGCGTGCTGCCCGACGACGTGCGCGAATGGCTGGAGCTGCAGAAGGACCGCTCGCTGATCGTGGCCGAGGACGAGATGCTGCTGGAGACGTTTCCGAAGGGCAGCCGAAACTTCCTGGTCTGCTACCCCTTCGAGGGGCGGCTGGCGCACACCACGCTGGCCATGCTGCTGACGCGGCGCCTGGAGCGGCTGGACGTCGGGCCGCTGGGCTTCGTGTGCAACGACTACGCCATGGCGATCTGGTCGCTGGAGCCGATGGACGGCCTGGATTTCGACGAACTGTTCGCCGAGGACATGCTGGGCGACGACCTGGAATCGTGGCTGCAGGAGAGCTTCATGATGAAGCGCGCCTTCAAGGGCTGCGCGATCATCTCGGGGCTGATCGAGAAGCGCTTCCCGGGGCAGGAACAGAAGACGGGCCGACAGATCACCTTCTCCACCGACCTCATCTACGACGTGCTGCGCCGCCACCAGCCGGACCACCTGCTGCTGCGCTGCGCGCGGGCCGACGCGGCCACCGGCCTGATCGACGTGGCGCGGCTGGGCGAGATGCTGACCCGGATCAAGGGCCGCATCCGGCACTCGGCCCTGGACCACCTGTCGCCGTTCTCGGTGCCCATCCTGCTGGAGATCGGCAAGGAGACCTCGCCGGGCGGCGCGCGCGAGCGCATCCTGGCCGAGGCCGAAGCCGACCTGATCGCGGAGGCGAGCCGGTGAACCGCACCGCGAAGATGCTCCCCCCCAGGGGGAGCTGTCCCGAAGGGACTGAGGGGGGTTCCGCTCAGAACGCCGCGGCGGCGCCCCCCTCCGTCGGCTGCGCCGACACCTCCCCCAGAGGGGGAGGATCACCCCCCGCCTTCGCCATCGGCCCCTGCGGCGGGCTGGAGGTGGCGGTGCGCGGGACGCCCGTGATGCTGCGGACCTCCGGCGCGCTGTGGATCGAGGCGGCGCGGACCCTGGTGGTGGCCGACCTGCACCTGGAGAAGGGCTCGGCCTACGCCTCTCGCGGCCAGATGCTGCCGCCTTACGACACCCGCGAGACCCTGGGCCGGCTGGAGGCCGAGGCCGCGGCGCTGTCACCCGACGCCGTCGTGCTGCTGGGCGACACCTTCCACGACCGCAAGTCCGAGGACCGGCTGGCGCAGGACGACGCGGCGCGGCTGGCGGCGCTGGCGCAGGGGCGGCGGCTGGTCTGGGTGGTGGGCAACCACGACGCCGACGGGCCGCGCGCCCTGCCCGGCGAGACGGTCGACGAGATCGCGGTGATGGGCCTGACCCTACGCCACGAGCCGCAGCCCGGGCCCCAGCCCGGCGAGGTGGCCGGCCACCTGCATCCGGCCGCCCGGGTGCGCGCGCCGCGCGGGACGGTGCGCCGCCGCTGCTTCGTCACCGACGCGGAGCGGCTGATCCTGCCGGCGTTCGGCGCCTATGCGGGCGGGCTGAACGTGCTGGACCCGGCCTTCGCGGGCCTGTTCGTCCGCCCGCCGCTGGCCGGCGCCCTGGCCGCGAACCGCGTCCGCGCCATCGGCTGGCGGCAACTGGCGGGGGACTGAGCGCGCTGGACTCGCCCGCGCCGCGGGGCGATCCTCCGAAAGCCGGGTGCGAACCTGCGGGCGCGACACCGCGTGGGCCCTGGCGGGAGGAACACCATGGCGGTGATGGCGCTGACCAAACACGTGCCCGTCGAGCAGACGCGGCGGACCGAATATTCCACCTTCAAGGTCACCCCGATCTCGCCCCACATCGGCGCGGAGATCCGCGGCCTTGACCTCGGGAACCTGACCGGCGCGCAGCTCGCCGACATCCGCCAGGCCTGGGCCGACTGGATGGTGCTGGTGTTCCGCGACCAGAGCCTGACGCGCGACCAGCACAAGGCCTTCGCGCACAACTTCGGCCGCCCGCACATCCACCCGATGAACGTCCACCGGCCCGACCAGGACCCCGAGATCCTGGTGGTGAAGACCACGGCGAAGTCGCCCTACACCGCCGGCGAGGGCTGGCACACCGACGTGAGCTGCGACGCCATCCCGCCGCTGGGCTCGGCGCTCTACATCACCGAGACGCCGGAATGCGGCGGCGGAGACACCCTGTTCGCCAACATGTACATGGCCTGCGAGATGCTCTCGCCGGCGATGCGGGCGTTCCTGGCGCCGCTGAACGCCGTGCACGACGGGGCCGCGCCCTATGTGGGCAGCTACAAGTCGACCCCGCCCGAGGGCGGCTATCCGCGCCACGAGCATCCGGTGATCACCCGCCACCCCGACACCGGGCGCGAGGTGCTCTATGTGAACTCGGGCTTCACGACGAAGATCTCGGGCCTGCACCCGTGGGAGAGCCGCGCCCTGCTCGACGCCTTCTTCAACCTGCTGAAGAACGAGCCCAAGCTGCACTGCCGGGTGCGCTGGGAGCCGGGCACGCTGACGCTCTGGGACAACCGCTGCACCCAGCACCATTCGGTGTGGGACTACTATCCGTTCAGCCGCTACGGCGAGCGGGTGTCGGTGATCGGCGACGAGGCTCCGTCGCGCTGACGCCGGAACCTCCCCCGGCGAGTCCCGTTGCCAAGTCGTGGCGACGGGAGATCGACAATCATGACGCTGGGCGACAACGGCAGGGCTGAAACCGCGACGAAATGGGCGGTGCGCGCGCTCGGAGCCGTCCTCGCGCTGATCGGGCTGGTCCTCGCGGGCGGCGGAGCGTGGCTCGCCGCCGTCGGCGGGTCGCCCTACTACCTGCTGGCCGGCGCGGCGCTGATCGGTTCGGGCGTGCTGCTTTGGCGGCTGAGCCTGCTGGGTGCGGCGGTCTACGCGCTCACCTTCCTGGCCACCGTCGTCTGGGCGCTCTGGGAAGTCGGCCTCGACGGCTGGGGCCTGATCCCGCGCCTGTTCGGGCCGGCGGTCCTGATGGCCCTCGTCCTGTGGGCGGCCGCCGGGCTCGTCGCCCCGGCGCGTCGCGCGATCGCCTGGCTGATCCTGGGCGGGTTCGTCGTGACCGCCCTGGCGTTCTCGGTGGGCGTCTACGCCGTCGATGGACCGAAGCGCGCCGCGCCCCTTCCCGGCCCCCGCTTCGCCATGAGCGAGCCGTCGCTGCACGCGGCCGGCGCCGACTGGCCCGCCTATGGCGGCACCTACAGCGCGCGGCGCTATTCCCCGCTCTCGCAGATCACCCCGTCCAATGTGGGCCGCCTGGAACGCGCCTGGGTGTTCCACACCAACGACCTGCCGAGCGCGCAGGCCAAGGGGACGTACGGGGCCGAGAACACGCCCCTGAAGGTCGGCGACACGCTCTATGTCTGCACGCCGAAGAGCATCGTCTATGCGCTCGACGCCGCCACCGGCCGCCAGCGCTGGCGCCACGATCCCAAGGTCCCGGACGAATGGATTCCCTACACCGCCGCGTGCCGGGGCGTGGCCTACTATGCGGTTCCCGCCGCCGCCGCGGGCCAGGCCTGCGCCACGCGCATCATCTGGGGCACGCTGGACGGCCGGGTGATCGCCGTCGACGCCGAGACCGGCGCGCCCTGCGCCGACTTCGGCCAGGGCGGCGAGGTCGACGCCAAGGCCGGCATGGGCCCGGTCACCCCCGGGCTGTTCTCCATCAACTCGCCCCCGACCATCGTGCGCGGCACGGTGGTCGTCGGCCACCAGGTGCTGGACGGCCAGAAGCTCGACGCGCCGTCGGGGGCGATCCTCGGCTACGACGCCGTGACCGGGGCGCTGAAATGGTCGTGGGACCCGCAGGCCGGAACCCTGCCGGGCCTGCCGCCGGCGGGCCGCATCTTCCCCCGCGGCACGCCCAACAGCTGGACGAGCGCCTCGGGCGACGAAGCGCTGGGCCTCGTCTACGTGCCCATGGGCAATGCGGCGGTCGACTACTGGAGTTCGAAGCGCACGCCGCAGGAGAACGCCGTGTCGAGCGCCCTGGTCGCGCTGGACGCCGGCACGGGCGAGGTCGCCTGGGTGTTCCAGACCGCGCATAAGGACGTCTGGGACTACGACCTGGGCTCCCAGGCGACGCTGGCCGACTACCCCACGCCGGGCGGCCTCGTCCCGGCCCTGATCCTGCCCAGCAAGCAGGGCGAACTCTATGTGCTCGACCGGCGCACCGGCCGGCCGCTGACCAAGGTGGAGGAGCGCCCCGTCCCGCAGGGGGGCGTCGAGCCGTCGCAGCGCAGCTCCACCCAGCCCTATTCCGGCTTCCACAGCCTGGCGAAGCCGAGGCTGACCGAGGCCGACATGTGGGGCATGTCGCCGATCGACCAGATGGCCTGCCGCATCCAGTACCGGCTGGCCGAGTACAGGGGCCCCTATACGCCGCCGACCACCCGCCGGCGGTGGATCGAGTATCCCGGCTATAACGGCGGCTCGGACTGGGGCGGCGTCGCCGTCGACCCGGTGCGCGGCGTGATCGTGGCCAACTACAACGACATGCCCAACTACAACCGCCTGATCCCGCGCGAGGTCGCCGACCGGAAGGGCTGGGCGCCGCGCGGCGACGCGCGCGGCGGCAGCCTGGGCGGCGGCGCGGAAGGCGCGGGCGACCCGCAGATCGGCGCGCCCTATGCGATCCAGGTGAACGCGGGCTGGCGCCTGCCCTTCACCGGCCTGCTCTGCAAGGAGCCGCCCTACGGCGGCATCCGCGCCATCGACCTGGCCACCGGCAGGACGCTGTGGGATCGCCCGTTCGGCACGGCGCGCCGCAACGGCCCGTTCGGCATCCCCAGCCACCTGCCCTTCCACATCGGCACGCCCAACAACGGCGGGGCGGTGGTGACCGCGAGCGGGGTGATCTTCATCTCCGCGGCGACCGACGACCTGATCCGCGCCATCGACCTGAAGACCGGCAAGACCCTGTGGAAGGCCAAGCTGCCCGGCGGCGGCCAGGCCACGCCGATGACCTACGAGATCGGCGGGCGCCAGTACCTCGTCATCATGGCCGGCGGGCACCACTTCATGGAGACCCCCGTCAGCGACGCCCTGGTGGCCTACGCCCTGCCGGCCAAAGGCTGATCGCGCAGGGCTCGGTGTCCTTGCGTCCCGCGCGGTCCGGCCGCAGGCTGCGGGAAAATCGCGCGGGGAGACGCCCATGGACATCGACTGGCCGACCTTGGTCGCCGACCTGGAACAGCTCTTGAAGCTGCGCTCGATCCCGTTCGGGATGAAGCTGTTCGCCGACCGGGCCGAGATGGAGGCGATCCCGCGCATCCGCCGGCCGCAGAACGTCCACACCCTCGACCAGGTGGTGGGCCAGGCCGCCCGCCTGGGCTGGACCGTGGGCATCACCGCCGACGACCTCGTGGGCGCCCAGTGCCGGGCCGTGGTCGGGCTGGGGAACGCCAAGACCCCTGAGTGGAAGTCGGGCAAGCACATGACCGGCGTCTGGTTCGAGACGATCGAGGACGCCACCGACCACCAGGCCGCCATGCACTGCGTGCCGGACGGCCAGTTCGAGGCCCTGGCGGTGGGGCCGCTGGCGTCGGGCAAGCTCGGCGACCCCGACATCGCGCTGTTCTACGCCACGCCCGGCGCGATGATCTATTTCATCAACGGGCTGCAGTGGGCCGGCTACAAGCGCTTCGACTTCTCGGTGGTGGGCGAGAGCGCCTGCGCCGACAGCTGGGGCCGGGCGCTGACCAAGCGCGAGCCCAGCCTGTCGATCCCCTGCTTCGCCGAGCGCCGCTACGGCGGGGTGCTGGACGACGAGATGCTGATGGCCACGCCGCCGGAATATCTGCTGAAGGCGGTGATCGGCATGCGCGCCCTGTCGAAGAACGGCTTCCGCTATCCCTTCCCGCAATACGGCGTGCAGCAGGACGTCCGCGCCGGCATGGCGGTGAGCTACGGGAAGGGGTAGGGCGCGCGCCGCTCCATTGGTGTCATCCCGGTTTGCGCCGCAGGCGCAAGGCCGGGACCCATGAGCGCCGATGGCCCTTGAAGATGCGCCGGCATCGCCGCCCAGACGCCTTCTCAGTCCGCCCGCGCTTATGGGTCCCGGTCTTCGGCTTCGCCGAAACCGGGATGACACGAAGAGTTTGGGCGAACGTCCTTGGAGCGCCCCTCACTTCCCGCAGTTCGGCCCGTGCAGGCTCAAGCACAGCGCCTCGCCACCGGCCGGGATCTTCCCCGTCTTGTCCAGCACGCCGTCGAGGCGGAGGTTGGCGATGGACGGCCCGGCCTGGGTCACGCTGACCCACATGATGTGGTCGAAGGCGCCGGGCGTGGCGTTGTCGGCCCAGCCGCCGCCGGTGGTGCCCAGCGTGATGTAGTCGTGGCCGTCGCGGGTCGTGTGGCTGTAGCGGTGGATGTGGCCGTTCAGCAGGGTGTAGTCGCGCCCCTTCAGCGCCGCCTCGATGCGGCCCAGGCCGCCGGGGCCCGGCCGGCGCCAGACCGGCTTGTGCATCAGCAGCACCGTCCAGCGCGCCTTGGGATTGGCGGCGATGACACCCTCGAAATAGGCCGACTGCGCCTCGCCGATCTCGCCCACCTTGGCCTCCAGCAACGAGGCGTAGGGCAGCTTGGCGGCGGCGGCCGGATCCTTGTCGACCAGCTTCAGATAGTCGTCGCGCATCCGGTAGATCTCGGCCATGCGCGCCTCGGAATAGTCCTCGGTGTCGAGCACCAGGAACAGCACGCCCTTGTAGCTGAAGTGGTAGTAGCGCGGGCCGTAGCGGCGCTCCCACACGCGGCGCTGGGCCAGGCTGGTCAGGTCGTGGTTGCCGCCTACGTGGAAGTAGGGCGCGCTCAGGCCGCCGAGCCGCGCGTCGAACTGCGTCCACTCCTTGTCGATTTGCGCCTCGTCCTCGGTCCCGCCCTCGATCTGGTCGCCGACGGTGATGACGAAGGCCGGATGCAGCAGCGCCAGGTCGGCCACGGCCACGTCGAAGACGCCGTTGCGGTAGCCGGACTCCAGGTCGGTGACCACGGCGAAGGCGAAGTCGCCCGGCGCGTCGTCGAACGCCTTGTCGGTCCAGGGCGCCGGACCCTTCAGCGGCGGCGGCGTGAAGTCGGCCGCCTGCGCCGGCGCCAGGGCGGCGAGCAGCAACGCGGCGACCGCCGCTCCGATCCTTGCCAGGCGCATGGTCCCCTCCTCCATCAAGTCAGCGAAGCTTAGCGGCCCCCTCTCCCCCCGCGAAGCGGAGAGGGAGAGGGTGGGACTCCCTCTCGTCATCCCGGCCGGAGCGCTCGCAAGAGCGCGGAGAGCCGGGATCCAGCCGCACGGCGTCGACGCTGCCCTATCGCTTCATCTGCATCTGAGCTGCTGGGTCCCGGATCTTCGGGCGCTGCGCGCCCTGCGTCCGGGATGACGCCGGAAGAGGTGACAAGCGCGCTTCCCGCCTCTATGTAGCCCGCATGATCCTCGCCGCCGGCCAATATTACTTTTGGTACTTCGGCTACCCGACGCCCCTGGCGCCGGCAGAGGATCGTTCGGCCTGACGACTGAGACAGCCGAACCTTCCCGCAGCCGCCAGGGATCTGGCGGCTTTTTTCATGGCCGCCGCCCCGCACCCACCGGAGCCGACCATGACCCGCCCTACCGACGACCTTCGTATCCAGAGCCTCGACATGCTGAGCCCGCCGGCCCAGGTGATCGGCGAGGCGCCCTCCACCTCGATGATCCAGGAGGTCGTCAGCGACGGCCGCAAGGCCGCCCAGGCCATCCTGCACGGGCATGACGACCGCCTGCTGGTGGTGATCGGCCCCTGCTCGATCCACGACCCCCGCGCGGCGATGGACTACGCCCGGCGGCTGGTGGTCCTGCGCGAACGCCACGCGGACGAGCTGGACGTGATCATGCGGGTCTACTTCGAGAAGCCGCGCACCACGGTGGGCTGGAAGGGGCTGATCAACGACCCGGGCCTGGACGGCGGCTTCGCCATCAACGACGGCCTCAGGCTCGCGCGCCGGCTGCTGCTCGACATCAACGCGCTGGGCCTGCCGGCGGCCTGCGAGTTCCTGGACGTGACCACGCCGCAGTACATCGCCGACCTGGTGGCCTGGGGCGCGATCGGCGCGCGGACGACCGAGAGCCAGATCCACCGCGAGATGGCCTCGGGCCTCTCCTGCCCGGTCGGCTTCAAGAACGGCACCAACGGCGACGTGAAGATCGCCGTCGACGCGGCGCTGGCGGCTTCGCACCCGCACCGCTTCCTGGCCGTCACCAAGGAGGGCCGCGCGGCCATCGCCACGACCACCGGCAACGCCGACGCCCACATCGTGCTGCGCGGCGGCAAGCAGCCCAACTACGACGCCGCCTCCATCGCCGCCGCGGCGGCCGAGCTGGCCAAGGCCGGCCTGCCCGAGCGGCTGGTGATCGACGCCAGCCACGCCAACTCGGGCAAGGACCATCGCCGCCAGCCCGGCGTGGTCGCCGACATCGCCGCCCAGATCGCCGGCGGCGAGCGGCGCATCGCCGGCGTGATGGTCGAGAGCCACCTCGTGGAGGGCCGCCAGGACCACGTGGCGGGCCGCGCGCTCACCTACGGCCAGTCGATCACCGACGCCTGCATCGGCTGGGACGACACCGTGGCGGCGCTGGAGACCCTGGCCGGGGCGGTGAAGGCGCGCCGCGAGGCGGGCGCGGCGGTGACGGCGGCTGGCTAGGACGGCGGCGCGGCGTGGACGTTCTGTTCACCTTGTGGCGCTAGGGTCGTCGGCATCGCGTGATCCCAGGGAGGGAGCGCCATGTCGATCAGCCGAACCAACTCCGTCAGACGGACCTCGGGCGAGCATTTCGAGCCCGACGAGTCCATCGACCACAAGGCCCAGCGGCACCTGCGGGGGCTGCTGGAGAAGATCGACTACACGGCCTACTCGGCCAACCGCCGGGTGCTGGGCCAGGCGATCGGCGCGGCCGACGTGGTGATGTTCGAGCGGCTGGGCCTGGCTGCCGCCGTGGCCCGCGCCCGCTGGGTCGCCACGGCGCTGGCGGCCTCCGACCCGGCGCACCCGCCGACGCGCCAGCAGATCGACGAGCTGGCCTTCCAGCGCGCGGCCTTCGAGGAGCTGAGCGAGGCCTACGAGGCCCTGCGCCGGATGGTCGAGCGCGGCTACCTGGCCTTCCCCGAAGCGACTTCCGACGAGGCGTAGGCCCCGGTAGGCTGGCGGCCGCCGTCGACGGAGGCCCCGCCATGTGCCGCAACATCAAGACGCTGTTCAATTTCGAGCCGCCCGCCACCGACGAGGAGGTGCGGGCCGCCGCGCTGCAGTTCGTGCGTAAGCTCTCGGGCTTCAACAGCCCGTCGAAGGCCAACCGCGCCGCGTTCGACGCCGCGGTCGAAGAGGTGTTCGCCGCCGGCCGCCGCCTGCTGGACGGGCTGGAGACCCAGGCTCCGCCGCGCGACCGCGAGGTCGAGGCCGAAAAGGCCAAGGCGCGATCGGCCGAGCGGTTCGGGCGGGTGCCGGCGTAGGCGCGGCCCGAGCACACGCGGAAAGCGACGATGACACGCCCGCGGCGCGAGCGGGATTGACCGCTGGCGAGCCGGCATGGAACGCAACCTATCAGCGCGCCCACCTGGCGCGCAGGTGGGGGAGTTCACAGTGTCCAGAATGCTTGCCGGCGCCGTCATCGCGTGCGCCCTGATCGCGACGTCGGCCCACGCGGCGGCCCAGCTCGACCAGGCCGACATTCCGGAGGCGGGGCCGATTCCGACCGCCTCAGCGGGTTACGCGATCTCCGATGGGTTCGCCTACGGCCAGACTTTCACGGCGGGATTGACCGGCCGCCTGACGCGGGTCGACCTGGCGATCTTCGGGACCCAGTACGATGTGACCGGCGAAGGATTCAGCATTTCGCTCGAGCAGACACCGGGTGTGACGCTGTACTCCAGTCATTTCAACTTCACCGACGTCGCGGACCCCTACCTCAACGACTGGTCCCAGGCGTTGCGGATGGATGTGACGGATCCGTCCCTCCAAGTGACGGCGGGGCAGGCCTATCGGATCCTGCTGACGCCTGATGTCGGCGCTACCGCGCCGGCCATCGGCTGGCTCATTCAGTTCGACAACACGGCGCTGACCTATGCCGGCGGCGATGGGTTCGCCCAGGTCGGCGGCGTCGAGTACAGCTATCCGGATGTCGACTACGGCTTCCGCATCTATGTCGAGACGGCGGTCCCCGAACCCGCGACCTGGGCCCTGATGCTGCTGGGCTTCGGCGGCCTCGGCTGCGCCTTGCGGGGACGGCGCAGCCTGGCGGCCTGACCGCCTACCGCCCCTGGAACACCGGCGCGCGCTTCTCGAGGAACGCGCGGCGGGCTTCCTGGCCGTCCTGGCTGCCGAAGGCCTTGCGGATGTTGTTCACCTCCAGGCGCAGCTGGTCCTCCATCGAGGTCCCGGCCGTGGCGCTGACCATGCCGCGCTTGAGCAGGCGCAGGGTGATCGGCGACCAGGCGCAGAGCTGGTCGCAGTATTCCTCCAGGCGGCCCGCGAAGGCCGCGTCGTCGGCCACCTCGCCGGCCATGCCCAGGGCCACGGCCTCCTCGCCCAGCACCGTGCGGTTCTCCATCATGAAGCGCATGGCCTGTTCGTAGCCCATGGCCTGGGGAAGGGTGATGGTGAGGCCCGCGTCG
This sequence comes from Phenylobacterium sp., assembly GCF_016124325.1. Lineage (GTDB taxonomy): Bacteria > Pseudomonadota > Alphaproteobacteria > Caulobacterales > Caulobacteraceae > Phenylobacterium. The sequence continues at coordinate 67,878 of NZ_WGNY01000005.1, forward strand.
GGCGAACCGCCGATGCGGGTGTAGCCGGCCATCAGCCGCGCGCTCTTGGCCACCAGCCGCACGTCGCACGACATGGCCAGACCCAGGCCCGCGCCCACGGCCACGCCGTTGACCCCGCCCACCACCGGCTTGTCGCAGCGCTTGCGGATCGCCAGCAGGAAATTGCCCACCCAGCCGATGTCGTCGAGCTGGGCGGTCATGGCCGTCTGCGGCGTGTAGGGCTTGGCGTCGGGGGAAAGGTCGAGGCCGGCGCAGAAGGCGTCGCCCGAACCGGTGATCGCCACCACCCAGACGTTGTCGTCGGCGGCCGCGGCGTCGACCGCCTCGATCACGCCCCAGGCCAGCTCCTGGCTGAGCGCGTTCTTCTTCTCCGGGCGGTTGAGCGTGATGGTGCGGACGTGGCCGCGATCCTTGATGCTGACGACTGCGGCCATGGCGGCGGTTCCCCTTCGTTCGTTGGGGTGAGCATAAGGGCGCGAGGCCCGCCCGCGAAGCCTCACCTAGCGTCACGGCGAACCTCGGCTAGAACCGGGTGACGCCAGCTTCCGAAGGTTCGACCATGCAGTACGACGAGGTGGTCAAGGGCCGCCGCAGCATCCGCGGCTACAAGCCCGACCCCGTCCCCAAGGCCCTGATCCGCGAGATCCTCGAGGTGGCCATGCGCGCGCCGTCCTCGATGAACACCCAGCCCTGGAACTTCCACGTCATCACCGGCGAGCCGCTCGACCGCATCCGCGCCGGCAACACCGAGCGCAACCTGGCCGGCGTGCCGCATTCGCGCGAGTTCCGCATCGGCCAGCCCTTCGCCGGCCCGCACCGCGAGCGGCAGGTCGAGGTGGCCAAGCAGCTGTTCGGCGCCATGGGCATCGCCCGCGAGGACAAGGAGGGCCGCCAGGACTGGGTGCTGCGCGGCTTCCGCCAGTTCGACGCCCCGGTCTGCGTGATCATCACCTACGACCGGGTGCTGGACGGCAGCGACGACACCCCCTTCGACTGCGGCGCGGTCACCAACGCCCTGGTCAACGCCGCCTGGAGCCGTGGCCTGGGCGCGGTGATCAACAGCCAGGGCATCATGCAGTCGCCCGTGGTGCGCGAGCACGCCAACATCCCCGACGACCAGGTGATCATGAAGGCCATCGCCCTGGGCTGGCCCGACGACAGCTTCCCCGCCAACGCCGTGGTCTCCAACCGCAAGAGCGTCGACGAGGCGGCGACTTTCCTCGGCTTCGACGACTGACCTCCCCCATCGCGGCAGCGATGGCGGGAGGGGGACCGTCGGCCGAGGCCGCAGGCCGAAGAGCCGATGGTGGAGGGGGCAGGCCCCGAGCGCGGCGCTTCAACCGCCAATCGTTCCCTTGTGGACGGCCGCTCGCCCCCTCCACCGCTCGCTCTGCGGCGAGCGGTCCCCCTCCCGCCGCGTACCGCGGGGGAGGTAGCGACCTCGCCCGGGCGGCCGCATACTTGCGCAAAATCTGAGGGAGAACGCGCGATGGGGCTCGACGGCAAGCAGGTGCTGGTGATCGGGGGCGGGTCCGGGATCGGGTTCGCGGTGGCCGAGGGGGCGGCGGCCGAGGGCGCGGCCGTGACCATCGCCTCCACCAACGCCGAGCGGTTGGCCGAGGCGGCCGCGAAGCTGGGCGGCGACGTCCAGGCCGCCGCCCTCGACATCACCGACGAGCCGGCCGTCCAGGCCTTCTTCGCCGGGCGCGGCTTCGACCACATCGTCACCACCGCCGGCGACTGGGGCGGCCCGCGCCGCGCCGCGCTGGCCGACATGGACATCGCCGGCCAGGCCGCGATCTTCAAGGTGCGGTTCTGGGGCGCGCTGACGGTGGCCAAGCACGGGGCGGCGGCCCTGTCGCCCGGCGGCTCGCTCACCCTCACCGGCGGCATGATCGCCCACAAGCCGGCCAGGGGTTCGGCCGCCTCCACCGCCATGGCCGGCGCCATCGAGTTCCTGACCCGGGGCCTCGCCGTCGAGCTGGCGCCCCTGCGGGTGAACTGCGTGTGCCCCGGCTACATCCTCACCGGCGTGTGGGACTCGATCCCCGCGGCCCAGCGGGAGGCGCGGCTGGCGGGGCTGGCCGCGGGCCAGCTCATCCCCCGCATCGGCGAGCCGGCCGAGGCGGCGCAGGCCTATCTCTACGCCATGAAGGCGGGCTTCACGACCGGCCAGGTGCTCTACGCCGAAGGGGGACTGGCGCTGGGCGGCTAGCACTACCCAGATCGGGGAATCCTGCAACTCACGGTTCCTGTTGGGGAATCGCCGGATCGGATACCTCTGGTTCCCGCACCGGGGGGTGTCGCCACGGCGGGTGGCGAAAACGAAAACAAAAGGGATCGGGGCTCTGGAAACGCGGCGGGGAACAGCCTCTCGGCCGATCGGACGACGCGACGCCGCATGATCGAAACTGCGGTACGGTCGGCGTTCGAGGGCATGACGGTCAGCGGCCGCGGCGACGCGGGCGCGCTGGCCGCGGGCCTGCGCGTGGAGGTGACCGGCCTGGGCCTGCGCGCCCTGGCGGCCAAGCTGCTGCACGTCGCGGTCTGCGCGCCCATCCGCCTCGTCGACGTCTACGACAACGCCGCCCGCGGCTGGCTCACCGGCGAGCCCTATGCCCTGGGCACCCGCAACACGCGCGGCGTCGAGCCGCCCGACGCGTTCTGGCAGGCCTTCTGGACCCTGCTGGAACAGCCCATCGAGGCGCGACGACGAACCAGCTTCACAATAGAGACCATGCGGTTGGCGGGCCTACTCGACCCCCAGCTCGAGGCCCGGGTCGCCGAAGCCGCAAAGCGGCGCCCGGGCGTGACGGAAGCCGCAAGCACCGGCCGGCGTGACTCCTTCGACCCGAAGGCCCTTTCCGTCTATCCGCCCAGCACCCTGGGCGGCGCGGTGTGCCGCGAGGCCACGGTCCGCGGCGAGCTGGGCCGGCTGGTCACCCCGGCGGACCTCGGCCTGGAGGCCATGCCCCCGCCGCTGGACTACCTGAACGCCCGCACCCTGGAGTGCCACCTGGTCTGGGCGGTGGTGGCCGGCTATGGCGCGGCCCAGCTCGACGAGCTGGCGCTGGCGGCCTTCCAGGCGGGCCAGTTCGGGCACCACTACGCGACCCTGCTGCTGGGCCTGACCATGACCACCGTGGCCTTCGACCGGCCGCCGGGGCTGCAGATCGTGCTGGAGAGCGTGTTCCGCGGCTGGCGGCACGGGCGCGAGACGCCGCTGCTGCTCGACGTGCCGTGGAGCACGATGTGGGACCTGCCGCTGGAGGCGGTGCGCGAGAAGCTGGGCGTGAAGCCCTTCCCCTCCCCCCTCTCCGCCGCCGCCGCCCAGGCCGCCGCCGAACGCGACCGGGACTGAGGGGGGCGGCTACTCCCTCGTCATCGCCCGGCTTGTCCGGGCGACCCATGGACACGGACGTTCCGCAATCCGGCCGCCGCGCCCAGGCCTTCGCGCACGGCGTTCATGGGTGGCCCGGACAAGCCGGGCCATGACGCACGGATTTTCGACCCCGGAACCAGGCCCTCCGCTCGTCCCCCCACCGCCATGCGCCTCACCACCCGGTCTCCTCCCGGGGCCGATAGAGCCGGGGCGTGATCCGCCCGCGCCGGGCCTCGATCGCGCGCAGCGCCTTGTTCGCCGCCGGGATGCCCGTGCCCCGGACATTGTCGATCACCTCGTCGCGGGCGCAGTCCAGGCCCACGCCGCGCCGGCGGCAGGCCTCGGCGTAGGCCCAGGCCAGGTCGTCGTGCCTGCGCAGCCAGCGGTACCAGGCCTTGGCGGTGGGCATGCCGGGCCGGCCCAGCACCTCGCTGAGCGCCGCGCCGTCCTCCACCGCGATCAGCACCTGGTCGGCCCAGACGGGGTCGTAGGTGCTGGGCTGCCCGCCCCGCTTCGGCCGCCGATGGGCCGCGCGCACCGCCTGCTTGGTCTCGGCCAGGGCCAGCCGCTCGCGCGCCACCGCCGCCCCGAACTCCGGGACCATCTTCATCCAGCGATAGACCGTGCAATAGGCGGGCATCCGCGGATCGGCGACGATCGCCTTCATCGTGTGGCCCTCGCCGATCCGCTTCAGGATCAGCCGGCCCATGGCCCAGGTGAAGGCGGTGTCCTTGTGGCCGGACGCCTTGTCCATCGGCGGGATCGGCCAGTGGCGGGAGGTCTGGAAACGCCAGTCGGTCATGCCCGCGAGGCTAGCGGGCGGGTGCGTCAGGAGCGGACGTGGGGCTTGACAAATGTTCTTATATTGTTCTCAGTCTTACCTCCCCACCACAGGCGGCGGGGGGTATAATGGACCGTTCAGCCGATGGGCCGTGGCTTGTCAGGCGCCGACCAGCCCGGAGGAAGGGGTTCACCATAACCTTCGGGCTTCTTGTACCAGGAGCCATGGGCGAAACGGCCGGTAGCGCCCCTAAAGCCCAAGATGTACCAGACCTCGATCATGTAATCGCCCGTGCGGTCCCGATCTTCGGTCGCAAGCCAGCCGACCTTCTTCATTCCTCGCCCGATATCTCTGGAGACGACCCGCGCCTGGATCGGTCCGTCCGGCAAGGCGAGCAGGTTGTCGATCACGTTGTTGACTGCCGCTGTGGCCTTGATCCGGTCCTCTTCAGACTCCGCGCCCGTGTACCCCAGCGGCGGGTAGTCGTGTGGCTGGAACTTCTTCTCCGCCCTCAAACGCTCAAGCATCACGCGCTTCTGCGGCGTCAGTTCCGCCACCTCTGTCGATGCTCGGGGTAAGGCGCGCCAATGGGCAAACCCGAGCCAACCAGCAACGCCAAGGCCTAGAACCAAGACAACCAGGAGGAGCTTGAGCATGCTGATAGGTTAACCTTGCTGACACCCACTCGCGAGTCGACCGTGGCTGCGCCAGCGAAAACCCCGCCGGCTCTCGCCGACGGGGCTCCGAAGTCTCGGCTTGTGGCTCGCCCCCTCCACCATCGGCTCTTCGGCCGATGGTCCCCCTCCCCCGTAAACGGGGGAGGCAGGGCGGCGCCCCTTAGTACCCCTGGATCTTCGCGTACCGATCCCGGTGGTAGGCCTGGTTGCCGAAGGCGGCTTCGCAGGCCCGGGCGCGCTTGAGGTAGAAGCCGGCGTCGTGGGCGTCGGTCATGCCGATGCCGCCGTGCATCTGGACCATCTCGTTGGAGACGAGGTGGAAGGTGTCGCCCATCTTGGCCTTGGCCAGGCTGACCAGCTCCGGCACGTCGGGGCTGTCGGCGTCGATGGCCGCCAGCGCCGCCTCCACCGCCGAGCGGGAGAGTTCGAGGTCGGTGAACATCTTGGCCGCGCGGTGCTGCAGGGCCTGGAAGCTGCCGATCACCTGGCCGAACTGCACGCGGGTCTTCAGGTAGTCGAGGGTGACCTCGAAGGCCTGGACGGCGGCGCCCAGCATCTCGGCGGCGATGCCGGCGCGGGCGCGGTCGAGCACCTTCTCCAGCAGCTCGGCGCCGCCCGAGAGCTTGTCGGCGTCGGAGACGGCCACGTCCTTGAAGGTGACGTTGGCGGCGCCCCGGCTGTCGGCGAGGTTCAGTTTGGTGCGCGTCACGCCGGGGGCGTCGGCCTTCACCAGATAGAGCTCGACCTTGCCGCCGTCCTTGGCCGAGACGATCAGCAGGTTGGCCGCCAGGCCTTCCAGCACGAAGGTCTTGGTCCCGTTCAGCTTGCCGCCGGAAACGGTGGCGTCGACCTTCTCGGGCTTGTGGTGCGGGCCCTCGTCGACGGCCAGGGTGGCCACGGCCGACCCGTCGGCCAACTTGGGCAGCCACTCGCTCTTCTGGGCGTCGTTCCCGCCCAGGATCAGGGCCGAGGCGGCGGTCAGGCCCGAGGCGATCAGCGGGCTGGCGGTGAGCGTGCGGCCCAGTTCCTCCAGCACGAGGCCGAGGGACAGGTAGCCGAAGTTCGATCCGCCGTATTCCTCGGGGATGATCACGCCGGCCCAGCCCATCTCGGCCATCTCGTTCCAGGCGGCGGCGTCGTAGCCGATGTCCACCCCGCTATCGCGCATCTTGCGGAAGGCGGTGACGGGGGACTTTTCCTGCACCCAGCTCTTGGCCGCGTCGCGCAGCATGCTCTGTTCTTCGGTCAGAACGGCCATATCGGTTTTTCCTCTCTCAATCCTCGTCGCGCGGCCCAGCGGACGGCGCGGGTTTCAAATCGCTCCCACCTTCGTCATCCCCCGGCTTGTCCGGGGGACCCATGAACGCCGCCGGTCCAGGCTAATCCGCGGCGCCGGCGTTCATGGATGGCCGGGACAGGCCCGGCCATGACGGAAGGTGTTGAGCCGTTGGGTCGAATTCATCACTTCGCTTGCGTAAGGTCAGGCAAGCCCAGGATGCGCTTGCTGACGATGTTGGACTGCACCTCCTGGGAGCCGCCGAAGATCGTGAAGGCCTTGCCGTAGAGCCAGGCGCGGACGGTCTCGAGCTCGGAGCGGTCGAACTCGTCGCCCTCCCAGCCCAGGCCCTGGTGGCCCATGATCTCCAGCGTCAGCTCGTGGCGGTCCTGGGCGATCCAGGTGCCGGCGTTCTTCATGATCGAGGTGGCGGCCGAGGGGCCGGAATTGCCCTTGGCCTCGGCCATCACCCGGAACGCGGTCTGCTGGAAGACCTTGGTCTCCATGGCGTTGCGGATGATCCGGTTGCGCAGGTCCTGGTCGTCGATGCGGCCCTGCTCGTCGACGCCGACGTACTTCTTGGCCAGGTCGGCCAGCGAGGGGCCCATCATGCCGCCGCCGCCGCCCATGCCGGAGATGCCGCTGCGTTCGTGCTGGAGCAGGCGCTTGGCGATGGTCCAGCCGCCGTTCAGCGGGCCGACCAGGTCCTTCTTCTCGGCGCGGGCGTCGGTGAAGAAGGTCTCGCAGAAGGGCGACTGGCCGTTGATCAGCAGGATCGGCCGTACCTCGACGCCCGGCTGGTGCATCGGGAACAGCACGAAGCTGATCCCCTCGTGCTTCTTCGACGTGTCGGTCCGCACCAGGCAGAAGATCCAGTCGGCGTATTGCGCGCCGCTCGTCCAGATTTTCGAACCATTGATGATGAAGTGGTCGCCCTTGTCCTCGGCGCGCGTCGACAGGGCGGCCAGGTCGGAGCCGGCGCCCGGCTCGGAGAAGCCCTGGCACCATTGCAGGTCGCCGCGGCAGATCGGCGGGATGTGCTCCTGCTTCTGGGCCTCGGTGCCGTACTCCAGCAGCGTCGGGCCGAACATCATCACGCCCATGCCGCCGATCGGGTTGTAGGCGCCGGCCCGGGCGAACTCGCCCTGGATCACCCGCGCCTCGGCGCCGGAGAGCCCGCCGCCGCCGTACTGCTTGGGCCAGGTGGGC
>NZ_WGNY01000036.1 GCF_016124325.1 Phenylobacterium sp.
CCTCCGCCGTCGGGCTTCCGGCCTCCTGCTCTCGCAGCACGCCGATGATCTGCGCCTCGCTGAACCTGCTCTTCTTCACGTCCGTCTCCTCTAAGTGACGGACTCTCACTCAAACCGAGGGATCAGGAAGGGGGCAGGTCACGGGGCAGGGCGTTGGCGTAGGCGTAGACCGTGGTCACCGACGGGATCGGCGAGCGTGCCAGCTTGCCCGCCTTGATCGTCGGCTGCTGGATCACGAACGTGACGCCGTAGTTCACCGGCCGGTAGGCATCCATCCCCTTGCGGTGCGGGTCGATGTTGCGGAACGCCTGCGGCAGCCCGCCATAGGGCGTGTAGCTGCGCTTGATCATGTCGGTCAGGGTGTCGATCCACGCCTGGCGGCCGGGCGTGGCGCTGATGTTGCTCCGCGCCTCCGCCGGCCCGGCGTTGCCCCGCGTGTCCAGCGCGTCCGACCAGGCGAACGTCCGCGTCGCCAGCGCGGCGATCTCGGCCTTCGAAGCCGGCGCCTGAGCCGCCGCCGAACCCGCGCCCACCGCGACGGCCGCCAAGGCCGCAAGCCACACACGCAAAGCTACGCCCCCCAACCAGCGCCACGCACCTTGCCGCGCGTCCGCCGCCGGCGCCTCCATCATATGATGGAGGCGCGCCCCCGTCCCGTCGGGCGGCGGCGCGCCGGAGCTCAGGCGAAGGGCGCGATCCGGACCCGGTCGGCGGCGCGGCGGCGAAGCGCCGTTCCCGCGCCCGCGAAACCCAGGATCATCAGCGCCCAGCTCGCAGGCTCGGGCACGCCGCCGGCGCCCGGGTTCACCACGGAAGTCGTGCCCAGGTAGATGTCGTCCAGCGCGAAGTCATTGCCCCCGAACGCGGTCTGGGCGTTGCGCAGGTACAGCGTCGCGGTGGTGGCGGCGCCGCTGTTGAACGTCGTGGACAGGCCGGTCCACACGCCGGTCCCCTCCGGTATCGTCGGCGCGTCCAGGACGACCTCGGCCCCGCCGTCCAGCGACACGGTGAAGGTGAGGATTGGCGGGTTGCTGGGATAGGCGTTCAGCAGGAACGCCTCGAAGAAATAGTCCTGCGCCGCGTCGATCGCGATCGATTGCGACTGCCACACGATGTCGCCCACGTTCGGGCCGCCGTTGCCGACGAACATCAGCCCGCTGCCGCTCGTGTGATCGCCGACGTTCACGAACGCCCCGTTGAAATTCTTCGGGCTGGTCGTGATGTAGTAGGTCTTGGGCGGCGAGCCGTTGGTCGTGAACGTGTAGTCCGACGAAAAGCTCGTGTTCCCGGCCTCGAAGTCGCCGTTGACGACCAGATTGGCGGCCTGGGCGCCGCCGGCGGCCAACATCGCCATGGCGCACGCCGCCACGAGCCCGCTTTGGAAAGACATCGAAATCCCCTACGCCTGCGAGCCGCAACCCGGCTCGATGACCCTAGGCGCCAAATCGCCGCGCCGCGGATCATCCCGGCCTCAGGGGCCTGTCCTCACCAGGGGACGCTCTTGCCGTGCCGGTCGAGGTAGCGGAGCCCGGGCGTGTCCTGCTGGGCCACCAGCACGTCGACGATCTGCGGCATCGCCTCTTCCACGCCGAACGGCGCGCCCGGGCCGCCCAGCTCGGTGCGGATCCAGCCCGGCGCCATCAGCACCATCGGCCGCTCCGGGTGCCGGCCGCCATAGCTCGCCATCGCCTGGTTCAAGGTCGCCTTGCTGGCGCGGTAGACGTCGTTCGTCCCGTTGGCGTTGTTGGCGATGCTGCCCTGGCCCGACGACATCACGCCGATCACGCCGCCCGGCCTGGCCAGGGGCCCCAGCGCCTCCACGGCCCGCATGGCGCCCAGCACGTTGGTCGTCATCACCTCGACGAACTCGTCGGTGGAAACCTCCGCCAGGGTGTCGGAGGGCTTTCGGTTGGCGATCCCCGCGTTGACGAAAACGATGTCGAACGCCCGGCCCGCGAGCCGCTCGCCCAGGCTCCGGATGCCGTCGTGATCGGTCATGTCGAGGGTCTCCACCTCGACGGCGCCGGCGCGTTCGGCGGCCAGCGCGTGCAGCGGGGTTCCGGCGCCCCGCACCGTGCCCACCACGCTCCACCCCCGCCCCGCGAACTCGGCCGCCATCGCACAGCCCAGCCCCCGCGACGCGCCGACGATAAGGATGGAGCCGGCGTCACCCGGCGATCTGGCGTTGCTCATGTCCGGTTCCCCCTGGTGTCTCGACCGCCATATGCGCACCGGCCGCCGACGGCGCCAGCCCGGGGCGCTCCACAGCCCCTCTCCCACGCGCGAAGCGCGATGGGAGAGGCGGGGGTGAGGGCGGCGCAGGCGTCAGCCGCCGCCCAAGCCTTGGACCCGCACGCACCTGTCCACCACCGAGTCCAACCCGGAGCGTGATCCTGCCCCCAGCGCCACCCTCACCCAACCTCTCCCGCGACGCTCCGCGTCCGGGAGAGGAGTCGCCCCCCTTCCTTTCCCGCAAGCGGGAAAGGGGGACCGCCGGCCGAGGCCGCAGGCCGAAGAGCCGGTGGTGGAAAGGGCAAGCCGCGCGCACAGCCTTCCTGAGGCTTGACCGGCGATTGGCCGCAAGCGACTCGTTGCTGACTTTGGCGGCGTTCGCTTTCAGAAACGGAACCCAGGTCGCCTTCCGACCCATTGCGGACGTGGATACGACTGGCTAGATCGCCTCGGAGAGGGGCCGATGACTTACGACGACACCGTCAGGGTCAGAATGACAGCGCCGCTGCGAGAGCGACGTGGAGCGCTAGCGTCAGTATGCGGGGTCACGCCGCCTGCGCAGCGGCGTGAAGGCCATTGGGAGCAGTTCCCGCCCGGAACTGTCTACCTCGTCGAGTTCGAAGACGGCGAAGCTCTCGACGTGCACGAGAGTTGGATTGAGCGCGCAGAGGCGTAGTTCCGCTTTCCACCCCGAGCTGACCTAAAACCAAATCATTTCGGCAGCACTGACCAACTCGTCGTCCTGCAAGTCGAGGTCCTTAGGGGAAATCGCTCGTAGACTAATGAGGAAGCCTCGTATCGCTTTCTTTTGCACGTCGCTGAAGGAGCCGGCGAAGCTGAACCACCAATCTCCGCGCGGACGGTGTTGGCGATTGAATGGAAGGATGGCTTCCAGAGCCAAGTCGGGGAAGGTTGGCTTCGCGAGAGCCCCGACAAGAACGGATGGGACGTAGTACGCGAACGTCTTCGGCCACAGGTACTCTCGCCACGAGGCGGGACCAGAGCCCACCATTTGCCAATCCATCAACGAGACTGAAGGCCACGGCTTGCCCTGAATGCGATTGGCAAGTTCGCTCGGCATGTCCTGGTCAAGACCGCTCGTGATCCGAAAGAACGCCTTCGGCATCGGTTGGACCGGAAATGCAGATAGTATGGCCGCTTCAACTTCCATTGGATCAGCGGCGCTGTGCGGGCTGTGTATGCATAGTGCCCAATCCTATCGGACACGGAGTGAATGACAGCTTCCCTCCCATCCCCGCCCGGCTCCCCCCACCCGTTCGTGTGGTTCGTGGTCAAATCTCGCCCCCGCACGCCCCGCCGCCACGCCCCCGATTGACTCCCCCCACGACGTCCCGCACAACCGCTTCGACTCTCGCGGGAGAGGCCGGGTCTCCGCACCCGGCGCCGAAGGCGCAACCGCCCCGGAAACGCTCAGGCAAAAGGACCGCGCAGGGCCGATGAACGCTGGAAAGTAGTCGCCCCTCGGGGTGGCTCGCCGAAGGAGCAGAGGACGGCCACCGCTAGGTCGTTCGGAAATCTCTCAGGCCAAGGGACAGCGGGGGCGCGACGCTTCGGGGGCTGAACCCGCGGCGGCGCCGCATCGTCAGCCCAGAGTCGAGCTCTTGTCCGATACCGAAACCCTCAAGACCACGCCCCTCACCGACGACCACGTCGCGCGCGGCGCGCGCATGGTGCCGTTCGCCGGCTATTCCATGCCCGTCCAGTACGCCGACGGGGTGATGAAGGAGCACCTGTGGACCCGCGAGCACGCGGGCCTGTTCGACGTGTCCCACATGGGCCAGGCGCGGCTGATCGGCGTCTCGCCGCTGTCGGCCTTCGAGGAGGTGGTCCCCGGCGACTTCATCGGCCTCAAGCCCGGCAAGCAGAAGTACTCCCTGCTGATGAACCGCCAGGGCGGGATCGTCGACGACCTGATGGCCGGCCGGCCGACCACCCCCGACGGCGCCCTCACCGACGGCCTGTTCGTGGTGGTCAACGGCGCCTGCAAGGACAACGACTTCAAGGTCATCGACGACGAGCTGGCCGGCCAGGTGGAGGTGAAGCGCCTGGAGGACCGCGCGCTCATCGCCATCCAGGGCCCCGAGGCCGCCGCGGTGCTGAACGCCCTGGTCCCCGAGACGGCCGCCATGGCGTTCATGGACATCCGCGCGCTCACGGGCTTCGGAACCGACCTCATCGTCTCGCGCTCGGGCTACACCGGCGAGGACGGCTACGAGATCTCGGTCCCCGCCGCCGAGGCCAGCCGGGTGTGGAACCTCTTGCTGGAAGACCCGCGCGTGCGGCCCATCGGCCTGGGCGCCCGCGACAGCCTGCGCCTGGAGGCCGGCCTGCCGCTCTACGGCCACGACCTCGACGAGACCGTCAGCCCGGTGGAGGCGGGGCTCACCTTCGCCGTCAACAAGAACCGCCGCGAGCAGCGCGACTTCCCCGGCGCCGCGCGTGTGGTGAAGGAGCTGGCCGAGGGGCCCGCGCGCCTCAAGGTCTGCCTGCGCGTGCTGGAAGGCGCCCCGGCCCGCGAGGGCGCGGAGGTGGCCGACGCGGACGGCAATGTCATCGGCGTCGTCACCTCGGGCGGCTATTCGCCGTGCCTGAAGGCCGGCATCGCGCTGGCCTTCGTGGCCCCCGCCCTCAAGGCCGAGGGAACCGCGCTCAAGGTCATCGTCCGCGGCAAGGCCCAGGCCGCCGAGGTCGTGAAGAGCCCCTTCGTCCCCCACCGCTACGTGAGGAAGCCGTGATGACGGCGCGCACCCCCTCCCGTGTCATCCCGGTTTTGGCGAAGCCAAGGACCGGGATGACATCGGTTCCCAATCACAGCGGCTTCGCCGCCCCCTGGCCCTCGGAGAGATAGGACCATGCGCTTCACCAAGGATCACGAGTGGGTCGAGCTCGACGGCGACGTCGCCACGATCGGCATCACCGCCCACGCCGCCGAGCAACTGGGCGACGTGGTGTTCGTCGAGACCCCGGAGGTCGGCAAGCAGGTGAAGGCCGGCGACGCCTTCGCGGTGGTCGAAAGCGTCAAGGCCGCCTCCGACGTCTACGCCCCGATCTCGGGCGAGGTGGTCGAGGCCAACCCGGAGCTCGACTCCGCCCCGGAGACCGTCAACGCCTCGCCGGAAGCCGGCGGCTGGTTCGCCAAGGTGAAGGTCTCCGACCCGGCCCAGTTCGAGGCCCTGATGGACCGCGACGCCTACGAAGCCTTCCTCCAGACCCAATAGGGCGCGCAGCGCCGAATGTTCGAACCACGGATGAACACGGATCGCACGGATGCCCGAGGCCGAAGTCAGCCCAAATCCGTGTCCATCCGTGTCATCCGTGGTTCCGGATTCCCGCGCCTGCGGCGCGCCCCCGCCTAGCCGGATGACCCGATGAGATACCTTCCCCTCACGCCCGACGACCGGGCCCGGATGCTGGGCGTGATCGGCGCGCCCGACGTCGACGCCCTGTTCGTTGACGTGCCCGCCGCCGCCCGCGGCGCGGCCTTCGACCTGCCGCCCCACGCCGGCGAGATGGAGGTGGAGCGCGCGCTCGCCGCCCTGGCCGCCAAGAACCGCGCCGCCGGGGCCGGGCCGTTCTTCTGCGGGGCCGGCGCCTACCGCCACCACGTGCCGGCCAGCGTCGACCACATCATCCAGCGCTCGGAATTCCTCACCAGCTACACGCCCTACCAGCCCGAGATCGCCCAGGGCACGCTGCAGGTGCTGTTCGAGTTCCAGACCCAGGTGGCGGCGTTGACCGGCCTCGAGGTGGCCAACGCCTCGATGTACGACGGCTCCACCGCCTGCGCCGAAGCCGTGATGATGGCCCAGCGCGTGACACGGCGGGAGAAGGCCATCCTCTGCGGCGGGCTGCATCCCCACTACGCCCAGGTCACCCAGACCATCGCCCACGCCGAGGGCATGGAGATCGTGCGCCAGCCGGCGGCGATCGATCCGGGCGACACGGTGATCGCCGCCATCGACGACCAGACCGCCTGCGTCGTCGTCCAGACGCCCAACGTGTTCGGCGTCGTCACCGACGTGTCGAAGATCGCCGAGGCCGCCCACGCCAAGGGCGCCCTGCTCGTGGTCGTCACCACCGAAGCCGTCTCGTGCGGCCTGCTCAAGTCCCCCGGCGAGATGGGCGCCGACATCGCCGTGGCCGAGGGCCAGTCGATCGGCAATGCGCTGAACTTCGGCGGCCCCTACGTCGGCCTCTTCGCCGCCCGCGAGAAGCTGGTGCGCCAGATGCCCGGCCGGCTGTGCGGCGAGACCGTCGACGCCGAGGGCCGCCGCGGCTACGTGCTGACGCTGTCGACCCGCGAGCAGCACATCCGCCGCGAGAAGGCCACGTCCAACATCTGCACCAACTCCGGTCTCTGCGCCCTGGCCTTCTCGATCCACCTGTCGCTGCTGGGCGGCGCGGGCCTGCGCCGGCTCGCCCTGATCAACCACAGCCGCGCGCGCGAACTGGCCGACGCCGTGAAGGGCGCCGGTCTCGAGGTCCTGACGCCGCGGTTCTTCAACGAGATCGCGGTGCGCACGCCCGGCCCCGCCGCGGCCCTGGTCGACGCCCTGCTGGCCGACGGGATCGTCGCCGGCGTGCCCTTCTCGCGCCTCGACCCCGCCGCGGGCCTGGACGACGTCCTGCTGCTCGCCGCCACCGAAACCACCACCTCCGAAGACATCGCGGCCCTGGCCGCCGCGCTCGCCCGCAGGAGCGGCCGATGACCATGAACACCGTGGGCCGCCCCACCCGTCCCGACGCCGCCGCCGAAGCCGCCGCCGCCCCCGCCTCGCTCACCGGCGGCCGGGGCCTCCTCCAGGACGAGCCGCTGATCTTCGAGCGCGGCGGCTGGGGCAAGACCGGCGTCGACCTCCCGGCCCCCGCCCATGACGCCGCCGACCTCGCCGGCTTCGTCCGCGACGAGGTGGCCCTGCCCGGCCTCTCCGAGCCCGAGACGCTGCGCCACTACGTGCGCCTCTCCCAGAAGAACCACGCCATCGACCTGGCGCTCTATCCGCTGGGCTCGTGCACCATGAAGCACAACCCGCGGCTCAACGAGAAGGCGGCGCGCATGGCCGGCTTCGCCGACCTCCACCCCCTGCAGCCGGCCGCCACCGTCCAGGGCGCGCTGGAGCTGATGGACCGCCTGGCCCACTGGCTGAAGACCCTCACCGGCATGCCCGCCGTGGCGCTCTCGCCCAAGGCCGGCGCCCACGGCGAGCTCTGCGGCCTGCTCTGCATCAAGGCCGCCCACGAGGCCGCCGGCCAGGGCCAGCGCCGCACCGTGCTCGTCCCCACCAGCGCGCACGGCACCAACCCGGCCACCGCCGCCTTCGTCGGCTATTCCGTCGCCGAGATCGCCCAGACCGACGACGGCCGCGTCGACCTCGCCGACCTCGCCGCCAAGCTGGGCCCCGACGTCGCCGCCATCATGGTGACCAACCCCAACACCTGCGGCCTCTTCGAGCGCGACATCATGGAGATCGCCCGCCTCGCCCACGAGGCCGGGGCCTACTTCTACTGCGACGGCGCCAACTTCAACGCCATCGTCGGGCGCGTGAAGCCGGGCGACCTCGGCGTCGACGCCATGCACATCAACCTGCACAAGACCTTCTCCACCCCGCACGGCGGCGGCGGTCCCGGCGCGGGCCCGGTGGTGCTGTCCGAGGCCCTGGCCCCCTTCGCCCCGGCCCCCTGGGTGGTCGCCGGCGCCGACGGCTTCCAGCTCGCCGAACAGCCGGCCGGCGAGGCCGCCCAGGCCTTCGGCCGCATGTGCGCCTTCCACGGCCAGATGGGCATGTTCGTGCGCGCCTACGCCTACATGCTCAGCCACGGCGCCGACGGCCTGCGCCAGGTGGCCGAGGACGCCGTGCTCAACGCCAACTACATCAAGGCCCGGCTCTCCGGCGCCCTCACCCCGGCCTTCCCCGACGGCCCCTGCATGCACGAGGCGCTGTTCGACGACGCCTGGCTGGAGGGCACGGGCGTCACCACCCTCGACTTCGCCAAGGCGATGATCGACGAGGGCTTCCACCCGATGACCATGTACTTCCCGCTGGTCGTCCACGGGGCCATGCTGATCGAGCCCACCGAGACCGAGAGCCTGCGCGAGCTCGACCGCTTCTGCGACGCCCTGCTGGCCCTGGCCCAGGCCGCCAAGGCCGGCGACGCCGAGCGCTTCAAGGCCGCCCCCGTCCTGGCCCCCATGCGCCGCCTCGACGAGACCCTGGCCGCCCGCAAACCCAAGCTGGCCTGGCGCCCGGAAGCGGAGACCGGCTGAGGGCCCCCTCCCTCAACGTCTGTCATCCCGGTTTCGCGGAACGCGAAGACCGGGACCCATGAACACAGGCGGATCGAGTGAAGGCGCCAGCCTCGCCGCCGTGGATCGTCGCCGCCTGCCCGCGTTCATGGGTCCCGGTCTTGGGCTTCTCCCAAACCGGGATGACACGGGAGGGGGAAAGCGGAATCTTCCGCGGCGTAGTGACGCTTGTTTCCGCCCCGCCCCGCGCGGCCTTCCCGCGCGATCCGGCGGAAGCGCGTCGCTAAGGCGCCGGATTTTCAACGGTTCTGCGGCAAACCTGTGTTCGCTCTGCACGGGAGTGTTGCGGCCGCGCCACGGGCAGGGGAATAGCGTCCCTCGACCCGCCCATGAGTAAAATTTAACGGCACGGCGTCTTTACGATTCTCCGATACGTACGCATATCAGGGATGCAGCGGCAGGGACCTCCCCACCCGGCCGTTCACCCCCCAGGACGACTTACGTGTCTTTTGCCATGCCCTCTCTGCGCGTCTATCGCGCCACGGACGATCTCGCGCGCGAGATGGCCGGCCGCATCAAGCGGTTCGGGATGGTCCTCCTCGGCCTGGCGATCATCGTGGCGGGCATCCTGATCGCCCCGCTGCCGGGCCCTGGCGGCATCCCGGTCATCGTGGTCGGGCTGATGGTGGTGCTGCGCAACTCGTTCAAGGCGCGCCGCCAGTTCGTGCGGCTGACGCGGGCCCACCCGCGCGTGCTCTCGCCGATCCGCCGGCTGCTGCGCCGCGATCCCGAGTTCATCCTGATGTTCTACCAGCAGACGCTGCGGGTGGAGCGCATCCTGCTGCCGCGCCGCATCCGCTTCGTCCAGGCCCTGCGCCGCCTAACCCGCCGCCGCCGCCCCGCGGCGATCTGAGCCTTCCGACAACCGTCATGGCCCGGCCCGTCCGGGCCACCCATGAACACAATGCGCCGGCCAGGCCGTTCAGCGGCGCCGAGGGGCCTTCCTGCCCCCGGCGCGCATGGATCGCCCGGACGAGCCGGGCGATGACGTTCAATATGGAAGGGTCGTCGGTCTAGGCCGCCGCCATCGCCCGCCGGCGCGAGGCGCGCAGCGTCGAGCCCACGCCCAGGAAGCCCAGCAGCATCATCGCCCAGGCGGCCGGCTCGGGCACGCCGCCGGGCGCCACGGCGAAGTCGAAGTCGGCGCTCGGCCCGCCGCTGAAGGCGTACTGCACGTGGTCCACCGCCCCCGTGAAGGTCCCGGCCCAGCCCGAGCCGACGCCGATGTTCACCCCCACCACGTACAGCGTGCCCGCGTTGTCATCGATCCACGACTGCAGGTTCTTGACCCCGCCGGCGGTGGCGAAGGTCGGCCCCAGCACGCTGCTGGTCGCCCAGAACTCGCCGTTGGTCAGGGTCGAGCCCAGGGTGACCCAGGTGTCCTCCGGCGGGTTGTTGCTCTTCTGGTAGTAGTATTCCGAGACCAGATAGCCGGCCGGCGTGCTGCCGTTGAAGATCATCAGCCGCATCACGGGCGCGAAGATGTCGCTCGGCCCGCTCAGGGCGCTGTCGCGATAGAAGTCGAACGACAGGCTGGTCAGGCTCGACAGGGCGACCGGCCGCGAGAAGTAGTAGTCCAGGTCGGCCTTGCTGTCGGCGCTCGTCGTCGAGAAGAACGCCGCTCCGTTCCCGTCGTTGCTGTAGGTGTTGGTGATGCCCACCGTGCCGCCGCCCCCGACGGCCTGCTGCTGCCAGGTCGCGGACACCGGCGACTGATAGAAGCGGTTGGGGTCGCCGCCCGAGCCCACGACCGTGGTGGTGGTGCCGTTGGCGTTGGTGGTGGTGGTCGCCACCCCGTCGCCGCTGACGCCGCTGGCGTTCGCCAGGTCGGTGTTCAGCACGGTCTGGGCGTTGGCGGTCGAAACGGCGCCGGCGGCCAGCACGGCCGCGAGCGACGCAACAGCAGCGATCTTCAAGGTCGTCCCCCTTGCACAAGGCTATCGCCCTGGTCCGACCGGGTTCCTGGCCAGGATCGAGATGGTGTCAGACGGCGCCGCCACGTCCCCCGGGGCGGCGAGCCACCTTCGAATGTTGAGCACCCGGAAACCAGCAACCTCGGGTTACGATCTATTCGTGCCTCAGGCGTATTCGCCCTACCGGGCAGTGTGGAGGGCGCACCGTCGCCGGTGTCTCACGGGAGCTGCGAAGCTCCAATCAAAGGCCCGAAGCCATCAACCCACGTCATCGCCCGGCTTGTCCGGGCGACCCATGAACACGAACGCCGGCCGACGTCGCACCGTCGTAGCCGGCGCGTCCAAGCCTGCCCGCCCGGCGTTCATGGATGGCCCGGACAAGCCGGGCCATGACGATGAATCTTGGCCGATCGAGCAGCCCCTCAGCCCCCCTCACCCCGCCTCCAGATCCGACATCTCGTACAGCGGCCGGATCTCGATCATGCTCTCGCCGGCCATCGGGTTGGGGCAGCGCTTCACCCAGGCCACCGCCTCGTCCATGTCCTTGACCTCCCAGAGCCAGAAGCCGGCCACCAGTTCCTTGGTCTCGGCGAACGGCCCGTCGATCACCATGCGGCGCGGCCCGTCGAACGCCACCCGCTTGCCCGCCGACGAGGGCTTCAGCCCATCGGCCATCTTCAGGATGCCGGCCGCCTCCAGGGCGGCGTTGTACTCGCCCATCTCGGCCATCATCTGGCTCAGCTGCGGCTCGGGATAGAGCCCCTGCTCGCTGTCGGCCGTGGCCTTCACCAACACCATCACCCGCATCGTCCGCCTCCTGTCCGCGCCGGCCGCCTCGGCCAGTCATAGCAACGACGAACGACGTCGGGGGAAGCCGACATTTGGGGGTGGGGACGTCGGCGAAACTTTCCCAGCGGTGAACGCTCAGCTTCCTGCTTATCCAGGCATTGGTCGGCGCTGCTGATCGGCGATGAAAGACGGGACTGATGTGTCAATGTCTACACGGGGAGGACATCCTAGATACTCTATCGTCCAGCTGCCGAATTTGCGTTTGAAGGACTGGATGCCTGACAAAACCATTGCAGACTGAAATCCAAGCTCGGAAACGACCCAAGGCGTGAACGCCACAGGAATTCGAGCTTCGTGGCTACCGGAGCCGATCCTAGCGCTATGCTCCGCGAATGGATCGAACCGGCAGGTGACGCGTCGGTTGCTTGGGTGTGGGATGGTGACAGCCGTGACGTGTGGGCCAACTCCAGGATCGCTCGCCGCCGTTCGACGGATGACTGAGGTGAAAATCGAAATGACGTAGTCAGCGTACTCAAAGCCGTTCCTTGGTTGCGGCCTTGGCTCTTTTTGAGCCGCCTGGATGACGTCAGCTGTTGGCAGAATTCCGATTACTTCTTGCGCCAAGTTGATCCGGCTGCGCGGAGGTCGCAATTTCATCGTTGGGCTGGCGAAACCAGCATCGTTTCCGGAAAATTTGACTAGGATTGGGATTAGCCGGCGGCGACGGCGTGACCACCAGCCCGAGACGAGCAGCGTTACACCTTTACCGCCCGGTGTGACCGACAACTTCCTGCGCAACGTCAGCAATACTTGATTTAAACCGCGGGGGCCGTCTCCCTTGCCGCCGACCGCCGTTGGCAGGCGCCCGTCAGGATAGCGCTGGAACTCCTTGCCCCAGAGCACCTGAGCAATCCACTCGTCGGTTGGGATGCCCGCAAGGTAGGCTGTGCCAGCGAAGCCGAAGATAAGTGCGCAGTCTCGGCCAAGGTAGACGACCGTTTTGTTCGCCAACAGGTCGTGGGGGCCCGCATAGGTTCCTTGCCGAGAGAGTGTGACCAGTCGATCGCTAATCAACACTGCAAAGCCTTGACAGGCGGCCGCCCCGACCATCGTCATCGGGAAAACTCCGGAGATCGAATCTCCCACATGAAGACCGCGGAGATCTCAAGCGCCCTCCAGTTCTTCAACTCACGCGCGCGTCGAGCTTTGACGGAACGCTTCAAGTCCGACGACTTGAAGTTCACTAGACCGCTCCAGGTCTCGCTCATACCTCGTCACTTTCGCGCTCGATTTCGGCGCGCTCTTGCCCTTCGCCCTCATCTTCGTCGCCCCATCCGTCATGACCCCCGCGCGGCGATGAAAGGAATGTGCTCACAATCTGCTGCTGTTGCTCGGTAAGGTCGGTACGCTTCGAGACCTCGAGAACCCGCGCTTCAAGCCGCGACGTGTCCACCATGTCCGCGTAAGGTTTCAGGTGGATTCGTGTGGAGGGGCGAGCAACACGATCTCCCATGCCGCCAAAGCCCATCCCCTGAGACCAAGCTACCGAGGCGGTGGTCTGGGCCATCGCGATGACGAAGAGATCGCTCGAAAGCTCTTGATCAGTCCACATGCGAACCTCCTTGACCGAGGTCCAGTTGCTCCATTGGAAGAGCAACGGTCCCAAGGATGGACTGCCGGCCAAGCTGTGATCGGTCGCCGCCTCCCGAACGCGCGCCAGCGCGAGTTGTTGAAAGTCCCTTGCGACAGCTTCGTTGACGATCACATCGCCTCTGCGCTTCCCAGACTCATCAGGCTCGTAGGGGCCGATGCATCGGCGCGCAAAATCACAACACCAAAGATCGTCAGCCGGCGACGAGATGGGACTGTCATTAGAGAGCGTCATGGCTCTGCCGCCTCTGCCAAGCTTGCCCCGAACATAGCAAGAACATGGCGGGAGAGTCGAACGCTCCGTGCAATACTCGTCGAAGCGGACTTTTTCAGACGCCGCCTCTGAGCACCCCTACCCCTCACTCCCGCTCCTCCGCCCTTAGCCAATCCCGGTGATCCAGCGCCTCGGCGACTTCCTCGGCGAAGGCGGGGAAGCGGCGGCGCCAGGCGTAGAAGGTGTCGTGGCTGGGCATGTCGGGCCGGGCGCACAGGCCGCTGATGGTGGCGCCGGCGGCCAGGGCGGCGCCGATGCGGCGGGTCAGCTTCGGGTCGGGGCCGGCGAAGGCGGCGGCGCGGGCCCGGTCGCGGTTGCGCCGGCCGCCGGTCATCAGCACGCGCAGGGCGTAGTCGAAGTCGGGCCGGGCCCGGCGCCACTGCTTCACGGCCCAACGGCCGGGCATGCCGGGCTCGCGCACGATCCGCTTCAGGGGCACGCCGGCGTTCACGCGGGCCAGCAGGCGGTCGGCGGCGGCCGGGTCGAACGGGCGCAGGGGCCGTCCCCGGCGCGCCTCGGTCCCCGCCCGCTTGGCGGCGCGGTAGGCCTGGTCGAAGTCGGGCCGGGCGTTGCGCCAGGCGCGCAGCACCGCCAGCTCAGGAGCCTCGCGCGCCGCCTGCATGGCCGCCACGGACTCGCCCCTCCGCACCCGGGCCAGGAAGCGCTCGGCGCGGGCGGGGTCGAAGGCGAAGCGGGCGGGGTGATAGCGGGGGCGATACTGCACGCCCCAGGCCCGGGCGCGGGCCAGGCGCTCGCGTAAGGCCGGGTCCTTCAGCGTCCAGGCGTGCACCGTCTGGCGCGAGGGCGCGCGCGGCTCGGCGCAGGCGTCCTGCAGCCGCCAGCCGCCCTCCAGCCGTTCGAGGATCCAGCGGATGGCGGCCTCGCGCTGGGCGGGGCTGAACTTGCGGGCGCGCGTGCGCGGCAGGTCGGGCAACATGGCCCCATCCTGCCCCGCCGGTACGTCAGGTGCGGACGCAGTACGCCCCTCCCCCCGCGCCGTCATCCCGGTTTTCGCCGCAAGGCGAAAGACCGGGACCCCGCAGCGCCGGCCCGCCACGACGATCCGCGGCGGCGACGCGGCGGCCCCCATGCCGACGCCCGGCGTTCATGGGTCCCGGTCTTCGGCTGCGCCGAAACCGGGATGACACGGGAGGGAGTTCGGGGCCGTCACCCCGCGCGAAGCGCGAAGAGCCCCCAAAACGCCAAAAGCCACGAAAGCCAGGCCCCGCCCCTTTCGTGGTCGTTCGTGTTTTCGTGGTTCGAATAGGAGGAGAGGTCCACGAGCCTCGCGGCCTTCGCGATCGACGACGCGCCTGGCCCAGTCCCCCAGTCGGACGGGCCGGCCAATCTCTCACGTCTGTCGCGAGGCTCGTGGACCGGTCAAAGGCGCGACGTTCCCCAACGGCGCGCCTGACCTCAGCCGCACCCCCACCGAGCCTTCAGGGGGGCGGGCCAATTCGTTTTCCTACTGCAGCTTGCCGGCCAGTTCGGCGATGGCCTTGTCGACCAGCGGGTCGGCCTTGGAGCCGGCGAGCCGGCTCACCAGCACCTGTTCGGCCATCTGCGCCGCCAGGTCGGCGGCGGCGGCGCGCACCTCGGCTTCGGCCTGGGCCTCGGCCTGGGCGATCTTGCGCTCGGCCATCTGGGCGCGGCGCTCGAGCTGTTCGGCCAGCTTGGCCTGGGCCTCGGCCTGGAGGCGCACCGCCTCCTCCTTGGCGTTGGCCAGCATCTCGGCCGCCAGCTTGTCGGACTGGGCCTTCTGGGCCTGGATCTGCGCCAGCAGGTCCTCGGCCTCCTTGCGCAGGGCGCCGGCCTCGTCGAGCTGGGCCTGGACCTTCGCGCCGCGGGCGTCGAGCGCCTTGGCGGCCATGCCGGGAACCCCGGCGCGGACCAGCACGACGATGAAGATCACCAGGGCGACGCCGACCCAGAAGTGGGCGTCGCTGAGGAGTTCGGAGAGGAATTCCATCGTCTACCCCCTAGAGCGCGATCCGCCAAAGCGGCGGACGGCCCGAGTGATCGCGCTCGAAGATTGCATGCATCGAGCCTCTCAAGAGGCCCGGCCCGCGGCCGCGAGTTCGGCGGCGGTCGCGGTCTTGCCGGTCAGCTTCTCGACGATCGCCTTGGCGGTGTCGGACCCGATCGTGGCCACGTGGCCCATGGCGGTTTCGCGGGCCTTGGCGATACGCGCCTCGGCCTCGGCGCCGGAGGCGGCCAGCTTGGCCTCCTCGGCCGCCAGCTTCGCCGCGATCTCGGCCTGGGCCGCCGACCGGGCGTCGGAGGCCACCTTCATGGCGGCGGCGCGGGCCTGGGCCATCTCGGCGGCCGCCGCCGCGGCCTGGGCGTCGGCGGCGTCCTTCAGGCGGCGGGCCTCGGCCACGTCGCCTTCGATCTTGCCGTCGCGCTCGGCGATGGTCCCGCCGATGCGCGGCACGAACACCCGCGACATCAGGACGAAGACGATCACGAAGAAGACGACGAGCCACGCCATCTGGCCCGGCCACATGGCCAGGTCGAACTGCGGCAGGCCGCCCGAGCCACCCTCGGGGTGGCCGGTTTCCTCGTGGGTCTCGGTGACGGGACCTTCTTGCATCTGCGTGTTAGCCGACGTTCACGAACAGGATGATGAAGGCCATCACGAGGGCGAAGATGCCCAGCGCTTCGGTCAGCGCCATGCCGAGGAACAGCATCGGCTGTTGGCTGGCGGCGGCCGACGGGTTGCGGATGGCCGAACCCAGGTAGTTGCCGAACAGCACGCCCAGGCCGACGCCCGCGCCGATCAGGCCCATGGTGGCAAGGCCGGCGCCGATGTACTTGGCGGAAACAGGATCCATTTTTCTAACCTCTTTGGAGAACCGGATGTTGTGACTAGTGGCCGTGACCGAGGTTCACGACGTCGTTGAGATAGACGGTGGCCAGGGCGGCGAAGACGAACGCCTGCAGGAAGGCCACGATGAACTCCAGGGCCGTCAGCGCGACCACCATGGCGAACGAGACGCCCGAGCCGGCGAAGGCCAGGTAGGCGATGCCGCCGTTCAGGGCGAACAGGCCCATGCCGACCACGAAGCTGGCGAACATGTACATGACCACGTGGCCGCCCAGCATGTTGCCGAACAGACGCATCGCCAGGGTGACCGGCCGGATCATGAAGGAGAGGAACTCGAGCGGCGCCACCAGCAGCAGCATGTACCAGGGCAGGCCGGAGGGGACGAACAGCTTGAAGAAGCCGGCGCCGTTCTTGATGAAGCCGATCGCCACGACCGTCAGGAAGGTGATGAGCGCCAGCGCCACGGTGACGGCGAGCTGGGCGGTGGCGGTGAACGTCCACTCCTGGTGGGCCAGGTTCCCGAAGCCGAGCACCAGGCCCATCATGTTCATGGTCAGGACGAGCATGAAGATCGTGAAGACGAAGGGCACGTAGGGGCGGCCGGCATGGCCCATGATCGGGCCCACCAGCACCTTGTCGATGAGGTCGAACAGGCTCTCGGCCAGCGACTGCAGGCGGCCGGGCACCAGTTCGCGCTTGCCGGCGGCGAGCAGGAAGCCGCAGATCACCAGGGCCGCGAAGCCCATCGCGAGCGTCGCGTTGGTGATCGACATGTCCAGGGCGAAGCCGCCGAGCTGGATCGGCGGCAGCTTGACGATGGGATGGACCAGGAACTGTTCCATCGGTTCGATCGCGGGCGCAGCCATCTATCCTACCGTCTCAATCGTCCTCGTCGTCGATGACGGGGGCCTGCCCCGTCGTCTCCGATGCCTTCTTCGCCCACGCCCCGGCGCCACGGATGGCGACGAAGGTGGACACTCCCATCCCGATCAGCAGGCCGCCGATCAGCCCGAACGGGGTCGTATGCGCGAAGCTGTCGACGAGCCAGCCTAAGCCCAGGCCACCGAGAACCCCGCCCACCACTTCCGCGAGGAAGCGGTAACCCTGCCCCATCGCCTTCTGGGCGGCGCCCCCGGCTTGCGGGTGGCGCTCGGCCTCGAATGCGGCGAGCCGCCGATCCAGGCGCTTGAGCGCCTCATCTTGCGACTCGTCCGTCCGGGGCATGCGTCGGGAGGCCTTTCGACCGCGACGTCGCCGCCACGGCGGGGGGCTTTCAGGTCGCGCGGAACCTAAAGGTCACCGTGCAGTGCGTCAATAGCACCTGATCAAGTGCCAAATATCTGAATTTGCGCAGGTTTTCAGACCTGCGACGGATCGCCCGGACTCGGACGGGCGCTATTGCGCCGCCATGGCCTCGGCTTGCCTTAGGTCAACCGACACCAGTTGCGACACCCCGCGCTCGGCCATGGTGACGCCGAACAGCCGGTCAGTGCGGGCCATGGTGACCGGGTTGTGGGTGATCACGATGAAGCGCGTCTCGGTGCGCCGGCACATCTCGTCCAGCATGTTGCAGAAGCGGTCGACGTTGGCATCGTCGAGCGGGGCGTCGACTTCGTCCAGCACGCAGATGGGCGCGGGCTGGGACAGGAACACGGCGAAGATCAGGGCCGCGGCGGTCAGGGCCTGCTCGCCGCCGCTCATCAGGCTCATCGTCGCCAGCCGCTTGCCGGGCGGGCAGGCGAAGATCTCCAAGCCGGCCTCCAGCGGGTCGTCCGATTCCACGAGGCGCAGCTCGGCCTGGCCACCCTGGAACAGGGTCTCGAACAGGGTCTTGAAGTGCTCGTTGATCACCGCGAAGGCGGCGGTCAGGCGCTCGCGGCCCTCGCCGTTCAGCTCGTCGATCCCCTGGCGCAGCCGGCTGATGGCGCCCGTCAGGTCGGAGCGTTCGGCGTTCATGGTCTCGAGGCGCGCGGCGAGTTCGCCCGCCTCCTCCTCGGCGCGCAGGTTCACCGCCCCGATCGATTCGCGCTGGCGCTCCAGGTTGAAGAGGTGCGCCTCGGTCCCCTCGGCGTCGGCCGGGATGGCGACCGCCTCGTCCGCCAGCTTCCGGCCCAGGGCCTCGGGCTCCATCCGGGCGGCCTCGCGGATGTTGGCGGAAACCTCGGCCAGGCGTTCGGTCGCGGCCTCGGCGTGGGCGGTCAGGCTGGCGCGCACCTCGCGGGCCTCGCCGGCGGCGGACTCGGCGGCGCGAAGGCCCCGCTCGCTCTCGGCGCGTTCACGCTCGCCCGCGGCGAGCGCGTCGGAGGTGCCCTTGCGGCGGGCCTCGGCGGCGGCCAGTTCGTCGAGCAGCGCGACCTTGCGCGCCTCCAGCGTGGAAGGCGCGTCGTGCGCCGCGTCGAGCGCGGCCTTGGCCTTGATCCGCGCCGCGTCGAGGTGGCTCAGCCGCTTGGCGGCGGCGGCGGCGCGGCGGGCCCAGTCCTCGTGCTCGCCGGTCAGGGTCTCGAGCCGCCGCGCGCGGCCGCCGCGTTCGCGAGCCTCGAATTCGCAGGCCGCGCGGGCCTGGGCGGCGGCCTCGCGGGCCGGCCCGGCGGCGGCGCGCGCCGCGGCGAGCTGTTCGGCCAAGGCCTCGGCCGCGCCGTCCGTTCCCACCTCGGCGGAGACGGCGGCGAGCTGGCCTTCGTGCTCGGCCAGCTCGGCTTCGAACCGGCCGATCAGGTCGTCGAGCGACGCCGCGCGCGCCTCCTTCAGCGCCGCTTCGCGCGACACCCGCTCCAGGGCCGCGCGCGCCTGGGACGCCTGCTGCTCCAGGCCGGGCAGCTCGCGACGGGTGGCGCGCAGGGCCTCCTCGGCGGCGCGCAGACGCTGGGCGGCGGCTTCGGCCGCCTCGCGCCCGGCCTTGGCCCGGGGCTCCATCTTCTCGATCTCGGCCTCGATCTCGGCCAAGCGGGTCTTCTGCTCCAGGCGGACGGCGGCGGGCTTGGGCGCCTCGGCCCGCGCGACGAAGCCGTCCCAGCGCCAGAGATCGCCTTCGCGCGAGACCAGCCGCGCACCGGGCGGCAGCCCCGCCTTCTGCAAGCGATCGCCGTCGGCGCGGTCGACCAGGGCCGTGAAGGCCAGACGCGCGGCCAGCGCCACCGGCGCCCGCACCAACGGCGCAAGCGGGACCGCGCCCTCAGGCCAGGCCGGCGCGGCGGCTTCGCGCCCGCCCCAGTAGGCCGGCGCGGCCGGATCCAGCGCCGCGTCGAGGTCGTCGCCCAGAGCCGCCGCCAGGGCCACTTCATAGCCGCGGTCGGGCGTGACGGAATCGAGCGCCGGAACGAAGCCGCCGCGCTTGGCCTGCGCCACCAGCCCGGCCAGCGCCCGGGCCTCGGCCGTGAGGCGGCCCAACTGCTCGTCCACCTTGCGGCCGGCTTCCCGCGCGGTCGCTTCGGCGGTCACCGCCTCGGCGCGCGCCTCCTCGGCCGCCTCCAGCGCCTGACGCGCCGCGGCCAGGGCCGCCTCGGCCGCCTCGGCCCGCGCCTGGATCTCCGCGGCCTGGGGATTGAGCACCGGGCCGAGCGCCTGGCGCTCGCCGCGCGCCTGGTCCAGCGCCCGCCGCGTGCGGGACACCCGCGACTGGGCCTCTTCGATCCGGGTCCGGGCGGCGCGGCGCTCGGCCTCGCGCGCGGCCAGCTCGGCGGCCAGCCGCTCGACCTCGGCGTCGGCGGCGGCGCGCGCGGCTTCGGCGGCCTTGGCCGCGGCCTCCAGCTCGGGTCCGCGTTCGGGCGCGGCGGCGATCTGGGCGCGCAGGGCTTCGAGGTCGGCGGCCAGGCGCTCCAACGCGGCCTCGGCGTCCTCGGTGATGTGGGCCTCGCGCGCCCGGTCGGCGTCGATGCGCTCCACCTCGCCGGTGAGGCGCGCCAGCTCGGCGGCGTGGGCCTCCTCCTCGCGTTCGAGGCGGTCCTTGTCGATCTCCAGCTTGTGCAGGATCGCCGCGGCGATGGTCTCGGCCTCGCGCAGCGGCTTCAGCGCCGCGTCGGCCTCGGCGGCGCGCGTGGTGGCCTGGGCCGCGGCGCGTGCGGTGGCCTCGACGGCGTCCGCGGCCGCCCGCACCTCGGCGCCCAATCGCTCGGCGGCGGCCTTGGCCTGGGCCCACTTGGCGTAGAGCACCGCGCCCTGAAGCGCGCGGATCTCGGCCGACAGCTTCTTGTAGCGCTCGGCCTGGCGCGCCTCGCGCTTCAGGCGGCCGAGATTGGCTTCCAGCTCGCGCGCCACGTCGTCCAGGCGTTCGAGGTTGGTCTCGGCGGCGCGCAGGCGAAGCTCGGCCTCGTGGCGGCGCGAATGCAGGCCGGACACGCCGGCGGCCTCTTCCAGGATCAATCGCCGGTTCTGCGGCTTGGCGGCGATCAGCTCGGAGATCTGGCCCTGGCGCACCAGCGCCGGCGAACTGGCCCCGGTGGAGGCGTCGGCGAACAGGAGCTGGACGTCGCGGGCCCGCACCTCGCGCCCGTTGATCCGGTAGGTCGACCCCGCGCCCTTGTCGATGCGGCGCACCACCTCCAGCACCGGGTGGTCGTTGAACGCCGCCGGCGCGCGCCTGGCGGAGTTGTCAATGGTCAGCGCCACCTCGGCGTGGCTGCGCCCGGGCCGGTTGGCGGCGCCGGCGAAGATCACGTCGTCCATCCCGCCGGCCCGCATGGCCTTGGCGGAATTGGCGCCCATCACCCAGCGCAGCGCTTCCAACAGGTTCGACTTGCCGCAGCCGTTCGGCCCGACGACGCCCGTGAGTCCCGGTTCGATCCGGAACTCTGTCGGATCGACGAAGGACTTGAAGCCCGCGAGCTTGAGCCGCTGGAAGTGCACCTGCGCTAGCGCCCTCCCTTCGCGGCGAGGGCCTTGGCGATGGCCGCGTCAAGCTCGGCCAGGGTCGGCACACGGTCGTTCGGCATCAGCAGGCCGTTCACGAAGAACGTCGGCGTGCCGGTCACGTGATCGGTCTCGTTGGCGTAGGTCAGCCGCGCTTCCAGGGCGTCCTGCGCCTTCTCGTCGGTCAGGCAGGCTTCGAACTGCGCCTCGGTGAAGCCGTTGGCCTTGGCGATGTCGAGGAAGATCGGCTTGATCTGGCCGGCCTGCCAGCGCGGCTGGCTGCGGAACACCTGGTCGACGATCGTGAAATACTTCGAGCCGTCGCCGCAGCGGGCCATGAGGAAGCCCGCGGCCGCCACCTGGGCCGGCGCGGTCAGCAGCTCGCGCACCGTGTAGTAGACCCGGCCGGTGTCGACGTACTTCTTCCGGAACAGCGGGAAGACCTCGTCGTTGAAGTGCGCGCAGTGCGGACAGGTCAGCGACAGATATTCGATCACCCGCACCGGGGCGTTCGGGTCGCCCAGGTTCATGTCGCCCGGGGCGGAGGGCCAGCGGACGGCCGCCGCCTTGGCGGGCGCGGCGGGCGCGGCCGCGACGGAAGCCGGCGCGACGAGCGCGGCCGCCAGCAGGGTCAGGAACGCAACGAGGGTCGGGCGAAAACGCATGGCTACTTCGAGGCCTCCGCAACGGCGGCGTCCAATTCATCGAGGGTCATCTCGCCCTCCTTCACCTTCTTGCCGTTGAAGAAGAAGGTGGGCGTGGAACTCACGCCCTTGTCGCGGATCGCCGTGCGGACGCGCTGGGACAGCGCCCGGTTGGCGGCCTCGTCGGCGACGCACTTGTTGAACTGGTCCTCGGTCAGGCCGGCCGCCTGCGCCACCTTGACCAGCACGCCCCGCGCGTCGCCGGTCGCATACATCTCCTCCTGGCTTCGGAAGAGGTCGTCGATCACGGCGAAGTACTTGTCGGGCCCGGCGCACCGCGCGGTCAGGAAGCCGGCCGCAGCCACGGCCTCGGGCGGGGTGAGGAACTCGTGCAGGGTGTAACGCACCTTGCCGGTGTCGATGTACTTGGCCTTGAAGGCCGGAAAGACGTCGTTGTTGAACCGCGCGCAGTGGGAGCAGGTGGTCGAGGCGTACTCGTCCATCTGGACCTTGGCGTCGAGGAAGCCCATCGACATGGCGCCGTCCGCGACATCGCCCGCCGGCTTGCTGCAACCCGCCAGGACCACGGCGCCCGCGAGGGCGGCGGCCATCAGGAGGCGGCTCGGACGGACCATCGGCGACCTTTCGCGAGGTTCTGAACGGAAGATTAAAGCGCGATTCCCGCGCGCAGGCGCAAACGCTCTCTCGGGAGGCGGCCGCGCCGGCAATTGGCGATGCGACCGCGACGGATATGTGTCAACGGCCGCTTCGCCGCAGGACGCCTCGGCCCAGCGCCATCAGGGCCGCCTTGAGCTTGCCGTCCGGGACGTCGGCGAGCCCCTCGGCCAGGCCCGCCTCCTGCGCGGCGTCGAGCGGCGCGGGCCGGCGGCGCGGCGGAGGCGGCGGTTCGGTCCGCCGCAGCGGCCCCTGCACGATGCGCAGTTTCTGGACCGCCTCGGCGCCCAGGAACAGGTTCACCCGCGCCAGGATGTCGTGGGCCTGGTGCTGCACGATCGCCGCCGCCGGCCCGGCGACCCGGATCTCCAGCGACGACGGCCCGCCCGCGCGGCCCTTCACCAGCTTCACGGGCTCGGTGCGCCGGGCGATCTCGGGCCCCACGATCTCGCGCCAGCGCGCGGACAGGCCGCCGACGCCCTGGCCGTATTTCGCGTCCAGGTCCTTCACGTAGCGGTTCAGCGCCCGGCCCGCCGGCGGCGGCGCGCGGCGCTGGGGGCGGGTGCGCCTCTCCGCCAGGATGCGGAGGGCCTCTTCCGTGGTCGGGAGCTGGCGGCGGGACACGCCGAAACCCTATCGCCTCAGCGAGGCGCCGTCATCGCCCCCAGCCACCACTGGTTCATCTGCCAGATCGCCCGTTCCAGCGGCGACAGCCGGCCCTGCCGCGTCATCGGGGCGGTGAGGCCACGCCAGACCAGGTCGTTGGCGGCGATGTCCTCGCGATGGATGTGGTCGGTGAAGGCGGCGGCGGCGTCGGCGATGGCCTCGTAATCGTCCAGCGCCCGGGCATGGCCGGGCAGGCACACATGGACCTTCAGCGTCAGGCGGCCGGCCGAGGACGGAAACAACTGGTACCAGGCCATGCCGTTGTCGTGCGGCGCGAACATCAGGTGCGGATAGGCGACGGCGGCGAACAGGGCGCCCTGCTGTGACGGATCGAGGCCCTGGACCAGGGCGTCGGGCGACGCGTGCGGTTCGGCCGGCGGCATGCGCAGGATCGACCACGGCCCGTCGGCGTCGGGCACGCTGGAATCGCGGGCGTGGAAGACCGGCTCGAAGGTCTGCGCATGGGGGCCGATGTGGTGGTAGGCCTCCATGAAGTTCTCAACGAGGACCTTCCAGTTCCAGCCGCTCTCGTAGGTGAGCGTGCGCGCCACGACCATGCCGGCGAGGTCGTAGTTGGCGAAGGCGGCGCGCAGGCCCTCGACCTGCGGGGCGAAAGGCGCCGCCTCGGGGTCGAGGTTGGCCATGACGAAGCCCTCCCAGACCTCGGCGCGGATCTGCGGCAAGCGGCAGGCGCCCGGCTCGAACCCCTCCGCGCCCTCCATCAACGGCGCGGCCGCCAGGGCGCCCGTCGTGTCGTAGGCCCACGAATGGTAGGGGCAGGTGAACAGCTTGCGCCGCCCCGTCCCTTCGGCCAGCAGAGCGGCGCGGTGCAGGCACACGCCCGACATCACCCGCACCTCGCCGTCGACGCCGTGGACCACCATCACCGGCTGGCCGACGAGATCGAGGGTCAGGAAATCGCCGGGCTCGGGGATCTGGTCGAGCCGGGCCACCGCCAGCCAGCTTCGCCGGAAGATCCGTTCGAGCTCCAGGGCGTAGATGTCGTCGCGCAGATAGGCGGCCGGCGGCAGCGTCCAGGCCGACTCGAGCGGCTGCATCGCGCGCGCCGCCTCTTCGGGCGAGAGTCCCGGAAGGTGTTCTCCCACGGCGTCGTTCCCTCCTCGTGGCGTCGTTGCGCCAGTGCTCAATATCGCCAAGCTGCCCTTGGGGACGACAAGGCTTCGCCGGACGGCCGGCGGATGTTAGGCGCAGGCGTGGCTTCCGAAACGCTCCGCGCCCGCCTGCTCGACTGGTACGACGCCAACGCCCGCGACCTGGCCTGGCGGGTGGGGCCGGCCGACCACGCCGCCGGCGCGCGGGCCGACCCCTACCGGGTGTGGCTGTCGGAAGTGATGCTGCAGCAGACCACCGTGCCGCACGCCACGCCCTATTTCCTGAAGTTCACCGCCCGCTGGCCCACGGTGGGCGACCTGGCCGCCGCGCCCGACGGCGAGGTGATGGCCGCCTGGGCGGGCCTCGGCTACTACGCCCGCGCCCGCAACCTGCTGGCCTGCGCCCGCGCTGTCGCGGCCGACCATGGCGGCGTGTTCCCCGACACCGAGGAGGGCCTGCGCGCCCTGCCCGGCCTCGGCCCCTACACCGCCGCGGCGGTGGCGGCCATCGCCTTCGATCGCCCGGCCAATGTGGTCGACGGCAATGTGGAACGGGTGATGGCGCGGCTGTTCGCGGTGGAGGCGCCCCTGCCCGACGCCAAGCCCGAACTGAAGCGGCTGGCCGCCGGCCTCGTCGCCGAGCATCGTCCGGGCGACTGGGCCCAGGCGCTGATGGACCTGGGCGCAACGGTCTGTCGGCCCAAGGCGCCCCTGTGCGACCGCTGCCCGCTGACCGCCCACTGCGCCGCCCTGGCCGGCGGCGCGCCCGAGACCTACCCGCGCAAGACGGCCAAGGCCGAACGGCCGCACCGCCATGGCGTCGCCTATGTGCTGACCCGCGGCGACCGGATCGCGCTGGTGCGCCGGCCGCCGAAGGGCCTTCTGGGCGGCATGCTGGCCCTGCCCACCAGCGCGTGGCGGGCCCAGCGCTGGAGCGACGCCGAGGCGCTGGCCGCCGCGCCGGCCGAGGCCGACTGGCGGGGCGTGGGCGAGGTGGAGCACGGCTTCACCCACTTCACGCTGACCCTGCGCCTGCTGCGGGCCGAAGGGGACGCCGACGGCGTGATCTGGAGCCCGCGCCGCGATCTCGACGCCCTGCCCAGCGTGTTCCTGAAGGCCGCTCGCGCGGGGCTCACGAACCTGCTTTAGACCGTCGCGGGCCGCGCCCGCGGGAAGGCGAAGGCGAGGATGGCGAGGGCGGTCAGCGACATCGCCAGGGCTGCGCCCGGGATCGCCGGCACGCCCAGGAGCGCCAGCGCCGCCCCGCCCATCGTGGAGCCTAGCGCCTGGCCTAGCGCGATCACCGAGCCGTTCAGCGCCAGCGCCACGGGCGCCCCGTCGGTGGCCTGGATCAGCCGCGACTGGATCACCGGCGTCACCGAAAACAGCGCCGTGGCGGCCACGAAGATCGCCGAGGCCACCAGGACCTTGCTGGACCAGCCCGTCCCGAGCAGATGGTGGGTGGCGGCGAAGTGCAGGCTCATGGCCACGCCCTGGATCACGAATCCCTGGAGGATCCAGGCCTTGCCCGCCCCTCGGTCGGCCGCCCGCCCGCCCAGCGACAGCCCGGCGATGGAGCCCACGCCGATCATCGCCTGGAACGCGCCGACGCCCGCGCCGGTGACCCCCGCCCCCACCCGCACGATCGGGGCGATGTAGAGGTTGAGCGTCATGTTGGCGGCGAACATCAGGAAGGTGGTGAGGTAGAGGGGCCAGATCTCGCCGATCGGAACCTGGCCGCCGGTCCGCCGCGGCTGGGCCGGCACGCTGGGCAGGAAGAGCGCCACCCCGGCCAGCGCGATGGCCGAAAGCCCCGCCGCCACCAGGAAAGTCGCGCGCCAGCCGAACGCCGCGCCCACCACGCTGCCCAGGGGAATGCCCAGGACGAAGGCCAGCGTCATGCCGCCCGCCACGGTGGCCACGGCCGACCCGCGCCGCTCGGGCGAGGCCAGGGTCGCCGCCGCGACGCTGGCCGCCGGCCCCGACATCGCGCCCGCAAGGCCGGCGAGGCCGCGCAGCACCATCAGGGTCATGAAGTTGGGCGTGAACGCGCACGCCAGGTGCAGGCAGAGGCCGAGCGCGAGCCCGCCCATCACCACCAGCCGCCGGTCGACCCGGCCCAGAAGGTGCGCCACCGCGGGCCCAAGCAAGGCCGAGGTGAGGACGTAGGCGGTCTGCAACTGGCCGGCCACGGCGGTCGAGACGCCGAGATCCGCCGCCATCGGCTCCAGCAGGCCGGCGAAGATGAAGGCCGCCGAGCCGAACGCGAAGCTCGACAGCGTCAGCACGTAGATGCGCGGATTCACGCGCCGGTCCCGCGCATCTGCGCCCCTCCCCGAACCGTCTTTTCGAACAAGGTGGGGGCGAAGGACGGCGAGGTCGAGTCCTATGCGGGCAGTTGCGCCCGCACCTTGGCCCGCAGCACGTCAATGGGGGCCAGGCCCTTGTCGGTCTTGAAGTGCCAGTAGGTCCAGCCGTTGCAGGCCGGCGCCGACTGGACCATGGCGCCCACCTTGTGGATCGAGCCCGTGAACTCGCCCACGATCAGGCTGCCGTCGGCGCGCACCTTGGCGGCGTTGCGGCCCTGCGGGCAGTACAGCACGTCGCCGGCCCGCAGCAGCCCGGCCTCGACCAGTTGGCCGAACGGCACGCGCGGCTCCGATTTCTTGGAGCCGGTGACGGCCATCTCCTCGGGGCTGGCGGGGATCACCCGGGCGATCCGCGCCTCGGCGATCTTCGCATATTCGGTCTCGCGCTCGACGCCGATGAACTTGCGCCCCAGGCGGCGGGCCACGGCGCCCGTGGTGCCCGTGCCGAAGAACGGATCCAGGATCACGTCGCCCGGCTTGGTGGACGCCATGATCACCCGGTGCAGCAGGGCCTCGGGCTTCTGGGTGGGATGGGCCTTGGCGCCGGTGTCGTCCTTCAGCCGCTCCTCGCCCGTGCACAGCGGCAGGGTCCAGTCCGAGCGCATCTGCAGCTCGTCGTTGGCCATCTTCATGGCGTCGTAGTTGAAGGTGTAGCGCCGCCCGCCCCGGCTCTTGGCCGCCCAGATCAGGGTCTCGTGGGCGTTGGTGAAGCGCGTGCCCTTGAAGTTCGGCATCGGGTTCGACTTGCGCCAGACGATGTCGTTGAGGATCCAGAAGCCCAGGTCCTGCACGGCCACGCCGACGCGGAAGATGTTGTGATAGCTGCCGATCACCCAGAGGGCGCCGTCGTCCTTCAGGACCCGCCGGCATTCCTTCAGCCAAGCGCGGGTGAAGCGGTCGTAGGCCTCAAAGCTCTCGAACTGGTCCCAGTGGTCGTCGACGGCGTCGACCTTGGAGTTGTCCGGGCGCAGCAGGTCGCCGCCGAGCTGGAGGTTGTAGGGCGGATCGGCGAACACGAGATCGACCGAACGGTCGGGGAGCTTCGCCAGCTCCTCCAGGCAATCGCCTGTCAGAATGGTGTCGACCGGCAGCCGCATGACGCGCCCTCAAAGTGGAAACACACTTTGAATCCTCAGGCCGACATGGTGAAGGCCGTCTTTACAGCCATGGTCAACGAAAGCTTAAGCCGCCAGCGCCGCGGTCGCGTACGGCTCCAGCGCGCCCAGCAGCTGGG
Organism: Phenylobacterium sp.; assembly: GCF_016124325.1. GTDB lineage: Bacteria > Pseudomonadota > Alphaproteobacteria > Caulobacterales > Caulobacteraceae > Phenylobacterium. The sequence goes on from NZ_WGNY01000036.1 coordinate 27,556, forward strand.
CCACCGAGACCGGCTTGTCGAGATGTCCGTCGGCGCCGGCCGCCGCGCCGGCGTCGATGTGCTCCTGCAGGCAGTTGGCCGAAACGATCAGGATCGGCGTGCGCGGCTGACCCGTCTCGGCCTCCCAGGCGCGGATGCGGCGCGTCGCCTCGAAGCCGTCCATCACGGGCATCTGGATGTCCATCAGCACGGCGTCGAAGCCGCAGGTCATGGCGGCGTCAAGTCCCTGGCGACCGTTGGCGGCTTCGGCATGATCGATGCCGATCGAGTCCAGGATCATCGCCATCACCTGACGGTTCACCTCGTTGTCGTCGACGATCAGCACGCGGAAGCGGCCCGCCTCGCGTTCGCCGGCGGCCGGTTCGTCCGCCGCGGGCGCGGGGGGCTCAAGCGCCGGCAGCTCCAGCGTGAACGAGAAGACGGCGCCCTCGCCCGGCTGGCTGTCGCCGTCCAGCTCGCCGCCCATCAGGCGCACGTATTCCCGGGAGATGGCCAGGCCCAGGCCCGCGCCGCCGTGCCGCCGCGTCGAACTGCCGTCGGCCTGTTCGAAGCGGCCGAACAGCCTCGCCTTGGTCGCCGCGTCGAAGCCGGCGCCCGTGTCGCGTACACGGAAGGTGACGGAGTCGCCCGAGCGCTCCAGCGCGATCACCACCTCGCCGGCGTCGGTGAACTTGATGGCGTTGCTCACCAGGTTGCCGATCACCTGGCGCAGGCGCATGCCGTCGCAGGCCGCCCAGGCTCCGGCGTCCGCGCCGATCTCCACGCGCAGGCCGACGCCCTTCTGCTCGGCGCGCGGCGCGTGCAGGCGCCGCACCGAATCCGCGACCGCGGCGAGGCTCTCGGGCTGTGGCCGCAGCTCCGCCGCGCCGGCTTCGGCGCGGGCCAGGTCCAGCAGGTCCCCCAGCAGGGCGTTGAGCAGCGCGCCGGACGTCTGGATCACGCCCACCAGGTCCCGTTGCTGGTCGTTCAGCCCGGTGTTGAACAGCACGTCGGCGACGCCCAGCACACCATTCAGCGGGGTCCGGATCTCGTGGCTGATATTGGCCAGGAACTGGCTCTTGGCGCGGTTGGTCGCCTCGGCCGCGTCTCGGGCCTCGCCCAGCGCACGGGCGGTCTCCCGCTGCTCTGTCAGGTCGGTCAGCATCGTCACGCCGCCGCGGTCATGGGTCGCGAAGGCTTCGTGCCGCAGCCAGCGCCCGTCGGGCAGCCTGACCTCCACCGCCGGGGCCGCGCCGCTCTGGTAGTAGGCCCGGCGCCGGTCGGGTCCGCCGCCCTCAGGCGCCCAGCCCGCGGCGAGCGCCGCCTCTATCATCACGCGGCGGGGCATGCCCTGGGTCGGAGCCAGGCCGGCGGCGGCGAACAGGTCGGCGTAGGCGCGATTCCAGGCCACCAATCGCCCGCGGTTGTCATAGAAGGCCAGGCCGGCCGACAGGGTGTCGAGCGCATCGCGCAGCCCTTGTAGAGTCGAATTGCGCCCGAACCGCTCCATCCAGATCAGGCTCGTCGCGGCGGCCAGGATCAGGCCCGCGAGCGCCACCGTCGCCAGCGCCAGGGCGCCGCGCCCCACCAGATGGGCCGGGACCCCAAGGGCCGGGTCCGGAACGAGGCGGACAGCGGTCATTGCGGTGAAGTGCAGCCCGACGATGCTCAGGAGCAGCAGCATGGCCGGCGCGAACCATCCGATCCGGCCCTGAAGCCGCTCACGGGCGTAGAAGGCGCCCGCTGCGCCCAACGTCCCGATGAGGATCGCGGCCGTGACATAGCGGTGGTCCCAGTCGACGCGCGCCGACATCCGCATGGCGTCGATGCCCATGAAATGCATGGCCGCGACGGCGAGGCCCGTCAGGGCTCCAGCGGCCAGGGCGACGGCGCGCGTCGGCCACAGGGCCGGAAGCGCGAAGCCGGCCCCCATGCCGACGACGGCGGTCGCCAGCGATCCGGCGGTGAGCGCCACGTCGTAGCCGATCGGCAGGGTCGGCTGGTAGGCGAGCATGGCGATGAAGTGGGTCGCCCAGACGCCCGAACCCGCCACCAGGCCGGTCAGGGCCATCCAGGCCCACCGGACGCTGGAGCCGGCCGCTCCGACGCTGCGCTGATGGAACCCAAAGGCCGCGCTACAGGCCGCGGCGCAGATCAGCGTCGCGACCGCGACAAGCCGCAGGTCGTGTTGGGCGTAGATGCAGGAAAGGACTGAAAACATTCGCCGCCGCGGACCGCTACCCGGCGACCCTAGGCAGCGGCGGTTAACAACGACTGCCTGCCTTCCCGCCGGGGCCGTGCATGTTGTCGCACCTGCCCGCGGAGGAGCGCGGCTCAGCTCCAGCGCACCCAGGCGCCGTGGGGATGGACCTCGGCCAGGACCCGCTCGCCGCCGCCCGGCCATAGGGTGAGCCGCAGTTCGACGGTGGCCAGGTTGTTCATCGGCGGCTCCATGCGCAGCCAGGCGAACGGGGCCTCGGGCGTCGCGCCGTCGCCGATCTCCAGGATCGCCGCCTCCAGCGCCTCGCGGGTCTCGTGCGGCAGGTACTGCCAGAAGATCGAGTGATAGAGCACCGTGGCCGCCCCGGCTTCGGGCCGCACCTTCGCCCGCGTCCAGTCCAGCGCGTCGGCTTCGTCCACCACGGTCCCGCCCGCCAGCGCCAGGTCGATGGCCGCGCGGCTGCGCGCCAGCCGGTCGAACTGGCCCGGCCAGATGCAGGCCAGCAGCCGGCGGCGCTGGGCCGGGTCGGTCAGCTCGGTCGGGCGCCGATCGCAGGCGGCGCGTTCGGCCACCTCGACCTTCGCCTCCAGCGGCGGAAGCGGACCTTCCCAGTCGGTCGGGATCTCCACCGGCGAGGCCGGATCGCCCCATTCCGCCGCGCCGAGCCGATAGTGGAACCGATCCCAAAGGACGTTGAGCCCGGCGCTGGCCCCGATCTCGAAGCAGCGCAGCGGCAGGCCCGTCTCGGCCGCCACGGTCAGGAAGCCGCCCAGCAGGCAGGCCGAGCGGCGCACCTCGTTAGTCTGCGGCTCGTGGCCCATGAAGGCCAGGAGATGGTCGCGATGCGCCGTCATCGCCGACCGCGCCGCGCCCCAGGCCGCGTCCGGGTCGCCCGCGGGGTTCGCCTCGGTGGGATAGGCCGCCGCCAGCGCCGGCGCCTCGCCGCTCATGGCCAGATGGGTGAAGGCGTTGGCAAGGCGGATCGGCACGGCGTCGTCGAACAGCTTGCGCGCCGAGGCGCCGATCCACGGCTCGACAAGGCCGCGCGTGGGCCCGCCCTGCTCGTAGTCGGCGGCCAGGCGCTCCATCATGGCGGCGTGGAAGGGCGCGCCGAAGGCTTTGCAGATGCCGGCCTGGAGCCGCAGCGCGCCGGGGATGGGGTCGTCGCTCATGCCCGCAGCGGGCCGTCTCGGCCGGCCGGGGTCAATCTTGATTCAGCGGGTCAATGGGCCGGCTCGGCAGTCGCGCTGACCGGGCGGGCGGGGTCGGCGGTCCAGGCCGCCATCGAGCCGTCGTAGAGCTTCACGTCCTTCTGCCCCAGCACCTCGGAGAGCCCGAACCAGTCCACCGAACTCATGTGGCCCGAGTTGCAGTAGGCGATGGCGGGCTTGTCCGGATCGACGCCGTGCGCCTTGGCCGCCGCCTCCACCGCCGCCTTGTCGGCGAACCGTCCGGCCTCGGCGTCGTAGAACTCGGTGAGCGGGGCGTCGACCGCGCCGGGGATCGCGCCGCCGACGCGGGCGATGGGGCTCTTCTTCGCGCCCGAGAACTGGTCGGGCGGCCGGGCGTCGATCAGGCGCACGCCGGCCTTCATCGCCGCCTCGACCTCGGCCGTGTCGGCCAGCAGCGCCGGGTTCAGCCGTGCCGTGAAATCCCCGGCGGCGGGCGGCGGCGGCGTGGCCGTGTCCAGCGGCAGGCCGGCCCCGGTCCAGGCCCGCTGGCCGCCGTCGAGCACCGACACCTCGTCGTGGCCCAGCACCCGGAAGGTCCAGTAGACGCGCGTCGCCGCGCCGAAGTCGGTGGCGTTGGCGCCGGCCGTGACGATCACCACGTGGCTCGCGCCGTTCACGCCCAGGCCGCGGATCAGGCCCTGGATCTGCGCCGGCGGCGGCAGCTGTTCAGGCACGCCGTCGACGGTCCCGCGCCAGCCGAAGCTGGCATAGGGCGCGCTCAGGGCGCCCTTCACGTGCCCGGCCGCATAGGCCTCGGCCGGGCGGACGTCGATGACGACAACGCCCGCGTCGGACGCATGCGCCTGCAGCCAGGCCGCGTCGACCAGCGGCTGACGGGCCGCCGCCAGCGCCCCGTGCGCCAGCAGGCCGAAGGCGGCCACGAGGGCCAGGACCAGGGTTCTCAGCGCATGCATCAGAACGGCAACTCCTCCTGAGCGGCGCCCTCGGTCCGGGGATCGAGGCCGGCCAGCACCATCTTCACCGGCCGCCAGGCGCGGCGGTGGATCTCGCAAGGGCCCAGGCTGACCAGGGCCTCGACGTGGCCCGGCGCGTTGTAGCCCTTGTGGCTGGCGAAGCCGTAGCCGGGATATCGCGCGTCCATCTCCACCATCAGTCGGTCGCGGGCCGTCTTGGCCAGGATCGAGGCGGCGGCGATCGACTTCGACTTGCCGTCGCCGCCGACCACGGTCTGCACCTCGCAGGGCAGGTCGAAGCGGTAGTTCCCATCCACCAGGGCATGCGCCGGCGCCACGCCCAGCGCCGCCACCGCCCTTCGCATGGCCAGGCCTGTGGCGCCGATGATGTTGAGTTCGAAGATCTCCTCGACGCTGGCGAAGCCCACGCCCCAGGCCACGGCCCGGTCCTTGATCTCCAGCTCCAGCGCCTCGCGCGCCCGGGCCGTCAGCTTCTTGGAGTCGTCCAGGCCCTTGGGGACCTTGCGCGGATTGTCGGAAAGGATCACCGCGCCCGCATAGACCGGCCCCGCCCAGGGACCGCGCCCCGCCTCGTCCACGCCGCAGACCGGCCCGCCGACGATGGCGCGTTCGAGGATGAAGGTCGGCCCCTTGGCCACTAGCGCGCCAGCTCCTTCACGCGGTCGTGGCAGAAGCAGCCGGTGAGGTGGTCGTTGACCATGCCGACGGCCTGCATCCAGGCGTAGACGATCACCGGCCCGACGAACTTGAAGCCCTTGGCCTTCAGCGCCTTGGAGACCTCCACCGCCAGCTCCGTCTGGGCCGGCACCTGGCCGAAGGCGGTCCAGGTGTTCTGCACCGGCTTGCCGCCGGTGAAGCCCCAGCAGAACGCGGAGAAATCCTCGCCGCGGTCGCGCATCTCCAGGAAGATCTTCGCCCCGTTGATGGCCGCATCGATCTTGGCGTTCGAGCGCACGATTCCGGCGTCGGCCATCAGCCGGGTCCGGTCGGCCTCGCCATAGCGGGCCACCTTCTCGGGATCGAAGCCGTCGAAAGCCGCGCGGAAGGCCTCGCGCTTGCGCAGGATGGTGATCCAGGCCAGCCCCGCCTGGAAGCCGTCGAGCACCAGTTTCTCCCAGAGCGCGCGGCTGTCGTACTCCGGCACGCCCCATTCGGTGTCGTGGTAGGCCTCATAGAGCGGATCGCCGGCCATGCCGCGCCACTCGCACCGAGTCAGGGTCGCCGTCATGCCGCAGTCAGAGCGCAGGCGGGCGGGCGAGACAAGGGGTTCGCTAGGCGGCTTCGCCCACGGCCTGCGCCAGCCACCCCGGAACCTCGGCTCGCGCCGGCCGGCCATCGACCGTGAGGTCGGCGCCCAGCGCCCGGTCGAGCCGCAGCAGGGCGATGGCGCGGCCCTCGGCGCCCGACAGCACCTGGCCGGCCCGCAGGTCACCGGCGAGCACCTCGGTTCCGGGAGGCGGCGCCGGACCGTCGAAGGCGATGGGCAGCATGCGGCTCTTGATGGCGCCGCGCCGCTTCATGCGCGAGGTGGTCTCCTGGCCGACGAAGCAGCCCTTCTTGAAGTCGATCCCGTCCAGCAGGTCGAAGTTGGCCTCGATGGGATAGGTGCGCTCGACGCCCCAGTCGGCCGGCCCCGGTACGCCCAGCCTCAGCTTTTGGGCTTCGCGCGCCGTCTCGTCGGCGGTCGTCGCGCCCGCCGGAGCCGCCGCGCCGTAGCCGCGCCAGCCCAGTTCGGCCAGACGGCCATCGGCGACCCACAGGCCCTCGGCCGGCTTTGGCGGGATCGCGCCCGGGTCGGGCGAGAACAGGATCGACACCGGCGTCTCGTCGGCCGCCAGCTCCACCTTGGCCCTGAGGCGATAGATCATCAGCCGCTGGAGCAGGGCCTCGCGATGTTCGGCCTCCACGTCCAGCCAGGCCGTCCCGTCGCCGCGCTCGACCACGAACAGGTCGTAGAGCAGCCGGCCCTGCGGCGTCAGCAGGGCGCCGAACCGCGCCTGGCCCTCCGCCACGGATTCGACATCCTGGGTGATCAGGCCTTGCAGGAACGTGCGCCAGTCGGGTCCGCCGACGGAGATCAGGGCGCGGCTCGTCAGGACGGCGAAGATCGGTGGGGACATTCCAGCAATTTGGGCCCGCGGGCGGTGGAGCGCCAGCCCGGGCGCGCCTATAGAGAGGCGCTCATGGCGCGCGCCCCTGGTTTCCCCATCCTGTTCATCACCGCCACGCGGATTGGCGACGCCGTGCTGTCTTCGGGCCTGATCAAGCGCCTGGCCGACGAGATTCCCGAGGCGCGCTTCACCGTCGTCGCCGGGCCGCTGGCGGCCCCGCTGTTCAGCCAGGTTCCGAACCTCGACCGCATCATCGTCTTCGAGAAGGCCAAGTCAGGGGCCCACTGGTTCGAGCTGTGGCGCAAGGTGCGCACCACCCGCTGGGGCCTGATCGTCGACCTGCGCGGTTCGGGCATCTCGCGCTTCCTGTCGACCAGGCGGCGGGCGATCCACCGCAAGAGCCCGCTGCCGGTCCACAAGGTGATGGAGGCGGCCCGCACCCTGCGGATCGAGGACGAGCCGGCCGCGCCCCACATCTTCACCTCGCCCGACGTCGAGGCCTACGCCGCCGAGCTGACCGCCGGCGAAGGCCCGATCCTGGCCATGGCGCCGGCCGCCAACTGGATCGGCAAGACCTGGCCCGTCGAGCGCTTCAGCCGCGTGGCCATGCGCCTGCTGCGCGAGCCCGGACCGCTGCAGGGCGGGCGGCTGATGGTGCTGGGCGGGCCCGGCGACGAGAAGCTGGCGCGCCAGCTGCGCGACGTGGCCCTGCACCGCTTCATCGACCTGTCGGGCAAGGTCGACCTGCTCACCGCCTTCGCCTGCCTCAAGCGCGCGCGCCTGTTCATCGGCAACGATTCGGGGGCCATGCACCTGGCCGCGGCCGCCGGCTGCCCCACCCTCGGCTTGTTTGGCCCCTCGGACGAGCGGCTCTACGCGCCCTGGGGCGACAACGCCCGCGTGGTGCGCGGCCCGCGCAGCTTCGAGGAAATCCGCGCGGTTGACCCCGGCTTCACCCAGGAGCTCTGTCACATGATGGACCTGTCGGTGGAAGCCGTGATCGCGGCCGCCCACGGCCTGTTGCACGACACCGAACACGAGGAGGCCGGGACGCAAGATGCCTGACACCTACGACCTGATCGTGCGCGGCGGCGAGGTGGTGAACCATGCCGGCCGCGGAGCCGCCGACGTGGGCGTGCGCGGCGGCAAGATCGCCGCCGTCGGCGACCTTTCCCAGGCCTCGGCGGGCGAGACCTTCGACGCGGCCGGCCTGACGGTGATGCCCGGCGTCATCGACACCCAGGTGCATTTCCGTGAGCCCGGCCTGGAGTGGAAGGAAGACCTGGAGACCGGCTCGCAGTGCGCGGTGCTGGGCGGCGTGGTGGCGGTGTTCGAGATGCCGAACACCGAGCCCACCACCACCGATCCCGACGCCCTGGCCGACAAGCTGGCCCGCGCCAGGGGCCGGATGCACTGCGACCACGCCTTCTACGTGGGCGGCACCCACGAGAACGCCGCCCACCTGGGCGAGCTGGAGCGCCTGCCCGGCTGCTGCGGGGTGAAGGTGTTCATGGGCGCGTCCACCGGCACCCTGCTGGTGCAGGACGACGAGGGCGTGGAACAGGTGCTGCGCCACATCAACCGCCGCGCCGCCTTCCACTCCGAGGACGAGTACCGCCTGGCCGAGCGGCGCCCGCTGGCGCGCACCGGCGACTGGACCAGCCACCCCGAGGTGCGCGACGCCCAGTCCGCCATCCAGTCCACCCATCGCCTCGTGCGCCTGGCCCAGAAGCTGGGCAAGCGCATCCACGTGCTGCACGTGACCACCAAGGAAGAGATCGAATACCTCGCCGACCACAAGGACGTGGCCTCGGTGGAGGTGACGCCCCAGCACCTGACCCTGGAGGGGCCCGAGGCCTACGAGCGGCTGAAGGGCTTCGCCCAGATGAACCCGCCGATCCGCGACCACTATCACCGCATGGGCGTCTGGGCCGGCGTCGCCAACGGGGTGGCCGACGTGCTGGGCTCGGACCACGCGCCCCACACCCGCGAGGAGAAGGCGCGGCCCTACCCCGCCTCGCCGTCGGGGATGCCGGGCGTGCAGACCCTGCTGCCGATCATGCTGACCCACGTGGCCGAGGGCCGGCTTTCGCTGGAGCGGCTGGTCGACCTCACCAGCCACGGCGCCAACCGCATCTTCGACCTGGCCGACAAGGGCCGCCTGGCCGTCGGCTACGACGCCGACCTCACCATCGTCGACCTGAAGGCGCGGCGCACGATCCGCCACGACATGATGGCGACCCGTTCGGGCTGGACGCCGTTCGACGGCATGGAGGCCAGGGGCTGGCCGATGGCCACCATCATCCGCGGCAAGGTGGTGATGCGCGATGGCGAGATCGTCGCGCCGTCGCAGGGCGAGCCCGTGCGGTTCCGGGAAACCCTGGCCGCCTGAACCTTTCTGTCAGCGCCTGTCGAATCCCGCCCGCCTCGCGCGTCTCCCCGGTGACGCATGCTTCCGCGTCACGCAATCTGACCCCAGCGGGAGACCCCTCCGATGCAATACATGATCCTGATCTACGAGCCCGAAGGCTGCTACGACGGCGAGGCGGGCCAGGCGGCCCTGCAGGATATCGTCGCCAAGCACATGGCGCTGGCCGGCGAGCTGCGCGCCAAGGGAATCCAGAAGGACGGCGCCGGCCTGCAGGGCGTCGAGACCGCCACCACCGTCGTCACCGAGGGCGGCCGGCAGACCATCCACGACGGCCCCTTCGCCGAGACCCGCGAGCACCTGGGCGGCTACTACCTGATCGACGTCCCCAACCTGGACGACGCCATCTCCATCGCCCGCCGCGTGCCGGTGATGGACGGGGGCAAGGTCGAGATCCGCCCCCTCATCGTCCACGACCAGTGAAACGCTTCGGCGAGGCGATCGCCGCGGCCCGGCCCCGGGTCGTGGCGGCCCTGGCCGCGCGCCTGCGCGACCTGGACCAGGCGGAGGACGCCTTCGCCGAGGCCTCGGCGACCGCGCTGGTCGCCTGGCCCAGCGCCGCGCCGCGCGATCCGGCCGCCTGGCTGTGGCGCGCGGCGCTGAGGCGGGCGATCGACGCCCGGCGCCGGGCCGCCGTGCGCGACCGCGCGGTGCTCGACACGCCGGCCCCTCCGCCCACGCCCGAGGAGGCGCTGATGGCCGCGGACGAACCCATTCCCGACGAACGCCTGCGGCTGATCTTCGTGTGCTGCCACCCGGCGCTGGCGCCCGAGTCCCGCGCGGCGCTGACGCTGAAGGTCGTCTGCGGCCTCTCCACGCCGCGCTTGGCGCGAGCCTTCTTCGTCGCGGAACCGGCGATGCTCCAGCGGATCACCCGGGCCAAGAAGAAGATCGCCGCTGCCGGCGTGCCCTTCGAGGTCCCCGACCGGCAGGCCTGGCCCGAGCGCCTGGAGGCGGTGCTGACGACGCTGGAGGTCGCCTACGCCCAGGCCTACGAGGACGCCGCCCTGGCGGGCGAATCCGCGCCCTTCGCCGCCGAAGTGCTGCGCCTGTCGGGCCTGCTGGCCGAACTCATGCCCGAGGAGCCCGAGGTGCTGGGCCTGGCGGCCCTGGTGCGCTTCGCCGAGGCTCGCCGCCCGGCCCGGCTGGACGAAGCCGGCGCCATGGTCCCGCCGGGCGAACAGGACATGGCGCTGTGGCGACGCGACCTGATCGGCGAGGGCGCGTCGCTGCTGGACCGGGCCGCGGCCTTCGGGGCGAGCGGGCCGCGGCAGATCCTCGCAGCGATCCACGCCGCCCACTGCGCCCGCGCCGAGACCGGGATCACGCCCTGGGCCGACATCGCCGCGCTCTACGACGTCCTGGCCGCGATCCGGCCACATGCCGCAACGGCGGTGAACCGCGCGGTGGCCGTCGGCGAAGCGCATGGGGCCGAAGCCGGCCTCGCCGAACTGGCCCGCGTCGAGGGCGTGGAGGACTGGCTGCCCTATCAGGCGGCGCTCGCTGGGCTTTCGGCCCGGGCCGGGCGCAAGGCGGCCGCCGACCGCGCCTACGCCGCCGCCCTCGCGCTCGATCCGGCCCCGGCCGAGCGGCTTTACCTGGAAACCTGCCGCCGCCGGCTGGAACCCTGAAAATATTTGCCGGACCGGGGCGCGCGGAAGGCATCTCCTAACCATCAGCCGGTAGGCTGCGGGATCGCCGGGGCAGACCGCTGGGAACGACCCTGCCCCGACAAGGTGAGAGATGCTGTTCCTGTTGAACGCCGTTGTGCTCAAGCTCCCTGAAACGGTGCATCTGCCGCGCGAACTCGCGCACCTGAAGCGCGCCTCCCCGAAGGCGGTCCTCGAAGCCGGCGAGGTGCTGTACGCCAAGCATCCGCGGCTCGAGTACGACCGGCGCGACATCGCCGAGTGGTACTGCGCGCTCCTGGTGTCGAAGGCGCCGGAAGCCAACGGGGCGCTGTTCGTCAAGGGATCGTCTGGCTACGTCGGCCAGGTCGCCGTCATCCCATTCCCGCTGCTTGCCAGCCTGCGGACCGATCAGGAGCGGGGCCGCTCGATCGAAGGCGAGGTCTATCGCACCGTCTGGGCCGCCGCGAGCATGGTGACCTACGCCCCGGGTTAAGGTTCCGCCGCCTTCGGGCTTCCCTTTCCGGCCCGGCCCCCGTAACCCTCCCGGCATGGACGCCGAGCTTCGCGCCGATACATCCCCGATCCGGGACCCGCGCTATGCGCCGCGCCGCCTCGAGGTGGTGGAGCGGCCTGGCGGCGAATTGATCCTCACCAACACGACCCCCTATTCCGACCGTTTCCTCACCGTGACGGCGCCGCTTGCGCACTGGGCGGGCGCGATCCCCGACCGCGTCTGGCTGGCGCAACGGTCCGGCGACGGCTGGCGTACGCTCACCTACCGCGAGGCGTGGCAGCGGATCCGAGCCCTGGCCGCGGGCCTGCGAGACCTGGGCGTGGTCGGCGAGCGGCCGCTGCTCATCCTCGCCCGCAACGGGATCGACCACGCGCTGATCGCCTACGCCGCCATGAGCCAGGGCCTGCCGGTCGCGCCGGTGTCGCCGCAGTACGGCCTGGCCGGGGCCAATCTCGCGCGCCTGACCCACGCCTGCGAGGTGCTGAACCCCGCCGCCGTCTTCACCGACGACGCGGCGGCCTTCGCCGCGGGCCTGGGCGCCGACTGCCTGGCCGGCCTGCCGGTGATCGCCGCGACGAACCCGCGGCCCGGCGACGCGCCCCTGGAGTCGCTGTACCGGGCCGGATCGGCCGATCCGATCGCGACCCCCGACCAGCACGCCAAGTACCTGCTGACCTCCGGCTCTACCGGCCTGCCCAAGGCGGTGATCTGCACCCACCGCAACATGAGCCTCAACGCCGCCCAGATCGCCGCCTGCTTCGACGATCCCGAGCCGCTGGTGATGGTCCACTCCGCCCCGTGGAGCCACAGCCTGGGCGCCAATTCGATCCTCAACTACGGCGCCTGGCGCGGGGGCACGCTCTACATCGACGAGGGCCAGCCCACGGGCGCCCGCTTCGGCGAGACGATCCGCAACCTTCGCGACGTCGCGCCCACCTACCAGAACATGGTGCCGGCGGCCTGGATGCTGTTCGCCGACGCCCTGGAGACCGACGACGAACTGGCCCGCAACTTCTTCTCCCGCGTGCGGCTGTTGCAGTACGGCGGCGCCGCGCTGGGCCAGGCCACCGCCGACCGCATCCAGGCCGTGGCCGTGCGCACCGTGGGCGAGCGCATCAGCTTCGGCTCAGGCTACGGCGCCACCGAGACCGGCCCCACCGCGTGCAACGTCCACTGGCCCAACCTGCGGATGGGCATGATCGGCCTGCCGATCCCCGGCACCTCGGTGCGGCTGGTCCCCGAAGCCGGCAAGCTCGACTTCCGGGTCAAGGGCCCGCAGGTCACCGAGGGCTATCTCGGCCAGCCGGAACGCTCGGCGGCCTCGTTCGACGAGGAAGGCTTCTATCGGCTGGGCGACGCCGCCCGCTTCGTCGAGCCGGGCGAACCGCTGGCGGGGATGATCTTCGACGGCCGCCTGTCGGAGAACTTCAAGCTGGCGTCCGGCACCTTCGTCGGCGTCGGCGAACTACGCATCGGCGCGATTGGGGCCATCGGCGACGCCGTCACCGACGCCGTGGTCTGCGGCGAGGGCCAGGAGGCCCTGGGCCTGTTGCTCTACCCCAGCCCGAAACACGATCGCGCCGCCATCGAGGCGGCCGTGCGCGCTGGGCTCGCCGCCTTCAACGCCCGCGCCAAGGGCTCCGGCGGCCGCATCGCCCGCGCGCTGGTGCTGCCCGACGGGCCCGACGCCGCCGCCGGCGAGATCACCGACAAGGGCTACATCGCCCAGAGCCTCGCGCGGACCCGCCGCGCCGCCGCCATCGAGCGGCTGTTCGCCGACCCTCCTCCTCCAGACGTGATGGTGTTCTGAATGAACGGCGCCGACGCCCTGATCTCGACCCTGGTGGCCAACGAGGTCACCGCCTGCTTCGCCAACCCCGGCACCAGCGAGATGCAATTCGTCGCCGCCCTCGATGGCGTGCCCGCCATGCGGCCCGTGCTCTGCCAATTCGAGGGCGTGGCCACCGGCGCGGCCGACGGCTACGGCCGCATCGCCGAGAAGCCCGCCTGCACCCTGCTGCACCTGGGCCCCGGCTATGGCAACGGCGTGGCCAACCTGCACAACGCCCGGCGCGCCTTCACGCCGATCGTCAACGTCATCGGCGACCACGCCACCTATCACCGCCAGTACGACGCGCCGCTGAACTCCGATATCGCCACCCTAGTGAAGCCCAACTCCATCTGGGCCAAGTCGGCCGACAGCCCCGACGCCGTCGCCGGACTCGCCGCCGAGGCGGTGGCGGCCAGCTACGGCCCGCCGGGCGGCCCGGTCAGCCTGATCCTGCCCGCCGACTCCGCCTGGCTGCCGGCCAAGGGCGAACCCGTCATCGCGCAGAAGCCGGTCCGCCCGGCCCCGGCCGGCTCGGCGATCGAGGCCGCCGCCAAGGCCATCAAGGCGGCCAAGAACCCGGTCGTGCTGATCGGCGGCCAGGCTTGCCTCGCGCCCGCGCTGAAGGCGCCCGCCCGCCTGCAGGCCGCCGGCGTCACCGTCTACGCCGACACCTTCGTGGCCCGCCAGCAGCGTGGCGCCGGCGCGTTCGCGCCCAAGCGGATGCAGTACTTCGGCGAAGCGGCCCTGGCCGAACTGGCGGGCGTCGACCTGATGGTCTTCGCCGGCACGGCCATGCCCGTGGCGTTCTTCGCCTACCCCGACCGGCCCAGCGTGCTGGTCCCCGAGGGCTGCAGCACGCTCACCCTGTCGGAGCGCTCCGAGGATTCGGCCCTCGGGCTCGACGCCCTCGCCGACGCGCTGGGCGCGCCCAAGGAAGGCCCCGTCCAGCCCCAGACGCTGCCCGACGCCGCGCCCAGCGGCCAGTTGAACGCCTATCACGTGGGGGCTTCGATCGCGCGCCACATGCCCGAAGGCGCCATCGTCTGCGACGACGCGGTCACCTCCGGCGCCGGGGTCGCCGCCGCGGCCGCCACGGCCCGGCCGCACGAGGTGCTGGCGCTGACCGGCGGGGCCATCGGCATCGGCCTGCCGCTGGCCATCGGCGCCGCCGTCGCGGCCCCCGATCGCAAGGTGCTGAGCCTGAACGGCGACGGGGCGGCGATGTACACGGTGCAGGCCCTGTGGACGATGGCGCGGGAGAACCTCGACGTCACCGTCGTGGTCTTCGCCAACTACACCTACCGCATCCTCAACATCGAGATGATGCGCACCGGCGCGGGCGAGGCCGGCCCCTCGGCCCGCAAGCTGCTCGACCTCGGCGACCCCAACATCGACTGGGTCCCGCTGGCCAAGGGCCTGGGCCTTCCGGCCGTCAGCTGCTCCACCGGCGAAGACTTCGAGAAGGCCTTCGCCGGGGCGATGGCCCAGAAGGGCCCGATGTTCATCGAAGCGCGGATCTGACCCGCCGGGGCCGTCAGCCCCCCAGCCCCTCCGCCAGGATCACGCGGTAGTCGGCGCCCTTCAGCCGGTGTTGCTTGGCCTCCTGGTAGGCGGGGCTGTCGTACCAGGCCTTCGCCGCGGCCATGTCGGGGAACTCGATCAGGACCACGCCCTCGGCCGGATCCCCCTCCAGGGTCTCCAGCGGACCGTAGTAGGCCAAGGGCTTGATCGGGTGATCGCCGCGCGCCGCTGCGGCCTTCTGGCTGTAGGTCTTCAGCTCGTCGGCGTTGAGCGTCTTGTTCTTGATGAAGATGGCGTAGGCGGGCATCGCGAGACTCTCCTGGGTTCGGCGCGGCAAGCTGGAAAGCCTACCGTAGCGTCCGGCAAGGCCCGTCGCCCGGGACCCGCCAGAGAAAAGGCCCGCGGATCGCTCCGCGGGCCTCGTCATCTCAGCCTTGGATGGCCGGGATCAGGTGTTGCCGGGCAGCTTGCAGTTGCCGGCGAGCGCGCAGCCCACGACCTCGATCGCGGAGATCTTGGGCTGGCTCTGGAACTCGATCACATAGCCCTTCAGGCCATCCGAGCAGGCGACTTCCATGTAGGTCGTGCCCTTGTCGGTCTTGCCGACCACCCGGCTGTTCGAGACTTCGCAGGTGGTGTCGGGCTTGTACTTCTTCAGGTCGGCCGTGAGGTTCGCATAGCCGTTGTCGTCGCTCATCGAGCACTTGTAGCCGGCGATCGGCGCATGGCCGCAGTCGAGGGCCGTCGTGTCCGCGCCCTTCGACATCAGGATCGCGCCCTTGCCGTTCTTGCAGACCAGCTCGGCCACTTCTTCGCCCGGCTTGGCGGGGAAGAGGGCGTACTTGTCCACGTCGCACTTCTGGCCGGCTTCGTTGGCGAGGCGCGTGTAGAGCGCAGCCTGCTCGGTCTGGGCCTGGCGGGCGTCGGTCAGGGTGCAGCCGCCCAGGATCTGGCTGGCCTTGGCGCAGTCGTAGGTCTCGGCGAGCTGTCCGGTCGCGCTGACCTTGTAGATGTAGCCCTTCCCGTCCTGGCAGGAGGCTTCGTAGAAGCTGGAGTTGTCGCGGGCCATGCCGACCCAGCGCCGGTCCTTGACCACGCAGCCGTTGTTCGCCGCCTGGACGTAGGTGTCGATCACCGCGAGCCGCGAGGCCTTGTCGGCCAGGATGCACTTAATGTTGCTCTCGGAGTCGTCGTACATGAGGCAGTTCTGCGCCTGGATCGGCTTGGCGTTGTCGAACGGCGCGCTGGCGACGACGATGTAGCCAAACCCGCGCTCGCAGGCGACTTCGATATAGGTGCTGGTCTTGGTCTGACCGACGCCGCGAGCGGCCGTCGGCGCGCAGTCGACGCCAGCCTGCTTCAGCATCGGCTGGAGCACCATCTTGGGATCGGAGTTGCCCGGCAGCATGCAGGGCGCCGACGGCGGCTTGCCCGGCTCGGGCGGGGTGTTCGCTTCGATGCAGCTGAACGAGGTGGGGGTTCCCTCGGCGGGCACCTCCAGCACATAGCCCATGGCCCCGGCCGCGCAGGCGACTTCGAAGTAGGACTTCTTGGCTTTCTTGTCCTCGCCGATCAGGCGGGCGTCGGAAAGCTGGCAGGGCAGGCCGGCGGCCTGCACGATCGCGGGCGCCTTCTCCATCCCGGCCTTGCGGGCCTGGGCGGACACCTCCTCCTTGCCTTTCGACATCGCCGCGGCGGGGACCATGAGGGCCGCCAACAGCGCCATCACCAGCCCGAGGGCTCTGGGCGTTTTCACCTTTGTCGTCTCCTGGGTCGTGGTCTTGGGTCGTGATTTTGGGCGCAGATAAGCGCTGTCACCGTCACGGGGTCAAGCTACCCGTCGAACTCGGCCAAAGTGTGACGGATTTCCAGTCACTTAGCTTGACCTTTGAGAACCGCGTTCCGCCTATTGGGGGTATCTCGCGGCACGAAGATTCAGGCGCGGCGCACCTTCAGCCGCGCGCCTTCCACGCCGGTGACCTGGATTTCGGCGCCGGCTTCCAGCGCCTCGCCATCGTCCAGCTCGGCGGCCCACTCCTTGCCGTCGATGAACACGCGGCCGGCGCCGCGCACGAACGCCTGCGCGGCCGAACCATGATGCCCCACCAGGCGGGCGATGTTGTCGTTGATGTCGCCGGCATGGGCCGGAACGTTGCTCGGCAGGTAGCGGCGCGCCAGCAGCGTCGAGGCGATGGTCAGGACCGCATAGACCAGCAGCGCCACCGCGAGCGGGGGGCCGAACAGCGCGGCGACCACGCCGGTGACCGCCGCGGAGGCGGCGGCCCAGAGCAGCCAGCCCGACCCCGTGACCACCTCCACCGCCAGCAGGCCCGCCGCCAGAGCGGCCCACACCCAGAACGGCTGGGCGCCGTAGAAGTCGCCGATCCAGGCCATCGCCTAGGCTCCCGTTTGCGGAACCGCGCCGCGCCCGCGCCCGGACGGCCGGGACGGCGGCGGTCCATCGGCCGAGATCGCCTTCACCAGTTCGCCGATGCCGCCCACCGTCCCCACCAGGGCGCCCATCTCGGCCGGCACGATCACGGTCTTCTGCTGCGGGCTCTCGGCCAGCTTGCCGAAGGCCTCCACGTACTTCTGGGCCACGAAGTAGTTGATCGCGTTGACGTCGCCCTTGGCGATGGCGTCCGAGACCATCTCGGTGGCCTTGGCCTCGGCGGCCGCCGAGCGCTCGCGCGCCTCGGCGTCGCGGAACGCCGCCTCGCGCCGACCCTCGGCCTCGAGGATGGCCGACTGCTTGCTGCCTTCGGCGCGGGCGATGGCGGCCTGCTTCTCGCCGTCGGCTTCGGTGATCACCGCGCGCCGCTCGCGCTCGGCCTTCATCTGCCGGGCCATGGCGTTGGTGATGTCGGGCGGCGGCAGCAGGTCCTTGATCTCGATCCGCGCCACCTTGACGCCCCACGGGCTGGTGGCCTCGTCGATCACGCTGAGCAGGCGCGAGTTGATGTGGTCGCGCTGGCTGAGCACCTCGTCCAGCTCCATCGAGCCCACCACCGTGCGCAGGTTGGTCATGGTGAGCTGCCCGATCGCATAGTGCAGGTTGTCGACCCGATATGCCGCCGCGGCCGCGTCCATCACCTGGATGAAGACGATGGCGTCCACCTGGACGGTGACGTTGTCCTTGGTGATCACCTCCTGGCGGTCCACGTCCAGCACCTGCTCCATCATGTTCACCCGGCGGCCGACGCCCTCGACGAACGGCGTCAGGAAGCTGATCCCCGGCTTCAGCGTGCGAGTGTAGCGGCCGAACCGCTCGACGGTGTACTCGCGCCCCTGCGGAACGATCTTGATCGCGCCCAGCGCGACCACGACCGCCAGCACCAGGAACACGATGGCGACGTAAAAGCCCACGGCTCACTCCCTCCCGCCACAATTGTCGAACGAGAGTATCCGGGCCCGGATGGCTTAGCCATCGAAACCGGCGCCGTGCTCGCGCCCCACTCGCCCGTCTGATAGCCATCCCTCATGAGCCGCCATCGCCTCGCCCTCCTGCCGTTCGCCCTGCTCGCCATCGCCGCAGCCCCGGCGCCGAAGGCTCCGCCCAAGGCCGAACCCAAGCCCGCCCAGACGCCCGTCGAGGTCTTCGACGCGCGCGACCCCAGGGGCCTGATGAGCATCCTCGACACAGCCGGCGCCAAGGCCCAGACCAGCCAGCGCGACGACGACGCGGTGCTGGTGTCGGTCACCTCCGCCGTCGCCGCATTCTCCATGCAGTTCGTCGGCTGCGCCGGGGGCCGCGCGTGCAAGGCGGTGCTGTTCGACAGCGCGCTGGAGGGGGCGCCCACCACCGCCCAGATCAACGGCTTCAACCAGGCCTCGGCGATGTGCCGGGTCGTGCAGGCGCGCGCCGGCGGCGCCCACGTCCTCTATTCGACGCTGCTGTTCGGGACGACCACGCGCGCCGACGCGGTCACGCACCTCGCCGCCTGGCAGGGATGCCTCGCCGACGCCCGCGACTTCGCCAAGGATCCGGTTCGCTTCCTGGCCGAAGCGGCCTAATTTTACCCGGATATAATTGACAGCCTCACGGACGGGGCGTAGGGCGGCGCGCCATGCCCGAAAGCCACCGCCAGCGCCTGCTCGCCGCCTTCATGGAAGAGGTGTGGAACCGGGGCGACGTTTCGGCCGTCCGTGGCTACCTCGCGCCGCGCTACACGATCCGCCACGACCCCGGCGATCCATGGGACGGCCAGACCCTCGATGTCGACGGCTATTGCGAGCGGCTGACCGCCTCGCGCGCGCCGTTCCCGGATCAGACGTTCGACATCCGCCACATGTCCGAGGCCGGGGACGGGGTGGTCATCACCTGGCTCTGGCGCGCGACCCACGCCGGCGACCTGCCCGGCTTCCCGGCGAGCGGTCGCGAGATCCGCATGTCGGGCGCGACGGTCTACGGATTCGACGCCGACGACCGGCTGACCGGCCACTGGCAGGTGACCGACCGCCTGGGCGTCTTCCAGCAGCTTTCGGCCGCGCGGACATCGTAGAGCCCTCTCGTCCGGATCAGGTCACGCCGCCCGATCCGGGAAGCTCTAGGCCGGGACCGCCGCGCCGTTCTTGATCGCCGCCACGCGGTCGATGGCGGATTCCGCCTCGGCCATGATCCGCGCCACGATCTCGCCGGCCGGCAGCACATCCTTCACGCCGCCCGCCGACTGGCCCATGGCGAAGCACGAACGGTCGGCGTCGAGCCCTTCGATCTGGCCGCCGATGCCGCCCATCACCCCGGCCCGGCTCGACAGCATGGCCTGCTGCGGGAAGGGCTGGATGTCGGCGGGCCGCTGCTCCCAGTCGGCGACATAGGGGTTCTTCTTCACCCGCATCGGCTTGCCGGAGTAGCAGCGGGTGCGGACCGTATCCTCGTCGGTCGCCTCGACGATCGTCTCCCGGTACATCTCGCCCGCGTGCGCCTCGGCCGAGGCGATGAAGCGCGTGCCTATCCAGACGCCCACGGCGCCCAGGCTCAAGGCCGCCGCGAGGCCGCGGCCGTCGTAGAGACCACCGGCCGCCACCACCGGGATCTTCACCTGCTCCACCGCCTGGGCCACCAGCGGCAGGGTGCCCACCAGCCCGGTATGGCCGCCGCCCTCGCCGCCCTGGCAGATCACCGCGTCGCAGCCGGCCTGTTCGGCCTTCACCGCGTGCTTCACGGCCCCGCAGACCACCATGACCTTCAGCCCGGCCTTCTTCAGCTTCTCCAGGATCGGCATCGGCACGCCCAGGCCGGCGACGAAGCTCGACGCTCCCTCGCCGATGATCACGTCCACCGAGGCGGTCAGGCTCTCAGGGCTGGCGGCCAGCAGGTCGACGCCGAACGGCTTGTCGGTGAGCTTGCGCACCGCCTTCATCTGCTCGGCGATGAAGTCGGGCCCGCGCCCGGCCATGCCCAGCACGCCATAGCCGCCCGCGTTGGAGACGGCGGCCGCGAGTTCGGCGTACGAGACCCCGCCCATGCCGGCCAGCATGATGGGGTGCTTCACGCCCAGCAGATCGCAGAGCTTGGTGTGCAGGGCCATGGCGTCCTCCCGATTTTCGGCGAGCATGGCGCCGTGGGTTATCGTTGGAAACCGTGACGCGAGGTCAGGCTCTTGCCGGCCGGCGCGCTTGCCGCACAGTCGCCGCATGAGCGATGCGACGACCCTGAGAACCGCCGGCCCCGCCGACGCGGCCGCCATCCACGAACTTGTGCAGTCGGCCTACGCCAAATGGCTGCCGATCGCGGCCCGGCCGCCGCTGCCGATGACGGTGGACTACGACGTGGCGGTGAAGGCCCACCGCTTCGACCTGCTCTTCGTCGGCGATCGCCTCGCCGCCCTGATCGAGACGACGCCACAGGGCGGCGACCTGCTGATCGTCAACGTCGCCGTCCGTCCCGACCAGCAGGGCCGCGGCCACGGCGTGCGCCTGCTGCGGCTGGCCGAGGATCTCGCCGCCGAAGCCGGCCTTGCGGGCCTGCGGCTCTACACGAACAAGCTCTTCACCGAGAACATCCGCCTCTACGCCTCGCTCGGCTACGCGATCGAGAGCGAGGACGCGGCCAACGGAGGCGTCCGGGTCAACATGCGCAAGCCTCGCGCCTGAGCCGGCGCACGAAAATCTCTTCGCCGCCCCTTGACGATTCGATATTTCGGGAAATATAGAATTCATATCGAACCACGGAGCTCAAGATGAAGCGCCTTCACCTCCACGTCAGCGTCCCGGATCTCGCCCAGTCGATCCGCTTCTACGAAACCCTGTTCGGCGCGGCGCCCAGCGTCGTGAAGGACGACTACGCCAAGTGGATGCTGGACGATCCGAAGGTGAACTTCGCCATCTCCACCCACCGCGCCCCCGGCCTCGACCACGTGGGCATCCAGGTCGACACCGCCGAGGAGCTCGGCGAGCTGGCGGGCCGGCTGAAGGCGGCCGGCGCCGAGACCTTCGACGAGGCCGCCACCACCTGCTGCTACGCCAAGTCGGACAAGAGTTGGGTCGGCGACCCGGCCGGCCTGCGGTGGGAGACGTTCTACACCTTCGGCGAAGCCACCACCTACGGCGACAGCCCCGCGCTGGCCGAGCTGGAGGCGGCGACCCGGCCGGCGTCGGCCTGCTGCGGCGCGCCCGCCGCGGCGCCCGAGCCCCAGCCCACCGCCACGAGCTGCTGCGGCTGACATGAAACCATCGCTTGGCGGCGTTCGAGACTTCTGGCATTCCCGAACTATGGAACCGGAGAACGCCGTCAGCGCCCTGGGCGCGCTCGCCCACCCCGGCCGGCTGGAGGTGTTCCGCCTGCTGGTCCAGGCCGGGACCGAGGGGATGGCCGCGGGGGATATCGCCCGGGCCACCGGCTCGCTCGCCAACACCCTGTCGACCAACCTCGGCATCCTGGCCGCCGCCGGCCTGGTGGCTTCGCGCCGCGAGGGCCGGTCGATCATCTACACCGCCGGCTACGACCGGATGCGCGAACTGCTGGCCTTCCTCATGGAGGACTGCTGCGCCGGCAAGCCCGAGATCTGCGCGCCGCTGGCCGACGTCGCCAGCCGGGCCTGCGCGGCCGAAGGCCGGACCTGCTGAGGACCCCACCGTGCGCGACCGCCCCTACAACGTGCTCTTCCTCTGCACGGGCAACTCCGCCCGCTCGATCATGGCCGAGGCGCTGCTCAACCGGCTCGGCGGCGGCCGTTTCCAGGCCTATTCCGCCGGCTCCTTCCCGACCGGGCGCGTGAACCCCCACGCCCATCCGATCCTGAGGAGCCTCGGCTTCGACCCCGACGACTTCCGCTCGAAGTCCTGGGACGAATTCGCCCGTCCCGACGCGCCGCAGCTCGATTTCATCTTCACCGTCTGCGACTCCGCCGCCGGCGAGGTCTGCCCGATCTGGCCGGGCCAACCGATCACCGCGCACTGGGGCATCCCCGATCCGGCCGCCGCGACCGGAACCGATGCGCAGATCGCGCTTGCGTTCTCCGAGGCCGCCCGGCTGCTGCGCAACCGCATCAGCCTTCTTGTCGAGCTGCCGGTCGAGAAGCTCGACCGTCTCACCTTGCAGGCGCGGCTCAGGGAGATCGGGCAGAACGCGGACCATCCGGCGTGAGCCAGGAGCCCGGCGCCAGCCTTGAGCCGCCGCTCGAGCCGTTCGGCGCCGCCCATCGCATCACCGCCGAGGCCCTGGGAACCGCCCTGCTGCTGGCCGTCGTCGTCGGCTCCGGGATCATGGGCGAGCGCCTGGCCGGGGGGAACGACGCCGTCGCCCTGCTGGGCAATACGCTATCGACCGGCGCCGGGCTGGTGGTGCTGATCACCGTCTTCGGCCCGATCTCGGGCGCCCACTTCAACCCCGCCGTCAGCCTCGCCTTCGCGCTCCGGCGCGAGCTGCCGTGGCGCACGGCGGCGCTCTATGTCGTGGCCCAGTGCGTCGGGGCGGTGCTGGGCGTGTTCGCGGCCCACGCCATGTTCGCCGAGCCGATCCTGCAGGTCTCGACCAAGCTGCGCGGCGGGCCGGCCCAGGTGTTCGCCGAGGCGATCGCCACCTTCGGCCTGGTGCTGACCATCCTGGGGACCCTGCGGTTCCGGCCCGACTTCACGCCCGCGGCCGTGGGCCTCTACATCACCAGCGCCTACTGGTTCACCGCCTCGACGTCCTTCGCCAATCCGGCGGTGACCCTGGCGCGCAGCCTTTCCGACACCTTCGCCGGCATCGCGCCCTCCAGCGCGCCCGGCTTCTGGTTGGGCCAGCTCGCCGGAACCCTCCTGGCCGTCGCCTTCGCCGCCTGGCTCCTGCGGCCGCCCTACCCCCAGCCGAACTCGCAATAGCCGCGCCCGGCGAACAGGTGGTCCAGCGCCGCGCGGATATAGGGGATAGTGCTGTCCGGCCATGCCCCGACCGGAAACCACGCCAGGTCGTCGCACTTGTCCGGCTCGCGATTGACCGGCTCGCCGCGCCAGGCCGCCGCGCGGAAGAAGAAGCCCGCCCGCTCCTCCTCGGAGCGGCGGTGCATCACATGGACCAGCGAGAGCGCGTCCGGGTCGATGGCCAGGCCGGCCTCCTCCATCGCCTCGCGCGCCATGGCCTCGCGGAACGTCTCGCCGCCGTCGACGTGTCCGGCGACCAGGCTGTACTTGCCGTCCTCGTAGCCGGTGTTGAACCGCCGGCTCATCAGCACCCGGCCCTCGCGCTCGAGCACCAGATAGACCTCGGGGATCAGCTTGAAGCGCGCCATCGCCGCCTCCGAACGGGAACAATCACCGAACATCGCGATTCCGACCCGGCGGCAAGCCCGGGAGTTTCGCGCCGCCCCCTGGCGCCGACGCACATCCGCGCCCATCTCTAAGGGACGTCCACAACAGATGCCCCCACGTCAGCCCCAGGCGCCGTCCGCGATCTGCGCGGTTGACCGCCGCGGAGACGGCGACGCATCGTTGAGGGTGTAACGGGGTTTTCGAAAAACAATCACCTGGAGGCGCCCCTTGTCCCAGCTTGCCTACCTCGCGCCGTCCAGTCCGGAAGAGGCCGCCAAAGCCTTGGCCGCGTCCGGCGCACGTCCGCTCTCCGGCGGCACCGACCTCCTGGTCCAGCTGCGCTCGGGCCGGACCAGCCCCAGCCTGATCGTCGACCTCAAACGCATCGCGGGCGCGGTCGGGATCCGCGAGGAGGCCGGCGGCTTCGTCATCGGCGCCTCCACGTCCGGCGCCGTGCTGGGCGAACACGCCGGCCTGCTGCGCGCTTGGCCCGGCGTGGTCGAGGGCGCGAACCTGATCGGCTCCACCCAGGTGCAGGGCCGCGCCAGCCTGGCCGGCAACCTCTGCAACGCCTCACCCGCCGCCGACGGCGTGCCGGCCCTGGTCGCAGCCCGCGCGACCTGCGTGATCGTGGGCCCGAACGGCCGCCGCGAGGCGCCGGTCGAGTCCATCCCTGCCGGCCCCGGCAAGACCAGCCTGGCGCCCGGCGAGTTCATCCTGGAGTTCCGCCTGCCGGCCCGTCCGCCGCGAGCCTCCGACGCCTACCTGCGCCTGACCCCACGCACCGAGATGGACATCGCCGTCGCCGGGGCGGGCGTGAACCTGGTGCTGCATGAGGACGGGACGGTGGCCGAGGCTCATGTGGCCCTGGGCGCCGTCGCGCCGACGGTGTTGCACGTCGAGGCCGCCGGGGCGGCGCTCGTCGGAACGCGGCTGGAGGACGAGGCGCTGGCCGCGCTCGCCGCCGCCGCCCAGGCCGCCTGCAAACCCATCAGCGACAAGCGGGGCACCGCCGAATACCGCACCAGGATCGCCGGCGTGCTCGCCCGGCGCGCCGCAGTGATCGCCTACCAACGGGCGGGAGGACAGCGTTGAGCAAGATCCACGTCACCACGACGGTCAACGGCGACCCGGCCGAGTTCCTGGCCACGCCGGGCATGACCCTGCTCGACGCGCTCCGCGACGAGCTCGGCCTCACCGGCGCCAAGGAGGGCTGCGGTTCCGGCGACTGCGGCGCGTGCAGCGTCATCGTCGACGGCCGCCTCGTCTGCTCCTGCCTGATGCTCGCCGCCGAGGCCGAGGGCCAAAGGGTCGAGACCATCGAGGGCATGGCCCAGAACGGCCAACTGCATCCGCTGCAGCAGAAGTTCCTGGAGCACGCCGCCCTGCAATGCGGCTTCTGCACGCCGGGCCTGCTGATGGGCGCCAAGGCCCTGCTCGATTCCAACCCCGACCCCACCGAGACCGAGGCGCGCTACTTCCTCGCCGGAAACCTCTGCCGCTGCACGGGCTACGACAAGGTCATCCGCGCCGTCTTGGACGCCGCCGCCGAACTCCGCCAGGAGAGGACACCCGCATGAGCGAGACCCTCGAACGCCCCGCCGCCAAGGCCGATCTACAGGTTGTCGGCACCCGCCCGATCCGGCCCGACGGCGCCGACAAGGTCACCGGCCGCGCCGCCTACGGCGCCGACTTCAACATGCCGGGTCAACTCGTCGGCAAGGTGCTGCGCAGCCCGCACGCCCACGCCCGCATCGTCTCGATCGACGCCAGCAAGGCCAAGGCCCTGCCCGGCGCGAAGGCGGTTGTCACGGCCGCCGACTTCCCCGACCTCGCCTCCGAGGTGCTGGAGGGCGGCGAACAGGCCTCGAACCTGCGCGATCTGTCGCTGAACGTCATGGCCCGCGGCAAGGCGCTCTACCATGGCCACGCCGTGGCCGCCGTCGCCGCCATCTCGTCCGAGGTCGCCGACGAGGCGCTCTCGCGGATCAAGGTGACCTACGAGGTCCTGCCGCACGTCACCGAGGTCGAGGCCGCCATGGCGCCCGACGCCCCGCTGCTGCACGACCACCTCTTCACCGAGGGGCTGGAGGCGCGGCCCGATAAGCCCTCCAACGTCGCCCGCCGCCATCG
Organism: Phenylobacterium sp.; assembly: GCF_016124325.1. GTDB lineage: Bacteria > Pseudomonadota > Alphaproteobacteria > Caulobacterales > Caulobacteraceae > Phenylobacterium. The sequence continues at coordinate 52,825 of NZ_WGNY01000036.1, forward strand.
CAACCTGCGCGGCGACCCCGAGGCCGCCTTCGCCGACGCCGACGTGGTGGTCGAGGGCCGCTACGTGACCCCGCCCGTCCACCAGGGCTACATCGAGCCCCAGGCCTGCGTGGCCGCCTGGGCCGAGGACGGCCGCTGCGACGTCTGGAGCTCCAGCCAGGGCCAGTTCATGGTCCGCACCTATTGCGCCAAGGTGCTGGGGGTCGAGATTTCCGACATCCGCGTGACCCCCGCCGAGATCGGCGGCGGCTTCGGCGGCAAGACCACCGTCTACCTCGAACCCCTGGCGCTCGCCCTGTCGCGCGCCAGCGGCCATCCGGTGAAGATGGTGATGACCCGCGAGGAGGTGTTCCGCGCCACGGGCCCGACCTCGGGCTCGGTCATGAACGTGCGCTTCGGCGCGAAGAAGGACGGCACGATCACCGCCGCCGAGGTGGAGCTGAAGTTCCAGGCCGGCGCCTTCCCGGGCTCGCCTGTGGGCGCGGCCTGCATGACCGCGCTCGCCTGCTACGACGTGCCGAACTTCCTGATCACCGGCTACGACGTGGTCAACAACACGCCCAAGGTGGCCGCCTACCGCGCCCCCGGCGCGCCGATCGCCGCCTTCGCCGTGGAGAGCGCCATCGACGACCTCGCCCGCGCGCTTTCGATGGACCCGATCGCGCTCCGCGAAAAGAACGCCGTGCGCGACGGGACCAAGGCCTCCTACGGGCCCACGTACCAGAACATCGGCTATGTCGAGACGCTCGCCGCCATCCGCGACAGCGAGCACTACAAGGCCCCGCTCGGGCCCAACCAGGGCCGCGGCGTCGCGGTGGGCTTCTGGTTCAACGTGGGCGGCGAAAGCACGGCGGCGGTCAACATCGCCGAGGACGGCAGCGCCGTGGTCGTCACCGGCAACCCCGACATCGGCGGCAGCCGCGCCTCCATGGCCATGATGGCCGCCGAGACGCTCGGCATCCCGGTCGAGCGGGTCCGCCCGATGGTCGCCGACACCGCCTCCATCGGCTACTCGATGCTGACCGGCGGCAGCCGCACGACCTTCGCCACCGGCATGGCCGTCGTCCAGGCGGCGGAGAAGGTCATCGCCGACCTGAAGGCCCGCGCCGCCAAGCTGTGGGACGTGCCGGCCGACCAGGTGGAATGGCGCGGCGGCGAGGCCATCTGCCTCGACCCCAAGGCCGACAAGAAGCCGCTGACGCTCGAAACCCTGGCGGCCCAGTCGGCGCGCACCGGCGGCCCGATCGCGGCCCAGGTCTCGATCAACGCCCAGGGCGCCGGCCCCGGCTTCGGCGTGCACCTGTGCGACGTCGAGGTCGATCCCGAGACCGGGCAGGTCAGCGTCGTGCGCTACACCGCCGCCCAGGACGTGGGCCGGGCCATCCACCCCAGCTACGTCGAAGGCCAGGTGCAGGGCGGCGTCGCCCAGGGCGTCGGCTGGGCGCTGAACGAGGAATACATCTTCGACGCCCAGGGCCAGATGGAGAACCCCGGCTTCCTCGATTACCGGATGCCCGTGGCCTCGGACCTGCCGATGCTGGACGCCATCCTCGTCGAGGTGCCGAACCCGCGGCACCCCTACGGCGCCAAGGGCGTGGGCGAGGTGCCGATCGTGCCGCCGCTGGCGGCCGTCGCCAATGCGCTGCGCGGGGCGACCGGCGTGCGCATCCCGGCGCTGCCGCTGTCGCCGCCCAAGGTGCTGGCCGCCCTGGATGGCGCCAAGGCGGGCTGACCGGACGGTTCCGATGGCGCACGTGGTCGCGGGCAGCGAATGCTGGGCCTTCACCGGCGGCGCCTCGGAGTTCGACATCGAGGCGTCCACCGTCCGCGACCTGATCCAGGCGCTGGACGCCCGCTTCCCCGGCCTGGGCGAGTTCATCGACCGGCGCATGGCCTTCGCCATCGACGGCGAGATTCACCAGGACGCCTGGTTCTCGCCGATCGGCCCGAAGAGCGAGGTCTATCTGATCCCCAAGATCGGCGGGGGCTGAGCCCGGCCTGGAGCACGTCTTTCGACTTGCAGGCCTTCTGATCCCTCACGACGCCTCATCGTGAGGGGGAAGGCCTCTAGAACCACTTCAGCTTTCGGAAGATCAGCAGCTGGGCGACGAACACGGCGGCCAGCAGCGCCACCGTCACCCAGAACCCGTCGCTCGCGTTCGCGCCGGGAATCCCGCCGACGTTGACGCCCAGCAGCCCGGTCAGGAACCCCAGCGGCAGGAAGATCGCCGCCACCAGCGACAGCATGTACATGGTCCGGTTCGTCTGGTCGGCCGCCCGGTTGTTGAGGTCGTCCTGCAGCACCAGGGCGCTCTCCTTCGAGACATCGAGGTCATCGAGGTAGCGGCGGAGCTTCTCGACCGTTTCGTGCACGTCGCGCCGGTTGGCGTCGGTCATCCAGGCCGGCGGTGTCTTCAGCAGTTGCAGCAAGGCGTCGTGCTGCGGGGTCATGTAGCGCTTCAGCGCCAGGCAGTAGCGGCGGATCTTGGCGATCTCGGCCAGGGTCGCGCGGCTGTCGCGGCCCGACTCCATGTCTTCGAGGTCGTCGATCAGCTCGTTGATGTCGACGATGGTGGGGCTCATCTTCGCGACCATCTGCTCGATCAGCTCGGTCACCAGATCGCCCGACGTCGCCGGGCCCCGCCCCGCGTCCAGCATCCCCAGGACGTCGCGCGGCGACTGCAGCCGCCGCCGGCGCAGCGACACGACCCGGCCCGCGTCGGCCCAGATCTGCATGGCGATCATGTCCTCGGGCTGCGCGCCCGGGTTCATGTTGACCCCGCGCAGGATCGTCACCAGCCCGCCGCCCTCCAGATAGACGCGTGGCCGCGTCTCGTTCGACGTGAGCGCCTCGACGGTGACCTCGGGCAGGCCGAGCCCCCCGCGCAGGAAGGCCGCCGTGTCCGGGTTGGTGCGGTCGAGGTGCAGCCACAGCACCTCCCCCTTCGCGCCGGGCGTCCATCCGGGCGCGTCGGCCCAGGCGATCGGCCGGCCGCCGCCCTTGCCGTCGAGCACGCGGGCGAACAGCAGCGCGCCGCTGGCCCCGGGATCGGCGTCGGTGGGGTCGTCATGCGCCTGCGCCGTCAGGCCCGGCGATACGTCTATGGGGGTTGGCATGTCGGCGTCTCCTCGGGCGGCCCGCCAGTCTAGCCCCTTGACCGCGTCGCGCTCAAAGGCTCCCGGGCCGGGCGTCCCGGCCGCCGACAACGGCCAGCCGCCCCAGTTCGCCGGCGGCGAAGTCGAGGAAGGCGCGCACGCGGGCCGGCATCAGGCGCGTGGTGGTTGTGACCAGCTGCACCGGAATGGGCCCGGGTTCGAACGGCTCCAGCAGCCGCACGAGGCGGCCGTCGGCCAGCTCTTCAGCCACCTGGTACGAGAACACCCGCGTTACGCCTCGGCCAGCTACGGCCTCGGCGACGACGGCCTCGATGGCGTTGATCATCAGCCGGGGCTTCAGGCGCACGACCTCGCCGCCGAAGCGCCACTCGGGCGGGCCGGGCTGGCTGCTCGAATGAACGATCTCGTGGTCGGCGAGGTCGCCCGGACGCCCGGGCGTCCCGCATCGCGCCAGATAGCCGGGCGCCGCCACGACCAGGCGGCGCACCTCGCCCACCCGCCGCGCAATCAGGCCCGAGTCCGACAGCGCCCCGATCCGCACCGCCACGTCGAGACCCTCGTCCACGAGATCGAGGTTGCGGTCGTTCAGCACCAGTTCGGCGGTCACGCCCGGATGGGCGTCGAGGAAGCGGGCGAGCACCGGCGCCGCGTGGCGGCGGCCGAAGACCAGCGGCGCGCTGATCCGCAACGCGCCGCGAAGCGGCCCGGCCTCCTCCCGCGCGATGGCGGCCTCGTAGCCGGCGAGCACCCCGCGCGCGTCGTCCGCCAAGCGCCGGCCGGCGTCGGTGACCGACAGCTTGCGTGTGGTCCGCTCGACGAGCCGCGCGCCGACCCGGGCCTCCAGCGCCGAGAGGGTGCGCGTCACCGCTGGCGGCGAGCGCCGCAGCCGCCGCGCCGCTCCGGCGAGGCTCCCGGCGTCCAGCACCGCCAGGAAGGTCTGCAGCTCGTCCAGCCGGTCCAATCGTTATTCCAAGAATTGGAAGAGTGACTTCCGCTTGTGGCTCATTCTGGTCGGCATGCGCAATGGCTAGCTTTGGGGCTCACCGCAACGAGGACCCTCGAATGACCGCTCGTCTCCGTCTCCACGGCATCCCGATCTCGGGCCACGTCCACAAGGTGGAACTGTTCCTGCGCCTGCTCGGCCTCGACTACGAGTACGTCGAGACGTCACGCGATGTGTGGACCGCCGACGCCTTCACGCGCCTCAACCCGCTGCATCAGATTCCCGTGTTGGAGGACGGCGACTTCGCGCTGCCCGACTCCAACGCGATCCTCGTCTACCTGGCCCTGCGCTACGATCCCGACGGGCCCTGGCTGCCGCGCGATCCGGTCGCCGCCGCCCAGGTGCAGCGCTGGCTGTCGATCTCCGCCGGCGAGATCCGCTTCGGGCCGGCCCGCGCGCGGGTGATCCAGCTCCTGGGCGGGACGGGCGACCTTGCCGCGGCCCAGGCCATCGCCCAGGCCCTGCTGGCGGTGATGGATGCGCACCTCACCGGCCGCGCCTGGCTGGTGGGCGAGACGCCGACCCTGGCCGACCTCGCCTGCTATCCCTACATGGCGACCGCGCCGGAGGGCGGCGTCGACCTCGAGCCCTTCCCGGCCGTCCGCGCCTGGATCTCCCGGCTGGAGGCCCTGCCCGGCCTCAAGCCCATGCCCAGGGCCGCCTGACATGGACGATGGACCCTTCCACGTGGGCGAGTTGCGGGCGCAGGCTCTGGCCGGCGTCGAAGCCGCGGGCGGCGGGTTCGGCGTGCGCCCCTTCATGCCGGATCAGCACCGCCTGTTCTTCGCCCAGTTGCCGTTCGCGATCGCCGCGACCGTCGACGAAGCCGGCGCGCCGGTCGCGACGGTGCTGGCCGGCGGCGAGGGCTTCATCGCCAGCGTCGACCCGCAGAGCCTGGCCATCGCCGCGCGCAGTGCCGATCCATCGGGCCGCGAGTTCGTGACGGGCCGGCCGTTCGCGCTGCTGGGGATCGAGCCCCACACGCGCCGCCGCAACCGCGCCAACGGAACCATCGCCTGGATGGGCGAGGAAGGCCTGCTGGTCCGCGTCGACCAGAGCTTCGGCAACTGCCCGCAGTACATCCACCGCCGGGTGCTGGAGCTCAAGCCGGTGACCGAGTCGGCGTTCGAGTCCTTCACGGGCCTGGACGCCGACGCGCGCGCCCAGGTCCAGGCCGCCGACACCTTCTTCGTCGCCACCGCCAGCGGGTCGGGGGTGGCGAAGGGCGGTGTCGACATCTCGCACCGTGGTGGGCCGGGCGGCTTTGTCCAGGTCGACGGCGACACGCTGCTGATCCCCGACTACCGGGGCAACCACTACTTCAACACCCTGGGCAATCTGCTGCTGGAGCCGCGGGCCGGGCTGCTGTTCGTCGACCTCGACGCCGGCCGGCTGTTGCACCTGAGCGGGACCGCCGAAATCCTGTGGGACCGGACCGATCTGCTCGGCGCGGAGCGTGTGTGGCGCTTTCGGGTGGGCGGCGGCTGGCGCGGGCCCTCGCCGATCGCTCAGGCGGCCGTCCAGCCGCCGTCGGCCGTCAGCGCCGCGCCGGTCGTGGAGGCGCCCAGGTCCGAGACCAGGTAGAGCAGCATCCCCGCAAGGTGGTCGTACTCCACGAACGCCTTGTTGGGCTGGGCGGCCAGGATCACGTCCTCCACTACCCGCTCGCGCGGGATGCCGCGGGCCTTGGCCTGGTCGTCGATCTGCATCTCCACCAGCGGGGTCTTCACATAGCCTGGGCAGATGGCGTTCACGGTGATGCCCTGGCGGGCCACCTCCAGGGCGCACGACTTGGTGAAGCCCACCACCCCGTGCTTGGCCGCCACATAGGCCGACTTGAACGGCGAGGCGACGAGGCCGTGGGCTGAGGCGATGTTGACCACCCGTCCGCGCCCCTGCGCCTTCATGATCGGCAGGGCGTGCTTGGTGGCGTGGAAGGCCGACGACAGGTTGATGGCGATGATCGCGGCCCATTTCTCGTCGGGGAACTCGTCGACGGGCGCGACGTGCTGGATGCCGGCGTTGTTGACCAGGATGTCGAGCCGCCCCAGCTCGGACTTCGCATAGCCGATCAGGTCGGCGATCTCGGCCGGCTTGGTCATGTCGGCGGCGTGGTAGAGCACCCTGGCGCCGGACGCCGCCTTGGCCTCCATGGCCGCGCGGTCGGCCTCGATCTTCGCCGCGTCGCCGAAGCCGTTCAGCACCACGCTGACGCCCTGCTCCACGAGCGCGGTCGCCATGGCCTGGCCGATGCCGCTGGTCGAACCGGTGACGACGGCGACCTGTCCTTCGAGGTGATAATCCACGGCCATGGTCAGGCGCCCTTTCTGGCAAGCGCGGCCGGCGGGGGCTGGGGCCGCATGAACACATATTCCTCGTCCGACGACCGATCGGCGACGAAGCGGTAGCCGTCGCGGTCGAAGGCCCGGAGGTCTGCGGCCCGTTCGATCCGCTCGTCGATGGCGAAGCGGGCCATCAGGCCGCGCGCCCGCTTGGCGTAGAACGAGACGATCTTCGCCTGGCCGTCCTTCTCCTCGAGGAACCGGCAGGCCACCACCGGCAGCTTCAGCGCCTTGCGGTCGACGGCGCCGAAGTATTCCTCGCTGGCGCAGTTCACGAGCGTGCGGTCCTTGTGGTCCTGGGCCGCCGCATTCAGCGCCTCCGCGATCCGCCCGCCCCAGAAGTCGTAGAGCGACTGGCCGCGCCGGGTCTTGATCCGCACGCCCATCTCCAGGCGATAGGGCTGAATGGCGTCGAGCGGCCGCAGCACGCCGTAGAGGCCCGACAGGATCCGCACGTGGTCCTGCGCCCAGGCCAGGGCCTTCTTATCCAGCTCGCGGGCGCGCAGCCCCTGGTAGACGTCGCCGTTGAAGGCGAAGGCCGCCTGCAGTCCGTCGTCCGATTCCGGATCGAAGACCTGGAACCGCTCGCGGTTCAGCTTCGCCAGGTCGTCCGACAGCGACATCATCCGCTTCAGGTCGACCACGCGCAGCCGCTTGGCGGTCTTGGCCAGCTCGGCCGTCTGGTCGCTCATCTGCGGCGTGCTCAGCGGGGCGTCTTGCGGCGCGGCGGCGAAGCTCAGCGCCTTGGCCGGGGAAAGCACGATCAGCATCGGGGCTGCATAGCCACCCCTGACGGGCGGCGCCAGCGGCTCGCAGCGTTTGCGCACAGGGATTGGTGGTTCGCACCGCACATCGCCGTCATCCCAGGCCTTGTGCTGGCATCCCTCTCGAAGCCGCCTCGCTTGCGACAAGTCGGAAACCGGACGTTCGGCCGATAGAGGGATCCTCGCCACCAGGGCGAGGATGACGATTCAGAAGAGGACGCGCGGGTTCAGGATGCGCTTGGGGTCCAGCGCGTGGCGGATCGCCCGCTGGGCGGCCAGTTCCGCCTCGCTCTTGTAGCGCGCGCCCTCGGCCGTCTTCATCGCGCCCAGGCCGTGCTCGGCGCTGATCGAACCGCCCAGCCGATGGACGATGTCGTGGACGATCCGCGAGCCCGCGTCGCGGCGCGCCGAATGCTCGGCGTCCGAACCGCCGTCCGCCCGCAACACGTCGTAGTGGATGTTGCCGTCGCCCACGTGGCCGAAGGCGGCGATGCGCGCGCCCGGCGCGAAGGCCGCCATCGCCGCCGTCGCCTCGGCCAGGAACGCCGGCACCTGGCTGACCGGCACGGCCACGTCGTGCTTCCAGGTGGCGCCCTCGGGCTTCTGGGCCGGCGACTGGTTCTCGCGGATCGCCCACAGCGCCTTGGCCTGGGCGTCGGTCTGGGCGACGACGGCGTCGCCGATCAGGCCCGCCTCCATCCCCTCGGCGAGGAACCGCTCCATGGCGGCCTCGGCCGCACCGGCCTCCGCCGCCTCGAACTCGGCCAGCACGTACCAGGGATGCGGCCGGGCCAGCGGGTCGCGGGTTCCGGCGATGTTGCGCAGGGCGAAGTCGATCCCCAGGCGGCCCATCAGCTCGAACGCCTCGACCGCCCCGCCGGCCGTCTCCTTGGCCCGCGCCAGCAGCGCGATGGCGTCCTTCGGGTCGCCGATCCCCAGGAACGCCACCGCCCGTGACGGCAGGATGGGGAACAGCTTGAGGCTGGCGGCGGTGACCACGCCCAGGGTGCCCTCGGCCCCGATCAGCAGCTGCTTGAGGTCATAGCCGGTGTTGTCCTTGCGCAGGCGCTTCAGCCCGTTCCAGACCTCGCCGTTCGGCAGCACGGCCTCCAGGCCCAGCACCAGGTTGCGGGTCGTGCCGTAGCGCAGCACCTGGGTGCCGCCGGCGTTGGTCGAAACCACCCCGCCCACCGTGGCCGAGCCTTCCGACGCCAGGCCCAGCGGGAAACGGCGGCGCGCCTCGGCGGCGGCGGCGTGGACCTCGGCCAGGGTCACGCCGGCCTCGGCCGTCAGGGCGTCGTCGAAGGCGTCGACCTCGCGGATCGCCTTCATGCGTTCGGTCGAGAGCAGCACTTCGCCCTGCGGGATCTGACCGCCCACAAGGCCGGTGTTGCCGCCCTGGACGGTGATGGCCTGGTCCGCCTCGAAGCAGAGGCCAACGACCGCGGCGACCTGGTCGGTGGTCTTCGGCAGCGCCAGGAACGGCGTCGTCCCCATCCAGCGGTCGCGCCACTCGACCAGCTTGGGCGCGATGCGCTCGGCGTCCTCGCTCCAGCCGCCCGCGCCCAGCACGGCCTTGAGGCGCGAGACGAGATCGGCGGGAACGGGCGCGGTCATGGGCGCAAACCTAGGCCCGCGCAGGCGTGTCCGCCAGGGGCGCGGCGCAGCCGGGGGCAGCCCGCTCGCGCTGCCGGCTTCCGAACCGCTCGAAGACCTTCTATTACTTAGAGAGCTAAGATTTTGGGAGGAACACGGATGGCGGATGACGTGGATGTCCAGGCGCGGCTCCAGGCCCTGGAGGACCGGCAGAAGATTGCCGACCTGATCGCCGACTACTGCCGCGGCGTGGACCGCGGCGACGACGCGCTGCTCCGCTCGACCTACTGGCCCGACGCCGTCGACGACCACGGCGCCGGCGACAGCCCCGCCATGGCGTTCTGCGACCGGGTGCTGCCGATCCTGCGCGACAGCTGCCTGTCGACCATGCACCTCGTGGCCAATTCACGCGTCGAGCTGGCGGGCGACCAGGCCTTCGGCGAGACCTATGTGATCGCCTACCACGTGCTGACCTCGGCGCGGGTGCTGGACACCTTCATGGGGGCCGAGGCGGCCCAGGCCGTGCGCGAGGCGTTCCCGCAGGCCGCCGCCGGCGGCGGGCCGTTCGACTACAACGCCGGGGCCCGGTTCCTCGACCGCTTCGAGCGGCGAGGCGGCGAATGGCGCTTCGCCCACCGGCGCGTGGTGTTCGACTGGGCCGAGGCGCAGCCGGGCTCGGTGGCCTTCACCCACATCAACCGGACGCGCGGCCGCAAGGACGGGGCCGACCCGTCATACGCCCTGTTCGCGGCTCTCGCGGCCGCTAGCTAACCCACGAACCCGGCCGCCCGGCGCAGGCGGTCGTTGATGGCCTCGCCGAGGCCCTCGCCTGGGATCGGAGCCACCGCGATGCCCGCCGCGCCCGAGCGGTCGGCGGCGCGCAGATAGGCGAAGAGGTTGGCGGCGGCCTCCGCCAGGTCGCCCGCGGGGCTGAGGTTCAGGTCCGGACCGCCCAGCGCGCCGAAGCCGATCCAGGCCTCGCCGGCGCGTGGCTGGGTCGCGTCCAGCCGCACGGGCAGGTCGGGCGCGTAGTGGCGGGCGAGCCGTCCGGGCGAGCGCTTGGCGTCGTCCTCCGCCTCGGCCAGCGGGCCGATCACGGCCTCGATCTGATCCCGGGTCACGGCGCCCGGCCGCAGCAGGCGGGCCGCGTCCAACAGGCCGACGACGGTGGACTCCAGGCCGACGGCGCAGGGACCGCCGTCCAGGGCCGCGCCGGCCGCCGCGCCCGTCTCCTCCATCGCGTCGGCCAGCGTCGTCGGGCTGGGCCGCCCGGAGCGGTTCGCCGAGGGCGCCACCAGCGGCCGTCCTACCGCCTCGATCAAGGCGTGCGCGAGCGGGTGGCCCGGCGCGCGCACGGCCACGGTGTCGAGCCCGGCGCGGGCGAGATCGCAGACGGCGGCGGTGTCGGCCACGGGCAGCACCAGGGTGAGCGGGCCCGGCCAGAAGCGCGCCGCCAGCGCCTCTGCGCGCGGGTCGAAGCGGGCGATCCTCCGCGCCATGGCCACGTCGGACACATGGGCGATCAGCGGGTTGAAGGCAGGCCGGCCCTTGGCCGCGTAGACGGCGGCGACGGCGCGGGGGTTCGCCGCATCGGTCGCCAGGCCATAGACGGTCTCGGTCGGCATCAGGACGAGCCCGCCCGCGCGGATCGCCCGCGCCGCGGCGGCTACTTCTTCTGCGCCTTCAGCGAGATGCTCACGCTCACCTTGGCCGGGATCTGATCGGTGTTCCGCCACTCGCCCTGTCCGACGCCGAAGGCCGTCCGGTCGAGGCTGGTTACACCGCTGACCTCGGCCCTGTCGCCCGTGATCTTCAGGCGGAACGGCAGGTCGAGCGGCCGGCTGACGCCGCGCAGGGTGAGCCGGCCGTGGGCGACGAAGCGGCCCTCGCCGGTCTTCTCGAAGCGCGTGGCGGTGAACGTGGCCTTGGGGTGGGCGCCCGCATCGAACCAGTCCTCGGTCGGCAGGCTGGCGTCGCGCTGCTCGTCGCCGGTGTTCACCGAGGCGAGGTCGATGGAGACGCTGACCTTCGACGCGGCGAGCGCGTCGGGGCCGAAGGCGATGTCGGCCGTCCAGCGGTCGAAGCGGCCCTGGATGGCGTCGCCGCTCCAGGAGGTGGAGAAGCCGACCGTCGAGCCGGGCAGCACCTTCCAGGCCGGGGCGATCGCCGGCTGGGCGGGTTCGGGCGCCGCAGGAGCCGGCGCGGCTGCGGCCGGCTCGGGCGACGCCGGCGTCTCCACGGGAGGCGGAGCCGGGTCGGCCGGCGCCAGGGCGGGCGCTTCGGCCTCCGCCACGGCGGGCCCGGGCGGCGGGCCGGCGGCCATGTGCGGAAGCGGCGGATGGACGGTCCGGCCGAAGGCGATCACGGCCACGAAGCCCAAGACGATCGCGGCCAGCCACGGCTCGGCCCAGCGGCCGTTCTTCGCCCCGGGCGCCATGCGCGACAGGATCGGCTCGTCGCGGCTGAAGAGCTGGTGCTTGAGGGCGCCGGCCACGTGGAGGCCCAGCAGCACGTAGCCGAACTTGATGATCACCGAGTGGCCCGTCTCGCCGATCTCGTGCCAGACGTGCTTGGCCGGCGCGGCGAGGTCGGGCAGGCCGGGCAGGTGCGGCCAGGGGACCACGCCGAAGAGCAGGGTCGGGATTTCGATACGGCTGGCCGAGACCATGATCCAGCCGGTGAGCGGCATGCCGATCATGACGACGTAGAACGCCCAGTGGACCACAGCCGACAGCCAGCGCTCCCAGAGCGCCAGGCTCGCGGGCTCGGGCGGCGGCGGCTTGAACAGCCGCCAGGCCAGCCGCGCCAGGCTGAGCAGCAGGACGGTGATCCCCACCGATTTGTGCAGCTGGACGACCGCGAAGGCCTCCGGCGTCCGGCCCTCCATGCGGCCGGCCAGCGCCACCTGAAGCACGATCAGGGCGGCGATGGTCCAGTGCAACAGGATGGCGACAAGGGCGTATCGTCGGCGTTCGGCGCCGGGCGCGGGTTCGCTCATCCGGCTACTTCTTCACGAACTCCACCTCGAACACCAGATCGACATTGTCGCCGGCGAACGGTCGCGCGGCGGTGACGCCGAATTCCGAGCGTTTGATCGTCCCGGTGCCCGAGAAGCCCATGCGGGTGCCCGCGCCGAGCAGGCCCGGGCCCACGCCGTTGAACGTCACGTCCAGGGTCACGGGCTTGGTCACGCCGTGGAAGTTGAGATCGCCGGACAGCTCGCCGTGACCTTCGCCATCACTGGTCAGGCCCGTCGAGGTGAACTGGATCACCGGATATTTGTCGGGCTCGAAATAGCCCGCGACCGTGCGGTTGAAGCCGTTGTTCTCGGTGTCGATCGATTTGGGATCGACCGTGATCGCGACCTTGGTGTCCTTCCAGTCGGCGGGGTCGTAGGTGAAGTCGCCGTCCAGGCTGTTGAACCGCATGGTGTAGTGCGAGAAGCCGCCGAGGTGGTTGATCCGCACCAGCAGGCTGGCGTGTCGTGGGTCCAGCTCGTAGCGGCCGGCCGGGACGTCGACGGGATTACGGCTGGTGGGGTCGGCGGCCGCGGCCGTCGACGCCAGAAGCACGACCGCAAGCGCGGTTGCGGAACGGTGCAGCATCGGAGCCTCCCCTTCGTCGTGATGACCCATGATACGCCCAAGCATGGCGGTTCGGGGGCGGAAGACCTGCGCGGGCGTCGAGGTTTGCTCACAACCTCGGCCCGAACCGGTTTCCCCTTGGGCGCATTGCGCTCTAGAACGCAGCCGAAACTGAAGAGGCGCCCATGACGTTCCGCGCACCGGTCCGCGACCTGGCCTTCGCCCTCAAGGCGATGGGGCATTCCGACCTGCTCGCCCAGGCCTATCCGGATCTCGACGAGGACACCGTCCAGGCGGTGCTGGAGGCCGCCGGCGCCTTCGCCGACAACGAACTGGCGCCGCTCAACCGCAAGGGCGACCAGGAGGGCGCGCGCTACGAGAACGGCAAGGTGACCGCCGCGCCGGGCTTCGCCGAGGCCTATCGCGCCTTCGTCGAGCAAGGCTGGAACTCGCTGAGCGCCGACCCCGCATATGGCGGCCAGGGCCTTTCCAAGGCCATGGAGCTGGCGGTCTTCGAGATGGTGCACGCCGCCAACATGGCCTTCGGCCTCTGCCCCATGCTGACCCAGGGCGCCATCGAGGCGCTGACCCTGCACGGCACCGAGCGGCAGAAGCGGCTCGTGCTGCCCAAGCTCGTCTCCGGCGAATGGACCGGCGCCATGTGCCTGACCGAGCCCCAGGCCGGCTCGGACCTGGCGGCCCTGACCTCCATCGCCCGGCCGGATGGGAACGGCGGCTACCGCCTGTCGGGCCAGAAGATCTTCATCACCTGGGGCGACCACGACGCGGCCGACAACATCTGCCACCTGATCATCGCGCGCACGCCCGACGCCCCGCCGGGGGTCAAGGGGATCAGCCTGTTCCTCGCGACCAAGTATCAGGTGAAGGACGACGGCTCGCTGGGTCCGCGCAACGACTTCCGGCCCGCCTCCATCGAACACAAGCTGGGCATCCACGGCTCGCCCACCTGCGTGATGCTCTACGAGGACGCCCAGGCCGAACTGGTGGGCGAGCTGGGTCAGGGCCTGGCCCATATGTTCGTGATGATGAACGCCGCGCGCCTGCAGGTGGGCGTCCAGGGCGTGGCGATCGCCGAGCGGGCGTTCCAGCAGGCGCTGGCCTTCAGCCAGGAGCGCAAGCAGGGCCGCGCCGCCTGGGGCGACGACGGCATGATCTACGGCCACCCGGACGTGCGCCGCAGCCTGATGCTGATGAAGGCCAAGATCGAGGCGGCGCGCGGCATCTGCCTGACCACCGGCGTCCTGGCCGATGTCGCCCACAAGGCCGCCGACGAGACCGTGCGCGCCGCCGCCAAGGCGCGCCAGGAGCTGCTGACGCCGATCGCCAAGGCCTGGTCCACCGACGTGGGCGTGGAGGTCGCCTCCATGGGGGTGCAGGTGCACGGCGGCATGGGCTTCATCGAGGAGACCGGGGCGGCCCAGCACTACCGCGACGCCCGCATCGCCCCGATCTACGAAGGCACCAACGGCATCCAGGCGATCGATCTCATCGGCCGCAAGGTGCGGGCGAACGGCGGCGAGACCATGCGTGCGCTGTGCGCCGAGATGGCGACGACGGCGCAGGCGCTGGCCGACGCGCCGGGGCTGGCCCCCGTGGGCCGCCGCCTGGCCGTGGGCGTCGCCGCCCTCGAACGGGCGACCGACTGGCTGCTGGGCGCGTCCAACGACGAGGCGCTGACCGCCGCCACGCCGTACCTGAAGCTGGCGGGCGACGTGACCGGGGGCTGGATCCTGGGCCGCCAGGCCCTGGAGGCGGCGGGGAGCGACGATCCCTGGCTGGTCGCCAAGGCCGCCACGGCGCGGCTCTACGCCAGCCAGGTCCTCAGCGTTTCGCCGGGTCTCGCCGACAGCCTCGGCGAGGGCGCCGACGATCTGGAACAGACCTTGGCGACGGCTCTCGCTGGCTAGTTGCACACATTCCCGCGATACGGGTAGCGGCGTTCTCCGGAGATTCATCTTTGCCGCCTAGCGTAGCTAGGTCATGGGTCAATCCGCCGCAGTCTTCAGCGATCCCACCTCACGGGTGACGGGCCTGATCGGCGCGGACGCGAATCCCTACCAGCTGAGCCTGGCCGGCATGGTGTTCCCGCTCTGGGCGCACCTGGTCTTCAACGGCGTGGCCGCCGCGAGCCTGGCCCTCATCGGCCATCCCGTCGCCGCCGCCATCCTGGTGTCCTGCACCACGGGCTTCGACGCCATCCAGCAGGTCCTTCTGCGCCGCTGGCTCGCGCGCAGCGCCGGCCTCGACCCCGGCAAGGGGCTCCGACGCCTGGGCCTGCTCTGCATGGTGCGGGCGAGCATCTACATCGCGCCGGCGACGACGCTCGTCCTGCGCCACCAGGGGGTCCTGGAACTCGCGTTCTTCGGGCTGCAGTTCGCATCGCTGCTGGTCGTGGCGATGGGCGCCAGCGCCCTGTCGCGCGCGGTGTTCTGGGGCTTCGTCACCCCGCTGGTCGTCGCGGCCGCAGTGATCGGCCTGGCCCTGTTCCCGCCGCTCGTGGCGACGGGCATGACGCTGAGCCTGGCGTCGCTGGTGGTCCTGCTGGCGATGATCTCGCACAGCACCACCACGGCGATCTCCACCTGGCACGCCGCGTTCAACGCCAACGTCAAGATGGTGGACGACCTGCAGGCCGCCCGCGACCACGCCCTGGCCGAGCGGGCCGAGGCCGACACCGCGCGCGAGGCGGCCCGCCACGCCGACCGGGCCAAGTCGAACTTCCTCGCCACCATGAGCCACGAAATCCGCACCCCCATGAACGGGGTGCTCGGCATGGCCCAGCTCCTCAAGCGCGACGAGACCGAGCCCAAGCAGATCGACCGGCTCGACGTGCTGATCGATTCCGGCGAGTACCTGCTGCAGATCCTCAACGACATCCTGGACGTCTCCAAGATCGACGCGGGCAAGCTCGAGATCAACCCGGCGCCCGAAGACCCACGGGCCCTGCTGGAGCGGCTGGTCAGCTTCTGGTCGGCGCGCGCCGACGAGCGGGGCGTGCGGCTGGCGCTGGAGATCGCCGACGAGACGCCGCGCGCGCTCGTGTTCGACGCGCTGCGCGTGCGCCAGATCCTGTTCAACCTCGTGGGCAACGCCCTGAAGTTCACCGAATGGGGCGAAGTGGTGGTGAGCGCCGCCGTGCGGCCGCACGAGGACGCCGAGCACGTGCGCCTGCACCTGGCCGTGCGCGACACCGGCCCGGGCATCGCCGAGCACCACCTGCCGCACCTCTTCGACCGGTTCTCCCAGGTGGAGGAGGCCGAAGCCCGGCGCTTCGGCGGCACCGGCCTGGGCCTGGCGATCGTCAAGCAGCTCGTCGATCTGATGGGCGGACAGGTTTGGGTGGAAAGCGTCCTGGGCGAGGGCTCGACCTTCCACGTCGAGCTGCCGCTCGCCGTCGCCGACGCCGCGCCGGCGCCGGCGGAACACGAGCCCAACGAGCCTCACGCCATCGCGCTGGAGACCCTGCGGGTGCTCGCCGTGGACGACAATGCGGTGAACCTGCTGGTGCTGGAGCAGTTGCTCGCCAGCCTGGGCCTGGCGGTCGACAAGGCCACGGGCGGCGTCGACGCGCTCGCCGCGCTCGCCGAGACGCCCTACGACCTCGTCCTCACCGACATCCAGATGCCCGAGATCACCGGCATCGAGGTGCTGCAGCGCCTGCGCGCGACGCCCGGCCCCAACCAGTTCGCCCCGGTGATCGCGCTCACGGCCGACGTGACCTCGGGCGGCCGCCAACGCTATCTCGAACTGGGCTTCACCGAGCACAGCGCCAAGCCGATCCAGCTCCAGGAGCTATTGAGCGCCGTGGTCCGCGCCGCGGCCGCGCCCCGGGCGGACGATCAGGCGGCCTGAACCTCCGGCAGGTCGTGCAGGGCCGGATCGAGCCCCGCTCCCATCAGGTCGATGAAGTTGTCGCGGTAGAACGCCCGCTTCGCCGCCTCGCTCGCCCCCGCCAGGTTGTCGTTGAACCGCTTGAGCGGATTGCGACCACCCTCGACGTGCGGGAAGTCGGACGAGAACAGCACCATCTCCTGGCCGGCGTTGGCCATGATCCAGGCCACGTCCTCGTGCGGATAGGGCGTCACGCGCAGCTGGCGGCGCAGGATCTCGCTGGGCGTCGCCGAGAGCTTCTGCAGCCGCGCCTCCTTGCCGAAGGCGGCGCAGCCGGAATCCAGGAACTTCATCAGGCTGGGCAGCCACGAGGCGCCCAGCTCGATCGCGCCGAACTTCAGCCGCGGGAACCGGTCGAACACCCCGTCGATCACCAGGGCCGACAGCGTCTGCCAGACCGAGAGCGGAATCGCCATGAAGGTGAGCGAGGTGAAATTCTCGTCCCCGCCGTGGAAATCCTTCACGAACGGCAGGCCGTTCTCCAGGTAGTCCCGGCTCATCTTCTCCTCCCCGCCCACGTGGAAGAGGATCGGAACGCCGGCGTCCTGGGCCACCGCCCAAAGCGGGTCGAGCTCCACATGGCTCGGCGAGAAGCCCGGCGGATGGCGCGAGGGGATCACCAGGGCCTTCGCGCCCAGGGCGATGGCCTCGCGGGCGATCCTCGGCGCGGCCGCCCTGTCGATCAGCGGCACGTAGCCGGTGGCGAGCAGGCGGCGGTCGGCCGCGCAGAACTCGGTCATCATGCGGTTGTGGGCGCGGGCCGCCTCGAGGGCCAGTTCCGCCTCGCCCATCTGCTCCAGGCCGAAGTTCGAAAGGCAGGCGGTGGTGAAGACCAGCTGGCTCGCGAAGCCCAGGTAGTCCAGCGTCTTCGGCCGGTCCTCGGCGACGAACGCCCCCAGGGCCTCGTAGTTCTTGCGCAGCAGGATGTTGGCCTCGGCCCCGGCGCGGAACTCGGGGTCGCGCTGCTTGTCGGCCGCCTTGGCGAACCATTCGGGCAGCACGTCCTTGCGGCCGGTCTTCTCCACGAAGGCGTCGCGGAACCGGGGTTCGATGTAGCGGTTGATCGTGCCCGGCAGCTCCATGATGTGGCTGTCGGCGTCGTGCACCGTCTGGCCTTCGACGTAAGCCATGCGCATCCTCCCCCGGATGTCGTCGTCTCTCGTTGCCCGCCATTCCGAACGTTCGAACCCAGCGCGTCAAGGCTTCTGGACGCGCCATCCCGCCCTGGTCGCCCGCGACCTGATCGGCTGGACGGTGCTGGTGGACGGGGTCGGCGGACGGATCGTGGAGACCGAGGCCTACCACCACGAGGACCCCGCCTCGCACAGCTTTTCCGGCCGCACCGCGCGCAACGCGGCGATGTTCGGGCCGGTCGCCCATGCCTACGTCTACCGCTCGTACGGAATCCACTGGTGCCTCAACTTCGTCTGCGGCGAGGACCCGGGAAATGCGGTGCTGATCCGGGCGCTGGAGCCGACGGCCGGACTGGAAGCCATGGCGGCGCGGCGGGGCCTCGTCGATCCACGCGGCCTGTGCTCGGGTCCGGGCAAGCTGTGCCAGGCGCTCGGCGTCACCCGCGCGCAAGATGGGCTGGCGCTGGACCGGGCGCCGTTCGCGATCTCGCCGGGCGCGGCGGCCGGCGTCGCCGTCGGTCCGCGCATCGGGATCACCAAGGGGGTCGAAACGCCCTGGCGGTTCGGCGAGGCCGGTTCGCGGTTCCTCAGCCGGCCGCTGCCTCAGTCGGCGGGGAAGAGGCCGCCCAGCGCCAGGACGCCACGGCCGTAGACCTCGTCGGTCCCCGGTTCGCCGCCGTCGCGGGCGGCGTCCAGGATCGCCTCGATGGCCTGCGGGCCCGACAGCTTCGGCCTCGCCTCCATCAGCAGGGCCAGGGCCCCGGCGACGTACGACGTCGAGAACGAGGTCCCAGAGACCAGGGCGCACTTGTCGCGGCAGTCGGTCAGCACCCACTCGCCCGGCGCGGCGACGTACCAGGCGCGCACGGCGCCCGCCCGGTTCGACCATGAGGCCAGGTCGCCGTGGTAGCTGGAGGCCCCCGCCACCACGATCCCGCCGGCGTAGCGGGGATCGATCGCATAGCGCGCCGGCCAGCTGGGATCGGGGCCGTTGCGGTTGCCCGCGGCGATCACCACGGCGGCCCCGCTGTCGACCAGCCGCTTGAGGGCGGTCTCGAACGCCTCGCCCAGCGGCTTTCCGTGCTGCAGCGGCAGGACGACGATACGCGCCTTCTGCAGGCGGGCGTAGTCGAGGGCGCGGGCCAGGTCGTCGGGGCGGAAGGCGCAGGCCCCGTCCAGCCCGCCGTCGATGTCGGCGCGGATCTCGAGAAGGGTGGCGTTGTAGGCCACGCCCACCATGCCCGAACCGTTGAGCGGCGAGGCGAGCGGCCCGGCCACGTAACCGCCGTGGCGGTCGGTGGGCGGCAGGGCCCGGTTGCCGACCACGTCGTGCGATCGGCGCGAGACGTTGCGCATCAACTCCCGCTGGGCGCCGGCCAGGCCGCAGTCGACCACCGCCACGGTGACGCCCTTGCCGGTGAAGCCGGCGTCGTAGGCCGCCCGGGCGCCGATGGCCTCCAGGCCCCAGCTCTTGCGGTACTCGTCGCTGTCGGCCGGCGGGCCGGCGGCGGGCGCCACGGCGGGTATCAGCACCGCCGCGGCGAGCGCGAGGGCGCCGAGCGCCCCGCCCCTCACGGCCAGAACCTAGAGCTGCGCCAGCATGTAGTCGGCGGCCGACACGCGGAATTCGCCGCCCTCTTCGACGTTCAGCTCCTTCACCACGCCGTCCTTGACGATCATGGAGTAGCGCTGCGAGCGCGGACCCATGCCGAACCGGCTGCCGTCCATGCCCAGGCCCACGGCCTTGGTGAAGTCGCCGTTGCCGTCGGCCAGCATGATGATGTCGTCGCCGACCGCCTGATCCTCGCCCCAGGCGCGCATCACGAAGGCGTCGTTGACCGACACGCAGGCGATGGTGTCCACGCCCTTGGCCTTCAGATCGGGCGCGTGCTGCTTGAAGCCCGGCAGGTGCTTGGCCGAGCAGGTCGGCGTGAAGGCGCCCGGCACGGCGAACAGGGCCACGGTCTTGCCCTTGAAGAAGTCGTCGGTCTGGACCGGCTTCGGTCCCTCGGCGGTGGCCTGGGTCAGGGTCACGCTCGGCAGCTTGTCGCCAACCTTGATCGTCATCGGGGTCTCCTTCCGGCTTTGCTCTCGCTGATAGCGACATGGCGGCGCGAAAGCACTCTTCAAGTGCGAGCCCCCTTGAAGTCGCCACGTTCCGGCAGAATCCTGTAGGGGATGGAAAGCGCCTTCCTCTCCGGCCAGATGCTGATCGCGATGCCGGGCATTGGCGACCCCCGCTTCGAGCGGGCGCTGATCCTGATCTGCGAGCACGATCCGGAACACGCCATGGGCATCGCGGTGAACCGCCCCGTCGAGGGGCTGACGGTGCCCGACCTCCTGGAACGGCTGGAGATCAAGGTCGCCGACGACCTGGAGGACGGCCTCGTCCTGATGGGCGGGCCGGTGGAGGTGGAGCGCGGCTTCGTGCTGCACACCGACGATTACCACGCCGAGTTCAGCCTGGACGTCGAGGGCGGCCTGGCGCTGACGACCACGCGCGAGGTGCTGGAGGCCATGGGCGGCCACAACACCCACCCCCGCCGGGCGATCCTGGCCCTGGGGTACGCCGGGTGGGGCGCGGGCCAGCTGGAGCGCGAGATCCGCGAGAACGTCTGGCTGACCGTCGAGGCCGACGAGGATCTGGTGTTCGACGACGACTACGACACCAAGTGGTCGCGGGCGCTCGGCAAGCTGGGCGTCGATCCGCAGTTCCTGTCGAGCGAGGCCGGGCAGGCCTAGACTTGGGCGGCTCTAGCCGCGCGCCTTCACCGGGGCGGCGCCGTCGACGTAGCTTTCGTTGAGATAGACCTCGGCCTCCTGGGCCGACAGCGCCGGCGCATAGCCGAAGCCCTGGCCGTAGTCGCAGCCCAGCGCCAGCAGCTGGCGGGCCATGCCGGCGTTCTCGACGCCCTCGGCCACCACTTCCATGGCCAGGTCCTGGCCCAGCTTGACCACCGAGGAGACGATCTTGGCCGAACCTTCGTTGGTGGCCATGGTGCGCACGAAGTAGCGGTCGATCTTGAGCGTGTCGAACGGCAGCCGCGTCAGATAGCTCAGCGACGAGAAGCCGGTGCCGAAGTCGTCCAGCGCCAGGGCCGCGCCGGCGGCGCGCAGGTTGCGCAGCACCACGGCGGCCTTGTCCGGGTCGCGCATCACGTCGCTCTCGGTGACCTCCAGCTTCAGCGCGCCGGGGGGCAGATCGGTCTCGCGGCGGATGGACACCACGTCCGAGACCAGGTCGGGCCGGTCGATCTCGCCGGTCGACAGGTTGACGGCCACGGTCAGCTCGCCGGCGGCGCGGTGGCGCTTGCGCCAGACCGAGAGCTGCTTGGCCGCCTCGCGCATCATCATGGCGCCCAGCTCGCTCATCAGCCCCATCTCGTCGCAGAGAGGCAGGAACTGTTCGGGCATGAGCAGGCCGCGGCGCGGGTGGCGCCAGCGGGCCAGGGCCTCGAAGCCCGAGAGCGCGCCGGTCGAGAGGCGCACGATGGGCTGGTAGAAGGGCATCAGCTCGCCGCGGCGCAGGGCGCCCTTGAGGTCGCCTTCCAGCGCCAGGCGCGACAGGCCGTCGGTCTCCAGGCCGCGGCCATAGGCGGCGGCGCCGCCGCGACCGTTGCTCTTGGCGGATTCCACGGCCAGCTCCGCGCGGCGCAGCAGCTCGGCGGCCTCCGGGGCCTCCTCGCCGCCGGCGGCTTCCACGGCGCCGATCGAGAGCGTCGGGTGGATGTCGAAGCCGGCGACCCGGAGCGGCTGCTCCAGGGCGCGGCGCAGGCCCTCTGCGCCCGGCGAAACGCCCGCGGGCGCCAGGGCGGCGAACTCGTCCTCGCCGATCCGCGCCAGCAGCGCGCCGGGCGGGAAGGCGGCCGACAGCCGCGAGCCCAGGGCCGCCAGCACCAGGTCGGCGCGTTCATGGCCCAGCGCCTCGTTGAGGCGGCGCAGGCGGTCGAGGTCGGCCACGATCAGCTCATGCTGGCCGGGGGTCTGCAGGCGCTCGCGCGCCAGGGTGATGAAGCTGCGGCGATCGGCCAGACCGGTGAGGTTGTCGAGCCCCGAGGCGGCGAAGCGGACCTCGGCGGCCACCACGCCCGCGGCGCGGACGCCCTCCTCCAGCCATTCGCCGCGCCAGATGCACGGGCCCCCGCCGCGCAGGCGCAGACGCACGGCGACCTCGCCGCCCGGCGGCTGGACGCGCAGGATGTCTTCGGCGATGGCGCGGTCCTGGGGCATGGCCAGGGCGCGGAAAGCGGCGGACGAGCAGTCGGGCGCGAGCGGACCCAGGCCCAGGGCCCGGGTGGCGCCGGTCAGGCGCAGACGGTCCTTCTCCGGCTCCCACACCCACAGGGCGACCTGCGCCGCACCCAGGGCCTCGAGGGTGGCCGTGGCGTCCCACATCCAGCGCTCGTTGGCCATTCAGTCCCGTATTTGCGCCTGCGTTGCGGGCGTCGGGTCAGACCGACACCCCTTCGTCCAGACCCTCTCGCCCCGGGTAGGGGCTCACTTGGCCGAACAGAACATGATCTCGCCAAGCGCCGTTAATTTTCAGATAAGCCCGCGCAAATCCCTCTTCGACGAAGCCCGCCTTGCCGAGCAGCGCGCGGGAGGGCTGGTTGTCGGGAATGCAGGCCGCTTCCAGCCTGTGCAGGCCCAGCGTGCGGAACGCGAATTCCGACAGCGCGCGCACGGCGCCGAGGGTCAGTCCTTGCCGGGTGTAGGCTTGCCCGCACCAGTAGCCCACCGCCCCCATCTGGGCCACGCCACGGCGGATGTTGGACAAGGTGATCCCGCCCGTCAGGGCGTCGTCCGAGGCGCGGAAGATGAAGAAGGGATAGGCCACGCCGGCCTCCCGGTCGCGCGCGTAGGCCAGGAGCCGCCGCCGGAACGCCGCGCGCGAAAGGTCGTCGGCCGGCCAGGTCGGCTCCCATGGCTGCAGGAACGACCGGCTCGCCGCGCGCAGCTCCCGCCACTCGGCGAAGTCCGACGCGCGCGGGGGGCGCAGGCGCACGCCCTGGCCTTCGATGCGAAGGCCGCTCTCGGGCGCGATCCAGTCCAGCAGAGCCATACGGGAAGACACCCTCCAATCGCCGGGGGCGTCAAGACACCTCGAGGTCGAATAGACTAGTTTACAATTTAAACTAGTTGTCGTAGTTGGACGGTCGACGGAACCCCAAGCCCGTCTCCTCACTGCGCCGGGCGCGCCGCGCCCGGCGACCCTTTCGCACCGGAGACCGCAATGCCCGACGGATCCGAACGCCTGCACGGCCTCGACGCCGTGCGCGGCTACGCCCTGATGCTGGGCGTGGTCTTCCACGCCACCATGTCGTTCCTGCCCGGACCGTCCGTATGGCTGGTGACCGACGTCGCCCGCTCGCCCCTGCTGGGCGGGGTCTTCTTCGTCTCGCACATGTTCCGCATGACGACCTTCTTCCTGATCGCCGGCTTCTTCGCGCACATGAGCTTCCATCGCCTGGGCGCGCGCGGCTTCGTCATGGACCGCCTGAAGCGCATCGCCCTGCCCCTCGTCGTCGGCTGGCCGATCCTGCTGTTCGCCATCCTCCTGGCGGGCGGCTACGCGGTCTATGTCGCCACCGGCGTCTTCCCGACCAAGCCGCCGCCCTCGCCGCCGCAGCCGCCCGGCGCCTTCCCCCTGACCCACCTGTGGTTCCTCTACGCCCTGCTCTGGCTGTACGCGGCGGTCCTGGTCCTGCGGGCGGGGCTCGCCCGGGCCGACCGCGCAGGGAAGCTGCGGGCCGGCGTCGACGCGATCGTGGGCGCGGTCGCGCGCCATCCGCTGGGCGCGCTCGCCCTGGCCGCGCCCGCCGCCGTCGCCCTGGCTCTCTTCCCGGGGTGGCTGGCCTGGTTCGGCGTGCCGACCCCCGACTCCAACCTGATCCCCAACCCGCCGGCGGCGATCCAGTTCTTCGCCGCCTTCGCTTTCGGCTGGCTGGTCCATCGCCAGGTCGGGGCGCTGGAGGCCTGGCGGCGCCATTGGCCGGTCAACCTCGCGCTGGCCGTGGCCCTCACCGGCGGCCTGCTCGCCGTTCTGGGGCTCGCGCCCGTCGTCACGCCCCAGCCGCCGGGCGCGGCGAAATGGGCCCTCGCGGCGGCCTATGCCCTGGCGAGCTGGGCCTGGACCTTCGCCGTCATCGGCCTGGCCCTGCGGTTCCTGTCCGGCCACAGCCCGATGCGCCGCTACATCGCCGACTCGTCCTATTGGATCTATCTGATCCACCTGCCGCTGGTGATCGTGCTGCAGGCCTGGGTCTCTCGCTTCGACTGGCCATGGGAGGCCAAGTTCGTGACGGTCCTGGCCATCGGCTTCGCGATCATGTTCGCCAGCTACGAACTGCTGGTCCGCCACACCTTCGTCGGCGGCGTACTCAACGGCCGCCGTCGGCCCTGGCGCACGCCCAAGGCCGAGCCCAGCCGCCTGGAGGCCGCCCGATGACCGCCCGCACCCCCGCCGACGAGGCGCGCGACGACCTGGCCTTCCTGCGCGGCCTCGTGACCGGCGGCGACAACAACTTCCAGCGCCAGCTCGGCGAGGGCTATGCGGTCGGCGGCGCCTGCTACGGAACCCAGATGGCGCTGCACATGCTGCAGGCCTGGGCCGGCTGGTTCACCGCGCCCGCCGCGGCCATGCTGGTGGGCCTGGGCCCCACCCTGGTCTTCCTGGCGCTGCTGTCGTGGCTCCTGTGGCGCCGGCGGGGCGCTCCGCCCAACACCGCCAACCGGGCGATCGGGGCGGCGTTCCAGGCCGCCGGCCTGGCGAACCTCGCGCTCGCCGCCGTGGTCGGCGGCGCGGCATGGCGCGCGCAGAGCTTCCAGATCTGGCTGATCTTCCCCTGCGCGGTCTTCGTCTTGCAGGGGGCGGCGTGGCTCGTCGCCTGGCATGTCCGCCGTCGCCGCTGGTTCGGCGCCATCGCGGGCGGCTGGTTCGCCACCGGGATCGCCATGGGCTTCGCCATCGACGTGGTCCCCGCCTACATGGCCCTCGCGGCCTTCGGGTTCATCGCCTTCATGCTGGTCCCAGGCCTCGCCCTGCTGCGCGACGGCCGGACCGCCTGACCCCATGGCCGACCGCTTCGACATCGGGCGGATCGACGACGTCATCCACGGACGCCTGCGTCTGGGGGTCATGGCCTATCTGGCCGACGCCGAGGTGGCCGACTTCAACGAGTTGAAGTCGGTTCTGGAGGTCACGCAGGGCAACCTGTCGATCCAGCTGCGAAAGCTGGAGGAAGCCGGCTATGTCGCCATCGAGAAGAGCTTCCTGGGCCGCAAGCCGCGCACCCGCGCCCGCATCACGCCGGCGGGCCGCGACGCGTTCGCCAGGTATCTGGAAGCCCTCGGCAAACTGATCGGGCAGAGCCCCGCCGCCTGAGCGCGGCGCGCGCTTCAGCCGAACAGCGCCTGTTCGAACGCCGCGGCGGCTGGCGTCGCAGCCTTTGGGCCCAGCACCGCCACAGCGGCCTTCCGTTCGGCCAGGATCCGCGCGGTGAGCGCCGCCAGCCGGTCCGGCGTGACCGCGTCGATCTCGTTGGCCAGGGTGTCGGGGTCCAGCGGCGCGCCGAACAGCAATACCTGGCCCGCCGCGTGCTCGGCCCGCGCCAGCGCCGCCTCGCGGCTCATGAACAGCCCGCCCTTCAGCTGGGCCTTGGCGCGCGAAAGCTCGGCCGCCCCGACGGGCTCGGCGAGCCCCCGGATCTCGCGGGCCGTCACCTCGGCCAGCTCGGCCGCGTCCGACGCCGCGCAGCCGGCGAACACGCCCAGCACGCCGGTGTCGCTGTAGGTCTCGGCGTAGGCGTCGATCGTGTAGGCCAGGCCCCGCGCCTCCCGCGCCTCCTGGAACAGCCGCGAGGCCATGCCGCCGCCGAGGATCTCGGCCAGCAGCCGCAGGGTGAAGTAATCCGGGTCCTGGGCGCCCAGCGCCGGCAGCAGCAGCACCACATTGGCCTGCTCCAGCCGCTTGGCCACCGGCCGCAGGCCGCCGACGAAAGGCGCGGGCGGCGGCGGCGGCGCGGGCGCGGCGGCGGCGGCCCCGAAGTCGCGCTCGGCCAGGCGCAGCAGCTCGTCCTCGTCCACCGCCCCGGCGGCGCTGACCACCAGCGTGTCGGCCGCGTAGAGGCGGGCCCGCCAGGCGTCGAGGGTCTCCGGCGTCGCCGCGCCGATCGATTTCACGGTGCCCAGGATCGGCCGGCCCAGGGCGTGACCGTCGAACGCCGCCTCCTGGGCGAGCTCGAAGACGAAATCGTCAGGCGTGTCGGCGGCCTCGGCGATCTCCTGGCCCACCACCTGCTTCTCGCGGACCAGGTCTTCGGGGTCCATGGCCGGCCGCTGGAGGAGGTCGGCGATCACCGCCGATCCCAGGTCCAGCCCGTCCTTCAGGGCGCGCACCTGGAAGCTGGTGCGCTCGTAGCCCGTGGCGGCGTTGATGTGGCCGCCGCCGGCCTCGATCACCTCGACGATCGCCTTGGCCGAGCGCGCGCCCGCGCCCTTGAACACCATGTGCTCGAGCAGGTGCGACCAGCCGGACCGGGCCGGGTCCTCCATCCGCGCGCCGCGGCCGGCCACCACCGACAGCGCCACCGTCTGCCAGCCCGGCAGGGGATCGCAGACGACGCGCACGCCGTTGCTCAGCCTGTGCACGCGGGGGGCCAAGGCTCAGCCCTCCGCGAAGGCGCGGACGTAGGCCTTGATGGTGTCGGCGTCGGCGGGCAGGCGGTCGAAGCGTTCGGGCCGCCCTTCCAGGTTGGCCGCCCCGCGCGGAAGCTGCGGCGTCACTCCGCAGGTCTTGGCCACGTCCTCCGGGAACTTGGCCGGATGGGCCGTGGAGAGCACCACCGCGACGCCGTCGGGCGCCTGGCGGTTCAGGGCGGCCACGGCCACGGCGGTGTGGGGGTCGATCAGTTCACCCGTCTCGTTGAGGGTGGAAACCATGGTGCGGCGGGTGTCGGCCTCGTCGATCGCGACGCCGGTGAAGACCGCCTGCATGGCCGAGAGCGCGCGCGGCGGGATGTCGATCACCCCGGCCCGGGCGAAGGCCTCGAAGGCGCGCGCGGTGTCGGTCGCCTCCCGTTCCACGGCCTCGAAATAGAGGCGCTCGAAGTTCGACGCCGACTGGATGTCCATGGCCGGCGAAATGGTCGGCTGCACCGTCCCGCGCGAATAGCGGCCGGTGCGGAAGGCGCGCGCCAGGATGTCGTTGGCGTTGGTGGCCACCACGATGCGGCCGATCGGCAGGCCCATGCGACGCGCGACGTAGCCCGCGAAGGCGTCGCCGAAGTTGCCCGACGGCACCACGAAGCTCACCTCGCGCCCGGGCGCGCCCAGCGCCACGGCGGTGGTGAAGTAGTAGACGGCCTGGGCGGCGATGCGCGCGAAGTTGATCGAGTTGACCGCCGCCAGGTCGACCGCCTGGCGCAACGCCTTGTCGGCCATGGCGTCCTTCAGGATGGCCTGGCAGTCGTCGAAGGTGCCCTTCACCGCCACGCAGGCGATGTTGGCCTCCTCGGCCGTGGTCATGAACCGGCGCTGCACCTCGGAGATCCGGCCCTCCGGGAACATCGCCACCACCCGCGTGGACTTCGAGCCGCGGAAAGCCTCGACCGCCGCCCCGCCCGTGTCGCCGGACGTCGCGCAAAGGATGGTCTGTGTGCGGCCCTGCCCGGCCAGCAGGTGATCGTACAGCCGCGCCAGCAGCTGCATGGCCACGTCCTTGAACGCCAGGCTCGGCCCGTGGAACAGCTCGGCGACGAACGCCTGCGGCGCGATCTGCACGAGCGGGACGACAGCCGCATGGCTGAACGTCGCATAGGCCTCCTCGCACATCGCCTCGACGTCGGCCGTGGCGATCTCGTCACCGGCGAAGGCGCCCAGCACCCGGGCGGCGACCTTGGCGTAAGGCTGGCCGGCGAAGCCCGCGATCTCCTGGCGGCTGAACGTGGGCCAGATCTCGGGCACGTAGAGGCCGCCGTCGGGCGCGAGCCCGCCGAGCACGGCGTCGGCGAAACCGACCGCGGGCGCCTGCCCACGGGTTGAGACGTAGCGCATCAGGTTTTCCGCCTGCGAAGGAGCATGGCCGCATAAACGCCGAGCAAGGCCGCGGCAAGGCCGTACCAGGTGATGGCGTAGCCCAGGTGGTTGTTGGGGATGTCCGAGGGCACGGGCGCCGGAACGAGCGTCGGCGTGTCGGGATTGGTCGCCGTCTCGGCCATCAGGAACAGCGGCGCGGGATCGGGCGCCTTCAGCGCCGCGGCCATGGCCGGCAGGTCGCGGGTGTACCAGTGGCCGGCCGAGTTCTTCGGCGAGAAGGGGTTGCCGTGCGCCATCTTGCGCAGGACGCCGACCAGCTCGACGGGCGTGGCGTCGGCGGCGTCGACCGCCGGCCGCGCGGCCTCGGTGTCGGCCGTGAAGCCCCGGTCGACGAGGATGCTGCGATAGGGACCGCCGTCCAGGCGGCAGGCCGAGATCAGCCGCACGCCCGCCTGGCCCTCGGTGACGAAATAGAGCTCGAGGAACGGCGCCTTCGAAAGTCCGGCGCAGGCGACCTTGACGCGCGTGAAGTCGGCGTCGCCGCCCTGGGCCACGCGGTCGAGCACGGGGCCGATCGGCCGGGCGGGCGCGGCCTGCAGCGCGGCGATGCGCGCCAGCATGTCCTCTTTCCAGTGCAGCCGCTGGACCTGCCAGGTCCCGAGGCCCATCAGGATGACGAAGGCGATGGCGACAGTGATCGTCAGGCCGACGGGAAAGCCCCGGCGCTCAGTCATGCCGGGCTTCGGAGGCCTTGTTCATGAACTGCGCCGCGAGCATGGCGCCCTTGAACGGCCGCAGGAGGCCCAGGCAGACGACCAGCGTCATCGGCAGCCAGATCACCAGGTGCACCCAGATCGGCGGGTGGATGGTGAACTCGGTGAACAGCGCGGCGAAGGCCACGATGAAGCCCGCGATCATGATCACGAACACCGCCGGCCCGTCGCCGCTGTCGGCCTTGGACAGATCGTAGCCGCAGGCCTCGCAGGTCTGGGCGACCTTCAGGAACCCGTCGAAGAGATGACCCTCTCCGCAGTTGGGACAGCGGCCCGCCATCCCAGACAGCAGCGGATTGGGCTTGGACATGGCTCGGCTAGTGCGCCCCGAAGATCACGTAGATGAAGGCGAAGAGGAACAGCCACACCACGTCGACGAAGTGCCAGTACCAGGCCGCCGCCTCGAAGCCGAAGTGCTGCTTGGGCGTGAAGCCGCCACCCATCAGGCGGATCAGGCAGACGGTCAGGAAGATCGAGCCGACCAGCACGTGGAAGCCGTGGAAGCCCGTCGCCATGATGAAGGACGAACCGTAGAGGCCGGAGTTCTCCGCGCCGGCGCCGCCGAAGAAGTAGTGGTGCTCGAAGATGTGGCTGTACTCGTAGGCCTGCACCGAGGTGAACATCACGCCGAGCAGGATGGTGAGCAGAAGGCCGATCTTGGCGCTCTTGCGGTCGCCTTGCTGCAGGGCGTGGTGGGCCCAGGTCACGGTGGTGCCGGACAGCAGCAGGGTGAGCGTGTTGACGAGCGGGAGCTGGAAGGGCGCCACCGTCTCGATGCCCTTCGGCGGGAAGGTGGCCCAGGCGGCGCGCACCTCTTCGATGGGCGCCAGCGTCCGGTTGCCGTGGAACAGGGCCATCTCGAAGAAGATCCAGAACCACGCGACGAAGAACATCACCTCCGAGGCGATGAACAGCACCATGCCGTAGCGCAGGCCGATCGACACGACGGGGGTGTGGTCGCCCTGGTTGGCTTCCTTCACCACGTCGCTCCACCAGCCGACCATGGTGTAGAGCACGCCGGCCAGGCCCGCGAAGAACAGCCACGCCGTATGCTGCGGCAGGCCGAACAGGCCCTTCATCCAGGTGACGCCGCCCAGCGCCATCACCGTGGCGGCGACCGAACCGATCAGCGGATACGGGCTCGGATTGACCAGGTGGTAGTCGTGCTTCACGCCGGCGGCCATCGCGATCCTTACCCCTCGTAGCTACCCCCACGCGCCGACACGCAGAGTCGGACGCGCTCAATGGCGGACGCTATAGCGCCGCCTCGGACCGTTCGCCAAGGGGAAAGGCCGCACAAGTCGCAGCAGAAGCCCCGCCGAAGCGCCGGACCATCGCCCTGCGACATTTGGTCCAGGCGGGTCGGCCCCGTCGGTAACCATCCGGCGACTTCCCTCCGCGATGAAGGAAAGGACTGCTGAATCCAATTTGAGGTCTCCCAGGTGCTCCTCGACAATCTCCGCATTTCCCGCAAGCTCGCCATCGGTTTCGCCGCGGTCGTTCTGACCATGGCCGGCATGGGCGGTTCGGCGTTCTACTCGCTCACCTCGCTGGAGAAGGCCCGCAAAGAGGTCGAGAAGACCCAAGACACCATCGCCACCTTGGAACAGGCCAAATTTTACTTGGCGCGGCAGGAGAACAGCTATCGCGGATACCTCCTGTCAGGCGACGATTTCTATCTCGGCAAGATCGCCCAGCACCGCGGCAACTTCAAAAAGAGCCTCGCGAACAGCAAGACGCTGCTGGCGGGCGAGGCCGACCAGGTCAAGGGCGTGGACGATGTGCTCGCCGCGGCCGACACTTGGCACGCGAAGGTGGTCGAGGCGGGCGTCGCCCTGGCCCGTGATCCCGCCACCCACGACGCGGCCGTCGCGATGGTCGGTCCCGATGGGGTCGCCGACGGCCTGATCGCGCCGGCCGAGGACGGCATCGCGGCGCTGTTCGAGACCCAATCCAAGCGCATGGACGCCCTGGCGGCCGACCAGACGGCGGTGACCCGCATCGCGAACCTGTCGCTGGCCGGCTGCATCCTGTTCGGCTTGCTGATCGCCGCCGCGCTGGGCGTGCTGCTGACCCGCGCCATCGCGCGGCCGGTGACCGCGCTGACCGAGGCGATGCGCAGGCTGGCGGGCGGCGACTTCACGGTCGACGTTCCGGCCCAGGGCCGCCGCGACGAGCTCGGGCTGATGGCGGCCGCCGTCGGCGTCTTCAAGGACGCCGGGGTCGAGAAGCTGCGGCTGGAAGGCCTGACCGCCGAGCAGCGCAAGGCCGCCGACGAGGAGCGCGCCCGCAACGAGGCCGCCAAGGCCCAGGCGGCGGCCGAGCTGGCCGAGGTGGTGCAGAACCTGGGCCGCGGCCTGGAACGCCTCAGCGTGGGCGACCTGACGCACCGCATCGAGGCGGCGTTCCCCGACGACTACCGGAAGCTGAAGGACGACTTCAACGCCGCCATGACCCAGCTGCAGGACGCCATGACGGTGGTCGTCGGCAACGTGCGGGCCATCCGCGCCGGCTCCGGCGAGATCGCCAGCGCCGCCGACAACCTGTCGCGCCGCACCGAGCAGCAGGCCGCCAGCCTGGAAGAGACCGCCGCGGCGCTGGAGGAGATCACCTCCACCATGAAGACGTCGGCCGAGGGCGCCAACGAATGCGCCAGCGTCGTCCAGGCGGCGCGCACCGACGCCCAGGCCAGCGGCACGGTGGTGTCGGAGGCCGTCTCCGCCATGAGCCAGATCGAAACCTCGGCCAACGAGATCAGCAGCATCATCGGGGTGATCGACGAGATCGCCTTCCAGACCAACCTGCTGGCGCTCAACGCCGGGGTGGAAGCCGCCCGGGCCGGCGACGCCGGCAAGGGCTTCGCCGTGGTCGCCTCCGAGGTCCGGGCCCTGGCCCAGCGCTCGGCCGAGGCCGCCAAGGAGATCAAGGCCCTCATCTCGGCCTCGAGCACCCAGGTTCGCGAGGGCGTGGACCGCGTGGGCCGGACCGGCGAGTCGCTGGAGCGGATCATCGAGCGGGTCGCGCAGATCGATTCGCTGATCACCGAGATCGCGGCCGGCGCCCAGGAGCAGGCTCGCGGCATCGCCGAGGTGAACACCGCCGTCAACCAGATGGACCAGCTCACCCAGCAGAACGCCGCCATGGTGGAGGAATCCACGGCCGCCAGCCACGCGCTGAGCCGCGAGGCCGACGTGCTCGACCAGTCGATCAGCCGCTTCCAGGTCGGCGTGGTCAGCCGCGCGCCCCAGGGCAAGACCGCGCCTCAGAGCCGAACAGCACCGGTTCGCCAGATGAAGACGGTCGGCGCCCGGGGCGGCGCCGCGCCGAAGCCGCAGCCCGAACCCTCCGACGTCTGGGACGAGTTCTAGGCGTCGTCCGCGCCCGCGGACTCAGGATAGCGAGTTCCCAGGGCCAGTTCGCAGTGCGGCGGCGCCGATCGCGTCGCCGCCGTCAGTCCCCCGCTCGCGCGGCCAACGCGTGAAGTCTCCCAATCAACGATCGAACGGCTGAATTCCCATGCTCGCACGAACCCTCGCCAAGACCGTCTGGCCGACCGTGGCCGCGCTCCTCTTCTGCAGCGCCGCGCCGCAAGCCATGGCCCAGGCCGTCTCGACCGCGCCCACCCAGGGGTCGGGCGTCAGCCAGGAACAGGCCCTCGCGCTGAGCGCACGGCTCGACGCCCTGGAGCGCCGCAACGACGAACTCGAGCGCGAGGTCCAGGCGCTCAAGGCCTCGACGACGGCCGGTGACGAGGCGCTCAAGAAGCAGGTCGCGGCCCAGCCCAAGATCACCTTCAACAACGCCCGCCCGCAGATCGCCTCGGCGGACGGCCAGTTCACGGCGGCGTTCCGCGGCGTCTTCCAGCTCGACACCGCGCTCTACGACCAGCACTCGGCCGGCCCGCTGGCGACCGACTACCGCCGCGGCTCGTTCGGCGACGCCGCCGAGGCCGACCACGCCCGCGACCTCACCGACGGCGCCAACTTCCGGCGCGTCCGCATCGGCATCGAGGGCAAGGCCTTCGGCGACTGGAACTACGCCTTCCTCTACGACTTCGGCGGCACGGGCGTCGAAGGCGCCGGCCAGATCAACCAGGCCTGGCTGCAGTACAACGGCCTGGGCCCGGTCAAGGTGAAGGTCGGGGCCTTCGCCCCGCTCGCGGGCATGGACGACTCCACCTCGGCCTACAGCACCGTGTTCCTCGAGCGCGCGGCGATTTCCGAGCTGACGCGCGGCCTGGCCGCCGGCGACGGGCGCACGGCCGTGGCGCTGCTGGCGGGCGGCGAACGCTGGACCGCCTCGGCCGCGCTCAGCGGCAACCTCGTCACCAAGCAGGGATTCGACGACCAGCTCGGCTTCGTCGGGCGCGTCGCCTTCCTGCCGTGGAAGGGCGAGAACGGCCTGCTCCACCTGGGCGCCAACACCTCGGTGATCATCCATCCGTCGGCGACCGGCCCCGACGTGGCGCCGGCCGGCGCCGCCACCCCGGTGCGGCTGCGCGAGCGGACGGAGTCGCGGGTGGACGGGACCCGGCTGGTCGACACCGGCAATATCGACGCCGATCGCGTCGTCGCCTGGGGCCTGGAGGCCGGCGCGCAGTTCCGCGCCGTCACGCTGCAGTCGGAATACTCGCACATTGGCGTCGAGCGCCGCGCCAGCGCGTTGTCGAATCCCGACTTCTCGGGCTGGTACGTGCAGGGCTCCTGGACGCTCACCGGCGAACCGCGCCGCTACGCCATGGCCTCTGGCGCCTTCGACGTGCCGCGTCCGAAGAAGCCGTTCAATCTGAAGACCGGGGACTGGGGCGCCTGGGAGATCGCCGCGCGCTACTCCGACCTCGACCTGAACGACACCTCGGGGACCTCGCCGATCTATGGCGGCGAGCAGCAGGTCTGGACCCTGGGCCTCAACTGGTACCCGAACGCCGCCGTGCGCTTCCAGGCCAACTTCCAGGACGTCAGCGTCGATCGCCTCTCGCCCGGCGGCACGGCCTTCGGCGCCGGGGCGCTCACGCCGCCCGCGGGCGCCCAGGTGGGCCAGGACTTCCGGATCTGGTCGTTCCGCACCCAATACGCCTTCTGAGGCGGGGCGCGCCCTACAGCACGTCCCGGCTGGCTTGAATCAAGCCAGCCGGGATCAATGTGCTCGCGTCTTTCGATTTGGAGGCCTTCTGATCCCCTCACGATGCTTCACCGTGAGGGTGAAAGCCTCTAGCTCGCCGCCTTGCCGTTGGCGGGCGGCGGCTGGGTGGCCACGTCGGTGGCCGGATAGAAGGTGTAGCTCAGCGTGATCTCGGGCTTGCCCTTGGTGTTGATGTCCTTGGCGTAGCCCGGCTCGACGAAATAGAGCACCGGCATGTCCACCGTCGCCCCGGCGGCGATGGTCTGGTCCGAGAAGCAGAAGCACTGCAGCTTCTCGAAATAGGCCCCGGCCTGCTCGGGCACCACGTTGTAGACGGCCCGCGCGGTGATCGGATGATCGGCGTGGTTGGTCACCCGGAAGAAGGCCAGCTTGGTCTCGCCGATCTTGACCGTCTGCTGGATCTGGCTGGCCTCGAAGCTCCACGGCAGGTCGCGGACATTGGCGTCGAAGCGCACGACGACGGTCTTGCCCAGCGTCTCGGTCGGCGCCGCCTCGGCCCGGCGCACCGTGCCGCCGAACCCGGTCGCCTGGCAGAAGGCCTGATAGAGCGGCACGGCCGCGAAGGCCGCGCCCACCATGCCGAAGAACGTCCCGGCGCAGATCAGCGCCAGCCGCGTATTGCGCCGACGATTGGGATCAGAAGGTTCGTTCTGCGACACTGCCGCCCAGCCTCACGATGGTCACCACGAAGATCAGAATGACGAAGACGACCAAGCCCAAGGCCAAGGCGATATTGCGGCCACGGCGGGCGCGGGCGAAATCTTCGGCCTCGCGATTGGGATCGCTCATCGGAAGAGCTCCAGGGGCGCTGCGCCCATGAGGTGTTCGCCCAGCAGCGTCGCGAACAGCAGGGCCAGGTAGAGGATCGAAAACGCGAACAGGTTGCGCGCGTCGCGGGCCCCGGCGCGCACGTCGTAGAGGCCGTCGTCGTTGCGCGGATCGGCCGCCTCGCCCGCCCGGCTGCGGTAGAGCCGCCACGCCAGCAGCAGGAACACCAGCCCGCCCAGGCCCGAGACGCCCAGGTAGATCGCGCCACCCAGGCCGCTGAAGGCCGGCGCCACGCAGACCGGTATCAGCATCAGGCTGTAGATCAGCACCTGCAGCCGCGTGGCCGCCGCGCCCTTCACCACCGGCAGCATCGGCACGCCGGCCTTGGCGTAGTCTTCCGAGGTGTAGAGCGACAGCGCCCAGAAGTGGGGCGGCGTCCACATGAAGATGATCGCGCACAGCAGCCAGGCGTTGGCCGGCGCCGCGCCCGTCGCCGCGGCCCAGCCGATCACCGGCGGCAACGCCCCGGCGAGCCCGCCGATGACGATGTTCTGCGCCGTCCAGCGCTTGAGCCACATGGTGTAGACCACGGCGTAGAACAGGATGGTGAAGGCGAGCAGGCCGGCGGCGAACCAGTTCAGCGCCATGCCCATCAGCATCACCGAGAACAGCGACAGCACCACGCCCAGGGCCAGGGCGTCGGCGCCCTGCACGCGGCCCGCCGGCACCGGCCGGCCGCGCGTGCGCCGCATGGCCGCGTCGATGTCGGCGTCGTACCACATGTTGAGCGCGCCGCTCGCGCCGGCGCCCACCGCGATGCACAGGATCGCCACCGCGCCCAGGATCGGGTTCACGTGGGCCGGCGCGCAGACGAGGCCCGTCAGCGCGGTGAACACCACCAGCGACATCACCCGCGGCTTCAGCAGCTGGACGTAGTCCTGCCAGCGGGCGGGGACGCGGGATGTGGGATGGGCCGTGGCCATGGCCATGCGATCATACTCTCAGAATGTCCGAAGGGCGCGCTCCGTGCGGAACGCGCCCTCCGTATCGTGTCAGGCGATCGGTCCGCCGCGCCTCAGTGGACGTCGGGCTTGATCACCGGCAGTTCGCTGAACTGGTGGAACGGCGGCGGCGAGGACAGGGTCCACTCCAGCGTCGTGGCGCCTTCGCCCCAGGGATTGGCCTCGGCCTTGCGGCGGAAGACCATGGCGTCGATCAGCACCAGCAGGAAGATCAGGACGCCGACGGCGGTGATCTCGTAGCCGATGGTCGACACCTTGTTCCAGGTCGCGAAGCCTTCCGGATAGTCGATGTAGCGGCGCGGCATGCCCTGGAGGCCCAGGAAGTGCTGCGGGAAGAAGATCAGGTTCACGCCGATGAACGTGACCCAGAAGTGCAGCGCGCCCAGCCACTCGCGGTACTTCACGCCCCACATCTTCTCGAACCAGTAGTAGAAGCCCGCGAAGATCGCGAACACGGCGCCGAGGCTCAGCACGTAGTGGAAGTGGGCCACCACGTAGTAGGTGTCGTGCAGGCTGTAGTCGATGCCGGCGTTGGCCAGGACGACGCCCGTCACCCCGCCCACCGTGAACAGGAAGATGAAGCCGATCGCCCAGAGCATCGGCACCTTGAAGTCGATGGAGCCGCCCCACATCGTGGCGATCCACGAGAACACCTTCACCCCTGTCGGGACGGCGATGACCATGGTCGCGGCCACGAAGTAGGCGCGCAGCTGGATCGACATGCCGACCGTGTACATGTGGTGGGCCCACACGACGAAGCCGATGAAGCCGATGGCGACCATGGCGTAGGCCATGGCGAGGTAGCCGAAGACGGGCTTCTTAGAGAAGGTCGAGACGATGTGGCTGATGATGCCGAAGCCCGGCAGGATCAGGATGTACACCTCGGGGTGGCCGAAGAACCAGAACAGGTGCTGGTACATGACGGGGTCGCCGCCGCCGGCCGCATCGAAGAAGTGGGTGTGGAAGTTGCGGTCGGTCAGCAGCATGGTGATCGCGCCGGCCAGCACGGGCAGCGAGAGCAGCAGCAGGAAGACCGTCACCAGCACCGACCACACGAACAGCGGCATCCGGTGCAGGGTCATGCCCGGCGCGCGCATGTTGAAGATGGTGGTGATGAAGTTGATGGCGCCCAGGATCGAACTGGCGCCGGCCAGGTGGACCGACAGGATCGCGCAGTCCATCGCCGGCCCGGGGTGGCCCGAGGTGGAGAGCGGCGGATAGAGCGTCCAGCCCCCGCCGAAGCCCTTGCCCGGCCCGCCGTCGACGAACATCGAGGTGACCAGCAGCACCCAGGCCGCGACCAGCAGCCAGAACGAGATGTTGTTCATCCGCGGGAAGGCCATGTCCGGCGCGCCGATCATGATCGGCACGAACCAGTTGCCGAACCCGCCGATCATCGCCGGCATGACCATGAAGAAGATCATGATCAGGGCGTGGGCGGTGACCACGACGTTGTAGCCCTGCTTCGAGGGCTCGATCAGCGGGGAGCCCGCGATCTTGATCTGGGCCAGCCAGGAGCCCTCACGGAAGATCTGGATGCCCGGCTCCATCAGCTCGGCGCGGATGAGGCCCGACAGCGCGCCGCCCACCAGGCCCGCCATGATGGCGAACAGGATGTACAGCGTGCCGATGTCCTTGTGGTTCGTGGAGAGGAACCACCGGGTGAAGAACCCCGGCGTGTGGCCGTGGTCGTCGTGGGTGTCGTGAGCAGCAGCGTGAGCCATGTTACGCGGATCCTGGCTTAGTGCGCGCCCGGCGCCGCGGCGGGCGCAGGGGTTGCGGCGGCGGGCGCCGCAGGAGTGGTCGAAACGGGCGTGGCGGCCGGGGCCGTCGCCGCGGCGGGCTCGCCAGCGGCGTCCGCGGCCGGGGCCGCCTCAGGCGCGGGAGCCGCGCCGGCGACCTCGCCGCCCTTCTTGGCGACCCAGGCGTCGAAGTCGGCCTGGCTGACCACGTGCACCTCGATGGGCATGAAGGCGTGGTCGACGCCGCAGAGCTCGCGGCAGTTGCCGTAGTAGACGCCGATGCGGTCGGCCTTGAACCAGGTCTCGTTCAGGCGGCCGGGGATCGCGTCGGTGATGATCCCGAACGACGGAACGGCGAAGGCGTGGATCACGTCGGCGCCCGTCACCTGCACCCGCACCACCTTGCCCACGGGGGCGTAGAGCGGCTCGGTCACGGCCAGCTTGTAGGGCACGTTGCGCGCCTTGGCCTCGTCCTCGGGCAGGACGTTGGAGATGAACTCGCCGATCTTCTGGTCGGGGTACTCATAGCCCCAGTACCACTGGTAGCCCGTCGCCTTGATGGTCAGGTCGGGCTTCGGCATGTCGTTGTAGGCGAACAGCAGCCGGAACGAGAACACGGCGATGACCATCAGGATCATCACCGGGACGACCGTCCAGACGATCTCGATCGGGGTGTTGTGGCTCCACTTCGCCGGGGTCGGGTTGGCCCGCTTGTTGTAGCGGATCATCACCCACACCAGCAGGCCCAGCACGAACAGCACGATGGCCGTGATGATGGGCAGCAGGATGATGTTGTGGAACCAGATCGCCTGTTCGCGCAGCGGCGTCACGCCGGGCTGCAGGTCGATGGCGCCGTCGGTCGGCTGACCGAACTTGTCCTGCGCCCAGGCGGTCGCGCCCCAGAACGCCGCCCCAGCGCCCGCGAGGGCCCCGGCCGCCCGCGTCCGCAATCCATGAAAGCTCGACGTCATGTCCCCTCGGTGTGCTTGAGCCGGCGGCGCCCCGTGAGGCGTGATCCGCAGCTCTCCGCCAGCATCACGAACAGGTCGCGCGGACGCAGCTCACCCGACGCCCGACCGGCCCCTTCGTCGGGGTCCATACGCGCATCGCTTGGGCTTGCCAAGGCGTCAGAGGCGCTTACGTCGCGACAGAGCGCCGACCCCCGTTCTGCGAGCGGGGGCCGCAGGCGGTCCGGCCCTGCGGCGGAGGCGGCGATCGCCGGGTTTTCCGGGGTCGGCCGCCGTCCGGCCGGCCGGGGCGCGACCGGGGCTGATCCGGAACCGGCCGCGTTGAGCGAATCGGTCGGTCGGCCGCGACACGCCGCCGCAGCTAGATAGCGATCGCGCCCGCGCCGTTCAGGAAATCCAGCTTGCCCAGGGGCACGCCCTGGGCGCGCAGCAGGGCGTAGGCCGTGGTGACGTGGAACAGGAAGTTGGGCACGGCGAACCGGGCCAGGAAATCGCGGCCGCTGAACGAGAGCGTCCGGCCGGGGAGCGGCAGTTCGACGACGGCGTCCTCGCGGCCGTCGACCTGCTCGCGCTTCACGCCTTCGAGGAAGTCGATGGTCTTGGCGATGCGCGCCTTCAGCTCGG
Organism: Phenylobacterium sp.; assembly: GCF_016124325.1. GTDB lineage: Bacteria > Pseudomonadota > Alphaproteobacteria > Caulobacterales > Caulobacteraceae > Phenylobacterium. Next base: position 91,350 of record NZ_WGNY01000036.1, read on the forward strand.
GCCAGGTGGTCTCGGTGTCGGGAAAGCTGGGCGGGGTCACGCCGGCCAGGCGCGCTGCGCCGCTCTTGGCCGCGTCGCTGGCGAGCTGGATCTGGTTGGTGAGGGGATGCATGTCCGGCGCCAGCCGCGCGTCGACGTAGGTCTGCAGGTCGACGCCGTTGGCCTTCGCGTGCGCCTCGGCCTTGTCCAGTATGGCGTCCAGGTTGCGCAGCATGTGGAGGAAGACCGGGATCGAGGCGTCGTACAGGGAATAGGCCATCAGGCGCTCCAGCTTGGCTTGGGGGGCAGACATGGGGGGCGAGACATGCGGGCGCCAGTCGCGCTGGCCTCGCCCCGACGCGGCGCCTATGTTCACGTCATGAACGCCCCTGTCACCGCCCCCTCCATTCTCGAATCCGCCGGCGTCGACGCCGACCGCGCCCGCGAGGTCCTCTCCGACGCCCTGGCGGGCGCCGACGACGGCGAACTGTTCGTCGAGCGCTCGGAAAGCGAGTCGTTCCTGTTCGACGACGGGCGGCTGAAGTCGGCCGCCTACGATTCGACCGAGGGCTTCGGCCTGCGCGTCGTGGCGGGCGAGACGGCCGGCTACGCCCACGCCAGTGAGATTTCCGAGGCCGCGATCCGCCGCGCCGCCGACTCGGCCCGCCTGGCCAAGCGCGGCTATGCGGGAACCGCCGCCGAGGCCCCACGCGCCACCAACGCCAGGCTCTACGGCGAGGAGAACCCGCTGGCCTCGCCGGCCTTCGCCGACAAGGTCGCCCTGCTGCAGGAGATCGACGCCTGGGCCCGCGCCCGGGATTCGCGCGTCGTGCAGGTGATGGCCTCCATCGCCGGCGAGCGGCGGATGGTGGAGATCCTGCGCGCCGACGGACGGCTGATCCGCGACGTTCGCCCGCTCAGCCGCGTCAACGTCCAGATCACGGTCGAGCGCGATGGGCGCCGCGAGACCGGCTACACCGGCGCCGGCGGCCGCGCCGGCTTCGAGACCTGGATCACCCCCGACAAGTGGCAGGCCCAGGTGGACGAGGCGCTGCGCCAAGCGCTGGTCAACCTCGACGCCGTCCCCTGCCCCGCCGGCGAGATGGACGTGGTCCTGGGCCCGGGCTGGAACGGCGTGCTGCTGCACGAGGCGGTCGGCCACGGCCTGGAGGGCGACTTCAACCGCAAGGGCACCTCGGCGTTCTCGGGCCGTATCGGCCAGCGGGTGGCCGCGCCGGGCGTCACGGTGTTCGACGACGGCTCCCTCGCCGGACGCCGCGGCTCGCTGACCGTCGACGACGAAGGCACGCCGACCGAACGCACGATCCTGATCGAGGACGGCGTGCTGGTGGGCTACATGCACGACCGGATGAGCGCCCGGCTCATGGGCCTCTCGCCCACCGGCAACGCGCGGCGCCAGTCCTACGCCCACATGCCCATGCCGCGGATGACCAACACCGGCATGCTCGGCGGCGACACCCCGCGGGCGGAAATGATCGCCTCGACGAAGCGCGGCCTCTACTGCGCCAACTTCGGCGGCGGCCAGGTGGACATCACCAACGGGAAGTTCGTCTTCCAGTGCACCGAGGCCTACCTGATCGAGGACGGCAAGGTGACCACGCCGGTGAAGGGCGCGACCCTGATCGGCGACGGCCCCTCGGCTCTGACCCGGGTCACCATGATCGGCGACGACTTCGACTTCGACCCCGGCGTCGGGGTGTGCGGCAAGGCGGGCCAGAGCGTGCCCGTGGGCGTGGGCCAGCCGTCGCTGAAGATCACCGGCCTGACGGTCGGCGGGACGGCGGTCTGATGTCCGGGGAGGCGTTCGTCGCGACCGGCCGATGCCTCTGCGGCGCGGTGAGCTTCGGCCTCCGCGACAAGTTGCCCGCGGTCGGATTTTGCCACTGCTCGCTCTGCCGGCGCGTCTCGGGGACGGGTTCGAACGCCGTACTGAACGTGCGCCGCGAGCGGTTCGAGTGGCTGTCGGGCGAGGACAACGTCCAGGTCTACGCCACGCCGAGCGGCTGGAAGAGCCTGTTCTGCCGCACCTGCGGCAGTCCGGCGCCGCATATCCTGCGGGACGGGCGGCGGGTCCTGGTCCCGGCCGGGATGCTGGACGGCGACTGCGACCTCCCCATCTCCGGTCACATCTTCGTCGGCTCGAAGGCCCGCTGGGAGGTGATCGCCGACGATGCGCCGCAGTTCGAGACCTGGCCGCCGGCGGCCGGATAAACTACATCTGTCAATCTGAGCGGCGCAAAGATTTCCGCGATTTAATGCACCTTACGGGCATTTAACTCGGCTCGCGGCGCCGGCGCGGGTCAGGTGTTCCCCATTGGGGAGTACCTGCATGTTGATCGCCACCCTCCTGGCGCAGGCCGCCGTCGCGGCCGCGCCGCAGCCCGCGACGGCGCTGCCGGACGGCGTCATCGGCTATCCGGCCTCGTTCTTCGAAGGCCAGCAGGTGGCGAACGCGGCCGAGATGCTGGCCCGCGTGCCCGGCTTCACGCTCGACACCGGCGACGACGTGCGCGGCTACGAAGGCGCGGCGGGCAATGTGGTGATCGACGGCCAGCGACCGGCGAGCAAGAGCGACAACCTCGAAGAGATCCTGCGCCGCATTCCCGTTTCCCAGGTCGAGCGGATCGACATCATCCGCGGCGGCGCGCCCGGTATCGACATGCAGGGCAAGACCGTCATCGCCAACGTCATCAAGAAGAAGGGCGGCGGCTGGCGGGGGCTCTACCAGGCGGTCGAGAACCACCTCTGGGACGGGCGCAACATGACCGGCATGCGTCTGGAGCTTTCCGGCGGCGACGGGACGCGCACCTGGGAGGCCACGGCCCGCTACGGGTACGGCAACGACGACGGCGGCGAGTTCGGCCCGCTGGTCCGCCTGGGCCCCGACGGCCAGGTCATCCGGCGCGCCGACGTGAAATCCGAGAGCGACGGGCTGCAGCAGATCCTCACCGCCGCCTATTCCCAGCCGCTGTTGGGCGGCCGCATCTCACTCAACGGCCGGGCCTTCTGGGACAGCTGGAAGTCGGAGGAGACGGACCGGTTCACCCAGCCGGCCGACTTCGGCGCGTCGAACGACGTCAATCCGTACGACGAGTTCCAGACCGAGCTCGGCGCCCGCTACAGCCGCGACCTGGGCGCCCGGACCAAGCTCGAACTGGTCGGCCTGCGCACCGACACCGACTACCACACCTTCGACCTCTTCACCTTCCGGGGCGGCGCGGACGAATTCCGCAACAAGCGCAACTCCAGCGAGACGATCGGCCGGGCGGTGCTGAAGCACCAGATGTCGAGCGCGCTCTCGTTCGAATTCGGCGGCGAGGCGGCCCTGAACGACCTGGACAGCGAAACCTCGGTGTTCTCCGACGGCGCGCCCATTCCGCTTCCAGCGGCCGACGTACGCGTTAAGGAGAAGCGCGCCGAAGTATTCGGCAAGGGAACCTGGCGGCTCTCGCCCGCCTGGACCTTCGACGCCAGCCTCCGCTACGAGGCCTCGAAGATCACCTCCGACGGCGACGTGGCGCTGTCCAAGAGCCTGGGCTTCCTCAAGCCGCGGCTGGCGGCCACCTGGACCCCGGTCAAGAACACCCAGCTTCGCTTCCGCGTCGAGCGGGTGGTGGGCCAGCTCGACTTCGACGACTTCGTCGCCGGCTCGGACTTCAGCGGCGGCACCGGCGTCTCGGCCGGCAACCCCGACCTCAACCCCGAACAGGCCTGGGTCGGCGAGGCGGCGATCGAGCAGCGGTTCTGGAAGAGCGCGGCGGTCACCCTGACCTATCGCCACTCCGAGCTCAGCGACGTGATCGATCGCGGCCCGGTGCGCCTGACCGTCCCCGACCCGGTGACCGGCCAGCCCACCGCCGTGGTCTTCGACCAGCCCACCAATATCGGCGACGGAACCAAGGACGAGCTGACCGCGACCCTCAACCTGCCCTTCGACCACTTCGGCTGGAACGGCGCCCTGCTGCGCGGCGAGATCAACCGGCGCTGGGCCTCGGTCACCGACCCGACCACCCTCACCCACCGCAACATCACCCGGCTGCGGCCGCTGGAGTGGGAGGCGCACTTCAGCCAGGACCTGCCCGACCTGGGCGCCAGCCTGGGCTTCGACGTCTACGGCGGCTGGCAGCGCAAGACCTACCAGGTGCAGTACGTGACCGAGGTGAAGCTGGAGGACGCCTACCTCACCACCTGGGTCGAGAAGCGCCTGGACCCCGACACCATCGTGCGCTTCGAGATCGGCAACTGGACCAAGCGCGGCATCCGCATCACCACCGCCGCCTACGACGGCCCACGCGACACCGGCGCGCTGAGCTACGTCGACGACCGGCATCTGAAACCCGGCCACAACGTCTACATCCGCGTGCGCCACACGTTCGGAGGCTGACAGCCCTCGGGATTGGCGCCGACGGATCACGAATGTAAGCCGCCCCGCAAGGGGCCGGCGATTCAGATGTCGTTAGCCATTTTCACCGCCTGTGCTCCGACACACGGCGAGGTTGCCGGGCGGGGAGGAGACGAATGCTGATCGCGCAGGTCCTGGCGCAGGCCGCCGCCATCGCGGGACCGGTCGCCGAGGCCCCGGCCCAGGGCGTGGTCAGCTATGGCCCCGAGTTCTTCGCCGCCCAGCAGCCCACCACCGCGCTCGACATGGTCAACCGGATACCGGGCTTCACGCTGGACAAGGGCGATGCGGTCCGCGGCTTCGAGGGGGCGGCGGGCAACGTCCTGATCGACGGCCAGCGGCCGGCCAGCAAGAGCGACGACCTGGACGACATCCTCAAGCGCATCCCCGCCTCCAGCGTCGCGCGCATCGACGTGATCCGCGGCGGCGCGCCGGGCGTCGACATGCAGGGCAAGACGGTGCTGGCCAACATCGTCCGCACGCGCTCCGGCGGCGCCAAGGGCCTGGTCGAGGCCAAGGACTTCATCGTGCACGACGGCCGCCATTCCGGCGGCCTGCGCGTCGACGCCTCCGGGACCTCGGACGGGCGCAACTGGGAGCTATCGGCCCAGGCCCGCAAGTTCATCGACGACGGCGCCGGCGATGGCCCCGGCCTGCGGACGTTCGGCTCGGGCGCCCCCGCCCAGCCCTACTATATCGACGCCGAGGGCGACGAGGTGCAGTACCTCGGCACGGCCGCCTACGAGACCCCGCTGGCCGGCGGCCGGCTGCGCCTGAACGGCCGGCTCTTTTCCGAGAAGTACAAGTCGGAGGAAGCCGACCAGTTCTTCACCCGCATCCCGCCGGCCGAGACCGACAACTTCACCCGGCTGACCCACGAAAGCGAAGTAGGCGGCCGGTTCGGGCGGCCCCTGGGCGAGGCGGCCGACCTGGAAGCCATCGCCTTGCGCCAGACGCACAACGTCGACCTCAGCGACCGCTTCTTCACCGGCGCGAGCCTCAGCGACTTCTCCCGGTCCAGCGACCAGACCGAGACCATCGGGCGGCTGGTGCTGAAGCGGCGCTTCGGCGAGCGGCTGTCTTTCGAGCTGGGCGGCGAAGGCGCGGTCAACAAACTCGACTCCGAAAGCCGGCTGGCCGTCGACGGCGCGCCCGTCCCCCTGCCGGCCGCCAACGTCGAGGTCGAGGAGAAGCGAGGCGAGGTCTTCCTGAAGTCTTCGTGGCGGCCGGCGCCCCGTTGGACCATCGACGGTGGTCTGCGCTACGAGACCTCGACCATCTCATCGGATGGCGACGTCACACTGAAGAAGACGCTGCGCTATGCGAAGCCGCGCCTCACGGTCACTTGGGCGCCGACGGCGACCACCCAGCTTCGGCTACGCGGCGAACGAGAGGTAGGACAGCTCAACTTCAACGACTTCGTCGCCAGCGCCAACCTGACGACGACCGGATCGATCTACGCCGGCAATCCCGACCTCAATCCCGAACAGGCCTGGGCCGCCGAGGTCGCGCTGGAGCAGCGGTTCTGGACCTCGGGCTCGATCGTGCTGACCGCCCGCCACTACGAGCTTTCCGACGTCGTCGATCGCGCGCCGGTCTTCGATCCGTCCGGCGCGGTGTTCGACGCCCCGGCCAACATCGGCGACGGGTCGAAGGACGAGCTCAAGCTCGAACTCACCCTGCCCACCGACAAGCTGGGCGTGGCCCGCGGGCAGCTCAAGGGCGACGTGCGGCGCGGCTGGACCGACGTGACCGATCCGACCACGCACGAGAGCCGTGGCATCTCGGGCTACCACCCCATCGACTGGAACGTGAGCTTCAGCCAGGACGTGCCGCGCTGGAACATGACCTGGGGCGTCGACGTCTACGGCAGCTTCCGCGAGCGCTACTACCGCTTCAACCAGATCGAGGACTTCAAGCTCTCGGCCCTGGTGCGGCCTTACATCGAAATCCGCCCGCGTGACGACCTGAACCTGCGCCTGGAGCTGTTCAACGCCACCCAGCGCGGCCTGCGCGACTACACCGCCACTTATCCGGGGCCGCGCAACGCCGGCGGGGCGCCGGACGTTCAGGCCCGCGACCAGACGCGCACGCCCTACGGCGCCTTCATCCGGCTGCAGAAGAAGTTCGGCTAGCGCCAGCCCTCCGGCGACCACCCGCTAGAGCAAGATGGGGTCAGGTGGAATCACCTGACCGCTGAACCGTGCTCGAGATCCAAAAGTATAGAGCGCGTTCAAGCTGCGAAACCGCTCACACTTTCGCCTAACGCGCTCTAGGTCGACGACTCGACCAACCGACCTTCGCCGTCATCGCCCGGCTTGTCCGGGCGACCCATGAACACCGATATCGGCCGGTTTGGCGGCGGCGGCGCAGCGTCCTGTCCCGCGGGGTCAATGTTCATGGGTGGCCCGGACAAGCCGGGCCATGACGACCTGAAATGTCTTCAAGCGATCGAGCGGGACTTCCACCTAGAGCATGTCCCAGTCGGCTTGAATCAAGCCGACTGGGATCAACGCGCTCGCTGCTCTGAATTTGGAGGCCTTCTTGTCCACTCACGATGCCTCATCGAGAGTGGCTAGGCCCCCTAGGCGTTGCGGTCGGCCCGCATCGCCTGCGGGTTCACCGCCTGCCGCTCGCCGTCCAGCGTGGGGGCGATCGGCTCGGGCTGCTGGGCGTGGGGGTCGTTCACGCCGTGCGCCCATTTCTTCAGGATCGGCGAGAAGGCCAGCATCAGCAGGCCGGCCGCCACGCCCACGCCCCCGATCTTGGCGAACACCTCGACGTAGGTGGCCAGCGCCTTGCCGGGATCGAGCACCTGGCCCGCCACGGTCTCGGTGGCCGTGAGCTGGGCGATGAGCCCGGCCACCCACTGGGCGCCCGAGGTGCCCAGGAACCAGGTCGCCATCATGGTCGCCAGCACCGGCGCCGGCGCCAGCTTGGTCATCTGCGACAGGCCCACCGGCGACAGGCAAAGCTCGCCCGTGGTGTGCAGCAGGTAGGCCAGCATGAGGAAGATCACCGGCACCCGGAAGTCTGGACCCGCGAACTTGGCGCCCAGCACCAGGACGAAGAAGCCGGCGGCAACCTGCAGCAGGCCCAGGCCGAACTTGATCGCCGGGTTCGGGTCCAGCCGGCGGCTGCCGAGCGCGGCCCAGATAGCCGAGAAGACCGGCGCGAAGATCAGGATGAAGCCGGCGTTGAAACTCTGGGTCTGAGCCGCCGTGATCGACTGGCCGAAGCCGATCGAAAGGTCGGTGTTGCGCTCGGCGAACTGGTTGAGCGACGAGCCCGCCTGCTCGAACAGCGCCCAGAACACGACCGAGCCCGCCACGAGGACGAGCGCCAGCATCATCCGCTCGCGCTCGGCCTTGGAGCACTTGGTCGCCATGAAGACGCCGAGGTAGCCCAGCACCGCCACCGCGCCCACCGCCAGCATATAGCCCACCGCGGCGTTCTTCTGGACCAGCAGCCACACCAGCCCCACGCCGGCCAGCCCGCCGAGGTAGATCAGCCATTCCGTCGTGATCGGGCCGGCGACCGGCGTGGCGAGCTTCACCGGATCCGGCGGCTCGCCCTTGCCCTGAAGCATGGGCTTGCCCAGCACGAAGACCACGAAGCCGAGCAGCATGCCCAGGCCGGCCGCCCCGAAGCCCCAGTTCCAGCCGACGTTCTGGCCCAGCCAGCCGCAGGCGATGGCGGCCCAGAACGAGCCCAGGTTGATGCCGTAGTAGTAGAGGGTGAAGCCCGGATCGCGCTTGGGATCGCCCTGCGGATAGAGCTGGCCGACGAGCGAGGAGATGTTCGCCTTGAGGAAGCCGACCCCCATGATGATCAGCGCCAGCGCCAGATAGAGCACGTCCTTGAAGATCGGCGTCTGCTCGCGCACCGACAGGTCGTAGGCGCCCTTCGGCAGGACCGCGGGGAGCGGGCTGGCCTCGGGCAGCCCCTTGATCGCCAGGCCGCCGTCCGGCGCCGGCCCGTAGTCGTAGACGCCGTCGCCCACCTTCAGCTTCACCTCGCGCGCGTCGCCGCGTCCGGTCGTCTGGAACTCGTAGGTCGCGCCCTGGTAGGTGAGCTGCTGGATCGCGGGCTTGCCCTCGAACGCCATGGTGAAGTGGCCCGCCACCAGCAGCAGGGCGCCGAACGCGATCGCCTTGCGCGTGCCCAGCCAGCGGTCGGCGACGAAGCCGCCCACCAGGGGCAGCAGGTACACGAGCGAGGTGTAGGCGCCGTACTGGCCCTGGGCGGTCTTGTCGTCGAACAGGAAATGCTGCGTCAGGTAGAAGATCAGCAGGCCGCGCATTCCATAGTAGGAGAAGCGTTCCCACATCTCGGCGAAGAACAGGATCACCAGCCCCTTCGGGTGGGTGCGCAACTGCATCACCACGGGAATGGCGGTCACCAGGGTGATGACCACGCCGGCGAGGAAGACGATATCCATGCGTGAGAGGATCCCTAAGGCGCCCTCAGAGACGCGCGGGGATCCCGGGGACCGGCCGCGGCGGAGGGCCTGGATTTTCGCGGAGATGACCACGCCACGGTTTCCGGCACAAGCAAGCGACGGCGATGAAGCTTCACCGCGGCGCCGGACGTTCGTTCGATAGGCGAATGAGGAGCGAGACGATGAAACTGCCCGGGCCCGACCATCCCATCACCATCGCCGCGGCGAAGCAGCGCTGGCGCGTGCGCTACGGCCCCCACGTCATCGCCGACAGCGGCGACGCCCTGGTGCTGAAGGAGGCGACCTACCCGCAGGTGATCTACTTTCCGCGCGAAGACGTCTCGATGGAGTTCCTCGGCCGCACCGATCACAGCACCCACTGCCCCTACAAGGGCGACGCCAGCTACTACTCCATCGCCATGGACGGCGACGTCGCCGAGAACGCGGTCTGGTCCTACGAGGCCCCCTTCCCGGCCATGGCCCAGATCGCGGGCCGGCTGGCGTTCTATCCGAACAAGGTCGAGATCTACGCGGTCGACGACGCGGCGGTGAATCCGCATCACGCAAACGCCGACGTCGACGCGGCCGTCCAGCACACCGACGAAGGCGACGGCCTTTCGCAGCGCGACCGCTGGCCTCCCAACGTCTCCGAAGCGGACGGCGGGGTTCGGTAGGTCAGGCCGCCGCCCCGCGTCATCCCGGACGAAGGGCGCAAGGCGCCCGAAGATCCGGGACCCAGCCGCTCAGATGCCGATGCAGCGAGCCGGAGCGGCGTCAACGCCGTGCGTGCGGCTGGCGCCCGGCTCTCCGCGCCCTGGCGAGCGTTCCGGCCGGGATGACGTCCCGGATCATGCCGGCGTGGGCAGGGCCTGGGTCTGGGCCAGGTTCCAGCCGGTGTACTCGATCTCGCTGGTCACCTCGCGCACGCACCAGTCGGGCACGTCGAAGCGCAGGGCCGCCATGCGGTTCGTCGCCTCGCATTCGGCGGTCACCAGGCCCTCGAGGGGCCCCTCGAACATGTCGACCGTGAAGGCGCCGATCTTGTGCCGGCGCTTGGTGATCCGCGCGCCGGGCAGGACGTTGAGCACGGCGTATTCCTCGGCGCTCAGGTAGAGGTTGGTCATCGGCCCGACCATCGGATTGTCCGGCGCGTACTTCTTGGCGAGCTTGAACTCCTTCTCGCCGGTCTTGGCATAGGTGATCGACCGCAGCCGCAGGCGGCCGCCGTCGATGTAGAGATCCTCGATCAGCCGACTCTCGCCGGGCTCCAGCGGCGGCAACCGCGCGGGATCGACCAGGAAGCGCCGCTCGGCCACCCAGTGGGCGTATTTCGGCAGGTCCACCATCTCAGTCCTCGCGCGGGCCGCTCCACTCGGATCGAGCCTCGCCGGAGCGTACGCTCATCGTCAACCCATCGGCCACCCGCCACGGATAGGCTTCCACGTCGAAGTTTTCGAGACAGCCGACGTTGACGCCGTAGAAGTCGGGCGCCGCGCGCTTGCGGTGGAACGGATAGATGCCGCATCGGCCGCAGAACCAATGCCGGGCCCGCCTCGTGTTCCACTGATAGAGGACCAGCGCGTCCTCGCCGGCCTCGATCGTCAGGGCGCTCTCGTGGACCTTGGCCATCAGGGCGCCGCGCCGGCGGCACAGCGAGCAGTCGCAGCGGGTGAGTTCGTCGATCTCGGCCTCGCCCCGAAAGCGCACCGCCCCGCAGTGACAGGAACCCGACCACTCGCCCATCCGGCCAGCGTGAGCGGCCGCAAGCCGGCGCGCCAGCGCCAGACCCGCGGAAGTGGTCCCAGAACACGTCTTTGAGTTTAGAGGCCTTCTCGCCCACTCACGACGCCTCATCGTGAGTGGGAAGGCCTCTAGTAGGCGAAGTCCTCGTAGACGCGGCTGGCGTCGCCGGCCCAGCGGGTCTCGTACAGCTCCAGCAGCCGCTCGGCCGGGGTGATTCCGCTGTCGGCGATGGCCTCCAGCTCGGAGAGGTAGTTGGCCTCGTCGACCATCCCCGCCGACAGCCGGTTGCGCGCCTTCAGCCCCGCCCGCGCGATGGCCAGCAGGTCCTTGGCCACGTCCTGGGCCGTGCGTCCGGCGATCTCGGCTCTGAGGCCGCGGCGGGCCACGTCGGCGCGCAGGCGCTCGTGATCCTCGATCTTCCAGTCCTTGCAGAGGTCCCAGGCCGCCGCCAGGGCGGCGTCGTCGTAGAGCACGCCCATCCACAGGGCCGGCAGGGCGCACAGGCGGCTCCAGGGCCCGGAGTCGGCGCCGCGCATCTCCAGGTACTTCTTCAGCCGAACCTCGGGGAAGATGGTGGTGGTGTGGTCGGCCCAGTCCTTGATCGTCGGCCGCTCGCCCGGCAGCTCGGGCAGCTTGCCCTCCATGAAGTCGGCGAACGAGCGCCCCGCCACGTCGATGTAGCGGCCGTCGCGCTTGACGAAGTACATCGGCACCTGGAGCGCATAGCGGGCGTAGGTCTCGAACCCGAAGCCGTCCTGGAACACGAAATCCAGCATTCCCGTGCGGTCGGGGTCGGTGTCGGTCCAGACATTGGCCCGGCTGGACACGAAGCCCGACGGCTTGCCTTCGATGAACGGGGAATTGGCGAACAGCGCGGTGGCGATCGGCTGGAGCGCGAGGCTGGCGCGGAACTTCGCCACCATGTCGGCCTCGTCGGCGAAGTCGAGGTTGGCCTGCACCGTACAGGTGCGGAACATCATATCGAGGCCCAGCCCACCGACCTTCGGCATGTAGGCGCGCATGATCTTGTAGCGGCCCTTGGGCATCACCGGCACGTCGGCACGGCTCCAGGTGGGCGTGAAGCCCAGGCCCAGGAAACCCAGGCCCAGCTCGTCGGCGACCGCCTTCACCTCGCTGAGGTGGGTTCCGGTCTCCTCGCAGATGTCGTGCACCGTCTCCAGCGGCGCGCCCGACAGCTCGAACTGGCCGCCGGGCTCCAGGCTGACGCTGGCGCCGGCGCGCTCCAGCGCGATGACGTTGTCGCCCTCGTAGACCGGCGCCCAGCCGAAGCGGGTCAGGCCCTCCAGCAGCGCCTTGATGCCGCGCGGCTCGTAGGGGACCGGCTCGTGGCTATCCAGCCTGAAGACGAACTTCTCGTGCTCGGCGCCCACGCGCCATTCGCTCGCCGGCTTGGCCCCTTCGGCCATCCACGCGACGAGATCGTCGAACACCAGGGGACGATCGCCGCACACGACCTCGGCCATATATTTCCTCCGCGGCCGCAACGCCGTCTCGCCGGGTGGGCCCCGCGCCGATGAGCGTCTTTACGCCGTCAGGATAGGTGGGCGCAATTCGGCCAAGCTCAAGAGCGCCAGTCGCCGATCGCGGCCTGCCACAGCGTCAGCGCGCTGATCGCGGCGGTGTCGGCGCGCAGGATCCGGGGGCCCAGCGTGGCCGCCGTGGCGTAGGGCAGCGCCCGCAGGATCTCGCGCTCGGTCGGCGAGAAGCCGCCCTCGGGACCGATCAGGATCGCCCACGGCCCCGGCTCGCCCACCGCCGCCAGCACGGGCTTCGCATCGCCCGCCTCGTCGCAGAACAGCAGCCGCCGTCCCGCCTCCCAGTCGGCCAGCATCCGCGGCAGCTTCACGGGCTCGACCACCTGCGGCACGTCCAGCCGGCCGGTCTGCTCGGACGCCTCCACGGCGATGGCCTGCAACCGGTCGATGCGCGTGTGGTCGGCGTTGGTGCGCTCGGTGATCACCGGCCGGACCCGGCGCGCGCCCAGCTCGGCCGCCTTCTCCACGATGGTCTCCAGGCGCGCCCGCTTCACCAGGGCGACGATCAGGTCCAGGTCGGGGCCTTCGCTCTGCGGCCGGGTCCGTTCCTCGGCGTCCAGCGCCACCGCCCGCTTGCCGACCGCGGCGACCCGCGCGCGCCATTCGCCGTCGCGCCCGTTGAACACCGCCACCTCGTCGCCGACGGCCTGGCGCATCACCGCCGCCAGATAGCGGCTCTGGCCCTCGTCGAGATCGAGGCGCGCCCCGGCGGAGAGATCGTGCGGAACGAACAGGCGGATCATGCGCTGGTTCTAGCCTCCCGCCCCTCAAGAGGCCTAGGGTCACCTCATGTCGAAAGATCACGAGGCCGAACTCGAAGCGCATCAGCTCGCCCTGGTCCGCTGGCAACAGCAGGCCATGCAGGACGGCGACAAGGTGCTGATCATCTTCGAGGGGCGCGACGCCGCCGGGAAGGACAGCACGATCCGCGTGCTCACCGAGCACCTTTCCAACCGCAACACCCGGGTCGTGGCCCTCGCCAAGCCATCCGACCGCGAGCGGAGCCAGTGGTTCTTCCAGCGCTATGCCGCCCACCTGCCGGCCGCGGGCGAGACCGTCGTCTTCAACCGCTCCTGGTACAACCGCGGCGGCGTGGAGCGCGTCATGGGCTTCTCCACGCCCGAGGAGCAGGAGGTGTTCCTGCGCGACGTGCCCACCTTCGAGGCCATGCTGACCGAGAGCGGCATCAAGCTGGTGAAGCTGTGGCTGGACGTCTCCAAGGACGAGCAGGCCAAACGGCTGGAGGAACGCCGCACCGATCCGCTGAAGGCGATGAAGTCCTCGCCGCTCGACGCCGCCGCCCAGGAGAAGTGGGACGCCTATACCGCCGCGCGCGACGAGATGCTGCGCCGGACGGCCTCGCCCAACGCGCCCTGGATCTGCGTGCGCTCCGACCACAAGAAGGCCGCCAAGCTCGCGATCCTGAGCTACCTCGTCGACATCCTGGCGCCGGGCAAGATCGCCCGCGGCATCCCCGAGCCCGACCCCGACGTCCTTTTCCCCTTCGAGATCGCCTGCCTCACCGACGGGCGACTGGAGCGCTGAATCAAAGGAACCCCGCCATGGAACAGGTCCGCCTCGGAAACACCGGCCTCAAGGTCTCCCGCCTGTGCCTGGGCTGCATGACCTACGGCTCGCCCGACTGGCGGCCCTGGGTGCTGGACATGGAGGCCTCCAAGCCCTTCTTCCAGACCGCCATCGAGAAGGGGATCACCTTCTTCGACACCGCCAACATCTATTCCATCGGCGAGAGCGAGGTGGTGACGGGCTGGTGGCTGCGCGAGTTCGCCAAGCGCGAGGAGATCGTGGTGGCCACCAAGGTCAACGGGCCGATGGGCTCGGGGGCCAATGAGAAGGGCCTGAGCCGCAAGTCGATCATGGCCCAGATCGACGCCAGCCTGACCCGGCTGGGGATGGACTACGTCGACCTCTACCAGATCCACCGCTTCGACTACGAGACGCCGATCGAGGAGACGCTGGAGGCGCTCCACGACGTGGTCCGCGCCGGCAAGGCCCGCTACATCGGCGCCTCCTCGATGTTCGCCTGGCAGTTCTCCAAGATGCTGGCGGTCAGCGCCGCCAACGGCTGGACCCGCTTCGTCTCGATGCAGCCGCAGTACAACCTCGTCTACCGCGAGGAGGAGCGCGAGATGCTGCCCCTCTGCCGGAACGAAGGCGTCGGCGTGATCCCCTGGTCGCCGCTGGCCCGCGGCTTCCTGGCCGGCGGCCGGGGCGCGCCCAAGGAAGGCAACACCGAGCGCGCGCGCACCGACGAGTTCAGCCCGCGGCTCTACTACCGCGACTCCGACTTCAAGGTGGTGGACGCCGTGACCGAGGTCGCCCGGGCGCGGGGGCTCTCCAACATGCAGGTGGCCCTGGCCTGGGTGCTGAAGAACCCCACCGTCACCGCGCCGATCATCGGCGCCTCCAAGCTGGGGCACCTGGAGGAGGCGGTCTCGGCCCTCGACGTCAAGCTGAGCGACGACGAGATCAAGACCCTGGAGGCTCCCTACCAGGCCAAGCCGGTGCTCGATCACCTCTGACCGCGATGCGCTCGCCTCTAGGGCGAGTGGGCGAAATTGTCGCGTATAATCTGCAAATGTTCCGGGTGACGCCGAGAGGCGCGAGCCGCCGTTAACCATTCGCTAAGGAAAGATTGTTCTTTCTTTGTTCGGTCGGTAGCCTTCCGGGACTCGCGCCACAGGATTCGGATGAAGGACACGCTGACCGCCGGCGAGGCTCGCCGCATCGCGCTCGCGGCCCAGGGCTTCGGCGCCGCCCGCGACGGCGAGATCGGTCGCCGCCAGCTCACCCGCCTCGTCGAGCGCCTGGGCGTCGTCCAGATCGACTCGGTCAACGTCGTCTCGCGCACCCACTACCTGCCGGCCTTCTCGCGGCTGGGCGCCTATCCGCGCGAACTGCTGGAGGAGATCGCCTGGGCGAAGAAGCGGCCGCTCTTCGAATACTGGGCGCACGAGGCCTCGCTGCTGCCGCTGAGCAGCCAGCCGCTGTTCCGCTGGCGGATGGAGGACGCGCACGACGGCGTCGGCGTCTGGAAGGGCGTCGCCAGGTTCCTGCGTGAGCGGCGCGACTTCGTCGACCGGGTGCTGGCCGAGATCCGCGACCGGGGCCCGCTGGCCGCCAGCGAGCTCGACATGGGCCACAAGGGCGAAGGCGGCTGGTGGGGCTGGAGCGAGGCCAAGCGGGCCGTCGAATGCCTGTTCTGGACCGGCGAGCTCACCACCGCCACCCGGCGCGGCACGTTCGAGCGGGTCTACGGCCTGCCGGAGAAGGTGCTGCCGCGCGCGGTGCTGAATGCGCCGACCCCCGACCGCGCGGAGGCCCACCGCCAGCTTTACCGCATGGCCGCGCGGTCCATGGGCGTCGCCACCGCCAAGGACCTGCGCGACTATTTCCGCATGCCGGTCGAGGGCGCGAAGGACCGCCTGGCCGAGCTGGTCGAAGCGGGCGACCTCCTACCCGTGAGCGTGAAGGGCTGGCGCGAGCCGGCCTATCTCGATCCCGCCGCGCGCCGGCCGCGCCGCATCCACGCCGAGGCCCTGCTCTCGCCCTTCGACAACCTGATCTGGTTCCGCGAGCGCACCGAGCGGATGTTCGGCGTGCGCTACCGCATCGAGATCTACGTTCCGGCCGAGAAGCGCCAGCACGGCTACTACGTCCTGCCGTTCCTGGAGGGCGACGCCCTCACCGCCCGCGTCGACCTCAAGGCCGACCGCAAGGCCGGCGTGCTGGTCGTCCAGGCCAGCCACGCCGAACCCTGGGCCAACGCCGAGACGCCCGCGCGCCTGGCCCACGAGCTGAAGCGGATGGCCGGGTGGCTGGGCCTGGACTCGGTGCGCGTGGAAAAGCGCGGCGATCTGTCGGCGACCTTGGCGGATGCGATCTGAAACGCCCCCTCCGTCGGCTTCGCCGCCACCTCCCCCGCTTCGCAGGGGAGGAGCAGATCACCTCTCGCTCCTCCCCCGCATCGCGGGGGAGGTGGATCGCGGCGCAAGCCGCGAGACGGAGGGGGCGTGAAGCATGAGAGCGCCTGGATCCACGCACCGGCGCGCCCGCGCGCTCCGCCAAGACCTTAGCCTGCCTGAGAAGCTGCTCTGGGTTCGCCTCCGCCGTCGGGAGGCTGGCATTCCGACCTTCCGCCGCCAACATCCGATCGGCCCCTACGTCCTCGACTTCTTCTGTGCGACGGCTCGCCTCTGTGTCGAAGTCGACGGCCTTGCCCACATGACCGCCGATCGGCCGGAACGAGACGGGCGACGAGACGCCTGGTTGGAAAGCCGAGGTGTTCGCGTGGTTCGTATTGCGGCGGTCGACGTGTTGAAGGATCCGGATGCGGTCGCCGACTGGCTCCGGCGCGGCGCGGCGTAGCGCCCCCTCCACCACGCTGCGCGCGGTCCCCCTCCCCCGCTTCGCAGGGGAGGAGCAGATCACCTCTCGCTCCTCCCCCGCATCGCGGGGGAGGTGGATCGCGGCGCAAGCCGCGAGACGGAGGGGGCTTCTACGCCACCCCCTCCGTCACCGCGTGGAGCCGCGCATAGGCGCCGCCCTGGCGGACGAGGTCGGCGTGGCGGCCTTCCTCGACGATGCGGCCGTTGTCGAACACCAGGATGCGGTCGGCGCCGCGGATGGTCGACAGGCGGTGGGCGATGACGATGGTGGTGCGGCCCACCATCAGCTCCTCCATCGCCGCCTGCACCTGGCGCTCGGTCTCGACGTCCAGCGAGCTGGTCGCCTCGTCCAGCACCAGGATCGGCGCATCGGCCAGGAAGGCGCGGGCGATGGCCACCCGCTGCCGCTCGCCGCCCGACAGCTTCACGCCCCGCTCGCCGACCAGGGTGTCGTAGCCCTGGGGCAGCTTGGCGATGAACTCGTCGGCCCGCGCCCGCTTCGCCGCCAGCGCGATCTCATCGGCCGTGGCGCCGGGGCGCGCGTAGCTGATGTTGTCGGCCAGCGTCCGGTGGAACAGCGCCGGGTCCTGCGGCACCACGGCGATGGCGCGCCGCAGGGAGCCCTGGGTGACCGTCGCGATGTCCTGGCCGTCGATCAGGATCGCGCCCGCCTCCACGTCGTAGAGCCGCTGGATCAGCTTCACGAAGGTCGACTTGCCCGAGCCCGTGGCCCCGACCAGCGCCACCCGCTCGCCCGGCGCGATACGCAGGGTGAAGCGGTCGTACAGCGGCGCGGCCGCCGACTTGTAGCGGAAGGTCACCCGGTCGAAGACGATCTCGCCCAGGTCGGCGCGGAAGGCCGGCGCGGCGGGGGCGTCCAGCACCTCGGGTGCCATCTGCGAATAGCGCGCCACGTCCTCGGTGTCGTCCAGGCCGCGCTGGGCCATGCGGATGTTGTCGCCGATGTTCCGCAGATAGCCGGTCATCAGCATGAACGAGGTGATGGCGAAGGCGACGTCGCCCGGGCTCGCCCGTCCTTGCGCCCACTGCAGCAGCAGGAGGCCCGTCATGCCGGCCTGCAGCACCACCAGGATCAGGTTGTTCACCAGCCAGAGGTTGGTGAAGCGGGTCCAGGTCCTGATCGTGGCCTTCAGCCACAGGTTGGTGACGCCGGCGATCCGGCTCTCCTCGCGCGGCTCGGCGCCGAAGGCCTTCACCGTCGCGTTGGACGAGATGGAGTCCGCCAGCGCCCCGCCGATCCGCGAGTCCAGCGCTACCGAGCGCAGGTTGGCCGGCCGCGCGTAGAGCGAGGTCATCACCAGGTTGGCGACGATGTAGAGCACGGTCATGACGAAGGCGAAGGCCCCCACCGACGGCCAGCGCGCCACCATCATGGCGCACAGCCCCAGCAGCACCACCGCCGCGGGGCCGAACCAGATCAGCACCGCGTCGGTGACGACGTCGTAGCCCCACATGGCGCGGCTCACCCGCCGCACGGTCGCGCCGGCGAAGGTGTCGGCGTGCCAGTCGGCGCTGAACGACTGCACCCGCTGGAAGGCCTCGTCGGTCATCTCCTTCATGTTGGAGGCCGACATCGGGATCAGGAACCGCATGGCCAGGTTCCGGATCACCGAGAAGCCCAGGTAGACGCCGACGAAGAAGGCCCAGGCCTTCCACACGGGATCGGCGTTGCCCGGCCCCTCGCCGACGGCGTCCACCAGCGCGCCCGCCGCCTTGGGCAGGGCGAGGTCGAAGGCGATGGCGATCAGGGTGAACACCACCGTGCCCGTCAGCAGGATCGGCCGGCGGGTCCAGAAGCTGGCGATGAAGCCCAGGACCTGCCGGTTCTTCAGCACTCTTTCGCGCTGGTCCTCGGTGTCCTCGTAGTGGTCGGTCATGACACGTCTCGAAATCGGGGCGCCGCGCCGGGGCTCCTGACGAGGAGCGCGCGCCGGCGCGGCGCGGAACGGATGGAATTGGGGTGGCGGGTCGGAGCTTTTGGGGGCTCGGAGGGCCGCGGGCGCGCGGGATCGCTTCGCGGGGCGGCCCGGTCAGGCCACGCGGCGAAGCGGCTCGGACTTAACGGAGCGGCGGCGGTCCGAGGCGCGCGCGGAGTTTCGGCGAGACAAACAATGCCATGCTGTACCTCCTGCTCGAGCCTCGAAGGAGGCGGAAGCTAGGCGGCGTCGCCGTGGCGGTCAAGGAACGTGATTCGCGTTTTCCGCCGTTTGCCGGGAAGGTGGCGCGCAGGACACAGCCCCGCCTCGGCCCGGCGCTTTCCCTCCCCTTCATGGGGAGGGTGGCGCCCCCGGACCTGATCCGGGGGCGACGGGTGGGGAAGCCGCACGCCGCGCCTGTCCGGCCGCGCACAGGCGTTCCAGGACACTTCCCCACCCCGGCCGGCTGGCGCCGGCGCGCCCCTCCCCATAAAGGGGAGGGAAATGAGCCCGACCGCCCCCCTTCCCGACGCCGCGCCGACCAACTGGGTCGACCGCTATGCGCCGGCCGGCCTGCGCCCGTGGCTGAAGCTGGGCCGGTTCGACCGGCCGGTGGGAATCTGGCTCCTGATGCTGCCCGGCTGGCAAGGGATCGCGCTGGCGGGCGCGATGCAGCACCACCTGCCGAACCCACTGCTGTTCTTCCTGTTCTTCCTGGGCTCGGCCCTGATGCGCACGGCCGGCTGCGCCTACAACGACATCGTCGACCGCGACATCGACGCGAAGGTGGCGCGCACAGCCGGGCGTCCGGTGGCCTCTGGCCAGATTTCCGTGAAGCAGGCCTGGGCCTTGGTGATCGGCGCCAGCCTCGTCTCGCTGCTGATCCTGCTGATGCTGCCGCCGCTCTGCTGGTTGCTGGGCGGGCTCTCGCTGGCCCTCGTGGCGGCCTACCCGTTCATGAAGCGGATCACCTGGTGGCCGCAGGCCTGGCTGGGCCTGACCTTCAACTGGGGCGCGCTGATGGGGTTCGCCGCGGCGTCGTACAACCCACTCCTGAGCGACTACTATTTTTCGATCGGCGGGCCGATCCAACGGACTTTGGATATCGGCGCAGGCACGAACTTCGGCCAGGTTGCCCCAGCCGCCCTCCTCCTCTACGCCGCCGGCGTCGTCTGGACCCTGGGCTACGACACGATCTACGCGATCCAGGACATCGAGGACGACGCCCTCGCCGGCGTGAAGTCCTCGGCGCGCCGCCTCGGCGAGGCGGCTCCGAAGGCGGTCGCCGTCTTCTACGCGGTCGCGATCGTGCTGGCGGGCGCGGCCGGCTTCACGGCCGGGCTTGGCCTGCTGTTCTACGCAGGCCTGGCCTTCTACGCCGCCCAGCTCGGCGCGCAGGCGCTACGCGTGCGCACGGGCGACGGCCCCCGCGCGCTCGCGATCTTCCAGTCCAACACCTGGGCCGGCCTGATCCTCGCCGTGGCGATCGCGGCCGGCGCCTCGATCTAGACCGGCAGGGTCGGTCGCTTGGCCGGCTCGGCCTGCACGGCCCAGCGGGGCAGGGCCATCTTGCGTCGCCGGGGCCGAAGGCCGGCGAACAGGGTTCCCACAACGCGGCGGACAACTGAAATCATCGGAGTCTCCCAACACCGACTCCAGCCTCGCGCGCGCAGCCGTCCGCTTCGTGACCAAGCTCAACCGTAGGGGCTTGTTTTCGCGGCGACAAATCCGCGCATCTCCACCTGGGCGCGAATTTTCGACCCGCCTTGACCCATCTTCTTGTACGTCATACAAACAAGTCGTGGCGAAGACACAGTCCCTTGCCGAAGTGCGCCCGTTGCGCGAGCCGGCCCGGCGCGAGCCCGGCAAGCGGATGCGCTCGCGGCTGCTCGACGCCGCCGTCGAGCTGTTCAAGGCCAAGGGCGCCTCGGGGGTCTCGGTGGCCGAGATCGCCGCCGCCGCCGGGGCCTATCCCAGCCAGGTCACCTACTATTTCCGCACCAAGGAGGCGCTCTTCGTCGAGGCCGCCTGCCGCGAGATCCTCTACGTCGCCCGCCAGGCCGAGACGGCCGCGGCCGGCGCCCCCACCGGATCGGCCTACAATCGCCGCCTCGTCGAGACGGTGATCGGCGCCCCGGGCCTAGCCCTGTTCGTCGAGGCCCTGTCGCTCACCCGCCGCCGCCAGGACCTCGCGCCCCTGGTCGAGCGCACCTTCGAACGCCTCCACGCCGAGGGCGATCGCGCCTACGCCGAGACGCGCCGCAAGCGCGGCTGGTCCGAGACCGAAAGCGCCGCCACCGCCGCCCGCCGGTTCTGGACGCTGGCCCTGGGCGTCGCCCTGCGCGAGGGCGCGACAGAGGCCGCCATGTCCGAAGCGGTCGAAGAGATGATGGCCCTGCTGCGCCCCGAGATGGTGGAGCTCGGCCCGGAAACGAAAACAGGAAACGCCTGATGGCCGCCGCCGCCCGTGTCGCCCCCAAGGATTTCTTCAGCCCCGAGGAATGGGCGCCGCTCGCGCGGAAGTCCGCCTGGAAGGGCTATGCGCTGGTGGCCCACGCCTGGCTGGTGATCTTCGCCGCCGGCGCCATGGCCCTGGCCTGGCCCATCACCATCCCGCTGGCGGTGATGATCATCGGCGCGCGCCAACTGGGCCTCGCCATCCTGATGCACGACGCCGCCCACGGCGCCCTGCACCCCAATCTCAAGGTCAACGACTTCCTGGGCGAACGCCTGACCCCCGGCGGGCTGGTGCAGTACCGCAACTATCACCTGGGCCACCACAAATACGCCCAGCAGGCCGAGGATCCCGACCTGGGCCTCTCGGCCCCCTTCCCGATCACGCGGGTGTCGCTGCGTCGCAAGATCGTCCGCGACCTCACCGGCCAGACCCACTTCAAGCAGCGCTGGGCGCCGCTCTTCCGCAAGATCCGCGAGCGCAAGCCGGGCGAGAGCGCGCTGAAGATCGTCGGCGACTTCATCGTCAAGCGGCCGCGCTTCTTCCTCGGCGCGGCGGTGACCATCGCCGTCACGGCCCCCTTCGGCTACTGGTGGGCGTGGTTCGTGCTGTGGTGGCTGCCGCAGGCCACCTGGTATCCGATGATCACCCGCCTGCGGAACATCGCCGAGCACGCCTGCGTGGCCAAGGACGAGCCCGATCCCCTGCGCCACGCGCGGACCACCCACGCCAACATCGTCGAGCGGATCTTCCTGGCGCCCTACTGGGTCAACTACCACTGCGAGCACCACATGTTCATGCATGTGCCCTGCTACAACCTGGCCCGCACCCACCGCCTGCTGAAGGCCAAGGGCGTCACGCCCAGGATGCTGACCGCGCCCGGCTATGTGGATGTGCTGCGCATGGCCTCCAGCCGGCCCGCCCGCCAGGACACCCACGGCCCGACGCCCGAGGAGCGCGGGGTCGTCACCACCGTCATCCACTAAGGGCGATCAGGCCGCCTCGCCCACCCGATCGCCGTCATCCTGGGCCTTGTGCCCAGGATCCCTCCATCGGCCGCGCCCGGCCGGCGGCAAGGATCCGGAACCTCGCAGTCGCAGCGTCGCGAAAGCCGAACCAGGGATCCCAGGCACAAGGCCCGGGATGACGCGTTCAGGGTTCGGCTCTAGGCCGCCAGCTGGCTCCTGGCCTCGGTCAGGGCCGCGTGGAGCTGGTCGATCATGATCGGCTTGCGCACCACGCCGTCCATCCCGGCGTCGAAATAGGTGTCCACCTGCTCTGGCAGGGCGTTCGCCGTCAGCGCCACGATGCGCGTGGGCGCCAGGCCGCGCTCGGCTTCCAGCTGGCGGATCTCACGGGTGGCCGTGACCCCGTCGGCGACCGGCATCTGGATGTCCATCAGCACGAGGTCCCACTGCCCGCCGCTCCAGGCCTCCACCGCGGCGCGGCCGTCGGCCACCACCGTCGGCTCGACCCCTAGGGCGGCCAACACCGTGCACACCACGCGCTGATTGGTCTCGTTGTCCTCGGCGATCAGCACCCGCATGCCGTCCAGCGTCGTCGCGCCGCCGCCCGCCGCGGCCGCTTCGGCCCGCTCGAGCGGCAGGCGGATGACGAAGGTGCTGCCGTGCCCCGGCCGGCTGTCGACCGACAGCTCGCCGTCCATCAGCTCCACCAGGCTGCGGCAGATGGCCAGACCGATGCCCGCGCCGCCGAACCGCCGCGTCGTCCCGCCGTCGGCCTGGGTGAACTTGTCGAACAGGTGCGGCAGCGCATCTGCCGCGATCCCGACGCCGGTGTCGGCGACCGAGATCGTCAGCATGCCCGCATCGGCCGTGGCGCTCACCTTCACCCCGCCGACCGAGGTGAATTTCAGCCCGTTCGAGATCAGGTTGTAGAGCACCTGGCGCAGCCGCTTGGCGTCGCACCGCCAGTGGCCCCGCGCCGCGGCGTCCAGCTCGACGTCCAGCCTCAGGCCCTTGGACTCCGCCAGGGTGATCGCTGTCTCGCAGGCCTCCTCGACCACGTCCTCCAGCGCCGCTGGGGTGATGTCGAGGCGCATGGTCCCGGCCTCGATCTCGGCCAGCTCCAACACGTCGTTCAGGACCGTCAGCAGGGCCGAGCCCGACTTGTGGATCACACCCAGGCCTTCGCGCTGGCCGGGGGTCAGCTTCTCGCGAAGCAGCACCTGGCTCATGCCCAGCACGCCGTTCAGCGGGGTGCGCAGTTCGTGGCTCATGTTCGACAGGAACTGCGACTTCAGCACGTTCGCCCGCTCGGCCGCATCGCGCGCCGCCGTCGCCTCGATCAGCGCGCCGCGAAGGCTCTCGTCGTAGTCTCCAAGCGCGCTCTGCAGCTTGTTGAACCGCTCGGTCAACCGGCCGACCTCGTCGTCGCGCGCCACCGGCAGGCGGGTGCGGAAATCGCGCGAGGCGGTCACCGCCGCCATGGTCTCGTCCAGCGCCCGCAGCGGAGCCAGCGCCTGGCGCGCGAGGCGACGGGCGATCAGGCCCGAGGCGATCGTCGCCGCCAGCGACAGCGCCAGCGCGATCGCGATGTTGATCACCCGGCCCGTGATCAGGCCGCGGTCGTCCACCAGCAGCACGACCTCGCCCACGCGGCGGCCATCGGCGACATAGGGCGCGCGGACCTCGAGCCCCTTCTCTCCGAAGCGGGTCACCGGCGCGTCCAGCGCTTCCCACCTCGCTTGCGGGGCGATGACGCCGTCGCGGCTGTACGTCACGCTGCGGCCCGCCTCGTCGACATAGGCGGCGGCCAGGGCGTGCTTGTTGCTGCGCAGGAGCGCGCCGGCGGCGGTGGTGACGCCAGGATCGCCGGCCGTGACCTGGCGATGGGCGGCCGCGCCGATGGCGTTGGCGAGCTGGACGGACTCGTGCGCGAGGTCGGCCCGGTCCGAGCTGTAGTTGCGCCACTGGTAGAGTGCGAAGGCCGCGATCAGCGCGGTGATCGTCGACAACAAGGCGACGGTCACGATGCGGCCTTCGAGGCCGATCTCCGGCCGCCAGAACCGGCGCTTGCCGGTATCGCCGCGATGATCCATACCGCCGGCCTCCCGGTCAGCTCTTCCTGCGATGGAACCTGTCCGGCAAAGCTTAATCGGGCGCAAACTGCTTGTTCTGGCGACGGATTTCAGGCGCCCCTGCGGCGACCTGCCACACATGATCGAGCCCACGCCGGAGGCCCGCCGCGCCTTCATCCTGGAGCACACCCGCCTCCAGCGCCCGCCGCATACGCCCGAGCTCGAGCTGCATCTCGCCGACGAGATCACCCCGATCTGGCGGATGACCGAGGAGGCGCTGGCCGAGATCGGCCTGCCGCCGCCATTCTGGGCCTTCGCCTGGGCCGGCGGCCAGGCGTTGGCCCGCTACGTCCTCGACCACCCGCGCGTCGTGGCCGGCAAGGCCGTCGTCGACTTCGCCTCGGGCTCGGGGATCGTGGCCATCGCCGCCGCCAGGGCCGGCGCCGCCCGGGTGCTGGCCGCCGACATCGACATCTTCTGCGGCGCGGCCCTGGCGCTCAACGCCGAGGCCAACGGCGTGGCCGTCGACTTCACCGGCGACGACCTGCTGGACGCTCCGCCGCCCGCGTGGGCGGGGGTCATCCTGGCCGGCGACATCTGCTACGAGAAGCCGCTGGCCGACCGCGTCATGGCTTGGCTGGCCGCGGCGCGGGCCGACGGCGCCACGGTGCTGATCGGCGATCCCGGCCGCAGCTACTTCCCCCGCGAGGGCCTGGAGAAGCTGGCCGAATACCAGGTGCCCACCACCACCGAGCTGGAGGACATGGCTGTGAAGCGAACCGCGGTCTGGACTCTGCCCTGATCCGTCACTAGAACAAAATAGCAACATATGGAGGCGAACATGCGCGAGGACGGCAAGGTCGACTATGTGGAGATGCCGGGCGGCGACCTGGCCCAGGTCAAGGCGTTCTACGGCGCGGCGTTCGGCTGGGCGTTCACCGACTACGGCCCCACCTACGCCGCCTTCAACGAAGGCCTCGACGGCGGCTTCCACACCGAGGACGCCGACGCGGTGACCAAGCCGCTGGTGATCCTCTACGCCCACGACCTCGAGGCCATGGAGGCCAAGGTCCGCGCCGCCGGCGGCGTGATCCTGCGCCCGATCTTCAGCTTCCCCGGCGGCCGCCGCTTCCACTTCGCCGACCCCGCCGGCAACGAACTGGCGGTGTGGAGCGAGGGGTAGGCGGGGCTGCGGGAGCGGGCGGGCTGAGGGTCTTCGATGGGCGGAAAGCGGAATTACGCCTCTCCCCCCGCGAAGCGAGAGGGGAGAGGGTTGGGAGAGGGGCGGCGCAGGCCGCGCCGCTCGGGTCCAGCCAGGGCCCGCACGCCCGCCCAAAACCGTCATCCCGGACGTAGGGCGCGTTGCGCCCGAAGATCCGGGATCCAGCAGCCTCGCGCTCGACGCGGAGCAGCTTCACGGTC
>NZ_WGNY01000033.1 GCF_016124325.1 Phenylobacterium sp.
CCGCCGGCCAGGATGTCGTGGCCCGCGCCGCCTTCCAGGGTGTCGGCGCCGTTGCCGCCCGTGAGGCTGTCGATGCCGTCGCCGCCCGAGAGGGCGTCGTCGCCGTTGCCGCCCACCAGGGTGTCGGCCCCGGCCCCGCCGGAAAGGCTGTCGTTCCCGTTGCCGCCGTCGAGCTTCTCGTCCGCCGACGTGCCCGTCAGCGTGTCGACCCCGTTTCCGCCGGTCTGGGTGGGGCCGTCGGCCACGCCCGAGATGGTCACCGAGACGCTCGCGCTGCTGGTCTCCCCGCCGGCGTCGCGCATCACGTAGGTGAAGCTGTCCTGCGCCGTCTGGCCCAGCCCCAGCAGGTCGAAGACGTCGGCGTCGGCCGTGTAGACCAGATGGCCGTCCACCACCGCCACGCTCGCCCCCTGCGCCGTCGCAGACACCGACACGATCTCAAGCGCGTCGAACGGGTCGGCGTCCACGTCGTTGCCGAGAACGTCGATGATCACCGCGGCGTCTTCGTTCACCCCCGCGGCGTCGTCGTAGGCGAGCGGCGCATGGTCGTCGCCATAGGTCAGGTAGAGTCCGCCCGCACCGTCGTCGACGGCGGCGAAGACCTTGCCGGCGAAGGACTGCGCGGGATCGAGCTGGATCGCGAAGGCGCCGCCGCCCGTCGTCACGGTTAGCAGGTTGCCGCCGTCCAGCGAAAGCGCGCTCGCCGCGCCCACGCCGACCAGGCGGATGGCGTCGTCCTGGCCCAGCCCGTCCACCTCGTTGGCGAACGCGCCGCCTCCGAACGCCGCCGTGGTCAGCGCCAGCACCTGCGCGCCGGCCTGGAAGGCGATGGCGCCCGAGCCCGCCGCCCCGATCGCGGTCAGCGTCAGGTCGCCGGCCAGCAGTGTCGTGGCCGTGAAGCCGTTCGCGCCGTCCAGGGTCCAGTCGCCGCCTTCCACCTCGAGGGTCTCGACGCCCACGACGCCCGTCAGAACCCCGCCGCCCGACCCCAGCAGGGTCAGGGTGTCGACGCCGTCGCCGCCGTCGATCCCGCCGGTCGTCGCGCCGCCGTAGATATTGATGTGGTCGTCGCCGCCGCCGGTGGCGATCGAGCCAATGATGGTTCCGGCGTTAGTGATCGTATCGGCGAAGCCGCCGACGATCACGATGGCCTCGCCCTCGCCGCCCTGGATCAGGCCCGAGTTGGTCAGGTTCAGCGCGCCGAAGGCCGCGCCGCCGTCGCTGTCGTCGACCGTGATCGCCCGCTGGCTGGAGACGATCTCCCCGCCGGCCAGGTTGGTCACCACGCCGCCGCCCAGGGCCAGGCCCTCGGTCGTCCCGCCGGTCGAGGTCCCGAACGCCTGGATCAGGCCGGCGTTCTGCAGATCGACGAGGCCGTCGACGTCCACGGCGTCGCCATCGGTCGAGCCGGCCGCGTGGCCCAGGATCTGGCCGCCCGCGAAGTTCTTGATCGTGCTGGTCGTGGCGGACGCGGTGTCGAGATTGATCCCGCCGCCCGTCACGCCCGTGATGGTCCCGGCGTTCTCGACCGTGAGCGGCTCGTCGCCGGTGATCCCATGGCGCGCGCCGCTGATCAGACCGCCCGCGTGGTTCTTCACCAGCCCGCCGGCGTTGCCTTGGAAGTCGAGGCCGTCGCTGCTGCCTGAGCCGACGGCCTGGATCGTCCCGTAGTTCTCGATCGTGGCGTAGGCGCCGCCGCGCACGGCGTCGGCGTCGGTCGCCTGGATGAGCCCGCCCGATTCGTTGAGGATCGACGTATGGCCGAGCGCCGTCGGGTTGAGGTCGTTGAGGTCGAGCGCCTGGCCGCCCCCGGTCGCTTTGATCGTCCCGGCGTTGTCGACCATCACCGTGCCGGTGAATGGGCCAGAGCCGCCCGTGGTCACCCGCAGGAAGTCGTCGGACGACTGCATGGTCGCCCCGGCGCGGTTGGTGAAGGTCAGGTGCGCGAGTCCGGAGAATTCCTGGATGTTGAATCCGCGGCCCGAGCCGGCGGTGATCGAGCCTGCGTTGTCGATGCTGATCGAGCCGCCGGCGACCGAGCTCTGCATCCGCATCACGTCGGAGACGCCGGCGATCGTCGCGTCCGCCTTGTTCACCAGGGTGAAGCTGACCGCCGCGCCGGCCGAGCCGGAGGTGTCGAACGCCCGGCCGCTGGTGGGGGCGATGGAGCCGAAGTTGGTCACCACCACGCCCGCTCCGGCCTGGGCCGTGGAGAGGTTCCAGGTGACGGCGGGGCTCGACGGCTTCAGGAGCCCCGAGGCGGTGACGTCGAGGGTGTCGTCGCCCTTGAGCGTGACCTTGCTCGTCGACGTCGTGGAAATGATGAAGCCGGTCATTTGCGCCCCCCGTGCCGCTGAGGCGTCTTGTGGCGCGCCAGTGCGACAGGGCCGTGACGGCGGGGGGCGGGAGGGCCTCCTAGGGCTTGAGACCCACCGTCCGTCCCGGCGCGCCGGCGGCGTCGAAGTAGCGCGCGCCATCGGCCGTCTGGCCGTTCAAGATCGTGACGAAGCCGTTGGCCGCCGGCGCCGAGCGCAGCGTGAAGACGCCGCTGCCGACGGGAGCTCCGGACGCCAGGGCCTCGCGCATCACCCGGCCCTTCAGGGCGCCTCGTCCGCCCAGGTCCAGGCCCAGGATGTGCGCCAGCGTCGGCGCCCAGTCGGCGTTGCTGACGGGCGTGGGATCGGCGAAGCCCTTGCGGAAGTCGGGGCCGACCGCGGCCATGAAGTTGTGGGTGTCCTGGCGGCCCAGCGAGCCGTGGATGCCCTGGCCCTGCTGCTGGCCGGAGTCAGCGATCTCGATGGCGCACATCTCGGGCTCGTCGCAGCCTAGGCTCGAGGTCCTGAAGCTGACGGCGATCGAGGGCGCGGGCGTGCGCGACGAGCCCAGCAGGTTGACCGCGCTGGTCGGCAGGGCGCCGGGGATCGGGCCCAGCCCGTCGTTCACGAAGATCGCGGCGGTGTAGTCTTGCCCCGTCAGGAACTCGACCACCCGGGCCGCCAGCGCCTTGGCGTCCGGTCCGGGCAGCCAGATCAACTCGGTCCCGCCGTTGGGGGCCAGCACGATTTCGGGATGGGCCGGGTCGGCGCCCAGGAGCGCGCCGTGCTTCGGATAGCCTCCTGCGGCCGGATTGATCGCCTTGCCCTCGGGATCGTGCAGCGGCAGGCCCAGCGCCTGGGCCATGTCGATCGCCAGGAAGCCCGGCGGGATGAAGCCGGGGACGACGCCGGGATAGCGATATCGGGCCGAGGCGCTGTTCGGCGCCTCACGGGTCATGGTGGAGAAGCCGTGATCGGCAGTGGTGATCACGTCGGTGGTGTCGGCGAGGCCCAGGTCGGCCAACGCCTTGCGCAGGGCGCCCAGATCCTTCGAGGCGTTGGCGATCGCGGCCTTCGAGGTCGGTCCGTTGATGCCCGGCTCCAGCGCGTTGAGGCTGTCGCCGTGATTGTGCTGTGATCCGTCCGGGTCGCGCGACCAGAAGACCATGACGAACGGCTTGCCCTGCGTCTTGAAGCGGGGGAGCAGCACCTTGGTGGCCACGGCCAGGTACCAGTCCTGCTGCGATACGTTGGCGACCTTGGTCCCGGGTGTCTTGTCGTCGCCGTCGAAGGCGTTCGCGCCCCGGTCGGGCGTGCGTAGCTCCAGGCCCGCCGCCGCGATCGCCGCGGCGATCTCGGGCGACAGGGGCAGGCCGTCCTGCGGTCGGCGGCCGGTTTCGTCATCGATGATGATCGTGCCCCGGCCATCGTGGGCGAGGACGTCCTGCACGCCGACGGGCCCCAGCTTGCCGACGCTCACCGTGGCGAAGCCCTTGGCCCGCGCCGCCTGCAGAAGGCTGGTCTCGCCCAGGTAGTTGCCCTCGAAGCGGTCGTTGAGCAGGGCGAAGGTCGGATCCTCCTCGATGGCGGCCAGCGAGGTTCCGTCGGGCGGCGGCAGCGGCGCGCCCACGTAGATCGTGTTGCCGAAATTCCCAGTGTCGCCGAGGTAGTGGCCGGTGGCGATGGCCGAGGCGTTGGCGGTGGTCACCGTGGGATAGATCGAGTGGCTGTTGGTGAAGTCCACGCCCTCGGACCGCACGGCCGCCAGCTCGGGGGCGACCTCGGCCGTCACGCTCTTGGCCCGCAAGCC
This sequence comes from Phenylobacterium sp., assembly GCF_016124325.1. Lineage (GTDB taxonomy): Bacteria > Pseudomonadota > Alphaproteobacteria > Caulobacterales > Caulobacteraceae > Phenylobacterium. The sequence goes on from NZ_WGNY01000033.1 coordinate 4,126, forward strand.
GTCGGCGACGAAGATGATCACATTGTGCGGCTGGGCGGCCGCCGAACCGGCAAGCGCCGCCGCGGCGACAACGCCGGACCAAACCGTCTTCCAGCCCATGACAACTCCTCGACTCCGCCGCCCCGGCCACAGGCCTTGTGGCCCTGGTTTGTGACAGTTTGCATCAAGGGGAAGCCAAAGCGCGCGACTGCGACCCGTATCGACGCCAGAGCAGTGCGAAAGCGGTCAAAGCGCCGGCAAGGCTGAGCAACACCGGCGCAGCCAGGGTGTAGCCCGCCCAGATCATTCCCGCGCCGACGAGACAGGCCCCGCCACAGCCCAGGTCCCACCCGCCTTCCGTCGCCACGCTGAAGCGGAGCGGGCAGGGCGATTCCTTGGCCAGGTTGTAGACCGGCGTCATCAGGGCAGGGATCCAGACCGCCACCACCAGGGCGCCCATCGCGTTCGCGGCCACGGCCAGCCAGGGCGAGCCGATGCTGAAGGCGCGCAGCACCAGCACGCCCACCGCAACCACCAGGGCGATGACCACCGCCGAGCGGCCCCGCCCGGCGTCGATGTGCCGGCCGATCCAGAGACTGGTGGCTGCGCCCACAAGCGCGGCGAGCGCCACCGCCCCACCATAGGCGGCGTAGCTTTCGCCGAGGGTGATGAAGAGCGCGATCTGCCAGACGTAGTAGTAGCCGCCGGCGAACAGGCCGTCGCAGGCCATCAGCGCGGCGCCGCGCATCGCCGAACGGACTCCGCCGGGCGCGTCGTGCGGCACCGCGACCTCGGGCGCGCCCAGCAGCGGGAAGGCCGCGAGAATCTGAATGACGCCCGCGCCCAGGAAGGTGAGCCAGGGGCCGCCGGCCGCGAGCCCCCAGGCGCCGAGCAGGGGGGCGACGATGCCGACGATGGCGTTGATCGCCTCACGCGCGCCGATCTGGCCGCCGCGCTGTTCGGCGTCGCCCACGCTGGCGAAGTAGGCATGGTAGCAGGTCCAATAGAGGACGCTGCCGATCGGGCTGATCAGGACGACCGCGAGGAACATCGCGTCGACGCCCTTCACCAGCGGGAGTAGCGGGAAGACCGCCGCCTCCAGCACCGTGCCGAGCACCAGCGTCTGTCGCAGGCCGATCCGGCGCGCCAGCCGGGGCACGAACGGCCGCAACAGGAACCGGCCGCCGGTCATCGCGGTCATCGAACAGAGCACCAGCGGGGCGGGCACGCCGGCCCGCAGCATGAAGACCAGGATGAAGACGCCGCCGGCGCCCGCGGCCAGCGCCTGGATGGCGGAATGGAGATTGACGCGGTTGATCGCGTCGTTGCGGAAGAAGCTCATGGAAGGCCCCGGGACAGGGGGTGTGCAGACGGGCTCACGCTCGCGCGCGGCGGCGGCCCTTGGGCGAAACGGGGGAGGTCAGTCCCGGAGGCGCTCTGTGCACATGCGGCGGAGCTTAGGCGCCGCGTCGCGATCGGCGCAAGCGCTCAGACGCGCCGATATTCCATGGTCGAGCCGTCGTCGAGCTTGCCCTTCAGCGCCATCCAGTCGCCCTTGGCGTCATAGAAGTCGTCGATCTCGGTCTCGCCGCGGATGGCCCAGTGGCCGGCCGCCACCTGACTGCACCGCACCTTCAGCATCTTGCCTTCCTGCTGGTTGAACAGCGGGTGGCCGAAGCTGGCCTGGTTCCAGTGGCTGAGCGGCACGGCGTCGGCGGGGCCGCGGATGGAGCCGGCCGGCCCGTCGATCTGAACGTAGCCGCCCATCGCCTGCGCCGACACCGTCTGCATCTTGCCGTTGGAGTTCGTGGAGGTCTCCACGCTGGCCCACTTGCCGCCAGCCCAGCGCTCGACCGCCTTGTGCCGGTACTTGAACACTGGCACCGGTCCCAGCTTGACCACCATGGTGACGTCCGTGGTCACGGTCCGCGCGGCGTCGTCGCCGGTGAAGGTGATCTGATGATCGCCCACCCGCGTCCCGTTGCGGAAGACCTGGAAGGCCAGGCGGTTCGGCGCGGCCAGCGCCGCCCCCGGCGCCATGACCAGACCCGCCGCGCCCGCGATCAGCTCACGGCGCGCCATCCACAGGCGTTCAGTCATCTCCAACCTCGTTCTCGCGCCCCCACGCGTTGACCCAGTCTACAGCGTCCGCCGCTCCGGCGCAGCGTCGCCTTTGCTCAATCTACGGTCCCGAGGGCGGATGGATGCCGAGCGCGCCGCTAGTGGCCCGGTCGGGGCTTGTAGGTGCGCGGCTCCGGGATGGGCAGCGGCTTCTCCGAGGCCTTCTGCCCGTGCTGGGGAGAGGCGGCGGACTTCGGCATGGGAAAGCCGAAGCCGGGGCCCTGGTGCTGGAAGCCATGCGTCATGACACGGGTCCTCCGATGGGCGCTGGAAACAACTATCCATGGATCCGTCACGCGCCGGAAGCGAATCACCTGTTCGACATCGGCGAGAAGCGTCGACGCCGCGCCGTCTCTTCAGGCTCGCGGCCGATCGACGCCGCGACGGTTGCGCCATCCGTCACGTGGTCGGTCTGGCCTTTGGCCCGCCTGGCAGGCGCCGCACGCACCCGTGGAGCAGGCAGTCCGGCAGGTCATGCGTGGGCGCGGGGGCCGGGCCGCCGCGCAGGCGCCAATCGAAGAACGAGATCACCTCGTTGCGGACGGCGACCGTGTCCGAGCCGGCTTCCTCGATCAGTTCGTTGGTCAGGACGCAGTGATAGCGAACGCGGCCCCGGTAAGCCGGGTTCGCCGCCGACTTGGGGAGGCATCTTGAGGCGACGCCGCCTTCCAGAACGTCGCCATAGCGGCGCAGGCGTTCGCACGGCGATATCGCGTCATCCTGAAACCGCAACAGGATGGCCCGCAGGTCGCCCTCTCGGATGCGGGCCTTCAGCGTCGCCTGGTCCGCCGGCGACAGGTCGATGTCCGCTGGCGACTTCAACGGCAGGGAAGGCTCGCTGGCGACCGCTGCGGCGACGGTCGGCTCCAGTGCGGTCGCAAGCGCGAAGCCCCCGGTCAGGCACAGTCCAAGAACGCCGACCTTGGCGCCGCCGGCCTCCGCCGACGCCTGCGCGGCCATGACGCGCAGCCCCGCGACGGCGCGGCGGGTGTGGTCGCCCTTCTTCAGCGCCAGGATCTCGCTGCGGACGCAGGCCTGGGCCAGGCTGGCCGCCTGATCGAGCAGGTTGGGAACGGCGCCTGGCCGACCGAGAAACGACGGCATGTAGATGCGGAACCCGGCGCGACCCAGAACCTCGGCCAGGTGGGCGACCTGTGGCGTTATCGAGGGCAGCTCATGCAGCACGATCACCGGTTCGCGCCCCGCGCGGGAGACGAACAGCGGGCACGAGAGCCCGGCGGCCTTGAAGGCGCGCCGCTCGTAGCCGCTGAGGTTCGCGGGTCCTTCCGCGTCCACCGCCGGAGCTCAAGCCATCGCCGCCAGCAGCACCCGCGCCACCTGGGGCGTCCGGATGTCGCTGTGGCTCTTGATGAAATCGCACTTGAGGTTCGAGACGCCCGCGCCGAGCGCTGGAACGGTTTGGCCGTCCAGGACCTGGCGCACGCTTTCGCCGTCCTTCAACCGCAGGGCGCCGTTCGCGCCCATGCCGCCGAAAATATCCTTGGCGCCCCCAAAGTGATCGGTCACGCCGATGAAACCCGACGCCACCTCGTTGGACGCCCGCGAGGCGATTGCGTAGGCCACGCCGACGGCATGGTCGTTCCAGGTGTGGGTGATCGCGATCCGGCCCGCCACCTTGGCGTCGGCGACCACGTTGCGGAACGCGCCGTTCAGCCCCGGCTTGATATCCACGCCGAGACCATTGTGGGAGAAGGCGCCCTGCAGCATCGTCAGGCTGTAGGGCTTCACCCTGGTCATGGTCGACGTCGCCGCCGTGACCAGGCGCGCGCCGAAGCTGTGGCCCACCAGATGCAGGCGCTGGCCGTCCGCCAAGCCTGCCGCGTCAACCAGCTTGCCGAGCGCAACCCCGACGATCCCGGCCCGCTTCTTCAGATTGAAGTAGGCGGCCTGGTTCAACAGCGTCGCGACAGCAGCGACCGGGCCGCTGAGGAAGCCGAGCGAAGACGCCGCCGCGCCCCCAAAGCCAAGGGCCGCCGCGGCTTGGCCGCCGCTCGCCGCCGCAGCCGCACCCCTGGCGCCGGCGCTCTTGAGGCCCTGGACGATCTCGCGTCCCGCCACCGCGGGATCGAGCAATTCGGCGTGCTCGGCCTGCATCTCGGCGTCCACCTCGCCGGGCGGACCCATGGCCGCGCGGAGCGCCTCCACCAGCGCGTCGGCGTCACCCGCTCCGCCCGTGGCGGCATAGGTGACCAGGCCCTCCAGCCTGTCCGGCGCCATGTCGAAGAGGTGCGCCAGATCGCGGGCGCGCGTCTTGAGCTTCTCGAGATCGGCGTCGTCGCCGCCAGCCACCGCCGCCGCCGCGGCGGAGCCGAGGACCGCCACGGATTCCTGCGAGAGGTCGTCGCGGAACTGGTCCGACGGCCAGTAGACGCCCGTGACGCCGAGCGTGCGACCCGCGAGGCGGCTTCCGGCCTGGGCCTGAAGATGCGCCAGCATCTGCGTGTACATCTGCTCGGCGTCGTCCGGATCCTGATGCCAGCCGTGCGAGATGACGATCAGGTCGGTGACCCCGCTCGGCCAGATTGGCCCGCTCGTCGCGCGGGTCCCGTCCTTGTTGAAGCGAAGCGCGACGTAGGGAAGCCCGGCGAGCGTTGCCATGATGGTGTCCTTCACACGGATTGGATGGCGCGCATCAGGTCCAGCAGGCCCGCGCCCTGAAAGTCGCGCCGGCGCTTCAGGTCGGTCGCGCTGGTCATCAGGATCTCCTTGATCCGGTCGGGCTTGCCGATGAACTCGGAGCGAACGGACAGGAAGGCGGCGATAGCGCCCGACACATGAGGCGCCGCCATGCTGGTGCCGGTCTCCTCGCGATAGTAGGCGGCCTTCGTATCCGCCCCGCTGATGGCGTCCTTCAGCTCCGGGTCGCCGCCGATCAGCTTGCTGATCGCGCCGGGGGAGGCGGCCGAAATGATCCGCTCCCCGGGGGCCACGATGTCGGGCTTGGGCCGGCCGTCGGCCGTAGGCCCTCGCGAGGAGAAATAGGAGACGCCATAGGTGTGGGGCTGTTCGGCATGGGTGGAGCCGACCGTGATGGCCAATTCGGCGTTGCCCGGATCGGTGATCGTCTGGTCCAGCCCGACGCGCCGACCCCGTGGCGAATTCTCGGTCGCGATCATCGCCGACCCGTCGTTCCCCGCCGCGGCCACCACGACCACGCCCTGACGCACAAGGCGGTCGACGGCCACGCAGAGCGGGCTCTGACCGGCCGCAAACCACTCGGCGTCGAAGCCATAGCCGAGGCTGAGATTCAGCCCGTGAATCCGCGGCCAGCGACCGTCGTCATTGATCCGGGCGATGTAGTCGATGGCCGCGAGCAGGGAGCTCTCCTGGCCCCGGCCGTCGCTGTCCAGAACCTTGAGACTGACGAGCTTGGCCTTGGGCGCGACGCCCTGCATCGCCTTTTCGCAGCGTTCGAGCCGGTTGCGGATCCGGTCCTGATGGTCCTTTTCGCGACGCACCCGGTAGCTGGTCGGCTTGGCTTTTTTCCCAGCCGACCCCGCCACGTCCGGCCATCCGTTCGGACAGATGCCGGCGATGATGCCGGCCACGTGGGTGCCGTGTCCGAACCCGTCGACTCCCCAACCCGTCTGCTCGAGCGTGAAGTCCTTGTGCTCGAGTGGCGGCTGGTCGCCAGGACGCGGCGATTGCGCGGGTGGCCGGCCTACGGCCGGGAGAGTCAGATTCCCGTGCAACTCGAAATGGGCGTGCCCGGCCTCGATCCCGCTGTCGGCCACGGCCCAGACAATTCCGTCGCCGTCCGAGCCGAACGACCTCAGGCAGGCGTCGGCCTTGATGATCCGAACCGACCTGTCGAGATAGGCCTCGAGCGGCCGGTCGGGCCACACCTTGTAGATCGCCGGCGCCCGCTTGGCCTCCGCGGCCTCCCGACTGTCGGCGGCGACCAGGTCCTCGAGTTGCTTTCGGGTGAGCCGGGCGAAGACGTGATGCCGGCTCAGGTCCGGGGCCCGCATCTTGGAAGCCGGGTCGTCCGCGACGATCTTGCGCACGCGGTCGACCACCTCGCTCTGGCCTTGGGAGCGTCCGCCCCGATGCTCCAGGTTGATCTCAATGATCAGATCGACGCGGGCCGCGTCGCCGTCGTCCGAATCCTCATAGGCCTCGAAGACCTTTGGGGAGATGATGTATCGAACGGAGGTCTTGTTGATCTCGTCGCGATCGAGCCTCTGGAGACCGTTTCCGGGCTCCGTCGGGCCTTCCGGGCCCTCAGACATCGCATCCCCCCGACACCTGATCCGATTGGGCGAACAGTAGTCGACGAAACTGCCGGATCGTCAACCTAAAGTCGCATTGGATTCATGCTGCCGCGGTGGTGGCGGTGCGGTCGGGCTGTCTCCGCGCCCTACATCAGGTGGCGCGCCCGCCAATGGTCCGCCACGAACTCGCGGAGGTCGCGGTAGGCGATGACTTCCATCTCCCGCAGGGCGGCGACCTTCTCGGCGACGTCGCCCGCTTCGAAGCGGGCGCGGGCGCGCATGACGGCGGCGGCGTAGCGGGCGTAGCGGCCAGCGTCCTCCGAGACCCGCAGGCTATCGTTGATCAGGCGCAGCGCGAGCGCGCCCGCGCAGGCGCTGGCGGCCAAGGCCAGCGACACCGCGACGCCGAGGTCGGCTGGCGGCCGCCCCAGCGCCAGCAGCATCCCGCCGGCGGCCGCGGCGGCCACGGCGATGATCGGCAGGATCGTTCCGCCCAGCTTCAGCGCCTGCGATCGCCGGCGCGGCGTCCGCACGGAATCGCCCAGCTTGCGCTCGGCGTAGGCGATCTGGCTGTCGAACCGCTGGCGGCCGAGGATGTCGAAAAGCAGTTCCAGCGAGACCGAGGCCGGCGGTGGCGCGGGCGGCGCGGCCCACTCGGCGACGACCCAGGCCTCCGCCTCCGTGGCGACGCCGGCCAGACGCGGCACGTCGGCGGCCTGGTCGTCGAAGCGGGGCAAGGCGGTCAGCGCCTGGGCGCGAGCGGCTTTCCATTCGCCTAAGGCCGTATCGTTTTCGATCGCCGCGGCGGCCAGTCCGAGGTTGTTGATCAGAGTCTGGAAGTAGAGCGCCCGGGCCCGCTCGGTCCAATAGCGCGCGCCAAGCCAGCGGGCCCGGGGGCGCGCGTCCAGGGCGTGCAGCGCCGCAAGTCCCGCCCCGCCGATCGTCAGCACGGCCGCCGCCGCGCCCAGCCACGGCCCGGGGGCGAGGGGAGCGAAGGCCGCCGCGGCCAGTCCCGCCGCGGCGCTGCCCACGGCCAGAAGCGCCAGGCGTCGGTCTCGCCGGGCGTTCTGGTTGGCCGGCGTGTCGTAGCTGGCGAACAGCGCGCGCAGTTCGGGCCAGTCCAGCACCCGCAGGGCGGGCAGCCGGCGCGCGCCCAGCGCCATGCGCGCCGGCCTGGTGAACAGGATGTCGTCGTTGGCCCAGTCGGCGAAAGGGTCCTCGAAGAGGCCTGTGCGGGCCGCCGTCTGGCCTTCCTCCGGAGTGGCGGTGTTCATCTGAGGCTCGCGATCGAGGCGCCCGTGCCGGCGCCCGTCGGCGACTATAGCCCAGCCGCGCGCGGAGCCTAGTTGGCGGTCATCCGCTGCAGGCGCACTTTGGCGGTGACCTCGCGGGGCGCGCGGTCCACCTGCACCTGATGCGGATAGGGGAACCGCAGACCGGCGGCGTCGAAGGCCTCCTTGACGGCCTTTAAGAGGTCCCACTTGGTGTTGAACCAATCGGACGTACTGGCCCAGCACCGCATGGAGACGTTGACGCCGGAATCGGCTGTGGCCGTGACTTTGGCCCAGGGTTCGGGATCTCCGAGCACGCGCGGGTCGGCTCGGGCGACCTCCAGCATCTTCTCCAGGGCGAGGTCGAGATCGTCCTCGTAGTCGACGGTGAACGTCAGTTCGAAGCGCCGGCGACCCGACTTGCTGAAGTTCACGATCATGTCCCCGAAGACCTTGCCGTTGGGCACGTAGAGGGTCATGCCCTCGAACTCGGCGAGCCGGGTGTTGAAGAGGTCGATCGCCGCGACCGTGCCCTGGCGGCCGCTGAGTTCGACGTGGTCGCCGACGCGATAGGGCCGCAACAGCAGGATCATCACGCCTGCGGCGACATTGCCCAGGGTTCCCTGCAACGCCAGGCCGATCGCCAGCGAGGCCGCGCCCAGCACGGCGATCACCGAGGTCGCCTGCACTCCGAGTTGCTGAAGCACGACGACGAGGCCGATCGCGATGATCATATATCGCGCGAACCCCGCGACGAACTTTGTCAGCGTCGGGTCGGTGGAGCCGCTCTTGCTGAGCCGCGCCACGCTCCGCTCGACCAGGCGGGCGAGCCGTCCCGCCAACCAGAGCGTCACGCCGAGGATCAGGCCCGCGACGATCAGGCGAATGGAGAAGGCGCCGACGAGGCCGACCAGGTTGCGCAGGCTTTCCGGATCGCCGGTGAGGGCCTGGCCGATCATCGCGACAGACGCCGAGGTGGATGTATTCTGGTCTTGGATGGCCATGTCTCCAGCTGTTGCGGAACTGAACGCACGCATGCACGTGCGCCCGGCGACCGGTCACACCGGCGCCCCTCGGCCCTAACGGCCCCGCTCGCGGCGGGTTCCGGGCCGGCGCAGTGTGGAGACGGCGAAGCCTCCGCCGATGGCCATGGCGGTCAGGCCCGAAGCCAGGAAGGCCGCGCGGTAGGACGCCGCCTGGGCGATCAGGCCGAAGGCGAGCATCAACAGGCTGGTCCCACACTGCATGATGAAGCCCTTCAGCGAGGCGACGGTGGCGCGCGTCTCAGAGCGCAGCGCGTGCTGGAAACGGGCGTCGGCATTGATGTCGACGGTCCAGTAGAGCGCCACATAGGCCATGGGCAGGACGATCGACCACGTCCGCCACGTCGCCGCTCCGGCCACCACGCAGGCCCCGGCCAGGGCGTAGAGCATGCAGAACGTGACGGGCCGCAAGCCGCGCAGGCGGTGGGCCAGGGCCGCTGTGATCGCGCCCACCCCGGAAAGGGCGGCCATGAAGAGGGCGATGCCGGACTTGGGCAAACCCACCTGCTGGCCGAAGATCTGCCAGTAGTCCGCCACCGCCCACACCACCGCCTGCATGCTGGCGATGAAGGCGAGCAGGCCGGGCACCCCAGGCAGGCTGGCGGCCTCCATCACCCCGCGCCGCAGGTGGGTGACGTAGTCGAAGCGGCCGACCGTGACGGCGCGCGGGGCCTCAGGCAGCGCGAGCGCCGAGACCGCCGCGGCCAGGCCCGTGCCGATGCTGATCCAGATCAGCGTCGGATAGCCGAACGCCGCCAGCGGCGCCGCGCCCAGGGCGGCGGTCATCACCCCGGCGAAGCGGGCCGACTGGGTGCGGCCGATCACCCGGGCGTAGTCGGCCTCGCGGCCTAGCGCCTTGAGCTCGTCGTAGATCACCGCTTCGAAAGCGCCCGACAGCGTCGCGCTCTTCAGGCCCCACAGCATCAGCCCGACGAGGAAACCCCAGAAGCCCGGGAAGGCGAGCCAGACGCCGAAGCCAAGGCAGCGCACCGCCTGGGCCGTCGCCAGCAGCCAACGCCGCGACACCCGGTCGGCCAGCACGCCGCTGGGCGCCTCCAGCACCACGCCGGTGACCGACCAGGCCGCCAGGATCACCCCGATCTGGGCCGGCGACAGCCCGTGCTCGGCGAACATCACCGTGTAGAACGGCAGGATCAGCACCGCCGAGTCGAGGAAGCGCAACGCGCCGGCGCTCAGGATCAGCCGCCGCACACTCTGCCCCTCTCCGCTTGGATTTTCCGAGCTCGGCCCGAGTCCTAGGCCTGCTGCTTCAAGTTGTGATGCAAGATCCGCGAAGACTTCGCGGAGGCCGTGCTAGAGCCTTCCCGGATCAAGTGGAATCACTTGATCCGGACAAGAAGGCTCGATCTTCAAAAGTGTAGAGCCCGTCCGGGCGGGTGAACCGGCATCCACTTCACCCTGACGGGCTCTAGGCGAGGAAGCCGGCTTCGGCAAAGTCCAGCATCCGATGGAGCAGGGCGTCTACGTCGCCTTCCCGCGTCAGCCCCCCGGAGAGGTGGTGCAGGCGGTCGAACTCAGCGAAGCGGTTGTTGTGCACCATGCCCAGGCAGAAGTGCAGCCGCCAGTAGACGTCCTCCTTCGCCAGGTCCGGGCGCGCGGCCATCAGGGCGTCGGCGAAACGGGCCAGGTGGCTGACGTCGTTCTGCAGCACGTCGCGCATGTCGGCGGTGCCTTCGGACCGGGCGCGGATGATGAACTGCACCGAGATGCGCCGTTCGTTCTCGGGCGAGCCCCACCGCAGCGGCGGGGCGAAATAGGCCTCGAGGATCTCGCGCACCGGCGGCTTGCCGCCGTGGCGGCTGGTGGCCTCGTGGAGCATCCGCGCGCGCTCGCGGTTCAGCTCGCTGGTCCGCCGCCGGAAGATCTCGAACAGCAGCGCGTCCTTGGAGCCGAAGTGGTAGTTCACGCTCGCGAGGTTCACGCCCGCCTCGGCGGTGATGTCGCGCACCGACACGTTCTGGAAGCCGTGCAGCGCGAACAGCCGCTCGGCGGCGTTGAACACCGCGGCCTTGGTCGCGGCCTGGGCCTCTTCCGTTTCGGGAGGATCCTGGGTGAGGGGATCGTTCATGCGAATCCCTTAGGCGCTGGACGAGCTTAGGCGCAACGCCAATCGGCGACAAACCTATGACATCGGCCCGCGGCCGCTCAGAGCATCAGGGCGCGAGAGAGCAGCCGGGCGGAGTCGCCGATCACCTCGTCGTGGTCGAGCGCGGTCTCCTCGGACAGCATCTCGTCGATGGCGTACCCCAGCTCCACGTTGATCCGTAGCCGGCGCCACAGCACATCGCGCGGCATGTCGGGGACCAGCGGCGCATAGGCCTCGACGAGGCGGTCGGTGACCAGCCGGTGGGATTCGATGCGGACGTGGGCGAGCCGCGGCGTGGCGCGCAGCGCGCGGACCGTCCAGGTCGCGCCGGGCTCCGAGGCGGTCACGGCGGCCGTCTCGCGCATCAGTTCCCCGACGTTGGCGGCCAGCGCCTCCAGCCCCTGCGGCGCGTAGCGGTCGAGCCAGGCGAAGAGGGCGGCGTTCTGGCGGTCCATCAGCCGGCGGCCCAGCGCCTCCAGCACCGCATATTTGTCCTTGAAGTAGCGATAGAGCGCCGGCGGCGTCATCCCGGCCCGCGCGCAGATCATGTTGGTGGAGATGCGCTCGACGCCCACCTCGGCCAGCAGTTCGCCCGCCACGTCGAGCAGGCGTTCGTAGGTCTGCACGGCCCGGTCTTGCTGGGGCGGCGCGCGGCGCGCCGTCGCCGACTTGAGGGATTTCCGGGTCATCGCGGCCTGAAAGTCATGAAAAGGCGGCCGAGGTCAAACGGCGGCGACCGGCCTGCGGCGGGTGACGTGCAGGCCGATGGCCAGTCCCATGCCCCCCAGCAGGCACGCCGCCCCGAACGCCAGCGCCCCGCGGGCGTCGGCGTCGCTGACCACGGTGGACGCGAGCAGGGGCCCCAGACTGCCGCCGAGGAGCTGCGCGCCGCCCAGCAGCACGGCGGCGCGGCGGCTGGGGTCGGCCTCGATCGCCATCGGCACCAGGAAGGGCATCAGGAACAGCCACAGGAACCCGAACGCCGCCGAGGCGACCAGGAAGACGGGCGGCGACGGCAGGCTCGCGAAGGTGGCCAGAAGCACCACGTCCAGGGCCGCGCAGGCCATCATGGTCCAGAACCAGCGCAGGCGTCCGGCCAGCAGCGTGGCCGTCGCCCCGCCCGCCACCTGGAAGGCCAGCGAGAGCGAGACGGCCTGGTCCACCGTCTGCGGCGGATGGCCCGCCTGTCGCGAGAGCGGTTCAGCGTAGACCCAGACGCCCACGATGAAGGCCAGGATCAGGAAGCAGGCGGCCAGGGCCGCCAGCCCGCGCGGCGCGGGAAGTCCGCCCGGCCCGTGGGCCTCGTGAAGCTCGGCGTACCGATCGGGGCAGGCCAGGGCGACCAGTCCCGCCAGCGCGCTCATCCCCGCCAGCGCCACCCAGCCGCCGTTGGCGCCGGCGCCCGAGATCACGAAGGCGGTGAGGATCGTCGCGAGGACGAATTGCGCCGCCGTCTGCAAGGTCAGATAGACGCCCGACCAACGCTCGGGCCGGGGCGCGCGGGCGATCAGGGCCACCGTCATCCAGATCATCACCCCGCTGGGCACGCCCGCCGCCGCCCGCGCCAGGGTGATCGCCTCACCGGACAGTCGCGTGGTCGCAAGGTCGAGCAGCGCCAGGACCAGTCCGGCGGCCAGCCCGATGAGGCGCAGCCGGCGCGGCTTCAGCAGGGCGCCCGCCAGGCCGGCGGCCAGCCCCATCGCCAGCAGCTCGCCGGTGGCCGCGTGCCCCAGCTGGCTAGCGCTCAGCCGGCCCTCGCGGGCCAGCGCGCCCAGGAGCTGGGGCTGCAGGCCGGCGATCATCACGCCCGTGATCCCCACCGCGATCACCGCGGCGCTCTGGGCGAGGCTGGGCGCCGGGCCGATCCACGCGCCCGGGGTCTGGTGGCTCACCGGGCCGCCTCAGTAGTGGAAGCGCGCGTAGACGCCGTAGGTCCGCGGCCGGCCCATGCTGAACAGGTCGAAGCCCAGGCCCTCGATGGGGATGATGTCGCTGATGTTGGTTTCATCGAAGATGTTCCGCCCCCAGATCCCCAGTTCATAGCTCTCGTCCGGCGACGTCCAGCCGAGACGCGCGTTGACGAAGGCCCGGCCCTTGTCGGACAGGCGCTCGAGGTTGCGGGTGTCGAAGAAGACCTTGCTGCGGAAGGTGGCGTCGGCGGCGACGCGCATCGAGCCGCCGGCCACCGGCCACTCGTACTGCGCCAGCGCCGTGCCGCTGAACTTGGGCGCGTTGGGCAGGCGGTTGCCCGAATAGTCGCCCCCCGCCGTAACGTAGTCGCGGTAGGTGGCGTCCAGCAGCGAGATTCCGGTCTGCAGCGTCAGGCCATCGATGGGCCGCGCGGTCAGCTCGGCTTCGCCGCCATAGATCCGGGCGTTCGAGGCGTTGGTGAAGACCTGGACGGTGATGTTGCCCTGGAGGACCAGGTCGTACACCTGCAGGTCCTGGTAGTCGTAGTAGAAGGCCGAGATGCTGCCGGTCAGCCGTCGGTCGAAGGCCTGGAACTTCGCGCCGGCCTCGTAGGCGTCGACCTTCTCGTCCTTGTAGGGCCCGAGCGTCGAGGGATCGACCGTCTGGCCCCCGAAGAAGCCGCCGCTCTTATAGCCGCGGTTGTAGGTGGCGTAGATGTTGGCGTCTGGACTGAACCGGTACTGCACGCCCACCTTGCCGGACAGCGAGTCGAAGGTCTTGCGGTCGTCGACCGTGAAGAAGGTGATCGCGCCGAACTCGGCCGTCGAGGCGTAGTCGAAGCTCTTGCGATCGGCTGAATAGCGCAACCCGCCGGTCAGGATCAGGGCGTCGGTGACGCTGTAGTCCACCTGGCCGAAGACGGCATAGCTCTTGTTGGTCTGCTTATAGGGCCAGCCGAAGACGCCGACGCTGTTCTCCAGGTCGGCTCCCGTCGGGTTCGCCGGCGTCGGATCGCGGAGCAGCCGAAGGATGTCGTAGTACGAATCCGTCGTCAGGTGGTCGCGCGAGACATAGCCGCCCAGCACCCACTTGGCCGGGCCCGTCCCGGCCGACTGCAGGCGCAGTTCCTCGCTGATCGCCGACTGGCGCGCCCGGTAGTCGGCGGTGATCACGTCGTTCGGGCCGGCGTCGGTGTCCTCGAGGTCGTTTCGCTTGGCGTGCTCGTAGCCGGTCACCGAGACCAGATCGACGGCGCCCAGCTTCCAGGTGGCCGACACCGAGCCGCCGTAGGTGCGCACCCGGTCCTTGCCCTCCAGGTGGTAGTCGCCCTCGTAGAGGTCGCTGCTGGTATTGGCGTAGCCGATGGCGTCCGTGCATTGGCCCGAGGTGTAGAAGCCCGGAGCGCAGAAGCCGTCGGGGCCGGTCGCCGCCGCCGTCGCCGGGAACAGGGGGCGGTTGTAGGCCAGGATCGAGCTGCCCTGGCTCTTGGCGTAGTGCGCCTGGGCCAGCACCTCCAGGTCGGCGCTCGGCGTGTAGAGCAGCGAACCGCGCAGCGCCCAGCGGTTCTGGTCGTTGCCGTGATGGCCGGTGAGGCGGTTCAGGGTGTAGCCGTCGTCCCAGTTACCGGCGCCGGCGACGCGGAAGGCCAGCACATCCTTCACCAGCGGGCCGCCGACGCCGCCCTCCAGGGCGATGGCGTTGAAGCGTCCGTACTCGGCCGAGGCGTCGGCGGTGAACGCCTGGGTGGGCCGGCGGCTCACCACATTGACCGCGCCGCCGGTGGTGTTGCGCCCATAGAGCGTGCCCTGGGGCCCGCGCAGCACCTCGATCCGCTCCAGGTCGAAGAACTGGCCCATCTGGGCCAGGGGCGAGCCGATGTAGACCCCGTCCACATAGATCGCGACCGGCGCGGCGGTGTTGGGGTTGAAGTCGTTCAGCCCGACGCCGCGGATGAAGATCTTCGGGTTGGCCGCGTTGTCGTCGGTCTTGATCGAGAGCGACGGCGACAGGCCGTTCAGGTCCAGGATGTTGCTGACGTGCTGGTCCTTGAGCTGTTTGGCGCCCAGGGCTGTGATGGCGATCGGCACGTCCTGAAGGCGCTCCGACCGCTTCTGGGCGGTGACCACCAGTTCCTCGACGGTGGAGGGGGCTTCCGCCGCCTCGGCCGCGCCGAGACCGGCCACGCACAAACCACCGAGCGCCGCCGCGCCGAATAGCCACGCCTTCATCGATTTTTCCCCTGCCTAAGCGAAAACGCTAGCAGTCGCTATCTGATAGTCAACGCTACATTTTCTGCTGGCGCCGAAGCGGAAGGCCGTTGGCGGCTTTCGGTGCGCCGGCGCGCGGAACGGGCTCAAATCCGAGGCGCCGCAGCCTAGCGGGAGCGCCCTCTCGCCGAGACGGGCCAGATGTCGACCAGGGTGTCGCCGCGGACCACGTGGTAGCTGTCGTAAAGGTTCACGGTGGGGTCGCAGTGCGGTGTGTTGAGGGTGACGACGTCGCCGATCGACAGCGCTTCCTCGACCCCGGCGCCCACCAGGGCCCCATGCTCGTCGCCCATGAACAGGAACCGGCTCTCGGCGGGCGCGCCGGCCGCGGGTGTCGGCGGCTTGCCCTCGGTGGCGAAGGCCTTGAACCCGCCGTCCAGGGTCACGAGGCTTTTGGCGTTGGCGCTGACCACGCGGGTGTCCACGAACAGGCTGAACTCGTAGGCCGCCTCGCCGTCGCCGGTCAGGTCGCAGGCCGCGTACTGATCGTCCATGAAGACGTACGAGCCCACCTGCAGCTCGTTGAAGACGCCCAGTTCCAGGTCGATGCGGTGGGTGCCGGTGCCGCCGCCCGTCACCACCGGGGGCGCCGCGCCGGCCTCGGCCAGGGCCGCCAGCACGCCCTTCAGGTATTCGGTGCGCTCGGCGATCGCGGCGCGGCGCTCGGCGTAGTCCTCGATGTGCTGCTCGCGACCGCAGTACATCTGCAGGCCCTCGTAGCGTAGCGACGGATGGTCCTGGATCCGGCTCGCCAGTTCGACCGCCGCCTCGGGCGAAGCCACGCCGGTGCGGCGCAGTCCGGGGTCCAGATCGACGAACACGCCCAGCGGCCTGTCCGGCGAGGCCGCGCCGGCCAGGGCCTCGACGTTGTCGGGATGGTCGGCCACGACCGACAGCCGCTCGGCGATCCCGTTCAGCGCGATCAGCCGCTCGATCCCGAGGCGACCGACAACGGGCGAGGTGATGTGGACGCCCGGCACGCCCGCGCCCGCCAGGGCCTCCGCCTCGCCCAGCTTGGCGCAGCAGACGCCGACGGCGCCGGCCTCGATCTGGCGCCGCGCGATGTCGAGGCTCTTGTGGGTCTTGGCGTGGGGCCGCAGCCGCACGCCGGCCTTCGCGGCGAGCCCGGCCATGCTCGCGATGTTGCGGTCCAGTGCGTCCAGATCCAGCACCAGCACCGGGGTGTTCAGGTCACGGCGCCCGCCCTGGCGGCCGATCAGCTCGCCGTGAAGCCGCCAATCGTCGTTCCTGGGGGCATCGGTGTAGCGGACGTCGGTCATCGGAGCCTCAGCTGAACAGTTCGGCCAGGTGCGGGTTGAGGAACTTGCCGCCCGGGTCGGCGGTGCGGCGCACCCTGCGGAAGCGCTCGGCCATCGGATAGAGCGCATCGACGTCCGTGCGGGTCAGGGTGTGGCGCTTGGCCCAGTGCGGCCGTCCGCCGTGGCTGCGGAAGATCGCCTCGGCCTCGGCGAACAGCGCCCGCCACGCCATCGGGGCGTACTGGTGCATGGAGATCGAGGCGCCCGGGCCCAGGTTGAACGGGCTCATCCAGATGTCGTCGCCCGCCGCCCAGCGAAACTCGAACGGGAAGGCGACCGGCAGGCGCTTGCGGCGGATCCAGCCGATCACTTCGCTCAACGCCGGAAGGCCGGCCTCGCGCGGCAGCTCGTACTCCATCTCCTCGAATCGGATCGTCCGCTCGGACGGGAAGATCAGGTGCGCCGGGCCCACGCGGCCGCCGCCGGTGGAGAGTTGCATCATCAAACGTTGGAGCGGTCCGATCAGGGCCGGAAGCGCTTGTCCGATCTGGCAGGCCACCCGGAACGGCGCTTCGGAAATGTCGGTGCCCGAACCGGGATCGCCCGGCAGGTCGGTCGGTTCCAGGGTCTTGAGGATCACGGTGTCGGCGTAGGGGAAGACGAAGAATTCGGCGTGGCGGCGCTGGGCCGCGAACTCCGGAAACGCCTCCAGCGTCCAGGCCAGCGGCTTCTTCTCGATCCGCTCCTCCAGCCGGTAGGCGGGCAGCACGTCGACGGTGATCCGCGTCGCCACGCCGAACAGGCCCAGCGACAGCCTTTGGGCCTCGAAGAGTTCGGGGTTTTCCGTGCGGCTGCATTCTACCGCCGAGCCGTCGGCCTGAACCAGCCGGAAGCCGTGGGCGAAGGTGGCGAGGCTGCCCAGGTCCTTGCCCGTGCCGTGGGTGCCGGTGGCCAGCGCGCCGGCCAGCGACTGCGGGTTCACATCGCCCTGGTTCGGCAGCGAAAGGCCCAGGTCCCAGAGCGCGGCGGTCAGCTTCTTCAGGCTCCAGCCGGCCGGCGCGGTCACCGTCTTGCGGTCCGGAGCCACCTCGATCGGGCTGTCCAGGTCCTCGAGATTGAGCAGGAGCCCGTCGGTCTCGCACAGGGGCATGAACGAGTGGCCCGCGCCCACGACCCGGACCTTGGCGGCTTCGGCCACCAGGCGCGACAGCTCGGCCTCGGTCTGCGGCCGCGCCATCTGCGTCGGCGTCGACCTCACGCTGCCCGACCAGTTGCTCCAACCCGTCATCGCGCTTCCAACCCCGTTCAGCCTGACCGACAGATGGCCAACTTCAAAATAGTAGTCAACGCTATCTTTTCGGTGGGGCGCAAACTCTGGCCCCCCGGCTCCGTCTCGGAGCTGCGGGGCCGGGGACGTCGCAGGACCCGCGAACGGGTCCTAGAGCCTTCCCGGATCAGGTGGGATCACCTGATCCGGACGAGAAGGCTCTATTTTCAAGCATATGGAGCCCGTCCGGGCGGGTGAACCGGTATCCACTTCACCCTGACGGGCTCTAGCGCGCCAGTTCCTTCATGGCTTTCTCCAGCCCGTCGAGGGTGAGCGGGAACATCCGGTCGCCCACGAGCTGCTTCATCACCCCGATCGAGGGCGTGTAGTCCCAGTGCCGCTCGGCCGTGGGATTGAGCCACACCATGTGCTCGTAGATCTGGGCCACCCGGTCCATCCAGACCGCGCCGGCTTCCTCGTTCCAGTGCTCCACCGAGCCGCCGGGATAGGTGATCTCATAGGGGCTCATGGTGGCGTCGCCCACGAAGATCACCTTGTAATCATGCGGGAACTTGTGGAGCACGTCCCAGGTGTTGATCTTCTCGGCGTGCCGGCGCCGGTTGTCCTTCCACACGCTCTCGTAGAGACAGTTGTGGAAGTAGTAGAACTCCATGTTCTTGAACTCGGAGCGGGCCGCGCTGAACAGCTCCTCGCAGAGCTTGATGTGCGAATCCATCGAGCCGCCGATGTCGAGGAACAGGAGCACGCTGATCTTGTTGCGCCGCTCGGGCCGCAGGTGGATGTCGAGGTAGCCCTTCTCCGCCGTGCCCTTGATGGTGCCGCCCATGTCCAGCTCGTCCGGCGAGCCCTCGCGCACCCACTTGCGCAGCCGGCGCAGCGCCACCTTGATGTTGCGGGTGCCGAGTTCGACCTGATCGTCCAGGTTCTTGAACTCGCGCTTGTCCCACACCTTGATCGCGCGGCCGTGCCGGCCCTTGTCCTGGCCGACGCGGATGCCTTCGGGGTGGTAGCCGTTGGCGCCGAACGGCGAGGTGCCGCCGGTGCCGATCATCTTGTTGCCGCCCTCGTGGCGCTCCTTCTGCTCCTTCATGCGCTGGGCCAGCGCTTCCATGAGCTTGTCGAAGCCGCCCATGGCCTCGATCTGCGCCTTCTCCTCCTCGGTGAGGAACTTCTCGGACAGCTTTTTCAGCCATTCGGCCGGGATGTCGTGAGCGACCTCGTCGCCCATCTTCTCCAGGCCCTTGAAGACGTGGCCGAACACCCGGTCGAACTTGTCGAGGTTCTTCTCGTCCTTCACCAGGGCGGCGCGCGACAGGTAGTAGAAGTCCTCGACCGAGCGGTCGATGACCTGCTTGTCCATCGCCTCCATCAGGGCGAGGTATTCCTTCAGCGTCACCGGCACCTTGGCTTCGCGGAGCTCGGTGAAGAAGCGCATGAACATCGGGGGTTTCCCCTTGGCCTCGAACGTCCGTTTGAACCTTGGAGGATGGGGCCGCGAACCCCCGATGTCCAGTGCGGCGGCGCGTCAGCCCCGTTCGGAGTCCAGCATCGCCATCTGCACGGCCGGATAGCGCTCGCCCGCGGCGGCGTCCTTCGGCACGGCCGCCTCCAGCGACGCGAGGGTTTCGGGCGACAGCGCGGCGCCGAGCGCGCCCAGGGCCTCGGCGAGCCGGTCGCGGCGGCGCGCGCCCACCAGCGGGACGATGTCGTCGCCCTGGGCCGCCACCCAGGCGATGGCCGCCTGGGCCGGGGTGATCCCCGCGCCGGCCGCCGCGACCCGCAGGGCCTCGGTCAGCGCCAGGTTCCTCGCCAGGTTTTCACCCTGGAACCGCGGGGTATGGGCCCGGAAGTCGCCGGGCCGGCCGAAGTCGCCGCCGTGGCCGCCCATCAGGCCCCGGCCCAGCACGCCATAGGCGGTGATCCCGATCCCCAGCTCGCGGCAGGTGGGCAGGATCGCGCCCTCGATCCCGCGGGCGAGCAGGCTGTACTCGATCTGCAGGTCGACGATAGGGTGCACGGCCGCCGCGCGGCGGATCGTGTGGGGCCCCACCTCCGACAGGCCGATGTGGCGCACCCAGCCGGCCTGAACGAGTTCGGCGATGGCGCCAACCGTGTCCTCGATCGGCACGTTGGGATCGAGACGGGCCGGCCGGTAGACGTCGATGTGGTCCACACCCAGCCGTTGCAGGGTGTAGGCCAGCGCGGTCTTCACGGCCGCGGGCCGGCCGTCGAAGCCGAGGAAGCTGTTGTCGGGCGCGCGCTGAGCGCCGAACTTCACCGAAAGGATGAGCCTGTCGCGGGGCAGCGTCTTCAGCGCCTCGCCGATCAGCATCTCGTTGTGGCCCATGCCGTAAAAGTCGCCGGTGTCGATCAGGGTGATCCCGGCCTCGACCGCAGCGGCCAGGGTGGCCAGGCTCTCGCCGCGGTCGGCGGGTCCGTAGAAGTCGCTCATGCCCATGGCGCCCAGGCCGATCGTCGACACCTCGGGGCCGGTTTCGCCGAGCTTGCGGGTTTGCATCTGGAAGTCTCCGTCGTTCAGGTGACGGTGGGATAGCGCCGCGCCTGCGTGCTGATAATCCGTCTTATGCTGCATGGACTGTACGGAAAATCGTACAATCACGGCGCGCGCGAGGGTATATGCGCGGGTCATGGATCGCCTCGACCTGCAGGCCCTCGACAGTTTCGCCGCCGTCGCCCGTCACCTGAACTTCCGCCGCGCGGCGGTGGAGCGAGGCGTCTCGGCCTCGACGCTGAGCGCGGCCGTTCGCGAACTGGAGGCGCGGATGGGCGTGCGCCTCCTGCACCGGACCACCCGCTCGGTGGCGCTCACCGACGCCGGTGCGACGCTGCTCGCCCGCCTGGGCCCGGCGCTGACCGAAATCGGCGAGGCGGTGGACGAGGCGCGATCGGCGCAGACCGAGCCGTCGGGACCGCTGCGCATCAACGCGCCCGAGCCTGCGGTGGAGCTGGTGCTCGCGCCGCTCGTGACCGATTTCATGGCGCGCTACCCGGCCGTGCGGGTTGAGGTGCTGGCCGAGACCGCGTTCGTCGACATCGTGGCGGCCGGGTTCGACGCCGGGGTGCGCTGGGGCGAGAGCCTGGCGCAGGACATGGTGGCCATCTCGCTCGGCCCGCCGCAGCGCTATTGCCTGGTGGCCGCGCCCGATCTGGTCGAGCGGGTCGGCGCGCCGTTGCATCCTCGCGACCTGCTATCGCGGCCGTGCCTGCGCGTGCGCTACCCGTCGGGCGCGATCCCGCCACTGGAGTTCGAGAAGGCCGGCGAGGTCATCCGCATTTCGCCCGAAGGTCCGTTGGTGGCCAACTCCCTGACGCTGCTGCTGCGCGCGGCGCTGGCGGGGCACGGGTTCCTGCTGGCCTTCGAGGGCTACGTGGCGCCGCACCTGGCCAGCGGCGCCCTAGTCGAGGTCATGGCCGACTGGTGCGAACCGTTTCCCGGGCCGTATCTCTACTATCCCAGCCGCCGCACCTTGCCGTCGCCGCTGCGGGCGTTCGTCGATTTCGTCCAGGCCCAGCGCCGAGGCTAGGCCTGCCTTCCTGGGAGCAAGTTGACTGGCGTCAAGACGGCTCCCGGGAAGCACGTTGTAAGCAATAGCAAGGCGTGCTGGTCTGACTGGAACCGACCGATCCGGCGGCGCCTGAAGCGGGAGTTGATCGATGAAGCAAGCGTGCCTGATCGCCGCGGCCCTCGCCCTGATCCCGCTAAACGCCGGCGCGACGACCCTGGTGAACGGCGGGTTCGAGACCGGCGACTTCACCGGTTGGAGCATCTTGAATGACCCGACGCGCGACGTAACGCACCAAGACAACACCCCGACGTTTCCCTCCACGATCTTCAATCCGGTCGAAGGCGACTATTTCGCGACTGTGACCGCCAAGTACGGTCAGGTGGAGACACCGGAGGGCATATTCCAGGAGTTAGACTTCGACGGCGTGGCCACCCTTAGCGGAGCGGCCGCATTGTTCGCGAACTACCTGGACGGGTACCATGTCCAAGGCATCGTGCGATTGGTGGACGCGGCGGGTCAGGCCTTCGATCTGTTCAACCGGGACACGTTCGGCTTAGGCAACTACGGCGATACGGGCTGGATCACCTTCAGCTTTCAGCCAACCGCAGGACACTACCTGTTGGAGGCGTTCACGCTGGACCACACTGGGGACGCCCAGCAGAGCGCTACTTTGCTCCTCGATGCCTTCAGCATTGCGGGAGGGCTTGAGCCAGACCCTGACCCCAACCCGGATCCCGACCCCGGCCCTGGAACAGATCCCGGCCCGACGACGCCCGTTCCCGAACCGGGCGTCTGGGCGATCCTGATCACGGGTTTCGGGCTGTCCGGCCTGGCGCTCAGGCGCAAGCGGTCGGTGCGCGCCGCGACTTAGGCGCCGGCCTCGTCCAGCGCCTTCAGCTTGCGCCAGACGGTCATGCGCGAGACGCCGAGGCGCCGCGCGATCTCCACGGGCCCCACGCCCGCGCGTTGCAGGGCGACGATCTCCTGGGCCGGGGCGGCGGTCCGCCGCCGGCGGCCGGGATCGGGCTCCAGCTCGGCCACCGCCTCCAGGGCCGCGTGCAAAGCAGGGCCGCCGGCGCCGCGGCTGCTGATCGCGGGTTCGAGCACGACGAGCGAGGCGCCCCGAGCCTCGACCCGCCTCAGCGTGTCGAGCAACGCTCGAGCCGTGGGCGCCAGCCGCGCCAGCCGGGTCACCACCAGTTCGTCGCCGGCCCCGATGAAGTCGAGGATCGAGACCAGAGCGGGGCCGTCGGCGCCGGGCTCCTCGGCCCGCACCACCTGGCAGCCGGCCCCCTTGAGCTGGGCCGTCTCTTCCTGTGCGTCCGCATCTCTGAGCCGCACGTAGCCGATCCTCAGCATCCCCACCGCCGATTTCGTGACCACAGGCCGAATGACCCTCAGGGTCCCAAATGCGGCTACCCAGGCCAAGGCCGCGCTAGGTTAAATCTCTGCAATGAAAGCGCTCGAGCCGGGCCAAATCAGGCAAGATTGTGTCGACTTTGAGCGAAATGCGACGCGTCTTTAGAAAAACTCTCCGCAGAGCGCTTGAGGATGAACTCGCGGTCCACCGTCTCGCCGACACGGAAGCCGTATTCGCCGGCCTTCTCGAAGCCGTGCCGCGCGTAGAACCGTCGCGCGCCATGGTTCTCCGACCAGACGCCGATCCAGACGTCGCGGGGACCACCGGCCTGCAGCCAGTCCATCACCTCGGCGAACAGCCGTCGGCCGAGGCCGCCGCCCTGCCGGCCCCGCACGAAATAGATGCGCTTCAGCTCGCCGCATTGGGGCGTCACGTCGGGATGGGGCAGGGCGCAGGGGCCAGCGAGCGCGTAGCCGATCGGCTCGCCGCTGTCCTCGACCAGCCAGGCGGCCTGCCGAGGATCGGCCAGGTCGGCCGCCGTCCGCGCCTCGTCGTAGGCTTCGGCCAGGAACGCGGCCAGATCCTCGGGCGAATAGAGGTGGGCGAAGGTCTCCCGGAAGGTGCGGGCGCCAAGCTCCGAGAGGACGGCGGCGTCGCCAGGGCCGGCGCGCCGGATCACGGTTTCAGTCATGGGAGCGGCGGAAACTTGGGATACGATGCAGCATGACCCTCGCGCTCTACACCCATCGGGACATGTTCGACCACCGGCCGGGCTTCCGTCATCCGGAGAGGCCCGAGCGGCTTCAGGCGGTGATGGGCGCGTTGGAGGGCTCAGGCCTCGACCTCGAACCGCACGACGCTCCGCTGGTGGAGGCGGCCGACCTGCGTCGCGTCCACGACGCCGACTACGTGGCCCGGATCGAGGGGGTGACGCCGGCCGACGGCCGCGTGGAGCTCGATCCCGACACCTACATGTCGGCCGGCAGTCTCACGGCTTCGCGCCGGGCCGCGGGCGCGGTCGTCCAGGCCGTTCGCGACGTGGCCGCCGGACGCGCCGGCCGGGCCTTCTGCGCGGTGCGTCCGCCCGGGCACCACGCCGAGCCGGGACTGCCGATGGGCTTCTGCATCTTCTCCAACGTGGCGATCGCGGCTCACGCCGCCCAGGCGGCCGGCCTCGCCAAGGTGGCGGTGGTGGATTTCGACATCCACCACGGCAACGGCACGCAAGCCGCGCTCGGCGGACGGCCTGGCATGTTCTTCGCCTCGATCCAGTCGTGGCCCATGTGGCCGGGCACGGGCCATCCCTCCGAGCCGGTCCCGGCCAACATCGTCAACACCGTCTCGCCCGAAGGCGCGGAGCCTGCCGTCTGGCGGCGCGCCTTCGAGGGGATCATGGACAAGGTCGACGCCTTCGCGCCCGACCTCATCATCGTCTCAGCCGGTTTCGACGCCCACCGGCGAGACCCGGTCGGCGGCGGCGGCCAGAGCCTGGAGGAGGCCGACTTCGCCTGGGCCACCCGGGCCATCGCCGATGTCGCCAACCGCCACGCCAGAGGCCGGGTTGTGTCGTCCCTCGAGGGCGGCTACGACCTCGAGGCTCTCGGCCGCTCCGCGCTCGCGCATGTGCAGGCCCTGGGCGAAGGGTGAGGGGCGAAACGCCGGTGCGTTCCTGGGATCGATGGCCACGGTCTTGACCGCCGACTCCGCCAAGCCGGCGGCGCTTCGCCGCGGCGCGATAATCCTCGCTCGCCACGGGGAGCCCGCGCTCTCGCGCAAGGTCCGGCTGACCGCCCAGGGCTACCGCGAATTCTGGGCGAGGTACGAGGTCCTGGGCATCGTTCCCGGGCAGACGCCTCCCGATCGGCTCAGGCGGCTCGCGGCGGAATGCGGGACCATTGTCTCCTCGACCCGGCTGCGCGCGATCGAGAGCACCCAGGCGCTGGTCGGCGACCGGCCGTTCGCGCGGCACGAGGTGCTGATCGAGGCGCCGCTGCCGCCGCCGGATTTCCCGAGCTGGCTGCGCCTGTCGCCGCGGTTCTGGGGCTTCCTCTCGCGGGTCTGGTGGTGGTTCCTGAATCACCATGAGGGCCAGGAAACCCGCGCCCAGGCCGAAGCCCGCGCCGACCGGGCCGCGGACCTGTTGGTCGAGCTGGCGGCGGATGGCGGGGACGTGGTCGTGCTGGCCCACGGCTTCTTCAACCACCTCATCGGCCGCAGCCTGCGGCGGCGGGGATGGAAGCTCGCTGAGAGCGAGGGCTACAAGTACTGGTCCGTGCGCCGCTTCGAGCCGTCCTGAGGCCGGACCAGGGTGGGCGGAAAAGCGCGGTGGATTCCATCCGCCCCCGCCACTACAACCGCCGAATGTCCGAACCCGCCGACATCGCCGCCATGACCTTCGAGGCCGCTCTGTCCGAGCTGGAGCAGATCGTGGCGCGCCTGGAATCGGGCCAGGCCCCGCTGGAGGCGTCGATCGACATGTACAAGCGCGGCGCCGCGCTCAAGGCCCACTGCGAGGCCCGTCTGAACGCCGCGCGCCTGCAGGTCGAGCAGGTCAGCAAGGGGCTCGACGGCGCGCCGGCGGTCGAGCCGAAAGCGTTCGACTGATGGACCTGAGCCGGCGCGTGGCCGAGGCGGCGGACCTGGTCACCGTGGCCCTCGATGAACTCCTGCCTCGCGCCGACGGGCCCGAGAGTCGCCTGACCGAGGCCATGCGCTACGCGGCCCTGGGGCCCGGCAAGCGCCTGCGCACCTTCTTCGCGCTCGAGACGGGCCGCATGTTCGATCTCGACGAGCGCCACGTCCTGCGCGCGGCCTGCGCTCTGGAGTGCATCCACGCCTACAGCCTCGTGCATGACGACCTGCCGTGCATGGACGACGATGACGTCCGGCGTGGGAGGCCGACCGTCCACAAGGCCTATGACGAGATGACCGCCGTGCTGGCGGGCGACGCGCTCCAGACCTGCGCCTTCGAAATCCTGGCCCATCCCGACACCCACCCCGACGGCGGCGTCCGCGCCGAACTGGTGGTGCGCCTGGCTTCGGCCGCCGGCGCGCGCGGCATGGTGGGCGGTCAGATGATCGACATGCTGGGCGTCCGCGACGACCTGGGCGGCGTGGCGCGGATGCAGCGGCTGAAGACCGGCGCCCTGATCGCCTGCGCCTTCGAACTGCCCCTGGCCCTGGCGCACGCCCAGGACGGCGAACGCCACGCCCTGATGGCCTTCGCCCACGATCTGGGCCTCGGCTACCAGATCGTCGACGATCTCCTGGACGCCCAGGGCGATGCTGGCGAACTGGGCAAAGCGGTGGGCAAGGACGTCGCCCGCGGCAAGGCCAATTTCGTCACGCTGCTGGGCATCGACGCCGCTCGCGAGCGGCTGGAACTGCTTCGAACCCAGACGAAATCTCACCTGGATCCCTTCGGGCCGCGAGCTGAATTCCTGAGGGCCAGCGTCGATTTCGTGCTAGAGCGCCGTCAGTAGTCCGCGAGGCTTTCCGCGTTCCCATGCCCCCTGAAACTCCGCTCCTCGACACGGTCTCCTCGCCCGCCGACACGCGCAGCCTGACCATCCCGCAGCTGCGCCAGCTCGCCGACGAGCTGCGCGCCGAGACCATCGACGCGGTCTCCCAGACCGGCGGGCACCTCGGCGCGGGCCTGGGCGTGGTCGAACTGACGGTCGCCTTGCACCATGTCTACGAGACGCCGAAGGACATCCTGATCTGGGATGTCGGCCACCAGGCCTACCCGCACAAGATCCTCACCGGCCGGCGCGATCGTATCCGCACCCTTCGCCAGGGCGGGGGCCTGTCGGGTTTCACGAAGCGGTCGGAGAGCGAATACGACCCCTTCGGCGCCGCGCACGCCGCCACCTCGATCTCGGCGGCCCTCGGCTTCGCCGCCGCCCGCGACCAGGAAGGCCGCGACAACAAGGTGGTGGCCGTCATCGGCGACGGTTCGATGAGCGCCGGCATGGCCTACGAGGCCATGAACAACGCCTGCGAGACCACCAAGCAGCTCACCGTCATCCTCAACGACAACGACATGTCGATCGCTCCGCCGGTGGGCGGAATGAGCGCCTACATGGCCCGGCTCGTCTCGGGCGGCGGCTACCAGTCGCTCCGCAACCTGGGCAAGACGGTCACCAAGGTCTTCCCGCGCCCCATGCGCGAGGCCGCCCGCAAGGCCGAGGAATACGCCCGCGGCATGGTCACCGGCGGCACGCTGTTCGAGGAGCTGGGCTTCTACTACGTGGGCCCGATCGACGGCCACGACATGGATGCGCTGGTCCATGTGCTCCAGAACGCGCGTCGCATCGACGACAAGCCGGTGCTGGTCCACGTCGTCACCCAGAAGGGCAAGGGCTACGCCCCCGCCGAGAACGCCGCCGACAAGTACCATGGCGTGGTCAAGTTCGACGTCGTCACCGGCAAGCAGGCCAAAGGCCAGGCCGCCGCGCCCCAGTACACCAAGGTCTTCGCCCACGAACTGATCAAGCACGCCGAGCGCGACCCCAGGATCGTGGCCATCACCGCGGCCATGCCGTCGGGGACGGGCCTCGACCTGTTCGGCGAGAAATTCCCTGACCGCACCTTCGACGTGGGCATCGCCGAACAGCACGCGGTGACCTTCGCCGCCGGCCTGGCCGCCGACGGGATGAAGCCCTTCTGCGCGCTCTATTCCACCTTCCTGCAGCGCGGCTACGACCAGGTGGTCCACGACGTGGCGATCCAGGGCCTGCCGGTGCGCTTCGCCATCGACCGGGCCGGGCTCGTCGGCGCCGACGGGGCCACCCACGCCGGCTCGTTCGACGTCGGCTACCTGGGCCAGCTCCCGGGCATGGTGGTCATGGGGCCGGCCGACGAGGCCGAGCTGGCGGCCGCCATCTCCACCGCCGTCGCCATCGACGACCGGCCCTCGGCCTTCCGCTATCCGCGCGGCGAGGGCGTGGGCGTCGAGATCCCCGATCTCGCCAAGCCGTGGGAGATCGGCAAGGGACGCATCGTGCGCGAGGGAAGCGCGGTGGCCATCCTCTCGTTCGGAACGCGGCTGGGCGAGGCGCTAAAGGCCGCCGACCTCCTGGCCGCGCGCGGCCTGTCGGCGACGGTCGCCGACGCCCGGTTCGCCAAGCCGCTCGACCTCGACCTCGTCCTGCGGCTGGCCCGCGAGCACGAAGCCCTGATCACGGTGGAGGAGGGGGCGATGGGCGGCTTCGGCGCCTTCGTGCTCCATACCCTCGCCGAGCATGGCGCGCTGGATCGCGGCCTGAAGATCCGCACGCTGACCTTGCCCGACATCTTTCAGGACCACGACAAGCCCGAGGTCATGTACGCCCAGGCCGGCCTCGATGCCGAAGGCATCGTCCAGGGCGCGCTCTCGGCGCTGGGCGTCGATAACGCCGCGGCCAAGGGCCGGCGGGCCTAGGCGCCCGGCCGGGCTCCGGTCGCCGACGCGCGGGCCAACTCCTCCCCCATCAGCCTGTGCAGCAGGTTGATCGCCTTGAGCGGCCGCACCATCACCTTGAAGCCGATGATCTGGCTCCCGTCGTCGCTGACGGTGATTATGTCGACGCCGTTGATGCGGATCCCGTCGATCTCGGTCTCGAACTCCAGCACGCCGCCGGTCGCGTTGCGCCATTCGCCGACGTACCGAAACCCGGGGCCGCCCAGCACCTTGCCCGCGCTCGCCAGGTACTTGAGCGTGATTTCCCGGCCACGCTGCGGCGTGTGGACGATCGGGCTCTCGAACACCGCGTCGGGGTGAAGCAGCGCCTGCAGCGCCACCTCGTCGTGCGTCTTCAAATAGTCCCGCCAGCCGTCCATCGCGTTCGTCGCCATCGGCGCGTCTCCGTCCGCCTCATCCGCCCGGAGCCTGCGCGCCCGCGATCAGCAGCGCCAGGGCCAGGCTCATCATCATCCAGCCGGGGTGGCGTCCGCGGGTCGCCCAGAAGTTGCCGACCGCGCCGAACAAGTAGCCGGCGCCGACCAGCGCCGCGGTCACCAGGCGGGCCTGCGGGGCCATCCACCCCGCGGCCACCACCAACGCCACGCCGCTCAGGAACCAGGCGTAGGTGGAGAAGTGCATCAGCACAGGGACCAACCGCCGCACGCCCCGCAATCCGGGCTCCGCGCGGCACGCCGCCTCCAGGGGGCGCACGATGAAGCGCTGGGTGAGCGCCCCGTGGATCACCGCTACGCCGGCGCCCACAATCCCGGCGGCGCCCAGCGCCATGTCCTGCCACGTCATGACCATACACCTCTGTATGGAACCCTGGGCGCGGAATTGCAGCAGGTCAATACACTTGTGTATGGTTCTGGCGTGAACGACCGCCTCACCGCCTCCGACTGGATCGACCATGGCTTGCGGACCCTTGCCGCCCACGGCCCCGGGGCGCTCAGGGTTGGGCCGATGGCGACGGGCCTGAATGTCTCACGCGGCAGCTTCTATTGGCATTTCAGGGATATCGCCGATTTCCGCGCCAGGCTCCTGGAAGCCTGGGAGGCGCGTGCGACCGAGGCGGTGATCCGCGATGTCGAGGCCCGCGCCAGCGAACCCGACCGCCTGAGGGACCTCCTGGCCCGGGCTTTCACCGCGCGGCCGCGCCTCGACGCCGCCGTACGCGCCTGGGCCGCCGAGGACGCGGCGGTCGCCACCGCTGTGACTGCGGTCGACGCCCGGCGCATCGCCTACATCGCCCGGCTCCTTCGCGAGACGGGCGTCGAGGCGTGCCGGGCCCAGGCCCGCGCGACGTTTCTCTATTGGGCCTTTCTTGGCCAGGGCGCGGTGATCGACCCCGCCCACGGCGCCCTGCAAGGCGCGGCCATCGATGAGATCGGCGGGCTCTTCGAGCGTTGAGGCGGACCGCGCCGTCTCGCCGTCACCTTTCCGGCGGCAGCACGTACGGGAACGCCGTCGCCACGGCCATCGGATAGTAGGCCAGGTGGGCGGCGCCTGCGAAGGTCTCCGAACGCACCGAATAGTTCGCCGACAGTGCGGCGGCCACGATCCGTGCCGCTTCGGTCATCCGGGCATCCTCTTTTCCGCCGACGCCCACGAACACCCGGGGCGCCCCTGCCGAGGGGCGCGCCTGAGGCAGCCGATCGATGAGATCCGGCTCCATCCAGAGGGCCGGGCTGCAGATGATGTAGCTTGAGAACGCCGCGGGGCGGTCGAGCATGACATGGGCCGCGAAGAGCCCGCCCTCGGAGTGTCCGAACAGCACGCTGTTCGCGGGTTCGACGGCGTAGCGCGCCGCAATGAAGGGCATGAGTTCGTCCACGAGGAACCGCTCGAAGTCGGCGCCCCCGCCGCCGATGGTGCGGCCGTCGTGGTCCACGGGCTGGAACAGTAGGTCGCGGTCGCGCATGGCGTAGGCGTCGGGGCGATAGCCGACCGAAACGACGAACGCTCGCGCCATCGCGCCGCCACCGCCCATGACCCAGGCCATCGGGCCCGCGATGCTGTAGCCGCCGTCCAGGGCGTAGATGGCGGGATAGGATTTGCCGGGCTTCTCGGCGAAGGGATGGGTCACTTGGATCAGGAAATCCCGCCCCAGGCTCCCGGAATGCAGCAGCAGTTCGTCGGTCGCCATCTGCGGGGCCGGCGCCTTCGAGATCAGGGTCAGGGGCGCGGCCGAGACCGGTCCGGCCAGACAGGCGATCGCCGCCAGGATCGGGATGACGCGCCCACGCATGGTGTCCTCCGACGCTCGTGCGAGGGCCAGAAAACTACATGCGTAATCTTCAAGTCAAGTCTGTCGCTCCACGAGGCCTGTCAGGCCGCCAGCGCCGCTCGCCGGCGCCGCAGCACCATGCCCATGGCGCCGAAGCCCAGGATCATCAGCGCCCAGGCGGCGGGTTCGGGAACGACCGAGCCATTCAGGCCGCCGGGGGTGAAGGTGTCTTCCGGACGCGGCGCCGGGGGCGTCAGCAGGTTTCCGGCGTAGCCCGTGGAGCCGAAACTCATCGCCCCATTGAAGCTGCCGACGATCAGGTCGCCCGAGATCGTGCCGGAATTGCCCTGGAAGGCCGCGAACGGCGCCAGCACCGAACCGCTCAGCGAAACCCCGCCGGCCGTGATGCTGGTGGCTTCGGAGAAGTTCCACAGGATGTTTGGCGCGTCGTAGAAGTTCAGGCCGCCGGCCAGGTTCACGGTGTCGCCACTGACGTTGATCAGCACCTGCGACCCCGCCGCGATGTTCGTGCTGAACCACGTCACCTGCGACAGCATCGAGCTGGAGATGTTGAAGACGTTCAGCCCGGTGTCGAGCCCGGTGAGGTAGAGCCCGCCCCACTGCACCTGCGCCGCGCCGTTGGCCGCCTCGCCCGCCAGCGACGTGCTGAGGTCCTTCAGGCGGACCGCCTCCGCGGCGAAGTCGATGGGCAGCGCCGCGCCCGCGGTCACCGGCAGATACGCCGGCGAGTTGTTGGAGCCGCCCACCAGGGCGCCGCCGGCGATCGAGCCGCCCCAGTAGTAGTTGAGGTTCCCGCCGACCACGAGGCTGGCCGGGTCGTCGGCCGTCGAGCCGCTGATGCTGGTGCTGTAGAAGGTCGCATTGCCGCCGGCGGCCACGCGGTTGGCGATGTTGTTGCCCTGCAGCGTGAGGTCGCCCAGCGAATAGAGCTGGAAGTCGGCCGCCGATTCCGCCGCGAGAGCGGGCGCGGCGACAAGCGTCGTAGCCAGGAAAGCGGCGGCAAAGATACGCACGTGATTCACCATCACTCTGCTGCACATGCGTCGATCAGGTAGATCTTCGCATAGGCAGAATTGTTGCTTCGGCCCTGCGGCCGTTCACCCCGCATGTACGTACGCGAAAGCTGAAATGCTGCTTACCAGGGTGTCGCGGCGGCGCTTTTGGGCCGGTCCGGCTACTCAAAACGGGGGAGTGCTCGCCCATCGCGCGATAATTGGCGGCCAGGCCGGCATTGGCGCTCGTGTCGGTTGAGTCGATCGACGCCGGCCTGAGCCGAGGCGGCCTAGCTTCGGCAGGCGTTCAGGAAGTCGTGGCCGGGGGCGAAGCCGTTCGGCAGGGCGACGCGCCGCCGGCCGAGCGCCACGCCGAGCTCGCCGGTCTCGGCGAAGCGGGCCAGCGCCGGGTCGTCGGCGGGAACCTGGGCCTGGATGTCCAGCGCGCCGTCGGTGTCCGCGCCGACGACGCCCGCGCCGGGATGGCGGCTCTCGACCTTGCCCGAGCGGAGGATGACCAGGGCGGGGTCGCCGGGACGCCCGATCACGGTCAGGTCGACGACGCCGGAATGCGGCGTGCATTCCATCATCAGGCGCACGCCGCCGGGGCCGTCCGCCGCGGCGACCAGCCGGACGCTCTCGCCGGCGTCCTCGATGCGGGTCCACGTCACCCCGGGGTCGCGACGGTCCGGGCCGAAGGCGCAGCCGGCCAGCAGGCCGGCCGCGATCACGAAGAGGAAGCCTCGCGGACGCATCGGGCTCAGAACGGGCTGAACTTCTCCAGCAGCGACTGGCCGGCGGGCGTCTTCTGCACCCGGCTGATATCGCCACGGCCGCCGTAGCTGATGCGGGCTTCGGCGATCTGGGTGTGACGGACGGTGTTGGCCGCCGAAATGTCCTCCGGCCGCACGATGCCGGCCACGGTGAGCTGGCGCAGTTCGCCGTTCGTGCGGACCTCCTGGGTGCCCTGGATCACGAGGTTGCCGTTGGGCAGCACCGCCGAGACGATCGCGGCGATGGTCAGGGTGATCTTCTCGGAGCGGTTCACCTGGCCCGCGCCCGCGTTGGAGGTCGAGGAATTGGTTTCGACGGCGGTGGCCGGATCGAAGGCGCTCGGCAGAATCTTCCCGAGGGTCGATTCCAGGCCGAAGAAATGCGGCACGCCGGCGGTGAGGCCCGCGGTCCGCGAGCTGGACGTCGCGTTGGTGGTCTTGGCGCTGTCGTCGATGTCGATGTTGACGGTCAGGATATCGCCGACCCGGCTGGCGCGCTGGTCGTTGAAGAAGGCGCGAGCCCCGACGCGCCACAGCGAGTTGGCGCTGGCGGCCTGGGGCGGCGGTTCCCGGACCGACACGGTCGGCTGGGTCATGGGGGCGAGGGAGGCGGGATAACCCACGGGGGCCAGTTCGGGGCCCTTCACCGCCTCGGAGATGGTCGAGCAGGCGCCCAGCGGGGCCAGGGCGGCGAGAACGAGGATGCGCAGGCGCATGACGAGGTCCTTCAACGGAGCGCGTAACGGGAAGAGTGGGTCAGCTTCAGCTGGTCCGCCTCGGGGCCGACCGCGGCCTGGCCGGGTCCGGTGACCACGGCCTGGACGGTCTTCTTCGACGTGACGTTCTGCACGTTGATGGGCTCGCCCACGGCGCCGCCCGAGAGGGCCTTGGCCTGCAGGGCGAGCGAGATGCCCCCACTTTCGAAGGTGAGGGTTACGATGTCGTTTGGTTTCACCACCTGGACCGCGGCGACGTCGCGTCCGGAGACCGCGGCGCCGGCGCGCAGCGGACGGCGCGCTGCGAGGCCCACGACGACGTCGGCGTCGGAAGGCGCGTCGCTGGGGGCGAGCGCCGCCTTGGCCCAGATCAGATCCTGCGGCTGGACGATCTCGCCGGCCGAGATGTTGCGGGTCCAGGTCAGCACGTCGACGTTGCCGCGCGCGGCGACGGCCGAGGCGGGAGCGCCCGCGGCGCCGGCGTTGGACGATGCGCCCGTCACCACGATCTGGCGCAGGCCCTCGGCGTTGGCCCACTCCAGCCCGGCGCGATAGGCGGCGAGTTGCACGGCCCGCGCGTTCAGCATCACCGATGCGCCAGACCGCTTCGCCACCGGGACGGTCGCGGCCGCGCCGGCGCCTTCGAAGATCTCGCCCAGGGTGACGACCCCGTCGGCGTCGAAGACGTCCGACTTCAGTGTCACGGGCGTCCCGGCCAGGGCCGGAGAGGCGGCGGCCAGCGCCGCCAGGACGATGAGCGCCTTCATGAGCCTACGCCTTCACCTGGTTGGCTGTGGCCAGCATGTTGTCGGCGGTGGAGATCACCTTGGAGTTCATCTCGTAGGCCCGCTGGGCCACGATCAGGGCGGTGATCTCCGACACCGGGTCGACGTTGGAGGCTTCGGTGTAGCCCTGCACGAGCGTGCCGACGCCGACCGATCCCGGCGTGCCGGTCGTGGGCGCGCCGGACGCGACGGTCTCTTTGTAGAGGTTCGACCCCATGGCCGAGAGGCCGCCGTCGTTCACGAAGGTGGCCAGTTCCAGCACCCCCACCACGTTCGGCGTGGTCTGGCCGGCCTGGAGCACCTCGACCTGACCCGACTTGGAGATCGACACCGAAACCGCGTCGGACGGGATCGAGATGGCCGGCTGGATCTGATAGCCGTCCTGGGTGACCATCTGGCCCTGGTCGTTGACCGCCAGGTTGCCCGCGCGGGTGTAGGCCGTCTCGCCCGAGGGCAGCAGCACCTGGAAGTAGCCGCGCCCGTCGATCGCCAGGTCGTAGGGGTTGTCGGTGCGGGTCAGCGCGCCCTGGGTCTCGACGCGGTAGACCGCGCCGGCCTTGACGCCCGCGCCCACCTGGACCCCGGTCGGCACGATGGTGCCCTGGTCGGACGACTGCGAGCCGGCCGCCTCGTACGTCTGGTAGAGCAGATCCTGGAACTCGGCGCGCTGACGTTTGAACGCGATCGTGTTCATGTTGGCGATGTTGTTCGAGATGACCTCGACGTTCATCTGCTGGGCCGCCATACCGGTGGCGGCGGTGCGGAGCGCTTGCATCCTCGTCTACCCTCTTACTGAATCCGGCCCAGGCGCTCGACGGAGCGGCGCGAGAGGTCGGCTTCGGATTCCATCATCTTTGCGGTCTGTTCGTAGGCGCGGCTCACCTCGACCATGCGGGTGATCTCCAGCACCGGCTTGACGTTCGAGCCTTCCAGCATCCCCTGACGCAGGCGGGCGCTTTCGGCGGGCTGCGGCTGCAGGTTCGAAACGTTGCGGAAGAGGTTGTCGCCCGCCTTCGACAGCGCGCCGGCATTGGCGAAGTCGAACATGCCGACCTTGCCGACCTGCTCGGAGCCCTGGGTCATCGTGCCATCGGCGCCGATCGAGACCGTCCCCTTCTCGGGATCGATGGTGATCTCGCCGCCGCCCTCGTCGAGGACCGGCTGGCCCGCCTGGGTCACCAGGCGCCCGCTGGGATCGGTCGTGAAACGGCCGTCGCGGGTGAAGCGGGGGCCTTGCGGCGTCTGGATCTGGAAGAAGCCTTCGCCCTCGATGGCCATGTCCAGGGGCGCGCCGGTGGTCGTCAGCACGCCTTGGCGGAAATCGCGCGCCACGCCGTCGGCGAGCACGAACTTCACGGGCCGCGGACCGCCCTCGGTCACCGCCGGGGCGCGCGGGTTCTCCTTTTGCAGGATCGACTCGACCTTGAACCCCGTGGTGTCCAGGTTCGCGATGTTGTTCGCGATGATGTCCATCTCGCGACGGAGCACCACCTGGCGGGAGAGGCCGACGTAGAGAGCGTTGTCCATTAACAGGCGGACCTTGCGGCTGCGACGTTTCGCCAATCCGGCCTGCAAGCTTCGGGCCAGTCCAAAATATCAATAAAAACAACAAACAAGAAAGTTAACGGCCGCCCAGCGGCGGATTCTGCCGGGCAGGAATCGCGCCCGTTAAGAACCGTTAAAAACCGCTTCTTAACCAAAGAGCGGCATTCGTAACGACGCCGGTATTCCAAGGCCGTCTTCTCTTTTCTCTAGGAACTGGGCGCGTGGCGAAGAAGGACAAGAAGCCGAAGGAGGCCGAGGGCGAAGCGCCCGAAGGCGCCGAAGGCGCGGAGGGCGAGGCCCCCGCCAAGAAGAAGCTGCCGCTGAAGATGCTCATCATCGCCGGCGCCGCGGCGCTCGTGGTGCTGGGCGGCGGCGGTACGGCCGCGTTCCTCTTCCTCAAGCCGAAACCCGACGCGGCGGCCGCCGAGAAGGGCGACCACGGCAAGGAGAAGAAAAAGAAGAAGGAGGAGAAGAAGGAAGGCAAAGAGGGCGAAAAGACCGCCGGGATGATCCGCGAGGGACCCGACGGCGTGGTGTTCTACACGCTGCCCGACGTGGTCGTGAACATGCAGACCGCCGACGGCCGACCCACCTTCCTGAAGCTCAAGCTGACCCTCGAACTGCCCGACGAGGAGGTCGTCGACGAACTCGATCCCAACATGCCGAGGCTCCAGGACATGTTCCAGACGTTCCTGCGCGAGCTGCGGCCCGAGGATCTTTCGGGCAGCCAGGGGAGCTACCAGCTGCGCATGGAGATCCTGCGCCGGGTGAACCTCGTCATTTCGCCGGCCAAGGCGAACGCCGTCCTCATCGAGGAGATGCTGATCAACTAGCGCGCCAGCGCCCGTTGAGTCCGGAAGCCCATGGCAGAAGACACCGACATCTCGACCGAAGCCGAAACCGAAGTCGCCCCCGGGGGCGGCGGCGAGGATGGTGCGTCCTGGGCCGCCGCCGCGGCGGCCGAGGCCAACTCGTCCGAGCGCATCCTGAACCAGGACGAGATCGACAGCCTGCTGGGCTTCGACCTCTCCGACGACGAAATCTCCGAGCGCACGGGCATCCGGGCGATCATCAACTCGGCGCTGGTGTCGTACGAGCGCCTGCCGATGCTGGAGATCGTCTTCGACCGGCTGGTCCGGTTGATGACGACCTCGCTGCGCAACTTCACGTCCGACAACGTCGAGGTCAGCCTCGACAACATCTCCTCCATCCGCTTCGGCGACTACCTGAACTCGATCCCCCTGCCGGCGATCCTGTCGGTGTTCCGGGCCGAGGAGCTGAACAACTATGGCCTGCTGACCGTCGACTCGAACCTGATCTATTCGATCGTCGACGTGCTGCTCGGCGGCCGCCGCGGCACCGCGGCGATGCGGATCGAGGGCCGCCCCTACACGACGATCGAGCGCGTGCTGGTCCAGCGGATGGTCGAGGTGGTCCTGGCCGACGCCAAGGAGGCGTTCGAGCCGCTCACCCCCGTCCACTTCACCCTGGACCGGCTGGAGACCAACCCGCGGTTCGCCGCCATCGCCCGGCCAGCCAACGCCGCCATCCTGGTGAAGCTGCGGATCGACATGGAAGACCGCGGTGGCCGCATCGAGCTGCTGCTGCCGTACGCGACGCTCGAACCCATCCGCAAGATGCTGCTCCAGCAGTTCATGGGCGAGAAGTTCGGCCGCGACAACATCTGGGAAGGCCACCTCGCGACCGAGCTCTGGACCACGACCATGGAGGTCCGCGCCGTGCTCGACGAGCAGCAGGTCAGCCTCAAGAGCGTGCTGAACCTCAAGGTCGGCGACACCCTGATGCTCAACGCCACCCCGGACAGCCTGATCGAGCTTCGGGCCGGCGCCGTTCCACTCACCCGCGGCCGCATGGGCCGCCGCAACGCCCACATCGCCGTGCGGGTCGAGGCTCCGCTCTCGCCCATCGCCCGGCAAACCGTCCAGAGGATGACATGAGCCTCATCGCGATCGGGATGAATCTGCTGCTGGCCGGTCTGCTGGTCGCCGCCATGGCTGTGGGCCTGCGCCTCAACCGCCGCCTCAAGGCGCTGCGGGACAGTCACGAGGGCTTCGAGGCCGCGGTCCGGGAGCTCAACGTGGCCGCCGCCCGCGCCGAGCAGGGCCTTGCCGATCTGCGCGCCGCCACCGACGAGGCCACCGACATGCTGGCCGACCGGATCGAGAAGGGCCGCGCGCTGGCCGGCCGGCTGGAAAAGCTGGTCGCCGCTGCGCCGCCGCCCGCGCCGGCCGCCGAGCAGCCGATGGCCAACGAGTCGGCCGAGCGTCGCCTGGGCGCGCTGCTGGCCGCCGCCCGCGCCGTCCGCAACCGGACCGAGGAGCCTGTCGAACGGGCCGCGCCCGCCGCCGAGCCGCTCGTCGGCCGGCCGCCGCTGCCGGGCCGCCGCATCGCCTCGCCTGACGAAGATTTGTTCGAAGACGCGCCGGTCGCCCTCGAGCGCCGCGCCGGAGCCCGCTGGTGAAATCCGTCCCTCGCATCCTGCCGCTCGTGGGCGTCGCCATCGGCGGCGTTCTGGCCGTGAACGCGCTCAGCGGCGCCCAGACGCTGCCCGACCTGCTGTCGGGCGCCCAGGCCTTCGCGAAGGAGGCGGCCAAGCCCGCCGAGAAATCCGATCCGAAGGCCGCCAAGCCCGACGAGGCCAAGGCGTCGACCGGCGACGCCGCCGATGCGGCTGCGGCCTTGCCCCCGCCATCCATCGCGCCAAAGGCGGTCTGCGCGCCGACGGCCGCCGAGCTGGCCAAGCAGGCGGGCCTGTCGCCCGCCGAGCTGCAGGTCCTGCAGAGCCTGGGCCAACGCCGCGGCGAGCTGGACAAGCGCGAGAACGCCATGTCCACGGAGCTCGCGCTGATGGCGGCGGCCGAAGCCAAGCTCGACGCGAAGCTCAAGTCGCTCAATGACCTGAAGTCGCAGGTCCAGGGCCTGCTCAACGAGACCGACGCCAAGCAGGCCGCCGAGATCGATCGGCTGGTCAAGGTGTTCGAAGGCATGAAGGCCAAGGACGCAGCGCCGCGCATGGTGATGCTGGACGACAGCGTGCGTCTGCCGATCGCGGCGAAGATGAAGGAGCGCTCGCTCTCGGCCATCGTGGCGGCCATGCCGGCCGCGGAGGCCAAGAAGCTCACCGAGGCGCTGGCCCGCCGCTACTCGGGCATCGCGGAAGCCGCCAAGGCCGCGGCCAGCGACCAGCCCGCGGCTGCCGCCGCGGCCCCGGCCAAGACCGCGGCCGCGGCGCCGAACAAGCCCGCGCGCAAGAAGGCTCCGGCCGCCCAGCAGGCCGCCGATGCGCCGGCTGGCGCGGCTCCGCCCGCGAAGAGCGGCTAACCGATGGGATTGCGCCAGGCCCTCCGATCCGGGGTGGCCGCGGCCTGCATCGCGGGCGTCGCGGCGCCTGCCGGGATCGCCGCGCCAGCGGCCCAGGCCGTCGCCCGTCGCGACGGCCTGATCGTACGCGTGGCGACGGCGCAGACCTTCTCGCGTATCGAGATCCACGGCGTTGGCGTTTCCGCCCAGCGGAGCGGCCAGACCGTGACGCTGAGCTTCAGCCGCGACGGCGATCCGGACGTCGGCGCGCTGGTCACTTCGCCGCCGAAGTGGATCAAGGCGGTCGAGGCGCGCCACGTTGGCGGCCGCTACCAGCTGGTCATCACGCTCGCCGATGACGCCGACGCCAAGTTCGGCGTGGCCGACGGCGGCGCCTATCTCAACGCCTTCGAAAAGGCTGAACCCGACCCGGACGCGATGGCGGCCCAGGCCGTGGCTGTGGCCGAGCCCGAGCCGCCGCGGCCCGATCCGTTGCCGCCCGGCGGCGTGGTCCACATGGTCACCAAGCTGACCGGCGGCCAGACGCAGATCTCGTTCGCCTGGGCCAATCCGGCCGGCGCGGCTGTCTTCCGTCGCGGCGACGCGA
Organism: Phenylobacterium sp.; assembly: GCF_016124325.1. Lineage (GTDB taxonomy): Bacteria > Pseudomonadota > Alphaproteobacteria > Caulobacterales > Caulobacteraceae > Phenylobacterium. The sequence goes on from NZ_WGNY01000033.1 coordinate 42,924, forward strand.
TCTGGATGGTGTTCGACGCCCCGGCCACACTCGACGTCGATTCCGCCCCGGGCGGCCTGCGTCCGCTGAGCAACATCCGCACGTTCAAGGGAGGCGACTACGCAGCCCTGCGTATCGACGCCAAGGCCGACCTGCCGGTCTTCGTTGGTTCGCTCGGCAGCACGTGGACCCTCTATCTCGGACCCGGGCCCCAGGCCCAGCCGGCGATCGTGCGCGTGGGCCGGGATCCCGCCGGCGGCCCGGCGGCGCTGAAGGCCCCGGTCGCCGGGGCCACGCGCGTGATCAACCTGCCCGATCCGGTCGTGGGCGACGTGCTGACCGTCGTTACCGCCCTTGGCCCGCCCAAGGGCGTGGCGAGCCGGCGCGACTTCGTCGACACGGTGCTGCTCCCGTCGATCCAGGGCCTCGCCATCCAGCCGCTCGTGGAAGATCTGTCGGTGCAGCGCGACGGCGAGATCGTCCGCGTCAGCCGCGCTCAGGGCCTGACCTTGTCGCCGGCCTGGGCCACGCGCGACCGCGAGGACGCCGCCCTTGGCGCGCCGCAGCCGGCCGTCATGCCGGCGCTGATCCCGGACGACTGGGCCAAGACCGGATCCGGCGGCTTCACGCGGCGCTACGACAGCCTCTTCTCGGCCGCCGCGATCGAAGGCGGCAACAAGGATCGCCAGGCGCCCGTGGCCGCGCGCATGGCCCTGGCCCGCTTCCTGGTGGGCTCCGAACTCTCGTTCGAGGCCATCGGTCTTCTCAACGACCTCGCCCACGAGCACCCGGAGATGCTGGACGACCCGGAATTCCGGGGCCTGCGGGGCGTGGCCCGGGTGCTCGCGCACCGCTACGCCGAGGCGGACGCCGACTTCTCCTCGCCCTCGCTCGCCGACGATCCGTCGACGTCGCTCTGGCGCGCCTATGTGGACAGCAAGCTGGGCCACAGCGCCGAGGCGCGCACGCAGTTCGCGAAGGGCGTCGAGGCCTACAACCTGTTCGCGCCGGTGTGGAAGGCGCGCTTCGCCCGCGCCGACGCCCAGTCCGCCCTGGCCCAGGGCGATCTCGTCGGCGCCGACACCCGTATCCGCATGGCGCTGCAGGCCGAACACCTGCCGCCCGAGGAGCGCCTGCAGAACCGCCTGGTCCAAGCTCGTCTGATCGAGCTCCAGGGGCACAAGGATCGCGCGCTCCGGATCTACAACGCCATCGCCGGCGCCCCGATCGACTCGATCGCCGCGCCGGCCGTGCTGCGGGCCACCCAGATCAAGCTGGAGGACGGCGCGATCACGCCGGTGCAGGCGGCCAATGTCTTCGACAACCTTCGCTACCGCTGGCGCGGCGACGCCACCGAGCTGGAGACCATTCGCGCGCTGGGTCAGCTCTATCTGAAACAGGGCCGCTATCGCGAAGCGCTGGAGGCCCTGCGGTCGGCCGGCGCGCGCCTGCCCGACCTGCCCGAAGCGACCCAGCTCCAGGCCGATCTCAGCGCCGCCTTCCGCGGCCTCTTCCTCGATGGGCTGGCCGACGGACTCGAGCCCGTCCAGGCGCTGGCCCTGTTCTACGACTTCAAGGAGCTGACGCCGATCGGCGCCGATGGCGACCTGATGGTCCGCAAGATGGTCAAACGCCTGATCGACGTCGATCTGCTGCCCCAGGCCGCGGACCTGCTGAAGTATCAGGTCGACAACCGCCTCGATGGGGTTCCGCGCGCCCAGGTGGCCACCGATCTGGCGGTGATCTACCTGATGGACCGCAAGCCCGAACAGGCGCTGGAGGCCATCAACTCGTCGCGTACGACGGTCCTGCCCAACGCGCTGAACGGCGAACGCCGCCTGATCGAGGCGCGCGCCTGGAGCGCGCTTGGCCGCTACGACAACGCCCTCGAGATCATCGGGCGTGACAAATCCCCCGACGCCGACGACCTGCGCGCCGAGATCATCTGGAAGCAGAAGGACTGGGCCAAGGCGGGGCCGCTCTTCGAGAAGGCCCTGGGCGATCGATGGAAAGCCTCGGCACCGCTCACCACCGAGGAGGAGGGCGAACTGATCCGCGCCGGCGTCGCCTTCACCCTGGCCGGCGACGAGGCCTCGCTCGAGCGGCTGAACCAGCGCTATCAGGGCTTCTACGAGAAGGCCAACAACCCCGAGGCGCTCAAGATCGCGCTGACCGGCATTCCCTCCGGCCGGCTGAGCGTCGCCGACTTCGGCCGCGTCTCCGCCGACAACCAGGTGTTCGCAGGCTGGGTCGAGAAGATGAAGGGCCGCTTCAAGACCCGGGCCGCGCCCGTCGGGACCGGGCCGACGCCGGCCAAGCAGGCCCAGGCCGCGCCCAAGAGCGCCAAGAGCTAGAGGCTAGCCGCCGCCCGCGCCGCGCTGGAAGCTCTCCACGAGGCTCCCGCAGACCAGCCGCCAGCCGTCCACCAGGACAAAGAAGATCAGCTTGAACGGCAGGCTCACCACCACCGGCGGCAGCATCATCATGCCCATGCTCATCAGCACGCTGGCGACTACCAGGTCGATCACCAGGAACGGGACGAACAGCAGGAAGCCGATCTCGAAAGCCCGCTTGAGCTCGCCGATCATAAATGCCGGCGTCACGACGCGCAGCGGCGTATCCATGGCCGTCGCGGGCTTCTCGATGCGCGAAAGGCGCACGAACAGGGCGAGATCGCCTTCCTCGACCTGGCTCAGCATGAACCGCTTCACCGGCGCGCCGGCGGCGTCGAACGCCTGCGGCAGCTCCATCTGCTGGTCCATCAGCGGTTTGACGCCCTCGTTGTACGACTGCTCGAAGGTGGGGCCCATCACGATGGCCGTGAGGAACAGGCTGAGCGAGACGAGCACCGCGTTCGGCGGGCTCTGCTGGGCCCCCAGCGCCGTGCGCAGCAGCGACAGCACCACCACGATCCGCACGAACGACGTGGTCATGATCACGATCGACGGCGCCAGGGTGAGCACCGTCAGCAGGCCCACGAGCTGGACGATCCGCTCGGTGAGCCCGGCGCCGGTGCCGAGGTTGACGGTCAGCGCCTGGGCCATGGCCGCGGCCGGGAACATCAGGCCGGCCAGGCTCGTGATCGCCGCCAGCAGGGCGGCGCGGCGCCATTCCTCGGCGGGCAGGTTCCGGATCGCCTTCCAGAGCTCGCGCATCAGGCCCGCCCCTTGTCGTCGAGGTCGGCCAGCACCTGACCTTCGCCCAGCAGCACCAGCCGCTCACGTCCGTCGCAGTCCACGATGACGAGGCGGCGTGTGGGATCCAGGATCAGGCTTTCGACGATTTTCATGCGACGCTCGGCCTTGCTCCTCACCGAGAGACGGGAGAGCGCATCGGGGCCGTAGCGGCGCAGGGCCACGGCGGCCAAGCCCACGAGGCCGAGGGTGAGGGCCAGCGCGAACGCGGCTCGGGCGAAATCGGCGAGGGTCATGAGGGGCGCATGGTGCGGAGCAATCCTGGCCCGCAATTCGCCGCTGAATCCCTTAAACGCGGATTAACCCTGTTTCTTCAGGATTGGCCTTATGAACCTGGCCGAAATCCCGCTGTTCGCGATGCTGCGCAATCGGCTCGGCTACCTGGGCGAGCGCCAGAAGGTGATCGCCGAGAACGTGGCCAACACCGATACGGCGCAGTACACCCCGGGCGACCTCAAGCCCTTCAGCTTCGACGCGCGCCTGGAGATGGCGAAATCGAGCGGTGTCTCGATCACCCAGCCGGGCCACCTGAAGCCGCCCAGCCAGAGGGGCGGCCTGGGCGCGCAGTTCAAGACGGTCAAGACCCCCGACTCCGAGACCACGCTCAACGGCAATTCCGTGGTGCTGGAGGAGGAGATGATCAAGATGAGCGAGGCGCGGATGAACTACGACGCCGCCATCAGCTTCTACCAGAAGTCCATGAACCTCCTGCGCATGGCGGCCCGTCCGCCGGGCCGCGGCTAGACCGGAGGAGGCCTAGGTGCCCAACATCAAGCCCGTCGGCGGCGTCACACAGGCCATCGCGGCCTCAGCGCTTCGCGCCCAGCAGGCGCGCATGCGGATCATCGCCGAGAACCTCGCCAACGCCGATTCCACGTCGAAGACACCCGGCGGCGACCCCTACCGTCGCCAGGCGCCGGTGTTCGAGCCGACGCGGGTCGACGGCGCCAAGGGCGTGCGGATGAGCAAGGTGGAACCCGATCAGTCCCAGTTCCGCGAGGAATACGATCCGGGCCACCCGTCGGCCAACACCGAGGGCTACGTGAAGCTTCCGAACGTCGACCCGTTGGTCGAGGCGCTCGACATGAAGGAGGCCCAACGGGCCTACGAAGCCAACCTCAATGTGATCGAGACCGCGCGCGCCATGGAGATGCGCACGCTCGATCTCCTGAAGAAGTAGGGACTAGGCGATGATCACCGCGCTTGCCGCCGCCAAGGCCTACGCCGCCACCCAGAAGGGCGCGGGCGTCGATCCCGGCCTGGGCTCGCCCACCGCCCTCGGCGGGCCCGCGCAGCAGGGCGGTTTCGGCGACCTGCTCAAGTCGGCGATCAGCGACGCCATGGCCACGTCCAAGGTCGCCGAGAAGCAGATGGCCAACCAGGTCGCCGGAAAGGCCGAACTGGTCGATGTCGTGACATCCATCACCGCCGCCGAGACCAGCCTGGAGACGATCATGGCGGTCCGCGACCAGGCGATCAGCGCCTATCAGGAAATCATGCGGATGCCGATCTGACGGCGGGGCCGCGCCCCGTCACCGGATCTCCGCGCACGCCACCCGCGCGCCTGCGCCGCCGATCGGCTGGGTCATGAAGTCGTCCGGGTTGGCGTGGATCACCACCGCCGAGCCGTCTGTGTCCTTCAGGTCCGACAGCTTCAGGAACGTCGAGAACACCTCGGTCGCCCCGGTTCCGTCCGCGCCGACATAGAGGTTGGGCAGGTCGCCGGTCTCGTTGGCGGCCGGGTTCAGCAGGCCGTGAATGCGGTCGCCGGCCCCATGGGTGTGGCCGCCGGCCGAGGTGAAGTCCGATTTCGAGCAGTCGGCCTTCTCGTGGAAATGCAGGCCGTGCCAGCCGGGCGCCAGTCCCTTGGTCTCCACGCGCATGATCACGCCCTTGGGCGCGTCGGTCAGGGTGATCTGGCCGATCGCCTGGCCCGCGTTGTTCTTCAGCTCCGCGACGGTCGAGGCGGCGAGGGCGGCCGGGCCGGCGGCGGAAGCGGCGAGGGCGGCGGCGGCGAGGACAAGGCGGCGCATGGCGGACTCCGACACGAAACAGGGGACGGCCGACCTTAGACCCGCAATCCGCGCTCGCCCAGGCGCTGAACGGCCTATCAGCAATCGTCGGTTCAAGCGGACGGCCGATTGCTCTACCCCTGGGCCATGGCCGATCCGGCGATCCAGCTTTCCGGCGTCTCCAAGCGCTATGGCGCGCACGCCGCCCTCGACGGGGTGGACCTCGCGGTTCCGCGCGGCGCCTTCGTGGCGCTCGTGGGCGGTTCGGGCTCGGGCAAGACCACATTGCTCAAGACTATCAACGGGCTGATCGCCCCCGACGCGGGCCGGGTGACGGTGGACGGCGAGGACGTCGCGGCCGTCCCTCCCCACCAGCTTCGCCGCCGGATCGGCTACGTCTTCCAGGAGGTGGGGCTTTTTCCGCATCTCAGCGTCGCGGAGAACATCGGCGTCACGCCCCGGCTGCTGGGCTGGGACCGCGCGCGAATCGCCGCCCGCGTGGCCGAACTGCTCGAGCTCGTCGCCCTGCCGTCCGAGATGGCGGCGCGGGCGCCGGCGGCGTTGTCCGGCGGCCAGCGCCAGCGGGTCGGCGTGGCCCGCGCGCTCGCCGCCGAGCCGCGGATCGTACTCATGGACGAGCCGTTCGGCGCCCTCGACCCGGTGATCCGCGACGCGCTGGGCGCCGACGTGCGCGCGCTGCACGAGCGCCTGGGCCTGACCACGGTGATGGTCACCCACGACATGGCCGAGGCGGTGCTCCTGGCCGACCGGATCGTGGTGCTGGATGGCGGCCGCATCCTCGCCGACGGCGCGCCGGCCGAGCTGATGGCGCATGCCGGGGATCCGCAGGTGCGCGCGTTGCTCGAGGCCCCGAAGCGACAGGCCGAGCGCCTGCGCGAACGGCTGGGCGCATGAGCCCGCGCCTCCAGGCCGCCTTCGATCGCCTGCCCGAGTACCTCGGCTGGCACGTGGCGCTCAGCCTCAGCGCGCTGGCGCTGGGCCTGGCCATCAGCCTGCCGCTGGCTGTGGCCGCCAGCCGCAGCCCGCGCCTGCGCTGGCCGGTCCTGGCGCTGGCCAGCCTGATCCAGACGATCCCCAGCCTGGCGCTGCTGGCGCTGTTCTATCCGCTGCTGCTGGCGCTCTCGGCGCTCAGCGAGGCGGTGCTGGGCCACGGCTTCTCGGCGCTGGGCTTCCTGCCGTCGCTGCTGGCCCTGACGCTCTATTCGATCCTGCCGATCCTCAGGAATGGCGTCGCCGGGATCACTGGCGTCGACCCGGCCGTCACCCAGGCCGCCGACGGCGTCGGCATGACCTCGCGCCAGAAGCTCTTCAAGGTCGAGCTGCCCCTGGCCGCGCCGGTGATCATGGCCGGCGTGCGCACTGCCGCGGTCTGGACGATCGGCGCGGCGACCCTCTCGACGCCCGTGGGCCAGACCAGTCTGGGCAACTACATCTTCGCGGGCCTCCAGACCGAGAACTGGGTCTTCGTCCTGTTCGGATGCGCGGCCTCGGCGGCCCTGGCGCTGTCGGCCGATCAGCTCCTCGGTCTCGTCGAGCTGGGCGCGCGCCGGCGCAGCCGGTTGCTGGCGGGCGGCGGCCTCGCGGGCCTCGTCGCGGGCGCGGCGCTGGCGCTGGCCCCGCTCGTGGGCTTCGGCGAGCCATCCGCCTATGTCGTCGGCGCCAAGAACTTCTCGGAGCAGTACATCCTGGCCGAGATGATGGCGGACCGGCTGGAGGCCACGGGCGCGCGCGTCTCGCGCAAGGAGGACCTGGGGTCGGCGGTGGCCTATCGCGCGCTCGCCGCCGGCGAGATCGACGTCTACGTCGACTATTCCGGCACGCTCTGGTCGAACGTGCTGCGTCGCACCGACAACCCGGGTCGCAAGGCGGTGCTGAAGGGGCTGACGGACGAGCTCGCCCGCCGCGATGGCGTCCTCGTGCTTGGGCCGCTGGGTTTCGAGAACGCCTACGCCTTCGCCATGCGGGCGGACCGGGCCGCGGCGCTGCACGTCCGCGACCTCGGCGACCTCGCGCGGGCCTCGCAGGGGCTGACCCTCGGCACGGACATCGAGTTCCTCTCGCGGCCGGAGTGGAAGGCCGTAGACGCCGCCTACGGCTTCCGCTTCCGCGACAAGCGTGTTTTCCAGCCCACCTTCATGTACCGCGCCCTGGCCTCGGGCGACGCCGACGTGATCAGCGCGTTCTCTTCCGACGGGCGCATCGCCGCCGACAATCTGGTGGTGCTCGCCGACCCCAAGGGCGCCCTGCCGCCCTACGACGCGGTGATCCTCGTCTCGCCCAAGCACGCTCACGACCGCCGCCTGCTGAGCGCCCTGGAGCCCCTGGTCGGCGCCATTTCCGTCGAAGCGATGCGGGACGCCAACCTCAGCGTCGACCGCGATGCGGGCAAGGTCACGCCGGCCGAGGCCGCCCGGGCGCTGGAGGCCCGGATTCGGCGCTGAATGGAGGCCGTCCTAGCCTTTCATTAACCATGCCGGGCGAGATTTGGGCGTCGGCCGGAACGCCGGCCAATCCCTTCCTTGCGAGGTCTTCTGCATGAGCGGCGCCGAGGTTCTGGACGTCGGGCGCGACGCCATCTGGCTTACCCTCCAGCTGTGCGGGCCGATCCTCATCGTGGGGCTCATCGTGGGCGTCGGCATCGGCCTGCTCCAGGCGCTGACCCAGATCCAGGAGCAGACCCTGATCTACGCGCCGAAGATCGTGGCGATCTTCATTTCCCTGCTGCTCTTCCTGCCGCTCATGGGCGGCCTGATGAGCGGCTTCATGCGCAACATCGCGGCCCGCATCGCGGCGATGTAGCGGGGCCCGGGCGACAAGATGGAGTCCTACGCCACCGCTCAGCAGGTGTTCGCCGCCGGCCTGATCTTCGCCAGGCTCGGGGCTATCGTCATGCTGATCCCGGGGCTCGGCGAGACCTTCATCCCGCCGCGCATCCGCCTGGCGTTCGCCCTGGCCCTGGCGCTCATGATGTGGACGCTGGTGGGCGGGCGCGTCCCCGCCGTGCCGGGCGACGTGGCGGGCCTGGCCTGGGCCGTCCTGCGCGAGGTCCTGATCGGCCTGATGATCGGCGGCGTCCTGAGGATCTTCATGTCGTCGCTGGCCAGCGCCGGCGAGTTCGTCTCGCTGCAGACGACGCTCTCGTTCGCCCAGACCGCCAACCCGCTCCAGGCGCAGCCGTCGGCGACGCTCGGCACCTTCCTGGGCCTGATCGGCATGGTGCTGATCTTCACGACCGACCTGCACCACCTGTTCATCGCCGCGATCGTGCGCTCCTACGATCTCTTTCCGTTCGGGCGGCCGGTGCCGGTGCAGGATGCGGGCGCGCTGGCGATGCAGACCATGAGCCGCTCGTTCGCCCTGGGCCTTCAGCTCGCCGCGCCGGTGGTGGTGTTCTCGCTGGTGTTCAATATCGCCACCGGCCTCGTCGGGCGCGTGATGCCGCAGTTCCAGATCTTCTTCGTCGCCGCGCCGCTCAGCATCCTGATGGGCCTTTCGATCTTCGCGCTCAGCCTGGGCGTGATCGGCATGGTCTGGGTGGATCGCTACCGTAGCCTGCTCGGGAGCTTCGTGCCGTCATGAGCGAGGCTCCGGATCGCGAGTCCAAGACAGAAGAAGCAACCCCGCGAAGGCTCGAGAAAGCTCGCGAGGAAGGCGATGGCGTCAAGACCATGGAGTTGGGGCAGTTCGCGACCCTGTCGGCCACGGCCGGGGTGCTGCTGCTTTCCGGCGGATGGCTCGCCCAGAACATGGTCGCCCGGCTGACGCCGTTCCTGTCGCGGCCCGAGTCGATGTCGCTGGAGGGCGGCGCGGGGGTCGCGGTCCTGCGCTACGCCGTGCTGGCGGGCGCGCCTGCGTTGCTGATGGTGATGCTCACGGCCGGGGTCTCGGGCGCCGCGGCGAGCCTGCTGCAAACCGGCCTGCGCCTGACGCCGAAGAAGCTCAAACCCGACGCCTCCAAGCTCGATCCGCGCAAGGGGTTCACCCGCATCTACGGCCCGGACGGCCTGGCCCAGTTCGTGAAGTCGGTGGTGAAGGTGGTGATCACCGGCCTGCTGGCCTGGTGGGTGCTCAGGCCCAACGTGAACCAGCTGTCGACGCTGTCGGCGTTGGAGCCGGGCGCGATCCTCCCGTTCGCGATCCAGATCATCAAGCGCCTGGTCTTCGCGGTCGCGGCGCTGACGCTCGTCCTGGCGGGCGCCGACTGGCTCTGGCAGCGCCAGCGCTTCCTCACCCGCATGAAGATGACCCGCGAAGAGGTGAAGGAAGACTACAAGCAGTCGGACGGCGACCCTCACATCAAGGCGCGCCAGCGCCAGCTGCGCCAGGAGCGCGCGCGGCGGCGCATGATGCAGGCCGTGCCGGAGGCCACCGTGGTGGTCATGAACCCGACCCACTACGCCGTGGCGCTGAAGTACGAGGCCGGCGAGACCGCCGCGCCGATGTGCGTCGCCAAGGGCATCGACAGCCTGGCCCTCAAGATCCGCGCCGTGGCCGAGGAGGCGGGCGTGCCGGTCGTGGAGGATCCGCCCCTGGCCCGCGCCCTCTACGCCGCCGTCGAGATCGACGACATGATCCCCGCGGCCCACTTCGAAGCCGTGGCCAAGATCATCGGCTTCATCATGAGCGCCGCCCAGCGCCGCCCGATCCCGGTCCGCCCATGAGGCCGTTTCCGCCCGACTCGGACGCTCCAACCCCTTGTGACAGAATGCAGTTCACCGAATCGCCGGAGCCCGCGACGCTCGCCATGGCCGAGCCGCCGTCCAAGACCCGCAAGGTCGACCCGTTCGTCGCACTTGCCGTGCTGTTCTTCGTGCTCGCCGTCGTCTTCGCCGGCGCGCCGCTGGCCAACGCCGGCCCGGAGACGCTCGCCGGCGCCCTGCTGCTGGTCGGCCTCGCCGGCGTCTGCTGCCTGGGGGTCTTCGTCCTGCGCGGCCCCAGCGAGGAGCCCGCCGAAACCGAGGCGGGGGCCGAGGCCTTCCTTTCCGCCCTGGACGAGCCGGCCGCGGTGGTCGCCCCCGACGGGCGCGTCCTCACGGGCAATCCGGCCTGGCGCGAGGCCATGGGGCCGGGACCGCGCCTGCCGAAGAGCGGGGCCGCGGCGTCCAGCCTGTTCGGAGCCCTCGCGGCCGCGCGCCGCGGCGAACTGGGCCGCGCCGCCCTCAGGATCGCCGGCCGGGAACGCGAGGCGCTGGTGTCGCCCATCGCGCCGCGCCGTTTCCTGGTCCGCCTGACCGGTCACGCCGGACCGCTGGCCCTGCCGTCGTCGGCGATGGAGGTGCTCAACGCTGTCGCCGGCGCCAAGGCGCCGCCGCCCAAGGTGCTCGACGCCTTCGCCGCGGCCTCTCCGTTCGGTGCGGCCCTGCTGGACGGCGAGGACCCCTTCGCCGCCCGCATCGTCGAGGCCAACCCCGCCCTGGCGGCGGTGGCCCATGGCGGCCAGCCCGGCCAGGTGTTCGGCGATCTCATCGAGCCCGCCAGCCGGCTGGACGCGGCCGCCCGTCTCGGCGAGGGCGGCGCCGCCCCGCTGGAGGTGCGCCTGGCGCACGACCCCAGCCGCATCGCCCACCTCTACCTCGCCCAGAGCGGAGAGCGCTGGGTGGCCTATCTCGTGGACGTCTCCGAGCAGAAGCAGATCGAGCTCCAGCTCTCCCAAAGCCAGAAGATGCAGGCCATCGGCCAGCTCGCCGGCGGCGTGGCGCACGACTTCAACAACCTGCTCACCGCCATCTTCATGCAGCTCGACGTGCTGGCCGCGCGCCACCCGGTGGGAGATCCCTCCTACGAGGGGCTGAACGAGATCAAGCAGACCTCGATGCGGGCCGCCGACCTCGTGCGCAAGCTGCTCGCCTTCTCCCGCAAGCAGACGGTCCAGCGCGAGATCCTCGACCTGGGCGAGATGATCAGCGAGTCGGAGGTGCTGCTGCGCCGCCTGCTCTATGAGGACGTGAAGCTGGAGACCGACTACGGCCGCAACCTGCCTCAGGTGCGCGCCGACCGCGGCCAGCTCGAGACCGCGGTGATGAATCTCGCGGTCAACGCGCGCGACGCCGTGCGGGCCCACGGCGGCGGGACCGTGCGGATCAAGACCGCCCGTGTCACCCAGGAGGAGGCGAAGGCCCTCGGCTATCCCAATCCGACGGGCGACCAGGCCCTGGTCGAGGTGTCGGACGACGGCCCCGGCATTCCCGCCGAGGTCATGGACAAGATCTTCGACCCCTTCTTCACCACCAAGCCGGTGGGCGAGGGGACGGGTCTGGGCCTCGCCACCGTCTACGGCATCGTCAAGCAATCGGACGGCTGGATCGCCGTGTCGTCCCGGCCCGGCGAGGGCGCCGCGTTCCGCATCTTCCTGCCGGTTCATGTGGCGCCCGTGAGCGAGGCGCCCGCGGCCGAACCCGTCGCCGCGGTCGTCCCGAAGCGCCCCGCCGCGCGCGATCTCTCCGGCGCAGGGCGCATCCTGTTCGTCGAGGACGAGGACGCCGTCCGTGGCGTCGCGGCCAAGCTGCTGCGTGCTCGCGGCTACGAGGTGATCGAGGCGGCCAGCGGCGAGGAGGCCCTGGAGATCGCCGAGACCCAGGCCGGCCAGATCGACCTGATGATCTCTGACGTCGTCATGCCCGGCATGCAGGGCCCCGACCTGCTCAAGCAGGCCCGGCCCTACCTGGGCGCGGTGCCGGTCATGTTCATCTCGGGCTATGCCGAAAGCGAGTTCTCCGATCTGCTCGAGGGCGAACGCAACGTCTCGTTCCTGCCCAAGCCGATCGACATCAAGACGCTGGCCGAGCGCGTGAAGCAGGAACTCCAGAAGGCGGCGTGATTTAGCCTAGACTTATATAAGTCCAGACTGCAGTATCGGCTCCGAACGGAGGAGCCTGCATGCTGTCGAACGTCATCGGAGCCGAATTCCGGCAAGTCGCCGACCGGGAATGGGAGGGCCGGCCCGCCAAGGCCGTGGTCGCCGCGCGCGTCTACCCCACCGACGCCGACGACCTCTGGGACGCCCTGACCAACCCGGAGCGCATCCCGCGCTGGTTCTCTCCGGTCAGCGGCGACCTGCGGCTGGGCGGCCGCTTTCAGATCCAGGGCAACGCGGGCGGGACCATCCTGCGCTGCGACCCCGCCGAGGCTCTGGACATCACCTGGGAGTTCGCGGGCGCGACCAGCTGGGTCACGCTGCGCCTGGCGCGCGAGGGCGACGGCGTTCGCCTGACCCTGGAACACATCTTTCCCACCGGCGACCTCGACGGCGAGCACTGGCAGAAGTACGGGCCCGGCGCGGTGGGCGTGGGCTGGGACCTGAGCTTCCTCGGCCTCGGCCTGCACCTCGCCGCCGGCGGCGCGCGGCCGCCGGAGGCCGACCCGGCTTGGATTGCCAGCGACGAGGCCAAGGCCTTCATGCGCGACTCGGCGCAGGCCTGGGCCGAGGCCCATATCGCGTCCGGCGAGGACGCCGCCACGGCGCAGGGTATGGCGCAGGCGACCGCGGCCTTCTACACCGGCGGCTGATGCACGCCTTCGACGTCCTCGGCGATCCTGTGCGCCGCCGCCTGCTGGAGCTGCTGGCCGAGGGCGAGCGCTCGTCGGGCGAGATGACCGATGTCGTGCGCGCCGAGTTCGGCATCACCCAGTCGGCGGTCTCCCAGCACCTGAAGGTGCTGCGGGAGTCGGGCTTCGCCTCGGTCCGCGCCGACGGCCAACGGCGCATCTACGCCGTGCGGTCCGAACCGATGGCCGAGGTGGACGCCTGGCTCGACCGCTTCCGCGCCTTCTGGACGCCGAAGCTGGAGGCCCTGGCCACCGAGGTGGCTAGGGGCAAGCGCGCGCGCCGCCGGGAGTGATGCGCGACCGCCGCGGCGGCCCGTGATATCGCTGGGGCGCCGGTTTCGCCGATCGAGGCAGGGCGCAGGCCGGCGAGGAGGCGTCCCATGAACGAGGTCATTCCGCGACCGGCCCGCAAACCGCCCGCCGCCGCCCTGGCGTTCGGCGCCCTGGGCCTGGCCGCGCTGGGCGCCGTGGCCTTCGGCGCGGTCTCGATCGGCGCCATGGCCATCGGCAGCCTGGCGCTGGGCCGGATCCGGGTGAAGAAGGTGATGATCGACGACCTCACCGTGCGCCGGCTGCACGTGCTGGAAGACGGCCCCTAGCAGTAACGCTTGCCACGTCGCGCCGGCTGCGCGAGCGTAGCTCCCAATCCAGAAAGAACGGTATGGGAGGCGAACGATGGCGGGCGTGAATCCGAACGGAGCCCTGAGGGGCAAGACGGCCCTGGTCACCGGCGCCAGCCGGGGCATCGGCGAGGCGATCGCGGTGCGGCTGGCGATGGAGGGGGCCAAGGTGGTGGTCTCGGCCCGCACGGCCGAGGAGGGCGAGAGCAAGTTGCCCGGCACCCTGCACCACACGGTCGACCGCATCCGCGCCGCCGGCGGCGAAGCCACCGCCATCAAGGCCGATCTTTCCAGCGAGGCCGACCGCGAGCGCCTGATCAACGAGGCCGTGGCCGCCTACGGCCCGCTCGACATCCTGGTCAACGACGCGGCCGTCACCTTCTTCATCCCGGTGGTGACCTTCCCCAAGAAGCGCTTCGACCTGATGTTCGAGGTGCAGGTCTGGGCGCCGATGCACCTGGCCCAGCTGGTCCTGCCGTCGATGCGCGAACGCAAGCAGGGCTGGATCGTCAACATCTCCTCGGGCGCCGGCATCCACCCCAAGCAGCCCTACAACCGGCGTGGCGGCGGCACGGTCTACGGCATGTGCAAGGCGGCGCTGGAGCGGCTCACCACCGGCCTGGCCTCGGAGGTCTACGACGACAACATCGCCGTCAACGTGGTCTCGCCGGGTCTGGTCGACACGCCCGGCGTGGCCGTCCACGGCCTGATCAACGAACAGACCAAGGATCGCGTGCAGCCGATCAAGTTCATCGCCGAGGCGGTCTACCAGCTCTCGAAGGGCGACCCGAAGACCATGACGGGGCGTATCGACTACGCCGAGCCTTTCCTGAAAGAATTGGGGATCGCGCCCACCGAACTGGTCTGAGCCCATGATCGAGCAGACGATCGACATCGCCACCAAGGACGGGGCGATGGCGACCTTCATCGCCCACCCCGAGCGCGACGGGCCGTTCCCCGTCGTGCTCTTCTACATGGACGCCCCGGCGATCCGCGAGGAGCTGCGCGACATGGCCCGTCGCATCGCCACGGTGGGCTACTATGTCATGCTGCCCAATCTCTACTACCGGCGCGGCGTGATGGAGCTGGCGGACCTCCCGGCGCTGCCGGAGGCCGAGACGCGGGCGCGGATGTTCGACCTCATGGGCTCGATCAACATCCCGCTGGTCATGGCCGACACCGATTGCCTGCTCGACTTCGCCGACCGCGATCCGGCGGCGAGCCCGGGGCCGGCGGGGGCCATCGGCTATTGCATGAGCGGCCAGTACGCGATCAACGCCGCCGCCCGCCATCCCGAGCGCATCGCCTGCGCGGCCTCGATCTACGGGGTCCAGCTCGTCACCGACCAGCCCGACAGCCCGCACCTGGCCGCCCAGAAGACGGACGCGGAGTTCTACTTTGCCTGCGCCGAGCACGACGCCTACGCCCCGCTGGAGATGGTCGAGGCCCTGAGCGACGCCCTGAAGGGCGCGGGCGCCAACGCCGAGGTCGAAATCTACATGGGCGCCCACCACGGCTTCGCCTTCCCCCAGCGCGCGGTCTACGACAAGACGGCCGCCGAACGGCACTGGGAGCGCCTGTTCGCGCTCTTCTCGCGGAATTTGAGCTAGGGCGCCATCTTCGCGCCTCCCTGCGAGCAAGTGTAGTATGGCCGCCGAGGAGACCGCCCATGACCAACCTGAACATCCGCCGCGTGGCCGGCGCGCTGGGCGCTGAGATCACCGGCGTCGACCTGTCGAAGGATCTGGCCGACGAGACCATCGCCGAGATCCGGCGCGCGCTGGTCGAACACCAGGTGATCTTCTTCCGCGACCAGGACCTGACGCCCGAGCGGCAGGCGGCGTTCGGCCGCCGCTTCGGGCCGCTGAACATCCACCCCTACGTCAGCGGCATGGCCGGCCAGCCCGAGGTGATGGAGATCATCAAGGAGCCGTCGGACCGCATCAACTTCGGCGGCGGCTGGCACTCCGACATGAGCTTCCTGCGCACGCCCTCGATCGGCTCGATCCTCTACGCCGTCGAACTCCCCGAATACGGCGGCGACACCCTGTTCGCCAGCCAGGCCGCGGCCTATGACGCGCTCTCGGATGGCCTCAAGGCGACGCTGGATGGGCTGAACGCCGTCCACTCCGCCAGCCGCGAATACGCCGCCACCGGCGCCTCGGCGCAGAAGCGCGGCTCGATGCAGGTGGCCGCCGAGGCCGACGGCTACGTGGGCGAATACGTCCACCCCATGGTGCTGACCCACCCCGAGACCGGCCGCAAGGCGCTGTACGTAAATCCCGCCTTCACGATGAAGATCGAGGGCTGGAAGACCAGCGAATCCAAGGCGCTGCTGGAATATCTTTTCCAGCATTCGCGCTACGAGGCGTTCACCTGCCGCTTCGCCTGGGCCAAGGGGTCGGTCGCCTTCTGGGACAACCGCTCGGTCTGGCACTTCGCGCTCAACGACTATCCCGGCCAGCGCCGGCATATGCGCCGCGTGACCGTGGACCCCTGGCCCCAGGCCGCGAGCGTTCCGGCGGCCGCGGAGTAGGGGCTACTGGCCCGCGGCGACGCGGGTCCAGGTCTGGCCCTTGCAGATCAGGCGGCCCAGCACGCAGCCCTTGGCTTCGAGCTGATTGGCGTCGATCGGCTTGGCGATGCCGGTGAGCGTGATGTTCAGGTCGGGCACGAACACCTTGCCCTTCCAGGAGCCGCTGTCGGTCTTGGAAAGGTCGTGGAGCAACTCCATGCCGACCAGTTCCTTGCCGCTGCCCTCCAGGGAGTCGGCCTTGGCCTTGGCGCTGGCCCAGACGACGTAGCCGCAGGCCGCCTCGCCGCAGCGCCGGATCTCGACGTGGACCGAGTTCTTGGGATTGCGCCAGACGCCGAAGATGGCGGGGGTGTCCGGGCCGGCCGTGGCGGCCTGGACGGGCGCGGCCGAGCCGAGCGCGGCGCTGAGGAGGAGGATGGTCGCCAGGATGCGGCCGGTCATTGTGGTTGGCCTTCTTTCGGAATAGGCGGCGCCTCGAAGCGCCAGAGCCCCAGCCCCAGTACGCCCAGTGTGAGTTCGCGGAGGCGCCGCAGGAGGGATAGCGCCAGCGCCTGGTTCGGCGGAATGCCGAGGGCCGAACAGATAAGTACGTAGCCGCCTTCCTGCACCCCCAACGCGCCGGGAATGGCGAATCCGAGCGCCCGCGCGCCCTGCGCCATGCTCTCGAGCACCAGCGCATGGGTCCATGAGGCTTCGAGGCCCACCGCCCAGAGTGCGGCCCAGGTCTCGACGACGCCCAGGGCCCACGACAGCAGGTGCCACAGCATCGAGTGCGCCAGGCGGGCCGTGCGGCTGCAGATGATCCGTACCTCCTCGCCCAGGCCCGCGAGCTGTCCGAGCGCGCCGCTGGTGCGCGCCGTGACGCGGTCGAGCAGGCGCAGGGAGCCCAGCCGCTCGGCGGCGACCAGCGCCAGCGTCGCCAGGACGCCGGCGATGGCGATCTGTCTGGCGAGTTGGTCGATGCGCGGATCGGCGATCACGGCCGAGGCGGCGCCCAGGCCGATCAGCACGAAGAGCACCAGGCAGACGACGCCAAGGGCCGCGTCGACGATACAGCTCGCCGCCGAGGTGCGGAGCGGCAGGGCGGGGCCCACCGCGAGCCGGGCGCGCACGACGTCGCCACCGACCTGCGCCACCGGCAGCAGCGCGTTCACCGCCTCCTTGATCAGGCGCATCCGGAACGTGGCCGCGACGGTGGGCTGCTGCGGCCGGGTCAGCAGCGCGCGCCATCCCAGCGCGGCCGTGAACGTCACGGGCAGGTGGGCGGCGATCACCACGAGAGCCGCGGCCCGTACGTCGAGCAGGGTCGCCAGCACGGCGCGGGCGTCGTTGGCGATGACGATGGCGGCGAACAGGCAGACGCCCAGGCCCAGGAGCCACGCGTGTCGCGCCTTCAGGCCGCCCGGCGCGCCGGCCGACCGGGTGAGGGCTCCACGCTCGGTCATCCGTAGGCCGCTCGCCGCTGGGCCTGTCCGTCGAACGGTCGCGCCGCGCGCGATGTGCCCCCCAGGGCTTCGTAGACGTCGAGCACGGTCGCGCAGCTCGCCGCCCAGTCATAGCGGCCGCTGGTCTTGCGTGCGGCGGCGCCCAGACGGGCCAGGACGGCCGGGTGATCGGCCAGGCGTCCGATCGCCTCGGCGAACCCCGCGGCGTCGCGCGAACCCGTCAGGACGCCGTCCACGTCGGGCGTCACCAGCTCGCGTGTGCTGGGAACGTCGGGGCAGACCACCGCGAGACCGGCGGCCATGGCTTCCAGCGTCGCGTTGCCGAAGGCCTCGGTCTGGCTGGGGTTGAACATGATGTCCGCGCTGGCCACGGCCCGCCCCAGGGCCGCATCGGTCAGGAAGCCCGTGAAGACGCCCTGCGGCAGGCGGCTGCGCAGCCAGGCGCCGGCCGGGCCGTCACCCACCACCATGGGCCGGATGTTGGGCCGAGCGGCGAGGCGCTCGAACGTGCGGACGAAGATGTCGAGGCCCTTCTCCTGCACCAGGCGGCCCAGGAACATCACCGCCACGTCCTTGTCGCCCAGGCCCATCTCGCGGCGCCAGGCCGGGTCGCGCCGGGCCGGGGAGAAGCGAGACCGATCCACCCCGCGGCTCCAGATGCTCACCTTCGTTTTCGGCGCCTGGGCCTTCACCAGCTCGGCGATCGGGTTGTTCGGGGCCAGCACGCAGTCGCAGCCGCCGTAGAAGCCCGCCAGGTAGCGCTCGGCCGCCGGCCGCAGCCATCCGAAGCCGTAGTAGGAGAGGTAGGTCTCGAAGCGGGTATGCAGGCTCGCGACGACCGGCGCGCCGAGCCGGGCGCCCATGCGCCGGGCCTGGACGCCCAGAAGGTCAGGCGCCGACAGGTGGATCGCGGTCGGCGCGAAGTCGAGAATGTCCTGGCGCAAGCGTCGGGGCAACGGCAGGGCCACCCGATACTCCCCCCGCCCGGGGATGGGCATGGAGGGCACGGAGACCAGGTCCCCCGCGGGCTCGAACGCGGGCGTGTCGGTGGTCGGCGAATAGACGCGTACGGCGGCGCCTTCGCTCACCAGATAGGCGACGAGGCGGTTCAGGGCCTGGTTCGCGCCATCCCGCGTGTAGTTGTAGTTGCCGGAGAACAGGGCGAGGCGCAGACCTGCCGCGCGGCCGTTCTCATTGAATGTGCAGGCGTTCACGCGGACTCCACGTGGTCGGCGGTCGTGAGGCTGGGCCGCTCGACCGCATCGGCTTCGGTGGCCAACTTTGTGACGACACGCAAGCTGTGATGCCTCCTTGGCGCGGGCGCGAGGTGCGAATTCGCGGCGCCTGTTGCAGCGGCGTCAGCGTGGCGCCGACGTCCGGGAATAGGCCACAAGCTCCAGCATTTCGGCTGAACTCGGGCTGAACGCCCGCCTCAGCCGTCGGCCATCGCCAGCAGGGCCGAGAGCCCCACGCCCATGCCCCTGAGATTCTCGGGCTTGGAGACGTCGATCCATTCGTCCAGCGAATGGGCCCGCCCGCCGGTTCCGCCGGAGCCGATGGTCACGGCCGGTATGCCCAAGCTGATCGGGATGTTGGAGTCCGTCGAACTGGCGCCCAACTCGGGCCGGTAGCCCGCGGCGCGCACGGCCGCGGCGGTCAACTGCACGATCGGGGCGTCCGGGCTGGTGGCGCCCGTGGGCCGGTCGCCGATCTGCTTGACGTCGGCGCTGATCCGGCCCGCGCGGGTAGAGCGCGCCGTGTTCTCGGCGTCGACCGCGTCCTTCACGATGGCCAGGAACTTCGCGTCCAGCTTAGCCAGTTCCGCGGCGCTTTCCGAACGCATGTCCACCTCCAGCCACACCGCGTTGGGGATCGAGTTCACGCTCGTCCCGCCGCCGACGACGCTGGTCATATAGGTGGTCTTGGGATCGGACGGAGTCTTGATCCGGTTCATCTCGACCACCGTCGTCCCCATGGCGGCCATGGGATTCACCAGGCCGAACGCGCCGTAGCTGTGGCCGCCGGGGCCCTTGAAGGTCACCCGGTAGCGGCGCGAGCCCACGGCTCCGTAGGTGATCCGGTCGGCGGCCGTCCCATCCATGGAGAAGAAGGCCGAGATGCGGTCCTTGTACTTGCCCTTGCCGAACAGGTAGCGCACGCCGCGCAGGTCGCCCGGGCCTTCCTCGCCCACGTTGCCGACGAAGAGGATGTCCTTCTTCGTCCTGATCTTCGCGGCGTCCAACGCGCGGATGTAGGCCAGCTCCACCGCCAGCGAGTGCGTGTCGTCGCCTACGCCGGGCGCCATCAGCTTTGTGCCCTCGCGCCGCACCTTCACGTCGGTGCCGGCGGGGAAGACGGTGTCGAGGTGGGCGGCGAACACCACCACCGGGCCGCCCGCCGGGCCGGTCCCGCGGCGCAGGCCCATGACGTTGCCCTCGGCGTCCATCTCCACGTCGGTCAGGCCCAGGGCCTTCAGTTTGGCCATGTAGGCCTCGCCCCGCGCCTTCTCCTTGAAGGGCGGAGCCGGAATCTCGGTGAGCTCGATGGTCTCGTCGACGACGCGGTCGTAGGTCTGGTCCAGATAGGCCATGGCGGCCTTGAAGCCGGCTCCGGCGCGGATCGACTGCAACGTCCGATCGGCCGCGGCCGGCCTTGCCGGCGCGTCGGCCGCCAGCACGCCCGCGGCGGGCGTAAGCGTCAGGACGGCGGCCAGCGCGTACCGCGATAGACGTAACATCGAAATGGAATCCTTGCGTCGAGCCCCCTGCATATCAGCCGATCCCACCACTTGGCGCTAGGTTGCGAGGGCAAGTCCTTTCGCATTACCGGGAATTAATGCTGGGATCGTTCCCGCCGGCTTGCCGGGATCGCCCCGGCCCCTCTAAGCCAACGTCACACACGCGTTACAGGGAGACGTCCGTGCAGAACCGCAGGCAACTTCTGGGGGCCGCGGGCGCCCTGGCGCTGTCCGGCCGCGCATCGGTCGGTTGGGCCCAGCCCGCCCAAGGCGGCGCCGAGGCCCAGCTTTCCAAGCTGATGGACGATCTCTTCAGCGAGACGCTGGCCGACAGTCCCGAACTGGTCACCGGGCTCGGCCTCGACACCGGGGATCGCGCCGCGGCCAAGGCGAAGCTGCACGACGCGTCGCTGGCCGGCATCGCGCGTCGCCGCGCGCAGAACGCCGACCAGCTCCGTCGGCTGAAGGCCATCGAGCGCAGCCAGCTGTCGGGCATGGCGGCGATCAACTACGACACCCTGCTGTTCGGGCTGCAGACGACCGACGACGCCAACCGCCAGTTCGCCTACGGCGGCTCCGGCGCCGGCAGTCCCTACACGCTGAGCCAGATCGACGGCGCCTACACCTACGTTCCCGACTTCCTGTCGTCGCAGCACACCATCGAGACCCGCGAGGACGCCGAGGCCTATGTCGCCCGCCTGGGCGAGTTCGCGCGGGTCATGGACGAGGAGATCGAATGCGCCCGTCGTGACGCGGGCCTGGGCGTGATCCCCCCCGACTTCGCCGTCGCCGGCGCGCTCGACCAGATGAAGGTGCTCCACGCGCCGCCCGAGACATCGAGCCTGGTAACCTCGCTCGTCGAGCGGGCAAAGGCCAAGGGGATCGCCGGCGACTGGGCCAAGGAAGCCGCCGCCGTCTACACGGCCAAGGTGCTGCCGGCGCTGGAGCGGCAGATGGCGCTGCTGGAGGAGCAGAAGGGCAAGGCCGTGCACGACGCCGGCGTCTGGCGCTTGCCAGACGGCGAGGCCTACTATGCCGCCTGCCTCAAGGCCCAGACCACCACCACCATGACGCCCCAGGAGGTCCACCAGATGGGCCTCGACGTCACCCGCGACCTCTGGGCCCGCGCCGACGTGCTCTTCAAGCAGGTGGGCTTCACCCAGGGCACGGTCGGCGAGCGCTACGACGCGCTCTACAAGTCGAAGAAGCTCGTCTACCCCAACACCGACGCGGGCAAGGCCAAGCTGGTCGCCGACCTGAACAAGCTGGTCCAGCAGATGGAAGCCCGTCTGCCCAGCATGTTCGACCACTTGCCCAAGGCGGGGCTTGAGGTCCGCCGCATCCCGCCGGCGACGGAGCAGGGGGCGTCCACGCATTACACCTCGGGCAGCCTCGATGGGACGCGGCCCGGCATCTACTGGATCAACCTGCGCGACACGGCGGAGTCGCCGTTCTGGTTCATGCCCACCACGACGTTCCACGAGGGCGTGCCGGGGCACCACTTCCAGATCTCGCTGGCCCAGGAGAGCGACCTGCCCATGATCCGCCGGATCAGCGGGTTCGGCGCCTATGTCGAGGGCTGGGCGCTCTATTCCGAGCAATTGGCCAAGGAGATGGGCTTCTACGAAGGCGAGCCGCTCTACGAGCTGGGCTATATCCACGACGCCTTGCTGCGCTCCGGCCGTCTCGTCACCGACACCGGCCTGCACCACCTGCGCTGGAGCCGCGAGAAGGCGGTCACCACGCTGTCAGGCATCGACGGCGACCCGATCACGCTGTCGGGGCAGGAGATCGAGCGCTACGCCTGTAACCCGGGCCAGGCCTGCAGCTACATGGTGGGCAAGCTCACCATCCTGCGCCTGCGCGACAAGGCCAAGGCGGCCCTGGGCGGCCGGTTCGACATCAAGGCCTTCCACGACGCCGTGCTGCTGTCGGGCGCCATGCCGCTGACGGTGCTCGAAGCCGCCGTCGACAACTACATCGCCACGGCCAAGGCCTGACGCACGCTTCTTGGGGACATCGTCATGAACCAGTTCGACCGCCGCAGCTTCCTCGTCACGACGGCCAGCGTCGCCCTCGCGAGCGCGCTGCCTGCCGCCGCCCAGCCCGCGTCGGAGGATGCGAAGCTGAGCGCCCTGTTCGACCGCATCTTCAACGAGACCATCGACGAGAGTCCTCAGGCCGCGACCTCCCTTGGTCTCGACAAGGGCGCGCGGGCAGGCCTGAAGGCCCAGCTCAACGACAATTCCGCCGCCGGCAAGGCGCACCGCCTGGAACGGACCCGTGGCTGGGTGGGCGACCTGAAGGCCATCGACCGCGCCAAGCTGTCGGATAGCGCCAAGATCGACCTCGATGTCGTGCTCTACGGCAACGAGACGGCCCTGAAGAACGGCGACCGCTACAAGTTCGGCGACGTGGGCGGCAACTTCAGCCCCTATGTGATCAGCCAGCGGGGCGGCGCCTACGCCAACGTCCCCGACTTCCTCGACAGCCAGCACCGGGTCGCCAACGCGGCCGACGCCGAGGCCTACCTTTCGCGCCTCTCGGCCTTCGCCAAGGCCATGGACAACGACGTCGCCCGTCAGTCGGCCGACGTGGCCATGGGTGTGATCCCGCCCGACTTCGTCTGCGATCTGTCGCTGGGTCAGATGCGCGCCCTGCGCGGCAAGCCGGCCGACCAGGTGATCCTCGTCACCTCGCTGGCCAAGAAGGCCGCCGCCGCCAAGCTCGACGGCGACTGGGCCGGCCGCGCGCGGAAGATCGTCGAGGCCGAGGTCTATCCGGCGCTCGACCGCCAGATCGCCGCCATGGAGGGCGTGCGCGCCAAGGCGAAGCCGGACACGGGGGTCTGGGCGCTGCCCGGCGGCGACGCCTACTACGCCGACGCGGTGAAGGCCTCGACCACCACCAACTACACGCCGGAGGAGGTCCATCAGCTCGGCCGCGACCAGGTGGCCGACATCTCCGGCCAGATCGACGGCCTGCTGAAGGCGCAGGGGATGAGCAAGGGCACGGTCGGCGAGCGGCTGATGGCGCTCAACGAGGATCCGGCCCAGGTCTACCCGGCCAACGACGCCGGCCGCGAGCAGATGATCGCCGACCTCAACGCCCACATCGTCGAGGTCTACAAGCTGCTGCCGAACGCCTTCCGCACCCTGCCCAAGGCCAAGGTCGAGGTGCGCCGGGTGCCGGTGTTCATCCAGGACGGGGCGGCCAACGGCTACTACCAGCGCGCCGCGCTGGACGGTTCGCGCCCGGCGGCCTTCTACATCAACCTGAAGGAGACCAGCGACTGGCCGCGCTACAACCTGCCGACGCTGGCCCACCACGAGACGGTGCCCGGCCACCACCTGCAGATCGCCCTGATGCAGGAGAGCGACCGCATCCCGATCATCCGCCGCGCCGGCTTCGGCTTCTCGGCCTTCTCCGAGGGCTGGGCGCTCTACGCCGAACAGCTCGCCGACGAGATCGGCGCCAATGCGGGCGATCCGTTGCTGAAGGTGGGCTATCTCCAGTCGCTGCTGTTCCGCGCCGCCCGGCTCGTGACCGACACCGGCATCCACTACAAGCGCTGGGGCCGCGACCAGGCGACGAAGTACATGGTCGACACGTTCGGCAACACCACCGCCCGCGCCCAGCGGGAGGTGGAGCGCTACTTCTCCTCGCCGGGCCAGGCCAACAGCTACAAGGTGGGCCACACCGTCTGGGTGAAGGTGCGCGAGACGGCCAAGGCCAAGCTCGGCGCGAAGTTCGACCTCAAGGCCTACCACGACGCCGTGCTGCTCTCAGGGCCCATGCCGCTGACGGTGCTGGAGCGCCACGTCGACGAGTGGATCGCCACCCAGGTTTGACGCGCCGGCCCCAAGGGCCTTCCATGCGCGTCAACGAAAACGGGAGGACGCCATGGCCACGCTGACGCGCGACGGGGTGCGGCTCTACTACGAGGTCCATGGCGATAGCGGGCCGGTGATCCTGCTCACCCATGGCTATTCGGCCACCTCGCAGATGTGGCGGGGCCAGGTGGAGCCGCTGTCCAGGGTCCACCGGCTGGTGACCTGGGACATGCGCGGTCATGGCCGCAGCGACAGCCCGGACGATCCCGCCCTCTATTCCGAGGCGGCCACCGTCGCCGACATGGCGGCGCTGCTGGACGAGGTGGGAGCCAAGACGGCCATCGTCGGCGGGCTCTCGTTGGGCGGCTACATGTCGCTCGCCTTCCACCGGCTCCATCCCGAGCGGGTCGAGGCGCTGCTGATCATCGACACCGGCCCCGGCTACAAGAGCGACGAGGCCCGCGCGGGCTGGAACAAGAACGCCATCAAGACCGCCGAGCGTTACGAGACCGAAGGCTTGGCCGTCCTGGAGGCCGGCAGCGCCGAGCGGCGCACGGCCCAGCATTCCAGCGCCAAGGGGCTGGCTCTGGCCGCCCGCGGCATGCTCACCCAGCGCGACGCCGGCGTGATCGCTTCTCTGCCCGAGATCAAGGTCCCGTCGATCGTGGTGGTGGGCTCGGAGGACACGCCCTTCCTGGTCGCCTCCGACTACATGGCCGCCAAGATCCCCGGCGCGAGGAAAGCATTGATCGAGGGCGCCGGCCACGCCGCGAACATCGACCGGCCTGAGGCGTTCAACCGCGCGCTGCTGGATTTCCTCGACAACCTGAAGGCGCCTTCAACGGCCGCTTAACCCAGGCCGTGCGACAAGCGCGGCATGGCCATCGAGATCGTCAACGGCTACCCGTGCAAGAACTGCACGGACGTCGAATACGCCAAGAAGGGCGTCGACCCGGCGCATCCCAAGGACGGGCCCAACGGCGTCAACGCGCCTGAGAAGGCGGGCAAGACCGATAAGACCGACGCCGCCAACGCCGTCGGCAGGCCCGGCGACGTGGACTCCAGCCGCGGCCCCGCCGTCCAGCTCAGCGGCGCGCTCGCCCAGGTGACCCAGGCCCCGCAGGCTGAAGCGCAACAGCCCTACACGCCGGGCCAGCAACTCGACCTCTTCGCCTAGCGCGCTAGAACCAGCCGGCCGCCTTCAAGGGCGCCGCGTTGCTACGGCTGATCGGCACCGTCAGGCCGCAGGTCAGGCGCGCCTCGCCGCGGCCCCGCATCCATCGCACGTCGTCGATCGCCCCCGCCGCCACCCACCACGACCGATGCGTCTGGAAGCCCGGCGCGCCCGACAGCTCGGCCAGGGCGTCGCCGAAGCGGGCCGAGATCAGCTCGTCGCCCGCGTCGGTGTGGACGCGCAGGTAGTGGTCCTCGGCCTCCACGGCCAGGATCGCCGCGCCCCGCCGCTTGGCCGACAGGCGCTGGCGGAAGGCCGCCGTGGGATCGGGCGGCGGGGCCGCCGGCTCCGCCCCGGTGTCGACCGGCGTCACGGGGTGGGCCCAGGCGAGTTGGCGCAGGCACATGGCGGCGAAGCAGACGATGAACACCTGGAACCACGGCGTGATGACGTTCAGCAACGTCAGGTGCATGCGTCCGAGGAAGTGATTGGCCAGTCCGACCAGAAGGATCACCGGCGGCGTCATGCCGATGCTGGAGATCAGCAGCCGCGGCCAGAACGGCCGGACCCGGCGGCTCACCGGCGCGTCGATGGCGATGCCGATCAATCCCCCGCCCATCATGCAGGCCATCCAGTAGGCGAAGCGTTCGCCCAGCGTCCGCTCCGACGAGCCGAACGGGCCCAGGAACGCCATCACCACGCCGATCGCGGCCCACAGCGTCAGGTCGGCGGCGAGGCGGCGCAGACGGGCCGGGGCCAGAAGGTCAGCCATCGGTTCTCCCTGTCAGGACTCGTTCACGAGAGACTGCCACGACTGGCGAAGCTCGCGCATCCGTTCGCGAACGAACGGCGCCATTCACGCGACGGCCGCTTGCCCTCCGCGGCCGGGCCTGGCTGTCTCGGCCCGGTCTTGAACTGCGAGGGCGCGGCATGAACACGAGGGTTTCCAAGAGCTTGCAGGGCGCCGGCTGGGGCGCGGCCGTGTTTCTGAGCGTCGGGATCGCACTCTTCTCCTATCGCTACGTCGTCCAGTTCGCGCCGCTGTCGACCGAGATCGCCGCCAACCTCTTCGCGCGGCCCTGGCTGACGCTACATGCCGGCGGCGCGGCCACCGCACTCCTCCTGGGCGGCTTCCAGTTCCTGCCGGCCGTGCGCCGTCGCCGCGCGCTCCACCGCTGGATCGGCCGGGTCTACGCCACCGGCTGCATCGTCGGGGGCTGCGCCGGCTTCGCGCTCGCCTTCGGCACCACCTCCGGACCGATCGCCGGCCTGGGCTTCGGCCTGCTCGCGCCCATCTGGATCTATTGCACCGGCCAGGGCTGGCTCACCGCCCGCGCCCGGCGGTTCGACGAGCATCGGCGCTGGATGATCCGCTCGTTCGCGCTGACCTTCGCCGCCGTCACCCTGCGCCTCTACCTGCCGCTGGGGGTGATGGCCGGCCTGACCTTCCACCAGATCTATGTGGCGACGGCCTGGATCTCGTGGATTCCGAACCTGATCGCCGCCGAGCTCTACCTGCGTCGCGAGACGCTCCGCCTTCAACCGGCGTAGAGCCTTCCCGGATCAGGTGGGATCACTTGATCCGGACGAGAAGGCTCTATCTTCAGGAGTTTAGGGCCCGTCCGGGCGGGTGAACCGGCATCCACTTCACCCTGACGGACCCTAGGCTCTGCTGCAACACTGCTGACATGCCCCTGTCAGCAGGCCGGGCGTCTACTCCCGTCCGAGAGCGGAAGGAGCCTCGAAATGTCCGACGAACTGGTCTTCTACACCAACCCCATGTCCCGCGGCCGGATCATCCGCTGGATGCTTGAGGAGGTAGGTCAGCCCTATCGCACCGAGCTACTGGAATGGGGCGCGGGCTCGAAGTCGCCCGAGTTCCTGGCCGTCAACCCGATGGGCAAGGTGCCGGCGATCAAACACGGCGACACCGTCGTCACCGAGTGCGGCGCCATCTGCGCCTATCTGGCCGACGCGTTCCCGCAGGCCGGGCTGGCGCCGCCCCACGGCAGC
Organism: Phenylobacterium sp.; assembly: GCF_016124325.1. GTDB lineage: Bacteria > Pseudomonadota > Alphaproteobacteria > Caulobacterales > Caulobacteraceae > Phenylobacterium. Next base: position 70,033 of record NZ_WGNY01000033.1, read on the forward strand.
AAGCTGCGCGGGCCCTACTATCGCTGGCTGTTCTTCGCCGCCGGGCCGGTCGAGCAGGCGGTGAGCGTCAAGTCGATGGGTTGGGAGGCTCCGCCCGAACGCAAGATGATGCTGGGCTATGGCAGCATCGAGGACGTGCTGGACACGCTTGAGGGCCTGCTGACCGGCCGCGAGTACGTCGCCGGCGACAGCTTCACCGCGGCCGATCTCTACCTCGGCGCCCACATCGGCTGGGGCATGCAGTTCGGAAGCATCGAGAAGCGCCCGGCGTTCGAGGCCTATGTGGCGCGGCTGGAGGCCCGCCCGGCGGCCAAGCGCGCCGTCGAGATCGACGACGGCCTTATCGCGGCTCAGCAGCAGAAGCAGCCCGCGCCGGCTGAATGAGGTCCCACCTGTTCCCGTAGAGGTCCTCGAACACCGCCACCGTCCCATAGGGCTCGTGGCGGGGGGCCTCCAGGAACCTGACGCCGGCCGCGGCCATCCTCCCATGGTCGCGGCCGAAGTCGTCGGTCTCGAGGAACAGGAAGACGCGGCCCGCGCCCTGGTCGCCGACCCGCGTGGCCTGGTCGCCGACGGCCTTGGCCAGCAACAGGCCGGCGTCGGAGCCCGGCGGGCGCACCACCACCCAGCGCTTGCCGCCGCCCATGTCGGTGTCTTCCGCCAGGTCGAAGCCGGCCTTGCCGACGTAGAAGCCGATGGCCTCGTCGTAGTCGCCGACGAGCAGGGCGGTCAGGGAGAGTCGCTGAGGCATGAGCGTCATTACCGCGCCCTTCCTTTCCCGCGAAGCGGGAGAGGGGGACCAGTCGCCGAAGAGCGACTGGTGGAGAGGGCAAGCCGGAAGCGCGGTTGGTCGGGTTAGCGGCTTCATGCTCCGTGAGAGCCGCTCTCCCTTCCCACCGCCGGCTTTTCGCTACGCTCAGCCGGCGGTCCCCCCTTCCCGCGATGCGGGAAGGGAAACTACGCCTCCGGCCGCGCCGCCTGGGCGGCTTCCTCGGCCAGGCGGCCATGGAGCTCGCTCATGTGGTCGAAGTCGGCCTCGAAGGCGCCGAGGCCCTGGGTCAGGCCCCGGAGCTCGGCGATCAGGTCCTGCCGCTCGCTTTGCGGCAGATAGGCCTCGATCTGCTCCCAACCCTGCCAGTCGGCCCGCGGCGCCAGCCCCAGGATCTGGCCCCGCCGCGCGGTGAGCGCAGACGTCACGTGCGAGGCGCTGGGCGACGGCGAATAGACCGTGAGCTTCTCGATCGGCTCCAGCAGGGTGGTGCCCAGGGCCTTCAGCGCCTCCTCGATCGCCAGGCGCCCAGCCGTGCGGAACGCCATTTCCGAAGAGTCGACGGAGTGGGTCATGCCGTCGATCAGCGTCACCTCCAGATCGGTCACCGGGAAGCCCAGCGGGCCCTTGGTCAGGCCGTCGCGCACGCCGGCCTCCACCGCGGGGATCCACTGCTTGGGCACCGCGCCGCCGACGACCTTCGACTGGAACTGGAAGCCCGAGCCACGGGGCAGGGGCCGCACCTCGATGGTCACGTCGGCGAACTGCCCATGGCCGCCCGACTGCTTCTTGTGGCGCGCGCGCTGGGTGGTCCCGCGCCCGATGGTTTCGCGATAGGGCGTCTTGGGCTGGACCGTGTCGATCTCCACGCCGTAGCGCCGCTTCAGCCGCTCCAGCGCCAGGCGCACATGGCCTTCGCCCTGGCCCGCCAGCAGCACCTGCCGCTGCTCGGCGTCGTGGGTCAGCGAGAGGCCGGGATCCTCCTCGACCAGCTTGCCCAGGGCTCCCGAGAGCCGTACGTCGTCGCTGCGGTTGCGCGCCATCAGGGCCACCGCGAACAGCGGTCGCCTGGGCCGCGCGGCCGCCTTCACGATCTGCGGCTCGCCGGTGGTGGAGAGGATCTGGCCGCCGCCTGCCTGCTCCACCTTGCCGATGGCGCAGATGTCGCCCACCGGGGCCTGGGCGATCTTCTTCAGCGACGAGCCCTGCACCTCGGAAAGCCCGCCGGCGCGGCTCTTCTGGCCGTCGGGCAGGATGAAGTCGGCGCCGTCCGGGAGTGGCGCGCCGAATACGCGGGCGTAGGCCAGCTTGCCCGACTGGCCGGCATAGGCGGCCTTCAGCACATAGGCGCCCTTCGTGATCCCGATCCGCTCGGCCGCCATCGACGAGGGCGGCGTCTCGTGGCGCAGCGCCTTGAGGAGTCGGCGGACGCCGAAGCCGTTCTGGGCCGATCCGAAGAACACCGGCGTGATCAGCCCGTCGTTCATCTCGCGCACGAGGTCGGCGAACACCGCGTCGCGGCTGGGCGTCACGTCGGACAGCAACTGTTCCAGCAGTTCGTCGTCGAAGTCGGAGAGCTGCTCCAGCATGTGGAAGCGCGCGTCCGCCTCTTCCTGTTTCAACTCGCCGGGGATGTCGATCTGCTCGCTGGCCTTGCCCGGCCGGTAGACGAAGCACCGCTCCAGCGCCAGGTCGATATAGCCCGAGACCTTGTCGCCCACCCAGGTGGGGATCTGCCGGGCGACCAGCGGCGTGGTCGCCACCGGGGTCAGCGCGTCCAGCAACTCCTGGAGACTGCCCCGGGCCTGGTCCATCTTGTTGATGAAGAGGGCGTGGGGCACGCCCAGCCGCTCCAGTTCGCGCAGGGTGGGTTGCAGCAACGCCGCCTTGGCGGGGTCGGGCTCGGCCACCACGATCGCCAGGTCGGCGGCGGGAAGGGCGGGGTCGATCTCGGAACAGAACTCCAGCGAGCCGGGACAGTCGACGACCACGTAGCGGTCGCCCATGAAGTCGAAGCCGGCCAGGTTCAGCTCCACCGAATGGCCGCGGGCGCGGGCCTCCGGGCTAGAGTCGCCCACCTCGCCGGGGCGCACCGCATGTCCGGTGGCGGCCTCCAGCAGGGCCTCCATCAGGGCCGTCTTGCCGGCGCTCGTGGGGCCGACGAGCGCAAGCGCCCGAACCGACCCCTTTTCCTGGATTGCCATGTTGCGTTCTCCCATCACCGAGAGCGCGCCAGGCGAACGTGGATACCGGTTTCGCCGTCCGAAGCGCTCTCAACCTCCGTCAAGGCGCATATCCGTCTCGAGCGGGTATGCGTCGGAGCGCCGAGAGCGCCCCGTCAGCGGGAGATCGAAGCGCTCTTGCGCGCGGTTATGGACGGTCGGCGACCGGTACGGGGCCAGCCGACGCCGCCCTCTGGAGAGACCCTACGCCCCGAAATTTCGGACGCCCAGCCGTCGTGCGGCCGTCATCAAGAGAATGTGAGGCGGCTCAGCCCCAGTCCTTCTTCCGGTCGAGCGCCGCGCGGCGGAGCAGCGGCCCTTCGCCACCGGCCTTGCGACGCTCGGCGAAGGCCGCCGCGCTCTGAGGGGCTTCTCCAGCCCGCCCGTAGAGCCAGCCCTGGGCATAGTCGACGCCGGCCAGGCGCACGGCCTCCTCGGCCTCGGGCGTCTCCACCATCTCGGCCAGGGTCCGCACCTTCAACTCCGCGCACATGTTGACCAGGTGCTTCACGAACGTCGCCTCGCGGCCGCCATGCTGCAGGTCGCGGATGTAGCGGCCGTCGATCTTGAGCAGGTCGAGGCTGAGCTGCTGGAGATAGGCCAGCGAGGCCGCCCCGGCCCCGAAATCGTCGAGACAGACCTCGCAGCCGGCTTGGCGCAGGGCCTGGATATGACGGTCGGCGAGCGCGAGGTCCTCGACCGCGGCGCTCTCGGTCAGTTCGAACATCAGCCGGCCCTTGGCGTGCGGCTGCTCGCGCAGCAAGGTCGTGACGCGATCGATGTAGCGCTCGCTCATCAGGCTGCGGCCCGACACATTCACGGCCAGGACGTGAGCGGGATCGCGGGCGAGCACCGCCAGGGTCTCCTCCAGCACCGCGATATCGAGGGGCTCGATCAGCTCCATTTCCTCGGCCATGCGGATGGTCGGGAAGGGACTGCCGTCCGAGCCGAAGCGCACCAGCACCTCGTGGTGGTGAAGGGTCCCGTCGGCCAGCTTCACGACCGGCTGGAAAGCGAGCTGGAAGCGGCGCATGCGGATGGCGGCGCCCAACGCCCCGGCCTTGCCCAGCGCGGCCCGCATCGCCTGGTCCAGCGCCGCCGAGAGATCGGCAGGCAGCGGTTTGCTGAGACCTTGCTCCAGAACCTGGTTGAGGGCGAAACGCAGCGCCTGGGCCACCTGCCGCGGGCGGCTGGCACCGCTCAGCGGCATCGCCGCGGTTTCGGGCGAGACGCCGTCGACGCCGGCCTTGGCCAGGATGCGCGCGATGCGCCCGGCCACCGCGTCGATCGGCTCGTCGCGGCTGCGGACCAGGGCGTATCGGTCCAGGCCCACCGACGTCGCCGCTTCACCCCGGTAGGCCTGCGCCCGCAGCGCCCCCGCCACGAGGGACTCGAAGCCCAGCGGATCGTTGGTCGCGACGGTGAAGGCGGATGCGCCGCCCAGTTCCACGAACGCGAGCTCCAGATCCTGGGTCGCGCCGGCGACCAGTTCGGCTGCGCGGGCTTCGAACGATTCCGGAGTCTGCAGCCGCGCCGCGCTGTGCGAGCTCGCCCGGGCCAGGGCGCAGGAGATCGCGCCATCGTTCTGCGGCAGCCGGATCGCCGTGAAGCTGGCGAACCGTTCGGCCCCGCCCTTGCCGCCCGCGACGGCGACCGAAACCGGCCCCCCACGCGCGCCGTCGTCCAGCCCCTGGAACAGCGCTTCGATCATCGGCTGGTCGTCGGGCGCGATGAGGTCGCGCCAGTGCTTCTTGGCCAGCGCATGGTCGGCCACGCCCAGCACAGCCTCGCCGGCGCCGAGCGCAAAGGCTACGCGGCCGTGACCGTCGATCTCGATCAGCAGATCGGCCGCGGCGAAGCCAAAGCCCAGGAATCTATGAGGTTTAAACAAGTTGGCATCACCCTAGGACGCTCCACTTGCCATGGGGGGCCTTAAGATCGGGTGTTCGACGCGTCGGCGCTGCGGCTAGGATGAGGCCATGACTTCGTCGGCCGGCGCCTCCGATCCGGTTTCCCCGGGCCTCCCCGAGCGGCCGACGGCGCGCGTGCTGCTGTTCGACCGCGCCGACCGCATTCTCCTGATGAAGGGCCGCCTGCCGGCCTCGCCCAAGGGCCCGGGCGCCTGGTTTCCCGTGGGCGGCGGGGTGGAGCCGGGCGAGACCCATCGGCAAGCCGCCGCCCGTGAGATCCGGGAGGAAACCGGGGTTGTCGATTTCGAGCTGGGCCCGGTGGTCTGGGTGCGCGAAGGGGTGATGCGGTTGCCGCGGCCGACCCTCTTCAGAGAGGTCTACATCGTCGCGCGCTGCCAAGGCGGCGAGCCCGACCGGAGCGGCTGGGACGCGCTCGAGCGGGAATTGATCGACGACATCCGCTGGTGGACCCAGGCCGACCTGGAAGCCACGACCGACCGCGTCTTTCCGCCAGGGCTGGCGGAGCGGTTGCCGCCGTTGATCTCCGGGCGCTACCCCGACGCGCCGCTACCCATTCCCTGGGACTGAGCGTCATAAGCCTGACGCGCTTGCCCGCAAGGATCGCCCGCAAAGAGGAGCGCCCCGATGATCGCCGCCGTTCTCGCCGCCGCCGTCGCCGCGACCTGCCCGCTCGAACATCCGTCCGGCGCGCCCGGATGCACGCGGGCCGAGGTCGACGCCCTGCCGATGAACGCCATTCAGGCGATCGGCACCCACAACAGCTACAAGATGGCCATCGCGCCCAACGAGTGGGCGATGATCCATGCGGTCGACGCCAAGGCGGCCGACAGCCTCGACTATTCCAAGCCGCCGCTGGCGACCCAGCTCGACCAGGGCGCCCGCCAGCTCGAGATCGACATCGTCTACGACCCCGACGTCGGGCTCTACGCCAACCCATTGGGCTATCGGCAGGGCAAGGGGCAGGTTCCCTACGACTTCACGCCGCTGAAGACGCCGGGCCTGAAGGTGCTGCACGAGCCCTCGGTCGACTATCGCTCGGTGTGTCCGCTGTTCGTCCAGTGCCTGAAGGACGTGCGGACCTGGTCGCTGGCGCACCCCGACCACGTACCGATCCTGATCATCCTGAACCTGAAGGAAGGCGGGCTCTCGATCCCCGGCGCCACCAAAGCCCCGCTGTTCGACGCCAAGGCGATGGATTCCATCGATGCGGAAATCCGCTCGGTGTTTCCCGCGGACGCGCTGATCACGCCCGATCAGGTGCAAGGCGCCTATCCGACGCTGCGGGAGGCGGTCGCCGCCGGAGCCTGGCCGCGGTTGGGCGCGGCGCGGGGCAAGGTGATGATCGCGCTCGACTGTCCGCCGGACCAGGTCGCGCGCTACCGCGAGGATCGCAAGGTGCTGGAAGGCCGCGCGGCGTTCGTGAACATCGACGAGAGTTCGCCGGCCGCGGGGTACATCACGCTGAACGAACCCAAGGAGCAGTCGGCGCGCATCGCCGCGGCGGTGAAGGCTGGGATCATCGTTCGCACGCGGGCCGACGCCGACACGTGGGAAGCCCGCGCCGACGATACGACGCGTCAGGCCGCGGCCTTCGCCTCGGGCGCGCAATATGTCTCGACCGACTATCTGAGGCCGGACGAGCGCTTCGGGCCATACGTGGCGAAGCTGCCGGGCGGCGGGGCCGCGCGGCTCGATCCGGTTCAGCCGGACCGGTAATAACGGGCCCGCCGGAGCGGGCCCGCAGGGATCGTCAGCCGATGACCTTCAGGTTGGTCGCGGAGGTCTTGCCGCTGCGACGGTCCTGTTCGAGGTCGAAATTGACCGTCTGGCCTTCGTTCAGGTTGGTGAGACCCGCCCGTTCGACGGCCGAGATGTGGACGAAGATGTCCTGGCCGCCGCCTTCGGGCTTGATGAAGCCGAACCCCTTGGTCGGGTTGAACCACTTCACCGTGCCCGAGCCCGAGCCCATCACCGCGCCGCGAGGCCGGTCGGCTCCGCCGCCGCCACCGCCGCCGAAGCCTCGGCCGCCGCCGCCGCCGTAGCCGCCGCCGCCGTAGCCGCCGCCACCACGGTCGAAACCGCCGCCGCCGCCGCGGTCGAAGCCGCCGGAGCGGCGCGGCGCGGGCTCGCCGTGCTCGGTGACGATGATGCTCGTCGCCGCCAGCTTGCCCGAGCGCCGATCCTGCTCGAGCTCGAATTCCACCTTGTCGCCTTCGTTGAGGCTATCCAGCCCCGCCTGGTTCAGGGCCGAGATGTGGACGAAGATGTCGGCTCCGCCCTCATCGGGCTGGATGAAACCGAAGCCTTTCGCCGTATTGAACCACTTGACCGTACCGCTCGCCATTCGTCGTAACCTACCGAGATAGAAGTCCCCGCCGCGCACACGTCGGCGCCCGGCCAATCGAGGTGACGAGCCGTCCTCCATTTGTAGCTGCGGATCGCGGGCAAGGCCAGCGCCCGTGACACACGGGTTTATTCGGACTAAGGGAGCGGCCCTTTCGCCACGCCCCACTGCGAGGCCATGACGTGAAAAGCATCTGCGTCTACTGCGGATCGTCGCCTGGAACCGACCCCAGATTCATGGAGGAAGCCGTCCGCTGCGGCACGGCGATCGCCAAGGCGGGGATGACCCTGGTCTACGGCGGCGGACGCGTGGGCCTGATGGGCGCGGTGGCCGATGCGGCGCTGGCCGCCGGCGGCAAGGTCACCGGCGTGATGCCCGCCGATCTGGTCAACCAGGAGATCGGCCACACGGGGCTCACCGAACTGCGCGTCGTCAATTCGATGCATGAGCGCAAATGGGCCATGGCCGAGTTGGGCGACGCCTTCCTCTGCCTGCCGGGCGGCCCCGGCACCTTCGAGGAGATCTTCGAGCAGTGGACCTGGGCGCTCCTGGGCTTCCACTCGAAGGCCTGCGGCTTCGTCAATGTGAGCGGCTACTACGACCTGATGCGCCAGACGGTGCAGCAGATGGCCGACAACGGCTTCATCGCCCAGCAGTACGTCGACATGCTGATCTACGCCGACAGCACCGAGGCGGCGCTGGAGCGGTTCAAGTCCTACGTCCCGCCGCCGCCCAAGTGGGGCGTGGCCAAGGTCGAGCAGCGCTACTGACCCTTTCCCTCCCCAACGTGGGGAGGGCGACTCGCGACGCGAGCGGGGTGGGGGAGGCAGCAACCCCCACCTGTCCGTCGCTTCGCGCCGGCCACCCTCCCCAAGAAGGGGAGGGAAGGACCTCACACCTCCAGCCGGTAGACCCGCTTGGCGGTCCCGGAGAACAGCGCCGTTTTCTCTGCGGCCGAGGCGCCCTTGGCGATGTGCTTGAAGGCGTTCCACAGCGTGGCGTAGTCGCAGCTGCCCATGTCGACCGGGAAGTTCGACTCGAACATGCAGCGCTCGGCCCCGAACGCCTCGATGCAGGTCTCGATGTAGGGGCTCCACTCCTGCGCGAGCTGGGTCGACGGCGCCCGCGGCTGCGCCAGGAACGACGGGAAGTTGCAGAAGGCCATGGCCAGGCCGCCCAGCTTCACCACCACGTTCGGCGACTTGGCCAGCTCCAGGATGTTGGCCTTCCAGATCGGGAACCGCTCCTGAAGCTTGCCCTGATAGCTGGCGCGGCCCAGCGGCGTGCCCACATGGTCCAGCACGATCGTGGTGTCGGGGAAGGCGCGGGCCAGATCGATCACGTCGGGAAGCTGTGGCTCCAGCAGCCAGGCGTCGAAGCTGAGGCCCAGCGGCGCCAGGTGCTTGAACCCCGCCCGGAAGTCATCGCGCAGGTAGAGGCCGGCCTCGACCCGGTTCAGCGGACCCAGCACCTCCTTGTCGGCCTCGAACGAGGCGCTGTTGCGGATGCCGCGGAACCGCCCGCCGCCGGCCTTGATGTGCGCCTCCAGCACCGGCTTGACGGCGTCGCCCAGCAGCAGGTCGGCGCGGCTCACGATCCCGGCGCAGGCGCGGAAGTCGCCGTACATGCCGCTCGCGCTCATGGCGGCCACGCCGTTGACGAACTCGGTCTCGCCGACCACCCGCATGTCGACCGGCCCGTCGGCCTTGTAGAACGCGCCGCACTCCACGAACACGGTGGCGACCACGTTGTGGCCGGAGCCGGTGTCGGCCATCAGCTCGTCGAGCAGGTAGCGCTTGGCCGGCTCGATGGCGGTCATGAACGGGTGCTCGTCGACCTCGGGCGTCGCGTAGCTGCGCCGGTCCCACAAGTGATGGTGGGGGTCCACGATGGGCAGGTCAGGCTCGAGGATGGCTTCCGGCACGGCGTCGCTCCCGTTTTCTGGTTGGGCGCCACGCTAGCCGCCGCGGTCGGCCGGTCAATCGGTGACGCCGCGTCGGCCCCGCCGGATCAGCCGCCGAACGTCTTGCGCAAGCGGACATAGAGGACGCGTCCGAAGTGGAAATTGCGGTCCGACAGGCTGGCCGCCCCGTCGCGGGCGGCGTCTCTCACGCCGTCGTAGGTGACGGTGGTGCGCCGATAGCCACGCTTGGTGAGGTTCTCCAGCACGATGCGGACGTTCACGTCGCGGCGCGGTCGCCACTCGGCGTAGGTCATCAGGAAGGGGTCAAGCTTGTAGGCGTCGACCGCGTTGAACCGGTAGTAGGCCTGCTGGAAGCCGCTGTAGAGTTCCGCGCCCCAGGTCAGGTTCCAGCGTGGAATGTCCTGCGAGAACTTCGCCTCCCACGTGATCGGCTTTTCACCCGAGATGCGCCGCGCGACGCCGGTGGTGGGATCGTCGACCCGCGACCACCTTCGCGTGGCGTAGCCCTTGAGCTGGCCGGCGGGCACGCCCAGACGATCCAGCGGCAGGGTGAGCTCGAGCTTCAGGCTGTCGCGCGTTCCGTCGCCGATGTTGGCCGGCCGGTCGAACAGCGCGCCGTTCCCGAAGACGGGTCCGCGATCGACCACGCCGCTCGCCTCGGTGTGGTTGGCGGTGATCACCACCGCGCCGCGGTCCCAGAAGCGGCGCTCGAACGCCGCCTCGCCGACCCATGCGCGCTCGGGCTCCAGGTCGGGATTGCCGGCCGTCACGCCGGTCGCGGTGTTGAGGCTGCTCTGGGCGACAAAGGCGTCGAAATCGAGCTGGCCCACTTCGCGCTCCACGCGCAGGCGTACCTGGGTGTCGGCGTCCGGCGACCAGGTCACGAGCAATCGAGGCTTCACGAAGGCCAGGGTCTTGCCGATGACGACATCGCCGTCGGCCCCGATCGTCGATCGCTCGTAGCGAATCTGGCCGTCCAGGGTGAGCTTCGGTGCGAGCCGCCAGCTCGCCTTGGCGAAGGCTTCGGCGCGGCGTTCGCGCACCTGCACGTTGGCGGCGGGCACCGGCACGTCGCCGCCGTCCACTTCGAACCGGGTGCGGCTGCGCAGGCTGTTGCGGGCGGCTTCCACGCCCACTTCGGCCGACAGGGACGCGGTCAGCGGGCGCTTGACCACGCCACGCGCGATCGACTCCTGCGTGTGACGGTCGATGGTGAACACCTGGCGCGTTCCAGGCGCCGCGAAGCTGCTGGTTTGGTCCAGATCGCTCGAGCGGCGCAGGCCCACCAGCTCCAGCTTGCCGTCGCCGAGGAGGGGCCGGGTGAAGTTGGCCCCAAGTTCGCGTGAGCCGTCGCGGGTGAGCTGGTCGGTGCTTTCGACGTCGGACGAGGCGACGTCGGCGTCGTCCTCTTCGAACTTCAGGCCGTCGTGATAGGCCAGCCCGTTGATCCGCAGCCGGCCGCCCGCGACGGAGCGCTCGTAGGCTCCCGTGATCTGCTCCAGCCGACCGTCGTCCTCGGTGTCGATGGTGGTGTGGGTCGTGGGGCCCGATGTCGAGGCGGACAGGCCCACCCCCTGGCCCAGCAGCCCGCTGTAGCCGCGGCCGTAGAAGCCGGAGGTCTCCCAGGACTGGCGCTGGTCCCCGCCGGAGGCCTGCCATTCCAGGAAGCCCTCCGCACGCCCATCCGGCAGCGCAATGCCCTGCGCCTCGATCTGCCCCCGCAAGGTCCGCTCGGGCTTCAGCACCACATTGGCCACGACCGGCTTGCCTTGCATGTCGATCCCCGGCGCGCCGCCACGGATCACGTCGATGCGGACCACACGGGCGGCCGGGATGCGGGAGAGGATGGCGTTCAGGTTGTCGCTCTTGCTCGCGGGGCGTTCCCCGTCGATCAGCACGTTGCCCCCGGCTCCCTCGAAGCCGCGAACCGAGGCCCCGTCGTCGAGGATGAAGCCTGGAATCCTCTGCAGCATCTCCGCCGCGTTGGCGGGTCGTTGCGCGGCGAAGAAGGCGGGCGGATAGCTGATGAGGCCCCCGGTGGGCGCGACGGCGGCGGCCTGGGCGAGGATCAGCGCGATCACGGCGCGGGCCAGACGCCGGCCAGGCTGTCGGTGCGCCGCGCCGCCCCGTCCCGGATCTGCTCGCCGATCCGCCAACCGTCAGGGCAGGGCCCCAGCCTGCGGAAGCGCCGGACCTGACGCGCCGCGGTCGCCGCGCCGTCCAGGGCGCGCAGGGCGAACGTCTGGGTGAAGGCGTGGGCGGGATCTCCCTGGCGCGACAGCGTCAGCCCGAAACGCCGGCCACCCAGATCGCAGCGGACGGCGTACAGGTCGCTCCGATCCACGCCGTCGTCCAGCGGGCGGCAGGGCCGGCCGGCCGACTCGGCGGTCACGCGTCCGAACGCCCCGCGCATGGTCGCGTCGGCGCAGACCCGGACGGCGCCGGAGACCCGGCCCTCCGCATCCAGCGCCTCGACGCGCCAGAGTTCCGGGGGGTCGAGGCGCGCCTGACGGGCGGCGATGCGGGCGGAAGGGTGGTCGCAGCCGCCCGCCATGGAGGCGAGCGCCAGCGCAGGCGCGATCCATCGCGCCCGCGAACGGGCCATAGGCATGGCTCAGCTCCAGGATGAGGGTCGGTTGGTGGCCGCTAGGGCCGGATAACGTCCACGCCGGCCGAGACGATCGAGGCGCCCGTCGGACGCGGCGCCGACGAGGCCGGGCCGGTTCGTCGCTTCAGCAGAGCGATGCGGACTTCGAGCGGATGCTGGCCCCAGGGGCGCAGGCAGCAGGCGAAGGGCAGGGGCGCGCCGCCGAGCTGGGTCTTCAACAGGGTGCGGGCGTACAGGGCGCGCGCCCAGGGCCGGCGCATCGTCACCGCCGCGTCGCAGGCGACCTCCTGGTCCAGGCGCAGCAGATAGGCGCCCAGGTGCATGACCGGATTGAACCAGCAGACGCACTGGGCCAGCGAGACGAGGGCGGCGGCGCGCGGGTCGCGGCGGGCCACGTGGGCCCGCTCGTGGGCGCGGATCAGGTCGCGCTCCTCGGCGGTGTAGCCGTCGTCGTCGGCAGGCAGCACGATGCGGGGCCAGATCAGGCCCACCACCGCCGGTCCGCCGCGTCCGGCCCGCACCTGCGCCATGAACCGGTGCTGCGCGACGGCGAACGCGACCGCCATGGCGATCGCGCCGACGGCCCAGACGATCGCCGCCGGGCCCAGCGCCGGCCAGCGGATCGCCGTGGCGGCCGCCGTCGAGTACCGGTCGCTGTCGACGGGAACCATCACCGCCAGCAGGGTCAGGAACGCCACGATCGGCGGTACGACCCACAGGGCGTAGGCCGCTTCGGCCCCGAAGACCTTCCGGGCCGGAGGTCGGGCCAACGCCACCGCCAGGGTGGCGGTCGAGGCCGTGACGTTGGCGTAGAGGCACGCGGCGGCGAGGCTCGCGGCCGGTGCGGGGCCGAAGGCGGCGTACAGCACGTCAGTCATCATCGGTCCCCATGCTCCCCAACGGGCCTCTGATGGCGAAAGAATTACAAGCGTAAAATATTCTGTCAATCGCCATTGTCACCCGGTGACGGCTGGCGACGATCAGGGCTGGCGCGCAGGCGCCTGGACCAGGATCACCGACATCACCGGCTTGTGCTGTGTCTTCCAGAACTCGACCATCGCCGCGGGCGGCGGGTCCGGCGGGTTCATCCGCCAGCCGCTCCACGCCGAGGCCAGGATGGCGCTGGCCAGCAGAAGCGGGCCAGCCAGGCTGTCGTCGCGGCGGCCGCGGGCCGCCAGGGCGCCGACGCGCACTTCCAGCGGGTGGCGGCCGCCCGCCGGCCAGTAGCAGCCGAGCGGCAGGCCCTGGGCGGTCAGCTGCGATTTCAGCAGCGTCCGGGCGTAGAGCGCGCGGTCGCGCGGCCGGTCACGCAGCACGGCGGCGTCGCACGCCAGCTCCTGGTCCAGGCGCATGGCGCGCACGCCCAGGTGGACGAAGGGGTTGAACCAGCACAGCGCCTGGAAGGCGGCGGCCAGCGCTCCGGCGCGCGGGTCGCACCGCGCGATGTGCGTCCGCTCGTGGGCGCGGATCAGTTCGCGCTCCTCGGGCGTGAAGACGCCTTCCTCGGCGGGCATGACGATGCGCGGGGTCACGACCCCTACGACGGCGGGGCCGGCCTTCCCGGCGCGGGCGGCGGCCATGAACCGCGCCTGGGTCCAGGCCAGGAACGCCACGGCCGAGGCCGCCCCCGCGGCCCAGGCCAGCAGCAGCGGGGCCGAGAGGTCGGCGGCGGCGCCGGCGAGCCCGCCCGCGGCGGCGTCGCTGTCGACAGGCGCCGGTATCAGGGTGGCGAGCGCGGCCAGCGGCGGGGCGGCCCAAAGGCCATAGGCGACCTCGGGGCCGAACAGGCGGCGCGCCGGGACCCGCAGCAGGAGCACCGCCGCGACGGCGGCGGCGGCCACGAGATTCACCCGGAGCAGGGCCTCGAGGAGATCATTCGTCATCCGTCTCGAGCTCCGCGATCAGATCCTTCAGACGCGAAATCTCATCGGGCGACAGGGCGCGGTGACGTGCGTAGTGGGCGACCAACGGGGCGATCTGCCCGCCGAACAGCCGGTCGAGCAGCCCTTGGCTCTCGCCGGTCACATATTCCTCGCGGCTGACGATGGGGCGGTACAGCGCCCGCCCGGCGGCGCGCTCCGAGGCAAGAGCCTTCTTCTTCAGCAGGCGGTTGATCAAGGTCTTGACCGTCGCCTCGCCCCATTCCTGTGCGGGGCCGACCGTCTGCACGATCTCCTCGGCCGTCAGCGGGCCGCGGGTCCACAGGGCCTCCATGATGTGGCTCTCGGCGCCGGAGATCTTGGACATGTCGCACCTGTCCTCCGCCCTAACGGTTACAGCCGTAATTTGACGTGTCAAGCCATGTCGTTAGCGTGCCGGCGGGGTGGGGGAAAGTCATGACGGCGGCGACGACTTCTACGGTCCCGGCTGCGCATCACGGTCGTATCGGGGTGCTGGGCGCCGCCGGCCTGGTCGCGGGCGGGATGATCGGCTCGGGCGTCTACCTGTTGCCCGCCACGCTGGCGGCCACAGGCTCCATCGCCATCCTCGGCTGGCTGGCCGCTGCGGCGGCGGCCCTGGCGATCGCCGGGGTGTTCATCTGGCTGGGCCGGATGGTGCCGGACGCCAACGGCCTCGCGAGCTACGTGCGATCCGGCCTCGGACGCTTCTTCGCCTTGCAGGCCGCCTTCGCCTATTGGGTTTCGATCTGGGCCGGCATGGTCGCCGTCGCCGTCGCGGCGGCCGGCGCGCTCGGCTTCCTGTTTCCCGCGCTGGCGGACCCGACGGCGCGCCTGTTGGTGACGCTCGCGGCGATCTGGCTGGGCGTCGCCGCGGCCTGGGCGGGGCCGCGGACGGTGGCCCGGCTGGAGGGCCTGACGCTGGCGCTCGGCCTCCTGCCGGTGCTGCTGACCGCGACCATCGGCTGGATCGCCTTCCGGCCACACATCTTCATCGAGTCCTGGAATCCCAGTGACATGGCGGTGGGCGCCGCCGTCACCCGGTCGGGCCTGAGCTGCTTCTGGGCGTTCCTGGGCCTGGAGTGCGCGGCCGCGGCCGCGGGCGTCGTGCGCGATCCCGTTCGTAACGTGCCGCGCGCCACCCTGCTGGGCGTGGTCGGCGCCGCCGTCCTCTACATCGCCGCCAGCGTCGTGATCATGGGACTGCTGCCCAACCACGAACTCGCGGGCTCGACCGCGCCCTTCGCCGACGCCACCCGGGCGGTCGTCGGCGCCGGGGCCGGCGGCGCCATCGCCATCTGCGTCTTCCTGCGAACGATGGGTTGCCTGACGGGCTGGACCCTGGTGCTCGCCGAGACGTCCCGAGGTGCGGCCGACGATGGCGACTTCCCCGCCGTCCTGCGCACCCGCCCGGGCGAGCACGCCTCGGCGGTCAACCTGCTCCTGGGCGGCGCCCTGATGACCGTCGTCGCCGTGCTGAGCGCCTCGCCGAACCTGGCCCAGCAGTTCACGATCATCGCCAACGTCGTCTCGCTGCTGGCGCTGTTCACCTATGTGCTGGCGGCCGGCTCGCTGATCCGTCTGGCAGGCGGGTTGCGGCCGGCGGTGCGGGCTGGCGTGACCGTCACGGCGCTCCTGGCCATCGGCGCCAGCGTGGTGCTGGCCCTGGCCGCGAGCCCACTGGAAATCGGGCTCTCGCTCACCTCGGTGGCGGCTGGCGGGCTCCTGTACCTTTGGATGCGCCGCCGCTAGATTCGACGCCTCAGGCTACGGAGGTCCCATGCTGCCGGTCGAACTCTATCGCGGCGACGATGCGCTCCGGAACGACCGCGAAGGGGTCCTGCGTCGGACCTGGCAGTTCCTTGGCCACGAGACGATGCTTCCCCAGCCGGGCGATTACCTCGCCGACGTGATCGGCGGCGCGCCGGTGGTGGCGGTGCGCAAGCCCGACGGGGCGCTGGCAGCCTTCCACAACGTCTGCCGCCATCGCGCCGGCGCCCTGGTCGCCGATGGGGCCGGCAACTGCGGCGAGGCCTTCACCTGCCGGTATCACGGCTGGAAGTACGCGCTGGACGGCCGCCTGCGGAACGCCGTCGATTTCGGCTCGGTCCCCGGCTTCGATCCGCGCCAGTACGGCCTGTTCCCGATCCGGGTGGAGAGCTGGCGCGGGCTGGTGTTCGTCAACCTCGACGCCGGCGCCGCCCCGCTGGCCGACCTCATCGCGCCCCTGGCGGCCCGCTGGCCCGACGGCCAGGCGGCCTTCCCGCTGGTCGAACGGCGCACGCACGCCATCGCCTGCAACTGGAAGACCTACGTCGAGAACTATCTGGAGGGGTATCACCTGCCGATGGTGCACCCCGAGTTCGACGGCGACGTCGTGGTCTCGGACTACTGGACCGAGATCGAGGGCGAGGTGGTCTTCTCCGGCGCGCCGGCCCGCGACGCCTCGGTCTATGGCGGGCTCTGGGCGTGGCTCTGGCCCAACCTGGGCGTCAACGTCTACCGCCACGGCTATATGATGGAGCGGATGACCGCCGTCGGCCCCGCCGAGACGCGCCTCGACTACTTCTACTTCTTCGACCCGGCGCAGACCCAGGCCCTGCCCGAGATGCTGAAGTTCTCCGACCTGGTCACCGCCCAGGATCTGCAGGTCTGCGAAGAGGTGCAGCGCAACCTGGAAGCCGGGATCTATCCGGGCGGGGTGCTCTCGCCCAAGCATGAGACGGGCGTCGCCTGGTTCCAGGACCGCATCGCCCGCGCGCTCGATCTGCCCAGGCCGCCGCGCCTGGCCGTGGTGGGCTAGGCTCCCAATTCGGCCGCCTCGACCGTCACCGTGGCGCGCAGCTTCGGGCTCGCCGCATCGGGACCGACGAACAGGCGATAGTCCCCGCCCGCGATCCGGAAGCCGTGGAGGTCCGCCTCCCAGTCGGCCAGCAGGCGCGGTTCGGCGGTCACGGTGACCCGCCGGCTCTCGCCGGGCTCCAGGCTCACCCGCGCCCAGCCGATCAGCCGCTGCTGGCTGCGGCCCGGCGCGGCCTCCAGATAGACTTGCGCCACCTCCGTCCCGGCGCGGGCGCCGGTGTTGGCGACCTCGAAGCTGACGGTCGCCGTCGCGCCGCCCTCGGCGCGCAGATCGGCGTAGGCGAATGTCGTGTAGGAGAGTCCGAAACCGAACGGAAACAGCGGCTTGTGGCCCGTTCTTGCGAACCACCGATAGCCGGCGTCCGACCCCTCCGCGTAGTCGATATCGAAGGGTTCGGTGTCGCCCCGGGCGTTGACGATCGGCAGGTCCGAGCCCGGCAGCTTCGCATGCGGCAGCTGGTCGGCCGAGGCGGGGAAGGTGATCGGCAGTCGCCCACACGGCTCGGCCTCGCCGAACAGCACCGCGGCGATCGCTTCGCCGCCCTGTGAACCGGGATACCAGGCCTCGATCACCGCGCTCACCTGATCGAGCCAGGGCGTCAGCACGGGATTGCCGGTCTCCAGCACCACCACCGTGCGGGGCTGGGCCGCGGCGACGGCGGCGATGAGGGCGTCCTGGCCGTCGGGCAGGACCAAGGTGGTGTCGACGCCCTCGGTGGCCCATTCGACGGCGAAGACGATGGCGACGTCGGCATCCGCCGCCGCGGCCGCGGCGCGCGCTGGATCGGTCCCGTCGTCGAAGCTCACCGCGACATTGGCGGCCCGCGCGCGGATCGCCGCCAGCGGGGCGTCGGGATGGTAGATCACGCCGGCGCTCCACGAGGGCGAACCCTCCGGCGGATCGAACCGCGCCGAACCCTTCGGGATCACCTGGCTGGAGCCGCCGCCTGACAGCACGCCCAGGTCGGCGTGGCCGCCGATCACGGCGATGGAGCGCACGCCCGACAGGGGCAGCACGCCGTCGTTCTTCAAGAGCACGATCCCGGTTTCGGCGGCTTTGCGGGCCACGGTGGCGCCGGCCGCGAGGTCGGGCTCGCCGGCGCTCACGGGGTGGTCGACCGCCCCGCAGGCGATCATCGCGCGCAGGATGCGATGCGCCATCTCCCGGATGCGCGCCGTTGAAACTTCGCCGGCGACCACCGCGGCCTTCAGGGGGTCGTCGAAGAACGGCTGGCGGTCGAACTCGCGGCCCGACTGCTGGTCGAGCCCGGCGTTGGCCGCCGCCAGCCCGTGGACCGCCCCCCAGTCCGACATCACCCAGCCCTTGTAGCCCCAGTCGCCGCGCAGCACGTCGGTCAGCAGGTAGGGGTTCTCCGAGGCATAGGTCCCACGGAAGCGGTTGTAGGCGCACATCACCGAGCCGGGGTCGCCGTCCTCGATGGCGATCTGGAACGCCAGCAGGTCCGACTCGCGAAAGGCGGCCTCGTCCATGTCGGCCGACAGGACCATGCGGCCGGTTTCCTGGTCGTTGAGGGCGAAGTGCTTGATCGTCGAGACGATGTGGTTCGATTGCACCCCTGCGATCGCCGCGCCGGCCAGCTTGCCGGCCAACAGAGGATCTTCGCCCAGGTATTCGAAATTGCGGCCGTTTCTCGGTTCGCGCGTCAGGTTCACGCCGCCGGCCAGCAGGCAGTTGAAGCCCTTGGCGCGGGCTTCCGCCCCGGCCATGGCGCCGGCCTCGCGCGCCAGGTCCAGGCTCCAGGACGCGGCCAGGGCCAGGCCGCAGGGCAGGGCGGTGGCGGCGTCGTCCCGCCGGCCGGCCGCCGAGACGCCCAGGCTGGCGTCGGTCTCGTGGAGGTCGGGAATGCCCAGGCGCTCCAGGCCGGGGACCCAGCCGGCCGACTTCTGCACGCCCTCGGGCCGCGGCTTCATCACCAGCGGCATGTGCCCGCTCAGGATCCCGATCTGCTCGTCGAGGGTCATCTGGTCCAGGAGCGCGGCGGCGCGCGCGTCGGGATCGGGCAGGTTCACTCCGGCGTCTCCTCTCTTCTCTTGTTTGGGCGCGTTCTGGCATGGGGCCGGCATGCATCCTAGCTCCGCCCGTCCGTGTTATGGTCGTCTCAGGAGAGGGAGCACGCCATGAAAGTGAAGCTCACTGACGAGGATCGCGATCGCCTGGCCCTGCACAGCGCCTTCGCGGTCCACCAGATCGCCCGCTGGGTCGCCACCCAGCCCAACGTGCCGAAGGACATCCGCGACCGCCTGCGCGGGCACATCAGCGCCATCGAAGGCGTGATGGTCACCAGCGGCCACGACTGGATCCGCGACGAGATGGAAGCCACCGAGGCGGCGCTCCACGCCTGAGGCGGCAGCCGGCTAGAGGACGATGCGGCCAGGTGGGATCACCTGACCGCTGAATCGTGCTCGAGATTCAAAAGCATCGAGCGCGTTCGAGCGGCGAAACCCCCCACACTTTCGCCTAACGCGCTCTACGGCGCCGAGATCTCGAACCAGAGGTCGAACCGGTCGAGCAGGGGCAGCAGCTCGGCGAGGGCGGCTGCGCCTTCGCCTTCCAGCTGGGCCTCCTCGAGCGCCTTGGCGCCCACGACCAGGTCGATCAGCAGGCCGCGCGTCAGCTCGACCGGCGGGCCGCCGTCGCCCGGGCGATGGTGCAGCACCGCGTTCTCCACGCGCACGGCGAACCGCTCGCCGGTGTCGGTGAAGACGGCCGTGAAGTCGGGCGTCGCCGCGCCGGCCTTCTCGCCGTTCAGCCGCACCGACAGTGAATCCAGCAGGTTGTCGGCCGGCAGGGTGCGCAGCTGTCCGGGCGAGGCCTGGCGCGGGGTGTCGCTCTTCGGCCGCGGGTTGCGCAGCTCCTGCGCCCCGGTGAGGTAGAAGTCGCGCCACGGCCCGGATTCGGCCTGGTAGCCCATCTGCTCGAACGAGTCGGCCTGCAGCGCGCGGGCCGCGCGGTTGTCCGGCTCGGCGAAGACCAGGTGGCCGACCAGCTCCGCCACCCAGCGGTAGTCGCCGGCCTCGAACGCGCGGCGTCCTTCGGCCAGCACGGCGTCGGCCCCGCCCATCGCCGCCACGTAGCGGCGGCCGGCGGCCTCGGGCGGGTGCTTGTGCAGGTTGGCCGGATTGCCGTCGAACCAGCCGAGGTAGCGCTGGTAGACCGCCTTGGCGTTGTGGCTCAGCGTTCCGTAGTAGCTGCGGGTGTGCCATTCGGCCTCGAGGCTCGGCGGCAGGCGCAGGAGTTCGGCGATCTCGGTCGCGTTCAGGCCGTGGTTGGCCATCCTGAGCGTCTGGTCGTGGATGTATTTGTAGAGGTCGCGCTGCTTGGCCAGGAAGGTGCGGATCGCGCCCTCGTCCCAGCGGGGCCAGTGGTGGCTGGCGAACATCACCTTTGTGTCCGCCGCGAACAGGTCCAGCGCCTCGTCGATGTAGCGGCTCCAGGCCTTGGCGTCGCGCACCTGGGCGCCGCGCGGGGTGTAGAGGTTGTGCAGGTGGCAGGTGCAGTTCTCGGCCATGCACAGCGCGCCGAACTTCGGGAAGAAGAAGTTCATCTCGGCCGGCGCCTCGGTGTCGGGCGTCACCTGGAAGCGGATCTCGATCCCGTCCAGCTCGATCGTCTGGCCCGTGTGGGTGATGGATTCGGTCGGCGCCACCAGCGACACGCGGCCGGTCGACACGCCCTTGCCCAGGCCGGAGTCCACGTGGCCTTGCGGGTCCTTCGGCAGCAGGCCGCCGTACATGTGCGTCGCGCGGCGGCTCATGACGTTGCCGGCCAGCACGTTCTCGGCGACCGCGGCCTCCAGGAAGCCTTCCGGAGCGACGATCCGCAGTCCGGCGGCGATGTCCTGCGGCGACGCCACCCCGAGGACGCCGCCGTAGTGGTCCACATGGCTGTGTGTGTAGATTACGCCCGTCACCGGGCGGTCGCCCTTGCACTCGCGCAGCAGCTTCAGCGCCGCCTCCGCCGGCTGGGCCGAGGTCAGGGGGTCGATCACGATCCAGCCGGTCTCGCCCTCGATGAAGGTGATGTTCGAGATGTCGAAGCCGCGCACCTGGTAGACGCCGGGCGTCACCTCGTAGAGGCCGTGGCGGGCGTTCAGCCGCGCCTGCCGCCAGAGGCTCGGGTTCACGGTGTCGGGCCGCTCGCCCTCCATGAAGCCGAACGGCCGCTGGCTCCAGGCGCCAGTGACCTCGGCGTCGGGGACGGTCGCCAGGAAGCCCCGGTCGGCCAGCTGGAAATCGGCGCCGTCGTCGATCGGCAGCGCCTTGGCCATCGCCGCGTGCGCCGCCCGCGTGGCCGCCGTGGCCGGCTTGCGGGCCATGTCCTGGTCGGCCTGTTCGCTCATGTGTCCCCCCGTTTTGCTCGACGATAGGCCGGATCGGCCGGCCTCGGCCATATGCCGTAGGGTGAGCGGGAACCGGCTCGCGGCGCGCCTCGCGCGTGCTATGCAGGCGCCATGTTCGACACGCCCCTCACCCTACGCGGACCCCTGCGCAAGCCGCGCCAGATGCTGGCCGATCAGGAATACGGCGGCCACGCCTCGATCCATGACGACTCCATGGCCGAGAAGCTGGGCTTCCGCGCCGGCCCGATCGAGGGGCCCACGCATTTCAGCCTGTTCCCGCCGCTGCTCGAACACATTTGGGGCCAGGCCTGGTACGAGCGCGGCTGCATCTCGTCGCACTATCTGAACATGGTGGTCGAGGGCGAGGAGGTCCGGGCCTTCGCCGACCTGCCCGCGCCCGGCGCCACGACCACCCGCGTCTGGGCCGAGAAGGCCGACGGCACGCCGGTTCTGGAAGCCAGCGCCAGCCTCGGTCCCGACCACGGCCAGACCCTCCTGGAGGGCCGGATGGCGGCCCTGCGCCCGCCCGAACGTCTCCTGATCCTGGAGGACCTGAAGGTCGGCATGACTGGCGCGGCGGACGAGCGCGTGCGGATGGATCCCGACCAGAACATGGGCGCCCTCTATCCGTTCAGCCTCAACCAGAAGCTGGCGGCCATCACCGAGAATTCGCCGTGGTACTCCGACGCCAAGGCCTCGCCCTGGGGCCGGCCGATCATCCCGCTGGAGATGGTGAGCGTGCTGGCCGAGTACTCGAACCGCGAGGCGAAGTTCCCGGTCAAGGGTCCGGCCGTGGGCCTGTTCGCCGACCAGGAAATCCGCATGATCGACGGGCCGCTGTTCGTCGGCGAGGAGTACGTCCTGCGGCGCGAGATCGTCGCCCTGGCCGAGAGCCGGCGGACCGAGTCCTACTGGGTCCGCACCCGCATCTTCGACGCCTCGGGCCAGCGCCAGGTGGCCGAGATGCTGCTGAACCACGCCTCGCTGAAGCACTCCTACGCCGGCTACGCGGACGCAGCAGCGGAGTAGCGCAGGCCTGCGCTCAGGCTTCGGCGTCGGCCGCCGCTTGGGCCGCCTTCGCCGCGGCCATCATCTTGTCGAACGCGCCCGAGCGGATCAGCGCCCGGCGCTCCTCCAGCCCGCGATGCAGTTCGGCCAGAACCCTGGCGGCGTGCTCGTTCGTCTGGATCGCCGCCCAATAGGCGGCGACCTTGCCGTTGGCCGGGATCGGATCGTCGACGCCCGTCGAGGGCAGGACGTTCTCGACCATGAAGAGGGCCGGCACGAGGGCGCAGTCGGCCATGGTGATGCGGCCGCAACAGGCGAACCCGTCCTCGCCGATCAGCCGGTTCAGCGCCTTGACGTTGCGCACCACCTGGCCGCCCAGCAGCTCGACGATCCCCTCGTTGCGGGTCGCGGCGCGGGACTGGGGCGAGAGCATGAACATGTTGTTCATCAGGTAGATGTCGCCGATCCGCGCGACCGTGCGGACATGCGCGGTCTCGCGTGGCGTGGCGCCCAGTAGCGAGGGTTCGGGATAGATCGCCTCCAGGTATTCCGCGATCACCTCCGACTCCGGCATCATGTCGCCGTCGACATCCAGCACCGGAATTCGGCCGATCGGGAACTGCTCGCGGAACTTGGGCGTGCCGAACGTGGCCGGCCGCTCGAGCGCGATGTCGGTGATCCCCTTGGCGTAGATCTGCATGCGCACTCGCGCGGAGTAGGGGCTGAGATCGCCCGAATAGAGCTTCATCATTTCCTGGCGTTCCTTCGTCCCCCAGCAAACGACAGGACGCTCGCAGCGTCAAAGGCGCCATTCCCCCTTGCTTGCCCCCACGGACGGGCCGCACGGTGGAATTTCAGAAAAAGCGGTAGGGAAGGGAGCGCGCTCCATGTCGATCGACTTCGAGATTCCGGAAGACGCCAAGGCGATCCGCGCCAAGGTCCGCCAGTGGGTCCACGACGAGTGCATCCCGGCCGAGAAGCGCGTCACTGACAAGGAGAGCTACAAGACCGTCCTGGCCGAGCTCCGGGCCAAGGCCCGCGCCCAGGGCCTGTGGTGCCCGTTCATTCCCAAGGAATACGGCGGCATGGGGCTGGGCCCGCTGGCCAACGCCCTGGTGCAGATGGAGCTGGGCGAGAGCTACCTGGGCGCGCTGTCGATGAACACCCAGGGTCCCGACGACGCCACCATGATGACGATCCTGGCGCACGGCACCGACTTCCAGAAGGAGAAGTACCTCAAGCCGCTGCTGAACGGCGACATGCGCGTCTGCTACTCGATGACCGAGAAGGCCGCCGGCGCCGACGCCACGGGCATGCAGACCCGCGCGGTCAAGGACGGCAACGAGAACTACATCCTGAACGGCGAGAAGTGGTTCTCCTCGGCCGCCACCTCGGCCGACCTGGCGGTGGTCATGGCCATGACCGATCCCGACGCGCCGCGTCACCAGCGCTATTCGACCTTCATCGTCGAGCTGCCGAACCCCGGCTACAACATCAAGCGCAACATCCCGACCATGGCGCTCGAAGGCCCGCTCAGCCACATCATGGGCGGCGGCCACGCCGAGATCGAGATCAAGGACCTGAAGGTTCCGGCTGAGAACCTGCTGGGCGGCGAGGGCAACGGCTTCAACATGGGCCAACACCGCCTGGCCTACGGCCGCCTGCGCCACGGCATGCACAACGTCGCCATGGCCCAGCGGGCGCTCGACATGGCCGCCGAGCGGGTCACCAGCCGCGAGACCTTCGGCAAGCCGTTGGCCGAGCGGCAGGCGGTCCAGTTCATGCTCGCCGAGTGCGCGACCCAGCTCTACATCAGCCGGCTGATGCTGATGCACATCGCCTACAAGGCGGAGAACGGCCTGGACCTGCGCCAGGAGAACGGCATCGCCAAGGTGTATCTGGCCAACATGGTTCACCACGTGGTCGACACGGCGATCCAGCTGCATGGCTCGCTGGGCTACAGCCTCGATACGCCGTTGGCCCGTTGGTACACCCACATCCGCAGCCAGCGGCTGGTGGACGGGCCGGACGAGGTGCACCGCTGGACCACGGGCCGCAACGTGATCAAGGCGTTCAAGGCGACGGGCACCACCGCCGGCGCCTGCGGCGGCGAGTTGCTCTAGGCTGAAGGTCGCTCAACAGATTGAAGATATCGCAGTTCGTCATGGCCCGGCTTGTCCGGGCCACCCATGAACATTGACCGTGCAAGCCAGGACGCTGCGGCGCCATCGCCCAACCGGCCAGTGTCCGTGTTCATGGGGCGCCCGGACAAGCCGGGCGATGACGGCGAGGGGTGGTCGAACCTAGCCGTCAGTCGGCCGGCGTCGGCCACAGGTCGATGGTGACCCGCAGGCTGGCGATCCATCGGTCCTTGGCCTGACGATCGCCGCCGGCGTCTCGGATCCACTGAAGATCGGGCTGGACGGTCAGCCGGCGGGTCAGCCGGTCGGAGTAGGTCACCTCGAACCCGGTCTCGGCGCGGGCCGCGGAGACGCCCGCGTCGCGCAGGTTGGCGCGAAATCCGTGGCTGAGCAGACCTTGCTGCACGCCGAACGAGATGGCGCTGTCCGGCCGCGACGCGAAGGGGCGCGAGACGAGAATTCCAGCCTGCCAGCCGCCGTCGAACGGCGTGGTGCGGGCGTCCGAGAGCCCGGCGCGGACGAAGGCGCTCGCCTCCGGGCCGTCCTCGCCGCCGAACAGGTGCTGCTCGCCCAGCACATAGACGCCCTGGGCGCGCCGCCGCACGGGCGCGCCGAGGGCGTCGACATGGCGGATGTCGTCCTGGCGGCGGCTGTAGCGCCAGGCGCCCAGGCCCAGCCGGGTCGGCCCCGAGACGCCCGCCTCGGCGATGGTCAGGACGCCCTGGTCGAATCCGAAGTCCACCCCGCCGGGATCGCCGAGCACGCCCGACTTGGCGTTCAGCACGGCCGCGCGGACG
This sequence comes from Phenylobacterium sp., assembly GCF_016124325.1. Taxonomy (GTDB): domain Bacteria; phylum Pseudomonadota; class Alphaproteobacteria; order Caulobacterales; family Caulobacteraceae; genus Phenylobacterium. The sequence continues at coordinate 94,898 of NZ_WGNY01000033.1, forward strand.
TAGCCCTGGTCGCCGACCGCGGCGTCCACCCGAACGCCCAGCGCCGTGGACGGGAAGATCGAGGGGCCGTTGGGGCCTGTCGAGGCCAGCTCCGAGCCGATGCCGAAGGACGGGTTGATCAGCAGTCCCGCCGCGTCGTTGGCGTAGAACTCGCTGTTGAGATCGTAGAGGCCGGCCAGCACCGAGGCGCGGTCGCCCGCGAAGCTCTCCTGGAGCCAGACCTCGAAGATCCGCAGGCGCGGCTTGGCCACCTCGATGTTGTCGACGCCCTGCAGGGTGGCGGCGAGGTCGTTGGGCGCGCCGCCGCTGTTGTTCAGGAGATAGCCGTGCAGCACGGCCCCCGACCAGCCGACCGCCCGCTCCAGATCGAGGTCGGCGGTGACGTCGAGATTGTCGAGGAAACGTCCGGCGTGCGGGTGGACCCCTCCGACCACGCCGGCGACGTCGGCCGTGTAGGCCGCGTTGACCGCCAGCGCCGGGGTGTCTTCACCGGCCTCGGCCGCCGCCGGGGCCAGGGCGAGGCTCGCCGCCGCCGCCGCTATACGCCACGCAAGAGCTGTCCTGGGCATGTTGTCCGCCTCTAGGTCGTCGAGTGCGGACAGTTCAGTCTCACTGAATGAATACTAGATAAAACGTCGATATCCCTAGCCTGCGCGACATTGTCGCATGTCGATATTCCAGAGAAATCCAGTCAATAGAATCTCAAGTCCATGATCGGTGCGTCATAACGCCACGTTCGACCGACATATAGGTGAAGAGCGAGCCCATTGGGCGACTTAGACTTTATGTGATCGATGATAATCTTGCTTCGATTAACCGTCTCGAAACGGCGTTCGATGAACTTTTCCCCCGCTCCGGGAGGAATTTCATGAAGCGCGACACGATCGGTTCCAAGGTGATGATGGCCGGCGCCGCCGTGCTGATCCTCGTCTCCACGGCGTCGGGAACCGGCCTCTGGGCCGCGTCGCATCTGAGCGAGGCGCTCACCCGGGCCGGGCGTTCGGCCGACGTGCTCCGCAGCCACATGGAAGCCGACATGATGCACGACGCCCTGCGCGCCGATGTGCTCATGGCGCTCAGAGCGCGCGATCCCGCCACCGGAGTCCAGATGGACCAGGTCAAGACCGATCTCGCCGAGCATTCGAAGGCGTTCCGCGAGGCGATTGGCCGGAGCCGTCGCCTCGCGGCCGATCCCGCCTCGCGCGCGGCGCTGAAGGAGGTCGAGGCCCCGCTGAACGACTACATCGCCGAGGCGGAATCGATCGTGAAGACAGCAGCCGACGCGCCCGAGGCGGCCGGCGCGCAGATGCCCGCGTTCCTCAAGCAGTTCACGACCCTGGAAGGGGCCATGGAGGGGGCGACCGGGAAGATCGAGGCGGCGGCTGAGTCCGATGCCGCGGCGTCGCGCGGCGCCGCGTCGCTCGCACGGATCCTCATGGCGTCCATGATCGCCGTCGGCATCGCCGTGACGGCCATCATCGTGCTCGCCGCGCAGCGGATTCTGGTGCGTCCGATCGTGGACGTCACGCGGGCGCTCGGGCGCCTGGCGGACGGCGACCTGTCGGTGAACCCGCCCCACACCCAGCGTGGCGACGAGATCGGGATGATGGCGCAGGCCCTCTTCGCCTTCAAACAGGCCGTGGCCGAACGCCAGGCCGAGTTGGAGGCGGCCGACAACCGCGAGGCGCTCGAGGCGGAGCGGCGCCGCAACGAGGAGCGCCGGGCGGCCGAGGACGCGATCCGCGAGCGCGTGGTCGGCGAGCTTGGCGACAGCCTCGCGCGTCTGGCGCAAGGCGACCTCTGCGCGCAGATCGCCGCCCCGTTCCCGGACGAGTACGAGCATCTGCGCCACAACTACAACAGCGCCGTGGAGCAGCTTTCGGGCGCCCTGACCTCCGTGGTGACGGCGGCGCACGGCATGCGCGCCGGCTCGGGCCAGATCTCCACCGCGGCGGACGACCTCTCGCGCCGCACCGAACAGCAGGCGGCCAGCCTCGAACAGACGGCGGCGGCCCTGGACGAGGTCACCGCGACCGTGCGGCGCTCGTCGGAGAACGCCGGCGAAGCTCGGCGCGTGGCCGACACCGCCGTCGCCGACGCCCAACGCTCGCGTGATGTCGTCGACCGCGCGACGGCCGCGATGAGCGCGATCGAACACTCCTCGCAGCAGATCTCGAACATCATCGGGATCATCGAGGAGATCGCGTTCCAGACGAACCTCCTGGCGCTCAATGCGGGCGTCGAGGCGGCCCGGGCGGGCGACGCCGGCAAAGGCTTCGCGGTCGTGGCGTCGGAAGTGCGGGCCCTGGCCCAGCGCTCGGCCGAGGCCGCCCACGAGATCAAGTCGCTGATCTCCGCCTCGACCGCCCAGGTCGGCGACGGCGTCAAGCTGGTCACCGAAACGGGCGACGTCCTGGAGGCGATCGGCGCCACCATCGGCAAGATGAACGCCCTGGTGGGGGAGATCGCCGCCTCGGCCCAGGAGCAGGCCACGGCGCTGCACGAGGTGAATGCGGCGATCAATCAGATGGATCAGGTGACCCAGCAGAACGCCGCCATGGTCGAGCAGTCGACCGCGGCGAGCCACGGCCTGGCGCGGGAAGCCGAAGCCCTGGCCGAGCGGATCGGCCGTTTCCGCCTCGAGGGCGGCGCGGCCGCGGTCCGCGCCGCGGCCTAGGGGCCCGCCGACGGGGGCCCGGCCAGCGCCGCGGCGACGGCGGCCCGGACCGCTGGCAAGGCCTCGGCCTCGAACCAGGGGTTCTTCCGCATCCAGAGCGTCACCCGCCAGCTGGGATGGGGCAGGGGCATACGGTCGGGCAGGAGGTCGCGGAAGGCCCGCACGCGAGCGGTCATGTCGGCGCCGGGCGTGCGCGGCAGGTGCCAGGCCTGGGCGTAGGTCCCGATCAGCAGCGTGAGGCGGATGTCCGGAAGCGCGGCGCGGAACGGCGCTTGCCAGAGCGGCGCGCACTCCGGGCGCGGCGGGCGGTCGCCCGAAGCGCCCTTGCCGGGGTAGCAGAACCCCATCGGCGCCATCGCCACCTGCGTGGGATCGTGGAAGACCGCCTCGGACAGGCCCAGCCAGTCTCGCAGCCGCGCTCCGCTCGCGTCGTCCCAGGGCACGCCGCTCGCGTGGACCTTCGCGCCGGGCGCCTGGCCGACGATCAGGATCCGCGCGCCGCGCGCGGCCTGGACCACCGGACGGGGTTCCGGCTCCATCCGTCCGGCGCAGACCCGGCAGGCGGCGATCCTGGTCAGCAGCGCCTCGAGGTCCGCGCTCATCTCGTTCCGCTCTCCATCCGGGATTGTGCAGCGCAGCATTCGCGCGTTGTGGACAACGGCGAATTTCTCCGCCGACAGGCTGGACGCACGGCGAAAAGCCGTTTTATTTGAAGGTGCGACAATGCTACACGTCGCGCTGCGACGGTATGTCGCGAGTTTTGCTGCATTGCGTTATCCGAGTCCCGGATTCGCAAGAATCCGTCCCGCAGGATCAAGCCTCCCCCCTGTTAACCATATAGGCCGGCGTTAGCGAATCACGCCCGGGGGGGTCGTGACCGGGCGTCGGGAGACGCCGCGAGCCCCCCAGGGCGCTGTCTTCGGACCAGCGAACTGCAAGGCGCAAACCGGCCCATGTCGTCACTCCAGCCATTCGGACCCCGGGCGATCCCGACCGATCCGGCTGCGGCGCTGGCGCATGATCTCAAGAACCTGCTCGCCGTGATCATGGGCGCGTGCGAGGCGTTGGCCGAGGGCCTGGAGCCCACCAGCGAACAGGCCGAACTGGCGCGGGTCGGGGCGCTGGCGGCCCAGCGCGCCGGACGCCTGCTCGACAACGTCGACGGCGCCGGGCCTCTTCGCCGCGGGGTCGAGCCGCCGCCGGGCGAGGCGCATTCAGTGCTGGTGATCGACGACGACCCCGACCTCCTCCAGCTCATGGTCGGCGCCTTCCGGCGCGCCGGCTTCAAGGCCTATTCCGCCGCCAACGGGCGCGTTGGCGTCCAGCTGATGGGCGCGCTGCGGCCGGACCTCATCGTCACCGACATCGTGATGCCCGAGAAGGAAGGCATCGCCACCATCATCGAGGCGCGCCAGGTCGCGCCCGACACGCCGGTGATCGCCATCTCGGGCGGCGGCGCCTACGGCCGCCAGAACGTCTTTCTCCAATGGGCCGAGGAACTGGGCGCCGATGCGGTGATGGCCAAGCCATTCCCCATGGCGAGCCTCGTCGACGCCGCCCGGGGGGTGCTCGCCGCGCGCGCGGCGGCGCGGCCCGGGCCGGGGGAGGCCCGATAGTCGTCATTTGCTCGCCGCTCGTGGCGGCGCGCCGGTCTTCGAATTGAAACCAAGGATCCGCTCGGGGCGGCAAGGAGGTCAGGGATGCGCGTGTTGTTGGTTGAGGACGATCGGACGACGGCCCGGAGCATCGAGCTGATGCTTCAGGCCAGCGGCTTCGTGGTCGAGAAGGCCGACCGCGGGGAGGATGGCGTCGACCTCGGCGAGGTCTACGACTACGACCTGATCCTGCTCGACCTCAACCTGCCCGACATGTCGGGCCTGGACGTGCTGCGCGCCCTGCGCCGCGGCAAGGTCGGCACGCCGATCATCATCCTGTCGGGCACGGCCGAGATCGCCGCCAAGGTGAAGGCGCTGAGCCTGGGCGCCGACGACTACATGACCAAACCCTTCCACAAGGACGAGCTGATCGCGCGCCTGCGCGCCGTCATTCGCCGCTCGCAGGGCCATGCGGAATCGAAGATCACCATCGGCGACATGATCATCGACCTCGACGCCAAGATGGTGCTGGTCAACGGCCAGCGCGTCCACCTGACCGGGCGCGAGTACCAGACCCTCGAGCTCCTGGCGCTGCGCAAGGGCAAGACCCTGACCAAGGACGTGTTCCTGTCGAGCCTCTACGGCGGCATCGACGAGCCGGGCGCCAAGATCGTCGACGTCTTCATCTGCAAGCTGCGCAAGAAGCTGGCCCCCTTCACCGATGGCCGCCACGTCATCGAGACGGTCTGGGGCGGCGGCTACGCCCTGCGCGAGGCGACCGATCCGCCGGTGTCCACGGCCGCCTGAGGCTATTCGGCGGGCGCCAGCAGGGCGGGGGTCGCGGCCCGGCCCGCGCGGTAGGCGCTGGCCGATTGGCCAAAGTGGCGCCGGAACCAGTGGGCGAAGGCGCTGAGGCTGGAGAAGCCCAGCAGGTCGGCGACGCTCTGCAGCGGGCGATCGCTTTCCGTCAGCAGCGAGACCGCCATTTCGCGGCGCACGCCGTCGAGCAGGCCCGAAAATGTGACGCCTTCGGCGGAGAGGCGGCGGTGCAGGGTCCGGCGGTCCATGCCCAGGTGCTGGGCGACCCGGTCGGCCGTGCAGACGCCGTCCGGCAGCAGCGCCACGATGATGTCGCTGACCTTGTCGGTCAGATCCAGCTTGCGGGTCCGGGCGAGCCGCTCGAGGTAGCGCGTCACCTGCTCGGCGAACGCCGGATCGGCGGTGGGGATCGGAACATCCAGTTCGGCGCGGGGGATCACGATCGCCATCTGGTCCTGATCGAACCGCGGCGTGACGCCCAGGACGCGCCGGTGGGCGTCGGTCCGCGCCGGCGCCGCATGGGGCAGCCATACCTGTCGCGGCCGCCAGTGCTCGCCCATCACCGCCCGCAGCATGCGAACCGTCGCGCCCATCATCATTTCGGCGAGCTGACGCCGCTGCCAGGGTGGAAACCGCATCACCAGGACGGCGTCCTCCTGGTCGGTCTCCTCCAGGGTCAGGCCGTAGGCGTCGTTGTGCAGCCATTGGAAGCGCGCATAGGCCTGCAGGGCCTTGCGCAAGGTTGGCTGCTCGCGGATCACCAGGCCCACGACGCCCATGTTGGATATGCGGCGGCGCTCGGCCAGTCTCAGGCCGAAGTCATCGACGCCCGACAGCTCGGCCGCCGTCTCCAGCACGCGGCCCATGGCCTCGACCGAGACCCACAGCTCCGGATCGGTGAGCACCGAGGCCGGCAGGCCGGCGCCGGCCGCGAGCTGGAACGCATCCAGCCCTGCTTCCCGGCACTCCTCCAGGAAGCCTGTCAGGCCCGCAGAACGCCCGAGCTGCGCCATCCCCCCACCCATTTCGACGTCGCTATGAACGTCCCATTCCAGCGTTATGACAAGAGCCTACGGGGCCCGGCGCCGATTGGAGCCGCCGTTCGCGGGGTTGATCGAGGGCGCCGCGCCAGCGCTGGCCAGGCTCGCGAGCAGCCGCTCCAGCGTGCGCGCCGCCGAGCCGAGGTCGGCCGGGTCGAGGCCTTCGAGCAGGCGTGCGTCCTCCTGCGCCACGATCTTCGCTGCGCGCTCGCACGCGGTCTTTCCGGCGGCGCTGAGTTCGAGACTCACCTTGCGCCGGTCGCGGGGCGCCGCACGGCGCTCGACGAGTCCCCGAGCGGTCAGGTGGTCCATGTTGCGGGTCAGGGTGGTGCGGTCCATGGCCAGGTCGTCGGCCAGCGCCGACATGGCGCAGCCGGGTGTGCGACGAATTATCGCAAGCATCTGAAACCGCGCCAGATTGAGCCCCTCAGGGGCCAGTCGGCGGTCGAGCAGCGACTGGCGCCGCCGCGCCGCCCACGACACTTGGTCGAGTAGGGAGAATTGCCGTATCTGTTTGGATTCACGACGGAAATCGTCAGTTCGCGAACTTCCCGCCGCTGCCTTCTCGGATGGTCGCATGCCGCTTCGCCGGTCCCCGTCCCGCATGTCCAGGCTCCAAGGATGCACGCTTCATAGGTGCGGATGCAATAGGTGTATATGCACCTATTTATCTTCTCGTAAACTGGGGCTTCCTATAGCTTGGGCATATCGCAGGGAGAGGGACGCCCGTGATCGAGATGGTCGCCTTGGCCGACGAAGACATCCGCCGCCTGCTGCGCCAGCTGAGCGCCGATGTGCAGGCGTCTCTGGCCCTGAGCCGCGCCACGCTGCAGGCGGTGGCGAGCCTGTCGCCCGCGCTGGGCGAGGCGGTGGAGGCGGCGCTGGAGCAGGAGCTCGATATGGCGCGCGAGGCGAAGGCGGCCCAGCAGGCGGTCGATCACATCGAAGCGGCGCGCGCCCGGGTCCAGGAGGCCCCTGGCCAGGTCGAGACGATGAGCGCCATGGCGCACGCCCTGATCGCGGCCGCCAACGCGCTGCCCGACATTCCCGACGAGGCCCTGGCGGACGTCCGCCACAGCTGACCTGCGCCGTCCTGACGTTAAAGGCCGGCGCCTGCGGGCGGTCCGGCCTTTTTCATGTCAGGTGGTCGCCGGCAGAACCCGCGCGCGGACCCGGCGCAGGCCTTCCATGATCGATTCAGCCCCTTGGACGCCGGCCTTTTCGCGCAGCGTGGCCAGCAGGCGGATGCCGTCGACGTGCACGTCGATCGCCGGCCAGTTGACCTCGCCGCCGCTGCGGAAATGGTCGGTCAGGTCGCACAGGCTGAAGGCGGCCTCGGCGAGCGCGTTCAGCGCGAAAGCGCTGGCGATGCCGAAGATCGCGTTGCTGAGATCGTAGATCGCCCCGAACGACTCGGGATCCCCGCTCTCTCGCGCCGCGGCCGTGGCCGCGGCCATGAGGTCGGCCTTCTCGACCAGCGACGCGACGGAGATGTCGCGAACGGACTCGATCCGCTCCTCGGCGGCCCTGAGCGCGTCCTCGATCGTTCGTCCGCCGGGTTCGCGCGCGAGCTTCGCGAGGTGGTTCTCGACCTCGATGACTTGAACGTTTTTCATAAGGATACTGCTTTCGGGTTGAACAGGGCGTCGATCTCGTCCTGAGCAAGGTTGGGGGTCGTGGCGGCTCCCACGTGGGCGGAGAGGTCGTCGTGGCGACGCCCCTTCACGCCCGCAGGCGGACCGACGGCCTTCACCCGCCGGTCGGGTCCGCAGTAGCCCGGCGAGGTCACGAATTTGCGGCTGTCGTTCAGCAGCCAGACGATCCGCTGCATCATCACGAGCGGCGCGACGGGCTTGCGCACCACGAAGCTCGCACCGGCGTCGCGGCCACGGAAGATCTGGGACGGCTTGGTGTGGCCGGTCACCAGGATCACGGGCGCGTGGCAGTTCGGCTCGATTCCGCAGCGGCGAAGCCAGTGGATGAAATCGTAGCCCTCGCAGTCGGCGAGGGCGCTGTCGACGACGATCAGGTTGAGGATGCGCTCTTCGACCGACTTGCGCCCCTCCGCCCCGGTCAGGCAGCGGCGCGGCGTGTGGACGCCGAATCCGTGGAACATCTCGGCCATGATGTTCAGGCCTTCGGGGTCGCCGCAGGCCAGCAGCACTTCAGCCGCCGAGAGGTTGACGCGCTCCCTCTTGTTGATCGGCGTGTTCGACATCTCAGTCCCAGAAGGTCGTCAGCTCGCCGCTCCCTTCGGGGGCGGCCGGCGCGTGGCCGGCGAGGCGGCGCGCCTGTTCTGACAGGGAGAGTCCGCGCAGCGCGCCGGCGACGCCGTGCGCCGCGCCGACGGGCGCCGCGATCGCCAGGGCGTTCATGAAGCTCGCCAGGCCCTGCAGCCGCTGGTGCAGCAGGTCGGCCGCCTGGGCGTCGACCATCAGGGTCCTGTCGGGCGCGGCGGCCGCGGCCATCCGCGAGATCACGCCTTGCAGGTGGTCGGCCAGGACCGTCAGGTCAGCGACCTCCTGGGCGACAAGGCCGAGCGAATCGGCGAGCGAACCTGCCTGGGGCGTGGCGGTCATCAGAACAGCTCCAGCGCTCCAGCGTCCTGCGCGGGGGCCGGCGCCGGACGGCGCTGTTCGACCGCGAAGACGCGCGATTCCGTGGGCGCCAGCAGGATCTGGCGGGCGCGGCCGCTGATCGGCCAGTACTGGATGCGCCGGGCGCGGTCGCCGCGGAGCGATCCGCCGACGTAGTTCAGGCTCTCGTCGCGGACGAAGGCTTCGGCGAAGTTGGAGTTCTGCGCGCCCACGTCGGACAGGCCGTCGAACAGGTGCGCGCCGCCGAACAGCTTGACCTCCAGGCGGTCGCGTCGCGCGCCCTTGCGCAAGAGCGCGTTGACCAGGAGTTCCATCGACTGCACGCCGTAGCGCAGACCCTCGTCGCCTGTGGCGCCGGGCAACAGGAAGTGGTTCATGCCGCCGACCCGCGCCACAGGGTCACGGATGCAGGCGGCCACGCAGCTTCCGAGGATCGTGGTCATGACCACGTCCTCGTTCGAGACGTGGAACTCGCCCTGGATCACGTGGACCTTGCGCGGTTCCGCGGCCCAACCGGGCTCATGCTGGGCCAAGTCGGAATTCACGCGAGGACGCCGAAGATCGCTTCGATCTTCTCTTTGAGGGTGGCGACGGTGAACGGCTTGACGAGGTAGTTGTTGACCCCGAACTGCACGGCGCGCTGAACCAGCTCCTTGTCGGCCCGGCCCGTGAGCATGATGAAGGCCGTCTTCTGGATCGGAGGGTGCGAGCGGATCGCCCGCAGCAGCCCGAGCCCGTCCAGCTTCGGCATGTTGTAGTCCGAGATGACGAGATGGATCGGCCGCGACAGCATATGCCGCAGGCCTTCCTCGCCGTCGGGGGCCTCATAGATGGTCCGGAAGCCAAGCTGTTGCAGCCCGGTGCGGACCAGCGATCGCATGGTCTGCTGGTCGTCGACGACCAGGCAGGTGAGGGAAGAGCTCGCCGGCATCAGCGTTCCATTTCCTTGTTGGTGAGTTTGCGCACGGCCGGGCCGAGCTTCTCCAGGGGAAGCTGGCGTTCGACCGCGCCGAGTTCATAAGCGGCCCGGGGCATGCCGTAGACGACGCAGGTCGCTTCGTCCTGGCCCAGGGTGTGGGCGCCGGCCTGGCGCATGGCCAGCATGCCGTTCGCGCCGTCGCGGCCCATGCCGGTCAGGATCACGCCCACCCCGCGGTCCTTGGCGGTCCGCGCCACCGAATTGAACAGCACGTCCACCGAGGGGCAGTGGCCGCTGACCGGGGCGCCTTCGCGCACGCGACAGCGGAACTGGGTCGTGCCTTCGACCTCCAGGTGCCGGTCGCCGCCGGGCGCCACATAGACGCGGCCGGGCACCAACGAGTCGCCGTCGCGCGCCTCGCTCACCTGGGCGGGGCAGGCCCGGTTCAGGCGGTCGGCGAAGCTCTTGGTGAAGGTCGCCGGCATGTGCTGGGTGATCACCGTGGGCGCGCAGTTCGCCGGCAGGTGCTCGATGAGGGTCAGCAGGGCCTCGACGCCGCCGGTGGAGGAGCCGATCGCCACGATCCTGTCGGCGGGCGTGAAGAGGTCGCCGTCGAGCGGTTCGGTGCGCTGCACGCGCTGGCGCACGCGGGCCCGCGCCGCCGTCTTGACCTTCTCGGCGATGCGACGGAACCCGTCGGCGTCCGAACCGCGCGGCTTCTCGATGCAGTCCACCGCGCCCAGCTCCAGGGCCGCCAGCGTGGCCTCCGTGCCGCGGGCGGTGAGGGTCGAGACCATCACCACCGGCATCGGCCGCAGCCGCATCAGGCGCTCCAGGAAATCGATGCCGTTCATGTTCGGCATCTCGACATCCAGGGTGATCACATCCGGATTCAGGGCCTTGATGGCCTCGCGGGCCTGCAGGGGGTCGCTGGCCTCGCCCACGACCTCCAGCTCCGGATCGGCCGCCAGCGCTGCGCCAATCAGTTGGCGCATGACGGCGGAATCGTCGACGACAAGTACGCGCGTCATGCGGCGGCTCCCGCGGTCCTGCGATAGGTGGTCACGCCGTCGGGCCGGAACAGGCTCACGGCCGGGCCCTGGACGCGTTCGGAATGGCCGATGTAGAGCGCGCCGTCCGGGTTGATCATCGGCGCGAACCGGCTCCACAGGCGGGCCTGGGTGTCGTCCTCGAAGTAGATCGCCACGTTGCGGCAGAAGATGGCGTCGAAGCGCCCCTTCATGGGCCATTCCCCGATCAGGTTGAGTTCGTTGAAGGTCACCAGCGCGCGGGCCTCGTCGGCCATGCGCGCCTCGCCGCCCGGCGCCGGGGTCGTCCAGCGCTTGCGCAGGTCGGGCGGCACGCCGTCGAGCAGCTGCGTCGCATAGATCCCGCGGCGGCCCTCGGCGACCATGTTCGGGTCGATGTCGGTCGCCAGGATCCTGACGTCGCGATCCACCGCCTCGGGCATCAGCGACAGGATCGTCATGGCGATCGAGAAGGGCTCCTGGCCGCTCGAACAGGCGGCCGACCAGATACGCACCTTGCCGCCCCGCCGCGCAGCGTCCAGCAGCGGCGGCAGCACCTTGTCGCGCAGGTGCTCGAAGTGGTGCGGCTCGCGGAAGAAGCGCGTGACGTTGGTGGTCAGCGCGGCGAGCATCTTCTGCCGTTCGTCCAGGCCTTCGGCGTCGGCCACGAGGGCGCAGTAGTCCTTGAAGCTGGTCAGGCCCAGAGCGCGCAGGCGCTTGGCCAGGCGCGAGTAGACCAACGTCGCCTTGGCTTCGGGCAGGTAGATGCCGGCGTCGCCATGCACCATCGCCGAGATCTTGCGGAAATCGGCTTCGGTGAAGGCGAACTCGCCATCCACCATATTGGCGCTGGAGCGCGAGATTGGCGGCGCGCTGGACGTCATCAGGCGGCTTCCAGCTCCATGTGGTCGGGCAGCACCCGTTCGAGGCCGATGAGGCTGATCATCCGGCCGTCCATGGCGATCAGGCCGCGGACGAACGTCTTGGCCGTCTCGGAGGCCACGTCGGGCGTGGGCTGGATCACGTCGTCGGTCACCGTGAGGATGTCGGACACCGCGTCGACCAGCAGGCCGACCACCTGATCGCCGATCTGGGCGACGATGATCACGTTGCGGTCGCTGGCCTCCGTGCTTTCGAAGCCCAGGCGCGCGGCCAGGTCGACGATCGGCAGGACGGCGCCGCGCAGGTTGATCACCCCGCGCACGAACGAGGGCGACTGGGGCAGGGCGGTCGCGGCCGTCCAGCCCCGGATCTCGCGGATCGACATGATGTCGACGCAGAACTCCTGGGCGCCGATCCGGAAGGAGATCAGCTCACGCCGGCCAGCGGCCTGGGCCTGGGCCTGTGCGGGTTGGGCCTGAATCTGGGTCATGGTCAGCCTGCCTTGCGCATCTCGCCTCGGGAGACCGAGACGATCGTATCGATGTCGAGAATGAGAGCCACGCGGCCGTCGCCGAGGATGGTGGCGGCGGCGACGCCGGGCACCTGGCGGTAGTTGGCCTCGAGGGATTTGATGACGACCTGGCGCTGGCCCTGGATCGCGTCGACGAGAAGGGCCGCGCGTGCGCCGCCTTCGCCTTCGATCAGGAGCGCGACGCCCTGGGTCGCGGGCAGCGGGTCGCGCCGGTAGCCCAGCGCCATCCCGATGTCGATGAGCGGCACGAAGCCGCCGCGGATCGAAATGACCCGCGAATGGCCGCCCAGGCTGTGCACGTCGCTCGCCTTGGGCTGCAGGGTCTCCACGATCGCGGTGATCGGGGCGACCAGCGTCTGGTTGGCGACCGAAACCACCATCCCGTCGAGCACCGCCAGGGTGAGCGGCAGGCTCATGGTGAAGGTCGAGCCCTTGCCGGGCTTGGAGACGATGTTGATCCGTCCGCCCAGCGCCAGGATCGAACGGCGCACCACGTCCATGCCGACGCCGCGGCCCGAGATGTCCGACACCTCGCTGGCGGTGGAGAAGCCGGGCATGAAGATCAGGTTGTCGATCTCCTCGTCCGACAGCGCCGCGTCGGCGGCGATCAGCCCCTTCTCGACGGCGATGCCCTTGACGCGTTCGCGGTTGATGCCGCCGCCGTCGTCGGAGACCTCGATCACGATGCGGCCCGAACGGTGGAACGCGGCCAGCTTGACCACGCCCTCGGCCGGCTTGCCGGCGGCGGCGCGCTTCTCGGGGCTTTCCAGACCGTGGTCGATGGCGTTGCGGATCATGTGGGTGAGGGGATCGGCCAGGCGCTCGATCACGGTCTTGTCGACCTCGGTGCCTTCGCCTTCCGTCACCAGGCGGACCGGCTTGCCGGTCATGGCGGCCACTTCACGCACCAGGCGCGGCATCCGTTGGAACACCGACTTCACCGGCTGGGCGCGGATGGCCATCACGCTGTCCTGGATCTCGCGGGTGAGCTGTTCCAGCTCGTCCAGACCCATGGCCACGGCCGAGGCGCGGGCCAGGCCCGCTTCCATGACCCGCTGCGAGAGCACGGCCTGATTGATCACCAGCTCGCCGACCAGGTCGATCAGGCGGTCGACGCGTTCCAGGTCGACACGGATGGTCGCGCCGGCCTCGGTCTTGCGCGGACCGGTGCTGGCCAGGGCGTCGGCGGGCGCTTCGGGCGCGGCGGCCTTGGGCACGACCGCCAGCGTCGGGGCCGGCTCGGGCGCCGCTTCGGGCTCGGGCTCGGCCGCAGCCGCGGGTTCGATCTCGGCGGGTGCTTCCTCGGTGGCGGCGGGCGCGTCGCCCTGCACCTTCGCCAGCAGCGAACCGATGTCGAATTCCGGCTCGCCGCCCGCCTCGGCCTCGTCGGCCGCGATGGGTTCGATGGAAAGCTCGCAGTCGCCGTCGACGAACTCGAAGACCTCGCGGATCGCGGTCTCGTCCATGTCGCCCGTCAGCGTGACGGTCCACGACAGATAGGCCGCTTCCGGGTCGATCTCGTTGATCGGGGGGACGTCGTGGGCGTCCAGCTCCACCGAGGCCTCGCCCAGCCGCGCGAGCTCGCGCAGCAGCAGGGCGGACTCGTTGGCCTTGGCGTAGAGGTCGGCGCGCGGCTTGAAGCGCACCACGAAGCCGGTCGGGCCGGCGGGGGCTTCGAACGACACCGCCTGCGGCTGGAAGTCGAAGTCGTCGCCCCAGTCCTCTTCCGACTCGCTCGTGTCGTCCTCGCCGCCGCTCATCGCCTTGAGCTCGTCGGCCAGGGTGGCCGCGCGGGGATCATCGCCTTCCTCGCCGGCGTGCGCCGCGCTCACGAGGTCGGCCAGGACGTCCGACGCGCGCAGCATGGTCTTCAGGACGTCGGACGTCGCCTCCAGGCGGCCCGAACGCATTTCATCCAGCGCGGTCTCGAACACGTGCGCGAAGCGGATCAGCGCTTCCAGGCTGAACGCGCCGGCGCCGCCTTTGATGGAGTGGACCGCGCGGAAGACCGCGTTGATGGTCTCAGGGTCCTGATCCCCGCCCTCCATGGCGAGCAGGCCCGACTCCAGCTCGGCAAGCTGCTCATCGCATTCCTGGAAGAATGTCTCCCGGATGGCGGCCAATGGATCCACGCGAGGACTCCCTGTTCTCGACTAGTTCGGCGGTGGCGGCAGGCTTAGGCGGCGACGCGACGGATCGCGTCGACCAGCTTGTCCGGGTTGAACGGCTTCACGATCCAGCCGGTCGCGCCCGCCATGCGCGCGCGGTTCTTCTTTTCCGCGTCGCTTTCGGTCGTGAGCACCAGGATCGGGATCGCGCGGTGGCTCGGGTCGCCGCGGACTTCCTCGATGAAGCCGAAGCCGTCCATGCGCGGCATGTTGATGTCGGTGACGATCACCTGCGGCCTCTCGGCGGCCAGGACCTCCAGGCCGTGCAGGCCGTCTTCGGCCTGGACGACACGGAAGCCGGCGTCGGAGAGCGCCAGGCGAAGCATCTCGCGCATGGTCCGCGAGTCATCGACGGTGAGAACGGTCATGCTCATGGGATCAGTCCTGAACAGAAGAGTCGGAGGCGAGGTCGGCGGCGCCCATGAGGGCGAGGCCTTCGGCGAATTCGGGCGAGGGCGAGACGATCTCGAACGGCTTGCCGTCCGCGGCCCACGTGGCCTGAGCGGAGAGCAGGACCTGCAGGCATTGCCCGCCGACCCGCCGCACGGCCGAGGCGTCCAGCGCCACCGGTGCGCCGCGCGCGGCGCGCAGCGAGGCGGTCAGCGGACCCGCGGCGTTCATGTCCAGGTTGTCGCTCAGCGCGACGGTCTTGGGCTCACCCATGATCAGAACTCATCCCAGGCGTCTTCTTGGTGTTCGGGCTTCGGCGCGGCGCCGCCACGGCCGGTGGTCTTCAGGGCCGCGACCGGGCGCTGAGCCGGGCGGCTCGCGGCGGCCGGCTGCGCGGCCGCGCCCTGGCCCAGGTCGAACCGGGCGATCAGCTGCGACAGCGCCTCGCTCTCGGTGGCCAGGGCATGGCTGGCGGCGGTGGCTTCCTCCACCATGGCGGCGTTCTGCTGGGTCACCTGATCCATCTGGTTGATGGCGGTGTTCACCTGCTGCAGGCCGACGGCCTGTTCCTGCGCCGAGGCGGCGATGTCGCTCACCGCGCCGTTGATCTCGGTGACCTGGGCCAGGATCCGCTCCAGCACCTTGCCGGTCTCGCCGACGAGCTCGACCCCGCGGCCGACCTGGGTGCTTGAAGCCGAGATGAGGGCCTTGATCTCCTTGGCGGCCTCGGCCGAACGCTGGGCCAGGGCCCGGACTTCGGACGCGACCACCGCGAAGCCCTTGCCGGCGTCGCCAGCCCGGGCGGCTTCCACCCCGGCGTTGAGCGCCAGCAGGTTGGTCTGGAACGCGATCTCGTCGATCACCCCGATGATCTGGCTGATCTGCTGGGCCGAGGATTCGATCTCGCTCATCGCCGAGACCGCATCGCGGACGACGGCGCCCGAACGCTCGGCGTCGCCGCGGGCGTTGCTGACCGACTCGTTGGCCTGGCCAGCGTTCTCCGCGGTCTTGCGGACGGTGGCGGTGATCTCGTCCAGCGCGGCGGCCGTTTCCTCCAGGGTCGCGGCCTGCTGCTCGGTGCGGCGCGACAGGTCGTCGGAGGCCTGGGTGATCTCGCCGGCGCCCGAACGGACGGCCTTGGCGTTGACCGCAACCTCGGACAGCGTGTCCTGCAACTGGCCGATGGCGCGGTTGAAGTCGGCGCGCAGCTTTTCGTACTCGGGCGAGAACGGCTCGTTCAGGCGGAAGGTCATCGCGCCGGCGGCCATGCGATCCAGGCCGGTGGCCAGGCCTTCGACGACCTTCGCCTGCTCGGCGGCGATGGCCGCGCGCTCGGCGTCGGTGGCGTTGCGCTGCTCTTCGGCGAGGCGGCGCTGCTCTGCGCGCTCTTCCGACATCCGCGCGTTCTCGATCGCGGCTTCCTTGAAGGTCTCGACGGCGGCGGCCATGCGACCCACCTCGTCCTTGCGACCGACGGCGGGGATGTCGACGTTACGCTCGCCGGCGGCCAGCTTGGCCATGGCGGCGGTCATCGCGCTGACCGGCTTGGCGATCGCGGCGGTCAGCATGAAGCCCATCACCACCGAGAGGCCCAGCGCGAGCAGGCCGCCGATGGCGAGCAAGGTGACGGCCGAAGCCTGGGCGGCGGCCTGGGCCTTGTTGTTGGCTTCGAATTCGACGGCCTTCTTGTCGGTGTAGGTCTTCAGGACTGCGCGCAGCTTCGACAGACGGCCCTTGTCGACAAGGCCCGCCATGGCGGTAGCCTGCTCGATGGGGTCCTGGCCGGCGGCGATCAGGGCCTTCTCCTCGGCCTCGATGCCGACGATGGCGCCCTTGACGGCGCTGATCGTGGCGGCGTCCTGCGGCGCGATCTTGGCCCACTCGGCCATCGAGGCCTGGTAGGCCTTTTCCTGCTGTTCGATCACCTTGAGGAACGACGGGTCGCCCGTGGCCACCAGCCCGCGGATCGCGTTCTGGCGCTCGACGCGCGCGGTCAGCACCGCGTCGGCGACCTTGAGCTGCGCGGCGCTCTCATCGTTCGCGCCGACGGTCGCCTTGATGCTGAACAGGCTGGTCAGCACGGCCGCGCTCATGAGCGCCACGACGGCCACGACAATGGCGAAGCCGACGGTCAGCTTGCGCGAGATCGGAAGGTTGTTCAGCAGGTTCATCGCAATCGTTCTGCAGCGGAAATCAGGAAAGGGCGGGAATGGCGGCCGGGAGCGCGCGGGAGGAGCGGGGGGCGCTCCACGCCGCGCGCTCGCCGGCCGCAAACAGGGCGGCGGCGAAGCGGTCAGTTCCCAAGGCGACGCCCGGGGTGTGATGGGCGCCCGGCGAAGCGCGGTCTTCGACAGTAGGGGGACTGAGCGACCGCATTTGGGGGGTCTCGCCGTTGCCGTTGGGAACCGAGCGACGCCGATCAGGCCCCGCCGATGCGGACATTCCCAAGTCCAGTTTGATTATTAGTAAATTGTGGGACGTTTTCGGCCCGGGCTTCGACTTGCGACAACTTGCCGCCCCGCGTCAGGTGCGGGGCGATCCGCTCAGCCGAACGGTATTTCGCCGCCCACCACCAGCAGCACCTTGGCGGGTCCCGCCGGGGCGACCAGCGCATAGCCCGAAGCCGCGTCGAAGTAGACCGAATCCCCCGCGTCGAGCGCAAGCGGGGCGTAGAGATGGCTGTGGAATTCGATCTCGCCGTCCAGCACGAGCGCATAGGCCTCGCCCGGATGCGCCGTCAGGGGGCCGTGCGCGTCGAGGTTGGCGGCCGTCACGTCGATCGTGATGGGCGACAGGCCCTTGGACAGCAAATCGGCCGCGGCGCGTCGCCCGGTGTTGCCGCCCACCCGGGCCGCAGGCCCCTGGCCCGTGCGGGTGACGGCGCGTCGGCCCGAGGCGACACCGGCCGACTCCGCTTCGCGGGTGACCAGACCCTCAAGGTCCACCTCGAGCGCGCGGCAGAGTCGAATCAGTTTCTCATAGTTAAGTGCGTTCTGGCCGAGCTCGACCCGCGATAGGGTCGAGATCGGCACGCCGCTGGTTTCGCTGAGCTGGGCGAGACTCCAGCCACGGGCGAGCCGCAACTTGCGGATCGCTGCGCCGGTCCTCTCCGACATCCGCGGACGCATACCCTGGTCAAGACCCCCTAAACCTAGGTCTTGAGTCTAGGCTGATTCACATACCGACACAGGTGAACGTGTTGATTTGCCAGTATTCGCGCGGCAGTTGTGTAGTGGACACATCGCGCCGAGAGGGGCGAATGGAGCTTCACCGAAAATCTCAACCGTTGCGTCAGTGCGGCGCGCCCGGCGAGCACGCCTAGAGGCGTCGGACCTTCGCCGTGAACAGATAGCCGCCGCCTCGCACGGTGCGGATCAGGCCGCTGCCGTCCCCCGGATCGCCGAGCTTGCGCCGCAGTCGGCTGAGCTGCACGTCGACGGCGCGGTCATAGGGGCCCGCGTTGCGTCCACGCGTCCAGTCGAGGAGTTGGTCGCGGCTGAGCACCCGTTGCGGATGGCGCAGGAAGCTCAGGAGCAGGTCGTATTCGCCCCCCGTGAGCTGGGTGACGCCGCCGTCGGCCCCGGCGAGCTCGCGGCTCCCGGTGTCGAGTGTCCAGTCCTCGAAACGCAGCATCTCGTGCGGCGCCGGCGTGGCCGGCCGATGGTCGTGGCGCGTGCGTCTCAGGACCGCCCGGACCCGGGCCAGCAGCTCGCGCGGGTTGAACGGTTTGGGCAGGTAGTCGTCGGCGCCGATCTCCAGTCCCACGATGCGGTCGATGTCGTCGCCCTTGGCCGTCAGCATCACCACCGCCGGTCCGCCACCCGACGCGCGCAGCCGGCGGCACAGGGACAAGCCGTCCTCGCCGGGAAGCATGAGGTCCAGCAGCACCAGGTCGATGCGCCGTCGCCCGGCGATGCGGTCGAAGGCCGGCGCGTCGGGACAGCCGACCGCCTCGAAGCCCTCCCGCGCGAGCAGGCGCAAGGTCAGGTCGCGAATCTCCGGATCGTCCTCGACCACGGCGATCACGGTGTTGTCGGCCACGGCGTTGTCTGGGGAAGCGCTGTCGCTCATCGGCCTCAGCATCGCCCGAAACCGGGGCGGAGCGAAGGGCCGGGCAGGGGGCGATACACTTCGTAACACTCCGTATTCCCGTCGAAACGGCTCGCTTGCCGGCCGCGCGCCTGATCGGCGCAGGACGGGACCCACCCCTTCACGGAGCCCACGATCATGCGTTTCGACACCCTGGCCGCCGTCGGCGGCCTCGCCATCGTCCTGGCCCTCATCTCCGCCTCGGCCGCCGACGCTCGCGGCCACGGCCGCACCGTCAGCGTCCAGCGCGCCGACGGCGCTGGCTATGTCCGCGCGCGGGCGATCGACCGCCAGCCCGGCGCCGTCTCGGCCTCGCGCAGTCTACAGACCCACGGCGGCTACGGCGGCGCCAGTTCGCGCCAGGCCGCCTGGGGCGACGGCGTCTATTCCGGCGGCGCCAGCCACGTCTTCAACAACGGCAAGACGGCGTCGCGCGCCACCACCGTCATCGACAACGGCGATGGCACGTTCAGCTACGGCGCCTCGCGCACCGGCGTTGACGGACAGACCACCTCCGTGACCGGCGTGGTCGACCGGCCCCGATAGCCCCCGGCCGGCTTCCTTCCCCGGTTCCCCTCGGCCGGGCGCCGTCCCCGGGCGCCCGGCCGCCTCTTTCCTGCTTCGAGGATCCCATGCGTCTTCTGACTTCCGTCGCCGTGGCGGCGCTGCTCGCCTCGGCCCCGGCCGCCCAGGCCCGTTCGCCGGGCGCCGTGTTCGACAACGCTGACCTCAACCACGACGGCTACGTCACCCGCGCCGAGTTCGCCGACGCCCGCTGGGCCCGGCTGCGTCGGCTCGACCGCGATGGCGACGGCGTGCTGAGCCAGTCCGAACTGCGGCGGCTCTCCAGGATCGAGCGGGCCAAGCCGTTGGTCGACGCCGTGCGGCGGGCCGACGCCGATGGCGATGGCCGGATCACGGCCCAGGAATTCCGCGCCGCGCCGGCCCCGCTGTTCGAGCTGTCCGACCGCAACCAGGACGGCCGCCTGGACGCCGCCGAGATCGCCGCCGCACGCGAGATGGCCGAGCGCCGGTAATCAGCGCCGGGGGCGCAGCCGCCCGAGGCGCGGCCGATCCGCGGCCTTCGCGGGCCGTTCGGCCGCCGGCCCATCGACCACCGGCCCGTCGGCCGCGGCGGGCCGCAGGGTCCGCCGGGGCGCGTCGTTGCGATAGACCGTCGTCCAGTCCGCGGGCGAATCCGTCGGTGGCGCGGCTGACCCGGTCCTCGCCGCCCGTATCGCCGCCAGCCGTTCGGCGAGCGGGCCGCGGGCTTCCGCCGGTCCGGCGGTCGCCAATCCCGCGATGGCGAGGGCGGCGAACATGGCGAGGCGGCCTGGGGTCATGGGGCCACTGTCCCGCCAGCCGGTCAGCCGCGATTGTCGGCCCGGCGCCAAAGCGCAACGAAGTGTAACAGCCGTGCTTTTCGCCTTCCGCCTCGGCGCGGGGCCTCCGAAGATGGCGCCAGGCCATGCGAGCGCGCGACGAGCACCGGCGTCCGTCCCACGCCGCGCCGTCCGATGGCGCGGCGGCGGCGAAGCGCGCCCGTCCGACGGCGTTCGACAGCCTGGCCGTCCGCATCGGCATGATCTTCGTCGCGGGGCTGGCCGCCGCGATGATCGCTTTCATCGTCGCCATGCTTTGGCCCGGCGGCCCCGCGCGGCCGATCTTCAGCCTCGTCGCCCCGGCCGACGCCGCCGCCATGGCCGAGGCGGTCGAGGCCGCGCCGCCCGAGCTGCGGCCCCGCGTGCTCCGCGCGCTCAACGTGGAACCCCTCCGCGTCAGCCTCGCGCCAGGCTTCCCGACCGACGTGGCGGGCGAGTCCGGGCCGCTGGAGCCGCGCCTCGAACAACGGCTGGAGCAGCGCTACGCCCGCTACGCTGCGGCGTTCGGCGATCGTCCGTTCCGGGTGCAGACCCGCTTCCGCGCCGCCGTGCGGCCGCTGCAGGGGGGCGGGCTGGGCGCGGTCTCGCCGGTGCGCCTGCTGGTCGGCCTCGACGACGGCCAGGTGCTCGTCATCGAGCGGACGCGCCTCCCGGCGCTCGAACGCCTGGTCCGCCGCAGCGCCGCGATCGGCGCGATCGGCGTGGCCGCGCTGCTCGTGGTCCTGTTCGCCGCCGTCAGCCAGACCGCGCGGCCGATCCGCGCCCTGGCCGACGGCGCCCGCCGCTTCGCCGAGGATCTGTCGGCCGATGACCTGCCCGAGCGCGGCTCCGCCGAGCTTCGCGACCTGTCGGCCGCCTTCAACCACATGAAGCGCACCATCCGCGGCCTCGTGGACGAGCGCACCCGCATGCTGGCCGCCATCGCCCACGACCTGCGCACCTATCTCACCCGTCTGCGCCTGCGGGCCGACTTCATCGACGATCCCGACCAGCACGCCCGCGCCGTGGCCGACATCGAGGAGGCGAGCGCGCTGCTGGACGACACGCTCACCTTCGCCCGGCACGCCACGGCCGATGCGCCGGCCGAGGCCCCGTGTGTCGATGTGGACGAGGAGCTGGCCCGCCTGGCCGAGGTGCGCGCCGAGCTCGGCCAGCCCATCGCCGTCGCGCCGCTGGCGGGCGGTCCGCTTCATGCGGCCTGCGCGCCCCTGGCGCTGCGCCGGATGCTGGCCAACCTCGTCGACAACGCCGTCCGCTACGGCGGCGGGGGGCGGGTTGGCGCAGGGGCCGACGGCGACGGGATCTGGATCGCGGTGGAGGATGACGGTCCCGGCGTGCCGGCCGAAGCGCTGGCGCGTCTCACTGCCCCGTTCGAGCGCCTCGAACCCTCGCGCGGCCGCGAATCGGCGGGGGCGGGCCTGGGCCTGGCGATCGTCCGCGCGCTGGCCGAGAGCCAGGGCGGCCGGCTGATCCTGGAGAATCGGCCCGGGGGCGGCCTGCGCGCCGCCCTTCGCCTTCGCGCCGCGACGCTGGAACGGCGGTCCGAGCCCTAGCTGCGGCCGCGCTTGCCCGGTGCGCGCTCCATCGCCCCGCCACGGGCGCCGAGCGTCTCGAGCCACAGGTCGATCATCGCCCGCTGCCGGGCCGGGGGAATGCGGCCCACGCCCAGCAGCACCTGCACGCCGATCCCGTCGATCAGCGCCACCAGGCTCTGGGCGGCGTGCTGGACGTCCACGTCGGGGGCGACCTCGCCCTCCTCCTGGGCGCGGGCGAGCAGGCGGGCCAGGCGGTCGCGCCACTCGTCGTAGCGCAGGCCCATGACGCGGGCGACGTCGGCGTCGTAGGCGGAACGCTCCCAGTAGCCCACCCAGATTCGCCAATATCCCCGCGTCTCCGCCGTCAGCGGCAGGGCGAGCGCCACCACGCGGCGGATCGCGTCCAGGGCCGACGGGGCCCGCTCGGCGCGCGCCATGCGTTCACGGACGAGCCGGGACGACAGCTCCGACGCCTGGATCAGCAGCTGGTCCTTGGATTGGAAATAGTGGGTGAGGGCCCCGGTGGTGAAGCCGGCCTCCTTGGCCACCTCGCGAACCGTGAGCCCCGGCACGCCTTCGCGCACGATCACGCGCAGGGCCGCGGCCGCGAAGATTTCCCGCCGCTCGTCGTGATCGACAACCCTGGCCATGCGCCGCCCCAAGCTACCTGTCACGCTGTGCCGCATTCCGTATCGCGGTGACAACCCCGACGGGCCGGGCGCAGGCATTTTTCAAACGAACGTTATATAACGAGCATTATGTGGACCCTTTCCGTTTACGGAACGCGTGTTATGTTTCCGCTTCAAGCCGGAGGCCGGGCCAACGCCCGCGACACTCGCGGCGCTGAACGAGGGGGGAAGCCGTGAGCCGCACTCTGCGGACTATCCTGTTTTCTGCATCCGCCGTTGCATTGGTCGCGCCGGCGGCGCCAGCCCTGGCCCAGGACCGCGCCTCCGGCGCCCTGGTCGAGGAACTGATCGTCACCGCCCAGAAGCGCGAGGAACAGGCGCAGGACGTGCCGATCGCGCTCACCGCCATCTCGGGCGACCAGCTCGAGAAGCAGGGCGTCGTGGGCTTCCAGGACCTTTCCACCCGCATACCGTCGCTGCGCTTCGGTTCGGGCGTCACGGGCGGCGAGAACGTCATCACCCTGCGCGGGGTGGGCAGCCAGAACACCACCAGCGGCGGCGACTCGCCGGTCGCCTACAATCTCGACGGGGTCTATCTCGCCCGCACCACCTCGGTGGATCCGGAGTTCTTCGACGTCGACCGCATCGAGGTGCTGCGCGGGCCCCAGGGCACGCTCTACGGACGCAACTCGGTGGGCGGCTCGGTCAACGTCATCAGCCGGGCGCCGAGCGCCGAGCTGGGCGGCCACGCCGACGCCCTGCTCGGCAACTACGACGCGCGCATCTTCCGCGGCTGGCTGAACGCCCCGCTCTATACCCACGACGACGGCGGTTTCGCCGCGATCCGGATCTCGGCGGTCAAGGCCGACCACGACGGCTACCAGAAAAACCTCTTCACCGGTCCCGGCGCCACCCACGACGCCGACGGTCAGGACTTCTGGATGATCCGCGGCCAGCTGTTCGTG
Source organism: Phenylobacterium sp. (assembly GCF_016124325.1). GTDB lineage: Bacteria > Pseudomonadota > Alphaproteobacteria > Caulobacterales > Caulobacteraceae > Phenylobacterium. The sequence goes on from NZ_WGNY01000033.1 coordinate 118,145, forward strand.
AAGTTCTCCGAACAGGCCGATTTCCGGCTGGTCGTCTCGGCGTCCGACAACGGCGACCCTGTGGCCACCAAGACCCGCTGGAACCTGGCGCCGGCGCGCTACGTCGGCGCCCAGCCCTACCTCGACGATCCGCGCGAGGTGCGGAAGAACAGCCCCGAGAACTTCGACCAGAAGAACCGCTACGCCTCGGGGACCTTCAACTACGACCTGGGTCCGGCCACCCTGACCTCGGTGACGGGCTACGCCTCCGGCAAGTGGGCCCAATCGAGCGATCCCGACGCCTCCGAGCTGACCCTGGCGAACAATCCCTACTGGACGCTCGACCAGTTCCAGTGGTCGCAGGAGGTGCGCCTGGCCTCCAACCCCTCGGACGCGCCGCTCTCGTGGATCATCGGCGGTTTCTTCTTCAGTGAGAAGGTGGGCCAGACCTTCCAGTTCTTCGACACGGGGCTGAACTCGGCCTCGCCGTTCACCGACAACTTCGTCTTCACCAACGGCGGCATCTACAAGACCCGGTCGCAGGCCGTGTTCGGCCAGGCCGACTTCGATCTCGAGAAGGCCGGCATGGGCGCGCCGGTCACCCTCACCGTCGGCCTGCGCTACACGCACGACCGCAAGAAGGGCTTCGACTTCCTCAACTACACCCTGCCGCTGATCGGCTTCTCCACCGAGCCGACCAAGAATTTCAACGAGAGCTGGAGCGAGGTGACCGGCAAGGCCGGCATCACCTGGCGCGTCTCCGACAACGCGCTGGTCTACGCCAACTACGCCCGCGGCTATCTGTCGGGCGGCGGGCTCGTCGGGAACTTCCCGGGCATCTACCAGCCCGAGAAGGTCCGCGCCTGGGAGGCGGGGTTCAAGACCACCCTGGCCGACGGGCGGGTCGTCTTCAACGGCGCGGCCTACCGCCAGAAGCTGCGCGACATGCAGGTGTTCGTGCAGGACATCACCGGCTCGCGGATCGACAATGCGGGCCGCGCCCACGTGAACGGGCTGGAGCTGGAGGCCGTGGCCACGCCCGCGGGCGGCCTGCGCCTCAATGCGGCGGTCGCCCTCACCAAGGCCGAGTACGACGAGTACACGACCATCGACAACCGCTACGCGGGGGCCGCCCCGGGCTGCGACGCCACCACCCGGCTCTGCGATTTCGCGGGCAACCGGCTGGTGCAGACGCCCAAGTACACCATCAACGTCGGCGCCCAGTACGCGTTCGACACGGCCTTCGGCCAGCTGACGCCGCGCGTGGACATCTTCCGCTCCGGCGACCTCTACTTCCTCTCCGCCAACTCGCCGTTGGAACGTCAGGGCGCCTACACCCTGGTCGACCTCAGCGTGAACTGGCGCGCGCCCGACGCCCGCTGGAGTGTCGACGCCTTCGTCCGCAACGTCGGGAACAAGGACATCATCTCCAACGACGGCCTGCAGTCCAACACCCTGGGCGGCGGCTTCGGCTTCGACAACTACACCTACTACCCGCCGCGCACCTGGGGCGTGCGGGTCGGCTACGACTTCTAGGGGGTTGTGCTCATGGGTCAGTGGTCGCTCGCCAGCCTCTACCACACGGTCGTCAACTGCCGGGACCTCGACGAGTCGGTCGCCTTCTACCGGCGGCTCGGGTTCGAGGTCCTGAACGACCGCCGGGACGTGACCTGGCCCGAGTTCGTCGCGGGCATCTTCGGCCTGCGGCGGGCCAGTGGCCGCGGCGTGCTGATGGTGCTGCCCGACGATCCCGACGGGCCGATGATCGACCTGATCGAGTGGCTGGAGCCGAAGGCGGTGTTCCCGGATCCGGACGCGGTGGCGACCACCGTGCCGCGGATCATCGCCTTCCGCACCCGCAACGTGCACGCCGCCTACGAGCAGCTCACCGCCGCGGGCGTGCGCTTCACCCAGCCGGTCTACACGCCCGCGGAGGCCCTCGGCATCGTCGGCACGGCCTGCTGCTACGACCCCAACGGCAACATCATCGAGATGATCGAGCTCGAGCCCGGCGTGCGCCATTCCCGGGCCAACGAGGCGCTGGCGAAGGGGTCATGAACCGGCGCGACTTTGATTCCCGGCGCGGGCCGCACCCCGACTCGATGAGCGACGCCGAGCTGCGGGCCCTGTTCGACCGCGTCTCCAACTGGGGGCGCTGGGGGGCGGACGACGAGCGGGGGGCGCTCAATCACATCGGGCCGGCCGAGATCGTCGCGGCCGCGGGGCTGGTGCGGGAGGGCCGGACAGTCAGCCTGTCGCGCGACTTCCCCACTCAGCCGGGGCCGGAGAACCCCTGGCCGGCGCAGCACCACATGGTCATCGCCGGCGACGACTGCTGCGTGCCCGGGGTGGACGGCCTGGAGGTCTCCACCGACTTCATCGGCATCGCCTACCACGGCATGGCGTCCAGCCACATCGACGCCCTCTGCCACATCTTCTTGCAGGGGCGCATGTACAACGGCCGCGCCGCCGGCGAGGTGAAGAGCACGGGCGCGCGGTCCAACACAATCATGTCCCTGCGCGACGGGCTCGTCGGCCGCGGCGTGCTCTTGGACGTGCCGCGCGCGCAGGGCCGGCCGTTCGTCGAGGCCGACCACCTCGTCACCACCGAGGAGCTGGAGGCCGCCGAGGCGGCCCACGGGATCCAGGTGGGGAAGGGCGACATCCTCCTCGTGCGCCTGGGCCGCGACGCGCGCCGGGCGGTCCACTCCGATCAGGCGGTGGCGGGGCTGGACCCGCGGGCCGTCGAGTGGCTGCACGCCCGGCAGGTGGCCGTGCTGGGCGGCGACGGCGTCCACGACCCGATTCCCAACGGCGTGATCCATCGCGACTGGGCCATGCCGATCCACATCCTGGGCCTGGTCGCCATGGGCCTGCACCTGCTGGACAACCTCGACCTGGAGTCCGTGGCGCAGGCCTGCGCCGAGCTCGGCCGCTGGTCGTTCCAGTTCGCCGCCGGGCCCCTGCGCATCCAGGGCGGAACCGGTTCGCCCCTCAATCCCATCGCCATTTTCTGAGCATGACCGGCCATTCGACGCCAGCGCTCGCCATGTCTGAAAATATAACGCATGTTATGTATCAAGCCGCCGGAGGAAACCTGTGAAGTTCGATGTCTTCTGTGAGATCCAGCGCGCCTTCCCCTGGAAGGACGGCGCCGACGAGGCCAGCCTGTTCCGCGAGATCATCGCCCAGGCCCAGGCGGCCGAGGCCGCCGGCTTCGAGACCTGGTGGCAGGTGGAGCACCACGGCTCGCCCCAGTTCAGCTACTCCTCGGCGCCGGAGGTGGTGCTGACCGCCATCGCCATGTCCACCTCAACCTTACGGGTGGGCCATGCCGGGGTGCTGGCGCCGTTCCGCATCAACGCTCCGCTGCGGGTGGCCGAGCGCGCCGCGACCCTGGACCTGCTGTCCGGCGGGCGGTTCGAGCTCGGGCTGGCCAAGTCCGGCGGCAAGGAGTGGGAGACCTTCGGCGTCGATCCCGACAAGGCGCGCGACGAGGTGCGCGAGGCCTTCCGAATGATCCCGCGCATCTGGACCGAGCCGGAGTTCTCCTGGGAAGGCGAGGACTACCGCGTGCCGCCGCGCGAGGTGACGCCCAAGCCGCTGCAGAAGCCCCATCCGCGCCTCTGGCAGACCTGCGGCTCGCCCGAGAGCTTCCACATGGCCGGAGAACTCGGCGTTGGCGCGCTGGGCACCACGCTGCTGAGCCCGGTCGCCTTCCTGGGCCAGATGTTGCGCGAGCACGACCGCGGCCTGGCCGCCTGCCGGGAACCCGCCGGCAAGGTGGTGAACGCCCAGAAGGGCTGCTTCACCTTCGTCCACGTGGCCGAGAGCCGGGCGCAGGCCATCGCCAACGGCGCGGCATGGTCGGCGCTCTGGTACGTCAACACCGCGCCGGTCGTCTTCAAGGTGCCGCGGCGGGTCTGGTACGACATGATCAAGGCTGGCCTGCACCCCAACTCGGCCCGCGACACGGCCGCGTTGCAGAAGCTCGATCCGCACGAGGTCGAGATCCAGGCCGACGATCCCCCGGTGGTGCAGGTGCTGAAGCGTATGGCGCAGGGCCAGGAGATCAGCTTCGAGGAGGCTCACGAGGTGCTGGAGCCGCTGGACAGCGTGGTGATCGGCGATCCCGACCACTGCATCGAGCGGCTGCGCGGCTACCAGGCGATCGGGGCCGACAGGGTGATGTGCCTGATGCAGTTCGGCTCGATCCCGCACGAGGCGGTGCTGCGCAGCTTCGAACTGGCCGGCCGCCTTGTCGCCCCGGCGTTCGCGGCCTGAGAACCGGCCCCCAAGCCTACGTCCGCTTTTGACGTAGGCCGGTCCGAATCTTCCCTGGTCAGGCGGAAGGCGTTGCGCCGCCTGGCCGGGGACCCGGGCCGCGGCTCGCGGGATGAGAACATCTTGCGAACCCGGAACAAAGGCGGTACGTCTTGAGTCCTCGACGCGGCGACGCGTTCTCCCGACCGGGTTGGCGGGAATCTGCGGTAGAGAGGGATCAGGCAATGACTCAGTCAGCGTTGAGGCTCGTGGGAAAAGAAGACGGGGATAAGCAGCGCGCGCTCGAGGCCGCGCTGGCGCAGATCGATCGGGCGTTCGGCAAGGGCTCGGTCATGCGGCTGGGCGACAAGACGCAGATGGAGGTCGAGGCGGTCTCCACCGGCTCGCTGGGCCTCGACCTGGCGCTGGGCATCGGCGGCCTGCCCAAGGGGCGGATCGTCGAGATCTACGGGCCCGAGAGCTCCGGCAAGACGACGCTGGCCCTGCACGTGGTGGCCGAGGTGCAGAAGGCGGGCGGCACGGCCGCCTTCGTCGACGCCGAACATGCGCTCGACCCGAGCTACGCCCACAAGCTGGGCGTCAACCTCGACGAGCTCCTCGTTTCCCAACCCGACGCGGGCGAGCAGGCGCTGGAGATCACCGACACCCTGGTGCGTTCGGGCGCGGTCGACGTGATCGTGGTCGACTCGGTGGCGGCGCTGACGCCGCGGGCCGAGATCGAGGGCGAGATGGGCGACCAGCTGCCTGGCCTGCAGGCCCGCCTGATGAGCCAGGCGCTGCGCAAGCTCACCGCCTCGATCTCCAAGGCCAAGACGCTGGTCATCTTCATCAACCAGATCCGCATGAAGATCGGGGTGATGTACGGCAGTCCCGAGACGACGACGGGCGGCAACGCGCTGAAGTTCTACGCCTCGGTGCGCCTCGACATCCGCCGCACGGGCTCGGTCAAGCAGCGCGACGAGATCGTCGGCAACAACGTCCGCGTGAAGGTGGTCAAGAACAAGGTCGCCCCGCCGTTCCGCGAGGTCGAGTTCGACATCATGTACGGCGAGGGCATCTCCAAGCTGGGCGAGATCATCGACCTGGGCGTGAAGGCGGGCGTGGTCGAAAAGTCCGGCTCGTGGTTCTCGTTCAGCTCGCAGCGCATCGGCCAGGGCCGCGAGAACGTGCGCGAGTTCCTCAAGGCCAATCCCGACATCGCCGCCGAGATCGAGCGGAAGGTGCGCGGCGCGCGCGAGACCATCGAGGAAGAGCTTCTCGTGGGCCCCGACGAGAGCGCCGACGACGAGGACGGCTCGCTCTGAGGCCCCGATCCCGGCGCGCGCGCTCCGCCAACCCGCCCGCGTCGCCACCCTGAAGGGCCTCGTAAGAGGCAGGACGCTCCGGCGAAAGCCCGGGGCGTCCTTTGCATTTCCACCGCGCTTTCCCTAGGCCCCCCGTTTCGCGTACACCGAGCCGGCCCCACATCGGGGCGACGCGTTGCGAGTTCACCTTCGAGATCGAGACCCATGGCGACCCTGAACGAGATCCGGACCCACTTCCTGGACTACTTCCGGAAGCAGGATCACGCCGTGGTCGCCTCGGCCCCGCTGGTCCCGCAGAACGACCCGACCCTGCTGTTCGTCAACGCCGGCATGGTGCCGTTCAAGAACTACTTCACCGGCGCCGAGGCGGCGCCGTGGCCGCGCGCGGCCTCGTCGCAGAAGTGCGTGCGGGCCGGCGGCAAGCACAACGACCTCGACAATGTCGGCTACACCGCCCGTCACCACACCTTCTTCGAGATGCTGGGCAACTTCTCGTTCGGCGACTACTTCAAGGCGGGCGCGATCGAAGCGGCCTGGACCCTGATCACCAAGGAGTTCGGCCTGCCCAAGGACAAGCTGCTGGTCACGGTCTATCACACCGACGACGAGGCGGCGGACCTGTGGAAGAAGATCGCCGGCTTCTCGGACGACCGGATCATCCGAATCCCCACATCCGACAACTTCTGGTCCATGGGCGACACCGGCCCCTGCGGCCCGTGCTCCGAGATCTTCATCGACCAGGGGCCGGAGCTCCAGGGCGGCCCGCCCGGCAGCCCCGACGAGGACGGCGATCGGTTCCTGGAGTTCTGGAACCTGGTCTTCATGCAGTTCGAGCGCTTCGCCGACGGCGAGCAGAAGCCCCTGCCGAAGCCGCAGATCGACACCGGCATGGGGCTGGAGCGGATCACCGCGATCCTGCAGGGCGTGCATTCCAACTACGAGACCGACCTGTTCCGCACCCTGATCGCCGCGAGCGAGGCGGCGACCGGCGTGAAGGCGGAGGGCGACGCGCGGCCGTCGCACCGGGTGATCGCCGACCACCTGCGCTCGACCAGCTTCCTGATCGCCGACGGCGTCATGCCGTCGAACGAGGGGCGGGGCTACGTGCTGCGCCGGATCATGCGCCGGGCCATGCGTCACGCCCACATCCTGGGCGCGGACGAGCCGCTGATGCACCGCCTGGCGCCGACCCTGGTGGCGGAGATGGGCGAGGCCTATCCCGAGCTGAAGCGCGCCGAGCCGGCCATCGTCGACACCCTGCGCCAGGAGGAGGAGCGGTTCCGCCGCACCCTGGGCCGGGGCCTCGCTCTGCTGGACGAGGCGACCGCCGGCCTCAAGGACGGCGACGTCCTGTCGGGCGAGACGGCGTTCCGCCTCTACGACACCTACGGCTTCCCGCTCGACCTGACGCAGGACGCGGTGCGCGCCAGGGGCCTGACCGTCAATCTCGACGAGTACGACACGGCCATGGCCCGCCAGCGCGAGATGGCGCGCGAGGCTTGGGTGGGCTCGGGCCAGGTGGCGGCGGCGGCGGAGTGGTTCGCGATCCGCGACCGCCTCGGCCAGACCGAGTTCGTCGGCTACGAAACCACGGAGGGCACGGGCGAGCTGCTGGCGCTGGTGGAGGACGGCCATGAGGTCGACGCCGCGGCCGCCGGCGCCAAGGTCCAGGCGCTGTTCGACCGCACCCCCTTCTACGCCGAGAGCGGCGGCCAGGCGGGCGACCAGGGCGAGGTCGAATGGGACGGCGGGCGCGCGCGCGTCACCGACGTCCAGAAACAGGCCGGCGACCTGCACGTGCATGACCTCACCATCGTCGAGGGCAGGCTGGAGCCCGGCGCGCGCGTGCGCTTGGCGGTCGACCCCGAGCGCCGGGCGTCGACGCGAGCCAACCACTCGGCCACCCACCTGCTGCACGCGGCGCTGCGCAACGTGCTGGGCCAGCACGTGACCCAGAAGGGCCAGATGGTTGACGGCGAACGCATCCGCTTCGACTTCAGCCACGGCCAGCCGCTGACCGCGGACGAGATCGACCGCATCGAGGCTGAGGTGAACGCCGTGGTGCGCCAGAACCTGGCCGCCGACACCCAGCTGATGGCCCCGCAACAGGCCATCGAGGCCGGCGCCATGGCGCTGTTCGGCGAGAAGTACGGCGACACCGTCCGCGTTCTGACGCTGGGCCAGGCGCTGGGCGGCGCGAAGGGCGAGGGGCCCGGCGGCGCCTATTCGGTGGAGCTGTGCGGCGGCACGCATGTGGCGCGCACCGGCGACATCGCGCTCTTCAAGATCGTCTCGGAACAGGGGATCGCCGCGGGCGTGCGCCGCATCGAGGCGCTGACCGGCGAGGCGGCGCGTCGCTACCTGCTCGAACAGGCCGGCGTCGCCAAGGCGCTCGCCGAGCAGTTCAAGGTCCCGGTGGCCGAAGTCGCCGCGCGCGTCGAAGCGCTGCAGGCGCAGAACCGCAAGGTCGAGAAGGAGCTGGCCGACGCCAAGCGCCAGCTGGCCATGGGCGGGGGCGGCGGCGCGGCGTCCGGGCCGGAGGAGATCGGCGGCGTCCAGGTGATCGCCCGCGTCATGGAGGGCGTCGGCGGCAAGGACCTGCGGCCCATCGCCGAGGAGTTCAAGAAGCAGCTCCCCGACGGCGTCATCGCCCTCGTGGGCACGGCCGACGGCAAGGCCGCCTGCACCGTGGCGGTCACCGGCTCGGCGCAGGGGCGCGTCAATGCGGTCGATCTGGCGAAGGCCGCTGTCCAGGCCATGGGGGGGCAGGGGGCCGGGGGCCGCCCCGACTTCGCCCAAGGCGGTGCGCCCGACTCCAGCCGGGCCGCTGAGGGGCTACTCGCCATAAGGGTGATGCTCGAACAGTAAGTTCGCGCGGCGGGGGAGTCTTGCTGCAAGTCGCCTTGCGGCTGTGACATTAAGAAATCGGTAACGGAAGTTTCACGCTGAGGCGCGGGGGGCCTTGAGATGAAAAACAAATTTGCCGCACTTGCGGCGACTGCCGGCTTGGCGCTCGCTGCCACGCAGGCGCATGCGACGGTCTTCGCCGGGAACTGGTACCTCGACGAGTTGAAGACCGATGATCCGGGCTTGGTGCTCGCCGCCAGCGCGTTCAGCGGCAGCTTCAACGTCAACCTGGCGCCCAGCGATGGCAACCCGGGCAACGGCAACGAAGAAATCGCCGTCGTTCCGCTGTTCGCCCTCTACACGACCGAGAGCGCGATCAACCTGGACGACGTCTTCGTCACCGGGACCGCGAAGCTCCGCTTCGTGTTCGATCTGCCCGATCCGAACAATGGCCCGACGGAAGTCACCGGCGTGACCGGCGGCATTCCGTTCACGATCAACAAGGGCTACCTCGACTGGAATCCCGGCGACCTCCTGGATTCCAATGGCAAGATGACGCTCAACTTCGGTCCGCTGAACGATGGCGTGCTGAGCATCTACGTCAACGGCGGCACCTTCAACGGTTCGAACAACCAGCTGTCGGTCTCCGCCAACTTCGACTGGGACCACGACGCCACGGCCGTTCCCGAGCCCGCCACCTGGGCGCTGATGATCGCCGGCTTCGGCATGGCCGGCGCCGCGATGCGGCGTCGCCGCGTGTTTACCGTCTGACGGCGATCCATCGTCAGAACCCCTGTGAAGCGGCCGGGGCTCGCCCCGGCCGTTTTGCGTTGCGGACGGGGCCGGCATGGCGCGAGAACGCCTGAAGAACCCATATTGACAGAACGGAACAATGGGCGCGCGCTGGCGTTGATCCTGCTGGGCTGGTCGGAGGTCCCGATATGGAAACCCGCGCTCATTTCGGCGAGCAGACGCCCGATACCCTCACCCACGAGCGGACCTACCACGCGTTCAGCCTGCTGACGCGCTGGGCGATGCTGCTGATCGGCGACGCGACCCTCTGGCTCACCCTGTGGTTCGCCACCCCGGCCGGATTCCTGGGCGCCACGGTCACGGCGATCGTCGTCTTCGTGGCCGGCTACTATTTCCTCGTGCGCCACGAGGAGAAGCAGCCTCTCGACGTCTGGAAGGAAGGCCGCTAGGCCGCCGGCTCAGGCGGCCGCGAGCGCCTTCTCGAGATTGACCGCCACCTTGTCGATGAAGCCCTCGGTGGTGAGCCAGCCCTGGGTGTCACCAACCAGCAGCGCCAGGTCCTTGGTCATCGAGCCGCTCTCGACCGTGGACACGCAGACCTTCTCCAGCGTCGAGGCGAAGCGGTCGAGTTCGGCGTTGCCGTCGAGCTTGGCGCGGTGCTTGAGGCCCTGGGTCCACGCGAAGATCGAGGCGATCGAGTTGGTGGAGGTGGATTCGCCGCGCTGATGCTGGCGGTAGTGGCGCGTCACGGTGCCGTGGGCGGCCTCGGCCTCCATGACCTTGCCGTCGGGCGTCACCAGCACCGAGGTCATCAGGCCCAGCGAGCCGAATCCCTGGGCCACCTGGTCGGATTGCACGTCGCCGTCGTAGTTCTTGCAGGCCCAGATGAAGCCGCCCGACCACTTCAGCGCCGAGGCCACCATGTCGTCGATCAGGCGGTGCTCGTAGGTCAGGCCCGCGGCCTTGAACTGGTCGAGGTATTCGGTCTCGTAGACCTCCTGGAAGATGTCCTTGAAGCGCCCGTCGTAGGCCTTGAGGATCGTGTTCTTCGTCGAGAGGTAGATCGGGTACTTCCGGTTCAGGGCGTACGACAGCGAGGCGCGCGCGAAGTCGCGGATCGAATCGTCGAGGTTGTACATCGCCATGGCGACGCCGCCGCCCGGGAAGTCGTAGACCTCGTGCTCGATCGTCTCGCCGTTGTCGCCTTCCCACTTCACCGTCAGCTTGCCCTTCGAGGGCACCTTGAAGTCGGTGGCGCGGTACTGGTCGCCGAACGCATGGCGGCCGATGATGATGGGCTGGGTCCAGCCGGGGATCAGCCGCGGCACGTTCTTGCAGATGATGGGTTCGCGGAAGACCACCCCGCCCAGGATGTTGCGGATCGTGCCGTTCGGCGACTTCCACATCTTCTTGAGATTGAATTCCTTCACCCGCGCTTCGTCCGGGGTGATGGTCGCGCACTTGATGCCGACGCCGTACTTCTTGATCGCCTCGGCCGCTTCGACGGTCACCTTGTCGTCGGTGGCGTCGCGGTGCTCCATGCCCAGGTCGTAGTAGTCGATCTGGAGATCCAGGAACGGGAAGATCAGCTTGTCCTTGATCAGCTTCCAGATGATGCGGGTCATCTCGTCCCCGTCGAGATCGACGACGGGGTTGGCGACTTTGATCTTGGCCATGAGGGGCGGGCGCTCCGGGCGAATATGTCTTTGGGGCCGTATAGCCGCCATGGACGCCGACGCAAAGGCTCGGCGACGCTGCTGACGTCGCGGAACCCTCGCGCCGCGTGAAGCCGAGGCGACCGTCGCGGCCTGAACGCGCCATCGGGGTTGCCATCGCCGGTTGGGGCTTCTCTAAACGCGGCATGGCCGAAGCCGCTCCTCTTGCCCCCGTCATCATCCTGAACGCCCCGCAGCTGGCGGAGAACATCGGCGCGGTGGCCCGCGCCATGGCCAACTTCGGCCTGACCGACCTGCGGCTGGTGAATCCGCGCGACGGCTGGCCCCAGGAACGGGCCTGGGCCTCGGCCTCCGGCGCGGAGTGGCCCCTCAACGCGGCCAAGGTGTGCGGCAGCGTGGCCGAGGCGATCGCCGACCTCCAGCGCGTCTACGCCACCACCGCGCGGCCTCGCGAACTGCAGCTGCCGGTGATCACGCCGCGGGCCGCGGCGGTCGAATGGGTCGAGGCCGTCGGGCGCGGCGAGCGCGTCGGCCTGCTGTTCGGCGGCGAGCGGGCGGGACTGGAGACGGCCGACGTGGCGCTGTGCCAGACGGTGGTGACCATCCCGATCGACACGCGCTTCCGGTCGCTGAACCTCGCCCAGGCGGTGGCGATCAACGTCTACGAGTGGCGTGTGGCCCAGGCCGATGCGCCGCCGCCCAACTTCCGCCCCGGCGCGGCGCCCGCCAGCGGCGAGGCCCTGCTGGGCTTCTACGAGCACCTGGAGCGCGAACTGGAGACCTCCGGCTTCTTCCACCCGCCGGAGAAGACGCCCAACATGATCCAGAACCTGCGCGCCGCCCTGGGCCGTGCGCGCTTCACCGACCAGGAGGTCCGCACCCTGCGCGGCGTGGTCACGGCCCTGAGCCGTGGCCGCGGCAAGGTGCTGGAGAAGCTGGCGCGGAAGAAGGACAGCCCGTGAGCCTCCGCGACCTGCTGAACGGCCTGCCGATCCCGATCCTCCAGGCTCCGATGGTGGGCGCCTCGCTCGACGCCCTGGCGGTGGCGGTCAGCGAGGCCGGGGGCATGGGCTCGCTGGCGGCCGGCGCCTTGTCGCCGGAGGAGATCGGCCGCGCCGTGGCCGGGATGAAGGCGCGGACCGGCGCGCCGTTCGGCGTGAACCTCCTGATGGCGCCCCGGGCCGAACCCGCCGCGGCCGAGCTCGACGCCGCGCTCGCCCGCCTGGCGCCCTGGTACCAGGCGCTCGGCGCGCCGCTGCCCGAGGCGCCCAACAGCTTCGCTGTCGACTTCGAAGCCCAGCTCGCCGCCGTGACCGAGGCCGCGCCCGCCGTCGCCTCCTTCACCTTCGCCATCCTGACCGGCGAACAGGTCGAGGCGCTGCATCGCGCCGGCGTCCTTGTGGTGGGCACGGCCACCACGGTCGCCGAGGCCCGGGCCTGGGCCGAGGTCGGCGCCGACGGGATCTGCGCCCAGGGGTTCGAGGCCGGCGGCCACCGGGGCCACTTCCTGGCCGAGGCCGAGGCGAGCCTGGTGGGAACCATGGCGCTGGTCGCGACCATCCGCGCCGCCGTCGACCTGCCGGTGATCGCCGCGGGCGGGATCATGGACGGCCGCGGCGTCGCCGCCGCGCTGGCGCTGGGCGCGGCCGCCGTCCAGATGGGCACGGCCTTCCTGCTGTCGGACGAGGCGACCACCTCGGCGCCCTGGCGGCGCGCGCTGGCCGGGGCCGGCGACGACCCGACGCGGCTCACCCGCGCCTTCACCGGCCGCCACGCCCGCGGCGTGGAGAACAGGTTCATGCGTCAGATGCATGGGGTCCAGGACGACGTGCCGGCCTATCCTGTGCAGAACCGGCTGACCCAGCCGCTGCGCGCCGCCGCCGCCAAGGCGGGCGACCCCGAGATGCTCTCGCTGTGGGCGGGGCAGGGGGTCCGGCTGGCCGCCGCGGGCCCGGCGGCCGACATGGTGCGCCGCTGGTGGGCGGAGGCCGGCGAGGCCGCCGCGGAGGTCGCGGCGCGGACAGGACGGGGAACGGACGGTTGACGGATCTGAGAACGGCGGCGCGCGAGGCCTACATCTACACCCTGCCGCTGATCGAGGTGGCGACCACCCGCGCCCGCGGCCAGAAGCTGGGCCACCAGATGGGCGTGTTCGCCCACGTGCGCGCCCTGGCCACCCACAAGCACCGGGCCGTCACCACCCCCAACAACGACACCCTCTATTCCACCGCCCAGATCGACCTGTCGGCCGGCCCGGTGACGATCACCCTGCCGCCCACGGGCGACCGGTACTTCTCCCTGGCGCTGATGGACGCCTACACGAACAATTTCGCCGTCCTCGGCACGCGCACCACGGGCCCCGACGGCGGCGTCTTCCGCCTCGTGGGGCCGAACGAGGCGGCCGAGGGCTGGGGCGTGATCCGTTCGCCGACCAACCACGTCTGGGCCCTGGCCCGCATCCTGGTCGACGGCCCGCACGACCTGGACGCCGCGCGTGAGGTCCAGGCGGGGCTGTCCATGCAGGGGCCGGCCTGCGAGGCGCCCGGGCCCTATGCGGCCCGTTCGGCGGACTGGCGGGAATACTTCGACGCCGCGGCGAAGCTGATGGCGGCCAATCCGCCGCCGGCGACGGACCTCGCGGCGCTGCGCGCCATCGCGCCTCTCGGCCTGGCCGAGGGCTTCGATCCAGCCCGGTTCTCGGAGGCGCAGGCGGCCGAGATCGAGGCGGGCCTCGCCGAGGGCCGCAAGGCCGCGCGCGGCGGCGGCGGGCTTGCCGGGACGGATTTCGTCGAAGGCTGGTCCTATCCCAGCGCCCGGCTGGGCGACTTCGACCAGGACTACGCCTATCGCGCCGCCGTGGCCCTTGGCGGGCTGGCGGCCCTGCCGCCCGCCGAGGCGATGTACATGCGCGCCGCCGCGCCCGACGGCCGGGCGCTGTTCGACGGGACCAAGGCCTGGCGCCTGCACTTCCCGGCCGGTGCGCCGCTGCCGGTCAATTCGTTCTGGTCGCTCAGCCTGTACGAGGCCACCGACGACGGGCAGTTCTTCTTCACCGACAATCCGCTCGACCGCTACGCCATCGGCGACCGCACGCCGGGCCTGACGGCCAACGACGACGGATCGCTCGACATCTGGATCGGCCACCAGAACCCCGGGCCTGGGCGCGAGGCCAACTGGCTGCCGGCGCCGGCCGGGCCGTTCGCGCTGTTCATGCGCGCCTATCTGCCCAAGCCCGACCTGCTGGAGGGCCGATACCGCCTGCCGCCGATCGAGGCGGCCGATTCTTGACTCCGCCGGCCCCAGCCGTCATACACCGCGCCTTCCAGCCGCCGGGCCCGCCCGCGCGGTCCGGAAACCTATGACGGGTTGATGCATAGCCGCCGTTGAAATCGCGATCGCTTTCCGTGGTCGCCGGCTCGCGTCGAAATGAGAGTGATCTATGTCGAAGCGCCATAGCGCCAAGTACAAGCTCGACCGCCGGATGGGCGAAAACGTCTGGGGTCGGCCCAAGTCTCCCATCAACACCCGCGCCTACGGCCCCGGCCAGCACGGCCAGCGCCGCAAGTCCAAGGTCTCGGACTTCGGCCTCCAGCTCCGCGCCAAGCAGAAGCTGAAGGGCTACTACGGCAACATCACCGAGAAGCAGTTCCTGCGCATCTACACCGAGGCCGCCCGCCGCAAGGGCAACACCTCGGAGAACCTGATCGCGCTGCTGGAGTCGCGCCTGGACGCGGTGGTCTACCGCGCCAAGTTCGTCCCGACCCCGTTCGCCGCCCGCCAGTTCGTCAACCACGGCCACGTGCTGGTGAACGGCAAGCGCGTGAACATCCCGTCCTACCGCGTGAAGGCCGGCGACGTGGTCACGGTGCGCGAGCGTTCGCGCAACATGGCCCTGGTGCTGGAAGCGCTGCAGTCGGTGGAACGCGACACGCCCGACTACATCACCATCGACACCAAATCGATGAGCGCCACCTTCGTGCGCGCGCCGGAACTGGCCGAAGTGCCGTACCCGGTGAAGATGGAGCCGAACCTCGTGGTCGAATTCTACGCGTCGTAAGCGGCGCCGACGACCGACGGAAATTTCGAAGGCCCCGGAGCAATCCGGGGCCTTTTGCATGCGCGCCGCCTGTGGCCAAGTTGGGCGATGGATCGACGCGTCTTCCTCACCGCCGCCCTGGCGCTGGCCGGCTGCGCCACGGCCCCGCCGCAAATCCTGGCGCCCGCCGGCGCGGGTCTGCCCGAGTTGGAGCCGCTGTACGGCGCACAGGCCGGCCGCGACGGGATCACGATCAGCGTGGCGTCCAACGGCTGCACCGAGAAGGCCGACTTCGCCTTCTATCTGGAGCGCCGGGGCCAGGCGCTGACGCTGGCCTTCGGGCGCAAGCGGGTGGACACGTGCAGGTCGTTCGCCATGGGCCGCACCGACCTCAGCTTCACCTGGGACGAGCTGAACCTCCCGCCGCGGGCGCCGGTGTTCCTACTGAACCCGCTTCTGGCGTGGACGGGGCCGGGGAGCTGAGGCGGCTTCGGCCTCCACCTCGACCCGCTGGCGGGGCAGGGCGCGGGGATGGGCCTCCTGCAGCCAGGCGACGAGGTCCTCGCGCAGCCGGCAGCGCAGGTCGAAGGCCGAGCCGGAGTTGGCGGCGCTGGCCAGGATGCGGACCGTCATGGTGCGTTCGGTCAGGTCGGTGACCTGCACCGCCCAGGTCTTGCCGTCCCACTCCGCGGCGGTGTCGAGGATCGCCTTCACCTTGTCGCGCAGGGCGTCGATCGGGGTGGAATAGTCGACGTACAGCATCACCGAGCCCAGCAGTTCGGCCGACTCGCGGGTCCAGTTCTGGAACGGCTTCTCCAGGAAGTAGCGCAGCGGCACGATCAGGCGGCGCAGGTCCCAGATGCGGATGACCACATAGGTCGAGCCGATCTCCTCGACGTTGCCCCACTCGCCCTCCACCAGCACCGCGTCGTCGATGCGGATCGGCTGGGTGAGCGCGATCTGGACGCCGGCCAGGAGGTTGGAGAGCACCGGCTGCAGCGCGAGGCCCACGATGATGCCGGCCGCGCCGCCGGCCGCCAGCAGGCTGACGCCCAGCTGCCGCACGCCCGGGATGGTCATCAAGGCGAAGGCGGCGGTGAGCAGCACCACCAGCGTCGCCATGGCGCGTCGCAGGATGCGCACCTGGGTCAGGTGCTTGCGCGCCAGGAGGTTGTCGGCGACGTCGACGCGGTAGCGGTTGAGGTAGAGCGCCGAACCGATGTCGAGCGCGGTCATCGCGCCCCAGCCGACCAGGATGATGAAGGCGATCAGCAGGCCGTGCTGGACGAAGCTGGCCTCGCGCGCCGGGAAGGGCGCCGCGCCGATCGCCCAGCTCACCGCCCCCAGGCACAGCGCCAGCCGGACGGGCCCGCGGGTGCGGATCAGCAGCGGCCGCCAGAACGAGTCGGGCGCCCGCAGTCTCTGGCGCACGAGGCGCACGACGCCGCCGTAGAGCGTCTGGGCCACCCCGAGGGCGATCGCGATCAGGATCAGGCTGAACACCCAGGGCGGCGCCCAGGCGAACTGGCTTTGCAGGTCGGCTACGTAGTCGTCGAGCATCGCGTGCGAGGCATTTCAGGTCCCGTCCAAGGCCGCAACCCCTGACGGCGCGATTTGTTCAGTCCGGGGCGCCGGCGAACATCTCCGGAATCCAGTCCGGCACGCGGCGCGGGCGGCCTGTGGCCTGTTCGATCAGCACCCAGGTGGTGACGACCTGGGCGCACATCTGGCCGTCGGGGCCGTCGATGCGGATGAAGCGGTCGAAGCGCGGGCCGTCGGGCGCCTCGGCCACCCAGGTGCGCCCCTGGGCGGTCTCGCCGGGCATCAGCGGGCGGCGGTAGTCGATTTCGTGGCGCAGCGCGATCCAGGCCCAGGTCGCCTGGGCCTCGGCCGAGGCGAGCGAACGCCAGTGGGCCACGCCCATGTCCTGGGCCCAGCGCAGATAGACCACGTTGTTCACGTGGCCGTTGTCGTCGATGTCGTCAGGCGTGGGCTCGAACGTCAGGCGGAAGACCGGCCGGCCCTCCGGCGGTTCGAGCAGCTTGGTCACGCTAGAGCCTCCCCGATTTGGACCTGTCCAAATCGGATGGGGAGGCTCGATTCTTCAGGTTGAAGGCGCGTCGAGCGGCAAAACCGGCGGCCACTTTTGCCTACGCGCCTTCCAGGAGACCTTGTTCCTCGAACAGGCTCTTCAGCTCGCCCGACTGGAACATCTCGCGCACGATGTCGCAGCCGCCGACGAACTCGCCCTTCACATAGAGCTGCGGGATGGTCGGCCAGTCGGAATAGGTCTTGATGCCCTCGCGCAGCGCGTCGCTCTGCAGGACATTCACGCCCACGAAGTCGACGCCGAGGTGATCCAGGATCTGCACCGTCACGGCCGAGAAGCCGCACTGCGGCTGTTCCGGCACGCCCTTCATGAAGAGCACGACGGGATGTTCGGCGACGGACTTGGCGATCCAGTCGTGGACGGGATCGGCGGCGGTGTCGGTCATGGCGCTCGCCCTTTCGGCGGAAATCTCTGGCCCAAGAGCTAGGGAGCGGGGGCCATCCGGTCAAGCGCGTCAGGTGGGCGCGCTATTGGGGCGCGGACGTCTCCAGGGCGAGCGCGTGCAGTTCGCCGCCCATCTTGCCCTTGAGCGCCGCGTAGACGAGCTGGTGCTGGCGAACGCGCGGCAGGCCGGCGAACGCGGTCGAGACGATGCGGGCCTTGTAGTGGTCGCCGTCGCCGGCGAGATCCTGGATCTCGATCTGGGCGTCGGGGAAACCTTCGCGCAGGGCGGCTTCGAGGGCGTCTTGGGACATCGGCATGGCGCCGACTTAGGCGCTCCTGGACGCCGGCTCAAGACGAACCGTTCAGGCCGCCCGGGTGAAGGCCATGGTCCAGTTCTCCTCCCAGGTCGCGCCGCCGTCGTACGAGAACGCCTGGCTCCAGCGGGCCGAAGAGGGGGTGATGTCGCTCCAGAGGAAGCGCACCTTGACCGAGCGGTCGCCGTCGAGGTCCTCGCCCTCGAAGCGGCCGACGCCATCACGGAAGCCGCCGCGCACCGGCGCCTGCAGTTCGCCCGAGGCGCTGCTGACCCAGTAGATCGACCACCGGCGGGTCGCCAGGTCGAAGGCGCGCAGCGCCACGCCCTGGGCCGCCAGGCTGGGGAAGTCATGCTCCTCGACGTTGCAGAGGCCGTCCATCAGCCCCTGGGTGAAGCTGGTCCCGGCGAACTCGTCCCACTCCGCGCAGCCGGCGCCGCGCGCCTTCAGGCGGCGGTGCTGCACGCTCCAGCGGCCGTAGAGGAAGTGGAAGTCGCGGCGTCCGTCTTCGTGGGCGTCGTAGGCCATGTCCGGATCCTCGCTGGAGACCCGGACAACCTAGGGCGAGCCTGCTGACAGGGCCTGTCAGCAGGACGACGGAAGCGACCCCACCCCGCGCGCCTTCGGCGAGTCGCCCTCCCCATGAAAGGGGAGGGAAGGGCGATCTTTCCCTCCCCCTTGTGGGGAGGGTGGATCGCGGCGCAGCCGTGAGACGGGTGGGGCTCAGTCGATGATCGACGCGTAGACGATGCTCTTGAGCTGGCCGCGGAAGTTGAAGGTGCCCGAGGGCATGAGCTGGGTCATGAAGACCACGCTGAGGTCCTCCTTCGGGTCGACCCAGAAGATCGTCGAGGCCGCCCCGCCCCAGTAGAAGTCGCCCGCGCCCAGGGTCCCCGTCTCCACCTGGCCCATGGTGGAGGCGAAGCCCAGGCCGAAGCCCACGCCCTCGTTGGCGGTCTCGGAGAACGAGCCCAGGGCCACCTGCGTAAGGTCCTTGCCCCCGGGCAGGTGGTTCATGTGCATCATCTCCAGCGTGCGCGGGCCGAGGATGCGGTGGCCGTCGAGCTCGCCGCCCCGGCGCAGCATCTCGCAGAAGCGCAGGTAGTCGGCGCTGGTCCCCGTGAGGCCGCCGCCGCCCGACTTGAAGCCGGGGTCGGCGAGGAACGGGCTGTTCCCCGGATCGTCGATCAGCTTCAGCTTCTTGTCGGGGCCGCGCTGGTAGTTGGCGGCGAAGCGGTCCTGCTTGTCGGGCGCCACGAAGAAGCTGGTGTCCTTCATGCCCAGGGGATCGAAGATCGTCTCCTGCAGGTACTGGGCGAAGGGCTTGCCCGAGATGATCTCCACCAGGGCGCCGCAGACGTCGGTGGCCAGCGAGTACATCCACTGGGTCCCGGGCTGGTAGCGCAGCGGCACCTGGCCCAGCTTGTCCATGAACTGCTGCATGGTGTCGGCGCCGCCCACCGAGCGCACCTTCAGCTCGCGGTAGATCCTGTCGATCGGGTGCTGGATGCCCACGCCGGGCAGGCCGCCGCCGTAGGTGAGGCCCGCGGTGTGGCTGAGCACGTCGCGGAAGCTGACGGGCCGGTGCGCCGGCTCGGTCTGCATCACGTCGCCCTCGCCCGAGGTCCAGACCCGGTGGTCCTTCCACGACGGCACGAAGCGGCTGACCGGGTCGTTGAGCTGGAAGTAGCCCTGCTCGTAGAGCGTCATCAGCGCGACCGAGGTGATCGGCTTGGTCATGGAGTAGATGCGGAAGATGGCGTCCTCGGCCATCGGCTTGCCGCGCTCGAGGTCCATGGAGCCGAACGAGCGCGAATAGGCGATGTGGCCGTGGCGGGCGACGTTCACCTGGCAGCCGGCGATCTTGCCCGGGCCGATGTAGTTGCGCTCCAGGTGATCGGTGATGCGCTCCAGCCGGCCCGCGTCCAGGCCGGTCCATTGCGACTGGGCGTCCATCAAATTCCTCCCGCAGTATGGTTCTTGGCTTCAATCTCGGCATCATGGGCCTCGAACGGCGAGAACGCCAAGTGGAAGGACGGGTATGGACGAGCTGGAGGCCCTGGCGGCCGCGATCGGGGCGATGCTCAAGGAACGCGGCGAGAAGATCGCGGTGAACGAGAGCTCGTCGGGCGGGCTGATCTCGGCGGCGCTGCTCTCCGTGCCGGGGGCCAGCGCCTACTACCTGGGCGGCGCGGTGGTCTACACGCCCAAGGCGCGCGTGCTGCTGACCGACATTCCCAAGGAGGCGCTGGCGGGGATGCGCTCGGCCAGCGAACCCTATGCGCTGCTCCTGGCCAACAACGCGCGCGAGCGATACGGCGCGACCTGGGGGATCTCGGAGACCGGCGCGGCGGGGCCCACGGGCAACGGCTACGGCGACGCCGCGGGCCACACCTGCGTGGCGATCGCCGGGCCGGTGGAGGCTGTGCTGACCATCGAGACCGGATCGGAGGACCGCTCGGCCAACATGGTCGCCTTCGCCGCCGCCGCGCTCGACCTCCTGAAGCGGGCGCTGGAGGCCTAGGCGGCGACGCCGCCCGCCGTCTAGCCGGTGAAGGGCCGCACGACGATTTCGACGCGGCGGTTCTGGGCGCGGCCGGCCTCGGTGGCGTTGGAGGCGATGGGCTGGGTCTCGCCGCGGCCGGCCACGTAGAGGCGATCGCGCAGGACGCCGCGGCTGATCAGATAGTCGGCCACCGAGGCGGCGCGGCGTTCGGAAAGCCGCTGGTTGTAGTCGGCCGCGCCGGTGGAGTCGGCGTGGCCCACCACGTCGATGGTCGTCTGCGGATAGGCGACCAAGGTGTCGGCCACCTTGTCCAGGGTGGGATAGAAGCGGCTCTGCACGTCGGACTGGTCCACGGCGAACGTCACGTCGGACGGCATGTTGAGGACGATGTTGTCGCCCTGGCGCTGGACGTCGACGCCCGACCCCGCCAGATCCTGGCGCATCTTGGCCTGCTGCTTGTCCATGTAGAGGCCCACCGCGCCGCCGGCCAGCGCGCCGACGCCGGCGCCGATCAGGGCGTTCTTGCGGCCCTGCTCGCTCTTGCTGGTGTTGGTGAGATAGCCCAGGAGCGCGCCGCCCGCGGCGCCGGCCAGGACCCCGGTGCGCGCGTTGCTGCGCACGCGTTCGCCCGTGTACGGGTCGGTGGTGGTGCAGGCCCCGAGGGCGAGGGCGGCGGACAGGCCAAGGCATAGGCCGGCGGTCTTGCGGGACATGAACGATCCAGGCTGTTGATGAGGCCACACCAACGCGCGGGACCCCGCGCCGTTCCCGCAGACGCCGACGCCGGGCCGGCTGAAGCGGCGAAGCCGCGAGGTCATGAACCACGGATTTCTCGGATCGCACGGATGGGCGCCGAGCCGATCCGTGTCCATCCGTGCAATCGTGGTTTGAAGATTGAAGACGCCTTCGGCGCGGGCTCTCGCTTGACGACGGCGCGCGGGCGTTCCTGACTAGGGGCGACAACGAAAGAGGGAGCGAGATGGCCGCAAAGAGATTTCCTGTCGAGGCCGGGCACATCATGATGTTCGCCCGGTCGATCGGCGACGATAACCCGGTCTACTACGACGACGAGGCGGGCAAGAAGTCGGCCGCCGGCGAGGTGATCGCCCCGCCCACCTTCGTCCAGGCCAGCGCCCAGTTCGACCCCGACTACTTCCTGCGGCCCAAGGTGGGCCAGCCGTGGTTCGGCTCGGGCAAGAACCCCACGGGCATCGTGCGCGCGCCCGGCGGCGGGGGCGGCGGTGGAGGCGGCGGCGGGCTGCACGCCGAGCAGCACTACGAATACCACCGCCCGCTGCGGGCCGGCGACGTGCTGACGGCGACCACCAAGCCCGGCAAGACCTGGGAGAAGGAGGGCCGCCGCTCGGGCAAGCTGGTGTTCTCCGAGAGCGTCACCGAATACCGCAACCAGGACGGCGAGCTGGTGATCACCGCCCGCGGCGTCGGCGTGCGCACCGAGCGCCCCGTCGAACAGCCCGCGGCCAAGAAAGAGGAGGCCTGAGCCATGGCGCTTTCCGCCAGCAAGCTCAAGGTGGGCGACGTCCACACCGCCCGCCTCGTCGAGGACCTGAAGCGCACCCAGATCGTCCAGTACGCGGGCGCCTCGGGCGACTACAACCCGCTGCACACCGACGAGATCTTCACGACCAAGGTGGCCGGCTATCCCTCGGTGTTCGCCCACGGGATGCTGACCATGGGCATGACCGGCAAGATGCTGACCGACTATGTGGGCGACGCGCGGCTGACCAAGTACGGCGTGCGCTTCACCAGCCAGGTCTGGCCGGGC
>NZ_WGNY01000008.1 GCF_016124325.1 Phenylobacterium sp.
CCGGAGCCTCTACAAGGAGCTGGTCGAGACCAACACGACCTTCTCGGCGGGCGACTGCACGGTGGCCGCCCAGCGGATGGCGGATCGGCTGAAGGCCGCCGGCTTCGCCGACGCCGACCTGCATCTGATCGTGCCGCCCGATCGGCCCAAGGACGGCAACCTCGTCGCGGTCTATCCCGGCAAGGATCCCAAGGCCAAGGCGGTGCTGCTGCTGGCGCACATCGATGTGGTCGAGGCCAAGCGCGAGGACTGGACGCGTGATCCGTTCAAGCTGATCGAGGAGGACGGCTACTTCTACGGACGCGGCGTCGCCGACGACAAGGCGCAGGCCGCGATCTGGACCGACATGCTGATCCGCTTCAAGCAGGCCGGCTACAAGCCGCGCCGCACGGTGAAGATGGCGCTCACCTGCGGCGAAGAGGGCGGCGGCCAGATCAACGGGGCAAGCTATCTCGCCCGCAACGACCGCGACCTCATCGACGCCGGGATCGCGCTGAACGAGGGCGGCGCCGGCATGCTGGACGGCGCCGGCAAGCCCGTCTCCCAGAACATCCTGGTCGCCGAGAAGTACCCGGTGAGCTTCACCTTCGAGGTGACCAATCCGGGCGGACATTCCTCGCGGCCGGTGCCGGACAATGCGATCTACCGGCTGGCCCGCGCGCTCGACCGGCTGTCACAGTACGAGTTCCCGGTCACGTTCAACGACGCCAACCGCGCCTTCTTCGAGCGTATGTCGAAGGTGGTCGGCGGCGAGGACGGGGCGGCCATGGCCGCGATCGTCGCCAATCCGCAGGACGCCGAGGCCGACGCGCGCCTGTCGAAGAACCCCAGCTATCACGCCTATCTGCGCACCACCTGCGTGGCCACCATGCTCGACGCCGGCCATGCGGCCAACGCCCTGCCCCAGCGCGCCCGCGCCACGGTGAACTGCCGCATCCTGCCGGGCGTGCCGATCGACGAGGTCCAGGCGACGCTCGAGAAGGTGGCGGCCGATCCCGAGGTCAAGATCACGGCCGGCCGGCGGATGATGGTGGCCGCGAAGCCGCCCGCCCTCACGCCCCAGGTGCTGGGCCCGATCGAGAAGATCACCGCCGACATGTGGCCGGGCGTCCCCGTCGTGCCGCTGATGGAGGCCGGCGCCACCGACTCCACCGCGCTGAACGCGGTCGGCATCCCGGCCTATGGCGTCTCGGGCATCTTCTGGGATCCGGACCTCGGCCACATCCACGGCCTCAACGAGCGCATCCGGGTGAAGTCGGTGATGGAGGGCCGCGAGTTCCTCTACCGGCTGGTAAAGGCCTACGCCGAGCAGAAGGACTGAAGTGCGATCCGCAAAAGTGGAGGCCGGTTTTGCGATCAGATCGCACTCAAACTCTTGAATTAGAGCCTTTTTGTCCCGTTCAAACGATCCCGTTTGAACGGGAAAGGCTCTGGCCGGTGCGGGGGCTCGCGATCCTGGCGGCCGTCGCGGCCCTGGCCCTGTCTGCTTTGGCGGGTCCGGCGGCAGCCGCGCCCCAGCCCGGGGAGGCGGCGTTCCGTGCGCTCTACAAGGAGCTGGTGGAGACCAACACCACCCAGTCCTCCGGCAGCTGCACCCTGGCCGCCGAGCGGATGGCGGCGCGGCTGAAGGCGGCGGGTTTCGCCGACGCCGACCTTACCCTGTTCGCCCTGCCCGAGTTCCCCAAGGACGGCGGCCTCGTCGCCGTCTACCCCGGCCGCGACCCGAAGGCCGGCGCGATCCTGCTCTTGGCCCACCTCGACGTGGTCGAGGCCAAGCGCGAGGACTGGACCCGCGACCCGTTCACGCTGTTCGAGGAGGGCGGCTACTTCTACGCCCGCGGCGCCGCGGACGACAAAGCCCAGGCCGCGATCTTCACCGACCTCTTCATCCGCCTGCGCCAGGAGGGCTACCGGCCGCGCCACACGCTGAAGCTGGCCCTGACCTGCGGCGAGGAGGGCGGGCGCTTCAACGGCGCGAGCTGGCTGGCCCAGAACCGCCGCGACCTGATCGACGCCAGGTTCGCGCTGAACGAATGGGCCGGGGTCAATCTGGACGCTGCCGGCAAGCCGGTGTTCCACGCGATCATGGCCGACCAGAAGACCGTCGGCACCTATCGGCTGGAGGCCACCAATCCTGGCGGCCACTCCTCGCGGCCCCTGCCCGACAACGCCATCTACCACGTCACCCGCGCGGTCGACCGGATCGCGGCCTACGAGTTCCCGGCCCAGCTCAACGACGTCACCCGCGCCTACTTCGGCGCCATGTCGAAGATCGTGGGCGGCGAGCGCGGCGCGGCCATGGCCGCCATCGTCGCCGATCCGAACGACGCCGCCGCCAAGGCGGTCCTGGCCCGCGATCCCAACGACCACGCCATGATGGGCACCACCTGCGTCGCCACCATGTTCGAGGCGGGCCACGCGGCCAACGCCTTGCCCCAGCGCGCCACCGCCACCATCAACTGCCGCATCGTCCCGGGCGTGACCCGCGCGGCGGTGCGCGACACGCTGGTGGGCCTGATCGACGACCCGCAGGTCACCGTCTCGGAGTCCCGCGGCCGCGAGGGCGTGGCCGGCCCGCCGCTCACCCCGCAGATCATGGATCCGATCCGCAAGGTCAGCGAACAGCTCTGGCCTGGCGTGCCGGTGGTCCCCACCATGGAAGCGGCCGCCACCGACGGGAAGGCGCTGATCACGGCCGGCATCCCCACCTATGGCGTCATGGGCCTGGCGCTGGAGCCCGACCTCGGCCACATGCACGGCCTCAACGAGCGGATCGGCGTGAAATCGGTGCTCGACGCGCGCGAATTCACCTATCGCCTCGTGAAGATCTACGCCGACCAGAAGGACTGAACTTGAGGATCTGGCTCGCCGCCGCCCACGACGCGGCGCACAGGAACGGCGGCTGGGCGTTCGTCCGGGCGAACGGCGAGGTTTCCGGCCGCGCCGGGGGCGATCGCCGGACCACCCGCGCCCGCATGGCGCTCTCGGGGTTCGCCGCGGCGCTGGAGGGCCTCGCCGCCGACGAGGCGCTGGCGGTGGTCGCGCCGCGCCCGGACGCCCTGGTGCTCCACACGCTCCTGAAGCCGCCCGCCGATCCGCCCCAGGACGACCTCGACCTGCGCGGCGTGCTGGCCAAGGCGCTCGCGGACCGCGCCTGGACCCTCGCCGTGGGCGATCCGAACGGCCCGACGCCCGCCGCCTTCGCCGCGGCCTGGGCCGGCCAGGCGTCGGAGAAGGCCAAGATGGGCGGCGCGTTCGTCGCCGCGATCCCCAAGACCAACCTGGCCAAGGCCAAGGGGCTCTAGGCGGCGTCACCTTCCCTATTTGGACTACTCTATAGACCATTTTCGCCAGTTTTGGACTATGATATAGTCCGCACATGACCACCCACGCCTCCGTGAGCGACGCCAAGGGCCGCCTCACCGACCTCGTCCGCCGGGCGGAAGCCGGCGAAGAGGTGATCCTCACGCGCCATGGCCGGCCGGCCGTGCGGCTGGTTCCGGTGCGCGCCGTGGCCGACCGCGCGGAGAGGCGGCGCCTGCTGGAGGCCGCACGCCGCGAAGGCGCCCGCAAGGCTGTCGAGGGCGCCGGCGCCGCGGCCAGCCAGGACTTCCTCTACGACGACGAGGGCCTGCCCCGGTGATCGTGGTCGACACCTCGGCCCTCATGGCGATCCTGCTGGCCGAGCCCGAGAGCGACCGCTGCATCGCCAGGCTGGAAGCCGAGACCGACGTGCTCATCTCCGCCGCCACCCTGGCGGAAGCCCTCATCGTCGCCGGCCGCCGGAATGTCGGGCCGGAGATGGCCGCGCTGGTCGACGGGCTGGGCTTCGAGGTCGCGCCCGTCTCGCAGGCCGCGGCCGCACGGGTCGCCGACGCCTACGCCCGCTGGGGCAAGGGGATCCACAAGGCGTCGCTGAACTTCGGCGACTGTTTCGCCTACGCCCTCGCGCAGGAGACGGGCGCGCCCGTGCTCTTCGTCGGCGAGGATTTCGCGCTCACCGACGTCGCCGTCGCCTGACACTCAGGGCAGTTCGCTCATCCAGACGCGCAGGGCCCGCAGGAACGGCAGCGCCTCGCGGAACTCCTTCTGGGTGAAGCCGTCGCGCAGGCGCTCCACCTTGGGTCGGATGCCGGCCATGGCCCGGTGGTAGGCCTCGCGCCCGCCTGTGGTCATCCGCACGTACTTGCGCCGTCGGTCGGCCTCGCAGACGCCCACCGTGACCAGCCCCGTCGCCTCCAGGCGCTGGAGCGTGTTGGTGATGGCGCCGGGCGTCATGCGCAGCGCCGTGGCGATGGCGTTGGGGCTCAGGTCCTCGCCCCGGCGGGCGATCAGGTTGAGCACCTCGTACTGCGGATAGGTCAGCCCCACCGGCAGCGCCTTGGTGATCGCCATGCGCACGCCGTGCTCGATGAGGCTGATCTCGTCGAAGACCTGGACCTCGGGGTGTTCCTCGATGACTGCGGCCATATCCCTCCGCCTCCGAATCACCGGCAGGCCGAAGATATCGTTCAAGCTCAAAACTTCAAGATTGAAGCATCAGCCCGACGCCGCCTCGAGGGTTTCCTTCATGCCCCGACGGGCGAGCTCGTCGGCCCGCTCGTTGAGTTCATGACCCGCATGGCCCTTCACCCACCGCCAGTGGACGTCGTGATGCGAACGCGCTTCGTCAAGGCGCCGCCACAGATCGTCGTTCTTCACCGGCTTGCCGTCGGCGGTCCGCCAGCCGCGGCGTTTCCAGCCGTGGATCCATTCGGCGATGCCTTTCTGGACGTATTGGCTGTCGGTGTGCAGCTCGACCCGGCAGGGCTTCTTCAGCGCCTCCAGCGCCTGGATCGCCGCCATCAGCTCCATGCGGTTGTTGGTGGTGGCCAGCTCCCCGCCCGTCAGCTCCTTCTCGGTCTGCCCGTGGATCAGGATCGCGCCCCAGCCGCCCGGCCCCGGGTTTCCCGAGCAGGCGCCGTCGGTGAAGATCATCACGTGCGGGGTCACGTCTGGCTCCCGCACACCAGGAGGTCCGGCGAGGCGCGGTGCACCGCCAGCTTGCGCTCGTACTCCAGCGGGTCCTTGGGCTTCACCAGCGCCCCGGCGGGCGTGGCGCCCCAGTCGTAGAGCCGGGTCAGGAAGAAGCGCATCGCCGCCCCGTGCGCCAGCAGCGGCAGGGCCGCCCGTTCGGCGTCCGAGAGCGCCCGCAGTCCCTCGTAGCCGGCCAGCAGGGCGCGGGCGGCGGTGATGTTGAAACTGCCGTCCGCCTCGAAGCACCAGGCGTTCAGCGCCACGGCCACGTCGTAGGCGAAGGCGTCCGTGCAGGCGAAGTAGAAGTCGATCGCGCCCGAGAACTTCCCGCCGGTGAAGAACACGTTGTCCGGAAAGAAATCGGCGTGGCAGACGCCCGTCGGCAGCCCCTCGGGCCAGCGCTCGGCCAGCATGGCCAGGTCGGCCCCGATCGTCTTCGCCAGGCCCGGCTTGAGGCCGTCGGCCGCATCCTCCAGCCCCGCGAACATCCCCGCCCAGGCCGCCTGGCCCAGGTCGTTCTCGCGGCGCATCGGGAAACCCTCGCCCGCCAGGTGCAGCGCGGCCAGCCCCGCCCCCGCCTCGCGGCAGTGGGCCACGGTCGGCCGGCGCACCGACAGGCCGTTCAGGAACCCGGTGATCGCGCAGGGCTTGCCGCCCGCCGTCTTGATCAGCCGTCCCTGCCGGTCGGCCATCGGCTCGGCCGACGGATAGCCGTGGCGCGCCAGCCAGCGCATCAGCTCCAGGAAGAACGGCAGGTCGTCGGGGTTCGTCCGACTCTCGTAGACCGTCAGGATGTAGCGGCCCCGCTCGGTCTCCAGCAGGAAGTTCGAGTTCGACACGCCCTCGGCGATGCCCTTGAACGCCAGCGGCGCGCCCAGGTCGAAGTCGGCCAACAGCGCCGCCAGCTCCTCGTCGGTGATGTCCGTATAGACCGCCATGGGAGCCGCATGGGCGAGCCCGCGCCCGCGGTCAAGCGATCAGGCGCCCGGCCGGCGCGCGGGGTCGTCCCGCCGGGCCGGCAGGCGACGGCGCACGCGCGACGTGCTATTCATCCCACCTGGAGCGCACCCCATGATCGAACTCAAGATCGAGCAGACCGAGAAGGGCCTCGCCATCGTCCTGACGCCCGAGGCGCAGGAATTGCTGGGCGCGGCCGACGGCCAGACGATCGGATTTCAGGTCACCGACGACGGCGAGTTGCGCCTGGGCGCGCTCGACATGTCGTTCGAGGCGCGGCGCGCGCGCGGGCGCGCGTTCCTCAAGCGCTACGACGAGACCTTCAAAGCGCTTGCGAAGTAGCTCGTGGCCGAACCCGTCTGGCTGGACGAGGCGCTGATCCTGGCCTTGTATGAGGACGTCGTGGCCGCGTCGGGCGGCGCGTCGGGCGTCCGCGACCAGGGCCTGCTACGCTCGGCCCTCGCCCGGCCCGTCAATCGGCGCCTCTACGAGCGCGTCGATGACACGCTCGAACTGGCCGCGGCCTACGCCGTCGGCATCGCGTCGAACCATCCCTTCGTCGACGGAAACAAGCGGATGGCGTTCATCGCGCTTGGCCAATTCCTCGCCGACAACGGCGTGGTCCTGACGGCCAAGCCCGCCGACGCAACAGCGATCATGCTGGGCGTGGCCGCCGGCGAGGTCGACATCCCGCAACTGACCGAATGGCTGCGGTCTCGAACGCTGCGCCCTTAGGCGGAGACGTTAGGCGGCGGCTTGAATTGCTTCCCGGCCCGCGCGCCGCCGGCGCAGGGCGCCCCCGGCGAGGCCGAGGCCCCCGATCATCAGCGCCCAGGTCGCCGGCTCGGGTACGCTCCCCGGTTCGACATAGCCCCTCGCATAGTCGAAGCCGGTGTCCCCGCTGATCGCCGAGAAGTCGGTCACCGCGACGCCGCCCACCGTCACGCCGGTGATGCCCGCCCACGAGAACGTATTGCCGAGGTCCATCGTGCCCGACACCGCCCCCGGCTCGCCCATGCTCATGAACACCGAATTGTCGACGTGCAGGCTCATGCTGACGCCGTTCACGGCGCCGATCACCGCGTAGAAGCCGATGGTCTGAAGCCCCAGCGTCCCGCCGTTGGAGCAGGCCGGACAGACAGCGTAGTTCGATTGGAAATCCGACCAGGCCCCGCCGCCGCCGTTCGTTCCGGCCGCGACCCAGGCGTTCCAGCTCTGGGCGTAGCGATAGGAGCCCGAGCCGTCGTGCTCGAACAGGCTTCCATCCAGAAACACGTTGGCGGTCACATAGGCCAGCGTGCCCTGGGAATAGCCGTCCGCCAGGAGCAGGAAGCCGTCATGCGACGAGGCGTCGGCCGCGCCGTAGGAATAGGCGGCGCTCTGGGTCCCTGCGGGTTCGTTGTTGGTCGCCGCGCCGGTCGCGTAGACGTGGAGGGCGCCGGCTTCCGCCGCGGCCGAGGCCAGCGCCGACGCGTCCTGGCTCGCGGCGACATGGCCCGTCTGCGACGTCACCGAAACCGGGGCCGCGCCACTGGCGCCCTGCGGATCGGTCAGGATGATCGTGCCGGGCGCGCTCGTCTCCACCCTCACGGTGCTGCTGGCGCTGTAGTCGGCGGCCAGCGCCGCGGCAGGCAGCGCGACCGCGACGGCCGACGCCATCAGGATTCCAAGCCTCTTCGTCATCTGCATACCCCCACACCACGCCGACGCCTCCACTCGTGCGCCGTGGAGAAAGGCTAGAGGGCCGGCCGGGAATGCGCGTCCATCAGATGGTGTACCGCCGTGCGGGTCGCGCCGCCGCCTTCAGCCCGCGGGCAGCGCCAGGCTGGCGGCGAGCCGCACGAGATCCGACTGACGGTGCGCGCCGGTCTTGGCGTAGATCCGCACGAGGTGGGTGCGCACGGTGCTGACCTCGATGCCGAGCCGCTCCGCCGCGCCGCTGGGCGTCAGCCCTTCGGCGATGAGATCGAATATCCGCGCCTCGCCCGCGCTGAGATCGAACAGCTGGGCCGCGAGCATGCCGGATTCGGCCGCCGATGGCCGCCCCGTGCTCACGAAGATCGCCGCCGCCGCCCGGTTCACCAGGCCGGGACGCAGCGCGCCGCCCCGCAGGGGCAGCACATGCAGCACATAGGGCTCGCCGTTCTCGGCGCGGAGCGGAATGCCCAGGCCGCGGCGGCCGATCTGCGCCTCGTCCTCGGCCGCCTGCGCCACGGCCAGGGCGAGCGCCCGCGTCGCCGACGGCAGGTTGGTGGCGAGCCGCCCTCCGTTGAGGACCAGCGGGTCGCGCGCGTCGAGCAGCGCGCGCGCCGCCTGGTCCGCATGGATCAGGCCGAGTTGCGCATCGGTGACCAGGGTGGGCGTGCTGGTCCGGTCGAGAACGGCCTCGAAGGTCGCCGCCGCGACGGTCCGGGCGTCCAGCAGGCGGCTGATCGTGACGGCCCGGCGCAGGTGCGGCGCGAGCAGACGGATCGCGTCCGTCTCGCTCAGGCCGATCGGGCCCTGGTCCCTGTGGCGGGTGAGGCTGATCGACGCCAGCGCATTGGCGTCGCGGATCAGTCCGACCGCGGCGG
The DNA here is from genome assembly GCF_016124325.1 of Phenylobacterium sp. Classification (GTDB taxonomy): domain Bacteria; phylum Pseudomonadota; class Alphaproteobacteria; order Caulobacterales; family Caulobacteraceae; genus Phenylobacterium. The sequence goes on from NZ_WGNY01000008.1 coordinate 8,547, forward strand.
TGTCGATCAGCTCCTGAGGGAGAAACCACTCGGTGTAGAAGGCGTTGCGGACGTCGCCGTCGCGCAGGCGCGGGTTCATCTCGCTGAGGAGTATCGGCTCCTCAAGCGGCGTGGCGGCGATCCGGGCGCCGCCGCCCCAGAGGGCGATGACATCCGCCCCGTAGGCCTTGCTGCGCTCGAACCACGGCTCGGGGATGCCGCTGGCGACGCTGAGCATGACCGCGCCGCCCGGCATGGCCTGGAGCGTGAGCGTCACCTGCTGGAACCCGAGCCGCTGCCCGATATGATCCAGCACATCGGGCCAGAGCCCCGGATCGAGCGCGCAGTCGTAGATGCGGCCGATGAGGTCCGACATCTCGAACAAGGACCCCGTGTCGATCCTACTCACGTACTGGCGCCCTCCAGCAGGCTGCCTGCAGTGCTTCCGCCGCGCCGAGGCCCGCGTCAAGCGTGACGCGGAGGGGCGCGCCGGAACGGCGGAGAGAAGGCCTGGAACCTCCCCTTCGGGCGCAGCGCGTCGCTAGCCCGCCAATACTCGCGGCAGCTTGAAGGTCACCGTCTCGCGCGCGGCATCGACCTCCTCGACGGTCACGTCGAACCGTTCGGCCAGCCGGTCGATCACGCCCCGCACCAGCACCTCGGGCGCCGAGGCGCCGGCGGTGACGCCGACCGTGCGCGCGCCCTCCAGCCAGGCGAAGTCCAGCCCCGCCGCATCGTCGATCAGGTGGGCCCTGGACCCGGCCCGGCGGCCCACCTCGGCCAGGCGCACCGAGTTCGAGGAATTGGCGCTCCCCAGCACCAGCAGCACCTCGGCCCGCGCGGCCACCGTCTTCACCGCCTCCTGGCGGTTGGTGGTGGCGTAGCAGATGTCCTCCTTGTGCGGCGCGGCGATCTCCGGGAACCGCCGGCGCAGCGTCGCCACGATCTCGGCGGTGTCGTCCACCGACAGCGTCGTCTGGGTGACGAACGCCACGTTCGCCGCATCTGCCGGCGCATAGGCCTCGGCGTCGGCGACCGTCTCGATCAGCGTCACCGCGCCTTCGGGAAGCTGGCCCATGGTGCCCACCACCTCCGGATGGCCGGCGTGGCCGATCAGCACGATCTCGCGGCCGGCGTCATGATGGCGCGCCGCCTCCACGTGCACCTTCGAGACCAGCGGGCAGGTGGCGTCGAGGTAGAGCATCTTGCGCGTCCGCGCCTCGGCCGGCACCGACTTGGGCACCCCGTGGGCCGAGAACACCACCGGCCGGTCGCCGGGCGCCTCGCTGAGCTCCTCGACGAACACCGCGCCCAGCGCCCGAAGGCGCTCCACCACGTGCCGGTTGTGGACGATCTCGTGGCGCACATAGACCGGCGCGCCATACTTCTCGATCGCCCGCTCGACGATCTGGATCGCGCGATCCACGCCCGCGCAGAAGCCGCGCGGGCTGGCGAGCAGGACGGTGAGCGGCGGGGGCGTCGGCATGGCCCAGGAACCTAGTGCGCCATCCCCTCCGCCGCCAGCCGCGTTGCGGCCCCAATCATGAGGCTGTAATCAGGCCCCGACCCCGCGACGCCCTCGCGGCCCTCTTGTCTGGACGCCTTCATGCGCCGCCAAATGCTTCTCGTCGCCGCCGTCCTGGCGGCTGCAACCTCGCTTCCGGCGATCACGCACGCCCAGGGCCGCAACGACCCCGACGAGCAGCAGCGCCGCCAGGAGCAGGAAGCCGCCAAGAAGCGCAAGCAGCGCGAGGAATGGGGAGACGTGCAGGGGCCCCTGCCGCAGTTGCGCAACGCCGGGCCCTGCCCCTTCGTGAAGTCGCTCTACGACGCGGCGCGCTACGTCGAGTTCAAGGACGGCAAGGAAGCCTCGGCCTCCGTCGGCTACACCGGCGAGATCCAGGGCGTCTCGGCCGGCTGCGAGTACAAGGACAGCGATCCGATCAAGGTGAAGATGCAGGTGCTGTTCGAGCTGGGCCGCGGGCCCACCGCCGGCAGCCGCGAGAAGACCTATCACTACTGGATCGCCGTCACCGACCGGAACCGCGAGGTGATCGCCAAGGAAACCTTCGATCTGCCCGTCACCTTCCCCGAGGGTCAGGACCGGGTCTATGCGACCGAGGACATCGACGAGATCCTCATTCCGCGGGCCAGTTCCACCACCTCGGGCTCCAACTTCGAGGTGCTCGTGGGCTTCGAAGTCACGCCGGAGATGGCCGAGTTCAACCGCCTCGGGAAGCGGTTCCGGTTGAACGTCGGCCAGACGGCCAGCAATACGGAACAATGAGCGACCTCAAACGCGCCCTGGGCGAGACGGTCGAGGCCGCCTTCGCCGCCATTGGCGCGCCTTCCGAACTGGGCCGGGTGACGGCCTCCGACCGCCCCGACCTGGCCGACTTCCAGTGCAACGGCGCCTTGGCCGCGGCAAAGCGCCTGGGCAGGAACCCGCGCGAGATCGCGACCGCCGTGGTCGAGCGGCTGTCCGGCGATCCGCGCCTGGCCTCGGTGGAGATCGCGGGCCCCGGCTTCATCAACCTGCGGGTTTCCGACGCGGCGCTTTCGCAGCGCGCCGACGCCATCGCCGCCGATGACCAGGCCGGCGCCGAGACGGTCGGCCAGCCCCGCCGGGTGATCGTGGACTACGGCGGCCCCAACGTGGCCAAGGAGATGCACGTCGGCCACCTGCGCGCCTCGATCATCGGGGAGTCGATCAAGCGCATCTACCGCTTCCGCGGCGACGAGGTGATCGGCGACGCCCACTTCGGCGACTGGGGCTTCCAGATGGGCCTGCTGATCGGCGCGGTGACCGACGCCCATCCGGCCATCGCCGCCTTGGTGGAGGACATCGACGCCGGGCGCGAGCCCACCAACGCCGGCCAGGAAGCGCTGCTGGCGCTGACGCTGGACGACTTCGGCGAGCTCTATCCCGCCGCCGCCGGGCGGGCGAAGACCGACCCCGCCTACCGCGACCGCGCCCGCAAGCTCACCGCCGACCTGCAGGCGCATCGCCCCGGCTGCTACCGGCTCTGGGAGCGGTTCCGCGAGGTGACCCGCGTGGCGCTGGAGCGCGACTTCCACGCGCTGGGCGTCGACTTCGACTGGTGGAAGGGCGAGAGCGACGTCGACCACCTGATCGAGCCGATGGTGGCCGAGCTGGACGCCAAGGGCCTGCTGGTCGACGACCAGGGCGCGCGGATCGTCCGCGTCGCGCGCCAGGGCGACAAGCGCGACCTGCCGCCGCTGCTGGTCGTCTCCTCCGAAGGCTCGGCCATGTACGGCACCACCGACCTGGCGACGATCCTCGACCGCAAGCAGACGTTCGACCCGGACCTCGTCATCTACTGCGTCGACCAGCGCCAGGCCGACCACTTCGAGATCGTCTTCCGGGCCGCCTACCAGGCCGGCTACGCCGCCGAGGGCCAGCTCGAGCACATCGGCTTCGGCACGATGAACGGCACCGACGGCAAGCCCTTCAAGACCCGCGAGGGCGGTGTTTTGAAATTGAACGATCTGATCGAGATGACCCGCGGCAAGGCGCGCGAGCGCCTGCACGAGGCGGGCCTGGGCGAAAGCCTGCCGGCCGAGGAGTTCGAGGCGATCGCCGGCAAGGTGGCCGTCGCGGCCCTGAAGTTCGCCGACCTGCAGAACTTCCGCGGCACCTCCTACGTCTTCGACCTCGACCGCTTCTCCAGCTTCGAGGGCAAGACCGGCCCGTACCTGCTCTACCAGGCCGTCCGGGTGAAGAGCCTGCTGCGCCGCGCCGCCGAGGAATCGAAGAATGGGGAAGGCGCCGAGCCTGGCCCCGTCGCCATCGCCGAGCCGGCCGAACGCGACCTCGCGCTCACCCTCGACGCCTTCGACGCGGCGCTGGCCGAGGCCTACGACAAGAAGGCCCCCAACGCGCTCGCCGAACACGCCTACCGCCTGTCGCAGGCCTTCTCGAAGTTCTACGCCGCCTGCCCGATCATGAGCGCGGCGCCGGCGGTCCGCGCCTCGCGTCTGACGCTGGCCTCGACGGCGCTGCGCCAGCTCGAACTCGCCCTCGACCTCCTGGGGATCGCCACGCCCGAGCGGATGTAGGCCCTTCTCAGGCCGCCTTCGCCGTCACGGCCGCGTCGAACTCGGCCTTCCAGGCGGCCAGGGCCGGGCGGTTGTCCTGGTCCCAGGGGTGGAAGCCCGGGCGGTACCAGGCGAAGTAGCTGCGCCAGCCGCGGCTGAAGAGGCCGGGCGTCTTCCAGACATAGGCCTTCACCGCCTTCAGCGCCGCCTCCGGCGAATAGCCGTCGGCCTCCAGCAGACGGGCGGCGTAGCGGGTGATGTTGCGGGTGAACATAAAGGTGATGATCGCCATCGAGATCGCCCGCCTGCGGTAGCGCAGGAACGGCGACCAGCCCTTCGTCACCTCCATGAAGACGTCGTAGGCCACCGCCTTGTGCTCGGTCTCCTCCATGGCGTGCCAGCGCCACAGCCGTTCCACGTCGGGCGCCACGCCCTCGAAGATGTCCTGATGGGCCATGTGCATCTCGGCCATCATGGCCGTGAAGTGCTCCAGCGCGATGGTCGACATCAGCATCGCCATCGGCCCGCGCTTGCGGCCCTGGGTCACCCGCTCGCGCACCGCCGCCTCGATCTCGGCCACCGGATAGCGCTCGCGGTCGATGAGCTGGTTCAGCACGTGGTGCTCGCGCGAGTGGATGGCCTCCTGGGCGATGAAGCCCTTCACGTCCTCGGCCAGCTTGCCCTTCAGCTCGCCGCGGTAGTGGCGCACCGCGTCCATGAACATCCGCTCGCCGTCCGGGAAGGTCAGCGAGAGCGCGTTGAAAACCGCCGTCCCGACGGGGTCGCCGCCCAGCCAGTGGCCGCCCCGGGCGGCCTGCAGGTCGAAGCTGATGTCGCGGCCGCGCACGTCGACGTCGGCGGGAGTGGTCTTGGCGCTCATGGCATGGTCCCGTTCGGCGGGTTAGGTAGGGGAGGGTCCGAGGCTGAGATGAGCTCTTATCAACAAAAATGTCAATAGTGAAGACGCCCGCCCGCGCGCCCCGCGCCCGCCGCTCGCCCGAGGCGGCGCGCGAGAACATCCTGGCGGCGGCCGAGCGGCTGCTCACCGAGAAGGGGCCCCAGGCCCTGAAGCTCACCGACGTGGCGGCCGCGGCGGGGATCGCCCACGCCACCGTCCTGCATCACTTCGGCTCGATCGCCGACGTCCAGACCGCGCTGATGGAGCGGATGATCCGCCAGCTCGTGGCCCAGATCCTCGCCGAGGGGGCTGTGGCCGCCGACCCGCAGGGCCGCGTCGGCCAGGGCGCGCGGGTGCTCTTCGACGCCTTCGGCGACCGGGGCGCCGCGCGGCTGGCCGCCTGGCTGGAGCTGACCGGCGAGTCGCGCCGTCTCACCATGGCCCGCGAGGCCGTGCGCGAGGTCATCGCCAACCGCCTGGCCCCCGAGGGCGTCGACCCGGCCGTGGCCGAGGACATGGTGCTGGTCAGCGTGATCCTGGCCATGGGCGTCGGCCTCTTCGGCCGCTCGCTGTCCGAGCTGATGGGCCGCCCGCCCGACACCGCCCGCGGCCTGGCCCTCGACCTGCTGCGCCGCCTTCTGCCCGCCGAAGGCGCCTGAGCCCGCCCGTCAGGGCGCCGCGCCCAGCGGCAGGCGGATCTCGACGCGCGCCCCGCGCCCGCCCGCGCCGCTCGTCCAGCTCACCGCGCCGCCGTGCCGCTCGGCCCGTTCGGAAAGGCCGCTCAGGCCCGCGCCTTGCGCTACCGCGGCGGGATCGAACCCGATGCCGTCGTCCTCCACGGCCAGCACCAGCTCGCCGCGCCGCTCGGCCATCTCCACCTTCGCCGTCTGCGCCAGCGCGTGCTTGAGGATGTTGTTGGTGATCTCGCGCAGCATGGCGCGCAGCGACTGCAGCAGCCGCGAGTCCGCCTGGCGGCTCACGTCGGCGTCGAGCGCCGGGTCCGGCCGCCAGTCCAGCGTCATGCCCCTCGCCTCCAGCCGCTCGGCCATCTCCTTGCGCGCCCCGGCCAGCGCCAGCACCAGCCCGGTCTCGCCGTTGGCCGGCTCGGTGACGATGCTGCGCAGGTCGGCCAGGGTCTCGCGGATGAAGCGGTCCTTCCGCTCGCCGTCGCGGCTGTGCAGGGCGCTGAGCAGGGAGGCGCCCAGGTTGTCGTGGATGTCGCCCGCGATCCGCCGCCGCTCCACCTTCACGCCGCGCTCGTAGGCGTCGCGGCTGTCGAAGACGAAGTCCAGCATGCCGGCCAGCGAGGCGGCCTGCGCCAGGTCGGCCGGCGTGAACAGCGCCCGGCCGCCGCGGGCGTACTCGAGCCGCAGCGCCGGCAGCCCCTTCACGGCGGGCGCCACCAGCGCCAGCCCGTCCGCCTCCAGCCGCGGCTGGGCGGCGCCCCAGCCGTCGCAGATGTCGATGCGCAGCGGATCGAAGCTGGCGTTCAGCACCTGCGTCCACCGCGCCAGCTGCTCGGCGGGCGAAGCCGTGAGGCCGATCTGCACCACCCCCTCGAACAGGGCGCGCGGGTCGGTCTTGCGCCGCCGCAGGATCCGCTCGGCCAGCCAGGTGCGCAGCGGCAGCCAGACCAGGCCGCAGACCAGCAGGGCCAGCGACAGGCTCGCGCCCGCCGACAGCTGCAGCCCGGCGAGCAGCGCCAGGTCGAGCGCGGCCAGCAGCATCAGGCCCAGCGCCCAGGTCATGATCCGCACCCACCACTCGCCCAGCTCGAAGAGGCGGTAGCGCATGATGCCGACCGCGAGGCCGAGGTAGATCACCGGGAACAGCAGGAAGCCGTACGGCTCGATCGCCGAGGTGTCGACGCCGAACATCTGCGGCGCCAGCACGAGCCCGGCGAACGTGCTCACCACCACCACCCACGACACCAGGAACCAGCCCAGGGCCGCGCGCCCCAGCGGATCGCGGCGGGTCGTCCGCCAGTGGACCGCCGCCAGGCCAAGGCTCGCCGCCAGCGCGCACATCACCAGGAAGCGCCGCGCGAAGGTCAGGTCGGGGAACAGCCCGGCGGCCTGGGCGACGTACCAGGCCAGGAACACGCCGATGATCGCGCCCCCCGCCCAGCGCGGCGCGATCCGCCGCGGGTAGTAGAGCAGCAGCGCCAGCACCGCGGCGGCGAAGAGGCTGCCGCCCAGGAAGTTGCAACCGTTGATCAGGTAGAAGGCCGTCGTCGGCAGGCCGAGCTCGCGGGCGGAATACATCACCCCCATCGGCGAGCAGAACAGCATCGCCGCGCCGCTCAGCAGGACGTAGCGGGCGCTCGCCTCCCGCGGACGGAAGACGAAGATCGCCGCCGACATCAGCCAGGAGAAGACCCCCACCAGCACGCCGATCCAGAAGTCGGGCCCCAGCGTGGAGATCGGCCGGCCGGAGCGATCCGGACGGATGGTCCAGTCGCGCCCCTGCGCGTCGGTGAACGTCATCTCGGGCGCGCGCTGCATCTGCGCGTAGAGGCCCTGGCGCGTCATGAACCGGCGGAAATCGGCGAACGGGCCGAAGCTGCCGTCGACCTGGCCCGTCAGGTCGTTGCGCTCCAGGCGCAGCCGCGCGCCCGCGCCATGGGCCGCGACCAGCACGGTTCCCGCCGGAATGGCCGCCGAGGGTCCCGCCGAGGCCTCCACCACCGCCCCGCCCGCCCGCGCGTCGAAGCGCAGGTCGAGGCCGAGCCACGGCTGGCTGATGGAGAAGCCGATCGCGCCGCCGGCCACGCCGAGGGCGACGAGCAGCGCGACCGTCAGCAGCCGGACGGGCGTCAGGCGCACGGTCAGGACGCGCTCAAGGTTTCCGGCCGCGGCCGCGAACCCGCCGCTCGCCATCGCTCACCCCCCACCCCTGGTCGAGCGTCCACCAAACCTTAGAAGATTCATGCGCCTGTGCCAGGGTTTGATAACATCGTCGTTGCAGGTCAGACGGAGTACGGCGTCCCGCCCATGGTGGAGGATAGTGCCCCCCCTTCCCTCGACGCCCCCCCAAATAGGGGGTGTCTGATCGTCGAGGACCGCCCGGACACCCGCGAGTGGCTGGAAGCGGTGGTGGGCGACGCTTTCCCCGGCATGGCCGTCGCCTCGGCCGCCAGCCTGCGCGACGCGCGGCGCTGGCTCGAGCTCTACGCCGCCGACCCGCCCTGGAGCCTGACGCTGGCGCTGATCGATCTGGGCCTGCCCGACGGGTCGGGCGTCGACCTGGTGCGCGAGATCGCCCAGGCCTTTCCGCAGGCGCTTCCGGTGGTCGCCACCATCTACGACGACGACGTCCACCTCTTCGACTCGCTGGCCGCCGGCGCCCAGGGCTACGTGCTCAAGCAGGAGCACCCCGAAGCCGTCGCCGACTGCCTGCGCCGCATCGACGCCGGCGAGCCGCCGCTGTCGCCCTCCATCGCGCGCCGCATGCTGGAGCGCCTGCGTCCGCCCCCGCCGGAGGCCCCCCCGCGGGCGCGCGACGAGGCCGGCCTGAGCGCCCGCGAGACCGAGGTGCTGACCCTCCTGGCCCGTGGCCTCTCGGCGCCCGAGGCCGCGCGCGCCATCGGCCTCAGGCCGCAGACCGTCGCGGGCTACGTGAAGGTCATCTACCAGAAGCTCCACGTCTCCAGCCGCGCCGAGGCGGTGCTGGCGGCGGCGCAACGCGGCCTGACCTGAGCGCGGCGGCCTAGAGGCCTTCCCCCTCACGATGAGGCATCGTGAGGGGACGAGAAGGCCTCTAAATTCAAAGACGCGAGCGCGTTGATCCCAGTCGGCCTGATTCAAGCCGACCAGGACGCGCTCTAGTCCTCGCCCTCGATCCGCCCGTCCACCATGTGGACCCGCCGGTCCGCGGCGGCGGCGACCTCCATGTCGTGGGTGACGCAGACCACGGCCCGGCGCTCCTCGTGGGCCAGTCGCCGGAACTCCTCCACCACCCGGGCGGAATTGGCCGAGTCGAGATTTCCGGTGGGCTCGTCGCCCAGGATCAGGGCGGGGTCGTTGGCGAGCGCGCGGGCGATGGCCACCCGCTGGCGCTGGCCGCCCGACATCCGGTCGGGGCGCTTGCCCCCCTCGGCCTCGATGCCCAGCTTGGCCAGCAGGGCGCGCGCCCGTTCCTCCGCCTCGCGCCCGTCGAGGCCGGCCCGCCGCATCGGCAGCGCCACATTGGCCAGGGCGGTCAGCTCGGGCAGCAGGAAGTGGAACTGGAAGACGAAGCCGATGTGCCGCAGCCGCAGCCGCGTGCGTTCGGTTTCCGACAGCGCCTCGGTGGCGCGGCCTTCGATCCGCACGCTCCCGGTGGTCGGCCGGTCGAGCAGGCCGAGGAGGTAGAGGAGCGAGGACTTGCCGCAACCCGACGGGCCGATGATGGCGACGAACTCCCCGCGATCGACGCGGAGCGAAACGTCGCGCACCAGCACCACGGGCTGGGGATCGGCCAGCCGCCGCGAGACGCCCTCCACCTCCAGCAGCCCGCTCACGCCGCCCCCCGCAGGATGTCCACGGGATCGACCATCGCCGCGCGCCGCGCCGGCAGCCAGGCGGCCACCAGGGCCGAGCCCATCGAGGCGGCGCCGGCGATCAGGTACTGCTCCAGGCCGCGCTCCAGCGGGATCACCAGCGGCTTGCCCTGGACCGTCAGCGGCGCCCGCGACAGCGCTTCGAGCAGGGCCGTGCCCAGCGCGAAGCCCATGGCCGCGCCGATCACGCCCACCACCAGCCCCTCGATCAGGAAGACCGTCTGAACGTCGCGGGCCGTAAAGCCCATGGCGCGCAGGATGGCGATGTCGCGCCGCTTGTCCGCCACGCTGGTCGAGACGCCGGTATAGATGCCGAAGCTGGCCACCAGCATGATCGCCGAGATGACCGCGTAGAGGATCACCCGGCGCGCCACCAGCAGGTTGAGCACGTCGCGCGAGCGCTCCTGCCACGACTCCCAGGTGTAGCCCCACCGCGCCTCCAGCGCCTTGGCGTCGGCGTCGGCCGCCTGCGGATCGGCGACCTTCACGTGGAGCTGGTTGACCACGTTGGGCCGCGCGAACAGCACCTGGGCGGTGCGCAGCAGGCCATAGGCGGTGTTGTCGCCCGCGTAGAAGCCGGCCATGGCGTCGGGCTCCACCAGGGCCAGGATGCGCATGCGCTGGGTCACCCCGGCCGGAGAGACCGCCACCAGCGTGTCGCCCAGCTTGGCCCCCATGCGGTCGGCGAGCGGGCGGGTGATGATGATCCCGTCGGGCCGCGCCTCCAGGTCGAGCAGGCGTCCGCCCACCAGGCTCGCCTCGATCTTGGCGAGGCGGCCCTCCAGCCGGGGATCGATGCCGTTCAGCGCCACCGCCTCGGTGCGGCCGGCGAACTGCAGCGTGGCGGCCCCGCTCAGCGACGGCGCGGCGATGGCGCCGGGCAGCGCCCTCGCGTCGGCCAGCATCGCCGGCCAGTCCTTGAGGCCCCGGACCTCCTCCGCCGGCTTCACGCCCGCCACCGCCACCGCCGCGCCCGGATAGGCGTCGCGCGCCGGCTGGCGCGCGCCCGCCCGCTGCTCGTCGCGCACGATGACGTGCGGCGCGGCGTCGATCAGGGTGCGGACGAAGTCCTTGTCCGAGCCCACCATCATTCCCGACACGGCCAGGAAGAAGCCGACGCCCACGGCCACGCCCACGGTGGCGACCAGCGTCTGGCGCGTGCGCACGACGAGGTGCGCCATCGAGATGCCGAGCAGCGTGAGGAAGCCGCGCATCAGGAGCCGATCGAGAGGCGCGTTCCGTCCTTCAGCTTTTCCGGCGGGTCCAGCACGACGGTCTGGCCGGCCTTGAGGCCTTCGGTGATCTCGGTGCGCTCCACGCCCTTGGTTCCGGTCTTCACGGCCTGGCGTCGGGCGCGGCCGTCCCGCACCAGCCAGACCGCGCCGTCCCGCAGCGCGGCCGTGGGCGCCAGCACCGCGTCGGCGCGCCGCGCGGTGACGAGATTGGCCTCCACCGTCATCCCCGGCTTCAGCGTGCTGTCGGGGTCCAGCGCCAGCCGCGCGCGGAACACCCGGCCGGTCGAGTCGCCCTGCGGCGTGATTTCGCTGATCCGCGCGTCGAACACCTGGCCGGGGAACGAGTCCGAGCGCACCGCCGCCGCCTGCCCCACCGCCAGCCGGCCCACGTCGCGCTCGTCGATGTCGGCGGTGATGCGCAGCGCGCCGGTGTCGGCCACCACGAACATCGCCTTGCCCACGCTGGCCAGGTCGCCCGGCTCGGCCTCGCGGCGGATCACCCGGCCGGCGAACGGCGCCTTGATGCGATAGTCGGCCAGCCGCGCCCGCGCGCTCTTCGCCGCCGCGTCCGCGGCGCGCGCCTGGGCGAGCGCGTCCTCCCAGGCGGCCTTCGCGCCGAAGCCGGCCTCGTGCAGCCGCGTCTGCCGGGCCGCCGTGGCGCGGGCCAGGGCGGCCTGGGCCTCCAGCTGCAGGGTCGTCCCTTCCTGCGGCCCGTCGTCGAGCTGGGCGAGGGTCTGGCCGGGGCGCACCGCATCGCCCTCGTGCGCCAGCACCTGGCGGATCGGGGCGGTCACCACCGGGGCGATGCTGGCCTGGCGCACATATTCCACGACGCCCGAGGCGTAGACCGCGTCCACCGCCTCGCCCGTGACCACCTGGGCCGTCTTCACCTCGACCGGCTTCAGCACCGACCAGGCCCCGAAACCGCCGGCCGCGGCCAGCGCCAGGACGATCAGCCCCCGCCGCCAGGGCCACCGTCGCCGCCGGGGCGGCGGTCCCGGCCGCGCCGCTTCCGGCTCGCTCACCACGCGCAGATCATGGATGGCCATAAGCAACGCCTCCGCGACGCGGACCCTAGTAGACCGACGGTCGGTCTGCTATCGGAATCGGACGCGGAGCCTGCTTTTCCAGACCGCGGGCGCGAGGGCCATGACGGCAATCAAGACGACGGTGCGGATCAAGCGGGCGCCGGCCGAGCGGCGGGCGCAGTTCCTCGACTGCGCCCAGGCCCTGTTCTTCACCCGCGGCTACGACGCCGCCACGGTCAACGACATCATCGAGCGCGCAGGGCTCTCGAAGGGCGCGTTCTATCACTACTTCGACTCGAAGGAGGCGCTGCTCGACGCCCTGACCGAGCGGGTGGCGGCCCAGATCGTCGCCGATGCCGAGGCCGTGCTGGAGGACCCTGCGCTCGACGCCCTGTCGCGCCTCAACGCCTTCCTCGAGCAGGGCCGCCAGTGGAAGATCGAGCGCGCGCCGGCGCTCAAGTCGGCCTACACGGCGGTGCTGCGCGCCGACAACGTCATGCTCAACCAGCGCCTGATCGACGCCACGGCCCGCGTGGTGCTGCCGGTGCTGACGGACATCGTGCGGGAAGGCGTTCGCGAGGGCCTCTTCCACCCGCCTTCACCCGAGATGGTGGCCGAGATTCTCCTGCAGATGTCGCACGCGCGGATGTCGGTCGCGGTCGAGGCCATGGCCCGCGCCGCGGCCGGCGACCTCGACGGGGCCGTGGCCTTGCTGGAATCCCGCCTGGCCGACGAGTCCGCCGTGGTCGAGCGCCTGCTGGGCGTCGCGCCCGGCTCCGTGCGGCTGGTGGAGCCGGGCTTCCTGCGCGCGATGCTGGCGGCCTTGAGCTAGAACATGTTGATCCCCTCACGACGCGCCTCGTCGTAAGAGGAAGGCCTCTAGGCGCCGGCGAAGGCGGCCGCCCTGCGGCGGCGCAGGGCCGACCCCAGCCCGCCGAAACCCACCAGCATCAGCGCCCAGGTCGCCGGCTCCGGCACGCCGCCGGGCGCCCCGCCCGAACCCCGGGTCTCGGACGAGAAGGTGACGGGCGCCGTGCCATCATAGAGCGCGATGTCGAAGGCCAGGTCGCCGCCCGTGGTCGGGATGACGTTGGCGATCACCTGGACGAGGGGGTTGGAGCCGACCGGCCCGAACGCCGTCGTCAGGTCCTGCGGCGTGGTCGTCTTCCAGAGCAGGATGTTGCGCAGTCCGGGCAGGTAGGTGTCGAACGCCACCTGGCCGGTGAGGGTGTCGTTGTAGAGCGCCGTGGGCGTGAGGATCGTGAACCCATCGAACCCGTCGATCACGCCCTGGGCCGAGATCAGCGGATCCAGCGTCTGGAGGGTCCCGGCCGCCACCACCTGGTCGGTGTCGCCGGTCAGGGTGAAGGTGAAGCCGGCGTCGCTGAAGGCCTGGCCGTCGAGGTGTCCGCTCGCCGAGCCCGTGATGGTGTAGACCACCGGGGCGGCCTGGGCGGCCGACGCGGCGAGCGTGAAGGCGGCGAACGCCGCGATCAGTCCAGTTTTCACGATCGTCTCCGAACTTGCGCCGCCGTCGCGGACGCAGGGCGTCGGCGGCGGCGGCATGATTTGATGAGCGCCCTCGCGGGCGGCGGATATGGCGGGGTCAGGCGGCCTGGAGCGCCGCGGCGCCGCGGCGGCGAAGCATCGCCCCCAACCCGCCGAAGCCCAGCAGCATCAGCGCCCAGGTCGCCGGCTCCGGCACGCCGCCCACCGGCTCGTCGATGGCGACGCCGGCGCCCGCGTAGGTGAAGTCGTCGATGAAGGCGGCGTCGTGGTACGTCGTCAGCGCCTCGGTGTTCGTGAGCGTGGCCCGCGTGATGCTGGACGCCGAATAGCCGAAGTAGTCGCCGGCGTTGGATCCGTGCACCGGGCTCAGCGCGACGGCCTCGATCAGATCGGCGCCGTTGTAGACCGCGAGCGACCAGACGACGTCCGTCGCGCCGAAGTTGAAGGTGAAGGCGGTCACGGGGCTCGTGAAGTCGAACACCCATTGCAGCGTGTCGCCGGACCCGCCGTTGTCGAGATAGTGGCCGGAGGTGTTGTAGTTGCCGCCGTAGAGGCTATCGATGTGGAGCTGGCCGCTGCCGCCGGCTCCCGACAGCGTCACCCCGCCGAACGTCTTGCTTCCGAAGCTCGACAGCGGCTCCGCATCGAAATCGATCGTCGTCCCGCCCGCGACCGCAGCGTCCGTCGGCGCCCCGCCCGTCCCGGACAGGAAGGCGGCCGAAGCCGAACTCGCCGAAGCGATCATGAGAGCCGCGGCGACGCCGCCAAGAAGAACACGCATATCAAACCACCCCTGAAACCCATCGTTGGGCCGCAAGGCTAGGTGGGGCGCCCTCACGCGGTCAGGTGCATCGGCGTGCGCGGAATTGCACGGCTGCGCGCCTGAGGCGAAGTTCTCGCCCGAGACGGGAATTCCGACAGCCTATTGATTAACCTTACAGATTTCGGCTCGCACGCCGGCAAGCCGCGCGCGGCTGACCGGCAGGGGCTCGCCCGCCGCCATCTCCAGGCCCCAGCGGCCGCCCCGCGCCGAAAGCCGGCGCGCGTGGGCGAGATTGGCGATGGCCGAGCGATGGACCCGCAGGAACGGCGGCGGCAGCGTCTGCTCCAGTTGGTCGAGGCGCGCGGCGTGCAGCAGCGTGCGCCCGTCGGTCAGCCGCAGTTCGGCGTAGTCGTCGGCGCCGACGATGGCGGCGATATGGTCCAGCCGCACGATCTCCACGCCCCGGCCGGCGGCCACGCTCAGGCTGTCGGGCCGGGTCGCGGCCCGGACCAGCTCGTCCTCCCGCGCGGTCGCGAGGCGCCGCAGCCGCACGACCTCGGCCACCAGCAGCGCGAGCGCCAGGGCGGCCATCACCATGAACAGCGAGAGGTCGAGGAAGGCGTCCGGCGCCGCCAGCAGCAGCGCCAGGAAGCCGCCCAGCGCCGCCAGCGCCGCGCGCGCGCCGGGCGCGCCGCGCCTCAGGCCCAGCGCCGCCGCGACCGCCGAGACGCCCGCGCCCAGGATCAGCGCCAGGCCGGTGCGGGTGTCGAAGCCGATGGGCAGGACGGCGGCCACGGCGCCGGCCGCGGCGGTCAGCGCGGGCGGGAGCCAGCGGCGGCGCGCCAGGAACCGTTCGCCGGCGAAGGCCGACAGCAGCACAGCGAACGCCCAGGCCGCCGCCAGGATCACCACCAGGCGCACGGCCTGCACCGGATAGGCGTAGGGCAGCAGCGAGCGCCACATCTCCGCGCCGGCCTGCAGCAGCGCCGCGCCCGACAGCGCCGCGAGCAGCGCGCTGGAGCGGGTGCGCTCCAGGATCGCCAGCGCCAGGAAGTAGAGGCAGCCGGCCAGCAGCGCCCCCGCGGCGACCAGCGTCGGCGCCAGCCGCCAGGCTCCGCGCGGCGCCGGTCGGTCGGGCGCGATCCCGAACGCGTGGGTCGGCGCGCCCAGCCGGACGGGGCTCAGGTGGCCGGACATCCTCAGGGCGATCTCGTTGCCGTCCGCCCGCCAGAGGTCGGGCGGGATCGGGAAGCTCGCATCCATCAGGCCCGGCCGCTCGTCGGCGGGGTCGGCGGCGGGCCGTCCGTTGCGCCCGATGAGCACGCCGTTGAACCACACCTCCGAGGCGGCCATCGAGGAGATGTGGACGCGCATGGGTCCCGTCGGCGTCCCGCGGACCTGCGCGATCACCCAGATCAGCCGCTTCTGGGCGTCGATCCGATACCAGGGGACGGGCCGGCAACCGCGCCGCGCCGCGTCGCAGGCCTCGATCCCCGTGATCCGCGGCTCCGCCGGCGCGGTCTGGGCGTGCGCCGTCCCGGCGGCCAGCAGGGCGACGGCGAAGAGGAGCGCGCGGAGCATCGCGCCAACCTAACCCGCCGCGGCCGGCCCGCGGCGTCATTTCACCGATCCCGCCCGCCGTTTCGCCGAGCCGCGGCCCCACGACCGCGCGAGGCGCGCTCCTATCGGGGTTCCCGTGACCAAGGAGCGTTCATGTATCTCCGCACCCGGCGCGCGATCCTCGGGACCGCCGCCGCCTTCGCCCTCCCCGCCCTGATGCCGGGCGCCGCGCGCGCCGCGTTCAAGGCGGGGCCCGGCGAGTTCCGCGCCATCGACGGCTCGACCTCCGACGTCGTCTACGGCGAGTTCCAGGTCCCCGAGAAGCGCGGCGACCCGGCCTCGCGCACCCTCACCCTGCGCTACGCCCGCTTCCCGGCGACCACGCCAAATCCCGGGCCGCCGCTGGTCTATCTGGCCGGCGGACCAGGCGGGCCCGGCACGGGCACGGCGATGGGCCCCAGGTTCCCGATCTTCCAGGCCCTGCGGCAGGTGGGCGACGTGATCGCCTTCGACCAGCGCGGGACCGGCTACTCCAACCAGATCCCCCGCATCCGGCCGGTCCAGGCGCCCGAACTGTCCCTCACCCGCGACGGCATGACCGATTGGTATCGCGCCGAGCTCGTCCGCTGCTTCGGCCTGTGGCGCGACCAGGGGATCGCCATGGAGGCCTACAACACCGTCGAGAGCGCCCACGACCTCGACGACCTGCGCCGCCACCTGGGCGCCGACAGGATCGATCTCTGGGGCATCAGCTACGGCACGCATCTGGCCCAGGCGGCGCTGAAGTATCACGGCGACCGGATCGGCCGCGTGGCCCTGGCCAGCCTGGAGGGCCTGGACCAGACCGTGAAGCTGCCCGCGCGCGTCGACGGCTATCTGGAACGCGTGGCCGAGCTGATCCGCGGCGAGTCCGCCGCCCGCGCCGCCTGTCCCGACCTCGTTGGCCTGATGCGCCGGGTCCACGCCCGCCTCGACGCCGCCCCGTCCCGCGTGAGCGTCGTGCTCGACCGCGACGCCCCGCCCACCGAGGTGGAGGTCGGCGCCTTCCCGCTGCAGCTCATGGCCGGCGGCCTGGTCAAGAACCCCTCCAGCCTGGTGCGCCTGCCCCGCCTCTACGCCCAAATCGACAGGGCCGACGCGGCCGCCGCCGGCCGGATGATCGCGCTGGCGGTCGGCCGCATGGGCGGCGTGGGCGGCATGTCCGACGCCATGGACATGGCCTCCGGAATCTCCGCGGCGCGTCTGGCCCGCGTGGAGACCCAGGCGAAGACCGCGGTGCTGGGCGACGCGCTCAACTTCCCCATGCCGCACGTCCGCGGCGCCGTGGCCGGGATCGAGCTGGACGACAGCTTCCGCGCGCCCTTCCGCACCCGGGTCCCGGCGCTGCTGATCTCCGGCAGCCTCGACGGGCGCACGCCCCTGGCCGAGCAGCGCGAGGTGGGAAAGCAGTTCGCCGACAAGCGCTGGCTCACCGTCGAGAACGCCGGCCACGACGTGCTGGAGACGACGCCCGAGGTGGCGAAGCGGCTGGTCGCCTTCTTCCGGGGCGAGCGCCTGTCCGACGAGACCATCGCCCTGCCGCCGGTCAGCTTCGCGCCCGGATAGCGTGACGGCTCAGGTTGAAGATCCGCTCAACGCTTTGAAATTATTATATATCGTCATGGCCCGGCTTGTCCGGGCCACCCATGAACATTGACGGCGAGGGTCGGTTGATTGGGTCCTCGACCTAGGCGTCGAAGTCGAGCGTCACGCGGGCGCCACGCCCGCCCTGGTCGATGGCGATCTTCGACTTCAGGTTGGAGGCCATGGCCGAGACGACGCGCATGCCGAGGCCCGAGCCCTTCGCCCCGCCTTTCCCCGAATAGCCCACGCCGTCGTCCTCGACGATCAGGCGCGTGGCCGGCCCGCGCTGCTCCAGGCGCACGCGGATCTCGCCGCTCGCGCCTTCGGGATAGGCGTACTTCAGCGCGTTGGTGACCAGTTCGGTCACGATGATGCCCAGGGAGACCGCCTTGTCCGTGGCGACGGTGATCGGCGGCGACTCGAACCGGATCGTGTGGGCCGGTCCCGATTGCCGCGCCGTGGTCCACAGTTCCTGGACCAGGGTCCGCAGGTAGGCGTCGAGCTCGACGGCCTCGACGTCGTGCGAGGTATAGAGTCGGCGGTGAACGCCGGCGATGGCGTGGATCCGCGCCTGCATCTCCTCAAGGGCCCGCTTGGCGGACGGGTCCGAAACCGCGCTCGCCTGCAGGCGCGCGAACCCCGCCACCATCGCCAGCGAGTTGCTGACCCGGTGGTTCACCTCCTTCAGCAGCAGCTCGGCGCGGTCCCGCGCGGCGCGGACCTCGGCGTCGGCTTCCGCCTTGGCCCGGCGCAGCCGTTCCCGCTCCAGCGCGCCGGCGACCGCTTCCACCAGCAGCTCGCGGAAGTGGCCCTGCACGTCCTTCCAGACGTAGTCGACCGCGCCGCCCTTCAACGCCGCCACGGCGACCCGGCTGTCGTCGGACCCGGTCACGTAGACGACGGGCGGGCAGTTCGGCAGCGCCGCGAGTTGGGGCAGCACGTCCAGGCCGGTCTCGCCGGGCAGGTGGTGGTCCAGCGCCACGAGGTCGAACGTACTCTCCCCCGCGAGGGCGACGCCGGCGCTTCCCGACTGCGCATGGACCATCTCGTAGCCGGCGCGCGCGAGGGTTCGTTCGACGAGGCGCGCGAGTCCTTCGTCGTCCTCGATGTAGAGGATTCGCGGCCTAGGGGTCATCAGTCGGCCGGCGGCACCTGGATCACGGACAGGAACAGCCCGAGCTGCCGGATCGCGTTGGCGAAGCCTTCGTAGTTCACCGGCTTCGTGATGTAGACGTTCGCGCCCAGATCGTAGCAGCGCTTCACCTCGCGCTCGTCATCGGTGGTGGTCAGCACGATGACCGGGATGCGGCGCGTGTTCGCGTTGGACTTCACCTTCTCCAGTATGTCCACGCCGCTCATGTCGGGCAGGTTCAGGTCGAGCAGGATCAGGAGGTGGCGGTTGGCGCTGACCTCGCCCGATCCGTCCGGCCCCAGCAGGTATTCGACCGCCGTCGTGCCCGATTGGAAGGCGAGGACCTCGTTGCTCACGCCGGCGCGACGGATGTTGCGCTCGATCAGGCGCGCGTGACCCTCGTCGTCCTCGATCATGACGATGGAGACGGGACTTCCATTAGGCATTGGGCGACTCCGCGTAGAACGTGCTCAGAGTTTTCGGCAGGACGACCCGGAACGTCGCGCCGTGGTTCAGCCGGGAGTCGACAGATATCTCGCCGCCGAGGCGTCGCACCAGCGTGCGCACGTGCGCCAGGCCGATGCCTTCCCCCGGCCGATCCTGGGCGCCGGAGCGCCGGAAGAGCTCGAAGATCCGATTGAAGTCCTGGGGCGCGATGCCCCGGCCGTTGTCCTCGACCGACACCTCCACCCGGCTGCCCAGGTCGCGGGCCGACACCTCCACCCGGCCGGGTCGCTTCGGATCGAGGTATTTCACGGCGTTGTCCAGCAGGTTGCCGAACACCTGCTCCAGCGCCAGCCGGTCGGAAACGACGGTGGGAAGCTCGCCGTCGACGTGGAACACCGCGCCCAAGGCCTCGAACTGGTGGCCCAGGGCCTGGAACTGGCCTTCCACGAGCGGGCCCAGATCGATGTCCTCTGGCGTCAGAACGCGCCCGCCTTCCCGGGAGATCTTCAGGATCGCGTTGATGAGGCGGTCCATCTTCCGGGTCGAGGAGCGGATGAAGTCGAGCGCCTCGGGCATGTCCTCCTCGACGGCGACTTCCGCGTCGTCCTTGAGCGCGCCCTTTCGCTCGTTCGCGGGCGCGGTCACGAAGCGGCGGACGGCGCCCAGCCCCTCCTCCAGTTCGCTCGTGAAGCCCATGACGTTGACCAGCGGCGCGCGGAGGTCGTGGCTGACGATGTAGGCGAAGCGCTGGATCTCGTCGTTCGCGCGAACCAGGTCGGTGGTGCGGGCCGCCACCCGCGCCTCCAGTTCGCGGTTCAGCGCCTCGATCTCGCCGCGGGCGCGCAGCAGGTCGCGCGTGTAGCGCAGCGCGCTCCAGCCCGCGAACGCCACGAAGATCACCACCACGACGCCGCCGGCGACGCTCACCACGGCCTGGATGCGGGCGTTGTCCTGCAGGTCCCGGCTCGCGGCCTCCACGCGGCGGTCGGACGAGTCGATGATCTTGTCGGTCTCGGCCCGCACGCTGTCCATCAACGTCCGCCCCCGGTCGCTGTTGACGATGGCGAGCGCGGCGGCCCGGTCGCCGGACCGGACGAGCTCCAGCGTGTCGTCGAGTTCGGCGAACTTGGCGCGGACCAGCGCGGCGGCCTTGTCCATCTCGCCGTCGCGGCCCTCGGCGTTCAGCGCCGCATCGAGGGCGGCCAGCTCCCCGGGCAAGTCCCGCTGCGCGTCGAGGAAGGGTTGCAGATAGCTGTCCCGTCCGGTCAGCAGATATCCGCGCTGCCCGGTCTCGGCGTCCTGGGCCAGGCCCTGGAGCCGGTAGGCGTGGCTCCTTGTCTGCTGAGAGAGCTGCACCCTGTCGGCGCTGGCGCGCGCGCCGTTGGCCAGCCAGATCGAACCGGAGACCACGCCCAGCAGCACGACGCCGCCGGCGGTGAGCAAGATGAACGAGTCACGGATGATACGGGGGGCGCGTGTGGGCATGCTTCCGGGTTGGAGGTTCTTGGTCGGATAAGAAAGCTTGACCGCGCGTTCAGTTCCGCCGGCGCACGAACCGCAGCGCCGTCAGGGTCTCGGAAAAGCCCACCACCTTGTTGTCCACCAGGCCGCAGGCCTTGGCGGCGGCCATCACCTCGACGTCCTTGACCGTGGCCGCCTTTCCCTTGCGCGACACCACCCACAGCGCCCCCGTCTCGGCCAGGGCCGGGACCAGCCCGCCGATCCGGGCCAGCGCCTCGGCGCTGTCGGCGGCGTAGAACAGCAGGTCGATCGCCTCCAGGTCGTCGGCGATCCGCGCGCCCGCCGCCGTCAGCTCGCCGGCCAGCGCCTCGTCCTCCACGCCCAGGATCGCCGCGCGCATGGCCGGCTTCACGCCGATCTTCTGCATCCGCGTCTTCGGATTGGCGATCGCCCCGGCCCAGGCCGCCGCCGCCTTCTCGCCCAGCGCGAAGCGCGCGCCGTCCGCCAGCACCAGGTCGGCGCCCTCGGCGCGCACGCCCGCCAGCGCCTCGCCCGTCCAGGCGCGCCGCTCCCGGCCGCGGAAGATCAGCTTCGGCGGTTCGTACTGCAGTCGGCCCTCGTCCGCGCCGTCGGCGAACCGCGCCCCGACCTGTACGTCCTTGCCCATGAGGCCAGCGTTGCCTCAGCCCGCCCGTTCGGGCAACCCGAAGCGCTCGACAACAGGTGTCATCCCGGTTTCGCCACAGGCGAAGACCGGGACCCATGAACACCTGATCTGCCTGACGCATGCGCACGGCCAGCTGACGGACATACCGGCCAACTCACCACGCATGGGTCCCGGTCTTTGGCGTCGCCAAAACCGGGATGACAGCCTTGGTTGGCTTACGCCGCCTTGCCGAGGCTCAGGAACTCGTAGCGGGCCAGGTGGTGGTCGACCGAGCCGAAGGCGCTCTCGATCATGGTGGCGCGCTTGAAGTAGTGGCCGATCGCCATCTCGTCGGTCATGCCCATGCCGCCGTGCAGCTGGATGGCGTTCTGGCCCACGAACTTGCAGGCCTTGCCGATCTGCACCTTGGCGGCCGAGACCGCCTTCGCCCGCTCGGCGTCGTCGGTGACCTTGATGTTGGCCATGTAGGTCATCGAGATCGACTGCTCGACCTGGATGAACATGTCGACCATCCGGTGCTGCAGCACCTGGAACGAGCTGATCGGCTGGCCGAACTGCTTGCGCTGCTTGGTGTATTCCAGCGTGCCTTCGTGCAGCTTGCGCAGCACGCCGCAGGCCTCGGCGCAGGTGGCCGCGATGGCTTCGTCCACCACCTTCTCGATCAGCGGCAGGCCGTGGTCGGCCGTCCCGATCAGGGCGTCGGCGCCCAGGCTGACGTTCTCGAAGTAGACCTCCGAGGCGCGGTTGCCGTCCACGGTCGGATAGTCGCGGGTGGTGACGCCCTTGGCGCCCTTTTCCACCAGGAACACCGAGATCCCCTCGGCGTCGCGCATCCCGCCCGAGGTGCGGGCCGTGACGATCAGGTGGGTGGCGAACGGCGCGCCGACCACCACCGCCTTGTGGCCGTTCAGCGTCCAGCCGGCGCCGTCCTTCTTCGCCGTGGTCTCCAGGGCGGCCAGGTTGTAGCGGCCCTTCGGCTCGGCGGCGGCGAAGGCGAAGAGGGTCTTGCCCTCGATGATCCCGCCGATCAGGTCGGCCGCGCCGGCGTGGCCCGAATGCTTCAGGAAGCCGCCGCCGATCACCACCGTGCCCAGGTACGGCTCGACGACCAGCGCCTTACCGAACTCCTCCATCACCACCATGTTCTCGATCGGGCCGCCGCCCAGGCCGCCCAGCTCCTCCGAGAACGGCGCGCCCAGGATGCCCAGCTCCTCGGCGAAGGCCTTCCACACCTCCGGCCGCCAGCCCGGCTCCTTGGTCACCACGGCGCGCCGCTTGTCGAAATCGTAGTGGTCGGCCAGGTACGCGGCGACCGTGTCGCGCAGCATCGACTGTTCTTCGGTGAAGCTGAAATCCACGGGCGTCTACTCCATTGCCTCCCCTCCCCCTTGCGGGGAGGGGTTGGGGGTGGGGGCGCCGGCGCTGAGCCGGTCGAGAATTGTGCGGACGATGTCCTCGGGGCGTTCGGTGTTCCGGAACCGCATAACGCTGTAGCCGCGGCCTGTCAGCCATGCCTCACGGTCAGCGTCGCGCGCCGCGACCTCGGACAGCCTGTGGACGCCTCCGTCGAGCTCAACGATGAGCCGGGCGGAATGGCTGGCGAAGTCGACGATGTAAGGCCCCAGCGGAACCTGCCGCCGGAAATGCAACTCCGTCCCGCGCAGGACCTTCCAGAGCTGCTTCTCGGCGAACGTCGGCGCGCGGCGCATCCGCTTTGCCGCGGCGGCGGCCCGCTCTGACGTATGGATGGCGCCGGGCGCGCGCTCCCCTCCCCCTTGCGGGGAGGGGCCGGGGGTGGGGGTGAACCTGCTGGGTTCGCCGCCGACACCCCCACTCCCAACCCTCTCCCCGCAAGGGGGAGAGGGCTCTGAGCGGCCATTCGCCGACATGGGCGCCAGCCTCAGAGTCCCAGCACCATCTTGGCGATGATGTTGCGCTGGATCTCGTTCGAGCCGCCGTAGATCGAGGTCTTGCGGCCGTTGAACATCTCCCCGGCCAGGCCCTCGGCGTAGTCGGGCCCGATCGGCAGGTTGGTCTTGGCCATGTCGCGCAGGAACGGCGCGCCGTAGTGGCCCACCGCCTCCAGCGCCAGCTCCTGCAGGCGCTGCTGGATCTCGGTGCCCTTGATCTTCAGGATCGAGCTTTCCGGGCCCGGGCCCTTGCCGCTCGACTCCCCGGCCAGCGTCCGCAGCTCGGTGAACTCCAGCGCCGTCAGGTCGATCTCCAGCTCGGCCACCTTGCGGCGGAAGAACGCGTCCGAGATCAGCGCGCCGCCGGTGTCGCTCCGCTCGGTGCCCGAGATCTCGCGCAGCTTCTCCAGGTTGCGCTTCGAGCGCGCCACCCCGGCGATGCCCGTGCGCTCGTGCGCCAGGAGCGCCTTGGCGCAGGTCCAGCCCTGGTTCTCGTGGAAGATCCGGTTCTCCACCGGCACCTTCACATTGTCGAGGAAGACGTCGTTGACCTCGTGGCCGCCTTCCAGGGTGATGATCGGGCGCACGGTGATGCCCGGCGTCTTCATGTCGATCAGCAGGAACGAGATGCCCGACTGCGGCTTGGCGTCGGGGTCGGTGCGCACCAGGAAGAAGCCCCAGTCGGCGTACTGGCCCAGCGTCGTCCACGTCTTCTGGCCATTGACGATGTAGTACTCCTTGCCGTCGTCGCCCTTCACCCGCTCGGCGCGGGTCTTCAGGCTGGCGAGGTCCGAGCCGGCGCCCGGCTCGGAGTAGCCCTGACACCACCAGACTTCGCCGTTGTAGATGTCGGGCAGGAACTTCTTCTTCTGCTCGTCGGTGCCGAACGTGTAGATCACCGGCGCCAGCATCGACATGCCGAACGGCAGGATCGGCAGGCAGTCGGCCTTCGCGGTCTCTTCCGACCAGATGTACTTCTGCGTGGGCGTCCAGCCCGTGCCGCCCAGCTCCTTCGGCCAGCCCGGGGCCACCCAGCCCTTCTTGGCGAGCACCTTGTGCCACATCAGGTACTCTTCCTTGGTCAGCGTGCGCCCCTCGTCCTGGGCGGCGCGCAGCTGGGCCGGATAGTTCTCCTTGATGAACGTGCGGACTTCTTCGCGGAAGGCGTCTTCCTCGGGCGTGAAGTCGAGGTTCATGGGTGTCTCCCTGGACGTGTGGCTTACGCCGTATCGGCTTGCGGCGATCCTATACGCGCGGGTGTGACAGGAGAAAAGATGACGCTTACGTCAAGGTAAGCAACGACATCGCCCCGAGCCTCCCCCACCCCCCGTCATCCCGGTTTCGGCCCAGCCGAAGACCGGGACCCCCGAGCGCGGGGGGTGCGTCGGTCGGTGGGAAGACCGGGGCTGGCGCAGCAACCGGTCGCTGTCGGCAGGATTGGACCAGGGCTCGACGCCTACGGGCGGACACTGTTCGCGAACTTCGGCCGATCCAACGCCTTGCGGAGCCGCTCGGAGAACCAAATGGCATAACGACGGTTGACGGAAGCCGGTAGCGTGAGATCATTTCGCAACCAGGGGGCGATTCGATGAAGAACTTGAAAGCTTTGACCGACGAGGAGGCGCTCGTCGCTGGCCTGGACGTGTTCGCCAAGTCGCGCGACCTGCAGAAGAATCCGCCCAAGGACGGCGAGACCCTGCAGGAACTCGGCATTGGGCCGAGCAATCTCGATGGCCCTGTCCGGGCGTGGATCAACGCGAAGTTTCGCAGACCCAGGGACTGGCCGTTGTTCGTATCGGGCGATCTGACCGTCGATATGAAATGGAGCGACTTTAGAAAGAAGGTGCTCACCCACAACGACAAGTCTGCAAAGGCTCTCAAAGCCGCTGCAACCCCGAAGCCGCCGTCAAAGGCGTCCCCGAAGGGAAAGGCCAATAGGAAGCCGGCCACGGCTACAAGCGCGGGGGCCAAGTGATGCGAGCCTGCTTTGTCCCCATTGCCCTCGCCCTGACGGCGAACGCAGCGCAAGCTCAGACGGAAAACGCACCCAAGTTCACGCTCAACGGGGACGAGGCGCCCAAGTCCAAGCCGTGGACGGAGCCGGCCGCCTTCACCTACACCAAAGACGCTGGCGACAAGGCCTCGGTCTCAATCGACGTGGCCGGCCGGGTTGATTGGCGCCTCGGCAGCGTGGCCGAGACGACCAACACTGGCTTCATTCGGGCCGTCGCGCACCGAAACACCGACAAGGGCAGCCAGGTAGAGTCCTATGCCGGCGAGTTCGGCATGCATTTCGAGCCGAATACAGTTCCTAAGGGCTCCACAGCGCCGGCGGACTTCGCGCGCGCCTGGTACTTCTTCAACGATCTGTCGCTGGGCTACAGCTACAAGACCAATTTCGACGATGAGAAGGAGGGCTGCGACGGGATCCCGCGGCCGGCCAGTTGCACGCGCTCGCACGAAGGGTCGGCGCGGCTGAAGTGGACCGTGCAACCCTTCCAAGCGGCCCTCGAAACCGTCCCGGCCTTTATGGACGGCAAGCCCACTGACGACAGCCCTGCGCTGGCCTACTCGTTCGGCCCGACCCTGACCCTCTTTTCCGACCAGGTCGTGCATGCCAAGGTCGACGCCGGTGGCGCCAAGCCGAAGGGCAACGTCACCGGTGCCTCTGCCGGACTAGCGCTTGCCGTCAGCCCGCGCCTCTTCGCTTATCGGCTCATCCTACGGGGCTCCGTACAGCAGACGGAGGCCCTGGAGCGCGGCGACCGCCGTCGCGCCGCCTTTCCACGCAGCAGCACTTTGGGCTCGATCTCGATCGACTATGAACTGGGCGCGCGATCGTTCGAGGAAGGACCGGCCTGGGTGCCGTCGTTCGGCGTCTCCTACACCAAAGGGGACGACCCACTCTCGGGCAAGTTGGACCAGGAGCAGACCGTCGTAGGGATCAAGCTGACCTACAAAGCGCCCTAGCGGCGATCCCGCGTCGCTGACGGGCGAGGGAGGAGAGGGACGATGAGCGAGGGCCTGAGCGCACCGCGTGCGATGGGCGCACACAACAACCTGCACGGCGTGCTCTTCAACGCCACGAGCGCGGAATATTATGCGCTCACGCTCCAATGCTACCAGCTCGCCCGCCACGCCTTGCTGCAACGGTTGGCAGAAGGGACATTCCGCAGGCCCGCCGTGGTAATGGATCTCGACGAGACGGTCCTGGATAACTCACCGTACCAAGCTTGGCTGATCGCCAGCGGCTCGAACTTCCACGATTCCAGCTGGGACGCTTGGTGCGCGGCCGCCCAGGCCGAAGCCGTCCCCGGCGCCGTCGAGTTCGTTCGCTTCGCACAGGCGCAGGACGTCGAAGTGCTCTTCATCACCAGCCGCACCAACGCGACCCGAGAGGCCACGGCGCGAAACCTTCATCTGCTCGGGCTCCTGTCGCAGGAGGAACTCGACGCAGAGCTGAAGGCAGGTGAATCTAAGGACCACGCGAACGAGACGCGCCTTTTCATGAAGGGCATGCCGTCGCTAGAGGTCGAGAGGCCTTCGGGCGGCACACTCTATCCGCTCAAGAATAAGTTTCAGCAGCGTCGCTTCTGCGAAGAGGTTCGTAGTTTCGAGGTGGCGCTGTCCATTGGCGACAATCTGGCCGACTGGGCAGAGTATTATGGTGGAGTGTTCGACAAGGACGGCAATCCTGTAAAAGGGACGCATCCGACCGTCGGAAGCCGCCGCGCCGCCGCCTTCCAGGACTCTCAGCTTTTCGGCAGAGACTTTATCCTCCTGCCCAACGCCACCTATGGCGGTTGGGTGCGCGCGTTCGAGGTCCAGGGCTTCGGCGCCTCCGACGAACTGGCCTACACGCCCGGAATCGTACGCCAGCCGTTGCAGGAGCCGCAGGACGAGTTTGTCTTCCCGGAAGGCAAAGCCAAGGCGACCGCTCCCAAGCTTGCGCCGACGAACCTGCGAATCTGGAAGGGACCAGCCTGAAATACATCGAACTGGGCGCCAAACCCGCGAAGCCAGGGCCGGGCTGCCGAGTTCACGGCGCGACGTTCGGCTAGGAGCCGGTCCGGCGACAATGCCCCTCTCCGAAAAGGGGTGTGAAGAGCGCGCAACCGGTTGCTGGTTAGGCTGTCAGCGCCGAACAGCTCCTACATGGCCCGACCCCAATGTTCGCAACTGGCGGATTTCGACCATCTCTCCCCATCACCCCATTTCACGCCTCCCGCCTTCTCGCGGCCTTGACGACCGACCCTTGATGTTCTATTTTTGTTCTCATGTCCGCCGTCGCCGACCTGCAGGGCCTGTCCGACCTCAGCCAGTGCGCCTATGCGCTGGGGATGGCGTTCGGGCGGCAGGCCGAGGCCGCCGAAGACGACGAGCGGCGGCTGCGGTTCTACGAGCTGTTCGAGCGCTGCTTCCACGGCTACCGGGTGGCCGTGGCGCTGAAGCTGCGGCTGGCGCACGCGGCGCCCAGGATCGCGGCCTCCGACGCCGAGGACCTGCGCGATCGCGACCCGCCCGACCGCGAAGCCCCCAATCACGAGGCGTCCGATCACGAGGCGCCTGACCGCGACCCGCGCGAGCGGATCGAATACGACCGGGACCGCGAGGCCGCCAGCCTGCCGATCCTGATCAAGACGCTGGACGGCGTGGCCGCCGGGGCCGAGGGCCTGCCGGGCCCGCACCGGGCCGAGCTTCCCACCCTGCGCGAGCTGCTCGCACGGATGGCCGCCAGCCCGCCCGCCCTCAGACCGCCCGCCGCCAAGCCCCCGCATCGCGAGACGGCCTCGGAGGCCGCGGTCGCCGTGCTGGCGAGGCCGCGAACGGCGCCCGCGCCCATCAGGTCGCGGCTGCTGCTGGGCGCGGCCCCGGCGATCCCGCCGCCACGCCGCCGCGCGACCGGCCCGCCCCCGCGCTGAGCGCACCCAAGTCCTCTCCTAAGCGCCGGAGCCAACGCTCCTCCCCCGCAAAGCGGGGGAGGTGGCTCGCGGCGCATGCCGCGAGACGGAGGGGGCGTGGGCCGATGAGAGCGCCGGCTTGGCGACTCGAGTGACCCACCCTCGCCGTCATCGCCCGGCTTGTCCGGGCGACCCATGAACACGGACGTCGGCCAGTTCGGCGGCGGCGCGCCGTCCTGGCCTGCGCGCACACTGTTTATGGATGGCCCGGACGAGCCGGACCATGACGACCTGTCGTGTTTTCAATCCATGGATCGGGCCTTCGGCCCACGCGCGAAGCTCATTCCGCCGGAGACCTTGCTTGGGGCGCGGCTTCGACGTCTCACGCGGCAGCGCCCCCTCCGGCGCTGCGCGCCACCTCCCCCGCTTCGCAGGGGAGGAGCGATCGGCGCGCCGCCGGCCCGAGGATCAGTCCCCGTTCGTGGTGATCTGGAACATGATCGGGATGCGGATGGTGCGGCCGGCGGTGGCCGTGCCGTCGGGCGCGGTGGCCGTCATCCGGAACAGCGGCGCCAGCTCCATGGCCGCCAGGCCGAACTCCAAGCCCACCGGGTCCTCGATCTCGACGCTGCAGCCGTCCAGCGAGCCCTCGGCCGCCACGCGGCATTCCAGCAGCACCGCGCCGCTCTTGCCGGCCTTCACGGCGGTGGGCGGATAGACGCTGGCGATGTCCTGGCCGGTCGGGGTCGCGATCCACTCCACCTCGCGCAGCGCCGGCGTCGGCGCGGCCTGGACGGCGGCGGCGGACGTCACGGCGGCCGTGGCCAGGGCGATGAGGTGCAGCATTTCGGTCCCCCCGTATTGGTTATCGAAACGTTACGGCAAGAGCCGTGCCAGCGCCAACACGCCTTGAAGCCGCCCCCGAAGGCGGCCACACCTGCCCCCTCCATGCCACGCATCGTCACCTACAACGTCCACCGCTGCGTCGGGACCGACCGTCGCCTGGACGTGGCCCGCATCGCCGAGGTGCTGGCCCGGCTCGAACCCGACATCGTGGCGCTGCAGGAGCTCGACGTCGGCCGGCGGCGGACCAACCATGTCGACCAGGCCCACGAGATCGCCCAGCGGCTGGCGATGACCCACCACTTCCACGCCGCCATGCGGGTGGAGGAGGAGCGCTACGGCGATGCGATCCTCACCTCCCTGCCCGAGCGGCTGGTCAAGGCCGGGCCGCTGCCCGGCTATCCCCGCGTGCCGGGGCTGGAGCCCCGCGGCGCGCTCTGGGTGGAGGTCGGCGTCGGCGGCCGGCCGCTGCAGGTCATCAACACCCACCTGGGCCTGGTGCCGCGCGAGCAGCAGATCCAGGCGGCCCATCTCGCGGGCGCGGCCTGGCTGGAGAACGACGCCCTGACCTGGCCGGCGATCCTGCTGGGCGACTTCAACGCCACGGCCGGCTCGGTGGTCTACCGCACCCTCTGCGCGCCGCTGAAGCCCGCGCGCAAGCTGGCGCCGCGCCGCGAACCCGACGCCACCTTCCCGTCGGCCCTGCCGGTCCTGCGCATCGACCACCTGTTCGTGAGCCCGGGCGTCGAGGTGAACGCCGTCTTCGCGCCGCTCGATCCCCTCACCCGCGTGGCCTCCGACCACCTGCCCCTGGTGATGGACTTCGAGCTGGCCTGAGCCGTTCAGGGCTCGGCGGCGTGGGCGTAGCTGAACACGCGCGCCATGCGCCAGCCGTCGGGGGCCAGCTTCCAGAGCTGCACGAAATGGGCGCGGCCGGCCAGCCGCTCGGGCCCGTCGCCCTTGCGCTCGTAGAAGACGTGGTCGCCCTCCTCGATCGCCCCGTAGCCGGGGACCGGATAGGCCGCGAGGCTGCCGGCCACCAGTTCGCGGCGCGAGCGCCAGGCGCCGGGCGCGGCCCGCTCGGCGCATTCCTTGGCGTAGGTCGCGACGAACGGGCCGGCCGAGGTCGCCACTACTCCGCCGCGGTCGTGATACATCTCGAAGTCGCCGGTCAGCATGCCGGCCAGGCGCGCCGGGTCGCATCCGCGGAAGAACAGCTCGAAGAACTCGGCGTCGCGCTTGGCGATGGCCTCGGTGAGGGCCGCGCCTTCGGGCAGGGCCGGTCCCTTGGCTGGCGTCTGGGCGGCGGCGGGGACGGCGAGCGCCGCGGCGACGGCGGCGAGGACGAGGCTGCGCATGGCGCGACCCTACCGGCCGCGCGCGGGGCGTCACCTTAAGCTTTGGTCAGGCGGCCGGCGGCGTCGTTCAGGGCGTGCGCTTGGGCGATCAGGCGGCGCCGGCGCCGGCCCAGCCGCATGGCGTCGCTCGGGCAGGACGGGTCGCCCACGTGGAAGGCGGCGATGAACTCGGCCAGCGGACCGCGGCGCGACGGATCGAGCGGCGCCAGCCGGCCCTCGCGGTTCAGGGCGTCGATGGCCGCGATCAGGCCCCCGCGCTCGGCCCGGGCCTTGGCCACCGCGTCGCCCGTCTGGGCGAGGAAGTGGCCCACCACCCGGTTCAGGAACGCCGCGGCCTGGCGGCGCGCCTCGTCCTGGTCGCAGGCGACGGCCAGCTCCAGTTCGGTGTCGAAGCCGAACGAGCGGTTGTTGAGGTTGGCCGAGCCCACCCGCACCAGCGCGTCGTCGAACACGCTCGTCTTCGAATGCACGATGATCTTGGATCCCGCCGCCGTCTTCGGCTGGAAGGCGCGGAAGCGTCCGAAGATGTCGGCCGAGCGCAGCCGCCACACCATGGCGCCGCGCGTGTTGTCCATGGTCAGCCGGTCGAACCAGCTCGGCGAGTGGCCGGTCGTCACCAGCACCACCTCCGGCCCGTCGGGCTCGCCCAGCCGCCGGGCCAGCGCCTCGGTGACGATGGGCGAGGTGAAGTACTGGTTTTCCAGGTAGATCGTGTGGCGCGCGCCGGCGATCGAGGCCAGGGTCAGGCGCAGGATCTCGTCGTGGGCCGGCTGGTCGCGCCAGGCCGGCGTCGTCCGCGCGATGCCGATCTTCCCGCCGATCAGGTGCGCCGGCACATGGTCGGGCCAGGGGTCGCCGCCGGCGTCCTCCGGTGGATCGAGCTGCTCGCCGGCGCCGCGCCGCCACCGCTCGCGGGCGTGCTCGCCCAGCGCCCGGGCCGCCGCGCCATCCACCATCATGGTCACCTCGTGCCGGGGCGCGTGGAACAGGTGGCTGGGCATGATCCGCCGCCGGTCCCCGTCCAGGTGGCGCGGGCTGTCCCAGCGGTCCACCGAGATGTCGCCGCCGCCCACGAAGGCCAGGCGGTCGTCGATCACCACGAGCTTCTGGTGGTGGCAGGCGCCCAGCGGCACCTGGTCGTCGAGGCGGAAGTCGACGCGGCTGTCCTTGAACCAGCTTCGCGCCTTGTGGGGGAAGAACTCCTGGCTGGCGCTGATCGGCAGGGCCGACTTCCAGATCAGCAGGCGGATGTCGAGGTCGGGACGCTCGAGCGCCAGCCGCTGCAGGATGCGCCCCACCTCGTCCGGGTCGGCCGGCCCTTCGTGGCCGTCCGGGAACAGCCGCGTCCGCGGATCGAACCCCCAGCCCAGGATGAGGATCGAGCGCCGCGCCTTCTGGAGCGCCGCGTAGAGCGCGGTGAAATAGGCCTCGTTGTCGACCAGGAACGCCACCCGGTCGGCCGGCTCGACGCGCCAACAGGTTTCGCCGGGAACGAGCGGCGTCATCGCGACCTCACTGCAGCGGCGGAAACGCGCCGCGCCGCATCAAAGCCTACGGTCAAGGCGGGGTTGCGACCACCCGCGCGATTTCCCGAAAAAAAGACGCGCCGGCGCGGGGCGTCGGCGCGTTGGCTGAGGGGCCGGAGTTGGGCTTTGGGGACTTATTGATTCACGACGTCGGAGGCCGAACCCTGCTTGGCCATGCTCGACGCGCCTCCGAGGAAGGCCTGGCACGGGCCGGTCAGTTCGGCGGTGAGGCGCGCCTTGCGGTCGTCGCTCCGCGCCTCCTTGCGGGCGCGCTGGAATTCGGCGTCACCGCGCTCGATGATGTAGTTGGCCCGCGCGCCGCGCGCGCCCTTCACGAACGAGGCAAGGGCGGCCTCGTCGACGACGCCGTCGATGCTGGCCGCGAGGCCCTTGCAGCGGTTGGCCTTCAGATAGTCCACGTCCGAAACCTTTTCGGAAGCCTGCGCGGCGCCTCCCACGAACAGAACCGTGGCGGCGGCAAGGGTGATCGCGGCGAATTTCATGAGATATTCTCCCTCAGGACTGAATTGAATGCTGTTCGCTGCGGGTCGATAACTCAAATGAACAAGCTGCAATGAAATGTCCTGGCGGATTAATATTTGTCCATGATACGCCGTTGTTACACGTTGCGATAATCGGCTTGTAATGAAGTGGTCACACGGGCGACCATGACATATGGCCAAGCTTCAGCCCGTCCTCGACGCCGACGGCGTCAACGCCCTCCTGCAACGCGCCTTTCCCGGGGCGAACCAGGCGCGGACGACGATCATCACGGAGGTCGGCCCGGGCCGACTCCACATGGTCGGGCCCTATCGCGAGGGCCTGCTGCGTCCCGGCGGCGTGATCTCCGGTCCGACCCTGATGTCGATCGCCGACAGCGCCGCCTACGCCCTGGTGCTGGCGCACATCGGCGACCAACTCATGGCGGTGACCTCACAGCTCAACATCAGCTTCCTGCGCGGCGCCCAGCCGGGCGACATTCACGCCGAGGCCGAATTGCTGCGGCTGGGCCGGCGGCTGGCCGTCTGCGACGTGCGGATCTGGACCGAGGGCCCCGACCGGCTGGCGGCGCAGGCCAACGTCACCTACGCTCTGCCGGGATGAGCATCCCGGCTCCCATCAAGACCCCGTGCGTGAAGGTCTGCGTCGTCGACGGCGAGAGCGGCCTGTGCCTGGGCTGCTTTCGCAAGCTGAAGGAAGTGGCCGCCTGGGCCAGCTTCACCGACGCCGAGCGCGAGACCATCCTGGCCGAGTTGCCCTCGCGGCGCAGCCTGATCCGTCCGGAGAAGCTGGGCCTGGTATGATCGGCCGCGCCCGCGACCAGGGCGCGAGATTCAGGCCTCGGAAACCCTGCCGATTCACGAGACGCCAACCCCATCCGGCTTAACCTTGCGCCCATAAGACAGGCCAGAACGGCCGCTTTCTGGGTGATGTGTGGTGTCTTCCCTCGGCAAACTTGCCGTCGTGGCGGGCGTGTCGGCGCTGGTGAGCGCCGGGGTCATGTCCGCCATGAGCCCGCAGCCGCTGCGGATGGCCCGGCTGGACGCCACCGGCCTTTCCGCCGGCTCGGCCTCGCTGGGCTCCGGTGCGGTGTCCAAGGGCGCCGACGGCCACTTCTGGGCCGACGCCGACGTCAACGGCCAGCCGGTCCACTTCCTGGTCGACACCGGCGCCACTGCGGTGGCGCTGACGGCCAGCGACGCCCAGCGTCTCGGCCTCAAGACCGCCGACCTGAAGTACGGCTACAACGTCACCACCGCCGGGGGATCCGCCCGCGCCGCCGCCGTGACCCTGGCCTCCGTGTCGGTCAACGGGGCGCGGCTCGAAAACGTCCAGGCGCTCGTCGTCTCCGACGGCCTCGACGTCTCGCTGCTCGGCATGAGCTACCTAGGCCGCCTCACCCGCTTCGAGGCCACGCGCGACACGCTGCGCTTCGAGCCCTGAGATCGCGGACAGCGCCTCGTCGATCACCGCCAGCCCGGCGCCCGGCTTGACGCCCTCCACCGTCAGGATGCGCCGCCACGTGCGCGCGCCCGGCCGGCCGTGGAACAGGCCCAGCATGTGCCGCGTCATGGCCGCGAGGTGCGTCCCCCTCGCCAGCTCGGCCGCCACATAGTCGCGATAGGCCGCCACCGCGGCGAACGGATCGACCGCCCCGCCCTCGCCGAAGATGCGCGCGTCGGCCTCGGCCAGGATCGCCGGGGTGTGATAGGCCGCCCGCCCCAGCATCACCCCGTCCACGTGCTTCAGATGTTCCTCGGCCTCGTCCAGCGAGCCGATGCCGCCGTTGATGACGATGGTCAGGTCGGGCCGCTCGCGCTTCAGGCGCCAGACCAGCGGATAGTCGAGCGGCGGGACGTCGCGGTTTTCCTTGGGCGACAAGCCCTTCAGCCACGCCTTGCGCGCATGGACCGTGAACTGCGTGACGCCCGCCTTGGCGCAGAGGTCGACCAGCCCGAACAGGCTCTCTTCCGGGTCCTGGTCGTCCACGCCGATCCGGCACTTCACCGTCACCGGGACCTTCACCGCCGCGCCCATGGCCGCTACGCACTCCGCCACCAGCTCCGGCTCGCGCATCAGGCAGGCGCCGAAGCGCCCCGACTGCACCCGGTCGGACGGGCAGCCGACGTTCAGGTTGATCTCGTCGTAGCCACGCGCCTCGCCGATCCGCGCCGCCTCGGCCAGCTCCGCCGGCTCCGAGCCGCCGAGTTGCAGCGCGACCGGGTGCTCGACATCCGAAAACGCCAGCAGCCGCTCGCGGTCGCCGTGCAGCACGGCGCCGGTCGTCAGCATCTCGGTATAGAGCAGCGCCCGGCGCGTCAGCATCCGATGCAGGACCCGACAATGCCGGTCCGTCCAGTCCATCATCGGCGCGACGGACAGTCTATTCGATTGAAATATCGTCACTTCTTGTCTGGCGTTCAGTCGATCATCGGCGACAGGTCGTGCGCCAAACTACGATGATTTTCGACCCGTTTCGCCCCTTTTCGAAGCCTTGCCGCGCCTGAGAGACGGCGTCCGTCCGCCCCGTGCGGGCGCAGCCACGAAGCGCGGGCCGCCACGTCAGCAGCGCTTGCACGGAATCGGTCCACGCCCAACTCGTTCCCGGGCAAGCGGCCGCGTGTGGGGGTGTGTCGGGCCTCACCGGACGGCGGCGGCCGGCCGACCGGGCCGCAGGAGGAAGAGGGAGACCTGGACCAATGGATGGCGCGAAGGCGGCCGGCGGCGGCGCGAGCGGACAGGATCGGCTGAACGACGGCGGGACCGCCGCGCCGCGGCTGCGCAAGGACATGAACTACGTGACCTTCGTCGAGCTGCCGGCGTGGTCGACCGGCCCGGGCCCGGGCCTGGAGGAGATCGTCGCCGCCCTGCGCGCGGCCAAGGTCGAGGCGGTCCAGGCGCGCGATCCCAGGCCCTACCTCGCGGCCGGCTTCCGGGCCACGGGCATGGGACGGATCCTGGCGCCGCAGGACGCCGACGCCGTGGCGCGCGCCGGCGCCGAGCTCGGCCTGGACGCCACGACGGTGCACCTGGGCGACGGACTGGAGACCGACGCCGAGGCGGATCGGCTCGCCGGCGCGATGCTGGAGGCCGGGGCGCGCCACGGTCACGCGCTCCACCTCGAACTCCACCGCGCGACCCTGGCGCAGGACATGCGCCGCACGCTCTCCCTCATCGAGCGGTTCCCGGAGCTGCGGTTCACCGCCGACCTCTCGCACTGGTACACCGGGCTGGAGATGACCTACGGCGACTTCACCGGAAAGCTGGACCGCCTCGGCCCCGTCTTCGAGCGCGTGCGTATGATCCACGGACGGATCGGCGATCCGAGCTGCATGCAGGTGGGGATGTCGGTGGATCCGGACCGCCGGGCCATCGGCCACTTCCGCGAGATGTGGCGGCGCTGCTGCCGCGGCTTCCTCGACGGCGCGGGGCCCGGCGACGTCCTCCCGTTCGCGGCCGAGCTCCTGCCGAACGCCGTGACCATTCAGGGGACCCGCGTGCCCCTGGACTACGCCCGCCTCGCGCCCGGCCCCGATGGCGAGCTGCGGGAGGAGTCCGATCGCTGGGCGGACGCCGAGCGGCTCTGGGAGATCGCCTCCGAGGCGTTCGCCGAGGCGACGCAGCCGGCCTGACCCGGCCACTAGAATGTCAATTGAGCGCCTGAAGCCGACTTTCCGGCTCCAGCGCAAGGACGAACGGCGCGCCCCGCCTTGAGCGGACTCGTCGCGGTCGCCTGCGGCCATCACGAAGTTTTCCCGCGAATTTAGTTAGTGACTACTAGATTTTTTCGAAGACCTGCGTCAGTTAGATGACGCGGAGGACGCGCTACGTGACATGCCAGCGCCCATCCGCCCGACGGCGCACACAAGCATCTGGCCGCGACGCGGGCCGGTGAAACACGGGAGGGACGGTAGGATGTCGAGGAGATCGAGACTCTGGGTTGGCGCGGCGGCTATCGCCATGGGCGGCTTCGCCGCAGCCGACGCCTCGGCCCAGGCCGCGGGCGGAGCCGGAGAGAGCGCCGACAATCGGAACACGGTGGCCGAGATCGTCGTCTCGGCCCAGCGCATCGAGCAGAACCTGCAGTCGGTGCCGGTGGCGGTGACCGCCGTGAGCGGCGCAGAGCTGGAAAGCCGCAAGCTCAACGACCTGACGCAGATCCAGCTCGTCGCGCCCAGCTTCCAGACGACCACCGACAACGCCTTCTCGCTGCGCGGGATCGGCAGTTCGATCTTCCTGGCCACCGTCGACTCGAGCGTCGGCGTCATGGTCGACGACGTCTCGCTGGGCGTGCCGCTGTTCCAGAGCAACGGCGTGTTCAACGACATCGCGCGGATCGAAGTGCTGCGCGGCCCTCAGGGCCTGCTGTTCGGCCGCAACGCCTCGGCGGGCCTGCTCAGCGTGGTCACCAACCGCCCGCGCCTTGGCGAGACCAGCGGCAACCTGAACGTCGAATACGACAATCGCGACACCGCCGACGGCGGTCACTTCGGCGCCGTGGCGCGCGGCGTCGTGAACCTTCCGGTCACCGCGAACTCGGCGCTCCGGATCAACCTGCTGGGCTCGTACCAGAACCCCATCGCCCGGGCGATCATCGCCGCGCCGCCGAACGCGGACATCCAGCAGAACCAGACCCGCGTCGCGGGGCGCATCAAGTACCTGTGGGAGCCCTCGGACGGAACGGATCTCTACCTGTCGGCCGACTACAGCCGCGAACGCGGCGTGGGCGGCATCTGGGACCGGACCCTGCGTACGACCGGAGCCGGGGTCTACAACGCCGCCCTGGCCAAGGAGGGCGCCGTCGCGGGGCCCAAGAACCTGCGCTACGGCATCGACGCGCCCGGCAACTTCCGCAGCGTGGACACCTACGGCGTGTCGGCCAACGTCTCGCACGAGCTCACGCCGAACCTGACGCTGTCGAACGTGGCGGCCTATCGCAGCTTCGACCTGTCGCTGTGGCTGGACACGGACTACTCGCTGGAGGACCGGCTCAACACCAACCGCAACGCCACGAACTACCGCCAGTACTCCGATGAGCTGCGGCTGGCCTACAAGGGCGACAAGATCGACGGGCAGGCCGGGCTCTATGCGTTCTCGTCGACGACCAAGGGCCGCACCCAGATCGCGGCGGCCTTCGGCACGGGAATCCCGAACCTGCTCGGCGGCGATTTCGACGCACGAAACACCAATGAGAGCATCGCCGCCTTCGGGCAGTTCAACTACCACGTCACCGACGCGCTCAGCCTGATCTTCGGCGGCCGGCTCACGCACGACAACGTCAAGATGCGGACCACGCAGGACGTCGGGAACTACGTCACCAAACCCGGCGTCTACGGCCCCTCCGGCACGTTCCGGTTCAGCCGCTCGAACACCGACTTCAGCTACAAGGTCGGCGGCCAGTACCAGTTCACCCCCGACGTGATGGCGTATGCGACCTATGCGACGGGCTACAAGGGACCGGGCTATCCGCAGAACCTGGGCTCATCCGCCTTCGACCCCTATATCGCGCCGGAGACGGTGAAGGACTTCGAGGCCGGCGTGCGCTCGACGCTCCTCGACAGGCGCCTGCGGCTGAACGTGTCGGCTTTCCACGAGAAGTTCACGGACTTCCAGACCCAGACCTACGACTCGGTCGCCGCGCTGTTCCGTCTCGCCAACGCCGGCGGGGTCCGCGCCTACGGCGTCGAGCTCGACGGGTCGGCCAGGCCCGTGGAGAACCTGACGATCAACTTCGGGGCCACCCTCTCGTCGACGAAGTTCACCGACTTCATCACGACCTGCTTCCCGAACCAGACGGTGGCCCAGGGCTGCGTCGCGGGCCAGCTGCAGGCCAAGGGCCTCGCGCCGCCCAGCGCCGCGAAGTTCACCTCCAACCTGCAGGGGCTCTACGACATCCCGATCGGCGACAATACGCTGACCCTGGAAGCGAACTTCTTCCATCGCTCGGGCGTCAACTTCTCGCCCAACGGCGATCCGGGCACCGCGCTCGGCGCGGTGAACAGCTGGGGGGCCAGCATGACCTACAAGGTCGCGGGCCGCTACGAGATCGGCGTGTTCTGCCGCAACTGCGGCGACGAGCGTGCGCCCAGCTTCCTCAGCCACGTCACGGGCGATCCGCTGGCGATCCTGCAGTCCTGGAACTTCAATTCGGTGCGCACGATCGGCGCATCGTTCAACTACGACTTCTAGGATCGAGAGAGCTTGTTCGGCGACCGGGCGGGGCGCCCATGCGCCCCCGCCCGGCCCTGCCCGCGAACTGGAATGCGACCCGCACGCGTCGCGCTGGCGTCCTGCAATCCTAGGCGATACCACGGACTTTCACTACGAGAGCCGTCATGCCCAAGAAGTCGGATGCATCCCAGAAGGATAGCGGCCAGGTCCCGATCCCGGGGATGCGGCAGCGGCGCGGCCGCAAGCGCCGGGCCGAGATCCTGAGGGCGGGCCGCAACCTCTTCGCCCAGTACGGATTCCGCGGCACCAGCCTGGCGATGCTCGCCCAGGAGGTCGGCATGACCGATGCGGGCCTGCTCTATCACTTCCCGACCAAGAACGACCTGCTGCTCGCGGTTCTCGAAGAGACGGACGAGGCGCAGGAGACCCGGATGGCCGGCGACCTCGACACCGCCAACGCCGACTACATCGCCTCCTGGGCCGAGTTCGGACAGGTGCTCGAGGACGATCCCGTCCTCACGGCGCTGGACGTCCTGATGTCGGCCGAACACCTCCAGACCTCGTCCGACTTCAACCAGTACTTCCGTCGGCGCTACGACTCCTTTCGCAACCGTCTGGTCCGCTCGTTCGAGGCCGGCCGGGCGGCCGGGGTGTTCCGCACCGACTTCGATCCGCAGACCGAGGCCGTGCTGATGCTGGCGACCCTGGACGGCCTGCGGCTGCAATGGCTCCTCAGCGACGGCCGCATCTCGATGGCGAACGCCATGCGATATTTCATCCGGCACATGGAGGCCCGGATCCGCGCCTGAGCCGGGCGTCTGCGGAGCCTTGCGCGCAAACCTAGTGGTCGCTAAGTAATCTCGACGACGGCGGCGGCGGGGAAGCGTTCATGGACATCGTATCGGCGACCGCGCCCGCCGCCGATACGGCGCAGCCCCTGAGCGTCCGGACAAAGCTGATCTACGGCGCGGGCCAGATCGTCGACACGGTCACGGCGACGCTGCTGCCGGCATTCCTGTTCTTCTACCTGACCGCCGTATGCGGCCTGTCGGGCTTCCTGGCCGGGCTCAGCATGCTGATCACCCTGGTCATCGACGCGGTCGCCGATCCCTTCATCGGCGCGCTGTCCGACAACACGCGGTCGCGATGGGGCCGCCGCCACATGTTCATGCTCGCCAGCATCGTTCCGCTCGCGGTCAGCGTCGGCCTGCTGTTCTCGATCCCCGAGGTCCTGACCGAGTTCCAGGCGTTCCTCTATGTGACGGCGATCTCGATCGCGCTGCGGCTCGCCTATTCGGCCTACACCCTCCCGCATGCGGCGCTCGGGGCCGAGCTGACCGCGGACTATGTGGAACGATCCAGCGTCGCGGCCTATCGGCTGACCTTCAGTTCGGCCGGCGCATTCATCCCGATCGTCCTGGGCTATTCGGTCTTCCTGACCGGCCCCAAGGGCGTGCTCGACCGAGGCGCCTATTCGCCCTTCGCCTGGACCTGCGCGGCGCTGTTGCTGGCGGCGGGCCTGTTCTGCGCGCTCGCCACGCTGCGCATGCGGCACGGCCTCCACGTGGCCCCGACGCGGAGCGGGCTGGGCCGGGCGCTTTTCCGCGACGTGATCAACCTCGCCCGGCACCGGTCCGCGCGCATTCTCGTGGGGGTGGTGCTGATGTTCAACATCGCCCAGGGCGTCGTGCTGAACCTCAACCTGCACGCCAACAAGTACTTCTGGGGCCTCTCCGAGGAGGGCCTGAAATTGGTCGGGCTCGCCCAGCCCGCGGGGCTGCTCCTTGGCGCCCTGGTCGGCGCCCTGCTGGCGAAACGGTTCGAGAAGAAGCCGGTGGTCGTGTACGGCCTCCTGGCGATGTGCGCGATCGAGGCCGCATTGCCGATGCTGCGCATCGCCGGAATCATTCCCGCGGACGAGAACGTGATCGTCGCCCTCATCATACCGGGGCGCATCGTCATGTACGTCGCCTACATGTCGCTGCTGATCAGCTTCACCTCGATGGTGGCCGACGCCGCCGACGAGCACGAGTTGATGTACGGGGTTCGCCGCGAGGGCCTGTTCTTCGCCGGCGTCGCGTTCGCGACGAAGTCCGCGGCGGGTTTCGGCGGCCTGTGGGCCGGGCTGGTCCTGGACATGATCGGGTTCCCGAAGGCGCCGACGGCGGAGTTGGTCACCCCGGAGATCACCACCCGGCTGGGCTATGCCGCCGGCCCCGTGGCCGGGGCGCTGACGCTGATCTGCGTGCTGATCGTGCTGGGCTACCGCCTCGACCGGAGAGCGCACGACGCCATACTCGCACAGATCGCGGTGCGGCGGCGGGCAGGCGGGGCCTAGGTCCCGAACCTCGCCGAGGCGTCCCGCGCGGCGTGCCGCGCCAGGACGAGCGCGCCCTCTTCCGGCGAAGCCGCCGGGGTGGCCAACACGGCGTCCGGGCGCTCGCGGGCCAGGCGCTCGCCGATGGCGGCGACGAGGGCCTCGCCACCCTGGGCGATCGTGCCGCCGCCGAAGCAGGCCTGGAACGGGCCGGGCTTCAGCCGGGCCGCCATGGCGAGGGTGGTGACGACATAGTCTTCGACCGCCCGCCCGACCAGTCGGCTGGCCGTGGCGTCGCCCTCCCGCCAGGCCTCGAACACCACCGGGGCGAGGCGAAGGATGCGCTCCCGCGCCGCCGGATCGCGCATCATCCACCGCGGGAACTCGGCCGCCGTCACGCCGCAGTGTTCCAGCACCCGCGCACAGAGCGGCGTGACGGTCGCGCGACCATCGAGCATGCGGGCCACGGCAGGCACGGCCTTGAGCCGCACGTCGAACACGTCGGCGACGCCGACACTGTCGAAAACCGTCTCGCCCCCGAGGCGCTCGCGCCAGGCCGTAGTGACCTCCGTGCCGTGCTGCACCAGCGTGGCCCGGTCCCGGCCCGCGGCGCCGGCCAGCGCCACCACGCCGTCGTTGACCAGCAGGAGCCGCTCGCGCGGGACCTCCAGCGCGTTGGCGACCCGCCGGTGCTGCTCGGGATGCTCGTCCGGGAAGTCGACGCCGCTCAGGCCGATCACGATGTGGGCGATGCGCGCGCGGTCGGGCGCCAGCCGGTCGACGACGCCCCGCAGCACGGCCAGCGCCTCATCGTCGGGCAGGCCGACGATGGCGCTCGGGCCGGTTCGGAGCCGGTCCAGCACGCCGCCGTCCAGAAGGCCGGCGATGGCCGCCGTCTTGGTGGCGCCGGCGTCGATGCCGATCACCACCCTGGACGTCGCCGTCACGCCGCGACGCCCGCTTCGGCCGAGTCCAGGGAAGCCCAAAGCGGCGCGCAGTCCACGATACGATCCTCGGCCAGCGCCCGGTCGATGGCCATCACGGTGAGGCCCGCCACCAGCGAGGCGGTGACCGACACGGGGAATGCGCGCTCGCCTTCAAGCGCGGCGACCAGATCGTGCGCCATGGCCTGGTCCGCGCCGCCGTGTGAATCGCCTGCCGGTCCCCGCCAGCGGAACTGCTCGATCGTGCCGCGCGGCTCCAGCGGCGTGATCGCCAGGGTGTTCTGCACGAGGTCGATCGTCAGCACGCCGCGGGTCCCGACCAGATTCCAGCGCCGCTCGGCCACCGCCGCGCAGGTGTTCGAGTGGAACGAGAGCCGCACGCCGTTCGCGTACTCGACGATAGCGACCTGATGGTCGGTGACGTCCATGTCGGCCCCGCTGGTGTCGGGGGCGGCGTTCCAGCCGGAGAGGCGACGCAGGATCGCCGGCCCCTCGTCGCGGGCGACCTTGGCGCTTTCGGGGGTGAAGATGCGCCGGCCGCCGAAGCTGGCCACGCGCGTCGGTCGCGCGCCGATCATCCGCCTCAGGATGTCGAAGTCGTGGCAGACCTTGTCCAGCATGTAGGATCCGCCCCACTCGGCGCGCCGGCGCCAGTTCCGGGCGAGGTAGGCGCCATGGGCCGGGGGCAGATGCTCGGTGGCGTCGATC
This sequence comes from Phenylobacterium sp., assembly GCF_016124325.1. Lineage (GTDB taxonomy): Bacteria > Pseudomonadota > Alphaproteobacteria > Caulobacterales > Caulobacteraceae > Phenylobacterium. Next base: position 50,627 of record NZ_WGNY01000008.1, read on the forward strand.
GAGACGATGTCGCCGATAGCCCCCGCGTCGAGCCGCTCCAGCGCCGCCCGCACGATCGGCGCCGAGCGCGCCACGAGGCCGACGAACACGCGCCCGTCGCCCCGCTCGCGGATCAGGCGCGCCGCCTCGAACGACTCCGCCTCGGTGCGCACGATGGGCTTCTCGATGAAGATCGGCCCGGGGTGATCGAGGGTCGCGCGCAGGTGCTCCAGGTGCAGGTGGTTCGGAGAACCGATCATCACCAGGTCGAAGGGTCCGTCGGCCAGCAGCGCGGCGACATCGGGATAGGCGACGCCGGCTTCGATCCCCTGTTCCGCCAGCAGCGGCGCGCCCACCGGCGACGGATCGACGTGGCCGGCGAGCTCGTAGTCCCAGCCCTCGGCGTGCGCGGCGCGGAGGAACATGCCCAGCCGCATGCCCAGGCCGATGACCGCGATCCGATGTCGTTTGCTCTGTTTCATGCACCTCTCCGGATGGCCTCGGGCGTCGAGCCGACGGGCCTGCGCCCAGGTCGCGAAGCCGATCCGCCAGGGCGCGAGTTGACCGATCACTTAGTGGTCACTAGGTGTTTTGACAACAGCTTCTTGAGGGCGCGAGGGTCATGACCACGTTCACCAACTGCCGTGTGGTCACCGGGGACGGCGGCGCGACGCGAACCCAGCTGGCGGTGTCCGAAGGGCGGGTCGTGGAGACCGGATCGGGACCGATCGTCGATCTGGGCGGCCGCATCGTGCTGCCGGGGCTGATCGACCTGCAGGCGAACGGCGGCGGCGGCGTCATGTTCAACGCCGACCCGACCGTCGACGGCCTCCGCCGGATCGCCGCGGCCCACGCGCGGTTCGGCACGACCGCCCTGCTCGCGACCTTCGTCACCGACCACCTCGATCGCATCGACGTGGCGATCGCCGCGGTCGAGGAGGCCATCGCCCAGGGAACCCCCGGGATCGCCGGCATCCACATCGAAGGCCCCTTCCTGGCGGAGGCCAAGAAGGGCGCGCACGACGCCTCGAAGTTCCTGGTCCTCGAGCCGCAGCATCTCGACCGGATCACCGCGCTGCGCGGCGGGCCGACGCTCGTCACCATCGCCCCTGAGAGCGCCTCGCCGGAAATGGTCGCCGCCCTGCGGGCCCGCGGCGCGACCGTCGCCATCGGCCACAGCAACGCCACCCTCGCCCAGGCGCAAGCCGCCATCGAGGCCGGCGCGCGCGGGTTCACGCACCTCTACAACTCGATGTCGCCGATGGTGGAGATGGCGCCCGGCTGCGTCGGCGCGGCGCTGAGCGACGACAGGACCTGGGCCGGGATCATCGCCGACGGCGTACACGTCGAGCCGGAGAAGCTGCGGATCGCCTTCAAGTGCAAGGGGCCGGAAGGCCTCGTGCTGGTCACCGACGCCATGCCCTGCGCGGGACTGGCCGAGGGCTCGGTCTTCCATTGGGAAGGCCAGGCCTATGTCGGCCGCGATGGAGCCTGCTGGAACGAGGCCGGCGTGCTGGCCGGCAGCGCGCTGACCATGATCGCGGCCGTACGCAATGCCGTGAGGCTGCTGGGCGTTCCCCTCGAGACGGCGGTCGCCATGGCGTCCAGCACGCCCGCCTCGGCGATGGGCTTCCACGACCGCGGCCGCCTGGCTCCGGGCGCGCGAGCCGACTTCATCATCGTGGATCGCGACCTGCGCAGCCTCGAGACCTGGATCGGCGGCGAGCGGGTCGCCTGAGATCAGGCCGCCGCCGTCAGCGCCGCGTCGATCACGAGGCGCGGCCGTCGACAGGCGTAGATGACGCTCGCCGGCCATTGGGGATCGAAGCCGCCCGCGCTCCGCAAACGCGCCAGGGCGGCGGCCTTGTGCGCCCCGTGCAGGATCATGACCGCGGCCCGCGAATGCCGCACGATCGTGCCGAGCCCGATGCTGACGCCGTGGGTCGGCACCTCGTCCAGCGAACGGAAGGCCGGAAAGGTGGACAGGTTGTCCTGTCGCGTCGTCTCGGCCAGCCGCACGACGCGGGTGGTCTGGTCCAGGGTGGAGCCCGGCGGGTTGAAGGCCACGTGGCCGTCGCTGGCGCCCGAGGCCAGCAGGAACAGGTCGATGCCGCCCAGGCGTTCGATCAGGGCCTCGTAGGCCTCGGGCCGCTCCGGGTCAGGCCCATGAAGATTGGCCGGCGGCAGGCCGGGGAGCCCCGCCAGGATATGGCGCCTGGCGAAGCCCAGACAGCTGTTGTGGGCGGAGACGGGGACGCATCGCCAGGCCTCGCCGTCGCGCACGACGAACTCGTCCATCATGATCAGGTGCAGCCGGCCGAGCGGCGCGCCTCCGGCCTGTTCGGCGAGCGCCTGATAGACCGGCAGGGGCGTGCGGCCCGCCGGGCACCCCAGGACGTAGTTGCGCCCAAGCGCCTCGCTCTCCCGCACGCCCGCCAGGATCTCGCGGGCCAGCGCGGCGCCGATGTCCGCCGGCGCGGCCATCGTCTCGGCCCGGATGTCGGCCCTCACTGCGCCGCCCGGCAAGGCGTGTAATCGATCGCGTCGACGGCGATCTCCCCGCGGCGCACCTCAACGAAGGGCGCCCCGTCGCGGACGCCGGCAAGGCCGTAGCCGGTCTCCGTGGCCAGCAGGGCCGAGATGTCGCCGGGCAGGGCCGGCGCCAGCGTCAGCCGCCGGGTCCGCGCATCATAGTCCTGGCCGGTCATGGCCCGGAGCAGCGACCAGGACGACATGGGGCGTCCGTACCAGTGCCCCCACTCGAACTCGCTGAACGGGTTGCGCACACGCCCGTCGTAGCGCGAGCGCGCCGCCCGGACGATCTTCAGGCCAGCCTCGACCTCGCCGCACATGATCAGGTGGGCGGCGACCTGGTACTCGATCCCGGTCCACGCCTCGTCGCTGTAGACGAAGGGAAAATGCGGCGGCGACCCGTTCGGCCAACTGCACAACAGGAGCGCCGACTCGTCGCCCAGCGCATAGGCCGGACGCTGCGGATTGGCGTGGTCGCGCAGCGAACGGCGGAAGTTGTACCGATGGACCGATCGCAGGTGCGTGGCCACCTTCGCCGGGTCCAGCCCGGTGTCCAGCCCCGAGACCCGCGCCAGCCACTCGCCCAGGACGCCATCGGAAAGGCACCCGTCCGCGTATTGGTACTTCGGCCCCTCGCGCTCGATGCTGGCGCGGGCCTCCGTCGACATCGCGCCGGCCAGGGCTTCGTCGGTCCACTGGACCTTCTGGATGAAGAACTCGCCGTTGAAGAGGTCGTTCTCCAGGCGACCTCTGACCCGCTCGGCCAGGACGCGGTAGCGTTCCGCCGGCTCGCCCAAGGCGTCGGCCATCGCCTCAGCGGCGCGCAAGGCGCTCAGGTAGAAGGAGCCCGCCATGCCATCCGGACCCCAGAACTCGATGTCATAGGTGTTGTGGTGGGGTTCGGTCAGCCACCCGGCCTCCGCCGGATCCCAGGTGCGGATCGCATACTCGAGGCTTGCCACGACGCGCGGCCAGAGCCGGCGCAGCCAAGCGTCGTCGCCGCAGATCCGCCAGTCGCGGTAGACCTTCACGATTCCGCCGAACTGGCCGTCGGCCGCCGGTCGCGCGCGACGCGGGTTGGGCCGGATCGGCAGCTGGGCGCGGAAGTTCTGGTGGCCGTCGTCGTCCTGGTTCTCGAAGAACTCCGTCTCGCGCAGCGTCCGCTCCAGGGACGGGAACAGATGCGGGATGGACTGCGCGTAGTTGAAGACGTGCGTGCACGACCCTTCGAAGCTGCCTTCGTTGTCGGCGCACCCTTCCCACATCCAGAGCCGCCCGTCGGCCTGGCGCATGACGGTGGGCGACTTCAGGGTTGTCAGGTTCGCCGAGACGGCCTCGAGGACTTCCGGCGGCAGGCGCTGGTCCGCGAGGCTGGCGGCGAACACCTCCGACGCATCGCGAAGGCGATCATAGTTCTGCGCCCAGAACGCCGCGAGTTCGGCGGCGTCCGCGAAGCGGCCGCCGTACCACGGCACGAAGGTCTCGGTTCCGTCGGTGCGGCCCTTCGGGTCGAATGGCCCGCCGCCGCGGCGTAGCGAGGTCTTCGCCACGAACCAGGACAGCCGCAGGCGCACGCGGCGCGTCTCGCCAGGCTCCAGGACGAACGGGACGTACAGGCTTCCGCCGTCGCTCGGCGCGCCCTCCTCGTGCGCGCCCGCCGCGGGAATTCGCCCTTCGGCCAGGCCGCGCCAGAGATCCGTCACCGGGTCCCACCACCCCCCTCGGAACCAGCGGGCGCCGGCCACCGCGCCGGGCGCGTCGGTTTCGACGGTGAAGCGCCCCTCGTCCTCGGGTCGGGCGTCGTCGCCCGACTGCCAGAGGGAAAACCCGCCGTCCGCGGTGTCCACGCCCGCGGGCGACTTCGAACCCGCGACGCGCATGAAGTTCCGGGCGTGAAACGACAGGATGGTCTCGACGCGCTCGGCCGCGATGTTCCGGATCTCGTATTCCAACCCTGCGACCGGCAGGCTGGAAGCGTCGGCGTCTCCAGGAACGAAGGGGCTCCAGGCGACCAGGCGACAGGCCAGCGGGCCGCCCGGCGCCTCCAGCGAGAGCTCGGCGAACGGGAAGCGCGGCGCGAAGCTGGCGTCGGCGAACCGCGGGAGGCCGAAGGTCTTGCCCTGTTGGCCGCGGCCCGTGCCCGTGGAGTCGGGCCAGGGATAGGTGAGCTTCCAGGTCGGGACCGGCCCCTCGATCACGCGAGCCCCCTGCCCCGAGGCCCCCGACCATCGGACCGCGGCGAACACAAAGGGCTCGTTCAGCAACGCCGGCGCGTTGCGAACCGACACCGCCGTCAACGCGCCGGTCCCCGACAGGCCGACCATGCCGGCCCCCAGCCCGCCGAGGGGGAACACGATGCGCTCCGCCTTCGCCCCGGAATAGGTGGAATGCGATCCGTTCTGCGCCACGCCAGACATCCTTGACCAATTACCTAGTGACCACTAACTTTCTTGCGACGCGGCGGTCAAGCGCCGAACCCGAGTGTCCCCATGCCCTTTCCCCGCCCGACCCAGGAACAACTCGATTTCTTCGCCCAGCACGGCTGGCTGGTGGTCGAGGATGCGATCCCGCAGGCTGACCTCGACCTTCTGGAAAGCAAGTGCGAGAGCCTGCTGACCGACAAGGAGCGGCTGGCCTTCGACTGGGCCTGGGACGAAAACGAGGATCGCGAGAACCGATCGTTCCGCATCGTCCAATCCTGGCCATCCCTGGTCTGGAAGGAGATCGCCGACCAGCCCTACCGCAAGTGGCTGGTCGACTTCGGCTCGGCCCTGATGCGAAAGCCCATGGCGTTCTGGTACGACCAATATCTGGCCAAGCCGGCCGGCAAGAGCGTGCCCACCGAATGGCACCAGGACGAGGGCTACTGGGGCCGCGATCTCGACGACAAGGGGATTACCTGCTGGATTCCGCTGCAGGACGTCGACGCCACCAACGGCTGCATGCATTTCATCGACGGCGGCCACCTCGACGGCGTTCTGCCCCACCGCCGCGTGGAGGGCATGGCCAGCGACCTCCTGACCTGCAGCCCCGACGAGCAGCGCACCGTGGTCTGTCCCATCAAGCGCGGATCGGTGACCTTCCACCACTCGAAGACGCCGCACATGACCACCGCCAACACCTCGCGGCGCTGGCGCAAGGCGGTCGCCAACCACATGAGCGCCGTCGGCGTCGAAGGCGAAGGCGACCACTACCCGTGGCGCGTGCACGTGAACCAGCGACTGGACATCGCCGGGGCGGCCGAGAAGCGCTGAACTCCGGGCTGGCTTGTTGCGGGAAGCGGCGGGTCGGACCTCGCCTGGGACGCACTCGACGATATCCGGAACGGCGGCAGGGTGCGCGCTTGAGCCTGGCGGCCGGACGTGCTGGGGTTGGAGCCACCTTGGCCTTGATCGCCTCGTCCGTGTCCAGCGCGGCGCTGGCGGGGACGGGCCGTGAGCCCGGCGGCGGCGACGCCCGCACGACTTCTATCCTTCGAACGGACGCCTCGAATTGACAGACACCGCGCCAGCCCCGCCGAAGCGGACGCGGGCCCGACAGCAGAGAGCCGAGGATACGCGCCAGGCGATCCTGGACGCCGCCACCATCGAGTTCGCCGACAATGGGTACGACGGCGCAGCGACCCGGGCCGTCGCGGCGCGCGCCGGGGTGAACCAGCCGCTGGTGACCTATCACTTCGGGAGCAAGGAGGGGCTCTGGCGCGCCGTGATCCAGGCGCTGATCGCCGACTACAGGGCCCAGTACGAGGCGCACCTGACGGAGGTCACCGATCTCGAGCCGGTGGCCCGCCTGCGGGTGATCCAGGAAGAGTTCATCCGCTTCAGCGCCAACGGAACGGTCTTCCACCAGATCATGGCGCACGTTGCGCGCAAGCCGAGCGAACAGCTCACCTGGATGGTCGAGGAATATCTGCGGGACGTCTACGAGACCCGGGCGGAGTTGATCCGCGCCGCCCAGGCGGCCGGCAAGTACGTCGCCGGCGATCCTTTCCACCTGCAGTACCTGTTCCTGGGCGCGGTCACCCGCATCTACCTGCTCGCCGCGGAGGTGGAACAGGTCGCCGGCTTCTCGCCGTCCGACCCCGATTTCCTCGATGAGCACGTGCGGGTCTGCCTGTCCCTCTTCTTCCGGGACTAGGCGTGCGGCGGACTGCATTTTAATTTGATCGATCGATAAAAATAAGTAACATGCCAGTCAGCAGCGCCGGAGAGCGGCTGCGTAGGGAGGGCATGTTGAGCAGCTCATTGAAGAGTGGGCGCCGGCGCACGGCGCTGGCCAGCGCATCGATCGCGGCCTTGGCGGGTCTGGCCGCGTCCTCGGCGACAGCGGCCGAAACGGCCGAAGCGATCGTCGGCGAGGTGGTGGTGACCGCCCAGAAGCGGGCGGAATCCCTTCAGGACGTCCCGATCGCCATCTCGGCCTTCAGCGGCGACCAACTGGCGGCGGCCGGCGTGGACGGCTCGGCCGAGCTCGAAAAGGTCACGCCCGGGCTGGTGATGAGCGAGTCCGGCCGTGACGGCCAGATATTCATCCGGGGCGTCGGTTCAACGCGCCTCAGCGGCGCCGGCGCCGATCCGAGTTCGTCGGTCTACATCGACGGGGTCTACCGCTCGCGCGGCAGCGCGGCCCTTCTCCAGCTCCTGGACGTCGAGCGGGTGGAAGTGCTCCGCGGACCGCAGGGCACGCTCTATGGGCGCAACTCGACGGGCGGCGCCATCCGCTACATCAGCAAGTCGCCGGAGCCGACCTTCGGCGGCGAAATCACCGGCGGGCTCGGCGACTACGACCTGCGCCGGGCGAGCGCGCGGGTCGACATCCCGCTGATCGCGGACCGCCTGCTCGTCCGGGGGTCGGTGCTGCGGGTGAAGCGCGACGGCTACATGAAGAACCTGGAGCGGCCCGGCGAGACCTTCGGCCGCCAGAACCTGACGGCGGGCCGGCTGACGGTGCTATTCACGCCGAGCGAGACGCTGAGCGTCACGCTTCACGCCGGAGCGTCGAAGGACGATTCCGACCAGACCGCGCTGAAGCACTACATCGATCCGCTGGGGCCGTTCAGAAACGCCGAGATCATCGCCGATCCGCGCAAGGTGCGCGCCGACTACGGACCGCGGAAGGCGCCGGTGAAGACCTCCTATGTCGATGCGACGGTCGCATGGGACCTGGGCTTCGCCACCCTGACGTCGATCTCCGGCTATAACTCGCTGGACGCCGGCCCCTATCAGGGCGACCTCGACGTGACTGAAATCGCCGGCGTCACCGACGGGCGCGACGGGCTGCCGAACGGCATTGCGGACGGGGGCAAGACCTACACCCAGGAATTCAACCTCACATCCAAGGGCGCCTCCTCGCTGGAGTGGGTGCTGGGCGCCTTCTACCTGCACGACGACAACTACACGGTCCGTCAGGGGCTCTACGTGCCCCTGATTCCGGCCCTGGCCGCCAACCACACGACCTACAACGCCTTCGGCGACACCGACGCCTATGCCGCCTTCGTGAGCGGTTCCTATCAGGTGACGCCGCAACTGCGCCTGAACGCCGGCCTGCGCTACAGCCGCGAGACCAAGTCGATCGACCGCGGCCGCTACCTGAACTTCGTCCTGCAAGGCGCGACCCATCACGACCGCAAGACCTGGGATTCGTGGACGCCCAGGATCGGCGTCGACTTCACGCTGAACGACGACGCGATGCTGTATGCGTCCTTCTCGAAGGGCTTCAAGAGCGGCGCCTTCAACGCCTCGTCCTTCGATCCGGCGGTCAATCCCGAGAAGATCGACGCCTACGAAGCCGGCGCCAAGACGCGCTGGTTCGACCGTCGCCTGACCCTGAACCTCGCGGCCTTCTACTACGACTACAAGGACCTTCAGGTGCAGGGCCTCGATCCCAACCGGATCGGCGTGGAGATCATCAGCAACGCGGCGGGCGCCGAGATCAAGGGCGCCGAGCTCGAGGCCAACTGGCGGGTGACCTCCAGGTTCCGGCTCGACGGGTCGCTGACCTGGCTGAACGCCGAATACACCGACTTCCCCACCCTGGCCGGCAATCTGAAGGGCAACAAGCTGCCGAACGCGCCGACCCATACGGCGAGCCTTCGGGCGGAGTACACGATCCCGCTCGGGGAAGCCGGCGACCTGCGACTGAACGGCGACGCGTACTTCAGCGCCCGGCGGTACCTGAGCGAGACCAACAACCGGCAGAACGCCTCGCAGCCGGCCTACAGCCTCTACAACGCCCGGGCCACGTTCACGCCCGCCAACGGCAACTGGGACGTCTCGATCTACGGCAAGAACCTCTCCGACGAACTGGTGTTCTCCCGCACGGTGACCCAGGCGGCCCTGCTACGCACCGGCTTCCTGGCCTATCTCGAGCCGCCCCGGACGTGGGGCGCCGAGGTCAGGTTCCGGTTCTGAGGCCAGCGACGCGAACGTCGCCCGCCGGCGCCGCTCCGGCGCGGGCGGGCGACGCCGACGGGTCGTGACGCATGATGCGCACCGCAAATCCAGCCCCATCGCGTGCCGCAGGAACCGAGCCGCAGGCCGAGGGCCTCTACGGCGTCTATGTCCTGGCCGTCCTGGTGCTGGTCTACATCCTGAACTTCGTCGACCGCCAACTGCTCTCGGTGTTGGCCGAGGCCATCAAGCGCGACCTCGGGATCAGCGACGCCGACCTCGGCTTCCTCTTCGGCACCGCCTTTGCGGTCTTCTATGCGGTGCTCGGGCTTCCGCTGGCCAGGCTGGCCGACACCTGGAACCGCAGGACGCTGATCGCCGCGGGGCTGGCCGTCTGGAGCCTGATGACCGCGCTCTCGGGCCTGGCGCGCGGTTTCCTGCCCCTGGCGCTCTGCCGCTTCGGAGTCGGCGCCGGCGAAGCCAGCGCATCTCCGGCCGCCTATTCCCTCCTGTACGATTGCTTCCCGCCCCGGGTCCGCACCACCGTGCTGGCGATCTATTCGAGCGGCGTCTTCCTGGGCCAGGGGATCGGCCTCTTCCTCGGTGGAACCCTGGTCTCGATCTGGGCGCGCCAGTGGCCGGACCCGTCAGCCGCCCCGCTGGGCCTGCACGACTGGCAAGCGGCCTTCATGCTGGTCGGGACGCCGGGCCTGCTCCTGGCCCTCTGGATCCTGACCTTGCGAGAGCCGATCCGCGGACGGCTGGACGGGATCGAGACCGCGCCCCATCCGCACCCGGTGCGCGACGCCCTCGCCGTCCTGCGCGCGATGATCCCGCCGTGGAGCCTGATGGCGCTGATCGCCCAGGGCCGGAGCCGGGGCCCAGCCTGGACCAATATCGCGATCCTGGTCGGCCTCGGGGCGTTGGTCGCCCTCCTGGTGCGGGCGACCGGCGACGCCGAGCAATGGATCGCCCTCGGCGCCGGGGCCTACGCCGTCGTCGCCTGGGCGCAGAACCTGCGCCTGCGGGACCCGGACGCCTTCGGCCAGATCTTCGGCGCGCCAGCGTTGCAGCTCACCGTGTTCGGGGCCGCCGCCGCCAACTTCATGCTCAGCGGCTACGGCTTCTGGACCGTGCCCTACTTCCAGCGCCAGTTCGGGTTGAGCGCGGCCGAGGCCGGGCTGATGGTGGGCGGCGCGACAGCCGCCATGGGCTTCGTGGGCGTCACCATCGGGGGATACGCCGCCGACCAGCTGCGGGCGCGCCACGTGGCCGGCAAGCTGGTCGTGGTGCTGGTCAGCCTGATCGGGTCGCTCGCCTCGGCGATCTGGCTGCTCGCCGGACGGGATCCCGACGCGGCGTTCCACGGGACCCTGTCGCTCCTGCTGTTCTCCTCGGCGGGGCTGGGCCCCTGCGTCTCGACGCTCAACGACCTTGTCACCCCGCGCGTGCGGGCGACCACCTCGGCCTTCGGCTTCATGGTCACCTACCTCGTGGCGGGCGCTCTGGGGCCCTACCTGGTCGGCAAGGTCAGCGACGCCCTCGCCGGCGGCGGCGTTCCGCCCGGCGAGGCGCTGGGCCGCGCCATGGCCGCAAGCCTTCTGATTCCGGTGGCGGGCGTAGGCCTCGTGCTCCTGGCGATCCGCGCCCTGGTCCGCGATGCGTCGCGCCACGACCGCTCCGCCGCCCGCCGTCCGCTCTGATTTCCGTATCGTGTTCAGGATCCTTCATGCCGCCCAGTTCCGAATTCCCGACCGGCCTTGGCCCCCTCTACGAGCTGACCACGCCGCTGGAGACCCGCTCGATCTCGTTCGAGAACCCGACAGGGGCGCGGGGGGGCGGCGGCCGCGCGGCCAGTCCCCTGGGCGTGGGGCGCAAGGGCGCGCCGGCGCGGTTCGTCGCGCCCGGGGAGACCGTGGATCTGGCCGATATCGAAGGACCGGGGACGATCCGGCACATCTGGATGACCACAAGCCTGACGCCCGAGGCGATGCGCGGCCTCGTCATCCGCGCCTGGTGGGAGGACCAGGAACACCCGTCGGTGGAGGCGCCGCTCGGCGACTTCTTCGGCTTCGCGCACGGCTACACCCCGCCCTACGAGTCCGAAATCCATTCCGTCGGCGAGCGCAACGGCCTCAACATCTGGCTGCCGATGCCATTCCGCAAGCGGGCGCGGCTGACGCTCTCCAACGAGCTGGGCAAGCCGACCCCCCTCTTCTACCAGATCGACTACACGCTCGGCGATCGCCACGCCGCCGACGTGGGCCGGCTCCACGCTCTGTTCCGCCGGGAGAACCCCACGACGCCGGGGCGCGACTTCGAGATCCTGCCGCAACGCCGCGGCCAGCCCGGCCGCTACCTCGGCTGCGTCATCGGGGTGCGGCCATTGTCGCCCGACTGGTGGGGCGAGGGCGAGGTGAAGATGTTCCTCGACGACGACGGCGACTTCCCCACCATCGCCGGGACCGGCGCGGAGGACTACGTCGGACTGTCGTTCTGCATCCAGCAGACGCCCTTTCGCCTCCACGGCGCCAACTGGCGGGAACGGGACGACCGGATCGATACCGGCCGCGTGTCCATGTACCGCTGGCACACGCTCGACCCCGTCTTCTGGCGGCGTGAGCTGAAGGTGACGGTGCAGCAGATCGGGCTGGCGGCCACGTCCCGGCCCCCCGCCACCTTCGAGGCGTACGCGGACCTGTTCCGCGAGCGCGCCGACGACTGGTCGGCGTGCAGCTTCTGGTACGAGGCGACGCCCAGCGCTCCCTTGCCGCCGTTTCCGCCACTCGCAGACCGCATCGCCGACCTTCCGCCCGGCCACGCGGCCCAGACCTGATGAATGGAGCCCCTCTCATGAGCTACCCGACCCCGACGCCCGATCAGGTCGCCTTCTTCCAGCGCCACGGCTGGCTGGTCGTCCAGGACGCCATCCCACAGGCGGATCTGGACCTGATCGAGACCCACTGCCAGCGACTGATCGACGAGAAGGAGTCGCTGGCCTACGACTGGGCGTGGGATGCGCGCGAAAGCAAGGACGAGCGCACCTTCCGGATCATCCAGTCGCGGCCGCACTTCGTCTGGCCGGAGATCGAGGACCAGCCGTTCCGGAAATGGCTGGCGATGTTCGGATCAGGCCTGATGAACCTGCAGATGGAATTCTGGTACGACCAGTTCCTCGGCAAGCCGCCCGGCAAGAGCGTGCCGACCTACTGGCATCAGGACGAGGGCTATTGGGGCCGGAACCTCGACGACAAGGGGATCACCTGCTGGATCCCGCTGCACGACGTCGACGCCACCAACGGCTGCATGCATTTCATCGACGGCGGCCACCGGCAGGGCGTCCTCACGCACCACCTCGTCGATGGCGTTCAGAGCGATCTGCTCACCTGCGAGGTCGATGAGGCCGATATGGTGGTCTGCCCGCTGAGCCGGGGCGACGTGACCTTCCACCATTCAAAGACGCCGCACATGACGACCGCGAACACCGGCGACGCCTATCGCAAGGCGCTCGCCAACCACATGCAGGCCGTCGGCGCCGGCGGCGAAGGCGATCACTACCCCTGGAAGGTCAAGGTGAACCAGCACACCGGGGATCGGTCGCGTCCGGGCGAAGGGGCCTGAACGCACCCGGGCGGCGCCGGCGCGTGGCGAACCGCCAGGCCCCCGCGTTCAGCCGCACGTCCGGCCCTGACACGAGCCATCCAGCGGCTTCCAGACGATGGCCCCGGTGCGGCGCGCTCGCGCGGCGGCGCCGTGATCGTCGGCCACCGCGGCGTAGAGGCGATCTCCCCGTCCGTTCACCGCGGGCGCGAAGCAACGCCGCGAGAACGTCTGGGTCTCGAGCGTGCGGCCGGCATGGTCGATGCGCATGACCCGCGGAGACCCGGCGTCGGCGAACCACAGGCCATGCTCTCCGGCCGCGCAGCTTCCGTCGGGCCACGTCCCCGGAGCCGGAGCGATCGTGCGCGCGCCGCTTTCCAGGTCGAAGATCGACACGCGCTCGCCGAAGGTCTCGGGCACGTAGAGGCGCCGCTCGTCGGCGGACAGGCTGATCCCGTTGGGAAAGCGGATGTCGTCGTGGAACAGCACGCCCTGGCGCAGGCTGGGCTCGACGAGGATGATGTTGCCGGACGGGCGCGGCGGCGCGGCGTCCAACTCGGAACCGATCGTCGCCACATAGGCGCGCCCTTCGCGGCTGACACAGAGCCCGTTCGGCCGGAGGCGCGCCAGGGGCGCGACGTCGGCGTAGGTGGAGGGGCCTCCGGCCTTCGTGAAGGCCACCACGCGGCGCCCTACGACATCGACGACAAGCAGCGTCCCGTCGGGCAGCCACCCGATGCCGCCCGGCGTGAAGCCGAGCTCGATCCGCCGCGCTTCCCGGCCGTCCTCGTCCGCGGCGAGGATCAGGTCGGCGCCGGCGTCGATGAACCAGAGCAGGCCGTCACGCCACCTGGGTTCCTCCGGAAACGAAAGTCCGCCGACCAAGACCCTTTCTTCCGGCTCGATCCGCCCCGTCATGACGCACGCAGCGCGTTCAGGACGTAGGCCGTGGTAGTGTAGTGGCCGACCAGGAACAGCAGTTCGATGACGAGTTCGGCGCCGAAGCGATCGTGAAGCCGATCCCAAAGGCCGTCGTCGATCGTTGAGCGTCCGTGCAGCGCGTCCGCAAGGCCGGCCACGAGCTCCCAGCGCGGCTCGGGCCAGGCCTCGGCGGACGCATCCTTCCATCCCGCGAGCATGGCCGCAGGAAGGCCGGCGGCGATCGCAGCCGGCCAATGGCTGCGCCACTCGTAGTCGCAACCGGTGTTGTGGGCGACCCGGAGGATCGCCAGCTCTCGAAGGTCCGCCGGCAGTGCGCCCTTGGTCAGGAGCTCCGAGCCCAGGCCCAACCAGCGGCGGTAGAGGCCGGGATGGTTCGCGATCAGCCGCTGACCGACGGAGGGCGGCGCGCCATAGTGCCCGGCGACGCGCGCGAACAGGGTCGCCAGGGGCTCGCGTTCCGTGTCGGCCGGAACGGGCGCCAGGCGCGGGCCGGGCGATGTGATCGACCCCAGGTTCACGATGCCCCGCCATTGAGCTGTTCCACCAGCGCGAGCCGGTCGTAGACGACCTGCTGGCAGGCGACCTTCCCGTCGACGATCCGGTACCGCGCCACATAGGGGCCCGAGATCCGGACGCCGGTCGGCGCAAGGGTCTGGCCGCCCGGCAGGGCCAGCGGACCGGTGTGCAGACCCGACATGATCGCGAAGTCGACAATCTCGTCGCCGTCGACGAAGCGGTGGGTGGTCTCCACCTCGTTTTCGCTGAACGCGTCGAGCCAGACGTTCTCGGCCAGGACGCGGGCCGCCTTGCCGACCAGTTCCACGCCCGGAGCCTGGTAGCTTACGTCTTCAGCCCAATGCCGCGCGATGCCGTCGAGGTCTGATCGCCGGAAGGCCGCGTGCATGGCGTCCACCACCTGGGCAGGGGTCGGAACGGGTTCGGTCATGGTTGTCTCCTGGCAAGGGGCTGCCGGAGCCGGGGGCGACCCAGCCCCCAGCGGTTCTCGTCACGCCTTCCGGGGCGCGAGGGACGTCGGGTAGCGGTCGCCCACGATCGCATCGGCGGGCGCGGCGCGATCGATGGCGGCCATGTCCTCGCGGCTGAGCGAGACGCCCAGGGCGCCGATGTTCTCTTCCAGCCTGTCCAGCCGGCGCGTGCCGGGTATCGGGACCACGTGCGGCCCGCGCGCCAGGACCCAGGCCAGGGCCAGTTGGGCGACCGTGCAGCCCTTCGCGGCCGCGATCCCGGCCAGCCGGTCCACGACCGTCAGGTTCTGTTCGAGCGCGCCGGGCTGAAAGCGGGGCAGGATCGTGCGGAAATCGGCGCCCGTGAAATCCTCCGGGCTCCTGTAGGCGGCCGTAAGGAGGCCGCGTCCGAGAGGCGAGAACGGAACGAAGAGCGCGCCGATCTCGCCGCAGGCGTCGACCATCGCCTCGACCTCGGGTCCGCGCGTCGACAGGGAATATTCGCTCTGAACCGCGGCGATGGGATGGACGGCGTGCGCTTCGCGCAATTCGCCCACGGTCACCTCCGAGAGGCCGAGGTTCCGGACCTTCCCTGACTCGACCAGGCGCGAGAGTTCGCCCACGCTGTCCTCGATCGGCGTGATCCCGTCGAGCCGGTGGAGATAGAACAGATCGATGGTCTCGACGCCGAGGCGTTGAAGCGACGCCTCGCAGGCGGCGCGGATATAGGCCGGACTTGTATCGCGCCGCTGGTCGGCCGGGGTCGCGCCGCGGACGATGCCGCACTTGGTGGCGATGACCACCCGGTCCCTGTTGGCGCGCACGAAGCCGCCGATCAGCCGCTCGTTCTCGCCGCGGCCGTACATGTCGGCCGTGTCCAGGAAGTTGACGCCGAGGTCCAGCGCGCGCTGCAGCACCCGCTGGGCGTCACCCGGGTCGCTGGCGCCGTAGAACTCGGACATGCCCATACAGCCCAGGCCGAGCCGGGACACCGTGAGCGACGTCGTTGTGGTGGCGGTCTGCATGGAGGTCTCCAGTGTGCTTCAGGCCGACGCGGCGAGGGGGAGCTGGCTCACGACGGCGACGCGCCGGCGGTGGGCCGAGGGTGAAGAGGCGCCGATCAGGCGCGCCGCGGCCCCGCTCGCGGTCGCGCCGGTCACGAACGCGGTTTCCAATTTCGTCATCACCACCATCGGATAGCGGTTGCTTTCTGGATTTCACTTGCTCCGCGACCTAGTCGCTTGCGATCCGGATTGCAACTGCTATTTCGAAGACATGGCGACGCCGCGAAAGAGACTCACCCGCGAGGAAAGCCAGGCGCAGACGCGGCAGCGCATCGTCGACGCGGCGCGGGCCGTCGTGGCCCGCAGCGGCTTCGCTGGGGCCTCGGTGCGCGATATCGCCGAGGAGGCCGGCTACACCCAGGGCGCGCTCTACTCGAACTTCGCCGGCAAGGAGCCGATCATGCTGGAGCTGCTGCGCCAGCACATGCGCGAGGAAGCGGACCAATTGCGCGCCATTGTCGAGGGCTCCGACGCCGGGGCGTCGCTGGCGCGGCTCGGCGCCTGGGCGGCGACGCTCAACGCCGACGTCGACTGGTCGATGCTCGCCCTTGAACTCCAGCTGCTCGCCCACAGATCCGCGACCTTCGCCGCCGAATACGACGCGGTGCACGAGGCCCATGCGGAGGAGCTCGGGCGCATCGTGGCGGCCTTCTACAGATCCCAGGGCCGCGAACCGCAGCTAGACCCACGCGAACTGGCGGCGGGCTACATGGCGCTGGCCCACGGCCTGGCCCTGCAGCGTCGCAAGGACAGCGAGGCCCCAGCCGGGAAGCTCATCATGACGTTCGTCGAGGCCCTGCTCGCCGGCGCCAAGCCGAGCGCCGGCTGAGCCACACGCCGGTCGGGATCAGGACGCCCTGCCGCCTGGACCCGGGCGGGACCAGTTCGGGCCCCATCCTTCCCTTCACACACGATATGACATACGTTCTATTTTAGATGTTTTGAATAGTTCGAGTTTGCCATGATCGTTGTACGTCCCATCGCCTTGGCTGCCGCCATCGCGGCGTCCGCGTTCCCGGTCGCGCCCGGCGCCCATGCGGCGGCCCGCACCGAGCCGGCGCCTGTGGCGAAGGTCGAGACGGGGTGGCTGGTCGGCCGCGACGAGGGCGGGACCTCCGCCTTCTACAACATTCCCTACGCCGCGCCGCCGGTGGGCGAGCTGCGCTGGCGCGCGCCGCGTCCGCCGGCGCGATGGGCCGGGCGCCGCGACGCGCGGACGCCGGGCCCTTCGTGCCCCCAGCAGACGCCGGGCGGCGGACGGCCGAACCTCGGCGGCGTCACGGGTGGGACCGACGAGGACTGCCTGCAGGTCACGGTGTTCGCGCCGCGCCGCGCGCGCAAGGCGCCGGTCATGGTCTGGATCCACGGCGGCTCGCACCGCACCGGCGCGGGCTGGGTCACCAGCGGCGGCGCGTTCGCCCGCGACGGCGTCATCCTGGTTGGCGTGAACTATCGCCTGGGGCCGCTGGGCACGTTCGTCCACCCCGCCCTCCTGGCCGAGGCCAAGCCCGGGGAGCCCGTCGGCAACTACGGGCTGATGGACCAGATCGCGGCCCTGAAGTGGGTCCGGCGCAACATCGCCGCGTTCGGCGGCGACCCCGACAACGTCACCCTGTTCGGGGAAAGCGCCGGCGGGATGAGCGTGCAGTTCCTGATGGCCCAGCCACAGACCCGCGGACTGTTCCAGAGGGCCATCGTGGAGTCGGGCGCGGGCTGGTTCCGACACCAAGGCCTGGAGGAGAAGGCCGCGCAGGGCGTGGAAATGATCCGGGCGGTCGGCCTGGAGAACGCCACGGCGGCCCAGTTGCGCGCGCTGCCGGCGGACGAACTGATCGCCAAGGCCTGCTGCGAGTTCGCGCCGTTCGAGGACGGGCGGCTGGTGAAGGAGACGCCGACCCAGGCCTTCGCCGCCGGCCGGGTTCCCGACGTGCCGCTCATCATCGGCTGGAACTCCGGCGAGGGCGTGCTGATGAGCCCTTCGCGCCCCTACATGTCGGCCACGGTCACGCCCGAGATCCGCGCCGCCTATCCCGAGGAGGCGGCGGCGGGGGAGATGGTGCTGGCGCGGGCGAATTTCGCCGACCGGTTCATGGGCGCGCCCGCCAGGTGGGTGGCGGCGCAGGCCGCCGGAGGCAAGCCCTCGTGGCTGTACTATTTCACCTATGTCGCGACCCGCTTCCGGCCGCGCCCCACGGCCTGGCACGCGGACGAGATCGACTTCGTGTTCGACGAGTTCGACCCATGGACCTCGCCCGACAAGATCAGCGCGGAGGATCGCGCCAAGGCCACCCAGGTGCACAGCTGCTGGGTGGCGTTCGCCAAGACCGGCGTCCCGGCCTGCGCGGGCGGGCCGGCCTGGCCGACCTACGATCCGGCGAGCGACCGCCTCCTGGAGATCGGCCGCGAGAACCGGGTCGTCAGCGGCGTCCGCAAGCCTCAGTTCGACGCGCAGGAACGTCTCGTCCTGCCTGGCTTGCTCGCCTCGCACTAGGCGGCGGGATCAGCCGGCCGCCGCCAGGCTGCGATAGAGGGCGCGCACGCCGAAGGTCCAGGGCGCCGCCGCGTCTGTGTGGACCACGCGGTTGGTGAGGACGCCCAGCTTCGGCGAGCCTATGCGGACGATGTCGCCGGGCGAATGGGTGAAGCCCATGCCGGGCGCGCCGCGATCCTGCGTCGGCGTGAACAGCGTGCCCAGGAACAGCATGGCGCCGTCCGGGTACTGGTGATGCGCGCCGAAGGTCTGGGCGACCAGGTCCAGCGGATCGCGGCTGATCTGGCGCATGCTGCTGCTCCCGGTCAGGGCGAAGCCGTCGAGGCCTCGCACCGAGAGCTGGAGTTCGGCGGTCCTGACGTCATCCATCCCGAACGCCTCGTCGAACAGCCGGATGAAGGGGCCGACGGCGCACGAGGCGTTGTTGTCCTTGGCCTTGCCGAGGAGCAGCGCGCTGCGCCCTTCGAAGTCGCGAAGGTTCACGTCATTGCCGAGCGTGGCGCCCACGACCTCGCCCCGGGCGTTGCAGGCCAGCACGACTTCCGGCTCGGGATTGTTCCACGCCGAGTCCGGCCGCACGCCAATGTCGGCGCCGGCGCCCACGGACGCCATCGGCTGGGCCTTGGTGAAGATCTCGGCGTGGGGGCCCAGCCCCACCTCCAGGTACTGCGACCACAGGCCTTCAGCCTGCAGCACCGTCTTGAGCCGTTCGGCCTCGGGCGAGCCCGGCCGCACACGCCGCCAACCCTCCCCAAGCATGTCGGTCAGGCGCCCGCGCAGGTCGTGCGCCCGGCCCGCGTCGCCGCGGGCCTGTTCTTCGATGACCCGCTCCAGCAGGCTGTCTGCAAAGGTGACGCCGGCCGCCTTCACGGCCTGCAGGTCGCATGGCGCGAGCAGGCGTATCCGCTCGCCGCCCAGGTCCGAAATGCGCCCCAGCGCGAAGCCGCCGGCCTGGCGGACCGCCGCGCAGACGTCGGGAAGGTCGAGCAGGTCGGACATGGTCGGCGCAAGCTCGCCAAGGTCGATCAGCCCGTCGCCCCGGACCGCCACCACCCTCGGCCCGCGCCCTTCCAGCCACACGCGCCCGACGAGGACGGCCCGCTCGGCGTCGTCCGGCAGGAGGTCGGCCGTATCGATGGTCATGCCCCAACTCCGTAGAATTCGGCGGCCGTCCCGCCTCGCACGCGCGCCTGATCGTCGGCCGAAAGGCCGCCAAGCAGGGCGTCGGCCGCGTCCGACCAGGCGGCATAGTCGCCGTTCAGGTTCAGCACCGGCCAATCACTGCCCCACATCAGGCGCGAGGGTCCGAAGGCCTCGATCAGGACGTCGGCATAGGGCCGGAGATCGGCCGGCCGCCAGCCGGGCGCGGCCTCGGTGGCGAGCCCGGAGAGCTTGCAGTAGGCGCCCGTCGCGGCCAGGGCGCGCATCGCCTCGCGCCACCCGGCCAATTCCCCGCCTGCGATGTCGGGCTTGGCGCCATGATCGATCACCACCCGGAGACCGGGGTGGCGCGCGATCCGGCGGCCGAGCGCGGCGAGGTTCGCCGGCCGGACCAGGGCGTCGAACCGCAGGCCGGTCTCGACGATCGCGTCGAACACCGGGTCGAGGTCGGCGCGGGCCAGCCACCCCGCATCGGCGATGTCCTGGACCATGGGCCGCAGCCCCAGCAGGCCCGGTCGGGCCGCGGCGGCGCGCACCCGATCCACGGCGTTCGGCGCCTCGAAATCGATCCATCCGACGACCCCGGCGACGAAGCCGGTCCGCGCCGCCAACTCGAGCAGGAAGTCGGTCTCGGCCTCGCTGGGCGCGGCCTGGACCAGGATCGTCCGCTCGATCGCGCCGGCGGCCAGATGCGGCGCCAGGTCGTCGGGCATGAAGTCGCGAACGATGGCGGCGGGCGCCCGCTCCAGCCAGCCGTAGTCGCCCCGCGCGGGCCGCCAGAAGTGCTGATGGGCGTCAATCCGCACGGCCGGCCTCGCCGTCAGGCCGGATCACGCCCTTGCGCAGGATGATGTTGCCGTAGAGCCGGGCCTCGCCCGTGGCGACGACCACGAACGCTCCGCGCGCGCGTTCGTAGAACGCCTGCCGCTCGATCGGCTCGATCGGCCCGCCATAGCCAGCCCGTCCAAGCGCCGCCGCGAACGCCGCGACGATGGCGGGCGGCTCGTCCTGCGGCGAGACGGCGGCCATGCGCCAGGCCGCGACCGGACCGAAGTCGTCGAGCGGCATCAGGGACGCGACGGCCTCCAGCATCCGCACGGCGTCGACCCCGTCGCCGCGACAGACCCGCCTGGCGATCGACGCGGCGGGAAAGTTGGCGTCGGCGATCACCAGTTCGTCGCCGTGGCCCATCGCCCGCAGCGCCGCGAGCAGATCGGGGCCCAGGATCGGATCGACGCCCTTCAGCATCGGCGAGTGCGCGGTGCAGCAAACATGTTAGTCGCCGGGTTAGATCACAAAGCGCTTGCGATCAACCCTGCAAGCCGGCGCGAGACCGCAGGGCTGGCATTTTACGGCGCCACCCCCTCGCCGCCTTGCGGCCGCCCGCGATGCGGACGCCCCGCCGGCCGCTCCATCTCGGTGTGTTTGACTTCGAACTAACATTCCAGCATTGAGGAAACATGACGCTTCAGACCCAGTCGCGCGACCTGCTGAAGACGGACCGCGTCTACCTCATCCTCCGCCAACGCATCCGCGACCTCGAGCTGCCGCCCGGCGCGCCGCTGCGGAAGGAGGAGCTTGCGGCCGAATTCGGCGTCTCACGCGCTCCAGTCAGCGACGCGATCGCGCGCCTGGCCGAGGAAGGGCTGGTCGACGTGTTCCCGCAGCACGGCAGCTTCGTGGCCGAGATCCGCGCCGCGGACGTACGCGAGGGCCTGTTCATCCGGACGGGCCTCGAGGTCGAAGCCTGCCGCCGCGCGGCGGCGCTGCGGACCCCGGAGCTCTGCGCGGCGCTGACGGCCAACATCGAGGCGCAGGGCGCCGCGCTCGACGCGGGCGACCTGCAGCAGTTCTACGAACTGGATGAAGCCCTGCACGAGCTGATCTTCGGGGCCATGGGCCACACGCGCGTCATGCGGTTCCTCGACTCGGCCCGCGCGCCGCTCGACCGGATGCGGCGGCTGGTCCTGCCCAAGGGCGAACGGCCCCAGGCCACCTACCGGGAGCACCGCTGGGTGGTGGACTCCATCCTGACCGGCGACCCGGAGCTGGCCGGGGCGGCCATGCGGGCCCACCTCAACGCGGTGAGCGAAGCGGTGGAGGAGCAGCTTCGCGCCGCGTCGTCCGAGACGATCCGTTGAACCTTCCCACGCGCGAGTTGCGGCTGCGCGGAGGCGGCGCGCTGCGGCTGAGCGCGCTCGGGTTCGGCGCGGCCCCCCTCGGCAACATGCTCCGGGCGCTGGGCGAAGCCGAGGCGCGCGAAACGGTGGAGGCCGCCTGGGCCGAGGGCGTCCGCTACTTCGACACCGCGCCGCTGTACGGCCACGGGCTCTCCGAACGCCGCGTCGGGGCGGCCCTCGCCGAGCGACCGCGCGACGCGTTCGTGCTGTCGACCAAGGTGGGCCGCCTGCTGGACCCGTGCGCGCCGGGCGAACAGGACGCCGGAATCTACGTCGACGTGCCGCCCGTCCGCGCGCGCTTCGACTATTCCTACGATGGCGTGATGCGCTCGTTCGACGAGAGCCTCGCGAGGCTGGGCCTGGACCGCATCGACATCGTCTATGTGCACGACGTGGACGCGCACACCCATGGCTCCGACCTCGCCGCCGAGGCGCGCATCCGCGAACTGCTCGACCAGGGCGGATGGCGGGCGCTGGATGCGCTGCGGCGTTCCGGGACCATCCGGGCGATCGGCGCCGGGGTCAACGCCTGCCGGCCCTGCGAGCGCCTGCTTGAACTGGCCGATCCCGACGTCTTCCTGCTGGCAGGACGCTTCACCCTGCTGGACCGCAGCGCCGCGGAGCGCCTGCTGCCGGCCTGCGAGGCGCGCGGCGTCGGGCTGGTGATCGGCGGCCCGTACAACAGCGGCGTCCTGGCCACGGGCGCCGTTCCGGGCGCGCGCTACGACTACGCCCCCGCTTCGGCGGCGATCCTGGCGCGCGTGCGGGCGCTCGACGAGGTCTGCCGTCGGCAGGGCGTGAAGCTCGCCGACGCCGCCTTGCAGTTCCCGATCTCGCACCCGGCCGTGGTCAGCGTGATCCCCGGCGGACAGACGGCGGACGAAGTGCGGCGCAACGCGGCCGGTTTCCGGTCGCCCCTGCCCGACGGTCTCTGGGCGGACCTGGACGAGGCCGCGCTTCAGCCGGCGAAGGCGTAGGCGGTCTTCACCCGCGTGTAGAACTCGGCCGCGTAGCGGCCCTGCTCGCGCGGACCGTAGCTGGAGCCCTTGGCGCCGCCGAACGGGACGTGCGGATCGACGCCGGCGGTGGGCAGGTTGACCATCACCATCCCGACGCACGCATCCTGGCGGAAGGCGGTCGCATGCTTCAGCGACGTGGTGCAGACGCCCGCCGACAGGCCGAAGGGCGTGTCGTTCGCCACCGCGAGCGCCTCGTCGAAATCGCGCACGCGGATCACGGCGGCCACGGGCCCGAAAATCTCCTCGCGGGCGATGCGCATGCTGTTGTCCGCCTCGGTGAACAGCGCCGGCGTGAGGAAATGGCCGGGTGTCGGGCGCGACACGCGCTCGCCCCCGAACAGCAGGCGCGCGCCCTCGCGCCGCCCGATCTCGATATAGTCGCAGTCGACCTGGAGCTGCTTTTCGTCGACCACGGGGCCGATGTGGACGCCGCTCTCCAGCGCGTGGCCGACGACCAGCCCCTTCAGACGCTCCACCACGGCGGCGACGAAGCGATCGTGGATCGCCTCGGTGACGATCAGGCGCGAGGAAGCGGTGCACCGCTGCCCCGTGGAATAGAAGGCGCCGTTGACCGCGCATTCGACGGCCAGGTCCAGGTCGGCGTCGTCCAGCACCACGAGCGGGTTCTTGCCGCCCATCTCGAGCTGCACTCGGGCGTTGCGCGCCATGCAGGCCTGCCCGACCCGCGCGCCGGTGGCGACGGAGCCGGTGAAGCTGACCGCGGCGACGCGCGGGTCGTCGGTGAGCGCCGCGCCGACCACCGACCCTGGGCCCATGACCAGGTTGAACACGCCGTCCGGCGCGCCGGCCCGCTGGATGATCTCGGCCAGCGCCCAGGCGCAGCCGGGCGTCAGCTCCGCCGGCTTCAGCACCACGGTGTTGCCATAGGCGAGCGCGGCGGCGGCCTTCCACGCCGGGATCGCGATAGGGAAGTTCCAGGGCGCGATGAGGCCGACCACGCCGAGCGGCTCGCGGGTCACCGACACCTCGACGCCCGGCCGGACCGACCGCAGGGCGTCGCCGGTCAGCCGCAGGGCTTCGCCGGCGAAGAACTTGAAGATCTGGCCCGCGCGGGTGACCTCGCCGACGCCTTCGGACAGCGTCTTGCCCTCCTCCCGCGCCAGCAGCTGGCCGAGTTCGGCGGCGCGGGCGATCAGCTCACTCCCGACGGCGTCCAGGATTTCGCTGCGCCGCTGGATCGATCCGCGCGACCACGCCGGAAAGGCCTGCGCCGCGGCGGCCACGGCGGCGGCGGCCTGCTCCCCGTCGGCCTGGGCGTAGGCGTCGATCACGTCACGGGTGTCCGACGGATTGATATTGGGCCGGGCCGACGGCGAGGCGACCCATTCGCCGCCGATCAGTTGAGGCTTCATCGAGAGACTTCCCATCAGGTGATGACGCCAGGCGCCCAGGGGGTGAATTCAGCATCGCCGAAGCCGTGGCGCTCGCTGGCGCTCGGCTCGCCGCCGGCCAGGTCGATGATGGCCTCGAAGATCTCGCGGCCCTTGTCGGCGATGCTCACGCCGTCCTCCAGGATGTCGCCGCAGTTGACGTCCATGTCGTCGCGCATGCGCCGATAGAGGTCGGAGTTGGTCGCCAGCTTCAGGCTGGGCGCGGGCTTGCAGCCGAAGGTCGAACCCCGGCCGGTCGTGAAGGCGATGAGGTTCGCCCCGGCCGCCACCTGGCCGGTGGCCGACATCGGGTCGTAGCCAGGACTGTCCATGAAGACGAGGCCCCGCGACGGCAGCGGTTCGGCATATTCGATCACCGCGTTCAGCGGCGAGGCGCCGCCCTTGGCCACCGCGCCGAGCGACTTTTCCAGGATGGTCGTGATGCCGCCCGCGATATTGCCGGCCGAGGGATTGTCGTTGAGCGTCCCGCCGTCCGCCGCCGCGTGGGCGCTCCACCAGGCGATGCGCCGATCGAGGGCGGCCGCGACGTCGGGCGACACGGCGCGCGACTTGAGGAGGTGCTCGGCGCCGTAGATCTCCGGCGTCTCGCTGAGGATCACCGTGGCGCCGTGGGCCACCAGGATGTCCGACGCCGCGCCCAGGGCCGGGTTCGCGGTGACCCCCGAGAAGCCGTCCGAGCCCCCGCATTGGAGGCCGAGCGCGAGATTGGAGACCGACACCGGCTCGCGCTCGACTCCGGCCGCCGCGTCCAGCAACTCGGTCACAGCGCGCGACCCGGCCTCGATCGTCTCGACCGTGCCGCCCGTCGACTGGATGTCCATCGTCCGGAGATTGGCCAGGTCGCCACAGGCCTCGACCAGCGCCGACAGCTCGTTGCTCTCGCAGCCCAGGCCCAGCAGCAGCACCCCGGCGAAATTGGGGTGGCGCGCATAGCCGGCGAGCGTGCGCCTCAGCGTCCGGATGCCCTCGCTGTCCCGACCCATCGCGCAGCCGTAAGCGTGGGT
Organism: Phenylobacterium sp.; assembly: GCF_016124325.1. GTDB lineage: Bacteria > Pseudomonadota > Alphaproteobacteria > Caulobacterales > Caulobacteraceae > Phenylobacterium. The sequence continues at coordinate 75,365 of NZ_WGNY01000008.1, forward strand.
CAGGGCCACCACGCCGTCGACGCCGGGCCAGGGCTCGAGCGCGGGCTTGCGGAACCGATCGGCGATGGCGCGCGCGGCGGTGGCCGAGCAGTTCACGGTGGTGATGACGCCCACGTAGTTGCGCGTGGCGATGCGCCCGTCCGCGCGCCGGATGCCCTGGAAGGTGCGCGGTTCGGCCGGCGGGAGTCTGAGAGCGCCGACCGGCTCGCCGTGGCGCGGCCCCAGCCGGTCCGGCATCGCGGCGTTGTGGACGTGGACATGGTCCCCGGCCTCGATCGGCCGGGTCGCGACCGCGATGCTGTTGGCGTACTTCACGACGAGGTCGCCCGGACGCAGGGACGCCACGGCCATCTTGTGACCGGCCGGAATCGGGGCGCGGACCCGGACGCCTTCGACCTCCTCGCCGGGCGCCAGGGGCCGGAGGGCCGTGACCACGTTGTCGCGCGCATGCAGCCGCAGGAAGGAGCGTGTCACGGCGGGCTCAGGCGTGCGTAGCCAGGAAGGCGTCGACATCGCCGACGTCGATGACCTGGGTGCCCAGCTCGATGCGCTTGGGGACCTGCTCGCCGTGGAGGATGCGCATGGCCTGCTCGATCGCCTCGGCGCCCGGCGGCTCGTACACGAACGTCGCGGTCAGGGCGCCGTCCTTCACCCACTTGGCGCCCTCGGTGGGTATGCCGTCGATGCCGATGAAGCGCATCTCGCCCTGCCGGCCCACGTCCTTGGCCGCGAGGTAAGCGCCGTACGCCATGGGATCGTTGTGGGCGTAGACGAGGTCGATGGCCGGGTGCGCCTTCAGGGCCGAGGCCATGATGTTGTAGGCCCGATCCTGCTTCCAGTCGGCGTCCTGCCGGTCGACGAGGCGGACGATCCCCGGCTCGGCGTCGGCGGCCTCGGCGAACCCCTTGTGCCGCTCCTGGGCCGGGGTCGAGGCCATGCCGCCCCAGATCTCGACCATCCGCCCCTTGGCCTTGCCCTTCCCGCCGAGCAGCCCGACGGCGTAGTCGCCGGCCATCCGGCCGATCTTCAGGTTGTCCGAGCCGATGAACTGCCGATAGGCCTCGGTGTTCACCCCCCGGTCCAGGACGATGACGGGGATGCCGGCGGCCGTGGCGGCCTCCACCGCGCCGGTCAGGCCCGCGCTCTCCTTCGGCGAGATCAGGATCAGGTCGACCCGCTGGCGGATGAACGCCTCGACGTCGGACACCTGTTTCTCGGTACGGTCCTGGCCGTCGGCGATGGTCAGCGCGATTTCGGGATGCTTGGCCGCCGCCTCGCGCATCTCCCGGCTGAACAGCACCCGCCACGGCTCGGTCGTGGTCACCTGGCTGAAGCCCAGCCGCCAGCGCGCGGCATTCTTGCTTCCGCCGCAGGCCGCCAGCCCCCCGGCGAGGCTCACGCCCAGGCCGAGCCCGAATATGCGTCTATCGATCATGTGGCGCCTCCCGCGCGGCGCAGCCTGGGCAGGCGACCCTGTTGCAGCGCGACCGCCGCCACGATGATCACGCCCTTGAGGACTAGCTGCGCATTGCTGTCGATGTTGCAGAGCTGGAAGATGTTGGTGAGCAGGCCGAAGATCAGCACCCCAGCGAGCGCGCCCGTCACCGTGCCCTTGCCGCCCGACAGGCTGGCCCCGCCGATCACCACCGCGGCGATGGCGTCCAGTTCCAGGCCGACGCCGGCGTCCGGCTTCCCTTGGCGGTACTGGGCCGCGTAGAGCACCCCGGCGAGCGCGGCGAGAAGACCCGAAAACGCATAGACCGCCACCTTGGCGCGCCCGACCGCCAAGCCCGCCAGGCGTGCGGCCTGTTCGTTGCCGCCGATGGCGTACACCGTTCGACCGAACCGATGCTTGGCCAGGACGACGCCGGCCGCCAGCACCACGGACAAGAACACCAGGCCGGGAACCGGCACGCCGCCCACGGCGGACCGCAGCAGCTCGAAACCGGCCGGGGCGTTGACGCCCGTGTAGATCGGATAGACCGACTGGTCCGCCCCCGCCGTCAGCCGGGCCGCGCCCTGGACCGCCACCATGGTGGCCAAGGTGGCGATGAATGGCTGCAGCCCGCCGACCGAGACCGCCGCGCCATTGATCGCCCCGACGACAAGGCCAGCGCAGAGCACCAGCGCGATCGTCGGGACGACGCCCAGTCCGCCTGGCAGCAGCGGCCCGATCACGGCGAAGACGCCGGCGGCGGTCAGGAGACCGAGCGCGCCCCCGACGCCATGAGCGACCAGCCCCCCGGCGCGGCGGGCCAGCAGCCCGTGGATGGCGGCGTAGACGGCGGCGCCGGTGACGAGGGCCGTGGCGCCGCATCCCAGGACCGCGCCGCGGTTCCAGCCGTCCTGCGTGAGCAGCATCGCCGTGAGGGTGCAGCCCAGGGCCATCACCGAACCGACCGACAGGTCGATGCCGCCGCTCAGGATCACGAAGGTCATCCCGACCGCGATGATCCCCGTGATGGAGACCTGCCGCAGCACGTCGGTCAGGTTTGGCAGGCTGAGGAAGATGCTCGCGCCGCTCGAATCGGCGGGCGACAGCAGGGTCCCGGCGATCAGGACCAGCAGCATCCCCCAATAGAGTTTCGTGGACGCCACCAGCGAAAGCGCGGCGCCGCCGCGGACAGGGTTCATGCCGCCTCCAGGTGCTGGAATTCCGGCTGGACGGGACCTCCGGCCGACGCGAAGTCGAGAAGCGTCTCGGCGGTGGCCTCGCCACGGCTGAACCGGGCGGTCGGCCGGCCGTCCCGCAGCACCAGGATGCGATCCGAGAGCGCCAGCAGTTCCGGCCAGTCGGAACTGGCGAGCACCGTCGCCACCCCGGCCTCGGACAGCTCGCCGATCAGGCCGTAGATGGCGGCCTTCGCCCCGACATCCACGCCCCTTGTGGGCTCGTCCAGCAGCAGCACCCGCGGCCGCCGCGCCAGCCACTTGGCCATCACCACCTTCTGCTGGTTTCCGCCCGACAGTTCGCCGACGGCCTGGTCGGGCCCGGAGGCGCGCACGGACAGCCGGCGCATCATCTCGTCCGCCAGTTCGGCCGCGCGCCGCGCCGAGACCCAGCCCAGGGCGCTGAGGCGGTCCAGCGAAGCCAGGCAGATGTTCGAGCCGATGGACTGGCCCAGGACCAGCCCCGACGCCTTGCGATCCTCGGTCACATAGGCGACGCCCTCGGAGATGGCCTCCCGTGGCGCGCGCGGGTCGAACGCGGCGCCGTTCAGCATCATCCGGCCGGTCCAGGGAGCGGGCGAGGCCCCCGCGATGACCTCCAGGAGTTCGGTACGCCCGGAGCCCATCAGCCCGGCCAGGCCGAGCACCTCGCCCTCGGCCACGCGGAAGCTGACTCGATCGAGGCCGCGCCGCGCGCCACGGTCCCGCCGGACCAGATCGGCGACCTCGAGCACGGTCCGCCGCGGCGTATCGGAGGTCGACGGCGACGGGGTGGCGATCGCTTCGCTGACGTCCCGGCCGAGCATGTGCCGGATCAGGTCGGGCCGCGACACCGCCGCGGCCGGCGCGTCGCAGACGACACGGCCGTCCCGCAGGATAAGCATGTCGGTGGCGACGGCGAACACCTCGTCCAGCCGGTGCGAGGTGAGGATGATGGCCACGCCCTCCTCCCGCAGCGCGCCGACCAGGGCCAGGAGCCGGTCGGCCTCGGCGGCCGAAAGCGCGGCGGTGGGTTCGTCGAGGATGAGTATCCGCGCGCGGGTCGCCAGCGCCTTGGCGATCTCGACCACCTGGCGTTCGGCCACGGAAAGGGCGCCGACGCGCTCCGACGGAAGCCGCGCCAAGCCCAGGCGGGCCAGGATTTCGGCCGCCGCCGCGTTCATCGCCCGCACGTCGACCAGCCCGGGCCCGCGCGTCGGCTCGCGGCCCAGGAAGATGTTCTCCGCCAGGGTCAGTTCCGGGACGAGCTGCAGCTCCTGATGCACCATCGCGATTCCGGCGCGATGGGCGTCGGCCGGTCTCCGGAACGTCAGCGGCTCGCCGCCGACCGCCAGCCCGCCGCTATCCGCTTCGAGCGCGCCGCACAGGATGTTCATCAGGGTGCTCTTGCCCGCGCCGTTCAGCCCCATGAGCGCGAGCACCTGGTGGGGCCGCACCGTCAGCGAAACCCCCTGGAGCACCGGGTTCGCGCCGAACCGCTTCCAGAGCTCGCGGGCTTCCAGGAGGGGCGGCGGCAGGCCGTCGTCGCCTCTCCCCGCTCCCTCCTGCGCCGCAGCCGCCGACATCGTCATCCCCATCGCTTCTAACATGTTAGTAACAAGCATGCGAAGACGCTTCCAGCCATTTTCCGTGGCGTCGTCAGATCATAAACATGTCAGATGGCGGTGACCTGCGAGATAGCGCCCAGGAAGCGGTCGAGGGTGATGTTGCGACCGCAGACAACGACCGCCACGTTCCGCCCCTTGAGGCGCCCGGCGGAAGCCTCCAGCCCGGCCAGCGCCAGCCCCGCGGCGCCTTCGACGATCCAGTGCTCGTGCTCGGCGAGACGGCGCATGCCCGAGACGATCCGCGCCTCGTCGACCTCCACGCAGGTCGGGGCGATCGCCGCGGCGATCCCTATGGTCACCGAGCCGGGCTCCACGCCGCCGGCGGTGGCGTCGGAGATGGTCGGCGTCTCGTCCACCGGAACCGCCTTCCCCGCGCGCATGGAATGCAGCAGGCTGACCGCGTTCGCCGGCCAGGCCGCCACCACCTCGACGTTCCGGCCGCACGTGGCCATGACCGCGCCGACGCCAGAAAGCAGTCCGCCCCCGCCGACGGCGACCACCACTGCGTCGAGCGTCGGGGCCTGGTCCAGCAGTTCGACGGCCAGCGAGCCCTGGCCCGCCACCACGTCGGGGTCATTGTACGGCGAGACGTAGGTGAGATTGTCGGCGTCCGCCGCCGCGCGACCCGCGATCTCGGCGGCCAGAGGATCGCCCTCATGCAGGACGAGCTTCGCGCCCTGGTCCGCAATGGCCTGCAGCTTGGCCGCCGAGGCCGAGGCCGGCGCATGCACGGTCACGGGAACGCCGAGCTCCCGGCCCGCGATGGCCAGGGCCAGGCCATGGTTCCCCGTGGATGCGGCGACGACGCCCCGTCGCCGTTCGACCTCCGAGAGCCGCGACAGCTTCGTATAGCCGCCCCGGAACTTGAAGGAGCCGCCGGGGAGCAGATGTTCGCACTTCAGCAGGACCTCGCAGCCGCAAAGGCGCGAGAGGGCCGGGCTGTGCGTGAGAGGGCTGGCCGGCGTGCGCCGCCGCAGGCGCCTTTCGGCGTCGCGCGAGCTGGCGGCGATGTCAGCGAGCGTTTGACGCGAAGCGTCGATCCGCGCCAAATCCGACGCACTCATCGTCACCTCGGCAAAGTTGCGGAACGCACCATTTGCCCCCCAGCCAGACGCATGCTATTTCCAGAATAGACTGTTTGTCAAATTCGATGGGGATGCGATGCGCGAGCTTTCGGACGGCCAGGCCTATACGCCAGGCCTGGAACCCAGTTTCGCCGTCGCCGAAGGCATCGCGATGCTGTTCTCGCCCTTCGTGGAGGTGGTGATCCACGACCTCGCCAGCGAGGCCATCGCCCACATCGCGAACCCCCAGTCCCGCCGCACGCCGGGGGACCCGTCGCAGCTCGAGGAACTGGACTTCAATCCGTCTCAGCGGGTCATCGGGCCGTATGAGAAGACCAACTGGGACGGGCGGCGGATGAAGTGCGTCTCGATCGTGCTGCGCGAAGCCGACCGGCCGATCGGCATGATGTGCATCAACGTCGACGTTTCCGCCTTCGACCAGGTCCGCCGCGCGCTGGACGGCTTTCTGGGCGCCCCGCCCCAGGACGACAACGTCAAGGCGCTGTTCGTCCACGACTGGCACGAACGCATCAACCGCTTCGTCACCGACTGGTGCGCCGAGCGGAATATCCAGCTGTCGAACATCGACCGCGCGTCGCGGCGCGAACTGATCGACGGCCTGAACGGCATCGGCGCGTTCCAGGCGCGACGCGCCCCGGCCTATGTGGCGCGCATCCTCGGGGTCAGCCGGGCGACGGTCTACAACGAGCTGAGCGCCCTCCGCCAGGACTCCAACCCGGCGTGAAATGGTTCGACAAGGAAGCCATCCTGGCGGCCATCGACGCGGATCAGGTGATCGAGACGATCACCCGGGCGTTCGTCGACCATTCCGCCGGGAAGGTGCAGTCCCTCGCCGTCGGCCACCTCAGGTTCGACCGTCCGCCCGGCGACGTCCACGTCAAGGGAGCCCACATCGGCGGGCGCGACCTCTTCGCGATCAAGATCGCCGGCAGCTTCTACGAGAACCCCACGCGCGGCCTGCCGTCCAGCAACGGCATGATGCTGGTCTTCGACGCCCTGACTGGCGCGCCCCTCGGGGTGCTCTCGGACGAGGGCGCCCTGACGGACCTGCGCACCGCGGTCGCCGGCGCCATCGCCGCGCGGCTGATCGCCCCGACGAACCCGCGCATCCTGGGCGTGGTGGGAGCGGGCACGCAGGCCGCGCTCCAGGCCCACTGGATCGCCCGCACGACCTCGGTTGAGAAGGTCAGGGTCTGGGCCCGCTCGCCCGAGCGCGCCGACCGGCTTGCGGGCCTGCTGCGCGCCGAGGGTCGCGACGCCGAGACCGCAGTCAGCCTGGGCGACCTCTGCCGCGAAGCCGACATCATCGTGACGACGACGCCCGCGCGCGACCCGCTGATCCGCGCCGACGCCGCCCGCCCGGGGCTGCGGGTGGTGGCGGTCGGCGCGGACGCCCCGGGCAAGCGCGAGCTGGCGCCGGAGTTGGTCGCGGCCGCCCAGCTCATACTCGTGGACTCGCGCAGCCAGTGCGCGGCCTACGGAGACAGCGCCGGCGTCGTGGAACCGGCGCGGATGGTCGAGATCGGCGAGGCCCTGGCCGCGCCGACGGCCCTGCGCCTGCCCGACGGGGCCATCGCCATCGCCGATCTGACGGGCATCGGCGCGCAGGACGCGGCCATCGCCGAACTGGCCTGGCGCAGTCTCAATCCATCCTAGGGGGACATCGTTTGAGTTCGATCCAGAAGCGCGCCATCCGGCTCGCCCAGGCCTTCGCCGCCGCCGGCGCGATCGCGATCGCCACGCCGTCGTTCGCCGCCGCCCAGGCCGTCGCGACCGCGTTCACCCCCACGGCCTCGCAGGCGGCGCTGATCGAACGCGCGCGCGCCGCCGGCGCGAGCGATCTGACCACGCGCAGCGCGGCCGACGGCGGGATGATCCTCAACGGAAAACTCGACGGCCGGCAGTTCGCCCTGGCGATCCCGCCGGGCTGGACGGGCGACGCCCTGCTCCACGCCCACGGCTACACCCTGCCCGGCTCGCCCCTGGAGGTCTCAACCGACCCGACCTCGCCCCTCTCCGGCGGCGCCGGGATCATGGCCATCGCCTATCGGGACGGTCTCGCCGCCGGGCACAGCGCCTATGGCAAGTCGGGCATGGCCGTGGAGGCCGGCGTCGTCGCGACCCTGCGGCTGCAAGCGTTCGTGAAGGCGCTCGGCGCGCGGCGGGTCTACGTGAACGGCGCGTCCATGGGCGGCAACATCGTCATGGCGCTCATCGAGACCCGGCCCGACGCGTTCGCCGGGGCGATCGCCCAGTGCGGGGTGACCGACGGCTGGGAGAGGGAGCTCGGCCAGCTGAGCGACCTGAGGGCCGCCTACAACTTCCTCACCGCCGGCACGCCGTACGCCCTGCCGGGCGTCCAGGACGTCACCCGGTCGGCCCTGCCGATCGCGCCGCCGCCTGGCGAGAACGGCGACCTGTTCCGGCTCAAGCAGGCGCAGCAGTTCACCGCGCCCATCGTGGCGCTGTTCAAGGCCGCCAAGGCGGCGCCGGAGGGGCGCGAGGCCCGGATCGTCCGCCAGATCGCCTCCATCGGCGGCTTCGAGCCCGAACTGGCCTCGTTCGCCCTGCCCCTGACCACGCTGGGGTTCGGCGCGGACGACATGCGCGAGACGTTCGGCGGACAGGTCTACGGCAATGTCGGAAAGGTCTATCGCAGCCTGGAGATGACGCCGGCCGAAGCCGAGGCCTTCAACCGCGGCGTCCAGCGGTTCGCCGCCGATCCGGCCGCCGTGGCCAAGGCGCGCCAGTGGCGACAGGTTACGGGCCGGTACCGCACGCCGCTGGTGACGATCCACAACCGCATCGATTCCCTGGCGCCCTACGCGCACGCCGAGAGCCTGACCCGCATCGTGGCCAAGGCGGGCAACGGCGCCCGGCTGATCCAGTTCACCGCCCCGGCGGTCGAGGGCCCGCTGCCCATTGGCGGCAAGGGCTACGAGCACTGCGGCTTCAACCAGGACGAAATCCAGAACACCTGGCGCACGCTGCGCACCTGGGTGGAGACCGGCCGACGGCCCGCCGTCCCGGAATGATGCTCAGGCCGGATAGTCGGTGAGCGCCTCGCCCAGGGATTCGCGCAGCGGCTCCAGCCATGGCTCGAACATCCGCCACCGTCCGATCCCGTCGGACGAGATGGGCCGGCGCACCTGATCGGCGCTGGCCGTGCGCACGGGCCGCGGATTGCGGTGGAAGTCCAAGCATGCTGGATCGAACGGCAGGCCGCAGGCTTCGAGCAGGGCCCGGATCTCCCGCTCGGGATCGGCCACGAGCCGCTCGTGGAACACCCGCCAGACCCGGCCCGGCAGCACCTCGTCCACATGGGCCATCAGGCGCACGTAGTCGGCGTAGTAGCGGCCGATGTCGGTGAGCCCGTACGCGAAGGGCTGACCGCGCGCGAAATGCTGCACGAAGCACGAGACGCCGCAGTCCAGCGGATGGCGCCGCGCGTCCACGATCCGCGCATTGGGCAGGATCAGGTGGATGAGCAGGACGTGCATCCAGTTGTTCGGCATCTTGTCGATGAACCGCGCCGCGCCGCGGCGCCGATGGATGCGCGTGCCGTCGAGGTACCGGCGGCCCAGCTCGGCCAGGGCGTCGGCGTCCAGCGCCAGGAGCGCGCGCACATAGGCCTCGCCGGAACCGTCCGTCCGCGCCTCGATCTCGGCGGCCATGGTCGTGATGTCGGCCAGCTCCATCGTACCTTCCACGTCGGGATGGCTGGCGAGGATCTGCTCCAGCAGGGTCGAACCCGACCTCGGAAGGCCCACGATGAAGATGGGGTCGGGCGAAGGATCGCCGCCGCCCTGGCGATCCGCCAGGACCGATCGGTCGACGTGGCGGCGCAGGGCGTCCACATGCATGGTGGTCGCGTCCGCATCGTAAGGCAGGCTTTCGCGGCGCATTTCGTTGGCGCGGGCGTAGTGGGCGAAGGCGTCCTGTGCCCGCCCCTCGATCTCGCGCCCGCGGCCGAGGGCGAAATGCAGGTGCATGCGATCGTCCGCGCTCAGGCCGTCCTGCGCGAGCGCGGCCTCCATCCGCGACAGGTCTTCGGCGGCGAACCGGAAGGTCTTCAGGTTGGCCAGGCTCCACCAGGCTTCGCCCAGAGAGGGCGCCAGCGCCACGGCCTGACGGTAGGCGCCGACGCAGTCGTCGCGCCGGCCGACAGTCTTCAGCGCGTGGCCGCGGCTCATCCAGAGCCGGGCGTCCCTGTTCGGGCCGTCATGGGCCAGCACCGCGTCGTAGTCGGCGATCGCCGCCTCGTAGTCGCCGGCGCGGCTGAGGATCGCCGCGCGCGTCACCCTGTAGCCGAGGTCATCGGGCGTCGCGGCCAACAGCAGGTCGATGTCCTCCAGGGCCGGGGCCGCCCGTCCGCGCCGATGCCGCGCGACCGCCCGGTTGAAGCGCGCGGCCGCGAAGCCGGGCGCAAGCTCCAGGGCGCGGTCCAGCAGCGCCTCGGCGTCAGCGAGCCGTTCGATCCGGATCGCGAGCTCGGCCAGCATGCGGATCGCGGCGACTTCGGTCGGCCTCGCCCGCAGGATCGCGCGCAGCCTCGGCTCGGCGTCCTCCAGACGGTTGGAGGCGAGCGCCATCGCGGCCTCGCGCATTTCCGGATCGCGGGGCGCCGCCTCGACCTGGCGCAGATAGGCCTCGGCCGCGGCTTGCGGATCGCCGGCGACCAGCAGCGCGTCGCCCAGCATCCGCCAGGCATGGGGATGGTCGGGATCCTGCGCGAGCAGTTCGCGCAGACGCAAAATGGCGCCCGCAGCCTGTTCGGCTGCGGGCGAGTCTGGCGTCGGACGGGTCGTGGGGAGGGAGTTGTCCGTCTGAGCCTCCTTAGAAGGTGCGCGAGACTTTCACGCCGACGTTACGCGGGCGGATCGGCACCTGGTAGATTCGGCTGCAGACCGAAGCCGGGCACGAGGTGAGGCGCGCCAGTTCTCCGCGGCTGTCGAGCACGTTCCGCGCATAGACCGAGATGCGCCAGTCGACCCAGTCGGCGCCCGCGGCGAGATCCAGCGTCTCGAAGCCGGGGCTCTTGCCCTGGATCACGCGGTCACGCGTCCGCAGGCTGCTCCAGTTGCCCCCCTGGTGCGCGCCCGTGGCTTCCACGAACATCTCGGCGTCCCCCATCGTCCAGTCGTATCGCACCGAGAGCGAGCCCTTGAACGTGGGCGCGAACGGCAGCCGCGAGCCGGCCGGCGCGATGGGCGTGGCGCAGGTGAGGATCGGATTCCCGTTGGCGTCGATCCGCCCGCAGTAGTTGTCCAGCAGCTTGGCGTCGATGTAGGAGGCCGCGCCGTTGATCGAGAAGCCATGGCCCAGGACCGCGGCGAAGTCGGTCTCGACGCCGCGCGAGCGCGCCTGGCCCACGTTGCGCACCTCGGCGATGTTCGCCGTCGTCTGCACGAAGAGCTGGAAGCCGTCCCAACGATCGTTGAAGACGGCGCCGTTGAAGCGCACGCGCCCGTTCGCCCACGTGGTCTTCCAGCCCGCCTCGTAGTTCTTCAGGTAGTCGGGCTCATAGGCGGCCGACTGCGGCGCGCGGTTGATGCCCCCCGGCCGGAAGCCCTCGGAGTAGGTGACGTAGAACAGCCGGTCCCGGTCCGGTCTCCACGTCGCGTTCAGACGTCCCGAGAAGCCGTGGCCCTTCGCCGTGCGATCGACGTTCGTGCATGGACCGTCGCCGTAGATGGTCGGCCCGAAGCAGCGACCCTCGCTGCCACGCAGTCCGAAGAAGCCGACGATGTGGTTCGACGCCTTGAACAGGCGGCCGCCGGCCGTGAGGGTCAGCGAGGGCAGGATGTCGTAGGAGACCTCGCCGAACGCGGCGTAGTCCCGGTCGGTCCGCTGCTGATCCGTGAGCCATTGGGTGTTGGGCCAGCCGGTCACCGACAGCGAGGTGGCCAGGCCGTCGATGATGTACTGGCTCTGCAGCTCGTGGCGCTGGACCTGGAAGAACAGCCCGCCGGTGGCGCGCAGGCGCTTGTCCTGCGGCGTCGCGATCCGCAGTTCGTGGCTGTCGTGCGTGTACTGGCTGATCGAATGGGTGTGCTGGGACGGATCGATGAGCTGTCCCGCGTTGTTCTGGATGATCTGCCCCATGCCGAACAGGGTGTCGTAGAAGTACGAGTAGTCGGAGTAGTCGAAGTAGGTGTTGAACTTCCGGTTCAGGTAGGCGCCGGCGTAGGTCACGTCGAGATCGCCGACCTTGCCCTGGATCGTCATCGCGGCCTGCCAGTAGGTGTCGTCGCGGTGGTCCGGGAAGAAGCGCTCGACCTTCAGGTCGCGGCCCAGGATCTGATAGGTGTTTCCATCGGCCTTGGTCTTCTGGATCAGCAGCCCCGGCGTGACCGTCCAGTTCTCGTTCAGGTCGACCCGCAGCGCGGCGCGGGCGCCTGAAACCTCGACCTGGTTGAAGTCCTTCTTGGCGATGTCAGCATTGCTGATGGTGATGCCGGAGCTCGGATAGGTCCGGGTCGCGGGGACGTTGTCGATGTAGCCGGGATCGATCCGGTTCCACGCGACCGCCCGCAGCGTGACCTGGTCGGAGACCGGCACGTTGATCATGCCCGCGATCGAATAGCCGACGCCGCCCTTGAAGGTGGTGTTGCCCTCGACGTCGAGGCGGCCCTTGGTGACGCCCGGCTCGGGCTTGTTGGTGATGATCCGCAGGGTGCCCGACTGGGAGCTGGCGCCGTAGAGCGTGCCCTGGGGTCCGGCCAGGGCCTCGACCCGGCTGATGTCGAACATCTGGATGTCGAGGGTGCCCTGGATCGTCGTCACCGGCTGTTCGTCCAGGTAGACGCCGACGCTGGGCAGCGAGCCCGAGGCGCCGCCGTCGGGGCCGCTGGAGATGCCCCGCATGAAGATGTTGCCCACGCCCGGCACGATGCTGCGGATCGAGACCGACGGCAGATGGCGGGCGATGTCGACGAAGTCCTTGGCGTTCAGCCGGTCGATCTTCTCCTGACCCAGCGCCAGGATGCTCAACGGCACGTCCTGAACGTTCTCGGCGCGCTTCTGGGCCGTGACGATGACGGCCTCCAGTTCGGACGGCGCCGCCGCCGCGGCTTCTGCGGCCATGGCGAACGTCGGACCGCTCAGCGCCAGCAGGGACACCGCCCCACCGCACATCAGCTCCATGGTTCGGCTTCGACGCACCCTCATTGAATCCCCCTCTTCTGAATTGGCTTCTTTGATTTCGTCTAACTTAGACTTTTTGTCAATCACAGAGCATGGAGAGCCGCGGCGGGCGCCCTTCCACGCCGGCTTCAGGTTCGGGCCAGTCCTCGCCAGGCGCCCAGAATGGTCCACCCCACCGCGGCGGCGGCCACCACGGCGGCGGTGGTCAGCACCATCGGCCATTCCTGTGTGGCCATGACCGCGACGACCAGCATCGCGGCCGCCGCTCCGAGGACGCGGGCCATCCAGGCCAGGCGCGCGCCGCCCCGGCCCCGCAGCCGGATCAACGCCGCGCCGGCCATGGCGTAGACGCAGAGCATGAAGATCACCGCGGCGTTGATCACGAGCGTGAACTGGCGCGCGATCGAGGGCTGGGCGATGAGCACGATGATGACGGTGAGCAGGACGCCGTTGGCGATGAAGTTCGCCCGCGATGGCGGGCGCGGTTCGGCGGGCGGCGCGCGCATCTCCACGGCGAGCTGGCCGGCCGTCGAGGTCAGGAGCACCCATCCGCCGAGCGTGCCACCGGCCTTGAACGCCGCGCACAGGGCGACGACGACGGCGAATGACGCGCCGGCCATCCGTCCCGCCGCGTCGGCGAAGGGCGCGGACGACGCCGCCAGGACGCTTGCCGGCAGGATGCCGGTCAGCGCCGTGCAGGCGGCCAGGTACACGACCGCTGCGATCAGCACGCCGCCCAGGGTGGCGATCGGCGCGGTTCGCTCCGGGTCGCGCAGGGCGCCGGCCGCGACGCAGGCGCTTTCCAGGCCCAGGAAGGCCCACAGGATCAGCACCACCGCGCCCGGCAGGACCTCCGCCGCCGGCTTGCCGCTGACATTCCATGACGCGCTGAACACGGCGGGATCGAACATGAACCAGCCGAACACGCCGGCCGCGAGCACGGGGGCCAGGCCGATGGCCAGGGTCCAGCCCTCGAGCTGCGCCACCAGCCTGGGACCGGCCAGATTGAGGAGGACGAACAGCCAGGCGACCGAGACGGTGCAGGCGGTCGCCGCCGGCACGCTCGCAAGCGATGGGACCAGCGCGGTCAGATAGCCCGTGACCGCCAACGCCAGGGCGACGTTCCCCAGGACGCCCTGCAGCCAGTAGAGGACGGCGGCGACGAAGGCCGTGCGTGGGCCGAACGCCGACGAGATCGAGCCGACGAAGCCCATCGCCTGGTCATGGCCCAGCATCGCGAGCCAGGCGAAGACTCCGGCGAAGACGAGCGCCATCGCAATGGCCGCGAACCAGCCCAGCAGGCTGATCGACCCGATGGCCGCCAGGCTGGCCGGCAACAGGTAGACGCCCGAACCGATCATGCTGCCCGCGACCAGCAAGGTCGCCAGCAGCGGCCCGAGCGTTCCGCGGGCGGCGCTCACGAACGTCCTTGCCTCGTCACGTTCGGCGGCTCAGTGCGGCTTGGCCGTGGCCGCCTTGAGGGCGGCGTCGATGGTGGCCAGCGCCTTGTCGGTGATGGCGCCTTCCGACACGCCCTGCAGATCGCGCAGGCTCATTGCCTTGAACTGTTCGTACGCCGGGTGCGTGGCCAGCGCCGGGAGCTCCCGGTTGACGATCTCGCGCCCCTCCCAGCTCATCATGATCGCCTCGATGGGGCTGTCGATCGTCAGCGGTCCGCCCGCGACGAAGGCCGGGCGCGCCGGCTCCACCAGCGGCTTGAACTGCAGCGCCGCGTCATCCGGCAGCTTCGGGAACGCCGCGTGCGGCTCGGCCTGGTACCAGAACGCCACCGACGAGAAGCCGTCGTCCAGTGGCCGGTAGCGCAACGGCGACTTCCACCCCAGGGCCTGCACCGTCACGCGAAGGTCCGACTTGAACCGGATCGGATCCAGGATGTGCCAGCGGTACTCCCCGATCCGCCGCTCCCGGCCGGACATGTAGTACTGGGTGGCCATGTCGGTCTTGTTGTGGGCGTGGAAGCCCGAATAGGCCGTCGAGTAGTCGGTTTCCTCGAGACGGCCCGTACCCCGGTGGCGATAGCCGTAGGAGCCGAGGAAATAGTCCTCCTCGCCCGTGTAGTTGATGGTCGGGAAATCGCGGTCGCCGTCGAGGTAGAACTTGAACTCGCCCTCGCCCCACCAGCCGGGGCTGAAAGCCGAGTGCGTCAGGTAGGTGCCCACATAGTGGCCCCGCCCCTTCACGCCATCCAGCAGCACATAGACGTCCTTCGGCTTCAGCCGGTCGACCTGGCGGAACTGGGCGTGGAAGTAGGCCGCGTCAGGCGGCACGTCCTGCAGCGCGTAGTCGATCTGGTAGTAGACCTCGTTGGTGTGCTGCGAGCGGTTCTCCAGCTCGATGCGGAACTTCCTCCGGAACGGCATCTGCCAGAAGCTGTTCAGGCCGCTCTCGGGGTTCACCGCCACCACCGCCGAATCGATCAGCGCGGTCGATTCCTTGCCGAAGGCCGCGGCGAAGAAGTCGCCGACCGGCGTCTCCACGGAGGGCGTGGCCTCGCCGTCCCAATAGATGCGCAGGATCATCGAGCGGTAGGTCCCCTTGCCGCCGATGGTCATCCAGATGTGGTTGATGATCCCGGGGCCGGACGCCTCGCCCAGCACCGTCCGTCCGCCCGGCGGGATCTCGATGTACGGATTGACCTTCCAGCCCAGTCCGAGGTCGGTGGCCTGGACGCCGGCGCTGCCCTTGTCGAGCGGCGTGCGCGAGCCGCCGCCCTTCTCGCCGGTCAGGTTCTCGGGGCTGATCGAGCGGCTCTCGGCATCGCTCAGACGGTAGAGATCGCCCACCGGGGGTCGCGCCGCCGCGCCCGTGGCGGCGAACGCCAGCATCGCCATCGCCAGTCCGGCGCCTTTCGCCGCAACCCGCACCGCCGAACAGATCATGCGCAACCCCCTGCCCCGACGCGTATGCGCTGGAGGACCACTAGAGATATTCTAATGTGGATTCTTTGTCTAATCCATTGGCGCCGGATCAGGGGAGGCCAGGCGCCCCGCCCGCCACGGCCGGCGCGGCGGTTCCGCGCGCCGGCGGGATCTGCATGACGGCGTCGGACGGCAACGCCGGGAACGGCGCGTGCGGCTCCAGCTGGTACCAGTAGGCGACCGAGGCCAGGGAATCCGACAGCGCGAGATAGCGCCCGTTCCCGCTCACCCGCGTCGGGGTCGCGTCCTTCCAGCCCAGGTTCTGGATCGTGACCTTCAGATCCTTCTGGAACCGGATCGGGTCCAGGACGTGCCACCGATATTCCCCGTGGCGTCGCTCCCCGTCGGCCCGGAAGTAGTCGGCGTCCACCTCGGCGGGCTTCAAGGCGTAGAAGCCGGAGTAGAGCGAGGCGTAGTTCACCTCGCGCGGTCGCCCGTCGGCCCCGCGCTTCACATAGATGTACGAGCCGAGGAAATAGTCCTCCTCTCCGGTGCCGGCGATCGTGGGGTATTCCTGGTCGCCGTCCATGTAGAACTTGACCTCGCCCTCGCCCCACCAGCCGGGGCTGAAGGCGCCGTGCCCGAGATAGGTTCCCACGTACTGGCCCTGGCCGCGAACGCCATCCAGGATCGTGTAGACGTCGCCCGCCTTGAGCGGATTGGCCATGCGGAACTGGGCGTGGAAATAGCCGGCCCGCGGCGACACGGGCTCCAGCGCGTAGTTGATCTGGTAGTAGACGCGAAGGATCTTGCTGCTGCGATTTTCGATGGTCATGCGGAACTTCTTGCGGAACGGCATCTGCCAGAAGCTGTTGAACCCGCTGCCCGGGTTCACCGCGACCATCGCCGAATCGATCACGGGCTCGGCCCCACGGCCCCAACCGGCCGCGAAGAAGTCGCCGACCGGCGCCTCGACCGAGGGGGTGGCTTCGTCGTCCCAGTAGATCCGCAGGATGGCCGAGCGATATTCCGCCAGGCCGCCCAACGTCATCCAGACGTGATTGATGATCCCGGGTCCGGCCGCCTCACCCAGGCGATAGGTCGTCCCCGGGGCGATGTTGACGTAGGGATTGACCTTCCAACCCTTGCCCAGCTCGGCGGCGGCGTAGGATGCGCTGCCGTCCTTGGCCTCGAGTCGCGCGCCGCCGCCCCTTTCCCCCGTCGGGTTTTCAGGGCTGATCGACCGGGACTGGGCGTTCGTCACCTCGAACAAAGGAATGGCGCCCGGCGCGGGCGCGGCGGCGGCGGCCGGGCCGGCGCCCACTGCGATCATGGCCAGCGCCAGAATCGTTCCAACCAACCCACGCATTCGCCACCCCTCCGATACCATCTAACATTCTAGTAGCGAGAAATTTAGATCGAATCGACGGATTCTTCCGAAGATTCCCGCCATCACACATGTCAGGATCGAAGATGCGGCCTCTCCGCGCCCGGCCTCAAGGCTTCGGCGCGACGCTCAGCAGATAGTCGAGCGCCGCCAGGCTCTGGGCCCGCACGCCCACCTCCAGCGCCGCCTCGTCCACCACGTTGAACAGCGGCGAGTGGTTCACGCCCGGGGGGAAGCCGATACCGAGGTCGTAGAACAGCCCCGGCATCTCCTGCTGGTAGAAGGCGAAGTCCTCGGCGCCGGTGATGAACTCGATGTCGTCGCGCACGTCGCCGCGCGCGGCGCGCAGGAGCGTCGGCTTCATCTGCGCCGTCAGCGCCGGATCGTTGCTGGTGACCGGGTTCGGCGGACCCCACTCGATATGTCCGCTTCCGCCATATCGGGCGGAGATGCTTTCCACGGCCTTCTCGGCCCGCGCCATGATCTCCTTTCGCAGGCCCGGATCAAACGAGCGCAGCGTCCCGGTCATGGTCAGCTCTTCGGGGATGATGTTGTAGCGCACCCCCGCGTTGATGGTGGAGACGGACAGGATCGTCGGCGTGACCGTGACCTTGATCTGGCGTGCGGCGATCTGGTTGAAGGCCTGCACCACGTCAGCCGCCATCGACACGATATCGATCCCGGCCCACGGATTGGCGGCATGGGTCTGCCGGCCGTTGAGCACGATCCGGTAGCTGTCGTCGGCCGCCATCATCGGACCCGACCGCCACGCCAGGCGGCCAGGCTCGCCGGGCGCCACATGCAGGCCGAAGATCGCGCCGGGCCGCGGCGAGTTCAACGCGCCTTCCTTGACGACAAGCGCCGCCCCGCCCTCCTCGCCCGCCGGTGGCCCCTCCTCGGCCGGTTGAAGCAGCAGCACCACCGTTCCGGGAATGTCGGCGCGCATCCCGGCGAGCACCTCGGCGGCGCCCATCAGGATGGCCACGTGCGCATCATGCCCACAGGCGTGCATCACCGGCACGGTTCGGCCGTTGTACTCGGCCGTGGCCTTGGAGGCGAAGGAAAGCCCCGTTTGCTCGGCCACCGGGAGCGCGTCCATGTCGGCCCGAAGGGCCACGACGCCACCCGGCCTGCCACCTTTCAGGATGGCCACGAGGCCGGTCTTGGCGACCCCCGTGCGAACTTCGAAACCGAGCTTGCGCAGGTGCTCGGCCACCAGCTTGGAGGTGCGGAACTCGCGGTTGCCCAGCTCGGGGTGCTCATGGATGTCGCGCCGCCAGGCGACCACCTTCGGCTGCACCGCGCTGGCTGCGGCGAACACCGCCGCGTCGAATGGTCCGGGCGGAGGCGGCGCTTCCCGCGCAGGGCTGGGCGTGACGATCGCCAGCGAAGTCGCCAGCGCCAGCGCGACGCCCTTCGTCGTAGCCGCCCAATCCATGTGCGTTTCCCCCCAAAGATCGCGCAGACATCTGTTCCAGTATGGACAATTTGTCAAATCCAGGTCGATGGACCTGTCTGTCGGTCGCAACGAACCGCGATGGCCTGACGCTTCAGCCGATGCTGGTCTTGAGGCTCCGGTCGCGGCGCCGTGCCGGGCGGGGGCGTCCGGCCCGATTCAGAAGCGCATGGGACGATAGAAGCCGCCGGCCGCAACCCCGCGGGATGTCACGCGCCGCGCAGCAGGGCCTGCAGGCGGTAGGCGGCGACCACCGCCTCGCCGCGCGCCGCGACCGCCGCGCTCTGCGCCGCCAGCAGGTCGCGCTGGGCGTCCAGCAGGTCGAGCGTGGGCTTCTGGCCGACCCGGACTTCCTGGCGCACGTCGTCCAGCGCGCTGGAGGCCGCCGCCGTCTGGGCCGTGGCCGCGACCAGCACGGCCTTGGCGGCGGCGAGGTCGGACCAAGCGGAGATCACCGCCTCGCGGACGTTCGCCTCGGCCCCGTCGCGAGCGGCGCGAGCGGCGCGGACGCCGGCCTTGGCCTCGGCCACCTTGCCGCCGATGGCCCCCCCGGCGAACAGGGTCCAGCGGCCTTGGACGCCCACCGTGACGTCGTCGGCCTGATAGCCGGGGAAGAACTTGTCGCGCACGGTCGAGGCCGTCGCCGTCAGGGCCACCGACGGCAGCCGCCCCGCCTCGGCGTAGCGGGCTCCGGCCTCGGCGGCGCGCAGGCCCGCCTGGGCCGCCACCAGCGCCGGGCTGGCGCGCAGGGCCTCGGCCACGGCCTCGTCCAGGCTGGCGGGCGGGGCCGGGCCGTCCGGCAGGGGCTCCAGCGCCTCGGGCTCCACGCCGATCACCGCCAGGAAGTGCGCGCGGCCCCGGGCCACCGCGCCCTGGGCCCGGGCGAGGCCGGCGCGGGCCTCGGCCAGCCGGGCCTCGGCCTGGTTGACGTCGGTGCGCGGGATCTCGCCGCGCTCGAAACGAAGCTGGGCCTGGCGGCCCGCCTCGACCATCCGCTCGACCTGCGCCTGGTTCAGCGCCAGCATCTCGCGTGCGCTCAGCACGCCGACATAGGCGTCGGCCACGCGCGCCGACAGCAAGGCCCGCGCGCCGCCGGCCTGGGCGAACGCCGCATCCCGCCCGGCTCGAGCCTGGTCGAAGGCCGCCAGCGCGGCGCCGCCCGAGAACAGCGGCTGGCGCAGCTCGATGGCCGCCGAGCGCGGCTTCACGTCGGCCTCGCCGAAGCCGAAGAACCCGCCGAGGTCGGTGGTCCCGGAACCGGCGTCGGCCATCACCGACACGCTGGGCAGGAACCCGGCCCGCGCCTGGGTCACACGCGCGGCGGCCGCGTCGGCCTGGGCCCGGCTCTGCGCGAGGTCGGGATTGGCCTTGGCCGCCAGGGCGATGGCCTCGTCCAGGGAGAGCGCGCTCGCAGCCGCCGGCGCGACCAGGGCCGCGACCGCCACGGCCACGGCGAGGCCGCCGCGCCAGCTCACCGGAAGGCGACGCCGGGCTTCACGCCCAGCCGCTTGAAGATCATCGCCGCCGGGCAGAAGCCGGTGAACGCGGCCTGCATCATGTTGAGGCCCGCGAAGATCGACAGCGCGATCCACCAGGGATGGACGAAGTGGGCCAGGGCCACGCCGAGCAGGACGACGAAGCCCGCGAACGCCAGCACGGCGCGATCGACGGTCATCTCTCAATCTCCGTTTGGAAAGGGGGCGGGGCACGCCGCGCCTCAGGTCTTGAGCTTGCGGACGCCCATGACGTCCAGCGCCAGCTTCTCGTAGAACGGCTCGCTCTCGCCGCGCCGAACCTTGCCCAGGAAGTATTTCTCGAAGCCCACCTTGGCGAGATGGACCCACTTGCCGCTGGCCGACCAGTTGACGTTGCGGGGCGGGATCTGCGGCTGGGCGACGAACGCCACCCCGCCGTCGCCGAAATCGGCCAGGCAGATGGCGTTCCAGGTGGCTTCGTGCGCCGGCTCGCCGCCGGCGAGGATCGCCTTCAGGTTCCGCGCGATCGCGGTGACCATGCTCTCGATCATGAAGCCGGTCTTGGGCACGCCCACCGGCACCGGCGTCTTGCCGGTCGGCGCGATCGCCACGCAGACGCCCAGCGCGAAGATGTTGGGGAAGGCCGGATTGCGCTGGTGCTTGTCCACGACGATGAAGCCGCGCGGATTGGTCAGGCCCTCGATGCCGCGCACCGCCTCGACACCCCGGAAGGCCGGCAGCATCATCGAATAGGCGAAGGGCAGGTCGTGCTTGGCCTTGGTGGAGCCGTCCTCGGCCACCTCCTCCACATGCATCACGCCGTCCTCGACCCCGGCCACCTTGGCGTTGGTGATCCACTTGATGTGGCGCTCGCGCAGCTCGCTCTCGAGCAGGCCCTTGGTGTCGCCCACCCCGTCCAGGCCCAGGTGGCCGACATAGGGTTCGGAGGTGACGAAGGTCATCGGCACCTTGTCGCGGATCTTCCGGCGCTTGAGCTCGGTGTCCAGGATCATCGCGAACTCGTAGGCCGGGCCGAAGCACGAGGCGCCCTGCACCGCGCCGACCACGATGGGGCCGGGGTTCTCCACGAAGCGGTCGAAGGCCGCCGCGGCGTTCTCGGCATGGTCGATCTGGCAGATCGACTGGGTGAAGCCGCCCTCGGGGCCCAGGCCCGCGATCTCGTCGAAGGCCAGCTCCGGCCCCGTGGCGATCACCAGGTAGTCGTAGTCCAGCGTCGAGCCGTCGTTCAGCTCCATGCGGTTCTCGGCCGGGATCAGCCGGCTCGCGCCCGAGGTGTTGAAGGCGATCCCGCGCTTCTTGAACACCGGGGACAGTTCGGCCGCGATCTCGGCCCGCTTGCGCCAGCGCACGGCCACCCAGGGGTTGGACGGGACGAAGTAGAACGCCTCGCCCTTGTTGACGACATGCACCTCGGCGCGGTCGCCGACGGCGTCCTTGATCTCGAATGCGGCCACGGCGCCGCCCAGGCCGGCGCCGAGAATCGCGATGCGCGGCTTGCTCATCAAACGGTCTCCTCCAGTCACCCTGGCGTCCCGGCGCAGGCTTTCGCCGATCGGCGTAGCCCGCCTTGACAACGATCACATCGTTCCGCGGTCGGTCGCGATACCGGTTCAGGGTCGTCGCTTGACTGAATATTTGAAATCACGCATATACGCAACTATGAATTTTAACGTCGAGCGGATGCGGGCTTCAGCCCATGACGCCTGCGGCCTCCTGAAGGCGCTGGCCAATCCGCATCGCCTGATGATCGTCTGCTCGCTGATCGACGGAGAGAGGTCGGTCGGCGCGCTGGCCCAGTCCCTCGGGGTCCGCGAGACCCTGGCCTCGCAGCACCTGGGCCTGCTGCGGCGCGACGGCGTGGTCACCACCCGCCGCGAGGGGCAGACCATCTACTACGCGCTCGCCAGCGGTCAGGCCCGCGCGGTGATCGAAACCCTGTCCAACCTCTATTGCGCCACCCCCTGAGGCGAGGAGAACCCATGTCGACGACCCCCAAAATCCGTGACCTCACGCCCCAGGACGTGAGCGCCGCGCTGACCGCGCATCGCATCCTGCTGATCGACGTGCGCGAGCCGGCCGAGTTCGCCGCCGAACGCATCCACGGCGCGCTGAACTATCCGCTGTCGACCTTCGATCCCGGCGCCCTGCCCCCCGCCGGCGACCGGCTGATGGTGTTCCAGTGCGGTTCGGGCAAGCGTTCGGCCATGGCCCTGGAACGCTGCCAGGCCGCGGGTCACGCCGTCGATTCCCACCTGGGCGGCGGCATCATGGCCTGGAAGGCCGCCGGACTGCCCACCGTGTCGCTCGACGTCGCCACCGGCGGCGTCCGCGACGCCCGCTAGCAACGCGAGGGGGCCGGGGCATGGCGAGGCGGTTTGCACTCATCGGCGCGCTGGGCGCGGCCCTGGCGCTCGCGGCCTGCGGCGGCGAGAAGTCGGCCGAGCCGGCGGCCGCCGCGGCCCCAAAGGCGGGCCGCCTGACAGTGCGCGTGCAGACGGTCGCGGACCTCAAGCCCGCGCCGGCGACGTTGACCACCCGCGACATGGCCGAGGCCCGGGCCCGCATCCCCGGGACCCTCGTGAGCCTTTCCGTGAAGGAGGGCGACACGGTCCGCGCCGGCCAGGCGATCGGGCGTGTCCACGACGAACGCATCGCGCTGGAGACCCGCGCCTACGACGCCCAGACCAACGCCGCCGCCGCCGAAGCCGCCCGCGCCCAGGCCGACCTCGAACGCACCCGCGATCTCTTCGCCCACGGCGTCTACGCCCAGGCCCGCCTCGACCAGGTGGAGGCCCAGGCCAAGGCCGCCAGCGCCGCCCTGGCGGCCGCCCGCGCCCAGCGCGGCGCCAGCGCCGAGCTCGGCGCCCAGGGAACCGTGCTGGCCCCCGCCGCCGGCCGGGTCCTGACTGCGCCCGTGCCGGTCGGCTCGGTGGTCAGCCCCGGTCAGTCGATCGCCACCATCACCGCCGGACCCCTGGTGGTTCGCCTTGAGCTGCCCGAGGGCGCGGCCGGCGCCCTGAAGGTGGGCGACACAGTCCGTCTCAACGCCGACGACCTCGGCGGCGCCGCCAGCGAAGGGCGCATCGTCCAGGTCTATCCGGGCGTCAGCGGCGGCCAAGTCATGGCCGACGTCACCGCGCCCGCCCTGCCCGACGAATTCATCGGCCGGCGCGTGCGCGCCAGCGTGAAGGTGGGCGAGCGCCAGGCCATCGTCGTGCCGCGCCGCTACGTCGCCACCCGCTACGGCGTCGACTACGCCCGGCTGGTGGCCGCCGACGGAACCGTCTCCGAGACTCCGCTGCAGACGGCGGCCGGCCCCACGGCCGATACCGTCGAGGCGCTGTCGGGCCTGCGCGCCGGCGACGTGATCGTTCCCGCGGTCGTGGCCAGATGAACCTCGGAGTCTCCGGTCGGATCACGCGGGCGACGATCCGTTCGCCCCTGACCCCGCTGTTCCTCCTGGCCGCCATCATGGTGGGCCTGCTCGCCCTGGTCTCGATCCCCCGCGAGGAGGAGCCGCAGATCAGCGTGCCGATGGTCGACATCATGGTCGCCGCGCCCGGCCTGCGCGCGCCCGACGCCGTCGAGCTGGTGGGCAAGCCGCTGGAGACCATCGTCAAGAGCGTGACCGACGTCGAGCACGTCTACACCTTCGCCGACGACAACCAGGTGATGGTCACCGCCCGCTTCAAGGTGGGCGTGGATCCGGACGCCGCGGCGGTGCGCATCCACGAGAAGATCCGCGCCAACTACGACCGTATCCCCGCCGGGATTCCCGAGCCGCTGATCCAGACCCGCGGCATCAACGACGTGCCCAGCCTCGTGCTGACCCTGTCGCCCAAGCCGGGAGCCGCCGGCCAGTGGACCGACCAGGCCCTCTACGAGATCGCCGGCAAGCTCCGCACCGAGGTGGCCAAGGTCGACGACGTCGGCCTCACCTTCATCGTCGGCGGCCGGCCCGAGGAGATCCGGGTCGAACCCGACCCGGCCCGCCTCGCCCTCCACGGCGTTTCGCTGGGCGCCTTGATGGACACGGTCCGCCAGGCCAACCGCGCCTTCCCCGCCGGCCAGGTCCGCAACGCCGGCCAGGCGCTGGACGTCATGGCCGGGCGAACGCTGGCCACGCCCACCGAGATCGGCCTGCTGGCCCTGCCGTCGGCCAAGGGCGAGAAGGTCTATGTGCGCGACGTGGCCGACGTGGTCCGGGCCCCGCGCGAGGACCAGGCCCGCGCCTGGCGTTCGCTCCGCGCGGGCCAGACCTGGACCGAGGCGCCGGCCGTCAGCTTGGCCATCGCCAAGCGCAAGGGCGCCAACGCCGTCGTCGTCTCCCACGCGGTCCTCGCCCGCGTGGCCACGTTGAAGGGGACGTTGCTGCCCGCCAGCCTGGACGTGGCCGTCACCCGCGACTACGGCGAGACCGCCAACGAGAAGGCCAACGAGCTTCTCTTCCACCTGGGCCTGGCGACCCTGTCCATTGTCGCCCTGATCGGCTTCACGATCGGCTGGCGCGAGGCGGGCGTCACCGCGGTGGTGATCCCGACGACCATCCTGCTCACCCTCTTCGCCTCCAACCTGATGGGCTACACCATCAACCGGGTCAGCCTGTTCGCGCTGATCTTCTCGATCGGCATCCTGGTCGACGACGCCATCGTCATGATCGAGAACATCGCCCGCCACTGGGCGATGAACGACGGGCGCAGCCGCATGGACGCGGCGGTCGACGCCGTGGCCGAAGTGGGCAACCCGACCATCGTGGCGACGATGACCGTGGTCGCCGCCCTGCTGCCGATGCTGTTCGTCTCGGGCCTGATGGGCCCCTACATGGCGCCGATTCCGGTGAACGCCTCGGCGGCCATGGTCTTCTCGTTCTTCGTGGCCGTGGTGATCGCGCCGTGGCTGATGGTGCGCTTCGCCCGCGGCGCGCTGCACCCGGGCCACCACGAGGGCCAGCATGCCGGCGGGCGCCTGGGCCAGGCCTACCGCAAGGTGGCCGGGCGCGTGATCGCCACGCGCAAGTCCGCGCTGCGGTTCCTGCTGACGGTGGGCGCCGCCACCCTCGTCGCCTGCGCCATGTTCGCCACCAAGACGGTGACGGTGAAGCTGCTGCCGTTCGACAACAAGTCCGAGCTGCAGGTCGTCCTCGACATGCCCGAGGGGACCGCCCTGGAGGACACCCAGCGCGCGCTGTCCCAGGCTTCCGCCATCGCCCAGACGCTGCCCGAGGTGACCGCCGTCGACGGCTACGCCGGAACCGCCTCGCCGTTCAACTTCAACGGCCTCGTGCGCCACTACTACCTGCGCAACCGCCCCGAGATGGGCGACCTCGCCGTCACCCTGAAGCCCAAGGGCGAGCGCAAGCGCAACAGCCACGCCGTGGCGCTCGACCTGCGCAAGCGCCTGGCCAAGGTGGCCCTGCCCGCCGGCGCGGCGATCAAGGTGGTCGAGGCCCCGCCGGGCCCGCCGGTGATGGCCACCCTGCTGGCCGAGGTCTACGGCCCCGACGCGGCCACCCGGCGCGGCGTCGCCCAGAAGGTGAAGGCGATCTTCAAGGACGTGCCCTACATCGTCGACGTCGACGACAGCTGGGGCCAGCCCCGCCCCGGCCTGCGCCTGACCCCCGACCGCGAGCGGCTCGAGGCCCTGGGCGTGCCGGAAGGCCAGGTGTTCGACTCCATCGGCGCGGCCCTGGGCGGCCAGGTGCTGGGCTACGCCCACCGCGGCGAGAGCCGCGATCCGCTGGAGATTTCGGTCCGCCTGCCGCAGTCGGCCCGCACCTGGGGCGAGGGGCTGGCCGCCATGCCGGTGGCCCAGGCCCGCGACGGCCGGCTGGTGGAGCTGGGCGAGGTGGTCCGCGCCTCGAACGAACCCGCCGCCACCCACGTCTTCCGCCGCGACGGCCGCGACGTCGACATGGTGATGGCCGAGCTGGCCGGAGCCTACGAGGCGCCGATCTACGGCATGCTGGCCGTCGACAAGCAGATCAAACAGGCCGACTGGGGCGCCCTTCCCCGGCCCGACATCCGCCTGCACGGCCAGCCGCCCAGCGAGGCGAAGCCGACGGTGCTGTGGGACGGCGAGTGGGAGATCACCTGGGTCACCTTCCGCGACATGGGCGCGGCCTTCGGCGTGGCGATCCTGGGCATCTACGTCCTGGTGGTGGCCCAGTTCAAAAGCTTCCGCCTGCCGTTGGTGATCCTCACCCCGATCCCGCTCACGCTGGTGGGCATCGTCATCGGCCACATCCTGTTCCGCGCGCCCTTCACCGCCACCTCGATGATCGGCTTCATCGCGCTCGCCGGCATCATCGTGCGCAACTCGATCCTGCTGGTGGACTTCATCCGCCACAGCCAGGCCGAGGACAAACCGCTGCGCGACGTGCTGCTGGAGGCCGGGGCCATCCGCTTCAAGCCGATCCTGCTGACGGCGCTGGCGGCGATGATCGGCGCGGCCGTGATCCTCACCGACCCGATCTTCCAGGGCCTGGCGATCTCACTGCTGTTCGGCCTGGCGTCGTCGACGCTGCTGACGGTGCTCGTGATTCCGGCGATCTACGTGGTGTTGCGCGACGACGGGCGTCCGGCGAGCGCATAGGGACAAACGCTGTGCGCGCGCTTGTCTTTGTATTCGAATATTCTACATCAAGCATATGACGACCGTCGCAGAACTCCCCTCGCGGGAGGAAATTTCCGCCCTGGAGCACTGCTCCCAACAGGCCGCGCGGCTGCTCAAGCTGCTGGCCAGCGAGCAGCGCCTGATGGTGCTCTGCCGCCTGCTGGAGGGCGAGGCCTCGGTGGGCGATCTCGCCGCCTACGCCAAGCTGGCCCATTCGGCGACGTCGCAGCATCTCGCCAAGATGCGCGCCGAGGGGCTGGTGGAAACGCGGCGCGAGGCCCAGACCATCTACTACCGGCTGGCCGATCCGGCCGCCGTGCGCATCCTGCAGACGCTGTCGGAAATCTACCGCGGAGCCTAGTCGCCCTCGCTCTCCAGACCGCCCGCGAGGTAGGTGCGGATCTGGGAGCCGCCGGCCAGCGTGCGGCTGACCGGGCAGCGCTCGGCGATCGTGAGGAGCCGGGTCCGTTCGTCGTCGGTCAGCGCGCCCACCAGCTCCAGTTCGCGCTCGAAGACGTCCTGCGCCGCGCCGGCCGAACGGCGGGCCACCTGCTGCACCCGCGCCTCGACCCGCTCCAGCGCCATGCCCTTGCGGTCAGCGTAGAGGCGCACCGTCATCGTCGTGCAGGCGGCGAGCGCCGCCATCAGGAGGTCGTAAGGGTTGGGCCCCGCCCCCAGGCCGCCGGCCGAAACCGGCTCGTCGGCCGTCAGGCTGTAGGGACCCATGCGTATGCTGGTCCCGAAGGTCCCCTCGCCGGTTTCGACGGCCAGCGTCGCCTTGTCTTCGATCAAGCTCGCGTCATTCATCGTCCCGGCCGTCGTCGCCCGAATCCATCATGTGGAACTCATGCCACATGCCGTTGAGGATTCCGAAGGCGACGGCGAGGCCGAGACCGAGGACCCAGGTGAAGTACCACATACGCGTCTCTCCTCGGCCGGCTCAGTAGAGGTCGGGATTGGTGTGCAGCGCCGCCGTGGTCGAGCGGCCCCACATCACCTTGAAGGCCCAGGCGGTGTAGGCGAGCACGATCGGCAGGAAGACCACGGTCACCAGCAGCATGATGAAGAGCGTCATGTGGCTGGACGAAGCGTTCCAGACGGTCAGGCTCGAACGCGGATCGATGCTGCTGGGCAGGATGAACGGGAACATCGACAGGCCCACGGTGGAGATGATGCCGAAGGCGCCCAGCGACGAGCCGAGGAAGGCCGGCGCCTCGCGGCCCGCGCGGATCCCGAACAGCGCCAGCGCCGTTCCCGCGAAGCCCAGCAGCGGGGCGATCCACATCCACGGATAGGCCCCGAAGTTGGACAACCACGCTCCCGGCGCGGCGGCGGCCGCGGCCCGCAGCGGGTTCGACGGACCGGCCGGATCGACCGCGCCGTCGAGCCGGAAGCCCAGGCCGCCGAACGCCACGAAGGCGTAGCCGACCGCGAACAGCAGGATGGCGGCGGCGGCGGCGAAGGTCCCGATGGTGCGCGCGCGGTCGCGCACGCGGCCGGGCTCGGCCTTCATGGTCAGCCACGCCGCCCCATGCGTCACCAGCATGGCCACCGACAACAGGCCGCAGACTAGGGTGAACGGGGTGAAGAGGCCGAAGAACGTGCCTTCGTAGAACGCCCGCAGGTCGCTATCGAGGCGGAAGGGGACGCCCTGCAGCACATTGCCGACGGCCACGCCGAACACCAGCGCCGGCGCGAAGCCGCCCACGAACAGCGCCCAGTCCCAGGCCGTGCGCCAGGCTTTCGACGGCCGCTTCGACCGGTACTTGAACCCCACCGGCCGCAGGATCAGCGACGCCAGCACGGCGAACATCGCCAGGTAGAAGCCCGAGAAGCTCACCGCGTAGACGAAGGGCCAGGCGGCGAAGATCGCCCCGCCGCCCAGGATGAACCACACCTGGTTGCCCTCCCAGGTGGGAGCGATCGTGTTGATCACCATGCGCCGCTCGTCGTCGTCGCGGGCCACGAAGGGCAGCAGCGAGGCGACGCCCAGGTCGAAGCCGTCGGTGATGGCGAACCCGATCAGGAGGACGCCCATCAGGCCCCACCAGATGACCCGCAGCGTGGGATAGTCGAGGGGAAGTTCCATCGCGCAGCCTCCTATTCGGCGGGCGCCAGAGGGGTGACGGGCTCGGACGGCGAGGCCGGGCCCTCATGGTGGGCGTAGGGCCCGCGCCGGATCGTGCGCACGATCAGCCCCACCTCGATCACCGCCAGTCCGCCGTACAGGGCGGTGAAGCCGACGATGGTCATCCAGAGCTGGGGAACGGTCAGGCTGGAGGCGGCCAGGAAGGTGGGCAGCACGCCGTCCACCACCCAGGGCTGGCGTCCGATCTCGGCCAGCACCCAGCCCGACTCGGCGGCGATCCAGGGCAGCGGCAGCATCGCCACCGCGGTCCAGAGGATCCATTTGGTCTCGCACCGGCGCAGGCTGGCCAGCAGGAAGGCCGCACCGAAGACGGCGACCTGCAGGAAGCCGATGCCCGCCATGATGCGGAACACCCAGAACATCACCGGCACGTCGGGCACCGTGTCCCAGGCGGCCTTGCGGATCGTGGCCGCGTCGGCGGTCCGCGGATCGGCGACATAGCGCTTCAGCAGCAGGCCGTAGCCCAGGTCGCGCTTCGTCTGCTCGAAGTCGGCGCGGGCGGCCACGTCGCCGGGCTGGGCCTTCAGGCGCTCCAGCGCGTCATAGGCCTTCACGCCGTGCTCGATGCGGTCCTCGGCGACCGCGACCAGCTCGAAGATGCCGGCGACAGGCTTGTCGATGCTGCGCGTGGCGATCAGGCCCAGCACGTAGGGAATCTTGATCTCGGCGTGGGTCTTGCGGTCGGCGAGGCTGGGGATGCCGAAGGCGGTGAGGCCCGCGGGGGCGGGCTCGGTCTCCCACATGGCCTCCAGCGCCGCCAGCTTCATGCGCTGGTTGTCGGTGAGGGTGTATCCGCTCTCGTCGCCCAGGACGACGACCGACAGGGCCGAGGCCAAGCCGAACGCCGCGGCCACGGTGAACGAGCGCCGCGCCACCCTCGGCCACTTGCCGCGCAGCAGCATCAGCGCCGAAATCCCCAGGACGAAGACCGAGGCCGTGACGTAGCCCGCGCTGACGGTGTGGACGAACTTGGCCTGGGCGACCGGGTTGAATAGCACGTCGCGGAAGCTGGTCACTTCCATGCGCATGGTGTCGGGATTGAAGGCCGCGCCGACGGGGTTCTGCATCCAGCCGTTGGCGATCAGGATCCACAGCGCCGAGAGGTTGGAGCCCAGGGCGACCATGAACGTCACCGCCAGGTGGCCCACCCGCGAGAGCCGGTCCCAGCCGAAGAACATCAGCCCGACGAAAGTCGCTTCGAGGAAGAAGGCCATCAGGCCCTCGATCGCCAGCGGCGCGCCGAAGATGTCACCGACGTAGTGGGAGTAGTAGGACCAGTTGGTCCCGAACTCGAACTCCATGGTGAGCCCGGTGGCCACGCCCAGCACGAAGTTGATGCCGAAGATCGTCGCCCAGAACCGCGTGATGGTCCGCCAGATCGGCCGGCGGGTCATCACATAGATGCTCTCCATGATGACCAGCAGGAACGACAGGCCCAGCGTCAACGGAACGAAGAGGAAGTGGTACATCGCCGTCAGGGCGAACTGCAGGCGGGAGAGCTCGACGACGCTCATGTCCATGACGCGATCCTCTGCCTTGGCGCCCCTACTCGACGCGGGCGTTGGGCATCTATATCGATACCTGCTTAGATGCGCAATTACGCAAACTTAGCTCCGTGACCCCTTACGATGCGAAGCTCGCGCGGCGGGCCCTGAAGGTCTGGGGTCGGGGTGCTGATGCGCCCGAATGGCCCGTCGCCGCCTTGATCCTTGTCAACGTCGCGGCCGCCGCCGGTTTCGCCGGCGCCCTGGCCGCCGCGATCGCCGGGCCGGCGCGCGGACCCGCGATCGCGGGCCTGGCCGCCGCGCTCGGAATCCGCGCCGCCGCGGGCTGGGCGACCCAGCGGCTCGCCGCGCGGCGGGCCCGCGCGGCGACGAGCGCCGTGCGCCGGCGGGTCGCGGGCGCCATCCTCGCGCGGGGCCGCGGTGATCCCTCCACGCTCGGCGAGCGCATCGCCGCGGCGGTGGACGAGGTCGAGGCCCTCGAAGGCTACTTCGGACGCTACGCGCCGGCCGCTCTGGAGGCCCGCCTGGCGCCGCCGCTCATCGCCGCGGCGGCGGCCCTGGCCAGCCCCGTGGCGGCCGCCATCCTGATCGTCACCCTGATCCCCTTCGGCGCGGCCATGGCCCTGGCCGGCGGGGCCGCGGCCGTGGAGTCGCGCCGGCAATTCGAGGCGCTGGCCCGGCTGTCCGGCCTGTTCGTCGACCGCGTCCGGGCGCTGCCGGCGATCCTCGCCTTCCAGGCCGAAGCCGCCGAGACGGGGCGCGTGGCCGCCGCCTCGGCCGACGTCGCACGGCGAACGCTCGGCGTGCTGCGGATCGCCTTCGTCTCTTCGGCGGCGTTGGAGTTCTTCGCCGCCCTGTCGGTGGCGCTGGTGGCGGTCTACTGCGGCTTCTCGCTGCTGGGGCTGTTGCCGTTCCCCGCGCCCGAGACGCTGGACTTCCGCCGCGCCTTCTTCGCCCTGGCGCTGGCGCCGGAGTTCTACGCCCCGATGCGCAGGCTGGCCGGCGCCTACCACGAAAAGCAGCTCGGCGAGGCCGCCGCCGCTCGCCTCGCGCCCTTGGCCGATGGTCCGCTCCCGGCGACTCCCGCAACGCCGGCCCTTTCCGACCCGCCGGGGATCCGCCTGGAGGGCGCGACGCTGCGCTTCGGGGAGCTGGCCATCGGCCCCATCGACACCACGCTCCCTGCGGGCGGCCTCATCGCCCTGACGGGACCCACGGGATCGGGCAAGTCCACACTGATGGCGGCCATCCTCGGCCTGGCCCCGCTGGCCGCCGGCGCGATCCGGGTGGGCGATCTGCCCTGCGGCGCCGACGCCGCGCACCTGGCCGCCTGGGCGGGACAGCAGCCCGTCTTCCTGCCGGGGACCATCCTCGACAATCTCCAGGCCGCCGCGCCGGGGATCACCCGCGAAGCCGCGTTTCGGATGGCGACCGCCGTAGGGCTCGGCCCCGCCCTCGCCGCGCGGCCGGGCGGCCTCGACACCGTGCTCGACGAGCGGGGCTCCGGCCTTTCGGGGGGCGAACGCCGGCGCCTCGCCCTGGCCCGCGCCCTCCTGAAGCCCGCGCCGCTGCTGATGCTGGACGAACCCACCGCCGACCTCGATCCCGCCGCCGAGGCCGAGATCGTCGCCCTGATCCGCGAGGCGGCCGGGCGACGGACGGTGATCGTCGCGACCCACTCGCCGGCCCTGGCCGCCGCCGCAGACTGGGTGGTGGCCCTGGCATGAGCGAGCGTTCCCCCACCCGCCGCTTCCTGGCGGGCCAGCTTCGCCGGCGGCGCGGCGACCTGCTGCTGGCCACCGTCGCCGCCGTCGCCGCGGCGGGATCGGCGACCCTGCTGCTGGGCGTGTCGGGCTGGTTCCTCGCCGGCGCCGCCCTGGCCGGACTGGCGGGCCCCGCCGCGGTCCAGGCCTTCAACTACCTCTTGCCTAGCGCGGGCCTCCGCGCGTTCGCGATCCTGCGGACCGTCGGCCGCTACGGCGAGCGGCTGTTCGGCCACCGGGCCGCCCTGCAGGCGCTGGCGGCGCTGCGGCCCGCCCTGTTCGCCGGCCTCGCCGCGGCCCCCGCGCGCCGGGCGCTCGCCCTCTCGGCCGGCGAGGCTTCCGCACGCCTCGTGCAGGACGTGGACGCGGTGGAGACCGCCGTGGTCCGCCGCCCGGCGCCCTGGGCCGCGGCGGCGGCGGCGGGCGCGGCGGCGGCCGTCATCGCGCTCGCCTCGCCCTGGGCCGCGCTGGTCTTCCTCGCAGGCCTGGGACTCCAGCTCGCCGCCGCCGCCCGGCTCGCGCCGCCCCTCACCACCGCCCCGGCGCACGCCCAGCTCGCCGCGGCGGGACGCCTGAAGGACGCGCTGGGCGCCTATGGGCCCGCTGCGGTGGAGTTGCATTGCTTCGGCCTCGCGGAGCGGGCCGTCGACGCCGTCATGGCCGAGGACGCGGCCCTCTCGGTGGCCGCGCTGCGCCGCCAGGCCGGGGAAGCGGCGCTGGAGCTGATCGAGACGCTGGCGGGCGCGGCCGCCGTGCTGGGCGTCGCCGTCGTGGTCCGCGATACGCCCATGCCCCTGTCCGCCCTGGCGGTTCTGGCCGCGCTGGCCGGGCTGGAGGGCGCCGCCAGCCTGCTGCGCGCCGCCGAGGAGCGGTCGCGCCTCGACGCGGCCATCGAGCGCCTGGACGCCGCGATCGGGGATCCCACGCCACGAGGCGGAGCGGCGCCGGCCGACGCGGACCTCTGGATCGATGGCGAGCGCCTGGCCCCCGGCGCGCGGCTCGCGATCGCCGGCCCGTCGGGCGGGGGCAAGACCAGCCTGCTGCTGATGCTCGTGGGCCTGCGCGAGGCCGAGGCCGGCCGTATCCGCATCGGCGGCGTGGCCCTGGAGGACCAGCCGCCCGGCTGGGCCCGCGGCCTCTTCGCCTATGCGCCGCAGGACGCCGGCCTGATCAGCGGGACGGTGGCCGAGAACCTGCGCCTCGCCGACCCCGCCGCCGACGACGCCGCGCTGTGGGCCGCCCTCGACGAGGCCCAGCTCGCCGAACGAGTCCGCCGCCTGCCTCAGGGCCCGGACACCTGGATCGGCGACGCCGGCGCGACGCTGTCGGGCGGCGAGCGCCGGCGGCTCGCCCTGGCGCGGGCCTATCTGCGCGACGCGCCGTGGCTCCTGCTCGACGAACCCACCGAAGGGCTGGATCAGGCGACCGAGCGCGCCGTCGTGGCGGCGTTGGCGGCACGGCTCGCCCGCACAGGCCAGGGTCTGATCGTGGTGAGCCACCGCGACGAGCCGCTCCGGCTGGCCAGCCGGCGGCTGGAGGTTCAGCCGTTCGCCGCCCGCCAGGCCACATAGGCCGCGACCGCCAGCACCAGGCCCGCGAAGAGGCGTCGCGCCAGCACCGCGCGGCCGGCCAGCAGCGCCGCGCCGCGGACGCCGATCGCACCGCCCGCCAGGCCGCCCAGGATGAACAGCCCGGCCACCGGCCAGTCGACCTGGCCCGTCAGCGCATAGTTGAACGAGGTCGCCGCCCCGAACACCATCACCGAGACCAGCGACGAGGCCGCCGCATTGGCCAGCGTCATGCCCGTGGCCGCCATCAGCCCCGGCACGATCAGGAAGCCGCCGCCGATTCCGAAGAAGCCGGCCGCCACCCCCGTCAGGAGGCCCAGCGGAGCCAGGCGCGCCATCAGCGGCCAGGTGATGTGAACCGCGGGATCGCCCTCCGACTTCGGCCGCCGCAGCATCGAGAGCGCGATCGCCGCCATGGCGAAGGCGAAGAACAGCAGGAGGCGCTGGCCGTCGACCATCTTCGCCAGGCTGGAGCCGGCGAACGATCCGATCAGGCCGGCGGCGGCGAACACCGAGGCGCAGGGCCACTTGACCCGCCCGCCCCGCGCATGGCCCGCCAGGTTGATCGCCGCGTTCACGGCGACGGCCGCGGTCGACGTGCCGATGGCCACGTGCGGATCGCGCACGCCCACGGCGTACAGCAGGAGCGGCGTCGCCAGCACCGAGCCGCCGCCGCCGAACACGCCGAGCAGCGCGCCCACCAGGAGGCCGCTGGCGATCGCGGCGAGAACCGAGGTCAGGGTCAGGGAAATCACGGTTTGCGCCCTTGTATATGCATATATTCGCATATATGTTTGAATGCGACATTGCAACAGGGATCCGCCATGACCGTCTCCGCCACGTCCGCCCAGGGCTTCATCGCCGAGGCGACCGAGATCGTCCGCGACGCCATCGCCCGCCCATCGCTGCGCCCCGTCGTGAAGGCGTTCTTCGACGAGGCGACCTTCACCGTCACCTACGTGGTCCGCGACCCGGCCTCCACGAAGTGCGCGATCATCGACAGCGTGCTCGACTACGACCCGGCCGCGGGCCGCACGGCCGAGCGCTCGGCCGACGTGGTCGACGACTATGTCCGCTCCGAGGGGCTGGAGGTCGTCTGGCAACTCGAAACCCACGCCCATGCGGACCACCTATCGGCGGCGCCGGTGCTGAAGGCCCGGCTGGGCGGGCGCACCGCCATCGGCGGCCGGATCACCCGCGTGCAGGAGACGTTCGGCAAGCTGTTCAACGCCGGCCGCGCCTTCGCCCGCGACGGCAGCCAGTTCGACCACCTGTTCGAGGACGGCGAGCGCTTCGCCATCGGCGGACTCAAGGCCATCGCCCTGCACACTCCGGGGCACACGCCCGCCTGCATGTCGTACGTGATCGGCGACGCGGTGTTCGTGGGCGACACCCTGTTCATGCCGGACTACGGGACCGCCCGGTGCGACTTCCCGGGCGGGAATGCGGCGACGCTCTACCGCTCGATCCGCAAGCTGCTGTCACTGCCGGCCGAGACGCGGATGTTCCTGTGCCATGACTACAAGGCGCCAGGCCGCGATGACTTCCGCTGGGAGACGACCATCGGCAAGCAGCGCGACGGCAACATCCACGTGCACGACGGCGTCGGCGAGGCCGAGTTCGTGGCCATGCGCGAGGCCCGCGACGCCACCCTCGACATGCCGCGCCTGATCCTGCCGTCGGTGCAGGTGAACATGCGGGCCGGCCAGTTGCCCGAGCCCGAGGACAACGGCGTGCGCTACCTGAAAATCCCGATCAACGCGGTCTGACCGGCCGGGTCAGACGCTGGAGATCCAGTTGGCGACCCGGAGCTTGAGGTTGAACAGGTCCTCCTTGGCCCAGCGGAAGAAGGTGTCGCTGGCCTGCGGATCGGCGTCGATCTCCTTGAGCCGCGCGGCGAGGGTGGCCTTCTGGCGGTTGAGGTCCACGAGTTCGCCGGCCGCCTCCACCCGCTTCAGCCCACCCTTGGCGCGCATCGCCTCGGCCTTGGCGATCTCGGCTTCCACGTCGGCGAGCATCAGCTCGACCTCCTGGCGGATGAGGGATTTCGGCATGGTCGGAGCCTCCGTTCAAAGCGACTGATGCGGATGATGGAAGCCTATCTGGGCGAAGCCGCGGCGCACAGCATTGACCGGCGTCACGGCGCCGGCCCGCGGCGGGCCCAGGCCGCCTCCGCCGCCAGCGCCCCCGACACGACGTCCTGGACCTCGGCGGTGATCTGCTCCTGGCGAAGCAGGCGCTCCTGGCCCGACAGCTCGTCCAGCTTCTGCTCGATGTTGAGCCGCGCCGACTCCATGGTGGCCAGGCGCGCGGCGTTCTCGCTGGCGAAGCTCTCCAGGGCGCCCAGCGCCAGCTCGGCGAAGACGTGCTCACCGATCAGCCGCTCGACCAGCCGCGCTGGGGGCAGGTTGGTCACCGGCGGCGGCCCCGCGCGCCGCGACGAGAACCGCGCGAGATCGATCGGCAGCACCGTGCGCCGGCAGGCCTCCACCTGGGTCGCGCCGCTGGGCCTGGCGAACAGTACGTCGGCCCGCCGGAAGTCGCCCCGGGTGAAGCCCGCGTAGAGCGCGTCGGCCACGCGCCGGGCGACCTCGCCCACGCCGCTCGCCTGGCTCGCCATCTCCGATGTCCAGGCGACCGGGAGGCCGCGCCGCTCCGCCAGCGCCGTCGCGCGAGAGCCGAGCAGGTAGATCGCCGTCGCCGTCTTCGGGACCTGGTCCAGCAGGCGTTCGCTGAACGCGCCCGCGAAGCCGTGCTCGGCGCCGTAGACCACCACCGCCAGCGGGCCGTCCGTCCCGGTCTCGTCCGCTCGAGCCTCCGGATCGAGCAGGGCCAGCGCCTCCCCCAATCCGCCGGCGATCACCTCGGCGTAGGCGCGATAGCCGGCCAGGCTGTCGCGCGCCTGCTGGCTGTGGGTGGCGGCGATGCCGCGCATGGCCCCGATCACCGCCTTCAGCTTGCCGATGCTGGCGATCCGCGCCTCGGTGTCGGCCAGCGCGCTCACGGGCTCTCGCCCTTGCCGGCCGGCGCCACGGCCTGGGCCAGCCGGGTCAGG
This sequence comes from Phenylobacterium sp., assembly GCF_016124325.1. Lineage (GTDB taxonomy): Bacteria > Pseudomonadota > Alphaproteobacteria > Caulobacterales > Caulobacteraceae > Phenylobacterium. The sequence goes on from NZ_WGNY01000008.1 coordinate 111,743, forward strand.
CTGTCCTTCAGCTCGTCGCGCGCGGCGGGGTCGAGCCGCCGTTCGGTCTCGATCCGGGTCATCAAGGGCCCGCAATGGGCCTCCAGCCAGCCCGGCGTCTGCGCGCGGAAGGCGTCGATCCTGTCGAGCGGCAGGGCGTCGAGCAGGCCTTCCTGCAGCGCGAACAGTTCGGCGACTTCGTTCGCCAGCGGCATCGGCGCGTACTGCGGCTGGGTCAGGATCGCCCGGATACGGCGGCCGTGGTCGATGCGCGCCTGGGTCCGCGGGTCGAGCGTCGTGGAGAACCGCGTGAACAGTTCCAGTTCCAGGAACTGGGCGTAGTCGAGCCGCAGGCCGCCCGCGAGATCCTTCAGCACCGGCGCCTGGGTCTTGCCGCCCACCCGGCTCACGCTCAGCCCAATGTCCACCGCCGGCTTCTGACCCTCGTCGAACAGCTTCGAGCTCAGCACGATCTGGCCGTCGGTGATCGAGATCAGGTTGGTCGGGATGTAGGCGCTGAGGTTGCCGCCCTCGGTCTGGGCGATCGGCAGGGCGGTCAGCGAGCCGCCGCCCAGGGCCGGCGACAGCTTGGCCGCCCGCTCCAGCATCCGCGCGTGGATATGGAACACGTCGCCGGGGTAGGCCTCGCGCCCGGATGGCTGGCGCATCAGCAGCGACAGTTCGCGGTGGGTGGCGGCGTGCTTGGTCAGGTCGTCGATCACGACCAGGGCGTGGCCGCCGCGGTCGCGGACCTGCTCGGCGATGGTCATGCCGGCGTAGGGCGCGATCCATTGCAGGCCGGGCGGGGTCGCGGGGCCGGCGACCACGAAAACACAGCGTTTCGGATCCCCATACGCGCCGATCGCCTCGATCACCTGGCGCGTGGACGACGACTTCTGGCCGACCGCGACGTAGACGCAGACCACGTCCGAGCGGCGCTGGTTGATGATGGTGTCGGTGGCGATCGCCGTCTTGCCGGTCTCGCGGTCACCGATGATCAGCTCGCGCTGGCCGCGGCCCAGGGCGAAGAGCGCGTCGATCAGCTTGACGCCGGTCTGCAGCGGCTCGGTCACCAGATCGCGGTCGATGATGCGCGGCGCGGGCCGCTCGATCGGGTCGAACCGCTCGGCGACGATGGCGGGTCCGCCATCCAGCGGCCGCCCCAGCGGATCGACCACCCGGCCCAGCAGCCCCTCGCCCACCGGTACGGACGCCACCGTCCCCAGCGGCCGCGCCGCGTCGCCCGCCGCCACCGGCAAGTCGTCGAGCAGCACGACGCCGACTTCGGTCTCGTCGAGGATCTGCACGAGCCCGGTCGCTCCGCTCTCGAAGCGCACCAGGCCGCCGAGTTCGAGGTCCGGCAGGCCGCGTAGGCGCGCCACTCCGTCGCCGGCCTGTTCCACGAAGCCCAGCTGCTCAGGGCGCGGGGTCAGGTCGGCAGCCGCCAGCCGCCCCTCGGCCCCCTCCAGCCACGCGTCGACGGCGGACCTAAGCGTCGTCACGGACAAGCTCCGCCTCGATCCGGTCGAGATCCTCGGACCAGGTGCGGCGCAGAACCGTGAAGGGGAAGCGCACCTCGGCCCCGGCGATGAGTCCGGGATCCACCCGGAACACCGGCGCGGCCGGAACCCCCAGCACCTGCTCCAGCCGTTCGCGCAGCCGCCTGGTCCTGGCCGCCGAGAGCGGCGCGGCGCTCGCCACCTCGAAGACCGCGCCCGGTTCGCCCAGGCGGCCGGCGATCTGCGTCCGGGTCTCGGCCGGCAGGGCTTCCAGGTCGGCGCAAAGCTGGTCGACGAGGTGGTCCTGCACCGCTTCGGCGAGGTCGCGGTCCAGCAGCTTGCGCGCGATGGCGCCGCCCAGCGTGGCCGCCCGCCGGCCCACCGTCCGCGCCGCCTCGGCCTGTTCGCGGGCCAGCGCCTTCCGGGCCTCGGCCGTCAGCGCCTCGGCGTCGTGGCCGGCCTTCTCCAGCAGGGACTTGCGCTCGGCCTCGGCCGCCGAACGCGCCTGGGCCAGCACCTCGTCGCGCGATTTCGCCAGCGCCGCGCGCTCGGCTTCGAGCTGGCTCCGCTCGGCCTCCACCGCCGCCCGGGCCTGGGCGCCGTCGGCCGTCAGCCGGTCGGCCTCGGCCTGGCGCGCGGCGATCGCCGCCAGCACCGGCTTGTAGAGGAACCGGTGGAGCAGCCACACCAGGATGAGGAAGTTGGCCGCCTGGAGTCCCAGGGTCCAGAAGTCGATCTGCATCAGTGGACGAACGGATTGGCGAACAGCACCAGGAGCGCGATCACGAGCGCGTAGATGGCGGTGGTCTCGATCATCGCCAGGCCCACGAACAGGGTCCGCGAGATCACCCCGGCGGCGTCGGGCTGGCGGGCGATGGCGTCCATGGCCGCCGCCACGGCCTTGCCCTCGGCGAGCGCCGGGCCGATCGCGCCCAAGCCCACCGAGAAGGCGGCGGCGATGATGCTGATATGGGGCAGGTAATCCATGCGGGCCTCACGCTGAGCGGGACGAACTCACCGCTCCGCCGATGAAGACCATCGCCAGCACGGTGAAGATGTAGGCCTGGATCAGGCCGGTGAGCAGTTCGAGCGCCATGAACGGGACCGGCGCGAACAGGCCGACCAGCGAGAGCACGACGCCGATGATGAAGACCCCGCTCATGATGTTCCCGAACAGGCGGACCATCAGCGAGAAGGCGCGGGTGAACTCCGAGATCAGGTTGAGCGGCAGCATCAGCCAGGTCGGCCGGGCGAAATCGGCCAGATAGGGGCCCAGCCCCTTGGCGCGCACGCCGAACCAGTGGGTGGCGCAGAAGACGATGGCCGCCAGCGCCGCGTCGGTCTCGATGTGGGCCGTCGGCGGCTCCAGCCCGGGGATCAGCGAGAGCAGGTTGGCCGAGGCCACGAACACGAAGAGGCCGCCCAGGAAAGCGATGTAGGGTCCAGGATCGGCCCGCAGCGTCTCGCGGACCTGCCCCTGCACGCCCGTGACCAGTAGTTCCAGCGCCGCCTGGAGCCGGCCGGGCCGGGTCTTGAGGTTCCGCGTGGCCAGCGCCGCGCCCACGGTCAGCGCCGCCATCAGCCCCCAGGTGGTCGCCACCGTGTCGGAGATCGGAACCGGCCCAAGGTGGAAGATGACCGTGGTGCTGAGGGGGGAACGGATCACGCCACGCCCCCCAGCCGCCGCACCACGACGATCCGCGCGAGCACGACGCCAAGCGCGCAGGCCAGCAACGGCCCGGCGCCCTGCAAGGCGGCCAGGACCAGCAGGGCCGCCATCACGGCGAGCCGCCCGAAGTGGATGGCCGCCGAGCGCCACACCGCGCCCTCGACGTAGAGGGAGGCGTTCTTGCGCAGCAGCAGGAAGCTCGCCGCGCCCAGCGCCAGGCCGGCCGCGAAGAACGCCGCGAGGCGGGCGAGGTCGCCGAGGCTCATGAGCGGTCCTCCCTCTGAATCTCCTCGATCCGGCGCCAGGCCAGCACGCAGCCCAGCGTCAGGCCGGCCACGATCAGCGCGCCGGTCCAGAAGATGCCGGCGTCGAACCGGCGGTCCAGCCAGCGGCCCAGGAACAGTCCGCCGACGGTGGGCGTCACGACGAGCCAGCCCAACGCCCCGATCATGGCGAGATTGCGGGCCAGGGACCGTTCGCCGTGCGCCTGCCAGTAGGCCCGCCGGGCGGCGCGGCGGGCCACGGAGCGGGCCAGATCGTCGCCGTTCGGAGGCTCGCTCATCCGCGGTCCCCCAGCCGGGCGCGGGGCCGCAGATAGCCCACGATCTGGCGGATGGCCTCGAGGCGCAACTGTTCGGCGCGGCCGTGGGCGCTGGCCGCCTCCGCCGCCTTGGCCGACATGCGCTCGCGGACCAGGGCCTCCAGGGCGGCCAGGTCGTCCCCGGGCACGGCCTCGCGGGTGGCGACCGACACGGCCTGACCGCCCGTCACCGTCAGCAGGCCGCCCCGCACCGCGCAGTAGCTCTCACCGCCGTCGGCGCGCCGCCAGCCCAGCACCGAGGGGACCAGCGCGGTCACGAACTCGGCGTGGCGCGGCCGGATGCCGAACTCGCCGCTCTCGTCCTCGGCCCGCACGGCGGCGATGTCGGACAGGTCGGCGACGATCGTGTCAGGCGTGGTGATCAGCAGCCTCATGCCGCGGCCGCCTTGGCCTCGCGCCCCCGCGCCTCGTCCAGGTCGCCCACCATGTAGAGCGAGCTCTCGGCCCAGCCATCCGTCTCGCCCTCGAGGATTGCGCGGCAGCCCGCCAACGTCTTCTCGATGGGCACGGAGCGTCCCGCGTCGCCCGTGAAGGCCTCGGTCACGCGGAAGGGCTGGGTCAGGAAACGCTGCAGTCGCCGGGCCCTCACCACGGTGCGCCGGTCGTCGGCCGAAAGCTCGTCCATGCCGAGCAGCGCGATGATGTCCTGCAGGTCGTGGTAGCGGGCCAGCGCGCCGCGCACATCGCCGGCCAGGCGGTAGTGCGCTTCGCCCACCACGAGCGGATCCAGCAGCACCGACGACGAGCGCAGGGGATCGATCGCCGGATACATCGCCTGGGCCGCCATCTCCCGCGACAGCACGACCGAGCCGTCGAAGTGGCTGAACAGCGCCGTGACCGCCGGATCGGTGAAATCGTCGGCCGGCACATAGACCGCCTGGATCGCCGAGACCGTCGCGCCGGGCGCCGAGGCGATGCGCTCTTCCAGGTCGGCCACTTCGCTCGCCAGGGTCGGCTGGTAGCCCACCCGCGACGGCAGCCGGCCCAGCAGGCCCGAGATCTCCCCACCCGCCTGGACGAACCGGAAGACGTTGTCCATCAGCAGCAGGACGTCCTGCTTGCGCACGTCGCGGAACCATTCAGCGATGGTCAGCGCGCTCAGCGCCACGCGCCACCGCGCGCCCGGCGGCTCGTTCATCTGCCCGTAGACCAGCACGGTCCGCTCCAGCACGCCCGAGCCGCGCATCTCCAGCAGCATCTCGTGACCCTCGCGCGAGCGTTCGCCCACGCCCGCGAACACCGAGATCCCGCCGTAGCTTTCCACCATGCTGCGGATCAGTTCGGTGATCAGCACCGTCTTGCCCACGCCCGCGCCGCCGAAGAGGCCCGCCTTGCCGCCTCGCGCCAGCGGCGCCAGCAGGTCGATGACCTTGACGCCCGTTTCCAGCAGCTCGCGCCGCCCCGTCTGGTCGGCCAGCGCCGGCGGCGGCCGATGGATCGGCCAGCGCAGGGCGTCGTCCGCGAAGGGCGCGCCGCCGTCCTGAGCGTCGCCCAGCACGTCGACCAGGCGTCCCAGCATCATCTCGCCGACCGGCACGGCGATCGGCCGGCCCGTGGCGCGCGCCGGCGTCCCGCGCCGCAGGCCGTCGGTCGCCTGCATCGACACCGCGCGCACGGTGTGTTCGTCGAGATAGGCCTGGACCTCGGCCACCAGCGGCCGGGCCCCTTCCACGGCCAGGGCCTCGTTCAAGGCCGGCAGGCCATCGTCGAAGCGAACGTCCAGCACCGATCCGCGCACCGACACCACGCGTCCGGCGGCGGGACGCGGCGTCGATGCCGGAGGTGGTTCCGTTGCGGCCAGGTCCGTCATGATGGGAAGCCCGATGGGGCGCTGACGCCGAGCATAGGCACGCTAGCATAGCGTGGCGCGCCGTCACGGCCTTGACGCGCGTCAAGCACGCCACACGCCGCGCCTGTGGACGGGCGGCGCCTGCGACTTGGCCTTGCGGCGGCAGTGGGACAAGGTGGGGTCCGTACCTCAGCCTGCGGAAGGGAGCGCATGGCCGAACCCTATGATGTGATCGTCGTCGGCTCGGGGGCCGGCGGCGGAATGAGCGCGTACCACCTGACCCGTTCGGGCCTGAAGGTGCTGATGCTGGAGGCGGGCCGCGACTACGACCCGACCACCGAGACCCCGATGTTCAACATCCCGGCCCAGGCGCCGCTGCGCGGGACCTCGACGCCCGACAAGCCGTTCGGCTTCTACGACGCCACGGTCGACGGCGGCTGGGAGGTGCCCAACGAGCCCTACACGGTGGCGGAGGGGTCCGAGCCCTTCATCTGGTGGCGGCCGCGGATGCTGGGCGGGCGCACCAACCATTGGGGCCGCATCTCCCTGCGGTTCGGGCCGCTCGACTTCAAGCCGCGCAGCCGCGATGGCCTGGGCTACGACTGGCCCATCACCTACGACGACCTCGCCCCCTGGTACGACAGGACCGAAAAGCTGGTCGGGGTGACCGGCGCGTCGCCGCCCATGGGCCTGACCAACACGCCCGACTCGCCGCCCGGCTGCCTGCTGGAGGCGCCGCCGCCCCGGGCCTTCGAGCTCTTCTACGCCCGCGCCTTCAAGGCCATGGACATCCCGGTGATCCCCATGCACGGGGCCGTGGTCACCCAGGCGATGAAGGACCGCAACACCTGCGTCTTCGCCACCGCCTGCGGACGCGGCTGCGCGCTGGGCGCCAACTTCCAGTCGACGACGGTGCTGATCCCGCCGGCCAAGGCGACCGGCAACCTGACGATCCAGGCCAACGCGCTCGTCTACCAGGTCGACCTCGACAAGGCCGGCAAGGCCAAGGGCGTCACCTACGTCGACCGCGTCACCGGCGAGCATCACTCGGTCACGGCGAAGGCTGTCGTGCTGGCGGCCGGATCGGGCGAGACCGCCCGCATCCTGCTGAACTCCAAGAGCTCGGCCTTCCCCGACGGCCTCTGCAACACCCACGGCATGGTCGGCCGCTACCTGATGGACAGCGTCGGCCTGAACGTCACCGGCCAGTTCCCGGCGCTGGAGGGCCTGCCGCCCACCAACGACGACGGCATGAGCGTCGAGCACACCTACGTGCCTTGGTGGGGCTACGACCGCCACAAGGAGCTGGGCTTCCCGCGCGGCTATCACATCGAGATCGGCGGCGGCCGTCAGATGCCCTCCGTCGGCATGGCGCGCCTGCTGGACGAGGACGACCTCAGCGTCGGCGACGACCTGCGCGCCAACCTGCGCAACCGCTTCGGCAGCGTGATCAGCTTCAACGGCCGCGGCGAGATGATCCCCAACGACGACTGCTATTGCGAGCTCGATCCGAAGGTGAAGGACAAGTGGGGCATTCCGGCCCTGCGTTTCCACTGGAAGTGGGGCGAGAGCGAGACGCGCCAGGCCGCCCACATGACCCAGACCTTCCTGGAGGTGATCGACCGCCTGGGCGGCAAGGCCCTGGGCCAGGTGGAGACCGACGGGCGCAAGGCCATCTCCAAGGGCGGCGAGATGATCCACGAGGTCGGCACCGCCCGCATGGGCGCCTCGGAGAACGACTCCGTGGTCAATCAGTACGGACAGAGCTGGGCCGTGCCGAACCTGTTCATCACCGACGGCGCGGTGCTGGTCTCCAGCCCCGACAAGAACCCGACGCTCTCGATCCTGGCGCTGGCCTGGCGCTCCGCCGACCACCTGGCGCAACTGGCCAAGACTGGGGGACTGGCATGAGCGACGAGACCCCCAAGCCCTACCAACCCAAGATCGACCGCCGCACGGCGCTCATCTGGGTGGGCGTGGTCGGGGCGGCCACCGCCGTCGGCGCGGGCGTCGTCGTCTATGGCCACAAGACGGGCGGCAAGGCCGAGGCCCAGGGCTACGGCACCGATCCCAAGCTGGTCGAGCCCGAGAAGGCGCCCTGGCCGCGGATCATGAGCGAGGCGCAGTTGCAGACCGCCGCCATCCTCGCCGACTTCATCCTGCCCGCCAGCGGGACCGCGCCCGCGGCCAGCGCCCTCGGCATCCCCGACTTCGTCGACGAATGGGTCAGCGCGCCCTACCCCGACCAGCTGAAGGACCGCCCGGTCATCCTCGAGGGGCTGGACCGGCTGACTCCGTCGATCCAGCCGCCGGAGGGGCGGCAGGCGGCGCTGGAGGCCCTGGCCAAATCCGATGACGAGAAGACCCGCGCCTTCTTCAAGCGTTTCCGGGCGCTGACGATCGGCGCCTACTACACCACCGAGGCCGGCTTCAAGGACATCGGCTACATCGGCAATGTGGCGCGCACGTCCGACCCCGGGCCCTCCGCGGCGGTGAAGGCGGCGCTGGAAGTCCAGCTCGTCAAGCTGGGTCTCTAGGAGTGATGCGCATGAAGCTGCTCGCGTTCGGCCTGGCGCTCCTGGCCGCCGGCCCCGCCCTGGCCCAGCCCAACGTGCTGACGCCGGCCGAGCAGGCCGCCGGCTGGAAGCTGCTGTTCGACGGCCATTCGACCGCCGGCTGGCGCGGGTTCAAGGCCTCAGCGCCCGATCGCGGCTGGCATGTCGAGGACGGCGCGCTCATGCCCGATCCGAAGACGTCCAAGGACATCATGACCAAGGACAGCTTCGAGAACTTCGAGCTCGCCTTCGAATGGAAGATCAGCCCCAAGGGCAATTCCGGGGTGATGTTCCATGTCGTCGAGGACGGCGACGAGACCTATTTCAGCGGCCCCGAGTACCAGATCCTCGACAACTCCCGCGGCGAGCCGCCGAAGGAGCAGGCCGGATCGCTCTTCGCGCTCTATGCGCCGGTGGGCGCCGTCACCAAGCCCGTGGGCGAGTTCAACACCGCCCGCCTCGTGGTCGACCACGGCCACGTCGAGCACTGGCTGAACGGGGTGAAGGTGGTCGAGTACGACCTGGGCTCCGACGACTTCAAGGCGCGGGTCGCCGCCAGCAAGTTCAAGGCCTGGCCGCAGTTCGCCGCCAGCCCCACGGGTCACATCGCGCTCCAGAACCACGGCGACGCCGTAGCCTTCCGCGACATCAGGATCCGCGTCCTGAAGTAAGGCGCGCGGCGACGCCGCCCGCGCCTAGCGCGCGTTGTTGGCGGCCATCTCCGTCAGGCGATGAAGCTCGGACTTGGTGATGCACTTGGGCGCCGACCAGGCCTTACCTTCGTCGGCGAGAACCTGCTTGGCGGTCACGAAGTCGGGCGTGCCGAGGTCGCGCGAGAAGGCGCGCCAGTTCCGCTCATCCTCGCTGCAGACGTAGAGCACCTTGGTCGCGGCCGCGGGGTCCTGCCGATCCACGGCCGGCGTAACCGTCGCCGCCCGAGCCTGCTGTTCCTGAGCCTGGGCGACGCCGCCCGCCAGGGCGGTCGCGGCGATGACCAGAAGAGCCATTCGCATAGCTGTTCCTCCTTTGGATGGGGTCGACCCCACTCTTGAGAGGAAGCGTAGCTCAACTTCTCGAATTGAAAAGCCAATATGACGAAGTCGCGACAATTCGATCACAAGACTGCGGAATGGCGCGCCTGAACCCGTGTTTTGACGGCCCGAAACCCGCCTTCAGCGCCTGTAGAGCGTAATATATGACACTTTTATTGCACTTTTTTATCTATCGTCATCGCAGCGAGGACCAAACCGTCACCCGCCGTTTCCTCGATCGCGCGAGGCCGGCAGGCGTCGTTCGGGGCCACCCGCCTTGGCGGGCGCCCGTCGGCCTTCGATTCTGGTGAAGTCGGCGCCGTCGCGGCGCGCCTACTCCGGCAGTTCCATCAGCTCAATGTTGCGGAACTCGATCGGATTGCTCTCGCCCTGCAGCGAGACGTAGCCGCGATCCAGCGGCGCGGTTCCGCGGGCGATCAGGGCCGCGGCATGGGGATCGTCGGGGTCGAGGTTGGCGAAGCGCTTGTACTCGGTGGGGTCCAGATGGATGTCGCCGTATTCCATGACGAGCTGGCCGTTCACGTACTGGCGCACCAGCCGCGAGCCGTGGACCTCCACCTCGAACTTCACCCACTCGCCGTCCTGGAAGGTGGGCGAGGTCGAGTCCTTGCAGTGTCCCTTGAACGGGACGCCGTCGATCGAGACGGTCACCCCGGGCGTGCAGACGTTGCCCGTCGGCCGCGTCTGGCCCGGCGCGCCGCCCAGGATCTGCGCCTCCACCGAGACCGGATAGGGCTGGTCCAGCGCCATCTCGCCGGGCGCCTGGCCATGGATCATGATCCCGCTGTTGCGCACGGCCCAGGCCGCCGCGCCGGGCGTCGGCTGGTCCACGAAGCGGTACTCCAGCCGCATCCGGAAGGTCGACAAGGGCCGGTCGTAGATCAGGTGCGTGAACTCGTCCTTGAACACCGGATACTGGTCGTAGGCGATCTTCAGCACCCCGTCCTTCACCCGCACGGTGTCGCGCCAGTTCTCGCCCGCCGGATGGTGGTTGATCTTGACCACCCAGCCGTCGAGGTTCCGGCCGTTGAACATCGGCTTCCAGCGGCCCTTCTCGGCGGCCCCGGCCGGGACCGCGAGCGCCAGGGCCGCGGCGAAGGCGACGCGGCCGATCATCACGAGGTCGCCCAGGCCCGGCCGATCTCCTTGACGGGCACACAGCCGTGATAGGCGCCCGGCACCGGGTCGTAGCGCAGCGCCTGGGTGGCCCCGATCTGCGAGGTGAAATAGCCCGTCGAGACCAGGTCCTTGAGCTGGCGGAAGCCGTCCGGGCCCTTGGCCCTGCGCGCCTCGGCGTCGAGGCGGGCCAACAGCGCCGTCCGCTCCGCCGGCTCCAGGGCGGCGAAGGCCTTGCCGCTCGCCGCCTGCGCGGCCGCGTCGATGGCGTCCAGCGCGGCCTTGATGCGCGCGGCGTCGTCCGGCCGGCTCCAATCGGCCAGCGTCCGGTCGACGAACTGCGGGACCCCGGCCGCCAGCGCGCCGGGCGTATCGGTGACGGGCAGCATGGCGTCGGCGGCGGCCGACAGCGTGCGAGCCTGGTCGGCGTTCAGCGCCCTCGGTGTCCAGGTCGCCACCGCCTCGGCGGCGCCGGCGATCGTCGGCAGCGTCCAGCCGGCGAGCAGCGCCCCGGCGGTCAGGCGGAAGGCGCCACGGCGGCTCAGCATGGGATGCGCGCCCATCACAGATCCCCCTTCTTGCCGGCTTCGACCGCGAACGCCGCGGCGCGCGCGGTCAGCGCCATGTAGGTCAGCGACGGGTTCACGCACGAGGCCGAGGTCATGGCCGCCCCGTCGGTGACGAACACGTTCTTGCACTCCCAGACCTGGTTGTGGGCGTTCAGCACCGAGGTCTTGGGATCGCGGCCCATCCGGGCCGTCCCCATCTCGTGGATGCCCAGGCCCGGCCCGTAGTCGCCGTTGTACTCGGTGATGTTCTTGAAGCCCGCGGCCTCCAGCATCTCGGCGGCTGCGGAGATCATGTCCTTGCGCATCGCGTTCTCGTTCTCGCGGATCGAGACGTCGAAGGTCAGCGTCGGCAGGCCGTGCTGGTCCTTCACCTCGTGGTTCAGGGTCACGCGGTTGTCGGCGTAGGGCAGGATCTCGCCGAAGCCGCCCAGGCGGAACAGCCAGGGCCCCGGCTGGCTCATCGCCGTCTTGCCGGCGGCGCCGGGCGGCGGGTCCATGCCGTAGCCTGCGCGGTCCCAGCCCACGCGGCCCGCGCCACCCTGGTAGCCGAAGCCGCGCATATAGTCCTTCCGCGCCGTGCCGGCGTCGCCCAGGTTGCGGAACCGCGGCACATAAATTCCGTTCGGCCGCCGGCCCGAGTAGTACATGTCCTCGAACCCCGGGACCAAGGCGCCGGCGCCCACGCCCAGGTGATGGTCCATCACGTTGCGGCCCAGCTGGTCCGAGCCGTTGCCCAGGCCGTTGGGGAACCGCTTGCTGGCGGAGTTCAGCATGATCCAGGCGGTGTTCAGGGCCGAGGCGCAGAGGAAGATGATCGGGGCGTAGAACTCCATGTCCTCGCCGGTCTCGGAGTCCAGCACGTGGACGCCCGAGGCCTTGCCCGCCTTCTCGTCGTAGATCAGCGAGGTGACGATCGAATTGGGCCGGATCGTGAAGTTGCCGGTCCGCTCGGCGGCCACCAGGGTCGCCGAGTTCGACGAGAAATAGGCCCCGAACGGACAGCCGCGGATGCACAGGTTGCGGTACTGGCAGGGCCCGCGGCCGAGCGCGATCTGCTCCTCGGTGGGCTTGGTCAGGTGGGCGGCGCGTCCGATGGTGATCCGCCGCTCCGGGAAGACCGCCTCGACGCTCTTCTTGAAGGCCTTTTCTGCGCAGTTCATCTCCATCGGCGGCTGGAAGACGCCGTCGGGAAGCTGCGGCAGTCCCTCCGCCTGGCCGCTGATCCCGGCGAACCGCTCCACATGGTCGTACCAGGGGGCGATGTCGGCGTAGCGGATCGGCCAGTCGACGCCGACGCCCTGCTTGGCGTTGGCCTCGAAGTCGAGGTCCGAGTGGCGGTAGCTCTGCCGCGCCCACATCAGCGAGCGGCCGCCGACGTGATAGCCGCGGATCCAGTCGAACCGCTTGGTCTCGGTGTAGGGCTCCTGGTCGTCGCGGACGAAGAAGTGCTGGCTGAACTCAGTCAGCGCGTAGCCCGTCCGCTGCTGGACCTTGTAGCGGGCGTCCAGCTCGGCCGGCGGAAGCTGGGCGCGGGGATATTTGGCGTCCCACGGATCCATGCCGGCGGTCGTGTAGTCCTCGACGTGGCGCACCATCCGGCCGCGGTCGAGCACCAGGGTCTTCAGCCCCCGCTCGGTCAGCTCCTTGGCGGCCCAGCCGCCGCTGATTCCGCTGCCCACGACGATGGCGTCGTAGGTGTGTTCGTCGCGTGCGCGATTGTTGAGATTGGCCATCTAGAGCCCCAGCAGCTGGCGGTTGCGGGCGGCGTCCACGCCCGAGCTTGCGAAATCGTCGAAGGCCCGGTCGGTGACGCGGATGATATGGTCGCGGATGAAGGGCGCGCCCTCGGCGGCGCCGACCTCGGGGTGCTTCAGCGCGCACTCCCATTCCAGCACCGCCCAGCCCGGATAGTCGTAGGCGGCCAGCTTCGAGAAGATCGCCCCGAAGTCGATCTCGCCGTCGCCCAGCGAGCGGAACCGGCCAGGCCGGTCCACCCAGCCCTCGTAGCCGCCGTAGACCCCCGAACGGCCGGTGGGCCGGAACTCGGCATCCTTCACGTGGAAGGCGCGGATGCGCTGATGGTAGCGGTCGATGAAGTCCAGGTAGTCGAGCTGCTGCAGCACGAAGTGGCTGGGGTCGTAGAGGATGTTGGCGCGCGGGTGCCCGCCCACCGCCTCCAGGAACCGCTCGAAGGTCGCCCCGTCGTGCAGGTCCTCGCCCGGATGGATCTCGTAACAGCAGTCGACGCCCGCCTCTTCGAAGGCGTCGAGGATCGGCCGCCAGCGCCGCGCCAGCTCGGCGAACGCCTCCTCGATCAGGCCCGCCGGCCGCTGCGGCCACGGATAGAAGTAGGGCCAGGCCAGCGCGCCCGAGAACGTCGCGTGCGCGCTCAGGCCCAGCCGCTGGCTGGCCTTGGCCGCCAGGGTCACCTGCCGCACCGCCCATTCCTGGCGGGCCTGCGGCTTGCCGCGCACCTCGGGCGCCGCGAAGCCGTCGAAGAGGGCGTCGTAGGCCGGATGCACCGCCACCAGCTGGCCCTGCAGGTGGGTCGAGAGCTCGGTGATCGCCAGGCCGTGCTCGGCCAGGCGGCCCTTGATGTCGTCGCAATAGGCCTGGCTCCCGGCCGCCTGCTCCAGGTCGACGAACGAGCCCGGCCCGGTCGGCAGCTGCACCCCCTCGTAGCCCAGCCCCGCTGCCCACGCCGCAATGGTGTCCAGCCTGTCGAACGGCGGCGTCGGCCCCGCGAACTGGGCCAGGAAGATGCCCGGGCCCTTCAACGTACGCATGCGGCCTCTCCTTCCAGGGCGACCCAGCCCCTCTCGTCGCGGCTGGCCGCGACAGCGGTCTCGACGAAGGCCATGCCGCGAAGGCCGTCATTGATGTCGGGGACCATGTCCGCGTTCGCCCGGCCCTGCGCGATCGCATCGGCGAAGTCGCCGTACAGGTTGGCGAAGGCCTCGATGAACCCCTCGGGATGTCCGGTCGGCAGGCGCGTGGCCCCCCGGGCCGCCGCGCCGAGGTAGGGCGATCCCGCGTGCAGCGTCTGGCTGGGCCCCTCCAGCCAGTCGACGGTCAGTTCGTTGGGCCGTTCGTGCGACCAGCCGAGGCCGCCCTTCTCACCATAGACATTGATCCGCAGGCCGTTGCGGGCGCCGGCCGAGATTTGCGAGGCGATCAGCACCCCGCGCGCCCCGCCCTCGAACCGCAGCAGCACGTTGCAGTCGTCGTCCAGCGTCCGGCCGGGCGCCACCGCGGCCACGTCGGCGCACAGCCGCTCCACCCGCGCCCCGCCCACGAACTCGGCGATGTTGAAGGCGTGCACGCCGATGTCGCCGATGCAGCCGCCGGCCCCAGCCCGCGCCGGGTCGGCCCGCCACGCCGCCTGGGGATTGCCCGACCGTTCGATCGGCTCCGACAGCCAGCCCTGGGAATATTCCACGACGATCTTGCGCACCGCGCCCAGGTCGCCGCGCCGGACGATCTCGCGCGCCTCGCGCACCATCGGATAGCCCGTGTAGACATAGGTCAGGCCATAGAGCCGACCCGAGCCGCGCACGATCCCGGCCAGCTCGCGCGCCTCGGCGAGGCTCAGGGTGGCCGGCTTGTCGCTCATCACGTGCAGCCCGGCCTTCAGCGCCGCCGCCGCCGCCTCGAAGTGCAGGTGGTTGGGCGTGACCACCGCCAGCAGTTCGGCTCCATCCGGCCGGGCCGCCTCGGCGGCGATCATCGCGGCGACGTCGGGATAGGCGCGGTCGTCGGCCAGGCCCCAGGCCCGACCCGCCGCCGCCGACTTGGCCGGGTCGCGGCTGAACGCCCCGGCCACCAGCCGGATCTTGCCGTCCAGTTCGGCGGCCATGCGATGCACCGGCCCGATGAACGCACCCGGGCCGCCGCCCGCCATGGCGAGCCTTATGGGGCCGCGTCGGCTCACGCGGCGACTTGGGCCAGGTAGTCGTAGCTGATCTTCGCCGCCTCGATGCGCGGCCGGGTGAACGGCGGCTCCTGCTCCACGAAGAAGCCGCGCACGCCGGCGCCGTAGGCCTCGGGCAGCAGGCGCTTCCAGTCCAGCGTCCCCGAACCGATCTCGGCCGGGTCCATCTTCAGTGCGAAGTTGGGCTCCGTGTCGGCCTTGATGTCCTTCACGTGCATCATGCTGACCCGGCCCTTGTGCTTGGCCAGGAAGGCGTAGGGGTCGGTCCCGCTGGCCGCCACCCAGCCGATGTCGACCTCGAAGGTGACCAGGGTCGGATCGGTGTTGGCGAACAGGATCTCGATCCCGGTCGTCGAGCCGACCGGCGCGAATTCAAAGTTGTGGTTGTGGTAGCCGACGCGGACGCCCGCGCCCTTCAACGCCGCGGCCTTCTCGTTGAGATAGTCGGCGTTCATCTTCCAGTCGTCGGCGGTCATGCCGGCCGCCACCCGGTTGAGGTAGCCGCCGATGCCGCCGTCGGCCGCGTTGGGCGCGCCGAACCGCTCGGGGATGTAGAGGCTGGGCATCACGGCCGTCTCCACGCCCAGCGTCTGCAGGTCGGACGCCAGCTTGCCCATGTCGCCCTGGAAGCTGCCGTCGCCGCCGCGCGCTTGGATGTGGGCGCTGGGCGCCTTCAGGCCGGCGCGGTCCAGGGCCGCACGGAAGTCGGCGGCCGAGCGGCCGTACAGCCCCGCCAGCTCCACCGTGCGATAGCCGATGCCGGCCACCGCCTTCAGCGTGCCGTCCAGGTCCTTCGCCGCGTCGGGGCCCAGCGTGTAGAGCTGGATGCCGATGGGCAGGTCGTGGCCCCGGAAGAACGGCGCGGCGGCCGCGGGCCCGCTCACGGCCGCGCCTGCGAGGGCGGCGCCGGCGGCCAGGAAGCCGCGGCGATCAAGGTGTGGCCTCAACAAGGGGAGCCTCCGTGTCGATGTCAGCGTCGGCCGGTCCGCGCTGCGGCGGCCGGAAGAACAGGGCGAGGGCCAGGATGGCGACGGCCGCCATGCCGGTCGGAACCAGGAACAGTGTGCGGTAGTCCACGACGCCGGCCGCATCGGTCCAGCGCGCGATCAGCGCCGGGAACAGGAAGCTGGCGATCACATTGCCGACGCCCAGGATCAGCAGGTTGAACAGCCCCTGGGCGCTGGCCCGCACGTCGGCGGGGCAGGCGTCGTCGACGAAGATGTACACGCTGGCGAAGAAGAAGGCGTAGCAGATGCCGTGCAGCAGCTGGACGGCCACGATGGTCGGCACGCTGTCGGCGAAGAAGGCGAAGATCGCGAACCGGGCGGCGTGGCCCAGGATCCCCACGATCATCGTCGCCTTCCAGCCCAGCCGGGCCAGCACCGCACCCAGCACCAGCATGGTGATGATCTCGGCCGCCTGACCCAGGCTCAGCACCACCATCGACAGGTTGCCCGCGATCCCCACCCGGTTGGTCAGGAAGGCGTCGGCCATCACGAAATAGCCGTTGTGGATCACGCTATCGATGAAGGTGACCGCGAACAGCACGGCCATGAACGGCGTCTTCAGCAGGCCAAGCGCCTCGCGCCAGGCCAGCGGGTCGGCGGCCTCGGCGCCGCGCTTGGGCGGTGTGTGCGGCAGGGTCAGGGAGAAGGCCGCCGACACGAACGACAGCGCCGCCCCCACCAGGAAGATCGAACGCACCTCGTTGGGCCCGGCATGCGCGCTCAGCAGGAAGACGAACGGCCAGCTCACCAGCATCCAGCCCAGGGTGCCGCCCATGCGCACCGCGCCGAACTGCTTGGCCGGGTCGGCCAGGTTGGCGAAGGCCAGCGAGTTGGTCACCGACAGGGTCGGCACATAGACCAGGCTCCAGGCCAGGTAGCCGGCGAAGAACGGGCCGAAGTCCTTCGAGAACGCCACCAGCAGCAGCGCGAGCCCGCCCAGCACGTTGCTCGCCGCCAGGAACCGCTCGGACGCGAAGTTCCGGTCGGCGAACTGGTTGGAGAAGAAGATGCCCAGCAGGGCGGCGAGTCCCCAGCAGCTTCCCACCAGCGACTGCTGCCACGGCGCGAAGCCCAGCATGCCCATGTAGGGGAACAGCTTCGGCGCGCTGGCGCCCCAGATCGCGATCTGCAGCGCCATCATCAGGAACAGGCGCGCCTGAACCGTCATGCTCGAAGGTCCTCCCCGACCCAGCCTAACGCGGCGGCGCTCCTTGAGTCGGCGCCGCTCACGCGATGTAATCGTTTACACAGCTAGCAAGGGCCGCCATCCGAGGCAACCGCCATATGACGCGCCGCGATCAAAGGAGCTTCGCCTTGATCCCCGGGGCGCAGCCCGCCAGTTTCGGGCCGATGGCCACCATCCAGGATGTCGCCCGAAGCGCCGGGGTCTCGACCGCCACCGTCTCGCGGGTGCTGAGCGCGCCCGAGCGGGTCGCGGAGGCCACGCGCGCCCGGGTGATGGCCGCCGTCGCCACCCTCGGCTACGCCCCGAACGTCGCGGCCAAGACCCTGCGCACCCTGCGCACGGAGAAGATCCTGGTGACGGTGCCCGACATCTCGAACCCGTTCTTCTCCAAGGTGATCCGCGGCGTCGAGGAGGCGGCCCAGGCCGCCGGCTATTCGGTGCTGCTGGGCGACACCCGCCACGAGGCGGACCGCGAGGAGCTCTACGGCCGCATGCTCCGGCGCAAGGAGGCTGACGGCCTGATCTTCCTGGGCCACCGCCTGCCCGACAGCGTGGTCGATCTGGTCGAGAGCCTGGGCCCCCGCGCGCCCGTCGTGAACGGCTGCGAGTACAGCCCCGACCTGCGCGTCTCCAGCGCCCACATCGACAACGAGCGCGCCGCAGCCGAGGCCATGGAACACCTCTACGGACTGGGGCACGTGCGGGTGGGCGTCATCACTGGTCCCCTGGCCAGCCCGCTCAGCCGCGACCGCCTGGCGGGCGCGCAGGCCGCCGCCGCCGCGCGGGGCCGGACCGGAGAGCTGCGCGTGGCGACGGGCGACTTCTCCATCGAGTCCGGACTGGAACAGGCCGACGCCCTGCTCTCAGGCGAGGCCCCGCCCACGGCCATCTTCTGCTTCAGCGACGAGATGGCCATGGGCGCGCTGGAGGCCATCCGGCGGCGCGGCCTGGCCTGCCCCCGGGACGTCTCGGTCGTGGGCTTCGACGATATCCGCTACGCCGCCCACCTGGACCCGCCGCTCACCACCGTCAGCCAGCCGATGGAGCGGATCGGCCACGAGACCGTGCGCCTGCTGCTCGACGTGCTGTCGGGCGCCGCTCACGAGGCGCGCAACGTCACCCTGCCCCACCAACTGGTGGTGCGCGCCAGCACGGGCGCGCCCTGACCCCTGCTCATCCCGGCGAAGGCCGGGATCCAGATGGAGAGGCACGGAAGCGGGCTCGACGGGCAAGGAGTGTTTCCGACCCACATCGGCGTTCTGCGATCTGGACCCCGGCCTTCGCCGGGGCGAGCGGGCCAAGGATTGAGTCAGCGACAGGCCCTCGATCCGCTAACCTCCCGCAAAGCGCGGAGGAGACGCGGCATGGCTGCCTACGAGACCCTGATCTGCGACGAGCCGCGGCCCGGCGTGGCGCGCATCGTCATCAACCGGCCGCAGGTGATGAACGCCTACAACTGGCGCATGTGCGAGGAACTGCAGGACGCCATCGCCGCCTACCGCGATAACGACGCCCAGCGGGCGCTTATCCTGACCGGCGCAGGCGGGCGGGCCTTCTGCACCGGCGGCGACCTGTCGGGCGGCAATCCGGAGCATTCGCGCAAGGTCGCCGAACAGCCCATGGGCCACGGCCGCGAGATGCGCGACGGGATGCAGGCCGTCGTCCTGGCGCTGCGCCGGCTCGACAAGCCGTCGGTGGCGATGGTCCAGGGCTATGCGGTGGCGGGCGGCCTGGCCCTGGCGCTGGGCTGCGACCTGCGGATCGCCGGGGCCTCGGCCAAGCTGGGCGACACCTCGGGCAAGGCGGGCCTGCTGCCCGACGAGGGCGGCGCCTGGCTGTTCCCCCACGCCATGGGCCTCGACCGGGCGCTGAAGATGAGCTGGCTGGCCGAGATCTACGACGCGGCCACGGCCCGCGACCTCGGCCTCGTCACCGAGGTGGTCGCCGACGACGCCCTGGAGGCCCGCACCCTCGACCTCTGCGAAGCGCTGGCGGCCAAGGCGCCGCTGGCCGTGCGGCTGGTGAAGATGATGATGGGCAAGGCCCTGGAGACGCCGCTGGAAAGCTCGATGGCCGACGTCCAGATGGCCGTGATGATCACCAACCCCAGCGCCGACGTCCGCGAAGGCGTCGCCGACGTCCGCGAGAAGCGCGCCCCGAAGTTCGAGGGGCGGTGACGGCATAGGCCGTCATCCCGGCCAAGCCTCGCGCCAGGGAGGCGCCGAGCCGGGACCCAGGGTGGCTCTCAACGAGGTCGGAGACGGTTGGATTGTCGGCACTCGCGGCCAAGCTATCTTCGGCGATGGTCGGTGCGCTGCATGAAGGGGAGGCGTGGTTGGAACTGCATACGATCGACGGGCGGCTGAAGCCAGGTGATGCATTCAAGATGATCGCCACCGGCTATTTGTGGGGGGCCGGCGCTCTCTTCGTCCCTGCCATTACGCTGATGACCATCATCATTTTCCTCTCAGGAGCACCCATCGAGACGAACGGTGGGATCGTCGAGGGAAGTCAACGGCTGAAAGTATTAGCCCCGGTTATCTTAGCGCCGATTATCGTAGCGGGGCAGGCGGTGATGATCGGTGGCCTAGTCGTGTTCGGGCTGTGGCTCTACGAAAAGAGAAGACCCATCCGCGTCATCAACCATGGTGGCGATGCCTGACCACCAATGGATATCCGCAACGGGTCGATAGCGGCTATTGGCTGGCAGTTTGCAGCGTCGCCGTTTGAGCTGCTAGGTCCCGGATCTCCGCTACGCTGCGTCCGGGACGACGCCCAAGTTGGTCACCACGTGTCCACGAACCGCCGTCTCCGGCCTGTCACCGGCGGCACCGGGCAGCTCGTCAGGCCGCGCACCAGCCAGCTCCGCGTCTCGGCGGGATCGATCACGGCGTTGATCTCCAGCACCTCGGCCACCGAGGTCGCCTTGCCCACCTGGTACATCCGGCCCAGAAGCTTATCGAACAGCGCCTGGCGCGCGACCGGATCGGTCTCGGCCTCCAGTTCCTTGCGGTAGCCCAGGCGCACGGCGCCCTCCAGGCCCATCGGCCCGAACTCCGCCGTCGGCCAGGCGATGGTGAAGGCCGCCGCCGAGAAGTCGCCCGCCGTCATCGCCTGGGCGCCGAGGCCATAGCCCTTGCGCAGCACCACCGCGAACAGCGGCGCCGACAGGCTCTGGGCGGTGACGAACAGGCGCGAGCCGCGCCGCACCGCCGCCGTCGCCTCGCTCTGCGGCCCCACCATGAAGCCGGGCGTATCGCACAGCGACAGGATCGGCACGCCGAACGCATCGCAGAGCTGCATGAAGCGCCCGCCCTTCTCGGCGCCTTCGGAATCGATCGCCCCGCCCAGCCAGCGCGGGTCGTTGGCGATCACGCCCATGGGCCGGCCCTCGATTCTCAGGAAGCCGGTGATCATCCCGGGCCCGTAGCCGCCGCGAAGCTCGATCCAGGACCCCGTGTCGGCGAGCGTTTCGATCACCGGCCGCACGTCGTAGGCCTTCACCCGGTTCTCGGGGATCAGGTGGCGCAGCGTGCGCTGGTCGGCGCAGGTCCATTCGCCCGTCGGCCCCTGGAAGATGCCCAGCAGATGCTTGGCCGCCGCCGTCGCCGCCGCCTCGTCCTCGACCAGCAGGTCCAGCGTCCCGTTGGCGTAGAGCACGTCCGAGGGCCCGATCTCGTCGGGCGTGTAGACTCCCAGGCCGCCGCCCTCGATCATCGCCGGTCCGCCCAGCCCGATGTTCGAATACCGGGTGGCGATGCAGATGTCGGCGCAGCCGAAGAACACCGCGTTGCCCGCGAAGCAGCGGCCGGAATTGATCGCGATCCGGGGCGCCAGCCCCGACAGCCGGGCGAAGGTGGTGAAGCTGGTGGTGTCCAGCGACGAGGCCGACAGCCCGCCCACGTCCACGTCGCCGGGCCGCCCGCCGCCGCCCTCGGTGAACCACACCATCGGCAGCTTCCAGTGCTCGGCGTATTCGAGGATCTGGTCGGTCTTCTTGTGGCCGAAGTGGCCCTGGGTGCCGGCCAGCACGGTGAAGTCGTAGGCCAGGCCCGCGACCGGCTGGCCGTTCACGTCGCCCACGCCGGTGACGATGCCGTCGGCCGGCGTGTTGGCCCGCAGGTCGTCCAGGCTGCGCCGCCGGCGCTGGGCGGCGATGGCGAACGCGCCGAACTCCTTGAACGAGCCGGGGTCGAACAGGTCGTCCAGGTTCTCCCGCGCCATGCGCTGGTTGGTGCGCCGCCGCCGCGCGATCGAGTCCGGGCGGTTCTCGTCCAGGGTCAGGGCCTGGCGCGCCAGCACGTCGGCCAGGTCCGGGCGGATCAGGTCGAGGTCGATCTCGGCGGCGGCCACGGCCTCCAGCTCGTGGTCGCCGGGCGCGATGAAGGCCAGCGGCCAGCCCTCGTCCACCGTCTCGCCCAGGGCCGTGGGCACGGCCTGCACCACGCCGCCCACGGGAGCGGTCACCTCGTGCTGCATCTTCATGGCTTCCATCACCGCCACCACCTGGCCGGGGCGCACGAGGTCGCCCACGGCGGCCTGCACGGCCACCAGCGTGCCGCGCAGCGGGGCGGCGGCCACCGCGGTGCCGGCCGGGGCCGCCGGCGCCTCGCGTGCGCCCGTGGCGGCCTGGGCCGTGGCCCGCTCGGCCGGCTCGAACGCGGCGGCGCGCTCCAGGAGGCCCGCGAGGCCGGCCTCCACGAACGTCGTGTCGACCGGCGCGGCCAGGGCCTCGGAGTCCAGGATCGCGCGCAGCAGCGGCAGGTTGGTCGCCACGCCCTCGACGCGGAATTCGGCGGCGGCGCGCCGGGCGCGGGCCAGGGCGCGGCCGAAGTCCGGGTCGGGACTGGCCACGATCAGCTTGGCCAGCAGCGGGTCGTAGTTGGAGCTGGTGGCGTAGCCGCCGTAGCCGCAGCCGTCGACGCGCACGCCCGGCCCGCTGGCGGGCTCGTAGGCCGCGAGCACGCCGCCCGCGGTGCTGGCCACCGTCCCGTCGGGCCGCAGCGCCTCCATGTTGATGCGGAGCTGGATCGCGTGGCCGCGCACCGGCGGCGGCCCATCGCCGAGGCCGCAGTCGGCCAGGCTCTCGCCGTCCGCCAGGCGCAGCTGGAGCTGCACGAGGTCGAGGCCGGTCACCTCCTCGGTGACCGTGTGCTCCACCTGCAGGCGCGGATTGGCCTCGATGAACACGCCCGGCCCGTCGCCCGACAGCGGGACCAGATATTCGAACGTCGCCAGCCCCTTCAGGCCGCCGGCCTTGGCCAGCTTCACCGACCAGGCCTGCAGGTCGGCCCGCACCCGGGGCGCGAGCCCCGAGGCCGGGGCGATCTCGATCACCTTCTGCCGCGCCCGCTGCACCGAACAGTCGCGGTCGTGGATGGCTGCCGCGTCGGTCCCGTCGGCGGCGATCTGCACCTCGATGTGCCGGACGGCCGTCAGCAGCGCCTCGGCGTAGAGCCGTTCGTCGCCGAACGCCGCCTTGGCCTCGCCGGCGCAGAGCTCGTAGGCGCGCGCCAGGTCGTCGCCCGGCCCCACGCGGCGCATGCCGCGCCCGCCGCCGCCGGCCACCGCCTTGATCATGATCTCCGCGGCCGGGCCCAGCCCCGCCTGGAAGGCCTTCACCTCGTCCAGGCTCGCGCCCGCCGAGGTTCCGGGCGCGACCCCCACACCCTCGCGGATCGCCAGGGCGCGGGCGGCGGCCTTGTCGCCGAACAGGTCCAAGCTCTCGGGCGCGGGGCCCACGAAGGTCAGCTTCGCCGCGGCGCAGGCCCGCGCGAACGCCGCGCTCTCCGACAGGAAGCCGTAGCCGGGGTGAACCGCGTCGCAGCCTTCCGACTTCGCCGCCGCAGTCAGGGCGTCGATGTCGAGATAAGCCCGCGCGCCCGACGCCGGCAGCGCGACCGCCGCCTCCGTGGCCTGGCGGTGCAGCGAGGCGGCGTCGTCCTGGGCATAGACGGCGACGGCCGGCAGGCCGAGGTCGGCGGCGGCGCGGGCGATGCGGATCGCGATCTCCCCGCGGTTGGCGATCAACAGGCGTTTCAGTGGAAGCTCCCCGGTACGCGTTTTTCTGGTTTCCCGGCTGGACCGCCGGCTCATACAAAACAAGCGTTATGTATCACGTCCGCCGGCGGAGGCGAGTCACGCCGCGACGGCGCGGCCCGCGGCCCGCTCGAACACGACGCGGCCGTCGACCAGCGTCGCGGCCACCAGCTCCGTATCCAGCATCCGCAACGCCTCCGCGCGCGGGACCGACAGCAGGCACAGGTCGGCGCGCGCGCCCACGGCCACCCGCCGCCGCCGTCCGCCCGGCCGCGCGAAGCCGCCCAGGTACAGCGACAGGGCCGCCGCCGGCGCCAGCGTCTCACCCTCGCCGACCGCCGCGCCCGAGGCGGTCCGCCGGCTCACGGCCGCCCGCATCGCCGTCCAGGGATCGGGCTCGCCGTAGGGCGCGTCCGAACTCGCCGCCAGCCGGACGCCGGCGCGCTTCAGGCTCGCCAGGCGATAGAGGTTGTCGTGGTCGCCCACCGGGACCTCGGCCAGGTAGCGGTCGCCGCGCTCGGCCACGAACCCCGGCTGGGTCACCACGGTCAGCCCCAGGCGGGCGATCTGCGGCACGGCCTCGGGCGCGATGACGCTGCCATGCTCGATCCGGTCGCCGGGCCGGGCGCCCGCCGCTTCGAAGGCCGCCAGCGCGAAGGCCAGTTCCGTCGCCGTCGCGCAGTGCATGGCCACGCCCCGCCCCCAGTCCCGCGCTTCGGCGATGCGGGCGACCAGCGCGTCGAGGTCGGGAAGCCGCGCCTCGTCCAGCAGCACCTTCACCGGCCCCAGCCGCACGCCTGGCGGCGGTTCGAGGTCGCCGCCGCTCATCAGCATCAGCCGCTGCGGCAAGTCTCCGTTCGCATGCGCCGCCGCCAGGATCGCCGCGGCCTCGGCGTCGGTGTTGGCGCTGGTGTCGGTGAGCCCCGTGACGCCGTAGGCCGCCAGCCGCGCGCCAAGCGGAGCCAGCGGCGGCGGCGTGCGGCCCAGCCGTTCACCCAGCCAGGCGTCGCCACGCCAGATCCGCCCCGTCGGGCGGCCGTCATCGCCCCTCTCCACGCAGGCCGGCGCCGGCTCGCCGCGCAGGACCGCCCCCAGCGCCCGGCTGTTGAGGATCCACAGCGACCCGCTGCGGTGCTGCACGCGCAGGGGATGGCGCGGCGCCATCCGGTCCAGCGCCATGGCGTCCAGCAACGGCTCGGCGCCCTCGTGGTAGCCCACGGCCCGGATCCAGGCCCCGGCCGGGCGCCGCGCCGCCGCCGCGCCGATCCGGGCGGCCACGTCGGCCAGGCCACGCGCTGTCTCCAGCGCCACGGAGTCGGCCCGCGCCGCCGTGGCCAGGATGTGGATGTGATGGTCGATCAGGCCGGGGATCAGCGCCCCGCCCCGCCCGTCCAGCTCCGCGCCGCGGCCGGCGAGCCGCGGCCCGATCGCCGCGACCCGGCCGCCCTCGATCCGCACGTCCAGGCCGCCGCGGCCGGCGACCTCGACATCGCGGAGGATCAGCGCGGCGGCCGCCCCCTCCGTCGGCCTCACCGACACCTCCCCCGCGTCGCAGGGGAGGAGCGCTCCTCCCCCGCCTGCGGGGGAGGGGGACCGCGGACCGCGGTGGAGGGGGCGCGGGCGCGCCGCCATCCGGCCCCTAACCTCTCACGCGTCCGCCATCGCTGAAGACCCGCTGCGCGCGAACTTCACCAGCCGCTCGAGGATGATCTTCTCGGCGTCGGACATGATCCCGTCGATCAGCTCTTTCACCGTCGGAATGTCGTGGATCAGCCCCACGACCATGCCGCAGCTCCAGCCGCCGGCGTCCATCTTCCCTTCCTTCATGATGGCCGGATAGACGCCGGCCACTTCCGGGGCGATGTCGGCGAAGGTGATCTTGTCGCCCAGCGTCCGCTCCTTCTCCAGCAGCCGCTCCACGCCGGCGTTGGTCAGCACGCGCTCGGTGTTGCGCAGCGGGCGCATGATCAGCCGGGTGTCCAGTTCGTTGGCGTGGAGGATGGCCTGCTTCACGTTCTCGTGGATCGGCGCTTCCTTCGTCGCCATGAAGCGCGTGCCCATGTTCATGCCCTCGGCGCCCAGCGCCAGCGCGGCGGCGAGCTGGCTGCCGGTGGCGCAGCCCCCCGAGGCCACGAACGGGATCTTCAGCTCCTCCGCGGCGCGGGGCAGCAGCACCCAGTTGCCCACGTCGTCCTCGCCCGGGTGGCCGCCGCATTCGAAGCCGTCGACGCTCACCGCATCGCAGCCGATCGCCTCGGCCTTCAGCGAGTGGCGCACCGAGGTGCACTTGTGGATCACCTTGATGCCGGCCTCCTTCAGCGCCGGCAGCCACTTCTGCGGATTGTTGCCCGCCGTCTCGACCGCCTTGACCCCGCTCTTCACGATCGCCTCGACGAAGCCCGGATAGTCGGGCGGCGTCACCGCCGGCAGGAAGGTCAGGTTCACGCCGAACGGCTTGTCGGTCATCTCGCGGCAGCGGGCGATTTCCTTGGTCAGGTTCTCGGGCGTGCCCTGGGTCAGGCCGGTGATGATGCCCAGCCCCCCGGCGTTGGACACGGCCGCCGCCATCTCGGCGTAGCCCACCATGTGCATGCCCCCCTGGATGATGGGGTGCTCGATGCCGAACAGCTCGGTGATGCGGGTCTTCATGGCGTTCTCCAGCCTTCTCGTGATCCTTGGGCGGCGGGCGGCCCCCCGCGCGTCCGCCATCTTGCCGAGGAATCCGCCGCTGACCAGCCGTCCCCGGCGTCAACCGCGCGCGGCTGGGAAAGCCGACGCGCCCGGACTAGGCTCGCGCCTAGCACACGGACGCCGGCGAACGGCGCGGAGGAACGCCCATGACGGCCCTGCTGAAGGAACTCGAATCCACCGTCGGCGCCGCCGGCGTCGCCACCGGCGAGGCCGCCGCCGAACAGGCCTTCAGCCCCTGGGCGCGGCTGGGCAGGCCGCTGGCCATCGTGCGCCCCCGCTCGACCGAGGAGGTCTCCCGGGTGCTCAAGGCCGCCCACGCCGCCGGCGCCGCCGTCGTGCCCTGGGGCGGGCGCACGGGGCTGGTGGAAGGCGCGGCGGCCGAAGGCGCCATCGCGCTTTCCCTCGAACGGATGAACGCGGTCGAGGCCATCGACCGCACGGGCTCGACCATGACCGTCCAGGCCGGCTGCGTGCTCCAGGCCGCCTGCGACGCGGCCGACGAGGCCGGTCTGTTCCTGCCGCTCGACCTGGGCGCCCGCGGCTCGGCCACCATCGGCGGCAACATCTCCACCAACGCCGGCGGCAACCGCGTCCTGCGCTACGGCATGATGCGCGACATGGTGCTGGGGCTGGAGGCCGTGCTGGCCGACGGCACGGTCGTCTCGGCCATGAACCGCCTGATCAAGAACAACACCGGCTACGACCTGAAGCAGCTCTTCATCGGCTCGGAGGGCACGCTGGGGGTCGTCACCCGCGCGGTCCTGCGCCTGCGGCCCAAACCCACATCGCAGAACACCGCCTTCCTCGCCGTGGACGGCTTCGACGCCCTGCCCAGGCTGCTGCGCTTCCTCGAAGCCGAGCTGTCGGGCGCGCTCTCCGCCTTCGAGGTGATGTGGCCCGAGTTCTATGAGCTGGTGACCACCGAGCCCGCCAAGGGCAAGCCCGTGCTGCCCCACGGCCATCCCTACTACGTCCTCGTCGAGACGCTGGGCGCGCACCCCGAGGCCGACGCCGAACGTATCGAGACGGTGCTGGGCGAGGCGCTGGAACAGGGCTTCATCGTCGACGCCGCCATCGCCAAGAGCCAGGCCGAGCGCGACCGCATGTGGGCCCTGCGCGACGACGTCGGCCAGGTGGCCCGCAACGGTCCCATCGTCACCTTCGACGTCAGCCTGCCGATCCCCGACATGGAGGCCTATGTCGCCCGCGTCCGCGCCGACCTCACGGCCCGCTGGCCGGCCGCCACCTGCGTGGTCTTCGGCCACCTCGGCGACGGCAACCTGCACGTCATCGCCGGCGCCGGCGACCGCAGCCTGCGCCACGCCATCGAGGAGGTCGTCTACGCGCCGCTCAGGCCCATCGGCGGCTCGATCTCGGCCGAGCACGGCATCGGCCTGCAGAAGAAGGCCTTCCTCGACGTCTCGCGCTCGCCGCCTGAACTGGCCCTGATGCGCACCCTGAAAACCGCCCTCGACCCCAAGGGAATCCTCAACCCCGGCAAGGTCGTGGGCTGAGCGGCGATAACATCGCGGGTGGATGGTTCCGCCGCGGCCCGGCTTGCAGTAGGCAGCATCCATGCCCGCGCTGGACTTCGCCCGCCCTGCCCGCACGCTGCGCGAACGCGCCGCGCACCGGCTCTACATCCGGCGGACGTGGCGCACGGCCTTCATCATCGCGGTGGCGGTCCTGGGCGGCCTGGCGGCGGCGGGGTTCGCCAAGCTGTGCGACGAGGCGATGCGCATGCACGCCCGGCTCTACGACATGTCGCCCTGGCTGACCCTGCTGCTGATGCCGGCCGGCTTCGTCGCGGCCACCTGGCTCACGCGCCGGTTCGCCCCCGAGGCCGCGGGCAGCGGCATCCCCCAGGTGATCGCCGCGGCCGAGCAGCGCTGGCGGGGCCGCTGGGGCGGCCAGCGGGTGACGCTCAAGACCGGCGCCTGGAAGGTGGCGCTCTCCTATCTGATGCTGCTCTGCGGGGCTTCGATCGGCCGCGAGGGGCCGACGGTCCAGGTGGTGGCGGGCATACTGCGCACGCTCACCCGCGGCCTGAAGGGCGGGCCGGGGCGGCGCGTCCTGATCATCGCCGGCGGCGCGGCCGGCGTGGCGGCGGCCTTCAACACCCCGATCGCCGGCGTGGTCTTCGCCGTGGAGGAACTGGCGAAGAGCTTCGAGCGGCGCACCCACACCACGGTGATCCTGGTGGTCGTGGTCTGCGGCCTCACCTCCTACGCCCTGCAGGGCGACTACGCCTATTTCGGCGTGCTGCGCGGCGGCTCGGCCCTGGGCACGGCCTGGCTGGCCGCGCCGCTGATCGGCCTGACCGGCGGCCTGCTGGGCGGGGCCTTCTCTCGCGCGCTCGCCGCCCTGATCGGACCGCGCGCGGGGCCGGTCGGCCGGTGGCGCGCCGGCCATCCGATCGCCTTCGCCGCCCTCTGCGGCCTCGCCGCGGCGGCCGTCGCGGCGCTCTCGGGCGGGCTGAGCTTCGGCGCCGGCTACGACGAAGCCAAGTCGCTGCTCAACGATCATCCGGGCCGCGGCCTGATGCTGGCGGGTTCGAAGTTCGTGGCCACCCTGGCCGCGTCCAGCTGCGGCGCGCCCGGCGGCATCTTCGCGCCCTCGCTGGCGATCGGCGCGGGCCTGGGGGCGGCGTTCGCCCAGTCGGGCCTGGCGTTCGCCGGCCGCGACGCGGTGGTCCTGGGGATGGGCGGCTACCTCGCCGGCGTCGTCCAGGCGCCCCTGACCAGCGCGGTGATCCTCATGGAGATGACCCGCGACCCCGGCCTCGTCGGCCCGCTGATGCTCACCACCCTGGTCGCGCGCTGGGCCTCCAGCCTGATCATGCGCGAGCCGATCTACCACCACCTGTCCGGCAACTGGCGGCTGACCCCGGCCAAGGCCTAGCCGTTCGACCCGGCGGCGCACCAGAGCCTTGCGGAGGCCGTCCCCGAGCGGTCAAAGTGGGCCCAACCCGGACGCTCCATGTTCCGGGAAACGGGGGAAGCCGATGTCCGAGATCACTCGCCGCGCGTTCGGCGCGCTCACCGTCGCCGGCGCCGCGGCCGGCCTGGCCGGGCCCGCCGCCGCCAAGCCCGCGGCCCCGCCGCCGCCGGCCTGGCCCGACGCCACCGAGACCGCCGCCATGATCCGCCGGGGCGACATCTCGGCCCTGGAGGCGACCCAGGCCGCCATCGGCCGGGCCGAGGCCCTGCAGGGCAAGCTCAACTTCCTGGTCAACTCCGACTTCGACCGCGCGCTCGACCGCGCCAGGGCCGGCGGGGTCATCGGCCCGTTCGCCGGCGTGCCCTTCCTGATCAAGGATCTCGAGGACTTCTGGGGCCTGCCCACCCGCTACGGCTCGCGCGCCTTTCTGAACGCGCCGCCGGCCCGCGAGCAGGACGAGCTGGTCCGCGCGTTCCTCAAGACCGGCGTCAACGTCATCGGCAAGTCGGCCACGCCCGAGGCCGGCTTCCTGCCGACCACCGAGCCGCTCGCCTTCGGCCCGACCCGCAATCCGTGGGACGCCACGCGCTCGTCGGGCGGCTCGTCGGGCGGCGCGGCCGTGGCGGTGGCCGCCGGGGTCGTGCCGGTCGCCCACGCCAGCGACGGCGGCGGCTCGATCCGCATCCCTTCGTCGTGCTGCGGCCTGTTCGGCCTGAAGCCGTCGCGCGGCCGGATCGTCGGCTCGCGCGGCGCGACCAAGATCTCAGACCTCGGCGTCAACCACGTGGTCTCGCGCAGCGTCCGCGATTCCGCCGCCATGCTCGCCGCCATCGAGGACCGGGGCGACGGCGCCCAGCTGGCCCAGGTCGGGCTGGTGTCGGCTCCGCTCAAGCGGCGCCTGCGCGTCGGCCTCCTGATCGACGGCACGTCCGCCAAGCCGCCCACCCCCGAGGTCAAGGCCGCCACCGAGAGCGCGGCCAAGCTGGTGGCCAGCCTGGGCCACCATGTGGAGCCCACGTCGTGGCCCGTCGATCAGGCCTTCATGGACGACTTCCTGCTGCTCTGGGCCTCGGGCGCCGCCGGCCTGGCCGACAGCATCTCGAAGATGGCCGGCCGCCCCGCCGACGACACCCTGCTGGAGCCGTTCAGCCTGGGGCTGGTCAACCTCGCCCGGACAGCGCCGCCCGACGCCCTGCCCAAGGCCGTGGCTCGCCTGCAGGCGAACGCCGACGCCTACGGGGCCTGGTTCGACAAGAACCGCTTCGATGTCGTGATGTCGCCGGTGCTGAACGCCCCGCCCCCGCCGCTGGGCTTCGTCGGCCCCGAGGTCCCCTACGACACCCTGGTCGAGCGGCTGATCGCCTACGTGGGCTACACGCCCTACCACAACATCGCCGGCGCCCCGGCCATGAGCGTGCCCCTGACCCTGACCGACGCGGGCCTGCCGGTCGGGACCCAGTTCGCCGCCCGCGTGGGCCAGGAGGGCCTGCTGCTCCAGCTCGCCTACCAGCTCGAGGCCGCCCGGCCCTGGGCGCAGCGGGCGCCCGCGATCCACGCCTGATCCGCCTCAGCCGGCGCCGATCAGCTCGTCGGCGGCCTGGGCGGCGATGGCCTGCGCCTCCGCGCCCGGCACGCCCAGGCCCTGCAGGATCAGGGCGTTCATCTGCTGGGCGAGGCCCACGGCGGCGGATTTCGAGGGTTCAGCCGCCGTGCGCGCCACGGCGGCCTGCATCACGCCCATCACGAACAGCGCGGCCGCTTCCAGGGTGGCGATGGCGAACCGGCCCGACGCCAGGCCCGCCCGGATGTCGTCGACCAGCCCCCTGTTCACCGGCGACTGCAGGTTGATGAGCCCCGTCTGGATGCGCACCAGGGCCCGCGCCCGCTGGGGATCGTCCAAGGCGAAGCGCAGATAGACGCTGTTCGCGCGCGCCATCCGCCGGGCCGGATCCTCGACGCCCGCGTTGGCCTCGCCGATGGCGGTCTCGATGCTCGCGCGGATCTCCGCCACCACCGCCCGCACCAGGGCCTCGCGGTCGGCGAAGTGGTTGTAGAAGCTGCCCTTCGCGACATCGGCGGCCTGCACGATGTCGTCGATCGCCACGGCGTCGACCGGCCGCTCCGAGAAGAGCTGGCGGCCCGCCCGCAGCAGGGCCTCCCGGGTGCGCTGGGCGCGGCCGGGCTTGGGCCGCCGGGACTCGGCTGCGGAGGTCATGTCCCCTTGTGAAGGCGCCCGCGCCTCGGCCGCAACTCGCGTCACGCCGAAACGGCCGCCCGCAGCGGCGCGCGCCACGCCGCGGGCTCACCGACCCCGAAGACGTATCGATCCGGCCGCACCAGCACCGCCGGGGCGCCCTTCGCGTCGAGCCAGGCCGCCAGCGCCTCGCGGTAGGGAGCCAGCCGCGGGGCGTCGATCGAGACGGCCGTGACGTCGGGCGCCTCGGGAACCGCGCCGCGGGCGATCAGCCAGGCGCCCGGACCCAGCGCGTCGTCCAGCCCGACCCCGTCCGCCCACGGCTGGGGCGCCAGTACGCCGGCGCCGTCGCCCTCCATCAGCAGGCCCGGCCCCAGCCGGGGCGAGGCCATGCCCGCCGCCTTCGGGCCACGCGCCAGCATGGCCGCGTCGCGCTGGGCGGCGACCTGCGGATCCAGCGTGCAGACCGTGCGGCCCATGCCGATGGCGAGCTCGATATAGGCCCGCACGTGCGGCTCGCGCTCGGTCTGATAGGTGTCGAGCAGGGCCGCGTCAGCGCCCTTCAGCACCGCCGCCAGCTTCCAGGCGAGGTTGGCTGCGTCCCGCAGCCCCGAGCACATGCCCTGGCCGGCGAAGGGCGGCATCTGGTGGGCGGCGTCGCCGGCCAGGAGCACGCGGCCCACGCGCCAGGCCTTCGCCACCAGCCCGTGGAAGCGGTAGACCGCCCGCCGCTCAAGTTCGACCGGCCCGCAGTCCCAGGTGGCGATCAGCGGCTGTATGAAGTCGTCCGCCAGCACCTGTTCGGCCGTCTCGCCCGGCTTCAGCATGAACTCCCAGCGGTGCCGGCCCGGGCCCATCAGCACGCAGGTGGTGGGCCGCTCGGGATCGCAGATCTGCAGGTTCACCTCGGGCGTGCGCGCGCCATCGCCCACCTTGGCGTCGATGACCAGCCAGGGCTCGTCGAAGCCGTAGTCGAACAGGCCCACGCCGAGCGCCGTACGCACCACGCTGGAGCCGCCGTCGCAGCCCACGAGGTAGCGCGCCCGAACCGTCCGCTCGCCGCCCGCGTCCTCGATCCGGGCGGAGACACCCGCGCCGTCGTCGCTCAACGACAGCAGCCGCGCGCCCAGCCGCACCTCGACGCCGAGCTGGGCCGCCACCTTGGCCCGTAGCGCGTTCTCAAGCCCTGGCTGGTGGAACATGTAGCCCGACCGCCAGCCCGCGCCGGGCCGGCCGGCGGGCGCGTCGAACCGCATCAGCAGCTGGCCGTCGGCGGCGCGGAATTCGTAGTCCGGAACCGGCCGCGCATGCGCCAGCACGTCCTCGGCGATCCCGAGCTGCTGGAAGAGGCGCATGGCCTCGTGGTCGAAATGGGCGGCGCGGGGCAGCGGATAGACCTCGCGGTCCCTCTCCACCACCAGGGTCCGCACGCCCAGGTCGCCGAGCAGGGCGGCCAGCGCCGCGCCCACCGGGCCCATACCCACGATCAGGACGTCGCAGTCGGCCGCCATCACGTGGGCTCCGGGGCCAGGGCCTCGACGCAGGTGTTCTCGATGGCGCCCAGGCCGTCGATCTCGATGCGCACCTTGTCGCCCGGCCGCAGGAACTTCGGCGGCTTCATCGCCGCGCCCACCCCGCCGGGGGTGCCGGTGAAGATCAGGTCGCCGGGCTCCAGGGTCATGGCCCCCGACAGATGCTCCACCTGGTCCCAGACGTCGAAGACGAGGTGGCGGGTGTTGGAGCTCTGGCGCGTCTCGCCGTTCACCACCGCGCGGATGTCGAGGCCGTGCGGGTCGATCTCGTCGGCGGTGGTGATCCAGGGGCCGAAGGGGGCGTGGGTGTCGAACGACTTGCCCAGCGTCCATTGCGGCGTGCGGTGCTGCCAGCGCCGCTCGGTGACGTCGTCGCCGACGCAGTAGCCGAACACCGCGGCGGGCGCGGCCTCGCGCGCGATCCGGCGTCCGCCCGCGCCGACCACGGCGACCAGTTCGGCCTCGTAGTCGACATAGCCCGCCGCCGGCGCCTCGATCGGATCGAAGGGGCCGTTGGCGGCGCTCGGCGCCTTTGCGAACCACACCTGCTGTTGCGGCGCCTCGACTCCGCTCTCGGCGATGTGGTCGGCGTAGTTCAGGCCGATCGCGAAGATCTTCCCCGGCCGCGGGATCGGCGCCAAGAGCCGCACGTCCGCCAGCGGCAGGCCGCTCTCGGCGCGGTCGGCGATCGCGCGCACCTCGCGCTCGACCTGGGACCAGGCGGCGATCAGCGCGATCATGTCGGTCGGCAGGCCGGGCGCCGCGCGTCCGAGCGAGACGATGCGGTCGCCCAGGACGAGGCCGAGCTCGGGCGGGCCGCCGGCGGTGAAGCGGGCCAGTTTCATGATGTCGTCCTCAGCCGAGGGTGGGGGGCGGCGGCGGGCCCCACTGGACGCCCAGGAGGTCCTGCAGGGTGGCGGTGTTGGCGGGGTCGTCGGCGGTGAACAGGTCGCCGTCGGTCCAGTGCTCCAGGGTGTGGCCCCAGGGGTCGCGCCAGTAGTCGAAGACCTGGCTGCCCAGGATATGGCGGCCCACGCCCCACTCGGCGTGCCGGCCGGCGGCCTTGAGCCGGTCGTGGCCGGCCATCAGGTCGTCGAGGTCGGCCACCTCGAAGGCGGCGTGGTTGAAGCCGGGGCCGCGCGGGCTCTGCATCAGGAACAGCGTGTGGTGGTCGGTCGGCGTCGCCCCGCGGTCGCAGCGCAGGAAGGCGCCCAGCGAGAATTCCGGCGACACCGCGATCTCGTCCGAGGTGATGAAGCCGAAGCGGTCCTTCCACCAGCGTTCGGAGGCGCGGAAGTTCGACACGTTCAGCACCGCGTGCCCCAGCCGGACCACGTGGGCCGCGCCCGCGCCGGTCCGCTTCGTCGCCCGCTGCCGGGGATGGGCCGCGGCAGTGTTCCACGGCGGCCGGACCGGCAGGTCCAGCGCCGGCGCGGCGGCCTGGCCGGCCACCACCTCCACCACGTGGCCGTCCGGATCGGTCAGCCGCACGGTCTGTCCGCCGCCCGGCGCGTCCAGCGGCGCCACTTCGGCGTTCTCGGCGCGGGCCAGGACTTCGAGATCGGCCACCGAGGCGGCGCGCAGGCCCAGGCCCGCGAACCCGGGCTCGCCCTCCTGCGTGGCGTGCAGGAACGGCGCGGGCCCGGCGCCGCGGGCGTAGAGCGTGTCCCCGTGGCGCTCGGCGATCAGGCCGAAGTCCTCAAGGAACGCCTCCATCTCGCCGAGGTCCGGCGCGCGGAAGCGCACGAACGCGATGTCTTCCACCCTTATCAGGCTCACGGCCGGCTCCGATTGACCATTTGGTCAATCATGTGCCCCGGGCAACGCCTCGGTCAAGCGGAACTATGACCATTTGGTCAAATCGCAGTCCGCGCGGCGCGACGGAGCTTGGCCGCTTGCGTTTCTGACTTTTTAGTTCAATACTGACGTTATCGTCATTTATAGGCCGTCATGACCCCGCTCCCCGCACCGCGCATGGACAGACGCCGGGTCCGCACCCGCGCCGCGCTGCTGCGCGCAGGACAGGCGCTGTTCGCCGACCGCTCGGTGGACGGCGTTTCGATCGACGACATCGTCGCGGCGGCCGACGTCGCCAAGGGCAGTTTCTACAACCACTTCCCCGACAAGGAGGCCCTGGCCCAGGCGCTGGCCGACGAGGTCCGCAAGGGTGTCGAGGCCTTCGTTGCGGAGGTGACCGACGGCGTCGCCGATCCGGCCGAGCGCATCGCCCGCTCGCTCTGCGGCTTCGCCCGCCTGGCGCTGGAGAATCCGCCGGGCGTGCGGCTGCAGAACCGCCTGTTCCACGGCGCGGCCATCCCCGACCTGCCCATGAACCGCGGCGTCCGGGCCGACATCCGCGCCGGCCTCGACGCGGGCCAGTTCGTGGGCGTCTCGCTCGAAGCCGGCGTGCTGATGGCCGTGGGCCTCGTGCAGATCGCGGTGGCCCGCGTGCTGAACCACGACACCCCCGCCGAGGCCGCCGCCCTGTCGCGCGACCTCGCGTTCGGGCTGCTGCGGGGCCTCGGCCTCGACGCCGCCTCCGCCCGGGCGACGGCCGCCAAGGCCGCCGCCGCGATCTTCGCCGGACATCCCTCCGCCGCCTGACCCCATCCCAGGAACCCCGACCATGCGCATCACCAAGGTCGTCATCACGATCTACGCCCTGCTGTTCGCCCTCCTCGGCGTCGGCTTCTGGGTCGCGCCCGAACTGCTCGCCGCGCGCTTCAACATCGTGGCCTTGGGCGTCCCCGGCTTCTCCACTCTGCGCGGCGACATGGGCGGCATGTTCTTCGCCCTGTCGGCGCTTTGCCTCGTCGGGCTGTGGACCGGCCGGCGCGCGCCGCTGATGGCTGCGGCCCTGGCCCTGTCGGCGGTCATCGTGGGCCGCCTGCTCGGCTGGGCGGTGACCGGCTCGCCCGCGGGCCTCGCGGCCAACCTGCCTATCGAGATCGGCGCCGTCGTGGTCCTGGCGCTGCATGTGCGCGGCCAGAAGGACCCGCCGGCCGAACCGGTTCCGACCGGCCGCATCGCCCGCAACGCCGCCATCTGGGCGGGGGGCGCCGCGGCGGTCGCGGCGGTGATGGCCCTCGCCCTGCACAGCCCCGCGATCCAGGACCGGATGTTCGCCGCGTTCGTCCGTCAGAACGTGGGCCGCGACAACTCGGCCCTGCTGGGCGACGACGCCCTGCGCGTGGCCACCTGCGGCACCTCGGCGCCGCTCCCCAGCCTCGCCCGCGCCAAGGCCTGCGTGGCGGTGATGGCCGGCGGCAAGATCTACATCGTCGACTCAGGCCCGGAGTCGACCAAGAACCTCATGCTCTGGGGCCTGCCGCTCGACCGCGTGGCCGGCGTGATGATCACCCACTTCCACTCCGACCACATCGGCGACCTGGGCGAGCTGAACCTGCAGACCTGGGTGCCCGGCCGGCCCGCGCCGCTGGCCGTCTACGGCGGGCCGGGGATCGAACAGGTGGTGGCCGGCTTCAACGAGGCCTACACGCTCGACGAGGGCTATCGCACGGCCCACCACACCGCCGAACTCATGCCGCCGGCGACGGCGCAGATGATCGCCCACACCGTGACCATGCCCGAGGTCCCCGGCCCCGGCGGCGTCCGCTCGACCGTGGTGCTGGACGATGGCTCGATGAAGGTCACGGCCATCGAGACCAACCACGCCCCGGCGCGCCCGGCCTACGCCTACCGCTTCGACTTCAAGGGCCGCTCGGCGGTGATAACGGGCGACACGACCAATTATGCGCCGCTGGCCGTGGCCTCTAGCGGGACCGACATCCTGGTTTCGGAGGCGCTGAACCGCGAGATGATCCGCACGCTGGAACAGTCGGCCCGCGAGAAGAACCGGCCGCGCGTCGCGCACATCATGCGCGACATCCAGAGCTACCACATCTCGCCGACCGAGGCGGCCGACATGGCCAACAAGGCCGGCGCGCGCCTGCTGGTGCTCTACCATCTGCTGCCGGCGCCGGATAACGGCATCGCCAAGGAGATCTTCGCCCGCGGCCTCGACAGCGCCCGGCATGGCGGCAAGTGGGACCTGGCCGACGACGGCAGCCTCTACACCCTGCCTGTCGGCTCCACGGCCTTCGAGATCGGCCGCGTCCCCCAATAGGCGCGGCCGGCGGGGCTGGTCAGAGCAGCCCCAGGGCCTCCCACATGGCCATGGCCAGGCCCAGGCCGCGCACGTCGCCCTGCGTCGTGCCGGCCATCTTGTTCATGGCGTAGCCGAAGCTGGTGCGGGCATCCATGTCGATGATGGCCAGCGAGCCGCCGTAACCGCCCCAGTAGATGGTGTTGGGGTTGGGCAGGGGCAGCAGGCCGCCCGACAGCCCGAAGCCCATGCCGTAGCGCGCCGGCGTTCCCAGGATCAGGTCCTGGCCCTCGATCTGCAGCTCCAGCGCCTTGCGGCAGCCGGCCTCCGACAGGAAGCGCTTGCCCTTGGCCACCCCGCCGTTGGCCAGGATGGCGTGGACCTCGGCGATGCCGCGGGCGTTGGCCGTGCCGCCGGCCGCGGGAATCTCGGCGCCCCGCCAGGCCCGGGTGCGCGTTGCCAGCACGTCGACACCCGGGTTGTTGGACATGTTGGCCTGGATCTCGGTCTGGCCCCCACCCTCGCCGATGGCGGCCCCCGGCGGCGGCGGGATCAGGTCGGCGACCCGGCCGTCTTCCGAGGCCGGCAGGCCGATCCAGAAGTCGGCGCCCAGCGGCTCGGCGATCTCCTCGCGGAACACCGTGCCCACCGTGCGCCCGGTGATCCGGCGGATCACCTCGCCCACCAGATAGCCCTGGGTGATGGCGTGGTAGCCCGGTGCGGTCCCCGGCTCCCAGAACGGCGCCTGGGCGGCCAGCAGGCTGACGCACTTGTCCCAGTCGTAGAGGTCGTCCTTGGAGATCTTCTCCTTCCAGCCCGACAGCCCCGACGCGTGGCTCATCAGGTGGCTGACCTTCACGCGGTCCTTCCCGTTCGCCGCGAACTCGGGCCAGTACTTCGCCACCGGCGCGTCGAAATCGAGGTCGCCACGGTCGGCGATCATCAGCGCGGTCAGCGCCGTCACCGTCTTGGTCGTCGAATAGACGTTGATGATCGTGTCGCGGGTCCAGGGCCGGGTCTTGGCCTCGTCGGCGAAGCCGCCCCAGAGGTCGACGACGATCTCGCCCTCCACCGTGGCGCAGAACGCCGCGCCCACGTCGGCGCCATTGTCGAGGTTGCCCTCGAAGGTCGTGCGCACGCCCGCGTAGCGGTCGTGGACGTGTCCCTGCACGGATCCGTCGGCCATGTCGTTTCCCCCTATGCCGGTATCAGGCCCTGTAGCCTGGCGGCGGTTTCCCTCACCCGTTCCGGCCCGCCCAGCAACTGGCGGTTCTGGCCGATGCGCTTGAACCAGTAGTGCAGCCCCAGCAGGTCCGTCATCCCGATCCCGCCGTGCACCTCGGTCGCCGTGCGCGCCACGAAGCGGCCGATCTCCGACAGGTGCGCCTTGGCGTGGGCCGCCATCAGCGGCGCCTCGTCGGGCGCGTGGTCGAAGGCGTAGGCGGCGTACCAGACCAGTGCGCGCGCCGGCTCCAGCTCGGCGGCCATCTCCGCGCACAGGTGCTTGACCGCCTGGAAGCTGCCGATGGTGCGGCCGAACTGCTTGCGCTCCTTGGCGTAGGCCACGGCCTTGTCCAGCATCGCCTGGGCCGCGCCGAGCGTGTCGGCCGCCAGCATCACCCAGGCCGCGTCGCGCAGCCGCTCAAGCGCCTGGTTCGAGGCCAGGGCTTCGGCCGGTGTGTCGCGGAAGGTCAGCTCGCCCAGCCGCCGGGTCGCGTCGATGCTGGGCATGATCTCGGCGGTTTCGGCCGCCGCCGCCAGGTGCAGCGCGCCCTTGCGGTCGGCCACCACGATCAGGTCGGCGCCCGGGGCGTCCAGGGCGAACAGCGACTTGCCGGTCAGCCGGCCGCCGTCCGCGCTTACGCCCGCCCCCTCGCGCGCGCCGGCGATGGGCTCGGAGATCGCCGCCCCCGCCACCGCCTCGCCGGACGCCAGCTTCGGCAGCCAGCGCGACCGCTGCTCGTCCGACCCGGCCAGCGTCAGCGCCAGCGGCGCCAGCACCGCCGAGCCCAGGAATGGCGTCGGCGCCACCACGCGACCCAGCGCCTCGGCCGCCAGCGCCGCCTCCAGCAGCCCCAGGCCCAGGCCGCCATGCTCCTCGGGAACCATCAGGCCCGGCAGGCCCAGCTCGGCCAGGCCCGCCCAGATGTCCGGGGCGGAACAGGCGTCGGAATCGGCGAACCGCCGCACCCGGTCCAGCGGCGAAAGGTCGGCCAGGGCCTTGTTCAGGCTGTCCTGCAGCAGGGTCTGGTCTTCGGAGAGCGCGAACCGCATTCAGGCCTCCACCGCCTTGGGCTCGCGCGGCATGCCGAGGCCCCGCTCCGAGATGATGTTCTTCTGGATCTGGGCGGTGCCGCCGCCGATGATCAGCCCCAGGTCGAACATGTAGTTCCGCTGCCAGTTCCCCTTGGCCCGCAGGTGCGGCCCGTCGTGGTAGAGGATGCCCAGTTCGCCCAGGGCGTCGATGGCCAGCGCCGCCACCTGGTGGTTCAGCTCGCAGCCCTGCAGCTTGACGATCATCCGCGCCAGGCCGGCCGTCTCGTCGGTCATGGTGCGCAGGCCGTTGAACTTCATCGAGAAGACCCGCGCCTGGAGCTGCATCAGCCGGTCGCGGAAGACCGGATTGTCGATGATCCGCTGGCCGTCGACCGTCTCGCTCGCCATCAACTCGATCAGGGCCTTCAGCCGCGCCTCGGTGGCGTTGGGATCGCCCAGCATCCCGCGTTCGTGCTTCAGCGTCGTGTTGGCGACGAACCAGCCGCGGCCGCGCCCGCCCACCACATTGGCCTTGGGCACGCGCACATCGGTGAAGAACACCTCGTTGAACTCCGCGTGGCCGGTCATGGTCTTCAGCGGCCGCACCTCGATCCCCGGCGTATCCATCGGGAAGAGGATGTAGCTGATGCCCTCGTGCTTCGGCTTGTCGGGCTCGGTGCGCACCAGGCAGAACATCATCTGCGCCTGGGCCGCGGTGCTGGTCCAGATTTTCGACCCCGAGATCAGGAAGTCGTCGCCGTCCTCCACCGCGCGGGTCTGCAGGCTCGCCAGGTCCGACCCGGCGCCGGGTTCGGAATAGCCCTGGCACCAGAGGATGTCGCCATTGAGCGTCGGCGGGATCCAGCGCGTCTTCTGTTCCTCCGAGCCCACCTCCAGCAGGGTCGGGACCAGCATCGAGATCCCCTGCCCGGCCATGCCGCGCGGGGCGTTGGCGTCGATGAAGGCCTCGGCGATGATCCGCGACTTCAGGATGTCGGGCTCGGCGCCATAGCCGCCATAGGCCTTGGGGATCGTGCGCGCCGCATAGCCGTTGGCGATCAGCAGCTTCTGCCACGCCTTGGGGTCCTTCGGCGCGCCGGCCTCGTACTCGTCCGCGTGCGCCGCCAGGAAGCCCCGCACCTCCTCGCGGAAGGCCGCCAGTTCAGGCGTGAGCGTCAGGTCCATGGCCCGCCCCGTCTCGCTTCTCGTTTCCTCATATGGCAGTGCATCGCCTTTCGACCGCCGAAGCAACGGCGCCGCGACGTAAGCCGCGCGCCCGAAGGAGACGCCGATGAACAAGCTCTGGCCGGCCGCCGCAGCCGCGCTCTGCCTCTCCGCCTGCGCCCAGCCCGGCTCGGACGATCCCCTCGCCGGCTTTGGGCCGAACCCGAGGCTGCCGGCGCCCCGGCACAGCCTCATCCCCATGGTCGGGATTCCGAAGGTGGTCGGCTGGACGCGCGACGCCGCCCCGCGCGCGCCGGCGGGCTTCACGGTGACCCGCTTCGCCCAGGGCCTCGACCACGCGCGCTGGCTCTACGTCCTGCCGAACGGCGACGTGCTGGCGTCTGAATCCGCCTCCGAACCCAGCGAGGCCGACGTCAACAGCCAGGGGATCAAGGGCTTCTTCGCCAAGATGCTGATGAAGAACGTCGGCTCCGCCCGGAAGAGCCCGGACAAGATCGTCCTGCTGCGCGACACCGACGGCGACGGCGTGGCCGAGACCAGCGCTATCTTCGCCCACGAGGGCCTGCACCAGCCCTTCGGCATGACCCTGGTGGGCGGCAAGCTCTACGTCGCCAACTCCGACGGCGTGGTCGCCTTCGACTATGTGGACGGCCAGACCCAGGCCTCCGGCCCGCCCGTCAAGGTGTTCGACCTGCCCGGCGGGCCGATCAACCACCACTGGACCAAGAACGTCGTGGCCAGCCCCGACGGGACCAAGCTCTACGCCACGGTCGGCTCCAACTCGAACATCGGCGAGAACGGCATGGAAGCCGAGACCGGACGCGCCGCCATCTGGGTCTACGACATCGCCTCGGGCCAGGCGCGGGTCTTCGCCAGCGGCATCCGCAACCCCAACGGCATCGATTTCGAGCCGACGACCGGCGCGATGTGGACGGTCTCCAACGAGCGCGACGAGATCGGCCCCGACCTGCCGCCCGACTATCTCACCAGCGTCAGGGACGGCGGCTTCTACGGCTGGCCCTACAGCTACTGGGGCAAGCACGTGGACGACCGCGTGAAGCCGCAGAAGCCCGACCTCGTGGCCAAGGCCATCGCGCCCGACTACGGCGTGGGCGCCCACACCGCCGCCCTGGGCCTGACCTTCTACAGGGCCGACGCCTTCCCCGCTCACTACCGGGGCGGCGCCTTCATCGGCCAGCACGGCTCGTGGAACCGCCAGCCGCTCAACGGCTACCGGGTGGTCTTCGTACCCTTCGCCGATGGCAAGCCGCAGACGCCGGCCGAGGTGTTCCTCACCGGCTTTCTGAACGCGGAAGACGAAATCCAGGGCCGCCCGGTCGGCGTGGTCGTCGACAGGTCGGGCGCCCTGCTGGTGGCCGACGACGTGGGCGGGATCGTCTGGCGCGTCGCGCCGGCCAAGCCCGCCCCGTCCGAGGGGCCTAGCCCATCTTGAAGACGCAGATCTTGTTGCCGTCGAGATCGCGGAAATAGGCCCCGTAGAAGTTGTCGGTGCGCGCGCCCGGCGCGCCTTCGTCGGCGCCGCCGGCGGCCAGGGCCGCGGCGTGCGCGGCGTCGACGGCTTCCTTGGTCGCGGCCGGGAAGCCGAACATGCTGCCGTTGCCGCACGAGGCGGTCTTCTCGTCGTAGGGCTTGCACACGGCGACCATGCCCGGCGCGGCCTTGCTGCCGTAGAACTGCATGCGGTCGCCCATGGCGAAGGTGCGCTGGCCGCCCAGGGCGGCGAACACGGCGTCGTAGAACTTGGTGGCGTTGTCGAGGTTGTTGGTGCCGATGGTGGCGTAGCCGATCATGGGTATCCCCTTCCGATGGGACGGAAGGTCTAGCCGATGACCTGCGCGGAAGCGCAAGCGGAGACCGCGCGATCGCGACGATCTCCGCTCACAGCGCCGACGATCAGCGGTAGCGCCAGACCAGCCCCACGCCCACCATCCGCGGCGCCCCGGCGATGAACGTCGGCAGGCCCAGGCTGTCGCCCGTGTTGCCCGCGTCGATGATGTAGTCCTCGCCCGTCAGGTTGGTGGCGAAGGCCTCGAACGTCAGCGGCATCGCCTCGGGCGTCCACGACACGCGCAGGTTCAAGAGGCCGTAGGCCTTCTGGACCTCGTCCTGGATGTTGTCGGCCACGAACACGTTCGGCGGCTGCTGGAAGGCGGCGCGGTCGTTGCTGTCGTCGAAATAGACCTTGGACTGCCACACGTAGCTCGGCCGCACGTCGACCTCGCCGCCCAGCAGGGCGAACCGCCACGACGCCGCCAGGGAAAGCGTGTGGTCGGGCGACAGCCGCAGGCGATTGCCGTCATAGGCGCCGCCGTCGAACCGGGCGTGGTTGAAGGCGTAGGTCGCATAGAGGTTGAGCCCCTCCGCCGCGGCCAGGTCGAGCTGGCCTTCGAAGCCGTAGGCCTTGGCCTTGCCGGCGTTGGTGGTCACGAACAGCGTCCCCCGCTGCTCGACGGTCTGGAAGTTGTCGTAGTCGTAGCGGTAGACGGCCGTGTCGACCCGCAGCCGCCGCTCGAACAGCGCCAGCTTGGCGCCGGCCTCGTAGCTGTCGACCGTCTCGGCCTTCACCGTGCTGAACCTGGCGGCCGCGCCGGGCGTCGACGGCCCGGCCGTCGCCAGCACTTCGGGCCGCCGGCCGCGCGCCACCGAGGCGTAGAGGTTGGCGTCGGGCGAGACGGCGTAGCGGGCCACCGCGCGCCAGGTGATCCCGTCGTCCTTCAGCGACTGGGACGAGGTCTGGCCGTTGCCGGTCGTCGGCTGGAACGTAAGGCCGAACAGCGGCAGCTGGCTTTCCGGGATCGCCTGGACGATCGGCAGTTGCAGGGCGCCGATGATCGCCTGGGCCTGGGCGAGGCTCTGCGCCGTCCCGGTCGCGGCGAGCTGGGCCGCGCCGAGGGCTCCGCCCAGCACGCTGCGCCCGCCGACGACGCGCGAGCTGAACCCCGTGGTCTTGTCGTCGCGGGTGTAGCGAACGCCCGCCGACAGCTCGAGCTTCTCGG
The DNA here is from genome assembly GCF_016124325.1 of Phenylobacterium sp. Taxonomy (GTDB): domain Bacteria; phylum Pseudomonadota; class Alphaproteobacteria; order Caulobacterales; family Caulobacteraceae; genus Phenylobacterium. The sequence goes on from NZ_WGNY01000008.1 coordinate 154,655, forward strand.
TCACGCTGATCGTGGCGTCGGCGAACAGGTCGTACGAGTCCAGGTCGCTGGTGTCGGTGGCCTCCTCGACGTGGTTCGAGCGCAGGTTGGCGGCGATGGCCGCGGCCTGGGCCGGTGTCAGCAGCAGCTTTCCGCCGCTCAGCTGGCCGACCAGCCCCTGCAGCAGGGCGCCGGTGAACGCGCGGTTGTCGAACAGCGCCGCGGGGGCCGGCGTCGTGGCCGGCAGGCCCGTGCCCGCGGCCGAACCGCTGAGCTGGCCCGTCACCACCGCCAGCGCCATCCGTTCGTCGAACTGGAGCGGGACGCGGTGATGGTCCCTGGCCGAGAACAGGTCGCCGCCGATGAAGCCCTTCACCCGGCCGCCGTTGTCGAAGGTGATCCGCAGCTCCTGGCTCCACTGGTCGCCGTCGCCGTCGTTGAGCCCGGTCAGGATCGGCAGCGACAGGCCGTCGGGATCGAAGACCTCCTTGCTGGCGTAGTCCCGCCAGGCGGTGATCGAATCCACGCTGACGGCGTCCGACAGCCTGTACGAGACCAGGCCGGTGGCGCCGCGCACCTTGCGGTCGACGCCGAGCTTCATCCCGCCCTGGAAGTTGGCCGGCGCGGCCAGCGCCGCGGGGCTCTGCGGCGAGCGGTCGGCCAGCACCTGGCCGGTCGCCGGGTCGGTCGGGGAATAGCCGCCGGCCTTGAACGCCGTGCCGCTCGGATGGTCCTCCTGGTAGTTGAAGATCAGGTCGGCGGTGAACCGGTCGGTCGGCTCCCAGCGGATGGCGGCCCGCGCCGCGCCGCTGTCCACCGACTGGAAGTCCTCGCCGCCGAGCGCGTTCTTCACATAGCCGTCGCGCGTCCGGTAGCGGCCGGCGAACCGCACGGCGAGCTGGTCGCCCATCGGCATGTTCACCGCGCCTTCCATGAGCCTGTAGCTGTAGTCGCCGAGCTCGCCCCGGGCATAAGCGTCCACGCCCGCCGTCGAGGCCTTCTTCTCGATCAGGTTGACCCCGCCGATCAGAGCGCCGCGGCCGAACAGCGTCGACTGCGGCCCCTTGGCCACCTCCACGCGCTCCAGGTCGAACAGCTCGACGTACGAGCCCTGGGCCTTGGAGATCGAAACGCCGTCCTGGAACACCGAGACGCGCGCCTCGGCGAAGGCGTCGGTGGAGTCCGAGGTGATGCCGCGCATCACGAAGCCGGGGTTGTTCGGCGACTGGTCCTGCACCTTGAAGCCCGGCGTGAATTGCGACAGGCCCGCGAAGTCCTGCACGCCCAGGGCCTCGAGGCGGTCCGAGCCATAGGCCGTCAGCGACATCGGCACGTCGATGGCCTGCTGCTGCTGCTTCTGGGCGGTGACGACGATCTCCTGGATCGCCGGGGCCTCCTCGGCGGCGGCCGCTCCGCAAACGCCGGCCAAAGCCACACTGCTCGCCGCGGCCGCCAGCCGCGCACGTGAAATGGTCATCGTCTATCCCTACGCAAAGCGCGTTGGGGCCGCCCTAGCGTGGCTGCACGACGGATCGATGACGAACGGCGTTCGACTCGAGCCGATGCGTTATCGGCGATCACAAGTGAGGCGCCCGTGCATCGCTTTCCCTTACGCAGCAAGGGATTCCGGCGCTTCGGCCGGCCTCAGCCGAAGGTCTTGCGCAGGCGCAGGGTGACGCTGCCCTTGAACTCCAGGTCGCGCTCGTCGACGTAGTCCAGCCGACCCAGGCTGCGCGGGCCGATGTAGACCTCGCGGATGCGCCGGGCGTCGCGCATCGTCACCCCGTTCAGCTCCAGCCGCACCGAGGTGTCGGGCCGCGGCTTGATCTCGCCGTAGACCACCACCCAGGTGGAGTACTTCTTGGTCTCGACCTCAGAGAGCCGGAAATAGCGTTCGCGGTACTGGCCGATCACGTCGACGCCCCAGGTGGCGTTCCAGTCGGGCAGGTCCTGGCTGTAGTGCGCCTCCCAGTCGACCGGGTGCTGGCCCGAAATCTCCCGTTTCTGGCCCGTGATCGGGTCGGTGACCTTGGTGTCGCGCCACGTGGATTGCAGCTTGAGCTGGCCCGAGCGCACGCCCAGCCGGTCCAGCGGCAGGGTCACGCTGGCCTGCACCTCGCGCTTGGTCCCCTTGCCGATGTTGTCGGGCCGATCGGCGGCCGCCTGGCCGGTGACCGGATCGCGGATGATCGCGCCCGTCGCGTCGCGCGCCGGGCCACGGTCGACGGTGTCGGTGATATCGTAGTGGCGCACCGTGATCAGCGCCGCGCCGCCGTCCCAGAACCGCCGCTCGTAGGCGGCCTCGTACACCCACGCCTGCTGCGGCGTCAGGTCCGGGTTGCCGGCCACCACCGTCCCGGTCGAAGCCACGTTCGGCGAGGCGACGAAGTCGTCGAAGTTCAGCTGGCCCACCTCGCGCTCGACCCGCACGCGCAGCTGGCTCTTCGCGTCCGGCGACCAGGTCAGCGCCGCCCGCGGCTTCAGGAAGTGCAGCGACTTGCGCAGCGCCACATCGCCGTCCGACGTGACGCGTGAGGCTTCCTGGCGGGCGCCGGCCTCCAGCGTCAGGGTCGGCGCAGGCCGCCACGTGGCGCGCGCGAAGCCCTCGCCGCGCAACTCCTCCACGGTGACATTGGCGGCGGGCACGGCGATCGCGACGCCGTTGACGTTCAGCTCGGTCTCGCTGTCGAGGTGGTTGAACGCCCCCTCGACGCCGGCCTCGATGGTCAGGCCGGGCAGGCCGCGGGCGCGCAGCTCCACCCGCCCCGTGCTCTCCGTCGACTTGCGGTCCAGGGCGAAGTCGCGCGCCAGGCCCGGCGCCTCGAAGTGGACGTCGGTCTGCAGGTGGCTGAACTGCTGGAAGGCGGTGGTCTCCAGGTCGACCCCGCCGCCCAGCGGCCGGCTGAACCGCCCGCCCAGCTCCAGCTGCTTCTTCCGGTTGTCGTCGAACTCGTATTCCAGGCCCGAGCGGCTGCGGTAGTGGTCGTAGAGCTCCACGGTTCCGGGATTGATGATCAGCGCGCCGTTGACGTGCGCCTGGCCGCCGAACAGCGGCGTCTCGTAGGCCGCCGTGGTGTTGATCCGCGTGCCCCAGCTCTCGGTTCCGATCTTGGAGGCCAGGCGCACTGAGCCGTCGGCGTTGTAGCGGATGCGCGGCCCGTCGCCGTATTCGGTGTTGGTCAGGATGCCGGTCCCCAGCACCTGGCTGAATTCGGCCGCCCGGCCGCCCGGCCAGCGCCACTGTCCCTCGAACCGGACGCCCGGCAGGACCAGGCCGTTGTAGGCGGCGATCAGGCTGGGCGAGAACGCGCCGTGGAACCCGGCCGTCTGCTTGCGCACGACATTGGCCAGGATGGTGCGGCCTTCCATGTCGATGCCGGGCGCGCCGCCACGGATCAGCTCGATGCGCTCGACCGAGCCGGCCGGGATGCGCTTGAGGATCTCGTCCAGCCCGTCGTTCTTGGCCACGGGCGGCTGGCCGTCGATCAACACATTGCCGCCCGATCCCGCCAGGCCGCGGACGGCGACGCCCTTGTCGAAGGTGAAGCCCGGGACGCGCAGCACCATGTCGTAGGCGCTGGTCGGCCGCGAGTCGGCGAAGAAGGCCGGCGGATAGGCGATCACGCCGCGGCCGGCCTCGTCCGGCGCGGCTTCGACCGGCGGCGCAGGTTCCTGAGCGGCGGCCGGCGCGACCGCCGCGGCGATGAACAGCCATGGGCCCATCTTCGGGGTCCCCTCCCTGGCCGTCACCTTCGCGCGCTTCGCGCCGACAAGCTACCAGCGTTCACTTACCGCTGAAATTTCGAAGAAGCGGTGCGGCATCGGCGTAACAGGCGCCGCTACGATACGCCTGCCGCCTAGGTGCGGTTCGTCACCGGGATCAGGGCGCCCGTCACCGCCCCGGCCGCCTCGCTCGCCAGGAACAGCATCACCGCGGCGAGGTCGCCGGGCGCGACCCAGGCCGAGAAATCGGCGTCCGGCATATCCTTGCGGTTGGTCGGCGTGTCGATGATCGACGGCAGCACGGCGTTCACCGTCACCCCGTCGCCCTTCAGCTCCTCGGCCAGCGCCTGGGTCAGGCTGTGGACCCCGGCCTTGGCGGCGGCGTAGGCGCCCATGCCCAGTCCCGCCTTCAGCGCCGCGGCCGACCCGACGCTGACGATCCGGGCCGCGGCGCTGCGCTTCAGGTGCGGGATGGCCGAGCGGCTGGCGTTGGCCGCGGTCAGCACGTTCAGCCGGTACATGGCCGGCCAGCTCTCCCACGACCCGGCCTGCAGCGTCTCCCAGGTGAAGCCGCCGGCGATGTTCAGCAGGGCGTCGATCCCGCCGAACCGGTCGGCGGTGGCGTCGATGGCCGCGCCCGTCTGGTTGGCGTCGGTCAGGTCGACGCCGGCCAGCACCAGCACGTCCGGCCCCGAGGGCAGGCCCGCCGGCGCGTCCTTGGCGAAGTCGATCAGCGCCAGCCGCGCGCCCTGCCCGGCCGCCGCCCTCGCCACGGCCTGGCCCAGCACCCCGAAGGCGCCCGTGATGGCGATGACCCGCGCGCTCATTCCGAACCCCTTGAATCGTCATGGCCGGGCTTGTCCCGGCCATCCATAAGCACCGCAATTCGGGGGCGACCCGCAAGCGGCGGCGTATCTGGATCCCCCGGACGAGCCGGGGGATGACGGTCAGACGAGCGCTACAGCCGTTCCACGATCGTGACGTTGGCCATGCCGCCGCCTTCGCACATGGTCTGCAGGCCGTACTTCTTGCCGCGGTTCTTCAGCGCGTACAGCAGGGTGGTCATCAGCTTGGTGCCCGAGGCGCCCAGCGGGTGGCCCAGCGCGATGGCGCCGCCGTTGACGTTCAGGCGTTCCGGATCGGCGCCCGTCTTCTGCAGCCACGCCACCGGCACCGAGGCGAAGGCCTCGTTGACCTCGAACAGGTCGATGTCGTCGATCGACAGGCCGGTCTTCTTCAGCGCCCGCTCCGTCGCCGGGATCGGGGCCTCCAGCATGATCACCGGGTCGTGGCCCAGCAGCGACAGGTGGTGGATCCGCGCCAGCGGCGTCAGGTTGTGCTCCTTCAGCGCCTTCTCCGACACGATCATCACGCCCGAGGCGCCGTCGCAGATCTGGCTCGACGTGGCCGCCGTGATCCGGCCGCCCTCGCGCAGCAGCTTCACGCCGCGCATGCCGTCGAGGCTGACATCGTAGCGGATGCCCTCGTCGCTATCGTGGCGCACGGTGTTGCCTTCGGCGTCCAGGCCGTCGATGGCCAGGATCTCGTCCTTGAAGGCCCCGCCCTGGGTCGCCGCGATCGCGCGCTGGTGGCTGTGGTAGCCGAACTCGTCCAGCTGGTCCTTCGTCAGGCCGTACTTCTCGGCCATCATCTCGGCGCCCATGAACTGGCTGAACTGGATGTTCGGGTAGCGCTCTTCCTGCTTCGGGCTCTTCGGAACGCCGAAGCCTTCCTTCGCCGCCAGCGTGACCGACAGGCCCATCGGCACGCGGGTCATGCTCTCGACGCCCGAGGCGATCACCACGTCCATGGTGCCGCTCATCACCGCCTGGGCGGCGAACTGCAGCGCCTGTTGCGAGCTGCCGCACTGGCGGTCGACCGAGGTGCCCGGCACGCTTTCCGGCAGCTTGGACGACAGCACCGCGTTGCGCGCGACGTTGGTGGACTGCTCGCCCACCTGCATGACGCAGCCCATGATCACGTCCTCGACCGCCGCCGGATCGACGCCGGCGCGATCCACCAGCTCGTTCAGGACCACGCCACCCAGGTCGGTGGGGTGCCATCCACGCACGCGCCCGCCCTTGCGGCCGCCGGCGGTGCGGGTTGCGGCGACGATATAGGCCTCGGCCATTTGAGTGCTCCGTTGACTCGTCAGTTGCGCCTGGAGAGGCGCTTTCTCCCCCTCTAGCGGGGCGCCGCTGCGTAAGACAACGCGCCTACCCGAAGGCGGCCGCCAGGATCCGTTCCAGCCACGCCTGGTCGATCGCGTCGAACGCCGCGGGCCGGTCGGAATCCACGTCCAGCACGCCGATCAGCCGGTCGTCCGGGCCGGTCACCGGCACGACGATTTCGCTGGCCGAGCGGCTGTCGCAGGCGATGTGGCCGGGAAAGGCGTGGACGTCGTCCACCACCTGGGTCTGGCCGGTCGCCGCGGCCACGCCGCACACCCCGCGCCCGAAGGCGATCCGCAGGCAGCCGAGACTGCCCTGGTACGGGCCCACCACCAGTTCGTCGGCCTTGGCCTCGTCCACCACGTAGAAGCCGGTCCAGAAATAGTGGTCGAAGCTGTTGGCCAGCATCGAGGCGACGGTCGCCATCCGGGCGGTGCGGTTGGGCTCGCCGTCCAGCACCGCGGCGATCTCCTCGGCCACGGCGGCGTAGCGGGCGGCCTTCTCGGCGGGCAGGACGGTCTCGTTGAAGGCTTCGGCCATGGGCGGTCATGTAGCGGGCGCGCGCCGCGCCGGCCAGGGGCGCGCGCTAGGCGCCAGGCGGCGTGGGACGGGCGAACACGTCCTCCACCGTCAGCAGGAGTTCGTCCGAAGAGAACGGCTTGGAGAGGCTGGCGTCGGCGCCCAGGCGCTCGGCGGCCTTGAGGAGGTCCAGCTTGCCGAGGCTGCGCCCCGACATGGCGACGATGGCGACGTCCGGCCACCGGCGCCGCGTCTCCCGGATCAGCTCCACCCCGTCGCCCAAGGGCATCATAATGTCGGTGATCAGCAGATCGGGCATGTCGGCGGGGATATCGCGCAGCGCCTCGTCGGCGCCGGGCGCGCTCCTGACGTCGTAGCCGGCGGCGCTCAGGACACGGGCGAGCACGCCGCGGAGCGCGTCATCGTCGTCGACGATCAGTATGGACCTCGCCATGGGTCATCCCCCGCTGAGGATCGCCATCTGGTTGCTTAGACCCAAGAACGCCACCCGGCCAGTCCAGGCCGACCCAGTTTGGGGGCGCGCGGCCCGACGCGCATCGCCTGATCTCACATGGCCGGCTGGACAAACCATGCGCCGCCGCTTCTTCTGCGCGGCCTGTTCGGCAGTCCGGGGAGAACGCGATGCGGTGGGCGGTGTTGGCGGCGGCGGCGGTTCTGTCGTTGGGAAGCGCGGTGCGGGCCGAAGTTCCCGAATCCCCCGCCGCGACGCTCGGCCCCCGCGACCTGTTCGGGCTGCAGCAGGCCGCCGATCCCCAGGTCCGTCCCGACGGCGGGGCGATCGCCTACGTCCGGGTCAGCAACGACATCATGGCCGACAAGGCGCAGCGCTCGATCTGGCTGGTCGATCCCCGCACGGGCGCCCAGACGCCCCTGGTCGCCGACGGCAAGACCAATTTCGCGCCCCGCTGGTCGCCCGACGGCTCGCGTCTGGCCTATGTGGCCGCCGGCGAGAACGGCGCGCAGCTCTACGTCCGCTGGATCGACGCCGGCCGCTCCGCCCGCATCGCCGACCTGGAGCAGGCGCCCAACGACATCGCCTGGTCGCCCGACGGCAAGACCATCGCCTTCACCATGCTGACGATCGACGAGCCCAAGCCGCTGGCCGCGCCGATGGCCAAGCCGCAGGGCGCCAAGTGGGCCGACCCGCTGAAGATCATCGATCGGGTGACCTATCGCGCCGACGGCGCCGGCCTGCTGAAGCCCGGTTACCGACACCTGTTCGCGGTCGCCGCCGACGGCGGCGCGCCGCGCCAGCTCACCTTCGGCAAGTTCGACGACGCTGGCCCCATCGACTTCACGCCCGACGGCAAGGCGATCCTCTTCGCCACCAACCGGGCTGAGAACTGGGAGCGGGATCCGGGCGAGGCCGAGGTCTACAGCGTCGGCGTGGACGGCGGCCCGATCACGCGCCTGACCCACCGCGTCGGACCCGACTTCGCCCCCGTGGCTTCGCCCGACGGATCGAAGATCGCTTACGTCGGCTACGACGACGCGCGCCACCGCGGCTACGAGAACGTCCAGCTCTACGTGATGGACCGCGACGGCTCGAACCCCCGCTCGCTGACCGCCGGCCTCGACCGCAGCGTCGCCGCCCCGCAGTGGGCCGCCGACAGCAAGAGCCTCTACGTCGCCTACGAGGACCAAGGCCACACCAAGGTCGCCCGCGTCGGCCTCGACGGGAAGGTCGAGACCCTGATCCAGCAGATCGGCGGCGGCGGCCTCGACCGCCCCTACACCGGCGGCGAGTTCTCGATCGCCAAGGGCGGGCTGATCGCCTTCACCGACTCCACGCCCGAGCACCCGGCCGATCTGGCGGTCCTGCGGGGCGGCAAGGTCCAGCGCCTGACCGACCTCAACGCCGGGCTGTTCGCCGGCAAGACCCTGGGCAAGGTCGAGGCGCTGCCGGTCAAGTCGAGCTACGACGGCAAGGCCATCGGCGCCTGGATCGTCACCCCGCCCGGCTTCGACCCGTCGAAGAAATACCCGCTGATCCTCGAGATCCACGGCGGCCCGTTCTCGGCCTACGGCCCGACCTTCTCCACCGACGACCAGCTCTACGCGGCCGCCGGCTATGTGGTGGTCTATTCCAACCCGCGCGGCTCCACGTCCTACGGCGAGGATTTCGCCAACACCATCGACCGCAACTATCCCAGCCACGACTACGACGACCTGATGAGCGTGGTGGACGCGGCCATCGCCAAGGGCTTCGTCGACGACAAGCGGCTCTATGTGACCGGCGGCTCGGGCGGCGGGGTGCTGACCGCCTGGATCGTCGGCAAGACCGACCGCTTCCGCGCGGCGGCCACGCAGAAGCCGGTGATCAACTGGGCCAGCGAGGTGCTGACCACCGACGGCTACGTCTTCATGGGCCCCTACTGGTTCGGCAAGATGCCGTGGGAAGACCCCGAGGCCTACTGGAAGCGTTCGCCGCTCTCGCTGGTGGGCAATGTGAAGACCCCCACCCTCGTGGTCGTCGGCGAAGAGGACAACCGCACCCCGCCGTCCGAGGCCGAGCAGTACTTCGCCGCCCTGCAGTTCCGCGGCGTGCCGACGGCGCTGATCCGCGTTCCGGGCGCCAGCCATGGCGGCATCGCCGCACGTCCGTCCCAGTCGGCGGCCAAGGCGGAGTCCATCGTCGCGTGGTTCGAACGCTTCAAGTGAGGGCCGGCGACTCCGGAGCAGGTGTCAAGTCTCGCGGATCATGGTTTATTCGCCCGGACACGCTCTAGTTCGGGGGAATGTTCAGGATGGCGCGGGAAGCGCCCCACGACGCCCTTCGCGTGGCGACGCGACTGTCGATCGGCTTTGCGCTTGACCTGGTCAAGCTCGGTGGCTTTGGCCGCGATGTGATCGATGGCCTGCTCCTGGCCGCGATCAGTCAGGCGAACGTCGCCCAGATCACCCGGGACCCGGAGCTTCAGCGGCTCTACGCCAGGCTGGACCAGCCGCCGCCCGACGAGCTGCGCCGGCCCGTCAGCATCAACGCCGTCGCCAACTCGCTGCGGATTCCGTTCGAGACGGCGCGGCGGCGCGTGGCCGCGCTCATCGAGATCGGCGCCGTCCAGTCCGTTCCGCGCGGCGTCATCATCCCGACAGCGCCCCTGACTTCGCCGGCCTACAAGGCGGTCGCCGAGGCCTACTATCAGCTGGTCCGGAACCTCTATGTCCGCCTTCGCGGCATCGGGCTGCTCGATGAACTTCCCAAGCCCCGGGTCGGCGGCTTCGATCCCGCGAACCCGCCGGTCCGGCTCGTCCTGCGCCTGTCGTCGAACTACATCCTGCGGTTGGCCGAGCCGATCTCGCTGCACATCGGCGACCTCGTGAGCGGGCTGATCCTGCTTGAGATGTTCCAGGCCAACACCGAGCACCTGCCCGACACGGAAGGCGGCCGCGCGGACGGCGACTGGTCGCCCGACAGCTTCGTGGACGACGCCCATCGGCGGCCGGTTCGCGCGGCCGCCCTCTCCGAGCGTTTAGGAATCCCCCCGGAGACGACTCGTCGCCGGCTGGCGCGGCTGCTGAAGGACGGCAGATGCGAACGAATCGAGGACGGATACGTCGTCACGTCGCGGGTCTTGGCCAAGGAACTGCTGGTCAAGTTCGTTCTGGACAATCAGTCGCAGCTCTACCGCCTGTACGCTGCATTGGCAGATCTTGGGGTCGTGGCCGAGTGGGAACACGAAATACAGTCGTTGCAGGGCGCAGCCTGATCGAAACGAGAACGAGCCATGCCCCCAAAATGGGTAGGCGTCGGTTTTCCAAGGGCGCCACGCTGCCTCAACTTAAGGACGTACCTCGGGGGAGGTTCAGACGTGGAGGCTGCGCCGTCGGGGGGCGGAGCGGCCTCCCAATCAAGAAGTCGAGGACATGATCGGTCCATTGCAACAAGAGTTCGAGGACGCTGCGGGAGAGGCTCCGGCCGCCCGGAATGACGGGCCGCACCCCGTCGACCGCCATGTGGGCCTGCGCATCCGCATGCGACGCAAGGAGATGGGCGTCAGCCAGGAACGGCTCGCCGACGCGCTGGGGATCACGTTCCAGCAGGTGCAGAAGTACGAACGCGGCGCCAACCGCGTGAGCGCATCGAAGCTGTGGGAGATCGCCGCCGCGCTCAAGACGCCGGTGGCCTACTTCTACGACGGCCTGGGCGACCAGGACGCCGTGTCCGCCCAGCGCGAAGCCGCCCAGGAGTTCATGCTTTCGACCGAAGGCGCCGAGCTGATGGCGGCCTTCCCGCGCATCGCCGAAGCCGCCATCCGCCGCAAGATCGTCGAGCTGGTCCGCGTCGTCGCCGACGAGTACTAGCCGGCCACGGCCCTGACGTCGTCGTCGTCGGCCACGGCCGTCGCCGCATCGAGCGCGGCGAACAGGGCTTCTGCTTCGATCGGCTTGGCGACATGGCCGTCCATGCCTGCGGCCATGTATTGCTCGACCTGATGCGACATGGCGTTGGCGGTCAGCGCGACGATGGGCGTGCGCGCCCGTCCGGTGCTGCGCTCGCGCTCGCGAATCCGCGCGGTGGCGTCCAGGCCGTCCATCTCGGGCATCTGGATGTCCATCAGCACCACGTCCCAGGCCTCCCGCGCCCAGGCCTCGACCGCGGCGCGGCCGTTGTCGACCACGGTCGGCTCGACGCCGAACTGGTGCAGCAGGGTCTTCAGGACGAGCTGATTGACGGCGTTGTCCTCCGCGGCGAGCACGCGCAGGGCCACCTGGGGTCGCTCGGGCGCGGCCTCGACGGACCCGACCGGCAGGCCGGCGGCGGGCTTGGCGTCGCCCACCCTGGCCAGGGGGACCCGCAGGGTGAAGCAGGAGCCACGCCCCAGTTCGCTCTCGACGACGATGTCCCCGCCCATCAGGCGGGCCAGCTCGCGGCAGATCGACAGGCCCAGGCCCGTGCCGCCGAAGCGCCGGGTGGTGGATGAATCGAGCTGGTCGAACTTTCCGAACAGGCGGTCGAGGTTCTCGCCCGACACGCCCACCCCGGTGTCCCGCACCGACACGCTCAGCGCCTCGCCGTCGTAGGCGGCCGTCACGCGGATCTCGCCGTGGTCCGTGAACTTCAGGGCGTTGGAGATCAGGTTGTAGAGGATCTGGCGCAGGCGGGTGGGGTCGCCCCGGTAGCGGCCCCGCGCCGGCTCGACGTCGAGCGCGAAGGAGAGGCCCTTCTTGTTGGCCAGGGCGGTGAAGGCCGAATGCGCCCCGCGCGCCACCTCGCCGAGGTCGAACTCGATCGACTCCAGCTCCAGCCGGCCCGCCTCGATCTTCGACAGGTCCAGCACGTCGTTGAGGATCGCCAGCAGGCTCTCGCCCGACTGGTGGATCACGGTCAGCCGCTCGCGCTGCACGGCGCTGAGGCCGTCGGCGGCCATGGCCTGGGCCATGCCCAGCACGCCGTTGAGCGGGGTGCGGATCTCGTGGCTCATGGTGGCCAGGAAGGCGCTCTTGGCGCGGTTGGCCGCCTCGGCCGCCAACTCCTTCTCCTGGGCCCGCGCGCGGGCCTGGCGCAGCGCCCCGCGCGAACGGTCGAGCAGGCGGCGCGCCGAATGCAGGAAGTTGACCATGGCCACCAGCGCCGCGCCCGCCGTGATCAGGGCCGGCGTCGACAGGCCGGAGTCCCAGGCCAGCTTGGCGGCGAGGGCGCCGAGCGTCGCCGCGTAGGGCGTCAGGAACAGGCGGAACTGGTTCAGGTCGGCGTAGTACTGCAGCAGCACATAGGCGCAGCCGATCATCGCCGCGGTCAGGGCGAAGGCCTGGGCGATCGGCTGGCCGGTCAGCCAGAGCGCGCCGATCGGCAGGCACTGCGCGACGGTGGCCGCGAAGCTCGAGGCCGTGCTGAGCCGCCACAGGCGGCTCGCCGCCGGCCCGGGTCCGGCCTTCTCCATCGCCGACACCAGCCGCTGGCTGACGGCGAGCCCGCTCCAGATCGCCGCCAGCCAGGCGATCGACCAGGCCCAGGGCAGATAGCTGGCCATGACGGCCGCCATCGCGAGGCTGGAGATGATCCGCGGAATGAAGTTGCGGGTCGAGGCCGCGAAGAAGGCAAAGCCCGACGGGCCGGAGGACGACGCCTTCGGTTCAGCCTCCCCGACGCTGTCGACCACCCGCGTCAACAGCTCCTCCCCTGATGTTTTTTCCGAACCTAGCGACGCTAAGTTAACCACACGTCAACCGAGCAAGGCCTGCACGCACTGGTCGTGTTCGGCCCCGGTGTCGGAACGAAGCCCGCCGGCGCGTCCTTGGGGCGTAGAGATTTGGAGGAGACGAATGAGACCCCTGGTTCCACTGATCGCGCTGGGCGCGCTCGCCGCCTGTTCGCCGCCGCCGGCGCAGAAGCCCGCCGAACCCGCCGCGAAGGCCGCGCCCGCCCCGCAGGCGCCCTCAACGGCCGACGCCGGCGACTATGTGATGGACCTCTCGCATACCAGCGTGAACTTCCGGCTCTCGCACATCGGCCTGTCGAACTACACCGCGCGCTTCACCCGGATGGACGGCAAGCTCGCCTTCGATCCCGCCAACCCGGCGGCCCAGAGCGTGACCGCGACCATCGACGCCCATTCGCTGCAGACCAACTATCCCGATCCCGCCAAGCTCGACTTCGACGCCCAGGTGGAGAAGCAGTTCCTGGAAGCCGACAAGTTCCCCACCATCACCTTCGCCTCCACGAAGGTGGAGCCCACGGGCCCGCGCACCGCCACCATCACCGGCGACCTCACCCTCCATGGCGTCACCCGTCCGATCACCCTCGAAGCCACCTACAACGGCGGCTACAAGGCCGGGCAGATGGACCCCGCCGGGGCTCGTGTCGGCTTCTCGGCCCACGGCGCCTTCAACCGCTCCGACTTCGGGATCGCCTACGGCCTGCCGGCCCCCGGCACGACGCTCGGCGTCGGCGACCGGATCGACGTGGCCATCGAGACCGAGTTCACCAAGAAGTAGGCGGGCGACCCGCCTCAGGCGCGGCCGGCCAGCCTTCGGGCCAGGGTGGCCGCCGCGCGCAGCGGCGCGGTGATCCGCCAGCTGGTCGAGCTTTCGATGGCGGCGACCCGCTCCAGCGCGGCCTCGACCCTCGCCCGCAGCTCGTCGACGTCGCCGCCGACCGACTCGCTCTCCGGCGGCAGGTCCAGCGACGCGCAGCTGGCCCGGAAGGCCTCGCGCTGCGCCTCCAGGCTCGACCCCTCCGGCAGGCGGCGCAGCGCCAGGAGAAACTCGTGCGAGCCGGCCGGCGTCGGCGCCAGCAGGGCGATCTCGAACGGCAGCAGTCCCAGCCGGCTGCACAGGTCCAGCGCGCCCAGCAGGCTGCGCGGCGTGAAGGCCCAGCAGTGGGCGTCGATGTACTGGCCAGCCTCCTCCATCTCGCGACAGATCGCGAAGGCCGCCCGCGCGCTCGCCGTCAGGCTGGCCTCGTCGACCACGCGGCCGTCCCGGTCGGCGCCGGTGCCCGGGTCGCGATAGTGGTGGCAGAAGTCGAACACCTGCTGCGGCCCCGGCCGTCTCAGCCCGCGCAGATAGGCGTCGACGAATTCCGGGCCGTGGCTGGCGCGCCGCGCCAGGTCGAAGCTGCGCCGCTTGTCCGGCACGACGAAGCCGGCGACGCCGCCGTCCACGAGAACCGCGGCGATCTCGCCCAGCCAGCCGAACAGGTCGGGCACGTGTTCGATGACATGGCTCGACACCACATAGTCGAAGGCGCGCGCGCCGCCGACGCAGTCGAGCAGGCTGCGCTCGCCCCAGATGTGATCGACCTCGACGGCGTCTTCCGCCCGGACCTCGTCGCTGTCGGCGTACGTCCGCAGCACGTCTTCCCGCGAGGCCCGGTCCACATATTCCACCGGCCCCATGTCGCGGCTGATCATCGGCCGGTGGAAGGCGCCGATCTCCAGCCCGCGGCCGCGGGCGACGTCGATCAGGGCGAGAAGGGGTGCGCGGCTCATCAGGGCGTCCGGTGGAACACCCAAGCCTCTATCCGTGCGAACGTGGTCTCGGCAACTCGCGAGCCGCCGGTCAGGGGCGGACCGCGCCGTCCCGTTCGGCCAACTGCCTCTTGGACGCCTCGGTGCCCGGCGGGTGAGTGCCCCGCAGCGACTGCCCCGCCGTCTCCACCATGAACACCAGGGCGATCATGCCGACCACGCACGAGCCCATCATGTAGTAGGCGGGCATCAGGGTGTCCCCGGTCTCCGAGATCAGCCACGAATTCATCGCCGGCGCGGTGCCCCCGAACAGCGAGGTGGCCACGTTGTAGGCGATGGCGAAGCCGGCGAACCTGGCCTGGGTCGGGAACATGGCCGGGAAGGTCGCCGAGATGGTGGCCAGCTGCGGCGCGTAGAGCAGGCCCAGCAGCGCGAAGCCCACGATGGCGCCCGCCAGGCTCACCGACATCAGGTGGTAGAGCGGGATCACCAGCAGGAAGAGCCCGATCAGCGAGATCCACCACATCGGCTTGCGCCCGATCCGGTCCGACAGGGCGCCGGCGAACGGCAGCACCGCCATCATGAACAGCATGCCGATGATGGGCACGGCCAGCGCCTCGCCGGTCGACAGGCCCAGCCGCCGCTCCAGGTAGGTCGGCATGTAGCTGAGCAGGGTATAGTTCACCACGTTGAGCGCCACGACGAGCCCGCTCAGCACCAGGATCTGCTTCCAATAGCGCGCGAACAGCTGGCCCAGGTGCGGGGCGTCTTTCTCCGCGATGTCCTCGGCGTGGTACAGTTCGTTGAAGACCGGCGTGTCCTCGATCCGCGAGCGCAGGTACAGCCCCACGAGGCCCAGGGGCGCCGCCACCAGGAACGGGAGCCGCCAGCCCCAGGCGTGCATCGCCTCGTCGCCCAGCAGGAACGACGCCGAGAGCATCAGGATCGCCCCCAGCGAGAAGCCCGACAGCGTGCCGAACTCCAGGAAACTGCCGAAGAAGCCGCGGCGCTTGTCGGGGGCGTACTCCGACATGAAGGTGGCCGCCCCGCCATACTCCCCGCCGGTGGAGAAGCCCTGGATCATCCGCAGGGCCACGAGCGCCGCCGGCGCCCAGAAGCCGATGTCGTCGTAGCTGGGGATCAGGCCCACGAGGAAGGTGGCCGCGGCCATCAGCAGGATGGTCATGGCCAGGATCGACTTGCGCCCGAACCGGTCGCCCAAGGGGCCCCAGACCATGCCCCCCAGCGGCCGGATCAGGAACGAGACGGCGAAGGTCGCCAGGGCGAACAGCGTCGCCTCCTGGGCTTCGCCGGGGAACAGCGCCTGGGAGATGTAGGTCACGCCATAGGCGTAGATCCCGTAGTCGAACCACTCCGTCGCATTGCCGATCGCCGAGGCCGCCACGGCCCGGCGTAGCGCCGCGGGCGACGCGGCGTGGCGCGTCTGGTCGATCAGGTCGGGCTGGCTGGCGGCCTCGTCAGGACTCATGGGCGCTCCGGTTCAGGTCTCTTCGACGGCGGCCAGGGGATCGAGGGCCGCCGAGACGGGCGTGGTCCGCGGCAGGGCCTGGTAGGGGCCTTGCTGGGCGCTGGGCACCGGCGGCCGCGCCGCCAGCCGCCACAGGCCGAAGCCCAGGGCCGCGACCGCGCAAATGGCGATGAAGGCGAACAGCCCCACGGCCCCGAGCAGCGAAAGCGCCGAGGCGCCGCCCAGCGGGCCGATCGCCGCGCCGGCGGAATAGACCAGCACCAGTCCGCTGGTGGCGCTGACCCGCTCCTCGGGCGCCACATGGTCGTTCGCATGGGCGACGCACAGCGGGTAGAGGGCGAAGCTGAGCCCGCCGAACAGGCCGCCCAGCATCGGAAGTAGCGGGCCCGGCGCGCCCAGCAGCGCCATGGTCCCCGCGACCAGGGCCGCCCCGGCGAAGGCGCCGACGATCACCTTGCGCCGGTCGAGACGGTCCGACAGCCAGCCCAGCGGCCATTGCAGGGCCACGCCGCCCACGATCACCGCGCTCATGAAGCCGGCGGTCGCCGACAGCCCCAGGCCCAGCCTCTGGGCGTAGACCGCGCCCAGGCCGTAGAAGGCGCCCATGATCAGGCCGATCACCGCGGCGCCGACCATGCCCAGCGGCGAGATCGCGTACAGCCGGCCCAGCGACGGCGGTGGAAAGGCCCCCAGCGTCGGGCTGATCGCGCCCGTCAGCGTGATCGGGATGATGGAGAGCGAGATCAGGATCGCGCCGGCGATGAACGGCAGGCCCGGCGAGCCGCGGTCGAATTCCAGCAGGAACTGCCCCGCCGCCTGGCCGGCGTAGAGGGCGATCATGTAGGCCGCCAGCACCAGCCCGCGATCCGCCGCTTCGGCCCGTTCGTTCAGCCAGCTCTCCAGGCAGACGTAGACCCCGGCCACCGAGAAGCCGTTCACGAACCGCAGCACCGACCACAGCGCCACGTCCTGGCGAAGCGCGAAGCTCAGGGTGCTGGCGGTCAGCAGCGCCACGAAGGCGGCGAAGGCGCGGATGTGGCCCACCCGCGCGATCACCCGCCCCGCCTGGAGCGATCCCAGCGTCAGCCCGGCGAAATAGGCCGTCGCCACCAGGCCGATCAGGAGGGCGTCCACGCGCGCGTGCTCCAGCCGCACGCTCACCAGCGTCCCCATGAAGCCGGCCCCCGCCATCAGGATCATGATGGCCATCAGCAGGCTGCGGACGGACCGGACCGCGCTCAGCATGGCGCCTCAACAGCCCTCTCCGCCGTGACGCCGCCGCCACGGCTCGGAGTCGGGGGCGCGCGCCACGGTCAAGCCGCGGTCTGCAGGCTGCGCCGGGCCACGCCGTCGCCAACGAGCCGCGCGTGCAGGGCGCAGACGGCGACCTTGTAGTCACGCTCGTTGATGATGAACTGCAGGTCGACGCGGCGGATGAGCTGCTGCATCCCCAGGATCTCGACTCCGGCGTCCGTCAGCGCCTGCGCCGCCACGGCCGTGAGGCCCGGCACGTTCAGGTCGCTGCCGATCGCCGAGACCAGGGCCACGCGCGAGGTGGAGATGGACGCGTTCGGGAACTGCCGCTCCAGGTCGCCGATCACCCGCTTGATCTGCTTCGGATTGGCGTCGACGTAGTGGGCGATGGTGTTGGCGTTCGACACCTTCGAGACGATCCGCACGCGATGCCGCGTCAGGGTCTCCAGGATGCCGGCGTCGTAGCCCTTCACCCCCACCATGTCCTGTTCGAACAGCTCCAGCGCGGTGATCCCCTGGGCGCCGGCGACGATCTCGACCCGCGGCTCCGCCGATACGAAGTCGGACCAGATCGTCGTGCCCTGGTCGCCCGGTTCGAAGGTGTTGCGCACGCACAGCGGGATGCCCGCCTGGCGCAGCCCCCCCGCGGCGCGCGGATGCAGCGCCTCCATGCCCAGGTTGGCCAGCTGGTCGGCGACGTCGTAGTTGGTCCGCCCGATCTTGCGCACCGCGTCCGCGCCCACGAGCTTGGGGTCGGCGCTGGAAAGGTGGAACTCCTTGTGCACGATCGCCTCGCGCGCGCCGGTCAGCACGGCGATGCGGCTGAACACCACCTCGCTGTAGCCGCGGCCGTACTCGGCCATCAGCCCCTCGCGCCCCTTGGCGTAGCCGGTGACGATGGCCAGCTCCGAGGTCAGATCGATACGGGCGAAGGCCGCCTCGATCTGCTCGTTCAGGCTCAAGGGCGACTGCTCGTCCCAGCCGGTCAGGTCCACCATGCGGGCGTTCACGCCCCGGCGGCGCAGTTCGCGCGTCAGGTTGAAGGCGCTGTGCGCCTCGCCGATCGAGGCCAGCATCTCGCGCACCGCGCCCAGCTGGCCGTCCAACCGGAAGTGGCCGTGGGCGCACAGGCGCTGCAGGTCCTCCAGGCACGAGCGCGCCCGGCGGACCCGCTCCTCCACGAAGGCGTCGGCCGCGTCGCGATCCTCGCCTTGCGGGAACCGCTCGGCGTTGAGCCGCCGCGCCTCGGCCGCCAGGTCGTCCAGGGCGGCGCGCCAGCCGCGCCCCTCCCCCGTCGCGTCGGCCACGAACATCGCGTAGACGCCCGGCTGGCCCGTCCGCTTGTGCTCCAGCAGGCGGTCGGTCATCCCCCCGTAGGCCGAGACCACGAAGGCCCGGCGGTACAGGGCCTGGCCCCGTCGCTCGCCGATGATGACGTTGTCGATCACCGCGCGGGTGTCCGACATCGACGTGCCGCCGATCTTCTCGACGGTATGGCCCGACATCAGGCCGCCCTCTCTTCGAGCAGGCCCCGGACCGGTCGGACGGCCTCCATCCCCTCGCGCGTGGCGATGAACGACGGACGCGGCGCGCGGCCCCCGAACGGCGCGACCAGCCGGTTCGAGACGGCGTTGTAGACCAGGAACGCATTGGCCCGCGGGTACGGCGTGATGTTGCCGTTCGAGCCGTGCATGGTGTTGCAGTCGAACACGACGATCGAACCCGCCGGCCCGGTGGGCGCGACGATGCCGCCCTCGTCCGCCAGCCGGCTCAGGCTGTCGCGGTCGGGGACGCCGTACTCCTGCTTGCGCAGCGACTGCTTGTAGTGGTCCTCCGGCGTCTCGCCGACGCAGGTGACGTAGTGCTTGTGCGATCCCGGCATCACCATCAGCGGTCCGTTGACCGGGTGGTTGTCGACGAGTTGCACCGACATCGACAGCGCCCGCATGCGCGGCATGCCGTCCTCGACGTGCCAGGTCTCGAAGTCGGAGTGCCAGTAGAACTCCTTGCCGTCGAAGCCGGTCTTGTAGTTCAGCCGCGACTGGTGGACGTAGACCTCGTCGCCGAGGATGTGGCGCGCGATCGAGACGAGGCGCTCGTCCGCGGCCAGGCGCGAGAACAGCCGGCTCTGCTCGTGGATCGCGAAGATCGAGCGCAGCACGCCGGAATTGGGCTCGGCGATCAGGGTCTCGGGGTCAACGGTTTCGGGCGAGCGGCGCAGGTGTTCCAGCTCGGCCTGCATGGCGGCCACTTCGTCAGCGTCGAGAACGCCATCCAGCACCAGGAAGCCGTCGCGCTCGAACGCCGCGGCCTGGGCGGCCGTCAGCGGCGCGCCATCGGCGGCGGGCGAATGGACCACGGGGTCCCGGCGCGGAAGCCATCGCGGCTCGGGCGCGACCCGGGACGGGTAAAGGTCATCTGTCATGTTACGCGATACTCCTTGCGCCTCAGACGGGCTCGGCTTCGAGCGGATAGGCGCCGGTCTCGTCGTGGACCTCGCGCCCCGTCACGGGCGGGTTGAACACGCAGGCCATCACCATCTCGGTGCGGCCGCGCAGGATGTGCCGGTCGTGCGTGTTCAGGGCGTACATCACGCCCGGGCGGATCTCGTGGATCTCGCCCGTCGCGAGGTCCTCGATCGAGCCCTCGCCGGAGATGCAGTACACGTTCTCCAGGTGGTTCTTGTAGTGCATCGGCAGCTCGGCGCCGGCGTAGATGGTGGTGATGTGGAACGAGAAGCCCATGCCGTCGTCCTTCAGGAGCAGGCGCGTGCTTTCCCACCCCTTGGAGACGACGCGGCGTCGGGTGCCGTTGGCTTCGGCGAGGTCGCGGACGATCATGGATATTCTCCTCAGGCTGCGGAGTTCAGCTCGGCGTCGCGCGCCTGAGCCACCGCGTTGGACAGGATGTCGAGGCCGCGCTCGAGGTCGGCGTCGTCGATGGTGAGGGGGGCCAGCACCTTGACGATCTGGTCATGGGCGCCGCTGGTCTCGATGATCAGGCCGCGCTCGAAGGCGGCGCTGACGATGCGTGACGAGACCTCGCCGCCGCCCACGTCGATGCCGCGCATCATGCCGCGGCCCTTCACGCCGACCACGACGTCGGGGTAGCGCGCGGCGATCTCCTCCAGGCGCGCGGCCAGCCGTTCGCCCTTGCGGCGCACGTCGGCCTCGAACGCCCCGTCGCCCCAGAAGGTCTCGATCGCCGCCCGGGCGGTGACGAAGGCGTGGCAGTTCCCGCGGAACGTGCCGTTGTGCTCGCCGGGCGTCCAGATGTCGCGCTCGGGCCGGATCAGGGTCAGCGCCATGGGCAGGCCCAGGCCCGACAGGGACTTGGCCATGGTGACGATGTCGGGGCTGATCCCCATGCCCTCGAAGCTGAAGAAGCTGCCCGTGCGGCCACAGCCGGCCTGGATGTCGTCGACGATGAAGAGGGCGCCGTGCTTGCGGGCCACCGCCTCGATGGCGCGCAGCCATTCGGCCGAGGCCACGTTCAGCCCGCCCTCGCCCTGAACCGTCTCGACCACGATGGCGGCCGGCGGATCGATCCCGCCGGAGGGATCGGAGAGCTGCTGGTCGAGTTGGGCGGCGGTGTCGACGTCCGGGCCGAAGTAGCTATCGTAGGCCGCCCGGGTCACGCCCTCCAGCGAGACGCCCGCCGCGCCGCGGTGGTGCTGGTTGCCCGTGGCCGCCAGCGCGCCCAGGGTCACGCCGTGGAAGCCGTTGGTGAAGGCGATCACATTGGTCCGCCCCGTGGCCTTGCGGGCCAGCTTCAGCGCCGCCTCGATGGCGTTGGCGCCCGTGGGGCCGGTGAACTGGGCGCGGTAGTAGAGGCCGCGCGGGCGCAGGATCACGCGCTCGAACGCCTCCAGGAACTCGGCCTTGGCCCGGCTGTGCATGTCCAGGCTGTGGGTCACCCCGTCGCCCAGGATGTAGTCGACCAGGCGCTGCTTCAGCACCGGGTGGTTGTGGCCGTAGTTCAGGGTCGAGCAGCCGCTCAGGAAATCGATCCAGGCGCGGCCCTTGGCGTCGTAGAGGTGCGATCCGCGGCCGCGCTCGAACACGGCCGGGAAGCTGCGGGAATACGAACGGACCCGGCTTTCCAGGCGTTCGAAGGTGGCGAATGGGCGCGGCGTCGCCGCGACTTCGGCGTCGTACATGGCGGTTTCGACTCTTGCTTTGAGGATCAGGGCCGCTGGGAGGCGGCGGGGAACGGTCCGATGGTGAGAAGGTGCTCGGTGGCGTGGCCGGTCGGCAGGTGGCCGCCTTCCAGCAGCCAGGGCTCGCGCGACGTCGGCGCGGCGAGACGCTCGGCCAACCGTCCGAACAGCGCCCAGGAGGCCTTGTTGTCGGCGGTGATCGTGGTCTTCAGCCGGCGCACGCCGCTGCAGGCGGGCCGTGCGAGAAGCGCGTCCAGCAGTCGGTCGCCCAGGCCCTGTCCGCGCGCGGCGGGACCGACAGCGACTTGCCAGACGAAGATGGTCTCGGGGTCTTCGGGCGGCCTGTAGCCCGAGAGCCAGCCGACCAGTTCACGGTCCCGGAACGCCGCCACGCAGGTCCCGGCGAAGTGCGCGCACTGCACGAGATTGCAGTACGCCGAATTCTCGTCGAGCGGCGGGCAGGACCGGATCAGCGCGTGGACGGCAGGACCATCCGAAACGTTCGGGGGCCGGAACGTGAAGCGCTCCGCCGATGCTGCGGAATGCCCCGTACGCCGCTTCGGCTCCCCGCGAAGCGTTGCGATATCCATGTCTATATATTTCGACATACGAACCAATCCGTCAACCCGAACGCATCGACAAACGGCAGAATGAGCCGATGGTTGCACAGATTTTCCCCGAAAGTCCGTGCGTCACCGAGGGGCGTCAACCCTCAATATTTCGATATTCAAAATATCTCGCGACAAGAGAGCGCCGCGGCTGGGGCCGGGCGCGATCTTGCGCGGCGACGAATCCGGGAGGACAAGTCGGGCTTCACGGTCGCGGGAACTTTGCGATGGAAAACCGGGTCGCCAGCGCGCTCATCGCGATCCGCCGGATCGTGCGCGCCGCCGAGTTCGCCGCCCGCAAGCTCGCGGCCACGTCGGGCCTCACCGCGTCGCAGATGGTCGTGCTGCAGATCATCGGGCGCACCGGCCGGCCCAGCGCGGGCGCCATCGCCGATCAGGCGCGGCTCAGCCAGGCCACGGTGACGGCCCTGCTGGACAAGCTCGAGGAGAAGGGCCTCATCGCGCGCAGCCGCGATCCCGGTGATCGTCGGCGGGTGACCGTCGCGCTGACCCCGCCCGGGATCGACGCGCTCTCTGTCCGGCCCGACGTCCTTCAGAACCGCTTCGCGGAGCGCTTCGAAAAGCTGGAAAGCTGGGAGCAGGCCGCGATCATCGCGGCGCTCGAGCGGGTGGCCGTGCTCATGGACGCCGAGGGCATCGACGCCTCCCCGATCCTCGACGTCGGTTCGCTCCAGCGCTCGGCCGAGCCCTGAAACGCGAAGGGAGCGCCGCGTCTCCGCGGCGCTCCCTCTTTCGCTTGGGGCCGGAGACGCGGGCCGGTCCAGGGGTGATCGGACCGTCCCGCGCCGCCGTCCGGGTCCCGCTCTAGAGCCTTCCCGGATCAGGTGGGATCACCTGATCCGGACGAGAAGGCTCGATCTTCAAGAGTGTAGAGCCCGTCCGTGCGGGTGAACCGGCATCCACTTCACCCTGACGGGCTCTAGTAGCGCAGGCGCACGTTCGCGAAGAACACCCGGCCCAGCACGTCGTAGGTGTTGGGGTAGCCGCTGTTCGACGGCGAGGCGTTGCCGCCCAGCACCGGGTACGATTCCTGGGTCAGGTTGCGCACGCCGGCCGTGAAGGCGACGTTCTCCGTCGCGGCCCAGTCCACCGACAGATCGAGGTAGTTCTTCGCCCCGATCCGCTCGACCGTATAGACCGTGCTGTTGTTGTCGTCGGTCACGTCGTCCAGGTGGTCCCAGACCAGCGTCGCGCCCCAGTCGCCGTACTTCCACCCGATCGTGGTGTGCAGCTTGTGGCGCGGCGTGATGCCGGTGCCGCCGCCGTTGCAGTTCGGGCCGAAGCGGTCGGCGCACTTCACCGGCTGCGAGATCGCGTCCGGATAGAAGATGTTCTTCCAGGTGTTGGTGTAGAGCGTCCGCACCGAGAACGAGCCCCAGTCGGGCAGGCCGGGCACGTCCTGCATGTCGAACCGGTAGCTGACCGAGACGTCCAGGCCCTGGTTGGCCTGCTTGGCGACGTTGCGCAGCTGCAGCGACACGAAGTCGATGCTGCCGTTGGCCAGGCGGTTGACCGCCGAGCAGTACGGGGAGTTCGGGTTCCCGTTCACCGTCGCGTTCTTGTAGCAGACGTTCAGCACGTTGGCCGTGCTGCCGCCGAACGCGGCGATGTAGTCCTTGATCTTGATGTCGAAGAAATCGACCGTGACCGACAGGTTCGGCACGTAGTGCGGCTGGTAGACGAAGCCGGCCGTGTAGGTGTCGGCCTTTTCCGGCTCCAGGTTCGGGTTGCCGCCGCTGATCGTCTGGGTCTGCTGGTTGGCCTGGATCACGCCCACCAGGTTCGCCGCCACGCCCGAGTTGATGCAGGCCTGGCGCACCGCCGCATTGGGGTTGCCCTGGGCCGAGCACGGGTCGGTCGCGGTCGGGAAGCTGTTCCCGCGCGGGCCGAACAGTTCGCCCACCGACGGCGCGCGCACCGCGCGGTTGTACGAGGCGCGCAGGCGCAGGTCGTCATAGACTTCCCAGTCGCCGGCCACCTTGTAGGTCTTGGTGGTCTTGGACTGGCTCGAGTAGTCGGACAGACGCCCGGCGAGTTCGAGGTTCAGTTCCTTGACCAGCGGCAGGTCCTTCAGCAGCGGGACCCGGGCTTCGCCGGAGAGTTCGTAGACGTCGATGTAGCCCGAAACCGGCGGCGAGGCGTTGAAGCCGGTCAGGTTGCCGACCGCCAGGTCCTGGCTGGGCCGGAACGCGAACTCGTCCGAGCGGTATTCGGCGCCGATCGCGAAGCCGATCGGGCCGGCCGGCAGGCTGAAGAAGTTCTCCGTGTCGCCGCTGATGAACGCCTGGGCGACGATTTCCTCGAAGTCCTGCGACGAGTTGATCCGCGTGGCGATGAAGTCCGCCGCGGCCTTGCTGATGTTGCCCTGGCCGAACAGGTTGATCGGCACGCAGCCGTTGGACGGGTCGGAGCAGGCCGTGCCCGTGGCGTTCAGCAGCAGGGCCTGCTGGATGCGCTGCAGGCTGGTGTCGCCCAGCAGCGAGTTCGAGCCGTGGGTGTTGCCGTACTGGAACGACGTCTCCCACTGGCCGTTGATGAAGCCCAGCTTGCCGGTCAGGCCGGCCTGCATCTGGAAGCCGTAGAAGTTGAACTGCGAAACCCGCGGGCCCGACTCCGTCAGGCGGCGGTTGAACACGCCGGTGACCGTGTCGAAGATCCCATCGCCGTCGGTGTCGACGTCGGTGTAGGTGCCGGCCGCCCACGGCGAGCTCGAGGGGATCGTGTACTGGGTCGTCGAGCCCAGGCTGTTCAGCGCCTGCTTGGCCGCGGCCGTCAGGAACGGGTTGTTGTCCAGCGTGAAGCGGAACACACGGCTGCCGACCGGGGTCGGGGCGAGCTGGGTGGTGACGCGGCTGTTGACGAAATTGCCCTTCAGCGTCGCTTCGATGTCGTCGGTGATCTTGTAGCGGCCGACGGCCGTCACCGAGTAGCGCTCCTGGGGCGTCTGCTCGTAGTTCACCGGAGCGAAGTTGTAGGTGTCGGGCGCGCCCGCGTAGAGGCGCACGTTGCCGTCGGTGAGGAACAGCGCCGAGTTGGCGGCGTTGTTGGCCACGCCCGGCAGCGTCACGAATCGGCCCGCCACGAACGGGTTCACGCGGCCCGGCTCGATCGAGCCCGAACCCGAGAAGATCAGCGTGCCCGCCTTGGCGCCGCCCGTCGGCTCGCCGAGCGAGACGTGCAGCTTGTCCTGCGGCGAGTCGCCCTGGAAGAAGGGCTCGCGCTTGTTGTAGCCGAGGCTCAGCATCATGTTGCCGCGGCCGTCGGCGATGTTGGCGCCCATGGTGGCGCTCACGTCGTAGGTCTTGGCGTCGCCCTCGTCCGTCATGGACGTGCCGGCGCGGAACTCAAGCCCTTCGAAATCACGCTTCAGGATGAAGTTGACGACGCCGGCGATGGCGTCCGAGCCGTACACGGCCGAGGCGCCGCCCGTGACCACGTCGATGCGGTCGATCATGGCCGGCGGGATCAGGTTGATGTCCACCGAGCCGGTCGAGGTGGTCGGCACCTGGCGCTTGCCGTCCACCAGCACCAGGGTGCGGGTCGAGCCCAGGCCGCGCAGGTTGACGGTGGCGACGCCGCCGTTGCCGTTGTTGACCGTGCCGGTCACGCCCGGCGCCGTCTGCGGCAGGGTGTTCAGCAGGTTCTCGGTGTTGACCACGCCCTTGGCGGCCAGTTCGGCGGCGCCGACCGTGGCCAGCGGGCTCACGGAGGTCAGGTCGGGACGGGCGATACGCGAACCGGTGACGACGAGTTCGGTCACCGTCTCCTGCGCGAACGCAGGCGCCGAGACCACAACCGCACCCAGCACCGTGGTCGCCAAAAGGCGGCCCCGCGTGGACGACTTCATTGACATGGGCAGCTCCAGACATAGGCGAAGATGCGCCCGCACGCCCCACGGCGCGGTCGTCAACGCCCCCCCTCGCCAACCTCTTTGGCGAGCTCTGGCGCTACGGCTGGGATCAGTCGGAAGGGGCGTCAAGGCTTGCCGGGGCGGTTCGCCCGTGTGACATGTCGAACATTGATTACTGTTACTCGCGAGCCACAATTTTGCTGCAAATTCCGATAGTTACGCATGCGTAACTGGTTACCGAGGTTACTCACGACTTGGGCTGTCGGGCGCCGCGGATTCGCCCGATGACCGACATCCGGATCCAGGCCGGCCGCGCGCCGGAACCGTTCGCCGAGGGCTACCGCCGGGACGGGGTCGTGCAGGTTCCCGGCTTCCTCGAGCCCGCCGCCGCCGAGGCGGTCGGCGACCTCCTGGCGCGCCTGCCGTACGTCATCGTGGCGCCCGACGCGGGCGGCGAGACGCTGGTCATCTCCGACGAGGTGCTGCGCCGGTTCGGCGAGCAGCAGGTGCGCGCGTTCCTGCAGGACACCCTGAAGCGGGCCGCCTCCGGCTTCGCCTTCATCCACCAGAGCTATGCGCTCCAGGACGAGTACGCCCGCGCGCCCGACCAGCCCGTCGCCCGGGTCACCGAGTTCCTCCAGAGCCGGACCTTCCTCGACTTCGGCCAGGCGCTGACGGGCGAGCGGATCGACGGCGTGCGCGTCCAGGCGTCCAACTACCGGCGCGGCGACTTCCTCACCCTGCACGACGACAGCCACGGCAAGGACGACCGCGTCGCCGCCTTCACCCTCGGATTCACCCGCGGCTGGCGGCCCGACTGGGGCGGCCAGCTCCTGTTCCACGACGCCCGCGGCGACGTCGTCCGCGGCTTCGCCCCGCGCTTCAACGTGCTGACCGTCTTCCGCACGCCCCAGCCCCACTCGGTGGCCGCCGTCGCCGCCTACGCCGCCGCGCCGCGCCTGTCGCTCACCGGCTGGTTCGTCCGCGAGCGGGGCTGAGCGCTTGGACCTGCGTCCCCGCCTCGCCCCCGGCCTCGCGGCCGCCGACTACGCCCAGGCCTACGCCCGGGACGGCGTGGTCCAGATCGACGGCCTGTTCCCGCCGGAGGTCGCCGATGCGCTCGCCGACACGCTCGCGCGGCGCACCGTCTGGTCGCTGGTCCACGCCGACCCCCAGGGCGGCCACGCCGTCCTGTCGCCCGACGCCATGGCCCGGCTCGGGCCGGACGAGATACGGGCGCGGCTCGAGGCGGCGATGCGGCGCGCCGCCGACGGCTTCGCCTACCTCTACCTCGTCTATCCGATGATCGACGCCTACGTGGACGGCCGCGATCCCGGCCATCCGCTGCACGCCGTGACCGAGTTCCTCAACGGCCCCGACTTCATCGCCTTCGCCGCGGCGGTGACCGGCGAAACGGTGGTCAAGGTCGACGCCCAGGCCACCTGCTACCGCCCCGGCCACTTCCTCACCCTGCACGACGACCGCGGCGTGGGCGAACGCCGCGCCGCCTACACCCTCGGCCTCACCCAGGGATGGCGGCCGGACTGGGGCGGCCAGCTGCTGTTCCACGACGCGGCGCGCGACGTCGTCCACGGCTTCGCGCCGCGCTTCAACACGCTCACCCTGTTCAAGGTCCCGCTGGCGCACTCCGTGGCGCCGGTCGCGGCCTACGCCGCCCGGCCCCGGCTGACGATCACAGGGTGGCTTCGAGACGATCCGCCCTATGGCCCGCTCTGACCACGGCCCGGATCAGGCCCTCGATGGCGGCCAGTTCGGCCAGCGCCTCGGCGTCGCCGGCCAGGGCCTGCTCGATCAGGCTGGAGACCGCCGCGTGGGCCGGTCGCGGCCGGGGGCTGGACGGCCGCCCGCCGCGCAGGCCGCCGAGCGCCATGGCGCGGGCCTGGGTGACCATGCGCGTGTTGACCGGATGCAGGGCGGCGGCGATCTCGCGCAGCGCGTCGTCGGCGTCGCCTCCCGGCGGCAGGACGAAGTCGGGCAGCCCGAACTGGAGGATCGCCCGCGCCTCCGACGAGGCCTTCTTGAACGCCGTGCGGGTGCAGTTCAGCTGGCCGGCCAGCGTCGCCATCGCGCTTTGCAGGGCCGTCTCCGCGTCGCAGCCGCTGGCCCAGCGCAGGTAGAGCGCCAGTCCGGCGATCCGCTTGGGCGCGCTCAACGGAAGGCCGCCCCGGACCGGCGCGTGCCGGTCGAGTTGCTCGAAGAGGCCGTTGGCCGCCTCGAGCGCGCAGTCAACCGGACGTACCCCGGCCAGGCCGAAGGCGCTCACAGATCACTCCCCCACGGGCGCAGCGACGGCGCCGCCTACGTTACCGCCTCGGGTAACACCGATGCCGGAAGTGTTGAAGCAGGTCACGACCACCCGTGCGACAATATCAGAAGCGTTGCATTACGGTAACAGCACCGGAAATGAAGTACTGTCGGGCAGAAATGGAGTATTGCGATGTATTTACTTCGGTGCGCGATCTTTCTCGCCGCCGCGGGCTGCGCGGGATCCGCCCTCGGTGGCGAGGCGCCAAGCCCCGCGCTCGAGGGGCTCGCGGCGTGCGGCGCGGTCGCTGAGCCGGCGGCCCGCGCGTCCTGCTACGACGCCGCCTACGGCGCCCTCAGCCGGGCGGTCTCGGCGGGCGACGTGATCATCGTGCAGCGCCAGGAGGCCCAGGCCGCCCAGCGCGGCGCCTTCGGCCTCAACCTGCCCCAGCTCTCGATCTTCGACCGCGCCAACCCCGACGCCAAGCCGCTGGAGAACGTCGTCGGCGAGGCCCGGAGCGTGCGCCGGGACGAATATGGCAAGTGGATCGTCGAACTGGCCGACGGCGCCGTCTGGCGGCAGACCGACAACGAGGTGCTGGCGCCGCCGCCGCGCCCCGGTTCGCGCGTCGAGATCCGCCGTGCGGCCTTCGGCAGCTACTTCATGCGCATCGACGATCACAAGGGCGTCCGCGCCAAGCGCAGCGAATAGGGCGTCCCGTCAGGCGCAGGCGGGCGCCGCGTCGGCGTCGCGGATGAGCGCCGCGACCTCGGCCAGCTCGGCCAGGGCCGCCGCGTCGCCGGCCGCCGCCCGCGCGATGAGGCCGGACACCGCCGCCTGGGCCCGGCGCGGCTGCGGTCCGGGCCGCCGGCCGCCGCGCAGTCCCCCATAGGCCGCCGCCCGCGCCTGGGTCACCGCGCGCATGTTCAGCCGGTGCAGCGCCGACACGATCTCGCGCAGCGTCTGGAGCGCCGTGCCGTCCGGAGAGGCGGCGAAGTCGGCCAGGCCGAATTCGAGGATGGCCCTGGCTTCCGACGACACCTTCCTCAGCGCGCCCCGCGTCGTGTTCAGGCGCTCCTCGAGGCAGTTCATCGCCAGCCGCAGCGCCGCGTCGGTCTCGAGCGCGTAGGCCGTGCGGACATAGAGCGCCAGCGCCGCGATCCGCTTCGGCGCGCTCAGCGGCGGGCCGCGGCGGGCCGGGGCGAAGCGGTCCAGGTGCTCGACGAGACCCTCGGCGGCGTTGGCCGCCCGGTCGTTCCGCCGCGCCTCCCACGAGCCCAAGCCGTCCACCCGCCTTCTCCCTGCCGGGCCCCTGCCCTGCGATCGACGCGGGGTCGGGTAGCATCGGCGTCGGCGCCGCTGAAGCGCTCGCGGGTAGGTTGTGAGACAATGTCGTCGAGGCCCGACCGCTCACGGGCCGGTTGTGAGCCGGCTTCGCAGCCGCCGCCGCGCCAGACAGCCTCAGGCCAGCAGCTCGCGGGTGTGGCGGGCGATGATCCCTTCCTCGTCGGTGGGGATCACCCACACCTCCAGCCGCGATTCGGCGGCGCTGATCCGGCCCGGGCCGGCGGCGTTGGCTTCGGGGTCCAGCACGCACCCCAGCCAGTCCAGCCGCGCGCAGACGCGGCGGCGGATCTCCGGGGCGTTTTCGCCGACGCCGGCGGTGAAGACCAGGCCGTCCAGCCCGCCCATCGAGGCCGCCAGCGCCCCGGCCTCGCGCACGATGCGGAACACGAAGAGGTCGATCGCCGCGGCCGCCCGCGGATCGTCGCTGGCCAGCAACGCGCGCATGTCGCCGCTGATCCCCGAGACGCCCAGCAGCCCCGAGCGCTTGTAGAGCAGGTCGCCCACCGCCTCGGGGCTCAGGCCGTGGGCCTGTTGCAGGTGCAGCACCACCCCGGGGTCCAGCGCCCCGCAGCGGGTGCCCATCACCAGCCCGTCCAGCGCCGTGAATCCCATGGTGGTGTCGGCGCTGCGCCCGCCCCGCATCGCGCAGAGGCTGGCCCCGGCGCCCAGGTGGGCCGCGATCGTCCGCCCGGCGGCCAGGCGCGGCGACAGCTCCGCCACGCGGCCCGCGATGAACTCGTACGACAGGCCGTGGAAGCCGTAGCGGCGCACCCCGCGCGCCTCCCACTCAAGCGGCAGGCCGAACCGGTCCACCTCGGGGGCGTGACCGTGGTGGAAGGCGGTGTCGAAACAGGCCACCTGCGGCACGCCCGGCGCCACCGCCATCGCCGCGCGTACGGCCGCCAGGTTGTGCGGCTCATGCAGGGGCGCCAGCGGCGACAGCGCGTCCAGCCGCGCCAGCAGCTCGGCGTCCAGCCGCACCGGCCGCCAGAACTCCGATCCGCCATGCACGATCCGGTGGCCCACGGCCGCGGGCCGCGCCCCGCCCAGCGCCCCTTCGATCCAATCGAACACCGCGCCCAGCAGCGCCTCGTGGCTGAGGTGTTCGCCGGCCGGCCACCGCCGCTCCTCGGCCGCCCCGTCGCCGGCCCGCGCCGTCAGGTGCGGCGCCGAGCCGATGCCTTCCACCTGCCCCGCCGCAACACGCCGCAGGCCGGCGCCGTCGGCGTCGAACACGGCGAACTTCAGGCTCGACGAGCCCGCGTTGAGCGTCAGCAGCGGAACCGTCATCGGGCGACGGGCGGCTTCACGGCCAGGACGGCCTGGCCCGCCATCAGCACCGCCACCGCGCACGAGGCGATGCGCGTGCGCTCCGAGTCGGCCCGGCTGGTCAGGATGATCGGAACCCGCGCGCCCAGCACCACCCCGGCCGCGTCCGCCCCGCCCAGGAAGGTGAGCTGCTTGGCCAGGATGTTGCCCGACACCAGGTCCGGCACCACCAGCACGTCGGCGTGGCCCGCCACCGGCGAGACGATCCCCTTGTCGCGCGCCGCTTCGGCGCTGATGGCGTTGTCGAACGCCAGCGGCCCGTCCAGCAGACCGCCCACGATCTGCCGCCGGTCGGCCATCTTGCACAGCGCCGCGGCGTCCAGGGTCGAGACGATCTCGGGATTGACCGTCTCCACGGCCGACAGGATCGCCACCTTCGGCTCGGCGATCCCCATGACGTGGGCCAGGTCGATGGCGTTCTGGACGATGTCCTTCTTGTCCATCAGGTCGGGCTGGATGTTGATCGCCGCGTCGGTGATGAACAGCGGCCCCGGCCGGCCCGGCAGGCTCATGATGTAGACATGGCTGATCCGCCGCTCGGTGCGCAGGCCGGTGTCCGAGGCCATCACCGCGTGCATCAGTTCGTCGGTGTGCAGCGAGCCCTTCATCAGCAGGCCGGCCTCGCCCCGCCGCACCAGCTCCACGGCGCGCGCCGCCGCGGCGTGGCTGTGCGGGGCGGGCTCCAGGCGCAGGCCCGAGATGTCCAGCCCGGCGGCCTCAGCGGCGGCGCGGATCTTGTCCTCCGGCCCCACCAGGATCGGCGCGATCAGCCCCAGCCCGGCCGCCTCCAGCGCCGCGCCCAGCGAGAGCGCGTCGCAGGGATGCGCCACCGCCGTCGCCACCGGCTCCAGGCCGCCGCACCGGGCCAGCAGCGCCCTGTGCCAGGCGTGCGCGCCGCCGTCCGCTCCCGCGCCTTCGTCCATCGCCGGCTCCCGTACTCGACTGTGCGGCGCACCTTAGCGCGGGATCGCGTCGCGGTGTTGACGCCGCGCAATATCGCCCCTCCCCCGCGCTCCGCCGCCCGCTCCTCCCCCGCACGCGGGGGAGGTGGCGCCCCGAAGGGGTGACGGAGGGGGCCCGGCCCCTACCCGCCCGGCTTGCGCACGTAGCGCACCACCGCCCGCTGGCCCACCTGGGCGCCGTAGATGCGGCCCTGGGCGTCCACCCACATGCCCTCGGCGCCGCTGGTGGCGGTCTTGTCGGGGTCGGCCTGGTCGTCGGGGACGAAGGCCGTCACCTTCCCCGTCCGGGCGTCGCCGATCCGCACGCCGCGCTTCCAGCCGGGATGGTGGCCATAGCCTTCGGGTTCGCGCGACTCGGAATCGGCCACGTAGAGCGCGCCCTTGGCGTCCACGAACAGCCCGCTGGGCCGGCCGAACTGGGGCCAGACCTCCAGCAGCTTGCCCTCGGTGTCGAACACCTCGACGCGGTCGTTCCAGCGGTCGGCCACATAGACCCGGCCATGGCCGTCCAGGGCGATCCCGTGCGGAACCTCCACCTGCCCGGGCGCCGCCCCCCGCGTCCCCCACTGCTTCAGGAACCGCCCCTGGGCGTCCAGCTTGACGATCCGGTGCGCGCCCTTGCCCTGGGTGTGGCCGTCAGCGACGTAGATCGTCCCGTCCTTCGCCACCGCCACGGCGTTCGGCTCCACGAAGGTGTCGGGCCCCTCCGCCGAGACCCCGGCCTTGCCCAGCGCCCGGATCAGCTTGCCGGTGCGGTCGAACTCGAACACCTGCGCGCCCTTGCCGCCCTCCACGCGGTTGTCGGTGAGCCAGATGTGGTCCTGCGCATCCACGAAGAAGCCGTGCGGGAAGTTGAACATCCCCGCCCCGAACGCCCGGACAAACCGCCCGTCGGCGTCGAACTCCATGATCGGGGCCAGCGGGCTCCCGGCGCAGCTGTTGGCTCCGCAGCGGTCGGCCACCCAGATGTGCCCGCGGCTGTCCACCGCCACCCCGCTGGTCGAGCCCATGGTCCGGCCCGGCGGCAGCTTCAGGAAATCCCGCTCGGTCGCGTAGGGATTGGGATAGCCGTTGGGGTCGGCCGCGGTGGCCGCCGCATCCCCGGCCGTCCCGGCGTCGGGCCGGAAGGCGTCCAGGCGGATCGTCGCCAGCATCTCGCTGCGCTTCGCCAGCTCGGTGTCGCCGGCCGGGAAGCCGTTGAACTTCAGCACATAGGCCAGCACGTCGGCGTAGGTCTCGCGCCCCAGCGAACCCGGCCGCACCATCGGCATGGTGGTCCGCGTGCGGTCGAACAGGTCGCCCAGCGTGAGGCCGTTCCAGCTCGACAGGAACTCCGGCCCCGCCAGCGGCTTGGCCTCGCCCGTGCCCGCCAGCGCCGCCCCGTGGCAGACGGCGCAGTTCTGGAGATAGGCCGCCCGCCCCCGGTCGGCCTGCTCGTCGGTGTAGACGCCGTCCCACACGCTGCGTTCGGCGTCCTGCGCCCGCGGCTGCCCCGCCGTCAGCGCCAGCAGGCCCACCGCCAGCGCCGCCGCGCTCCGCGTTCTCAAGCGCACCCTAGTCCTCCGTCTGCGGCAGGGCGTAGGCGATGTACTCGCCCGAATAGACGCCACCGCTCACCGCCACGATCAGATACTGGCGGCCGTTCACGCTGTAGGTCATCGGCGAACCCGACTGCGGCGCGGGCATCCAGATCGCCCCGACTTCCTTGCCCGTGGCCTTGTCGTAGGCCCGCAGCATGGCGCCGCGCGGATGGTCCTTGGTGGTCGTCACCTGGCTGTCGCCGGCGATCACCAGCGACTTGGTCACCAGCGTGCCGATCTGGAAGCTCGCCTGGCCCGTGCGCGGGATGTCGAGGCCCTTCAGCGCCGGGTTGTTGCGGATGAAGTCCGGCGTCTCCCCGTGCGGGACCTGCCAGACGATGTCGCCGGTATCGAGGTTGATGGCGCTGATCGTGGCGTAGGGCGGCTTCAAGAGCGGCAGGCCGTCCACCGACAGCCTTCCCGCGCCGCCGCCGCCGCTGGCGGCCGGACGCTTCGGCGGAGGCGGGGCGTCGGCGCCCACGTTCTCGCCCGGCCCGCGGATCATGCTCACCGGCTGGCCCGCCACGCCGATCATATAGCGCAGGTCGGTCATCCCCTCGGGCGGGGTCTGCAGCCCGTATGAGCCCATGCAGGCGTTGCAGGCGTAGAGGTAGGCGATGTGGGTCTCGGGATCGAACGAGCCGCCCGGCCAGTTGGTCCCGCCCTGCGGCGAGAAGCTCAGCAACCCTAGCGGCCCCGGCTGGGTGCTGATCACCGGCGGGGTGTAGACCGGCCCCAGCTTGTAGTGCTTGGCCACCTCCAGCGCCTTGGCGCGCAGCTCGGGCGTGAAGTCGATCAGGTCGTCCTCGCTGACGCCGTTGCGGGCGTAGGCGGCGGGCTTGGTCGGGATCGGCTGGGTCGGCGCGTACCACTCGCCCGGCACGTCGCCCTTCGGGACCTTGGTCTCCTTGATCGGCCAGACGGGTTTCCCGGTCGCCCGGTCGAACACGTAGAGGAAGCCCTGCTTCGACGGCAGCGCCACCGCCTTGATCGGCTTGCCGCCCACAACGATGTCCATCAGCAGCGGCGCCGAGGAATTGTCGTAGTCCCAGATCTCGTGATGGATCAGCTGGAAGTGCCACTTCCGCTGGCCGGTGGTCAGGTCCACCGCGACGAGGCTGTTGCCGAACAGGCCGTTCCCCGGCCGGTGGCCGCCGTAGAAGTCGCTCGTCGGGCTCTCCACGGCCAGGTAGGCGGTGTTCAGCGCCTCGTCGACCGTCACCTGGGTCCAGACGCCGGTGTTTCCCGTGGTCTCGGCCGAGCCGTCCAGCCAGGTGTCGTAGCCGAACTCACCCGGCTTCGGGATGGTGTGGAAGGTCCACAGCCGCTTGCCCGTGCGCACGTCGTAGGCGCGCACATAGCCCTTGGTGTTGGCCTTCTTCGCCGGGGTGAAGCCCTCGCGGAACGCCGAGCCCACGATGATGACATTGCCCGAGACGGTCGGCGCCGAGTGCAGCCCCGCCTCGCCCTCCACGAGGTCGATGTCCTGGTCGAAGTCCGTCTTCAGGTCGACCGAGCCGCCGTCGCCGAAGCCCGCGACGCGCTGGCCGGTCTTCGCGTCCAGCGCCACCAGCCGGTAGCCGGGCGTCACATAGAGGATCCGCCGGTCGTCGCCGCTCGCCCAGTAGGCCAGGCCGCGCCCCGACAGCTGCCGCGGCGAGGCCGCCCCCCGCGCGCCCTCGCGCTCGGAATGCACCCACATCAGCTCGCCGGTCGTGGCGTCCAGCGCCACCACCCCGCGCCGCGACCCGGCGGTGGCGTAGATCACGCCCCCCACCTCAAGCGGCGTGCCTTCCAGCTTGAACTCGGGGCGGTTGCCGATGTTGTCGGTCTTGAACCGCCAGGCCACCTCCAGGTTCTCGAAGTTGCCGGCGTTGATCTGGTCCAGCGGCCGGTAGCGGCTGCCCGCCAGGTCGGCCGTGTAGGTGGGCCATTCCACATCGCCCGTCTGGGCGCGGACGGCGCCGGCCGTCAGCAGGGCCGCCGCGGCGGCGAGCCCGGTCGCAAACGCTTTCATCTTCCCCCCCCCCCCCCCCCCCCCCCCCCCGCCCCGCACCCCGGGCCTCGCCGCGGCGCCCCTTGCGGCGGGGCCCACCGCCCAACGGCCCGCGATCAACCGGGCCGTCGACAGCCACAGGGATAGGCCCTAACCGGGGGGGGGGGGGGGGGGGGGAAGATGAGAGCGTTTGCGACCGGGCTCGCCGCCGCGGCGGCCCTGCTGACGGCCGGCG
>NZ_WGNY01000056.1 GCF_016124325.1 Phenylobacterium sp.
AGGCGGGGTCGTCGAAGGCCTCGTGCAGGGCGTCGACCAGTTCGTCTTCGAGCCGTTCGGCCTCGGGGCGTTCGTGCTCGGACCAGATGAGCGCGCTGACCGCTTCCTCCACCTCGGCCATGCGGCTGAGCACGCCGAAGTCGGGGGCGGGGCGGTTGGCGAGGATCTCGCGGGTGCGTTCGGCGCGTTCGAGGTCGCCCACTTCGCGGCGCAGGCGGGCCTTCATGGCGAGCGTCTGGCGGTAGGAGCGGGCCAGGCCCTCCAGCGGGCGGGCGAGGGCCACGGCGCGCTCGTCCTCATCCTCGGCCAGGGCCTCGATGCGGTCGGCGTAGCGCATGGCCAACCCGAGCAGGCGCTCGGACAGGCGGCTCAGGCCGTCGAGGTCGGCAGCGATGTCGGGGCGATGTTCCAATGAGAACAAAGATAGAACATCAAGAGCGAAAAGTCAAGGTTCGCCGGGACGAGCGGAGGGCGAGGGCGGCGCGCCAGCCCGCGCCTACT
Organism: Phenylobacterium sp.; assembly: GCF_016124325.1. GTDB lineage: Bacteria > Pseudomonadota > Alphaproteobacteria > Caulobacterales > Caulobacteraceae > Phenylobacterium. Next base: position 502 of record NZ_WGNY01000056.1, read on the forward strand.
GCGCCGCCTGTTCCTGGGCGTAGCCGAGCTGTTCGTTGAGGCGTTCGAGGACGGTGATCGCGGCTTCGGGGATCACGGTGCCGGGCGGGAAGATCGCCGCCACGCCCATCTCCTCCAGGGCCTTGAAGTCCTCGGGGGGAATGACGCCGCCGACGAACACCAGGATGTCGGGCCGGCCCAGCTTGGCCAGCTCGGCCTTCAGCTCGGGCACCAGGGTGAGGTGGCCGGCGGCCAGGGAGCTGGCGCCCACGGCGTGGACGCCGGACTCCACCGCCTCGGCGGCGGCCTCGGCCGGGGTCTGGAACAGGTCGCCGATCTCGACGTCGAAGCCCAGGTCGGCGAAGCCCGAGGCGATCACCTTCTGGCCGCGGTCGTGGCCGTCCTGACCCATCTTGGCCACCATCAGGCGCGGCTTCTTGCCGTCGGCCTGGGCGAAGGCGTCGGCCATGGCGCGGGCGCGGTCGGAGGCGGGCGTGGCGCCGGCCTCGCGCAGGTAGACGCCCTTCACCGCGTCGGCCTGGGCCTTGTGGCGACCGAACACCTTTTCCAGCGCGTAGGAGATTGCCCCCACGGTGGCCTTGGCGCGGGCGGCGTTCACCGACAGCTCCAGCAGGTTGCCGTCTCCGGCCGCGCCGGCGGTGAGCGCGTCGAGAGCCGCGGCCACGGCCTCGGGGTCGCGCTCGGCCTTCAGGCGGTTGAGCTTGGCGATCTGGGCGTTGCGGACGGCGGTGTTGTCGACCTTCAGCACCGGGATGTCGTCCTCGACGTCGGGGCGGTAGCGGTTCACGCCGACGACGGTCTGCTGGCCGGAATCGATGCGCGCCTGGGTGCGGGCCGAGGCCTCCTCGATGCGGCGCTTGGGCAGGCCGTCCTCGATCGCCTTGGCCATGCCGCCCAGGGCCTCGACCTCGGCGATGTGGGCGAGCGCGCGCTCTGCGATGTCGGCGGTGAGGCGCTCGATGTAGAAGCTGCCGCCCCAGGGGTCGATGACCCGGGTCTGGCCGCTCTCGATCTGCAGGAAGAGCTGGGTGTTGCGGCTGATGCGGGCCGAGAAGTCGGTCGGCAGGGCCAGGGCCTCGTCGAGCGAGTTGGTGTGCAGGCTCTGGGTCTGGCCGCCGACGGCCGCCATGGCCTCGATGGCGGTGCGCGGCACGTTGTTGAACACGTCCTGGGCCGCCAGGCTCCAGCCGCTGGTCTGGGTGTGGGCGCGCAGGGAGAGCGAGCGGGCGTCCTTCGGGTCGAACTCGGCCTTCATGAGCTTGGCCCAGAGCAGGCGCGCGGCCCGCTGCTTGGCGATCTCCATGAAGGCGTTCATGCCGGCGTTCCAGAAGAACGACAGGCGCGGCGCGAACTTGTCGACGCTCATGCCCGCGGCGACGCCCGCGCGGACGTATTCGATGCCGTCGGCCAGGGTGTAGGCGAGCTCCAGGTCCAGCGTCGCCCCGGCTTCCTGCATGTGGTAGCCGCTGATCGAGATGGAGTTGAAGCGCGGCATCTCCTTGGACGTGTAGGCGAAGATGTCCGACACGATCCGCATCGAGGGGCCCGGCGGGTAGATGTAGGTGTTCCGGGTCAGGAACTCCTTGAGGATGTCGTTCTGGATGGTGCCGGCGAGCTTCTCGTGCGGCACGCCCTGTTCCTCGGCGGCGACGATGTAGAGCGCCAGGATCGGCAGGACCGCCCCGTTCATCGTCATCGACACGGTCATCTTGTCGAGCGGGATGCCGTCGAACAGCGTCCGCATGTCGAGGATAGAATCGATGGCCACGCCGGCCATGCCGACGTCGCCCGTCACCCGCGGGTGATCCGAATCGTAGCCGCGGTGGGTGGCCAGGTCGAAGGCGATGGAGAGGCCCATCTGACCGGCCGCGAGGTTGCGGCGGTAGAAGGCGTTGGAATCCTCGGCCGTGGAGAAGCCCGCGTACTGGCGGATCGTCCACGGGTTGGTGGCGTACATGGTGGGATAGGGGCCGCGCACGAAGGGCGCGAGGCCGGGATAGCCCTCGATGGCGGCGAAGCCCTCGATCTCGGACGCCGAATAGGCCGGGCGCACGGCGATGCCTTCCGGCGTGGCCCAGGCCTCGCCCGCGGGCGGCGGGAACGGACCCGCGGCGGCGTCGAAGGGCAGGGTGGCGAAGTCGGGGAAGCCGGTCATGCCGCCACCTCGTGCGTTTCGGAGAGCCGCATGGGCTTGAGCGGGGGGCACTTGCCGTCGGGCCCGGGCAGGCGCGCGCCCTCGGGATCGAGGGCGGCCGGCGCGGCGGCTTCGACCTCGACCTTGGCGGGCTCGGTGGGCGGGAAGGCGGTGACGCCCAGGATCTTCGGCTCGCGGCGCGCGGCGGACGCGGCCGCGACGTCGCGGGCGACGAGGCCGCCGGTTAGGGCCGCGACCGCGCCGCCGGCCGCCTCGATGGCCTGCAGCCGTTCCCAGGCGGCCCGCGCGATCTGGTCGGTGAGCGCCTCGACGTAGCCCGAACCGGCCGCGGGATCGGCGACGCGGCCGACCCCGGCCTCCTCCATCAGGACGAGCTGGGTGTTGCGGCTCTGGCGGCGCGCAAACGCGGTGGGCAGGCCGATGGCGTCGGTGAAGGCGCCCAGCGTCACCGCGTCGGCCCCGCCGGCGGCGGCGGCGAAGCCGGCGGCGGTGAGGCGGATCATGTTGGTCCAGGCGTCCTGGGCGGTGAGCATGCGCCGCGACGAGCGCGCCTCGATCCGGGCCTGGGCGTCGACGCCGCAGGCCGCGGCGATCCGGGCGAAGACGGCGCGGGCGGCGCGCAGCTTGGCGATGGTGAGGAAGTAGTCGGCGTCGGCGGCCAGCCCGAGGGTGATGCGGGCGAAGGCCTCGGCCATGGGCAGGCCGGCGCGGACCAGGGCCTTGGCGTAGGCGATGGCGCTGGCCGCGGCGAAGGCGACCTCGGCGGCCTCGCCGCCGCCGGCCTCGTGGACCACGCGGCCCGAGGCGAGGAACAGCGCGGCATGCGGATAGGTCTGGGCGTGGCGGACGCCCACGGTGGCGGCGCTGACCACGTGGCTTTCGACCGGGCCGGGGCTGGCGCCGGCCTCGGCGAAGGCGCCCAGGGGGTCGAAGTTGAAGGCGAGCCTGGCGCCGGGCGAGGCCTTGGCGACGGCGTGCAGGGCGTCGGCGGCCTTGGGGGCGTGGAAGCCGGCGTCGAGGCCCACGGGCGCCAGTTCGACCACCACGTCCTTGAGCGCGCGGGCCAGGGCGTCGGGCGCGGCGTGGCCCCTGACGATCACCGAGGCGGCGCCGCCCTCGAGGTCGGCCAGCAGCTCGGCGTTGACCCTGGCCGGATCGGGATGGGCGGACAGGACCCGCAGGTCCCAGGGCCGCTCGGCGTGGAACGGCCGGGGCGGGAAGGCGGCGGGCGCATCGGCGCCGGCGTAGAGCGGCGCGATCGGCAGGCCCTCGGCCGTGGCCTTCGTCAGGCTCTCGAACGGCTTGTCGCCGAGCGTCCTGGCGACGAGGTCGCGCCAGGCGTCCTCGCCGGCAGGCGGAAATCCGGGGTCGAGGAGACGTGCGTCGGCCATGCGGGGAGTTGCCCCCCGAGGCCCCCGGGCGTCAAGTTCACGCAAGGGGAGAGGGGACGCCCTCGCGGAGGCCGTTACGCCTCGGGCACCCCGGCCACGATCACCTTGTAGCGCTTGCGCAGGCTCTGCATGAACTCGGCGTTGGCCTGGGTGCGGCGCTCGTCGATCCAGGCCTCGCGCACGTGGTCGCGCACGCTCTCGAACGAGGTGGGCGGCGCCGGCGTGCGGGAGGTGACCTCGATCAGGTGCCAGCCGTAGGGCGACATCACCGGCCCGGACCATTCGCCCACCGGCGCGCGCTCCAGCGCCTGGACGAAGGCCTGGCCGTAGTCGCGTTCGAGGTCGCGGGTGGCGATGCCGTCGTAGGCCAGCGGGAAGAAGAACGGATCGCCCGAGGGGTCGCGCTTGGTTTCCCCGGACATGCCCAGCGCCTGGCGCGCGGCCTGCTCGGCCTGGCCGTGGGGCCGGTCGCCGCTGAAGAAGACCTGGCGGAACGAGACGTGCGCGGCGGCCGCGTAACGGTCGGCGTGCTGGGTGAAATAGGCGCGGAGCTGGGCTTCGGTCGGCTCCTCGGCCGCCGCGAGGTCCTCGGTGGCGAACGACATCTTCTGCGCGAGGCGGCGGCGGATGATCATGTCGTCCTTGTCGAGGCCCAGGCGAAGGGCCTCGCGGGCCAGGAGCTCCTCGTCGATGCGGTCGCGGATGATGCCCGCGAGCTCGACCTTGTTGGGCGGCCGCTGCATCTGGGCCTCCCAGTAGGTGGCGAGCTGGTTGAGGTCCTGGGCCTCGATGCGCACGACGGGCTTCTGGGCGGCGCGCACGGCGCTCAGCCCGACGAACAGCACCGCGCCGATCAGCAGGAACTGGACGAGCGGCTCGGCCAGCGCGCGGCGCAGGCCATGCATGACGACCGCCGGAAATCCACTCGGGCCGGCGGACGCCGGCGCTTCATCAACTCTTGGGCTCATACCAAATCGGCGAGGACCACGCCCGCTCCATGATCGTCTTGGCCAGGGTCGGGTTGGGGGGCGTGCCGTTGCGCAGCGCGTCCCATGTCGACCAGCGGCAGGAAGGATTCTCTAGCACGCGCACATAGTAGAAGGCGCGCTGGTTCGGCTTGAAGGTGGGATCGCGCCAGACCGCCTTGAGCTCCACGTCGCCCTTGAAGCGGTCGGGCTCGCAGGTGGCGAGGTTCACCGAGGCGCCGTTGTCGGGGCAGCGCCAGGTGGTCTTGTCGAGCTTGAGGTTGTCGGAGCAGGCCACGTCGAAGACCTGTTCCCTGGCCTGGCCGTTCTCGACCCAGCCCTTCACGATCTGGGCCCGCTGCAGATAGGTGCTGTTGGGATCGCGGACGGCCCACACGAAGAAGGTCGGCGCCTGGCCCGACGACGGGGCGAGATCGCCGCCCATCGGCACGCCCTTGGCGTAGGCCGTGCGCACCACATCGGGCCGCGTGGCGATGTCGGCCGGGAAGTCGTAGCCGCCGAAGAAGCGCACGCGGATGCGCGGGCCCGAGGTGGCGAAGGTCTCCTTGCGGCGCAGGGCGGCGAAGATGGACTCGCGGTCGTTCTGCTCGGCCCAGACGCCGGCCAGGCCCGAGGCGCCCCAGGCCTGGTAGGGCGTCGCGGCGTGGGCCGAATCCGGGGTGTCGGCGGGCCAGGTCCGGGCGCCGTCCGGCGGCACGGAGCCGCGCTGGACGGGCAGGCCGTCGGAGCGGCCGACCTTGGAAAAGTAGTTGGTTTCCTCGGCTGAGCCCGGCGCGGCGTTGTGGGTGTCGGTCGAGCTGATGAAGCCCATCTTGAAGGGATTGAAGCCCTTCTGCTCGCGCATCAGGATCCCGTCGAGCAGGGCGGTGCGCACATAGCTGCCGTGGAACTTGGTCACCGGGTGGTTGGAGCCGATGTAGCGCTCCATGATCTCGAAGTTGGCCCATTCGTCGTTGGGCGACAGCGAGGGGTGGACCTCCGACGTGCCCTTGATCTGGCTGATCTCGACCAGGGGCTCGTTGCGCATCCGCAGTTCGGCGTAGGCGCGGTCCATCGGCGAGCCGTCGCGCTTGGTCTGCTCGAACATCAGCCCGTCGGAGCCGTTGGAATTGTGCGGGATGGCCAGCACGTCGACGCCCTTGGCCCGCCAGGCGTCCATCGTGCGCCACAGGTCCTCGGGATTGGCCGACATCCGCGCCGTGTAGGGCAGGGCGGGCGTCTTCTCGGAGCGGAAGATGACGTTGCGGTGCAGGTTGCGGCCGTCGGGCGCGGAGGTGAACTCGTAGCCCACGAAGGTGGTGAACTTGCCCGGCTGGTAGTTGCGCGCGGCGGCCTCACGGACCTCGGTCCAGGCGCGGCCGGCGACCTCGGGCGCGCTGAAGGAGGCCGGCATCTGGCCGGCGTGGCTGGCGGCGACGACCCGGGCGAACGCCTCGCCGATCTTCTTGGGATCGGGGCTGAACAGGCCGTCGACGATCGGCTCCTTCGAGAGCGGGCTGTTGGGATCGGCCGCCTCGCGCATGGCGCCCATGTATTCGGAGTGGTCGGTCACCGCCGTGAAGTCGAGCGGGCCGCCGGCCAGGCGGATCTTGAAGCCGCGCGCGTGGCCGATCGCCTCGCCCTTGGCGAAGCGGTAGGCGTCGTCGGGCGTCGCGCGCACATTGAAGATGTAGGCGTCGAACGACAGCCCGGTGTGGACGTGCAGGTCGCCGAAGTAGGCGTTGCGGTCGGGATTGTAGCCCGGCAGGTGCTGGGTGGGCGGCGCGGCGCCGGCGGCCAGCAGCGGCGCGGCCGGTTTGGGGCCCTGTCCCGGGGCGGCGCTGGCGGCGGCTACGGCGCCGACCAGGGTCGCGGCCGCGGTGAGTCGGATCGCCGTGCGGCTTGGACGCCGGTCCATCGTTTCCCCCATATCCCGAGGCTATCGCCGGATGCGCCAGCCGCCCCTGTCTCAGTGCGTTCGATGATTGTGTCCTAACTTGGCGTGGGCCAAAAGACGACGGGGGCGGAAGCTATCGGGGGTGAAGCTTGAGGCTATGGGGTGATGTCGGCGCGGGGCTGCTGCCGGGGGCGAAGGTCCTGGCGGCGCTCGCAGGATTCGTGGCGCTGCTGGTCGCGGTGATCGCGCTTCCGGCGGCGGCGCACGAGGTGCGGCCGGCGCTGATCCAGATCACCGAGAGCGCGCCGGGCGACTACGAGGTCGTGTGGAAGCAGCCGGTGGTGGGCGACATGGCCATCCACCTCGTGCCGCATCTCTCGTCGGGCGCCATCGACAAGCAGCCGACGGCCGAGACCAGCGCGCCGGGCTTCCTGATCCGCTCGTGGCGGGTGCGCGGCGGCGCGCCGCTGGACGGCCAGACGGTGACCATCGAGGGTCTCCACCTCACGGTCACCGACGTGCTGATGCGGGTGACGACCGCCGACGGCAAGACGATCAGCGACGTGATCCGGCCGGCCGAGCCGACCCGCAAGCTGGCGCTATCCGGTCCCAAGGGCCTGGGGGTGCCGGCCTATCTGAAGCTGGGCGTCGAGCACATCCTGACCGGCGTCGACCACCTGATGTTCGTGCTGGGCCTGCTGCTGCTGGTGGGCCCCAACTGGCGGCTGCTGAAGGCGATCACGGCCTTCACCGTGGCCCACAGCATCACCCTGGGCCTTGCGGCGCTGGGGATCGTCAATGTGACGCCGGCCATCGTCGAGGCGCTGGTGGCGCTGAGCATCGTGTTCGTGGCCTGCGAGCTGGCCCGGCCCGCCGACAAGCCGCCGACCCTGGCGCATCGCCATCCCTGGGTGGTCGCCTTCTCGTTCGGCCTGCTGCACGGCCTGGCCTTCGCCGGGGCGCTGCGCGAGGTGGGGCTGCCGAAGGGCGCGGAGGTGGAGGCGCTGTTCCTGTTCAACGTGGGCGTCGAGATCGGCCAGCTCATGTTCATCGCCGTGGCGCTGGCGGTGATGGCGGGCCTGCGGCGGCTGGCCGCCCGAGCGCCTGACGGGATGGTCGCCCTGGCGCGCGCGACGCCGACCTATGTGATCGGCGGATTCGCGGCCTTCTGGCTGATCGAGCGGGTGCTGGCGGTCTGAGCGCGGGGCGGTCTTGCCCGCCTCGGCGTTTTGGCGTACGTCGTAAATCCAAACAGACGTTCGAGGACTCGTCCATGGCCCTGCCGCCCGTTCTGCGTGACCTCCTCCGCCTGCCGGTGATCGGCAGCCCGCTGTTCATCATCTCGGGACCCGACCTGGTGATCGCCCAATGCAAGGCCGGGGTGGTGGGGTCGTTTCCGGCGCTGAACGCGCGGCCCGCCTCGATGCTGGACGAGTGGCTGCACCGGATCACGGAAGAACTGGCGGAGTGGGACCGCGACCATCCGGATACGCCCTCGGCGCCCTTCGCGGTGAACCACATCGTCCACAAGACCAACGACCGCCTGGAACACGACCTGGAGGTCTCCACCAAGTGGAAGGCGCCGATCGTGATCACCTCGCTGGGCGCGAGGACGGACGTGAACGCCGCGGTGCATTCCTATGGCGGCGTCGTGCTGCACGACGTGATCAACAACGCCTTCGCCCGCAAGGCGGTCGAGAAGGGGGCCGACGGCCTGATCCCGGTGGCCACCGGCGCGGGCGGCCACGCCGGGACGCTTTCGCCCTTCGCGCTGATCCACAGCATCCGCGAGTGGTTCGACGGGCCGATCGCGCTGTCGGGCTCCATCGCCAACGGCCACGCGATCCTGGGCGCCCAGGCGATGGGCGCGGACCTCGCCTACATCGGCTCGGCGTTCATCGCGACCCAGGAGGCCAACGCCGACCCGGCCTACAAGCAGATGATCGTCGACTCGACCGGCGAGGACATCACCTACACCAACCTGTTCACCGGGGTGCACGGCAACTACCTGACGCCCTCCATCGTCGCCGCGGGGCTCGATCCCGCGAACCTGCCGGAGTCCGACCCCTCGAGGATGAACTTCGGCTCGGGCGGCAACCAGAAGGCCAAGGCCTGGCGCGACATCTGGGGCTGCGGCCAGGGCATCGGGGCGGTGAAGGCCGTGCCGACCGCCGCCGAGATGGTCGCCCGCCTGTCGGCCGAATACGAGACCGCCAAGGCCGAGCTGGCGCTCAAGACCTCGTTCACCGCGGGCAAGGCGCTGATGGCGGCCGAGTAGGCCGCTTCTAAAGGCCGTCGGCCGCCTCGACGGCCGCCACCGGCAGCGCGCCCCGCCAGCGGCGGACCGAAGCCGCCTGGGTCATCAGGCGCAGATAGGAGGGCGCGGCCCTCTCGATGGTGAAGCCGCGGAGGTGTTCCGCGACGGCCTGGGGGGCGATGGCGGGCAGCGGGCCGAACATGGCGGCGGCGAGGTCCTCGGGGCGGCGGCCGGCGACGAGGCGTCCGAACGCCTGACCGCCCAGCAGGGCGTCCATGCCCGGACAGCAGTCGGTCGCGACCACGGGCAGGCCTTCGCCGAGCGCTTCGAACAGCACTGCCGGCGCGCCCTCGTAGAGCGAGGACAGGACCAGCGCGTCGGCCATAGCCATCCACGGCCGCGGGTCGGGGACATGGCCGGTGAAGGTCACGTGGTCCGTGATCGCAAGCTCCGCGGCGAGGTCTTCGAGCTGGCGCCGCTCGGGTCCGTCGCCGAGAAGGATCAGGCGGTCGCGCGGACCGCGCCCGAGGGCGAACGCGCGGAGCAGCAGCGCGAAGTCCTTCTGCCGCACGAGCCGGCCGACCCCCACGAAGACGCGTCCGGCGTCGGGGCGCGATTCGGATCGGCGCGGGACGCGGGAAAGGTCGGCCTCGCTGAGCGCCGGATCCGGCACCGTGACCACCCGCTCGGGCGCCGCGCCGGCCTCCTGGATGATCTCGTCGCGCATGGCGTCGCTGAGGGCCACGAAGGCGGCGAAGGTCCGCGCCTGGATCCGCAGCCAGAGCCGGTAGAGCGTGCGCGTCCGGCGGGGAAAGTCGGGACGGACGAGGGCGTTGCTGATCTTGCAGATGATCGGCGGACAGCTCGCGCCGAGCAGCAGGCGGGCGAGCACCGCGACGATGGCGTAGGTGTTGCCGGCGCAGAACAGCACGTCGGGCCGGCGGCGGCGGACGCTGAGCACCAGCCGCGGCACCAGCCACAGCGATTCGAAATGCCGGGAGAAGCGGAGCGGCGGGGCGTGGTCGTAGGTCACGTTCCGTGGCGCCTCGACGTCCAGCGGCCCCCAGCGGCGGCCCATCGCCAGGGACACGCGCGATCCATCCTCGGCCCAGCGGCCGGCGAGCCGGAGTGCGATCCGTTCCACGCCGCCGGGGTCGAAGCTGTGCAGGAAGACCAGGATGTGGAACGGGGCAGGGCGGCCGGGACCAGCCGCCTCGCCGGGCGCCCCCGGCGGATCGTCATCCAGTCCGCGTCTCATGAACACTCCGAGGCGACCAAATCCGGCGAAGCGCGACGCTCGGCGCGAGCCGCGCGGCCGCCTTCGCGACACCCCCGAACAGGGACGCCGCCGCGAGCCAAGTTCCGCAAGCTCCGCGGCGGGTTTTCTGGCCCGACGCTGGGGGAGCGATTCGCCACGAACGGGATGAGGACGCCGGGCGGCGGCGGCGTCGTTGGTGAGGGGGCGCTCTAAAGCCAAGGCTGATCGGATGTGCGCACGCGGGCGTGAGCCGAAGGCGGGAGGACGGCGTCCGCCGTCCGCCCGGTGGAATCGCCGCTGATGGCGCCGCAAGACGCGCAGCCCGCCGTGCTGATCACCGGCGGCGCGGGATATGTCGGCGCCCACGCGGCCAAGGCCTTCGCGGAGGCCGGCTGGCGGCCGGTGGTGTTCGACAATCTCAGCGTGGGCCATCGGGCCGCCGTGCAGTGGGGGCCGCTCGTCCAGGGCGATGTCCGGGATCGCTGCGCGCTCCGCGAGGCGATGACGACGCACCAGGTCTCCGCGGTCGTGCACTTCGCGGGCGCATCCGAGGTCGGCCGCTCGTGGCGGGACCCCGCCGACTTCTGGGCGCAGAACCTGGAGGGAACGGCCGGCGTGCTGGACGCCATGCGCGCAAGCGAGGTGCGGCGGCTGGTCTTCTCCTCCAGCGCGGCGGTCTACGGGGACGGCGCCGAGGTGTTCGCCGAAACCTCGCCGACCCAGCCGCTGAATCCCTACGGCGAGACGAAGCTCGCCGCCGAACGCATGATCGCGGCCTATGCGCGGGCCTATGGCCTCTCGGCGTTGTGCCTGCGCTATTTCAACGCCGCCGGGGCCGATCCCGGCGGACGGATCGGCGAATCGCGGCCGGCGGAAACCCACCTGATCCCGCTCGCGCTCTCCGCGGCCCTCGGCGGCAGCCCGCCGCTGGCCGTGTTCGGCGACGACTATGCGACGCCCGACGGCACCTGCGTCCGGGACTACGTCCACGTGGACGACCTGGCCGAAGCCCACGTGGCCGCCGTCGCCAGCCCGCTCGATACGGGCGCCTGCCTGCCGCTCAACCTCGGCTCCGGGCGGGGGGTCTCGGTCCGCGAGGTGATCGGAACCGTCGCGCGGGAACTGGGACGGCCGGTTCCCCATCGGGTCCAGGCCCGCCGCGCGGGCGACCCGGCCCGGCTCGTGGCGGACGCCCGGCGGGCGAACGACGTGCTCCGCTGGCGCGCGCGGCGATCCGACATCACCACCATCGTGCGCCACGCCGCCGCCTGGGCGCTGCGGCGCGGCTATTGAGCGCGCGCCGTCCCGGGGGGCGGGGAGCCGCCTAGCCGCCGTTGGCCTTCAGCCAGCGCTCCATGTCGGGCACGCGCGCCTTGATCACCCCGACCCGGTAGCGGATCGCCGCCGTCGACTTCTCGATGTCGCCGCGGCTGGAGGCCGGGACGGTGGCCGAGAAGGCGGCCAGCTTGTCCAGCATCGCCGGGTCGCGCGAGGTGACCGCGAGGTCGGCGTAGTAGGTGGTGCGGCTGGTGGGCTCCAGCAGCTGGTCCACCTGCGCCCGGTGCGCGACGGCGTAGTCGAACGCCGCCTCGGGGTGATCGTTGGAGACCGCGGCGATGACATTGGGCGCCTCGGTCGGCAGGAGCTCGCCGCTGAGGGCGAGGTCGAGCGCGCGCCGGATCAGCGCCGGGTCGGACGCCTGGCCCAGGTAGTTGTAGAGGCGCGCGCGGTCGGTGATGTCGGTCGAGGCCTTGGCCTTGGCGTGGATCGCCTCCCAGGTCGCCGCGTCGGCGTGGCCCGCGACGATGGCCAGGACCGTCCGCCGGCCCGAGCCCGAGAGGCTCTCCGGGTCGGCGAGCCAGCCGTCGAACCGCCGCTTGGCCTCGGCGAGCGTGGCGGGATCGCCCATGCGGCCCAGCAGGCTGAGCACGGTGCGGCGCAGGATGGCGTCGTTGTCGGCCTCACCCGGCTTGGGGTCCCAGCCGAGGCGCTCGGCCATCGGCCGCAGCCGGGCCATGGCGAAGGCGCGGAACTCGGGCTGGGTGGTTCGGCCCTCGAACAGCCAGTCGAGGGCGTCGAGCTGCTGGGCGAGGGTGTTCAGGACGATCGGGTCGGCGTCGGCCGGCGAGTTCTTGGCCAGGTCCAGGAAGTCGCTCATGGGCGCCACGCCGGCCTCGCCCAGCGCACGGCTGTCGTAGAGCAGGCCCAGCTGGTCGGACGGCGCCAGTTCGGCGAACCGCGGGGCCAGTTTGGCCCAGAGGCCCGGCGAATAGGCCGTGCGGAAATAGCCCGCGTGACCGGCGTTGACGACGACCGGGGCCCTCAGCGGCGTGACCTGGGGCGCCGAGGCGCTGACGAGGCCCTGCCAGGCGCCGTCGTCGCCGACGGCTTCGACCTTCACCGGCGTGCGCCAGGTGCGGGGCGTGCGCTGGCTGGGGTCGGCCGAGAACCGCGACTGGACGAGCCGCACGCCGCCCCGCGCCGCCTCGGCGCGGATCAGGGGCACGCCGGCCTGGGTGGTGAAGTCGCGGGCCACGTCGCTGACCTTCTTGTCGGGCGAGGCCGCGTCGAGGGCGGCCCAGAGGTCGGCGCTGACCGTGTTGCCGTAGGCGTGGGCCTTGATGTAGGCGCGCACGCCGTCGCGGAAGGCGTCCTCGCCGACGTAGTCCTCGAACATCCGGATGACCGCCTCGCCCTTCTGGTAGGTGATCGAATCGAAGGCGGTGGCCGCGGCGAAGACATCCGGGATCGAGGTGACGATCGCGTGGGTGCCGGGGCGGCTGTCGAGGCGCATGGCGCCCTGCTGGCCGGACTGCGCCGACAGCCACACGCGCCATTCGGGATGGAAGTGGTCGGTGGCCTTGTTCTCCATCCAGGAGGCGAAGCCCTCGTTCAGCCACAGGTCGTCCCACCACGACATGGTGACGAGGTCGCCGAACCACTGGTGGGCCATCTCGTGGGCGACGGTGACGAAGACGTTCTGCCTGTCGGCCTCGGTGGAGAGCTTGGGATCGATCAGGATCGCGTAGTCGAAGTAGAAGATCGCGCCCCAGTTCTCCATGGCGCTGAAGAACTGGCTCTGGCCGGGGCCCGCCACGAGGTCGAGCTTGGGCAGCGGGTAGGGCGTGCCGAACCAGTCGTTGTAGTAGCCGAGCAGCTTGGCGGCGGCGTCCAGGGCGAACTCGGCCTTGGCGGCGTCGCCCCGGCGGACCACCACGCCCACGTCGGTGCGGCCGACGCGCTGGTGGATCCGTTCGAAGTCGCCCAGCGCCATGAACAGCAGGTACGAGCTCATCTTCGGGCTGTCGGCGAAGGTGATGGCCTCGCGGCCGTCCGCGGCCGGGGCGGTGCGCGCGGCCGGCATGTTGGACACGGCCATCTGGCTGTCGGGCGTCTCGATGGTCAGGGAGAAGACCGACTTGATTCCCGGCTCGTCCCACATGGGCGCGAAGCGGCGGGCGTCGGAGTTCTCGAACTGGGTGAACAGGGCCCGATGCTTGGTCCCGTCGGCGTCCTGGTAGTCCAGGGCGAACAGGCCCGAGGCCTGCTGATAGATCTTGCCGGCGTAGTCGATGGAGAGCGTGTAGCGGCCGGGCGCCAGGGTCTGGGGGAAGACGAAGGCGGCGGTCTGCTGCTGGTCGTCCAGCACGATCTTCGGGGCCGCGGCGAGCCCGGACAGCGCCACCTTGGAGAAGGTGATGTCGGCGGCGTTCAGCACGATGCGGTCGGTGGGCTTCACCACCGTGATCGCGATGGCTTCGTGGCCGGTGAAGGTGAGGGCCTCGGCGTTGGGGACGATGCGGATGTCGTAGCGGTCGGGCCGCACGTCGGTCGGCAGGACGATTCGCGTTTCGGCGGCGGGCTTGGCCGGCGCGGCGGCGACAACAGCGGGCGCGCTCGCCGCGACCATGGCGGCGGCGAGGACGGCAAGGAACTTCATGCTCGATATCTCAGAAAACAGGGGAATATTTTGGCGCGCACAATAGAGACGCAAGATGGCCTTTGCTAGGCGGGGCGCCGACCGTTCATCTCATCGCCCGCGTCCGCTGGCAGACGAGCGAACCAGATCATGGAGATCATGGTCACGAGGCCCACGATGACGAAGGCGGGCGTGACCGTCTCGGCCGTGAGCCGGGTCTGGCCCTGCATGACCATCAGCGTGTGGAGCAGGGTGGCCGAGAGGCCGATGCCGATGGACTGGACGAGCTGCTGCACCATGGAGGCGGTGGTGGCCGCCTTGCTCATCTGGTCCTGGTCGATCTCGGCGTAGGCCATGCCGTTGAGCGAGGTGAACTGCAGCGAGCGGAAGAAGCCGCCGACGCCGAGCACCGCCATCATCGCCCAATGGGGCCAGGACGGGCGGAACAGGGAATAGGCCATGAAGCTCGCGCCCACGATCAGGGCGTTGACCAGCAGCACGCTGCGGAAGCCGAACCGGCGCAGGATCGGCGGGGCGGTGGTCTTCATCACCAGGGCGCCGACGGCGGAGATGAAGGTCATGGTCCCGGCGGCGAAGGCGCTCATCCCGAACGCCACCTGCAGCAGCATGGCCAGCAGGAACGGATTGGCGCCCATGGCGATGCGCATGAAGGCGCCGCCGACCACCGAAGCCTGGAAGGTCGGCTTGCGGAAGATGGAGAGGTCGACGACGGCGTGCGGCGTGCGCGCGGCGTGCCAGGCGTAGAGCCCCAGGCCCGCGAAGCCGGTCGCGAACAGACCGGCGACGCCGAGCGGGCTGATGGCGTCGCGGCCGATGTTCTCGAAGCCGAAGATCAGGGCCGCGAGCCCGACGCCGGTGAGCACGATTCCCGGCAGGTCGACGGGCGGCGGATCCTGCTCGCGCACCTCGGGCACGTAGCGGAACACCAGGAACAGGCCCAGGACGGCGATCGGCAGGTTGATGAAGAAGATCCAGCGCCAGTCGGCGAAGGTGACGATCGCCCCGCCCAGCACCGGCCCGACCACCGGCCCCAGCAGCGCCGGCATGGTGACGACCGACAGCGCGCCCACCAGCTCGTCCTTGGGCGTGGTGCGCAGCAGGACGAGGCGGCCGACGGGCATCAGCGTGGCCCCGGCCGCGCCCTGGGCGAAACGGGCGATGATCAGGTGCCACAGGCTGTTGGAGAGGCCGCAGGCGATCGATCCGGCCGCGTAGAGCACGATCGAGCACATGAAGACCCGCCGGGCGCCGAACCGGTCGGCGAGCCAGCCGGAGAGGGGCAGGAACACCGCCGCCGACAGCAGGTAGACGGTGATGGCGATGTTCAGGCGCAGCGGCTCGACGCCGAAGGTGTGGGCCATCGCCGGCAGGGCGTTGGTGATCACCGTGGCGTTGAGCGTCTGCATCAGCAGCGCCGAGCCGACGATCGCCGGCACCAGCCAGCCGCGGGTGATGGCGTCGCGCTCGCGGGCCGCGGCGGCTTCGGGAGCGGCCGCCTCGAAGGCGTCGTCGCTGGGGGTCATGCGTCGACGAGCCTCAGGAGGACCTCGGCCGCCGCGGCCAGGCTGGCGCGGTCGGCGGGCCCGAGGCGGGCGAGACGGGCGGCGAGCCAGTCGTTCCGCTCGCGGCGGATCGCTTCCAGCTTGCGCTCGCCCGCCGCCGTGATCGCCAGGCCCGAGCGGCGGCCGTCGTCGGCGTCGCTGCTGCGCCGGACCAGGCCGGCGGCTTCGAGGCGTTTGACGTGGGCGCTGATGGTCGGCTTGGAGGTGCCTTCCGCCTCGGCCAGGGCGCTGACGCCGACGCCGGGATTCTTGCGGATGAAGCCCAGGAGCAGGGCGTCCTGCGGCGACAGGCCCGCCTTGTGGGCCTCCTGGCGCAGGCGGCGCGAGACGCGCAGCAGCGCGGGCCTGAGCGTGTCGGCCAGGGCGATCGTGTCGAGGTCGGCGAGCGCCTGGGACATGAACTCAACCCGGTTGAGGACTCAATATAGTTAGGTTGACGAACTATCTATCTGCGCGCGCCCCAAAAGACAAGGCCCGCGCTGCGGGAGCGCGGGCCCGTCCTCAGGTCATGATGTCGCGATCAGAGGACGCCGAGCATCTCGGCGACCAGCGGGTGGCGGACGATGTCGCGGTCGCCGAGGCGGACCACCGCGATGTTGCCCACGGCCTCCAGCTTGGCGGCGACCGGGCCGAGGCCCGAAATCTCGGGCAGCAGGTCCGACTGGTTGGGATCGCCCGTCACCACCATGGTGGAATGCCAGCCCAGGCGGGTGAGCAGCATCTTGAGCTGGACGTAGGTGCAGTTCTGGGCCTCGTCGATGACCACGAAGGCGTTGTTCAGCGTGCGGCCGCGCATGAAGCCGACCGGGGCGATCTCGATGGCGCCCTCGGCCATCAGCGCGCGGACCCGCTTCATCGAAAGCCGGTCGGAGAGCGCGTCGTAGAGCGGACGCAGATAGGGGGCCAGCTTGTCCTCGGCGTCGCCGGGCAGGAAGCCGATGGACTCGCCGGCCTCCACCGCCGGGCGCGAGAGCACGATGCGGCCCACGCGGCCGCTCTCCAGCGCCTCCACGGCCTTGGCGATCGCGAGGTAGGTCTTGCCGGTGCCGGCCGGGCCCAGGGCCATGACGAGGTTCTTGGCGTCGATGGCGTCCATCAGCGCCTGCTGGCCGGCGGATTTGGCCTTGATGGTCTTGAGATATCCCTGCTCGCGGTCGTCGTTGTGATGCGCCAGCGGCGACCAGCCACGGTCGATCGGCAGCCGGCGGATCTTGTCATCCCCCTCGAACTGACCGGCGTCGAACGCACCTTCGCGCAGTTGTCGCTTCAGAGCCCGCTTGCTCATAAGGCCTCCTCAGGGGGCAAGAAAAAAGGGCGTCCCGGCTGGGAACGCCCTTCGGATGGTTGGGGAAAACGGTTGGCGGCGTGCGCGGACCGGGGAACCCAGCGGTCCATCGCCATCTGCGGGTCCGGGCGAACCTGCCCGGGGGAGCAACAGACTCAGCGCCATCCACTCCGTCCAGCGCGAGACGCGGAGGCGAAACCCCCGCGGCGGCTTCCGGGAAGGCTATCGCCCCCTCGAATCGCCCGACTAGAATGATCCTATCGTCGTTTCAGAGTCGTTAAACCCACCCTTTAAGCCAAGAAAACGAGGTGCGAGTTGGCCGTCTACAACTTAGGCAATGTGACACCGGAATTACCAAACGATGACGAATACTGGATCGCACCCACGGCGTCGGTAATGGGACGGGTGATTCTGAAGAAGAATGCGTCGGTTTGGTGGGGCGCCGTCTTGCGCGGCGACAACGACCCGATCGTTCTGGGCGAAGGCTCGAATATCCAGGACGGCAGCGTCTGTCACACCGACACCGGCTCGCCGCTGACCATCGGGGCCAACGTCACCGTGGGCCACATGGTGATGCTCCACGGCTGCACGATCGGCGACAACTCGCTGGTGGGCATCGGATCGATCGTGCTGAACGGCGCAAAGATCGGGAAGAACTGCCTGATCGGCGCCAACTGCCTCATCACCGAAGGCAAGGAGATCCCCGACAACTCGCTGGTGATGGGCGCGCCGGGCAAGGTGGTGCGCGAACTCAGCCCGGAGCAGGCGGCCAGGATCGCGGTGGGCTCGGCGCACTATGTGGAGAACTGGAAGCGCTATCGGCGGGAGCTGAAGGCCGTGTGACCTCACCCCGCTCGCCTTCGGCGAGTCGCCCTCCCCATGAAGGGGAGGGAAAAGCGCCGGGCTTGATACTTTTCCTCCCCTTCATGGGGAGGCCTTGACGGACGCAGCGTCGGCCCTGGACGGTCGCCCGAAACGGGAGAACGCCATGGCCTATCAATATATCAAGGTCGACCGGGACGGTCCGGTCACCACCTTCACGCTGAACCGCCCCGACGTGATGAACGCGCTGCATTCCCCGGCGCACTTCGAGATGCACGAGGCGCTGGACGCCTTCGCGGCCGACCCGGATCAGTGGGTGGGGATCGTCACGGGCGCCGGCGACCGGGCGTTCTCGGCCGGCAACGACCTGAAGCACCAGGCCTCGGGCGGCGAGATGCGCAGCCCGCCGTCGGGGTTCGCGGGGCTGACGTCGCGGTTCGACCTGGTGAAGCCGCTGATCGCGGCGGTGAACGGCGTGGCCATGGGCGGCGGCTTCGAGATCGCGCTGGCGTGCGACCTCATCGTGGCCTCCGAGAACGCGACGTTCGCACTGCCCGAGCCGCGCGTGGGCCTGGCGGCGCTGGCCGGGGGCCTGCACCGGCTGCCGCGGGCGATCGGCGTGAAACGGGCCATGGGCATGATCCTGACCGCCCGCCGCGTCTCGGCCGCCGAGGGCAAGGAACTGGGTTTCGTCCACGACGTGACCGCGCCGCAGGACCTGATGCGCACGGCGCACGAGCTCGCCAAGGCGATCTGCGAGCTGGGCCCGATGTCGATCCGCGCCTCGAAGGAGGCCGTCTACAAGGGGCTGGACGAGTCCAGCCTGGAGGCCGCGATCAAGGGCCAGAACCGGTATCCCGCGGTGGCGGCCCTCTATACGTCGGAAGACTTCAAGGAAGGCCCCCTGGCGTTCGCGCAGAAGCGGGCGCCGCAGTGGAAAGGGCGTTGACCAGGAGTACATAAGGGGAACATCCTCACGCGCAGGACCCCACCCCGCTCGCCTTCGGCGAGTCGCCCTCCCCATGAAGGGGAGGGAAAAGGATGGGGTTCTTTCCCTCCCCCTTGTGGGGAGGGTGGACGGCGCGGCGCGCCGGACGGGTGGGGGAGCGGCGGTGCGAGAGGACATCCGGCGGTCGCGAGAGCTTCGGGCGGCCATGACCGAGCCGGAGGTCATTCTCTGGTCAAGGCTGAAGCAACTGCGGACGGAGGGTTTCCGCTTTCGCAGGCAGGCGCCGTTCCGCGGCTACTACCTCGACTTCGTCTGTTTCGAACGGCGGGTGGTCGTGGAGGTCGATGGCGCAACCCATGGGGACGAGGCGCAGGCGGCGCACGACCTCATCCGTGACGCGGTCCTGGCGCGCGAGGGGTTTCGCGTCCTGCGGGTGTGGAACCCCGAGGTCAGGCGCAACCTGAGCGGCGTGATGTATTCGATCCTGCGGGCGCTGGATGAAGCCGACGCCCCACCCCGCTCGCCTCGCGGCGAGTCGCCCTCCCCATGAAGGGGAGGGAAAGGGGAGCGCCTTGCCGCACCGCATCATTGACGTACATTCCCTTCGGGCTGTGGGGATGGCGTGAATGGTGGATCTCGATGCCGTCGGGGGCGCCGCGACAGGCGGGCTGATCGCCTCGACGTTCGAAAAGCCCGCGGGCAAGGCGGGCGAGCCCCACGGCGCCTGCGCCGATTGCGGGACCGAGACCGTCGGGCGATTCTGCCACAACTGCGGCAACCCCAGCCACGTGCACCGGACCCTGTTGCACCTGGGCGAGGAACTGCTGCACGGGGTGATGCACTTCGACAGCCGCACGTGGCGGACCCTGCCGATGCTGTTCTTCCGGCCGGGCAAGCTCACGCGCGAGTGGTGCCTGGGCAAGCGGGCCCGCTACGTCTCGCCGCTGGCGATCTTCCTGTTCACCGTCTTCGTCATGTTCATGCTGATCAGCTACATGCCGAAGCCGGCGGAGAGCCCGCTGGAGCGGCAGGTGATCTCGGCCCGGGACCTGTCCATGGCGAACACCGAGCTCGCCAACGCCAAGGCCGCCCTCTCGAAAGCGCAGGCGAAGTTCGCCGCGGCGACGACGAGCGAGGCGCGGGCCGAGGCCGCGGGCGAGGTGAAGGGCGCTGAGGGGGAAGTGAAGGGCGCCGAAGCGGGCGTGAAGGTCGTCCGGCGCCAGATCAGCCTGGGCGAGACGGGCGTCGTCGCGGGCGAGGGCTGGAAGGAAGACCTGGCCAGGAACGTCAAGTCCGGCGAGCTCAAGATCAACACCGGTAACAAGAAGCTGGACGAAAAGCTCAAGCACAAGCTCGAGAACCCGGACCTGGCGATCTACAAGCTGCAGCAGACGTTCTACAAATTCTCGTTCCTGCTGGTGCCCATCTCGATCCCGTTCGTGGCCGTGCTGTTCCTCTGGAAGAAGAACGTGACGCTCTACGACCACGGGGTGTTCGTCCTCTATTCCCTGACCTTCGTCTCGCTGCTGGTCATGGCGACCTTCCTTGCCGGGCGGGCCGGCGGGGCGATCGAAGGCTGGGTCTTCGCCATCGCGCCGTTTCTCGTGCCCGCGCACATGTTCGCCCAGCTCAAGGGCGCCTACAGCCTCAGCATCTTCTCGGCGCTGTGGCGGACGTTCTTCCTGCTGGTCTTCAGCTCGATCGCGCTCGCGCTGTTCGTCCTGGCGATTATCTGGCTGGGCTTGGGCTAGAGCCCGTCAGGGTGAAGTGGATACCGGTTCACCCGCCCGGACGGGCTCTACAATCTTGAAGATCGAGCCTTCTCGTCCGGATCAGGTGATCCCACCTGATCCGGGAAGGCTCTAGGCCTCCCGCGGCGGAAGGTGACGCCGGTGTCACTTTTTCATCGGCGCAGCCTTGTTTCGGTCCCCGCGCTTTGACAGTTTGGTCCGCAACTCAACAATGCCCAGGGGAGGGCGGCCAAGGTGGACCGCTACGACTACATCATCATCGGCGCCGGCTCGGCCGGGTGCGTGCTGGCCAACCGTCTCAGCGAGGACGGCAAGACCAAGGTCCTGCTGCTGGAGGCCGGCGGCAAGGACAAGTCGCTGATGGTCACCATGCCCGCCGGCGTCGGCGGGCTGATCGGCAAGCAGGGCCCCTTCAACTGGGGCTTCTGGACCGAGGCCGAACCCAACCTCGACAACCGCAAGCTCTGGTGGCCGCGCGGCAAGGGCTGGGGCGGCTCGTCGTCGATCAACGGCATGATCTACATCCGCGGCCACGCGCGCGATTACGACCAGTGGCGGCAGATGGGCCTGGGCGGCTGGGGCTACGCCGACGTGCTGCCCTACTTCAAGCGCGCGGAGAGCCTGGAGGGCGGTGGCGACCAGTGGCACGGCGGCGAGGGGCCGCTGCACGTCTCCAAGGCCCATTCGCCGAACCCGATCTACCGCGCCGCCATCGAGGCCGGCGCCCAGGCGGGCTTCCCGGTCACCAAGGACTTCAACGGCTACCAGCAGGAGGGTTGGGGCCCGTACCAGCTGACCATCCACAAGGGCGAACGGTGGAGCGCGGCGCGGGCCTATCTCTACCCGGCGCTGGAGCGGCCCAACCTCACCTGCCTGACCGGCGCGCGGACCACCAAGATCCTGGTGGAGAACGGCAAGGCCGTGGGCGTCGAGATCGTCCAGGAGAAGGAAGGCGCCAGGACCGTCTACGCCGACGCCGAGGTGATCCTCTCGGCCGGGGCGGTGCAGTCGCCGCAGATCCTGCAGCTCTCGGGGATCGGGGCCGGCGACGAGCTGGCCAAGCACGGGATCAAGACGGTCCACGAACTGAAGGGCGTGGGCGCCAACCTTCAGGACCACCTCGACGTCTGCATGTCGTGGGAGTGCCCCGAGCCGATCACGATCTATTCGCTGCGCAAGGGCTTCAAGACCCTGACCATCGGCCTGGAGTACCTGTTCAGCCGCAAGGGCCTGGGCGCGCAGAACATGCTGGAATCGGGCGCCTTCCTGCGCTCGCGGCCCGATCTCGACCGGCCCGACCTGCAGGTCCACACCGTGCTGGCCATCATGCAGGACCACGGCAAGGTGCAGGTGCAGCGGGACGGCTTCACCTTCCACGTCTGCCAGCTGCGGCCGGAGAGCCGGGGCCGGGTGGGGCTGCGCAGCGCCGATCCCCTGGCCGACCCGGCGATCTTCGCCAACTACCTCTCGGCCGAGGAGGACCGCCGCGCGCTGCGCCAGGGCGTGAGGATGATGCGCGAGGTGGCCGCCCAGGCCGCGCTCAGGCCCTATGTCAAAGGCGAGTACGCCCCCGGCATGGACGTGCAGAGCGACGCCGACATCGACGCCTGGATCCGCCGCTCGGCCGAGACGATCTACCACCCGGTCGGCACCTGCCGGATGGGCGCCGACGGCGATCCCATGGCGGTGGTCGACGGTCAGTGCCGCGTGCAGGGCCTCTCGGGCCTGCGGGTCATCGACGCCTCGGTGATGCCCACGCTGGTGGGCGGCAACACCAACGCGCCCACGATCATGATCGCCGAGAAGGTGTCGGACGCGATCCGGGGCAAGGCGGCCCTGCCGGCCGACGACGCCCCCGTCTACGAGGCCGATCGCGCCGCGGCCTGATCGGCCGCGACGACGGCGGTCGGCTCCACGGTCAGCTTGAACGCCGCGTCGGGCTTCAGCCAGGCGCGGGCGGCGCGCATGACGTCGGCGGCCGTGACCTTCTGGGTGCCGGGGATGATCTCACGGATCACGTCGAGGCGGCGCGGATCGGCCTGGGCGTCCGAGAGCTGGTCGAGCCAGTAGCTGTTGGTGAGCCGCGCCTTCTCCAGGCCGTCGATTCGAGGCCGCTTGGCGCGGGTGAGTTCGTCCGCGGTGACCTCGTGCTCGCGCAGGTCGGCGGCGATCTTCTGGGCGTCGGCGAAGAAGTCGGCGAGCTTGTCCGGCGGCGCTTCGACGGTTGCGGCGATATAGCCCCAGCCCTTCCACACCAGACTGTGCTGCGAGGTCACCTGCGGGGAATAGGTGACGCCCTGGCCCTCGCGCAGGTCCTCGATCAGGCGCAGTTCCATGATTTCGCGCAGCACCGCGACGTCGCGGGCCTTCTGCGGGTCCTCCCAGTAGTCGGTGGTCCGCCAGCCGATGTAGCCGATCGCCTGGTCGGCGCGGCCCTTGTGGGTCAGGACCAGCGGCTGGGCGTTGGCCTGGGGATAGCTCACGGTCGCCTCGGCGGTCTCGACCGGGCCGGGCGCGGGCCGCGGGGGCAGGGCGCCGAAGGTGGCGGCGGTCTCGGCGATGGCCTGGTCCACCGTGATGTCGCCGACGATCACCACCTCGACCGGCCCGTCGCGTAGCTGCGGCGTCACCCCGGCCTGCACGTCGGAGAGGCTGGCGTCGGCGATGTCGGCGGCGGCGGGGAAGGTCCAGCGGCGGTCGCCATCGTGGATGATGCCGGCCAGGTCGCGCGCCAGGACCCCGCCGTCGGTCGAATCATATTGGTCGCGGAACGTCTTGACCGCCGCCTTGAGCCGCAGGAACGCGGCGTCGCGCCAGGCGGGCTCGGTGAGATAGGCGGCGAGCACCTGAAGCTGGGTGGGCAGGTCGCCCGTGCGGGTGGCCCCGGTGAGCGCGAAACTGTCGTCCGTGAGGCTGAAGCGGGCGCCGTAGACCTTGGACGCCAGGACGCGCTCCATATCCTCCACGCCGATCTTCCGCAGGCCGCCCTCGATCAGGGCGTTGGTGGCCCAGTAGGGGCTCTGGCGGTCGGCCGGCAGGCCCAGCATGCCGTCGCCGATGTTCACCCGCACCAGCACCTCGTCGTCCTGGAAGGCCGTCGGCTTCACGGTCAGTCGCACGCCGTTCGCGAAGCGGACGAAGGTGGTCCCCAGGTCCTTGATCTCGCGCCGTTCGGCCACCTTGCCCGGCGCGCCGAAGCTGGCGTAGGGCCAGGCCACCTGGCTGGGCTGGACGGGTGGGGTGACGGCTACCTGAAGCGAGGTGTTCAGGGCCGCCAGCACGGTCGCCTCGCCGCCCTCGATGGGCTTGGGCGAGGTCATGAAGACCAGCGGGCCCTGGCCCTGGAAGACGTGCTTCAGGGCCGCGTTGACCGTCTCGGCGGTCAGGCCCTTCACGGCGGCCTCGAACTCGGCGAGGTCGTCGTCGGGCGAGGTCACGACGGTGTCGTCGGGCAGCGACTGCAGGATCTCGCCGGCCAGTTCCGCCGGCCGGCGGGTGGCCGCGCCGGCGGCTTCGGCCTTGAGGCCCGCGCGCACCTCCTCGATCTCGCGGTCGAGTTCGTCCTGGCGCACGCCGTACTGGACGAGGCGGCGCTGCTCGCGCTCGGCCGCCTGCATGGCTTGGCGCCAATGGCCGGGCTCGGCGTTGACCGAGATGGTGGCGACTTCCGCGGCGTCGTCCTGATCGCCCTTGAAGGCGCCGGCGGAGAGGAACGGCGGATCGGAGGCGCGCGCGATCGCCGAGTAGCGGCGGTTCAGCACCGACAGGCCCAGGGTCTCGATCATGTCCTGGCGACGCTTGGCGCGGGTGTCGGGCGCGAGGTCGGGCGGGCCGACCCAGGCGATCTGCAGCGACTGGTTCACGCCGGGGTCGACGAACAGCCGGGCCTGCGCGCCGCGGGGGGCGACGGGGCCCTGCGGCGGGTCGGGCAGGGCGGGCGCCGCGTCGGTCCAGCCGCCGAAGCCGGCGCGGATCTTCGCCTCCATGGCGTCGACGTCGAAGTCGCCCACGGCGACCAGCACGGCGCGTTCGGGCCGGTACCAGTGATGGTAGAAGTCGGCGATGCGGCTGGCCGGGGCCGTCTTCAGCACCTCGACCTGGCCGATCGGCAGCCGTTGCGGCAGGCGCTGGCCCTTGAGCAGGAACTTCAGCCGTTCGACCACCGCGCGGTAGCCGGGGGTGTCGCGCAGCCGTTCCTCCGACAGGACCACCCCGCGCTCGCGGTCGACGGCGTCGGGGGCGATGGTGAGGTCGAAGGCGGTCTCGCGGAGCACCTTGAGCGCGGTGTCCAGCGTTTCGTCGTCGGTGCGCGGCAGGTCGAGCTTGTAGACGGTCTGGGAGAAGCCTGTGGAGGCGTTGGTGTCGGCGCCGAACGCCAGGCCCAGGCGCTCGAGGATCTTCACCATCTCGCCTTCCTTGATCTCCTTCGAGCCGTTGAAGGCCATGTGCTCGAGGAAGTGGGCGAGGCCCTGCTGGGAATCGGTCTCCATCATCGAGCCGGCGCCGATCCACAGGCGCAGCGCCGCCTGGCCGGCGGGGACCTGCTGGCGGCGGATGGCGTAGCGCATGCCGTTGGGCAGGGCGCCGAATCGGATGGCGGGATCGGCGCGCAGATCCGATTCCGACTGCGGCCAGGCCCCTGGCGCGAGCTTCGCCGCCGCGGGCGCGGGCGACGCGGCGGCGGCTGGCGGCGCGATAGCGAGCGCGAGCGCTGCGACGAGGGCGGCGCCTGCGCCGGGAAGTCGGATCATCAGCCTGGCCTGGGGGATCTGCATGAAGGGCGCGCACAATCCGCGAGGCGGATGGCCGGGGCAAGGCGCGAAAGTGGCCATGCTCGCGCGACCGTGCGACACGGCCTAAATGGGGCCTATGAACATCTCCCGCTTCGAAGCGCCCGCGCCGTGGGGCCGCCGCTCCCCCGGCCCGGGGGAGCCCGGCTATCGCCCGCCACACGAACCCGCCGTCAACGCGCCGTGGCCGGTGGTGGCGCTGACGGTCAGCATCGTCGCCGCCTATTTCGTCCAGAGCCGGTTCCCGCTGGAGAAGGCGGCCGAGGCCTTCGCCTTCTCGCCGGCCCTGATGCTGCACGGCCATCCCGAGCGGCTGGTCACCTCGCTGTTCGTGCACGGCAACTGGGCGCACGCCCTGATGAACGCGGCCTTCATCCTGGCGTTCGGGGCGCCGGTGGCCCGGTTCTTCGGGCAGCGCCCGGTGGGCGTCATCGGCTTCTTCGCCTTCTACCTGGCCTGCGGAATCCTCGCCGGCCTGGGGTTCGCCGCGCTGCACTGGGGACAGGAAGCCGCCCTGGTGGGCGCCTCGGGCGCGGCCTCGGGCCTGATGGGCGCGGCCGCGCGGCTGATCGGCGGGCAGGGGCGGCCGGGGCCGATGTTCTCGCGGGCGGTGGTGACCATGGGGGCGGCCTGGCTGCTGGTGAACGTGATCATGGCCTTCGCCGGCGGGACGCTGATTCCCGGGGCGGGCGGCGCCCAGATCGGCTGGGAGGCGCACCTGGCGGGCTTCGCCGCAGGGGTGCTGCTGATCGGCCCGTTCGGCTGGCTGGCCGCGCGCCGCTAAACCCTTGAAGCTAGGCTGTAATCACGCGCGCGTGACGTGCGCGCGGATTGTCATGCCGGCGATTTTGCGCAACGGTGTTCTCCCATAGACGAGAACAGGGGGCCCCATGCTGGTCTCACAGATTCTCCGCACGAAGGGCGATACGGTCTTCACGATCACGCCCGGGGAGGTCGTCGGCGCCGTCGCCGAACTGCTCCATTCCAGGAAGGTCGGCGCGCTGGTCGTGCTGGACGCCGAGCAGGTCGTCGGCATCGTTTCCGAGCGGGACATCGTCCGCGCGGTGGCGAGGGAAGGCCCCGAGGCGCTCAAGCGGCCCGTATCCGACTTCATGACCGCCAACGTGCTCTTCGCCGAGCCCGGAGAGACGATCGATTCGCTGCTGACCCGGATGACCGACCGGCGCATCCGCCACCTGCCGGTGTGCAAGTCGAACCGGCTGGTGGGCATCGTCTCGATCGGCGACCTGGTGAAGTGGAAGATCTCGGAGGTCGAGGCCGAGGCCGACGGCCTCAAGGCCTATATCGCGGCCAGCTAGGGCGCGATCCGCAGGCGCGGAGGCCGGCCTTGCGGCCGGATCGCGCGCGGACGTTCGATTTGGAGCTACCCTCCCTGACCGGAGGGCCGAAAGCCGGCGGTGCGTCGGCTGAAAGGGCGGGGACGGGACGCGAAGCCCATCCCCGCCCGGTTTCGTCGCGCCGTAGATGTTCCGATTTTGTTCTTGGCGTCGGCTTCGCTTTGGAGCATGGTCGAAGCTCGATCTTTCAGGCGGAGGCCGGAATGGCGGGGCGAGATTCGGAGGCGGCGAATCGTGGCGGGGCGCTCGCGTCACCCGTCGGCGAGGCCGCTCGGGATCGGATCGCGGAGAACGCCAGATTGTTGGGCGATCTTGCCGGAAAGGCCTGGAATGCGCCCAACACCATCCTGGGCCTCGCCTATGGGACGCTGGGTCATCTGGCCGGCCAGGTGAATCGTTTCCGCCCGGGGCGGCCGGTTCCAAGAATCCGAGTAGGCCACAATGCCGTGGAGTTCCTGAACAATCCGGCGGGCGGGATCGGCGCGATCACCATCGGCAATACGATAACCTACAGCGATGACCCCTATGAGCGGGGCGATGAGCGCTACATGGCGCACGAGCGCGCGCACACGATCCAGGGTCAGCAGTTGGGTCCGTTGTATCTGCCGTCGAATGCTGCGGGGCTCTTGCTGTCGGCGCTGCGCCGCGAGCGAGACCCCGACGGCGGCATCACGGGACACGGACCTTCGAACTGGAACGAGCGCGGGCCCCAGATGGACCCGCCTCGGCCGTGGCCGCCGAGGCGCGGTCGATGACGGCGTTCGCGAGGGCGCGGGAGACCTGCGCCGTGTTGGCGGTCGGGGGCGCGCTTGCATTGTCGGCCTGCGATGAGCTGCCGAACGCGCGCATCCTGAACAACATGGGAGCGCCAGTGACCGTGGTCGAGCGTGCGGCTGGCGAGGGGGCGCAGAGGATTGAGTTGGCGCCGGGCGAGATGACGCAGCGCGTCGTGGCCTACGGCAATGGCTGGGCGTTCGACGTGTTGTCGGGCGGTTGTAGGTATCGCTACGAGTTCCCGAAGATGGGGGTCAATTATCCGTGGCGCACGGCCGACGATGCGGAGCCGGACTACAGTCGGGGCTATCCCGTACGCCTGCAGCTCGAGCCGGATCATCGCGTGTATCTGATGCCGTCGGGAGCCAGGATCGCTCAAACCAGGGCGCAGCTCGATCCTATCCAGGACCAGGGCTTTCCGCTGAAGCCGCTGTCGAGAACCTGCGACTAGCCTAGAGGGCGTTCCCCAGCGGTTCGGAGCCGGCGGCGTCGGCGGCGTCGGCCAGGGTGTAGCCTTCCAGCACCTCGGCGGTGGCGTCGCGGGCCCGCGCCAGGGCCTCGCGCAGGACGCACGTCGCGAGATCCTGGCAATCCGGGCACTTGCGGAAGCCCAGCCGCGGCGAGACGCAGGGGGCGAGCGCCAGCGGGCCCTCGATGACGCGGATGATCTCGGCGAAGGCGATCTCGGCGGCGGGGCGGGCCAGGACATAGCCGCCGTACTTGCCGCGCCGGCTGACCACGATCTGGTTGCGGGCCAGCTCCAGCAGAATCGCTTCGAGGAACTTGCGCGGCGCGTCGGCCCGCTGCGCCAGCTCGCCGGCGCTCACCTGCGCGCCGTCCGCGCGGGCGAGCTCGACCAGGGCCCGCAGCCCGTACCTGGCCTTCTGCGACAGCATTCGGCGCGCCTCCCGCCGTAAGTTGTGACGGGCGCATGACGGAGGCGCAAGGCGACGCCCGCCTCGCGCGAGGCGGCAGCCCGGGATTCCCGGCCCAGGGGCGAGGGCGCTCCGTGCGCCCGCGACATTCCGACGGTTTATGAGATTTTCGGTGACAGCCGGTTGACGCGCTATCCGGCGCCAACTAGATAGCCGCCTCCGCTCGGGGCGGACACAAACCGAAGCGAAAACGAACGCCACAAGGCGCTTGCTTTTCGGTTCAAGATGAGTATGTTCCCGAGCCTCAATCGAATCGTCACGGACTTTGAGGGCAACCCCTCGGCGGCCCGCGGCGGTTTTTGCGGCCAAATTCCGGTGAAACGGAGCTCCGCAAAAAAGTCTGAAAAGACCGATTGACACGAAAGAGGCCGGTCAATAGATAGCCGCCTCCGCCGCCCGCCGGCGCTAAACAGCGGGGTCCGGAGCGATCCGGTCGGGTCTTTGACATCGTTGATTTGGAAAGAGAAACGCAGGCGGCGGCGTCCTGGCGATAGAGCTAACC
>NZ_WGNY01000029.1 GCF_016124325.1 Phenylobacterium sp.
CAAGCGGGTCTTCATCAACGCCCTCGTGCGCGACGCCGAGGGGAAGAAGATGTCCAAGTCCAAGGGCAACGTCATGGACCCCCTGGAGCTGGTGGACGACTACGGCGCCGACGCCCTGCGCTTCACCCTGACCGCCATGTCGGGCCAGGCGCGCGACATCAAGCTCAGCCGCCAGCGCATTGAAGGCTATCGCAATTTCGGCACCAAGCTGTGGAACGCCACGCGCTTCTGCCAGATGAACGGCTGCGCCCGCGCCGAGGGCTTCGACCCGGCCGCGGTGAAGGCGCCGCTCAACCGCTGGATCGTGGGCGAGACCGCCCGCACGGCGCGGACCGTCACCGCCGCCCTGGCCGACTGCGGCTTCGACGAGACGGCCAACGGCCTCTACCGCTTCATCTGGAACCAGTTCTGCGACTGGTACGTCGAGCTCGCCAAGCCGCTGCTGACCGGCGACGACGCGGCCGCCAAGGCCGAGACCCAGGCCACGGCCGCCTGGGTGCTGGACGTGATCCTGAAGCTGCTGCACCCGGTCATGCCGTTCATCACCGAGGAGCTGTGGGAGAAGACCGCCGATCTCGGCGCCCCCCGCGCGGCCGCCGGCCAGCTCATGACCGCCCGCTGGCCCGATCTGCCCGCCAGCCTGGAGGACGCCGCCGCCGACGCGGAGGTCAGCCTCGTGATCGAGGCGATCACCGAGGGGCGCTCGGTCCGCCAGGGCCTCAACGTGCCGCCGTCCGCCCAGCCGCAACTGCTGGTCCTGGGCGCCGACGCGGCCCAGCGCGCCGTGCTGGAGCGCAACGCCGCCCTGGTGAAGCGCCTGCTGCGCGTGGCCGACGTCGGCTTCGTCGAGGCCGTCCCGACCGGCGCGATCCCGTTCGTCGTGCAGGGGGTCACCCTGGCCCTGCCGGTGGCCGAGTTCATCGACATCGCCGCCGAACGCGCGCGCCTGACCAAGGAGGTCGCCTCGCTCACCGGCGAGATCGACAAGCTGGAGAAGAAGCTGGGCAATCCCGACTTCGTCGCCCGCGCGCCGGAGGAGGTGGTCGAGGAGAACCGCGAGCGCCTCGACGACGCCAAGGCCGCCCGCGACAAGCTGCAAGGCGCCCTCAAACGCCTCGGCGACGCGGGCTGACCGG
The DNA here is from genome assembly GCF_016124325.1 of Phenylobacterium sp. Lineage (GTDB taxonomy): Bacteria > Pseudomonadota > Alphaproteobacteria > Caulobacterales > Caulobacteraceae > Phenylobacterium. The sequence continues at coordinate 1,137 of NZ_WGNY01000029.1, forward strand.
CTGTCTCCGCGCGACCCGTAACAGGTCGATAACAGAAACCGTGTGAAAGCTGCTCCACTCGGCATTGACTGAGGCGTCGCGATGCGGCGCGGGCGGGTGACGAGGCTCTTCGATTTGGAGTCTTGGCGTGCCGATGGGCCCCTTTCAGCTCGCCGCGAGCCTTGAGACGGACGGCGAGGTGTCGGCCGCCGACATCGGCGAGATCCGCGACCATCCCGGATTCCGCGCCGCGGTCGAAGCGTACGCCGCGGCCAATCTGGCGCGTTACAGCGGCCTGTCGCTCGTGGAGCGTTGGCTGATCAGCGACATGGGGCGCGCCTCGCTGTCGGGCTCGGTCGCGGTGCTCGACAGTCAGGGCCTGTTGACGGCCGCCTCGTTCATGAACAGCCCGCCGATCCGGAGCGGCGAGGTCAGCCGGGGGCGGGCGCGGCTCTATCTCCACCGGGCGATGGCCAACGGCCTGATCGCCGCCGTGGCCGGCGACGCAACGCCGGGCCGCAACACGCCGCTCGCGCCTACGCCCAGGTTCCGCGCGGTCATGACGGGCGTGCTTTCCGTGGGCCTTCTGGCGGTCTCGCGAATTGCGCCCGAAGTCGCCCCGGCGCTGTCGCGCCTGGAGGACGTCGGCTTCCTCAGGCGCGCGTCGTTCCACGTCGGCCGTCTGCTCGCGGCGCAGAACCTCTTTCCCCTGGATCTGCCCGTGCGCCTGTTCCAGGGCCGAGACGGCGGGACGCGAATGCTGGAGGTCCTGATCCAGCAGCAAGCGCCCGATCGCGTGCGGCTGCTGGGGCGTTGCCGCGCGTCCCGTTCGGCGCTGGCGCGGGCCGGATTCGTTTCGCGCGCACATGTGATCCAGACGTTGCGCGACGGTCTGGCCGCGGGGCTTCTGGAGACCGACGGCCGCTGGCTGATCATCGCCCCAGCGCTCTCGGACGACGCCACCCGCTACTACGCGACCCTGTTCGCCGTGACCCGCAGGGCGACGCTGGCGGCCCTGAGCGACACCTGACCCCGTCGCGTCGGTGGCAAATTTCTACAGTTGAGACGCGGCCCCGCCCGGCCCAGCGTCGCTCCGGCTTGTGGCGCGGGCCGTCGCGCGTTCCGGGGATTTCAGATGAAGGCTTCTCAGTGTGCTGTCGTTGGCGCGCTTCTCAGCGCCGCCATTTCGGGGACCGCATCCGCGGCGACCGTCGTCCAGGACTACAGCTTCCAAGCCACGACCGCGCTGGGGCTCGCCGTGGGGGGCACGTTCTCGCTCAACTACGATGATGTCTTGAATAAGATGTCCTTGAAAGCGCTGGATTTCCAGTATCCGCCCTATAGCCAGTTCACAGAGGCGACCTCTCACGCGGCTGGAAATATCGACGGAGTTAGTATTGATGGGTATTATCAGGGATATATTGGTAGCGTAAAAGCAAACTACGAAATCTTCAAGTTGAAGTTTGCGCCGTCGTCAAACACGTTTCAGTCGTTATCTTATAATCTCCGCTATTGTCCTCAGCCGGACAATTGTGTGGACATCGCTGATAGCGCCTCTAGCGGCACGATCACGCGCCTCAACCCGGATCCGGCGCCCGGGGGCGTGCCGGAGCCTTCAGCCTGGGCGCTGATGCTGCTGGGCTTCGCGGGCATGGGCGGCGCCTTGCGCCAGCGCCGTCGGCTCGCCCAGGAGGGCGCCTCGGCGGAGATCATGGTCGACGCCGCCCCGGCCGCCGCGAACGAGGCGTGATCCGCAGACCTACGACGGCGCCGGCGAGCCGGGCCGTCGTGGGTCGTGGGGACGCTCCAAGCCAAACGAGCCGTTACGCGCGCGGCAGGTCGAAGCGGTCGGCGTTCATCACCTTGGTCCAGGCGGCGACGAAGTCCTTCACGAACTTCCCGCCGGCGTCGGCGCAGGCATAGACCTCGCTCAGCGCCCGCAGCTGCGAGTTCGAGCCGAACACCAGGTCGGTGCGCGTGGCCGTCCACTTCGGCTTGCCGGTGGCGCGGTCGGTTCCGACGAACGTCTCGTCGCCCGTGTCGTCCACTTCCTTCCACGCCACGCCCATGTCGAGCAGGTTGACGAAGAAGTCGTTGGTCAGCTGGCCCGGCCGGTCGGTGAAGACGCCGTCCTTCGAGCCGCCGTGGTTGGCGCCCAGCACCCGCAGGCCGCCCACCATCACCGTCATCTCCGGCGCGGTCAGGCCCAGCAGCTGGGCCCGGTCGACCAGCAGTTCCTCGGTCGGCACGCTGAACTTCACGGCCAGGTAGTTGCGGAAGCCGTCGGCCCGGGGCTCCAGCGGCTCGAAGCTGGCCGCGTCGGTCTGCTCGGCCGTGGCGTCCGTGCGTCCCGGCGTGAACGGGACTTCGATCGCGTGGCCGCCGGCCTTCGCCGCCGCCTCCACCGCCGCGCAGCCGCCCAGGACGATCAGGTCGGCGATCGACACCTTCTTGCCGCCGCCCGCCGACGCGTCGAACCCGGCCTTGATGTCCTCATAGACCTTCAACGCCTTGGCCAGCTTCTGGGGTTCGTTGACGTCCCAGTCCTTCTGCGGCGCCAGGCGGATGCGCGCGCCGTTGGCGCCGCCCCGCTTGTCCGACCCGCGGAAGGTGGAGGCCGAGGCCCAGGCCGTCCTCACCAGGTCGGCGACGCTCAGGCCCGAGTCCAGGATCTTCGCCTTCAGCGCCTTGATGTCGGCGGCGTCGATCAGCGGGTGGTCGACCGGCGGGATCGGGTCCTGCCAGATCAGGTCTTCCGCGGGCACCTCGGGGCCGAGGTAGCGGGCCTTGGGGCCCATGTCGCGGTGGGTCAGCTTGAACCACGCCCGCGCGAAGGCGTCGGCGAAGGCGGCCGGATCGTTGCGGAACCGCTCGCTGATCTTCCGGTACTCGGGGTCTTCCCGGAACGCCATGTCGGCGGTGGTCATCATGGTCGGCACGCGCCGGTTCGGGCTGTGCGCGCCGGGGGCCATGTCCTCCGGCTTGGGGTTCTTGGGCTGCCACTGCTGAGCCCCGGCCGGGCTCCTGACCAGCTCGTATTCGTAGTCGAGCAGCATGTGGAAGTAGTTCATCGACCACTTGATGGGCGTGGGCGGCCAGGCGCCTTCCAGCCCGCTGGTGATGGTGTGGTCGCCCACGCCGCTCTCGTGCGTGCTGGCCCAGCCGAGCCCCTGCTGGGCGATGTCGGCGCCCTCGGGCTCGGCGCCCACCTTGGAGGCGTCGCCCGCGCCGTGGCACTTGCCGAAGGTGTGCCCGCCGGCCGTCAGCGCCACGGTCTCCTCGTCGTTCATCGCCATGCGGGCGAAGGTCTCGCGGATGTCGCGGGCCGACTGCAGCGGGTCGGGGTTGCCGCCGGGGCCCTCGGGATTGACGTAGATCAGGCCCATCTGGATCGCCGCCAGCGGGTTCTCCAGCGCCATCTCCTTCTCGGGCTGGATGCGGGTCTCGGCGCCTTGGCCCACCCACTGCTCCTCGGTGCCCCAGTAGATGTCCTTCTCGGGCTCCCAGATGTCCTCACGGCCGCCGCCGAACCCTAAGGTGGGCCCGCCCATGGACTCGATGGCCACGTTGCCGGCCAGGATCATCAGGTCGGCCCAGGAGAGCTTGGCGCCGTACTTCTGCTTGACCGGCCACAGCAGGCGCCGCGCCTTGTCCAGGTTGGCGTTGTCCGGCCAGCTGTTCAGCGGCGCGAACCGCTGGTTGCCCGACGAGGCCCCGCCGCGCCCGTCGCCGGTGCGGTAGGTGCCGGCCGAGTGCCAGGCCATGCGGATGAAGAACGGGCCATAGTGGCCATAGTCGGCGGGCCACCACGGCTGGCTGTCGGTCATCAGCGCGGTCAGGTCGCGCTTCACCGCGGCGTAGTCCAGCGTCTTGAACGCGGCGGCGTAGTCGAAGTCGTCGCCCATCGGGTCGCCCGACAGGCCCTGCTGGTGAAGGATCTCCAGCGACAGCTGGTTGGGCCACCAGTCGCGGTTGGTGCGGCCCAGCAGCGACCGCAGCGCGGCCGGCGTCTTGATCGGGTTGCTCAGCGGATCGCCCTTCGAAGGTGCGTCGTCCATGGCCTTCTCCTCATCTCGTGAGGCAGACCCTAGGCCCTCGCGCACCGCGCCGGCAAAACGGAAAACCCTATACGCAGCAGTGGGATAATCTATGGAACCGACCGCCCGCGCGGGGGTTGCCCGCAAGGGCCTCCGCGTCTTGGGGCGCGTCCCAAACGCCTGAAGACAGAGCGATTTCGTCCGGATCAGGTGATCCCACCTGATCCGGGAAGGCTCTAGGGCTTCCTGAAGCGCAGCAGGAACTGGTCGGTCTTTCCCCGGATCTGCGGGTTGAACACCATCTTGCTGTGATCGTCGTCCGGGTTGGCCAGCAGGGCGCTCTCGGCGTCCAGCACGAAGCCCGCCGCCGTCATGTCCTTGATCACCTGCGCCTTGTCGATGCGGTGCAGGGTCTCCGTTACGCTCAGCGGGGCGTCCGGCGCGTCGTGGTCCAGGATTACGAAGACGCCGCCGGGCTTCAGCGCGTCGAACACCTGCTTGTTGAAGCCGGGCACGTCGGCCGGGCCCATGAACTTGTCGTAGAGGTCGTGGTAGTTCTGGCGGATGAACACGGCGTCCAGGGCGCCCTTCGGCAGGCCCATGGCGTTCACCGGCGGCGCGCTGGCCTCGATCACGCCGTTCGAGGCGGCGGCGCCGGCCTGCAGCATCGGCCACACCTCGGGGTGCGCCTTCACCACCTCGGCGGGCATCACCGCGTAGAGCTTGCCGCTCGGCCCCACGGCCGCGGCCAGCGCCCGGGCGAACCGGCCCGAGACGATGTCGGCCACCTTGTCGCCGGGCTTCACCCCGATGAAGGCGATCACCTCCGGCCCCTTGAGCGCCGGGTCGGTCACGGCGTCGGCGGGCGGCCCGCCTTGGGCGAGCGTCACGGCGGGGGCGGAGACGCCCAGCATCAGGGCGGCGAGGGCGGCGGCAAGTCTGGCGCTCATGGCGTTTCTCCCGGATTTGCCGGCGAGGTTAGCAGGTGACGGGAGGGGCGCTAGCCGCCGATTGGGCTCCGTCCGGCCGGCGCCGAACCGGCCTTGCCCCTTGAGTGCGCGCCCCGCGGCCCTACAGATGGCGGCCACAGAAAAAGACGGAACGCGGGAGGATGCGGTGGCGTCGGTGGTCTTGAGCGTGAGCGGCAGCGACCGGCCGGGTCTCACGGAGGCGCTCGCGGAGGCCGTGCTCGCGGCCGGCGGCAACTGGCTCGAAAGCCATCTGAGCCGTCTGGGCGGCCTCTATGTCGGCTCGGTGCTGGTCGAGCTGGACGGCGACCGGACCGACGACCTGCGCGCCGCCGTGCGCGCCGTGGACGCCAAGGGCCTGGAGGTGCGGATCGCCCCGGCCGTCGACGGCGGGGTCGGGGCCGGGGAGGCGCTGCGCCTCAGCCTGGTCGGCCAGGACCGGCTGGGCATCGTGCGCCAGGTGACCACCGTCCTCAGCGGCCTCGACGTCAACATCGAGGCCTTGGATACGAAGATCACCGCCGAGCCCCACTCCGGCGCGCCCCTGTTCAACATGGAAGCCGAACTGCGGCTGCCGCCCGGCCTGCCCGTCGCCAAGGTCCAGGCCGCGCTCGAAGCCATCTCCGCCGAGATCATGGTCGACACCGCGCTGACCCCGGCGGGCTCCTAGGCTCTCCCATGTCATCCCGGCTTGCGGGCTCAGACTCCTAGCGGCACTTCAGGTCGCCGCTGTCGATCGCCTTGCCCAGCAGGCCGCCGCCCACCGCGCCGACGATCGTGCCCAGGGTGCGGTCACCGCCCCTCGACAGCTCGCGGCCGGCCAGCGCGCCGACGGCCGCGCCGATCACCAGGCCCGTGGTGCCGTTGTCGCGCCGACAGTAGTAGCGCCCGTCGTTCCCGCGCCACACGCGGTCGCTGCGGCTGATGACGACCGGCTGCACATAGCGCCCGCGATCGTCATAGCGATGCGCGGCCTTGTGGCGATAGCCGTGGGCCGGCGCCCACGGGGGCGGGTCGGCCGCGGCGGGCAAGGCGGTCAGGGCGGCGGCGGCCGCGACGGCCGCAACGGCGAACTTGCGCATGCGAAACTCCCTTTGCGCGACCGCACGGTCCCTCGGCGTCGGCGCAGCCTGTTCCAACGGCCAAGGCGTCGGCCCGGTTCCGCCAACTCGCGCCGTGATATCGCCCGTCGCCTGGTCGCGCTCAGCTTCGCATAGGATATCGGGGCTTCCCCCGGCCGGATGGAACTTGAGGGTGGGGTTCCGGCCGGCTCAAGGCGAGCATTCGAGCCCGGCCTCGCAGGCGACAAGGCGCTTTTGTTGCGCGATGAGATCCGCCTGGCCCTTCAGCTCGGCCGCCCGTTCGGCGTCCGTCTTGGGTTTGGCTTCGGTGAGGCCCGCGGCGGCAGTGTTCAGCACGCCGCCGATGCCGGCTTCCTTGCTGTAGCCCAGACTAGTGATCGCGCCGGCTTCGGTGAGGGCCAGTGTGAACCCCTGCTTGCCGAAGAGCGCGGACTTCGGGATGGGGACATCGTAGTCGTGCTCCGCAGCGGCCGGAACGAACGCGGTCCCCTCCCAGAAGGGTTTGTCGGTGCCGTTCGAGACTGACAGCTTTACCTCGCGCGTGGCGTTCAGCTTCAGGATCAGCACGTCCTTCTTGTCGGGCTTTCCCTCAGCGTCCTCAGGGGGCTCATAGCGGGCCGGGTTCACCAAGACGTCTTTTAACGTCGCCACCAAGATCGGCTGCGGGAGCGAGGAACCCACTGCTGCGACGAACTGGTCGTTGCCTGGGTCGGGCTTGAGCGGCTTCGTGATTGTGTCGCTGGAGGCAAAGTCGCGAGCGTAGTCGATTGTTGTACCGTAGCTCAGAGTTACGGGATCGCCGCCACCCCAGGCTTTGATGACATCGCAGGGCGTTTGCTCGGCAGCTGGCTCCTCGGTAAGCCCAAATATTGGAAGCGCGATGCTGGCCACGGTTATGGCCGCCTTGGCGATCTCGTCAGCCTTGCCGCCTGTGCTGGCGTTGACGCCCTTCAGGCGTCCATCGTCGTAGAACGCCAGGGCGGTGTTGCTGTCCGAGAAGGCCCCGTCCAGTACTTTGTAGGATACGGGGTGGCCGCGATCCCGATCTGCGCTGAAGCTCGTCACCTGGCTGGCGTCGCTATGGTAGAAAACGCGCTTGCCTTCGCTGTTGCAGACCACGGACTGGACGACCGTGACCTTCGTCGTGGCCTTGGGCAGGTAGTACGTCGCCGTGACGTCCGGCACGGTCGCGCACGCCGACAGGGCGGCGGCGGCCAGGACTATGGCTAGAAGTCTGGACATGTCCGCGTTCCCCCGATGCGTCTGACACAACCCCAGAGCGCGTTCATACCATAGGTTGCTGGTGCTGTGGCGCTTGTTTTTTTGATGTGGGTCGTTCGGCGGACCCCCGCGTCTTCCGTGTCATCCGTGCAATCCGTGGTTCCCCCCCTTTCGTGTCGTTCGTGTTTTTCGGGGTTCCAACCCCCCGCTACGTCCGAACCTGACGCACCGCCGTGTTCCCCTCGCGATCATGTCCGAGGCCGCCACCGACCGCGCCGAGGCCATCCTCGCCGAGCTGGCCGAGATGGACCTCGAACTGGCCCGCAAGGCCCACGGCGCCGCCATGGCCGCCGAGGATCCGGCCGAGCTGGCCGGACACATCCGCAACTACCAGCGCATGGCCCGCTCGGTCCGCCAGACGCTCGCCATCAAGGCCCGGCTGGCCGAGGGCCGCGTCCGCCGCCTCGCCGAGCGGCCGCGCCTGGCCGAGCCCAGCCCCTTCGGGATCAAGCGCCGCATCCGCGAGCTGAACCCCGCCGTCTGCCGGGTGATCGACGCCTTCACCGAGCGCGAGGACGAGCGCGAGAGCTATCGCGACGACCTCGTGGAGGCCTTCTGCGACCTCGACGCCACCATCGACTACACTCAGGTTCCCCTCGACGCCCACGTGGCCGACGTCTGCCACGTCCTGGGCCTGCCCGCCGGCCTCGCCGCCCGATGGCGAGAGCTTCCCGCCGGGGAAGGGGAGGACACGTCCTGAACTCAACATGCCCCCCGTCGGCGCGCCGGCACGAAAATCACCGTTAGCCGCAAATTGCTCGGCTTCGGGCGAGACCCGCGATAGCGTGCCCGCTTCCCAGGGAGAGGGGCAGGAAACATGCACAGATGGATGCTGGCCGCGGCGGTCGCCGCCGGTCTCTCGCTGAATTTCGCGGGCGCCGCCGCACTGGCTGACGACAAGCCCGCCGCGGCCGCCAAGGACGAGGCCAAGGACAAGGTTGACCTGCCGCCGTTCCCGGCCGACGCCACGGTGAAGCAGGTCACCCACGTCGCCGGCAAGACGCTCAGCTACACCGCCACCGTCGGCTCGCTGCCGGTGCGCGACGAGAAGGGCAAGAAGATCGCCGAGGTGGTCTTCACCGCCTACGTCCTCGACGGCCAGAACGCGGGCGAACGGCCCATCACCTTCGCCTTCAACGGCGGGCCGGGCGCGGCCTCGGTCTATCTCAACATGGGCGCCATCGGGCCCAAGCGGGTGCAGTTCGGCGCCCAGGGCGACAGCCCGTCCGACCCGGTGCGCCTGGGCGACAACCCCGGCACCTGGCTCGACTTCACCGACCTCGTGTTCATCGATCCGGTCGGCACCGGCTACTCGCGCTCGCTGGAGGGCAAGGACGAGACCAAGAAGGACTTCTTCCAGGTGAAGTCCGACGTCGCCTACCTGTCGCGCATCGTCTTCGACTGGCTGGTGAAGAACGGCCGCATGGCCTCGCCCAAGTACGTGGTCGGCGAGAGCTACGGCGGCTTCCGCGCGCCGGCCATCGCCCGCTATCTCCAGACCGAGATCGGCGTCGGCATGCGCGGCGTGATCATGGTCTCGCCGTTCCTCGACGCGCGCACCCAGTCGGCCGAGGATATCTCGCCCTTGCCCTACATCGTCAGCCTGCCGTCGATGGCCGCGGCCAACTACGAGCGCCAGGGCAAGACGCTGAATGCGCAGACCATGGCTGAGGTCGAGAATTACGCGCGCGGCGAGTTCGCGGTCGACCTGCTGAAGGGCCGCTCCGACCCGGCGGCGCTGCAGAGCGTCATCGACCACGTCACCAAGTACTCGGGCCTCGACCCGACGCTGGTGAAGCGGATGGGCGGCCGCATCGACGGCGGCGCCTACCTGCGCGAGCTCTATCGCGACCAGGGCAAGCTGCCGAGCGTCTACGACACCAATGTCACCGGCTGGGACCCGTTCCCCTGGTCGCCGCGCCAGCGCACGGGCGACCCGATCCTCGACACCATCGTCGCCACCACCACGGCCGCCGTGGTCGACTTCACCACCCGCACCGTCGGCTGGAAGGTCGAGGCCCGCTACAACGCGCTCTCCAACGACGTGAACGAGAACTGGGAGAAGGGCTGGTACAACGACGTCGAGTCCGTCGCCGACCTGCGCCAGGCCGTCGCCGCCGACCCAAAGATGAAGGTGCTGATCGTCCACGGCTACGACGACCTGAGCTGCCCGTACTTCGCCTCGAAGCTGATCCTCGATCAGATGCCGCAGATGGGCGATCCGGACCGTGTGCGCCTGTCGCTCTACCCCGGCGGCCACATGTTCTACAGCCGTCCGGGCAGCATGGAGAGCTTCCGCAAGGACGTGATGGCGCTGTTCGGCGCGGGCGGCTGATCCAGACCGCACGACGGTCTCGAACGGGCGTTTGCCTCTGACGCTGGGTTATGGTTGTTCACCCAAGTTGACGCCCGGGCGGGATTCCGGCGCGCAGACACGGGAGATACGCTCAATGTCCGAGGCCATCCTGCCGGCCGGCTGGCCCGCCATGTCCATCCAGCAGGCGCACGCCATGATGGGCCAGCCCGGCTTGCCCACCGAGGTGGGCGAGGCGGCGATCCGGGGCGTCACGTACAAGGTCTGGAAGAACCAGCCGCCGACGCTGCGCGCCGTGGCCGAGATGGCCAAGGGCCATGGCGAGAAGATCTTCCTGGTCTACGAGGACGAGCGCGTCTCCTACGAGGCCTTCCACCGCGCCGTCGCGGCCTTCGCCAAGGAGCTCCAGGCCCAGGGCGTCGCCAAGGGCGACCGGGTGGCGGTGATCATGCGCAACCTGCCGGAATGGGTGGTGGCCTTCTACGCCGCCGCCTCGATCGGCGCGATCGTCACCCCGCTGAACGCCTGGTGGACCGGGCCGGAACTGGAATACGGCCTGACCGATTCCGGCACCAAGGTCGCGGTGATGGACGCTGAGCGCTTCCAGCGGCTCTCCGAGCACTTCCACAACTGCCCCGAGCTCAAGCGCGTGTACGTCAGCCGCGAGCCCGACGAGATCGCCCATCCCTACGTCACCAAGCTGGAGGCCGTGCTGGGCGAGGCGAACGCCTGGGCGGCTCTGCCCGATCAGCCGATCCCGCCCGTCGAGATCGACACCGACGACGACGCCACCATCTTCTACACCTCGGGCACGACCGGCCGGCCGAAGGGCGCGCTCGCCACCCACCGGGCGATCAACACCAACATCATCACCGCCGGCGCCGCGGCCGCGCGCGTCTTCCTGCGCAAGGGCGAGATGCCGCCGGCGCCCGATCCCGACGCGCCGCAGCGTTCGAGCCTGCTGTCGGTGCCGTTCTTCCATGTGACCGGCTGCTTCGCCGTCCTGAACCCGTCGGTGTTCGCCGGGGCCAAGCTGGTCCTGATGTACAAGTGGGACCCGATCCGCGCCTTCGAGCTGATCGAGCGCGAGAAGGTGACGGCGGCGGGCGGCGTGCCCACCATCGCCTGGCAGCTGATCGAGCATCCGGCGCGGGCCAACTACGACCTGTCATCGCTGGAGGCGGTCAGCTACGGCGGCGCGCCCTCGGCGCCGGAATTGGTGCGGCGGCTGCGCGAGACCTTCCCGAAATCGCAGTCGGGGCAGGGCTGGGGCATGACCGAGACCTGCGCCACGGTCACCTCCAACTCCGGCGAGGACTATCTGAACCGCCCCGACAGCTGCGGCCCCGCCGCCGCCGTCGCCGAGCTGCAGATCCGCGATCCGGCCGACGGCAAGACCATCCTGCCGCCCGGCCAGATGGGCGAGCTGTGGTCCAAGGGGCCGATGAACGCCAAGCTCTACTGGAACAAGCCCGAGCCCACGGCCCAGACCTTCGTCGACGGCTGGGTGCGCACGGGCGACCTGGCCAAGCTGGACGAGGAGGGCTTCTGCTACATCCTCGACCGGGCCAAGGACATGCTGATCCGCGGCGGCGAGAACATCTACTGCGTCGAGATCGAGAACGTCCTCTACGACCATCCGGCGGTGATGGACGCCGCGATCGTGGGCGTGCCCCACCGCATTCTCGGTGAGGAGCCGGCCGCCGTCGTGACGCTGAAGCCGGGCGCGGAGGCCACCGAGGCCGATCTGCGGGCCCACGTGGCCGAGCACCTGGCCGCCTTCAAGGTGCCGATCGCGGTCAAGTTCTGGCACGAAACCCTGCCGCGGAACCCCAACGGCAAGATCCTGAAGAGCGAGCTGAAGAAGCTCTTCCAGGAAGAGACGGCCTGAAGACCCGCGCCGATCTCCTGCTGGTCGCGCGCGGCCTGTTCGAGAGCCGCGCCAAGGCCCGCGCGGCGATCGAGGCGGGCGGGGTGACCGCCGACGGCCGGCCGGTGGCCAAGGCCTCGGACCTGCTGGCCGACGACGCGACGATCGAGGCCGTGGCGGCCCATCCCTGGGTGGGGCGCGGGGCGCTCAAGCTGGTCCACGCCCTCGACGCCTGGCCGATCGCCGTCGAGGGCCGGATCGTGCTGGACCTGGGCGCCTCGACCGGCGGCTTCACCGAGGTCTGCCTCTCCCGCGGCGCGGCGCGCGTCTACGCCGTCGACGTCGGCCGAGGCCAGCTCCATCCGAAGGTGGCGGCCGATCCGCGCGTGGTGAGCCTGGAGGCCGTCGACGCCCGCGACCTGACCGCCGCGCTGATCCCGCAGGCTCCGGGCCTGATCGTCACCGACGTCAGCTTCATCTCGCTGGCCAAGGCGCTGCCGGCCGCGCTGGCCCTGGCCGCGCCGGGCGCCGACCTCGTGGCCCTGGTGAAGCCGCAGTTCGAGGTCGGGCCGGCCCGCGTGGGCAAGGGCGGCGTTGTCGCCGATCCGGCCGCCCGCGCCGACGCGCTGGCGGACGTCGAGGCGTTCCTTCAGGCAAGCGGCTGGACCGTTCAGGCGACCGCGGACAGCCCGATCACGGGCGCCGACGGCAACCGTGAGTTCCTGGTCTGGGCGCGGCGGGCCTAGTCGACGACGGCGTAGCGGCCGGTCGCGTCGCGGCAGACGCGCACGAAGCGGGTCTGGGTCCGGCCGTCGGGCATGTAGATCGGGCTCTCGGCGAGGGTGCAATCGTCCGCGTCGGGCTTGCGGTCCTCGACGCGGCGGCGCTCGTCGGCCCATGCGTCGTCCCGGCGCGCGGCGTCCTCGCGAGCCTGGTCGGCCGCGGCGTCGGCGTAGGCGTCGCGGTTGTAGTAGGGCTCGCGCGTCTCGTAGTTCGTGGCCACCGGCGGCGGCGGCGGCGGCGGGGCCGAGGTGCAGGCCGCGGTCTTGTTGCCGATCACGCCGCCGGCGATGGCGCCCAGCAGGCCGCCCAGGATGGCGCCCTCGGTGCGGGCGTTGCGGGCCGCGGCGTTCGAGCCGATCACCGCGCCCATGCCGCCGCCGATCAGCGCGCCGGCGGTGCCGCGCTGGGTCGCGTCGCGCTTGCACGGATCGTAGTAGTAACCGTTGGAGCTCTGAGCGGTGTAGGGTGAGGTCTGGGCCACGGCCGCTGCGGACGAGGCCAGCGCGATCACGCCAGCGAGGGCGGCGGCTCCGGCCTTGGCGATGGTGACACGCTTGGACATTAGGTATCCCTCTGCTCGACCCTTTAGCCCGCCTTACGGCAAGCCTGACCGTGAAGATGCGTCGGCGAAGCTGAACGGCTGTTGAGAAACTCGTTCATGTTCGTTCATTTTGGCCGAACCAAGACCTTGATCGCGGGGCGCGCATGAGGCCGCCCGCGCGCCGGGCCAAGGGCCGGCCGAATCCCCGGCCGACGCCCGGCCCGCCGGTGGAGCTGCGCATCGAATCCCTGGGCGGAGAAGGCGACGGCGTGGCGGCCGGCCCGGTCTTCGTGCCGTTCACGCTGCCGGGCGAGCGGGTGCGGGCGCAGGGTTCCGGCGAGCGCCGCGAACTCGTCGAGGTGCTGGAGCCCAGCGCCGAGCGCATCGAGCCGGCCTGTCCCCATTTCGGCGCCTGCGGCGGCTGCGCCCTGCAGCACTGGGCGCACGGTTCGTACCTGGCCTGGAAGGTGGAGCGCCTGGGCGTCACCCTCGCGCGCCAACACATCGAGACCGAGATTCTCGCCCCCTTCGCGGCCGCTCCGGGCACGCGGCGGCGCGTGGCGCTGCACGCCCGCCGGGGCGGGCCCGACGGCGCGCGCCTCGGCTACAAGACGCGTCGCTCGTGGGACCTCGTGGACATCCGGGCCTGTCCGGTCGCCGACCCGCGGATCACGGCGGCCCTGCCGGCGCTGAAGCGGCTGGCGGCGCCCCTGTTCGAACATCCGAAGTCGGCGCCGACGCTGCACCTTACGCTGACCGACGCCGGCCTGGACATCGACATCACGGGCGTCGAGGCGAAGAGCGGCGGCCTGTCGGCCGACGCCCGCATGCAGGTGGCCGAGCGCGCAGCCGCGGCCGATTTCGCCCGCGTCACCCTGGCGGGTGAGGCGGCCTACATGATCGGCGCGCCGCGGGTGCGCCTGGGGCCGGTGGTCGTTTCGCTTCCGCCAGGCGCGTTCCTGCAGGCGACCGTCGAGGCCGAGGCCGCGATGGCGGCGTTCGCGACCGAGGCGGCGGCCGGCGCGGCGCGGATCGCCGACCTCTACTGCGGCGTGGGCACCTTCACCTTCCGGCTGGCCGAGATCGCCCCGGTCTACGCCGCCGACTTCGCCGCCGAGGCGATCCAGGCCCTGACTGGCGCGCTGGCCTCGGCGCCGGGCCTGAAGGGCGTGACCGCCGAGGCGCGCGACCTCGCGCGGCGCCCTGTGCTGGCCGAGGAGCTCAAGCGCGTCGACGTCGCCGTCTTCGATCCGCCGCGGGCGGGCGCGGCCGAACAGACGGCGGAGCTGGCGCGATCGGGCGTGGCGCGGGTCATCGCCGTCTCCTGCAATCCGGCCACCTTCGCCCGCGACGCGCGCACCCTGATCGACGCCGGCTTTCGACTGGAGCGGGTGCTTCCGGTCGACCAGTTCCTCTGGTCGCCGCATATCGAGCTGGCGGCGGTGTTCTCGAGATGACGACCGACCCGCCGCTCGTGTCGGTGATCATCCCCTGCTTCAACGCTGGCGCCATGCTCGGCCCGGCCCTGAAGTCGGTGCTGGGCCAGACGTGGCCGAACCTGGAGATCATCTTCGTCGACAACAACTCCACCGACGGCAGCTTGGCGACGGCGCGTGACGTGCTCGAAGGGCAGGGCCGACCGTTCCAGGTCCTGACCTGCGCGGAGCAGGGCGTGAACCACGCCCGCAACCTGGGTTTCAGCCTGGCGGGTGGCGACTTCATCCAATGGTTCGACGCCGACGACGAACTGGCGCCCACCAAGATCGCGCTGCAGGCCGCCGCCATGCAGGCCGATCCCGCGATCGACATCGCCTATGGCGACTGGGTCGAGGCGCGCATGGCGCCGGGTCAGCCCCCGCGGCTCTTGCCGCACAGGTTGCGGCAAGACGACGACCAGCTCGCGCGCACGCTGGCGGGCGCTTGGTATCCGCCGCATCTCTACCTCATCCGGCGCGCGGCCGCCGAGCGGCTCCAGGCGGCGCAAGCCTGGTTCCCCGGGCGGCCGGTCGCGACCGATGTGGAATACAGCGCCATCGCCGCCCTCATGGGCATGGCCTTCCGGCACGTGCCCGAGGCGATCGTGCGCTACAACCTGTGGTCCGGTAGCCAGATCGGATCGACGATCGGCTACTCGCGCCGTGTAGCGGTCCTGGAAGCCATCTTCACCCGGCTCAAGGGCTGGTCCGGTCAGGTCGCGCTGAGTGAACGCCATCGGGTTCTGTTGAACCAGAACTGGAAGGTCTGGCGCATGGCGCCCGATGCGGTGACCTTGGCCAAATTGCCCGGCCGGCGGTTCAGGCTGACACGGAAGGCCGATGGCCGCAGCCGGGACCTGCGTCCACGCGAGGCTGAGGTCGCGCGCATGCTACTGGCCGCGGCGAGGCCTCTGACGACCTGCCACTATGCTCTGATGCTGGCCGAAACCGTCGCCGCCCTGGGCGGCGACCACGCCTTGGCCGTGCAGGCGATGGAACGCCTGCAGGCCGAAGGGTTCATGCAAGAGGTCGACCCGTCGCGCCTCTAGGCGACCTCGATCCGCCGCCTTCGCCTCGCCAGGGCCCCGGTCGCGCCGAAGCCCAGGATCAGCAGCGCCCATGTCGCGGGTTCGGGGACGCCGCCTCCGGGTGCGCGCGCCTCGCCAGTGAATGTTTGAAAGCTGTTCGAGCCGTCGAAGATGCTGATGGCGTAGGTGCTGGCGACCGCCGTCGAGAAGTAGAATTGGCCGCTCGAGGTGTGGGGCGCGATCAGGTTGGCCGCTGTGTCATTGAGGTGGCCGTCGAACCGATAGTCGTAATAGCTGTAGAAGGGCGTTTCCAAGGGACCCGAGCAGCTGCCGGTGCACGAGTAGGCGCTCCAATCGTCGCGGTCAGTCCATGCATAGCCGTAGTACGCATCCGGGTTGGTGACGGAAAAGGCGTAGATGTACCAGTCGTCGGAGTTGTTGAAGACCGTGTACTGGCCCGCGGTCTCGACAACGTAGAAGTCGTTCGGATCGAACACGGGGTCGGCGTGAGCGACGGCGCCCAGGCCCATCGTCGCGGCGACCGCCGCCGAGGCCAGCAGCCCCTTCAGTCCCTTCGTTTGCATCGAAAGCCCCCCATCGATTGCACGGCGACCGCAGTTCCGCAGACGCGCCAATTGAACGCTACCAGATCGCATCGGGAGGTAAATTGCATACCCCTGTCAGGCGAGCATCGTTCGGTGACGCCTAGGTCCCGAAAAGGTCGATCTGGTCGCCCGCTTTCGGCGGGACTCGGAATTTCTCCATGGAGAGGGGCTCCCACGGCCGATCCAGGCCGAACTTCCGCTGCGCCGCCTTGAACCGCGCCGCCATCAGGTCGGCGACAGGCCCGCCGCCGCGCATCCTTTGCCTCCACTCAGGGTCGTAGTCCTTGCCGCCGCGCATCTGGCGCACCAGCGACATGACGCGGCGCGCGCGGTCGGGATGGTCGCTCTCCAGCCACTCGCGGAACAGGTCCTTGATCTCCATGGGCAGGCGCAGGGCGACGTAGCCGGCGCCGGAGGCGCCCGCCTCGGCGGCCTGTTCCAGCACGGCCTCCATCTCGTGGTCGTTGAGACCTGGGATGCAGGGGGCGAACATCACGCTCACCGGCACGCCGGCGGCGCTCAGTCCGCGCACGGCGTCCAGGCGGCGCTGGGGCGTGGCCGCCCGCGGCTCCATCGACCGCGCCAGCTTGCGGTCCAATGTGGTGATCGAGACGGCGACCCGCGCCAGACCTTCGGCGGCGGCCTCGGCCAGGAGATCGACATCGCGCAGGATCAGCGCCGACTTGGTGATCACCGTGAAGGCATGGCGGAAACGGACGAGCACCTCGATCACGCCGCGCGTCACGCGCAGGCTCCGCTCCTGCGGCTGGTAGGGATCAGTGTTGCCGCCGATGTGGATGAACTCGGGCTTGTACCTGGGCTTGGAGAGTTCCGCCTCCAGCAACTTCGCCGCCTCGGGCTTGAAGAAGAGCTTGGATTCGAAATCCAGGCCCGGCGACAGGCCCATGTAGGCGTGGGCCGGGCGCGCGTAGCAGTAGATGCAGCCGTGCTCGCAGCCCCGGTAGGGATTGATCGACGCCGAGAAGCCCACGTCGGGGCTGTCGTTGTGGCTGATGATGACCCGGGCCTTCTCGGCCGTGAGCGTGGTCTGGATCTGTCCCGGCCCGTCGTCGTCGCCCGTCCAGCCGTCGTCGAACGCCTCGCGCACCTGCGTCTCGTAGCGGCCCGTGGCGTTCGAGCGGGCGCCGCGGCCCCGGGCGGCGTTGGGGATCTGGGAGGTGAAGCCGGACGACATGGCCCGAGCATAGGGAAATGGATAGAACGAAACAAGAACTCTTGACGCCCTCCGCCGAAGCACGGTCTGACGAAACGATGCTCACGGTGATCATCGACGCGCGGGAGGGCGCGCAGGGGCTGCCGGCGCTGCTGGCCCAGCTCACCGCCGGCGCCGTCGACGGCCTGGTCCGGCAGGTCCAGATCGTGGCGGCCGAGGGCGCGCCCCAGATCGGCGCGCTGTGCGAGGAGACGGGGGCCGAGGCCCATCCGACGCTCGAAGCCGGCGCCGTGGCGGCGCGGGCCGACCAGCTCCTGATCCTGCCGGCCGACTTCCGCCTGCGCGACGGCTGGATCGGATCGCTGGAGGGCCACCTGGGCCGCGGCGGCGAGCCGGCGGTCGTCAGCGGCCTCGCCGACGTCGGATTGTTCGGCCGCCGCCCGTTCGGAGTGCTAGTCGAACGCCGCCGCCTGGAGGGGCGCCGAGGCGCCGATCTGCAGCGGTTGCGGCGCGAGCTCGGGCTGCGCGTCCGGCGCATCGGGTAGGTCGAGAGCCACGTCGACCCGCGAGGCCCCGGCCGCCAGGGCGTCAAGGGTGCGTGGCTCTTCGCCGAACAGGCGCTTGTAGGTCCAGTAGGCGGCCATGACCTTCTCGACGTAGTCGCGCGTCTCGTAGGCCGGCAGGCATTCGATGAGCAGCAAGGGATCGTCGTCGCCGACCATGGCGACGGTCTTGAGCACCGCGCCTGGTCCCCCGTTGTAGGCCGCGACCATGCGCAGGATGTCGGGCCCGACCCCGCGCCGCATCAGATAGCCCAGATACTCCTGGCCCACCTCGAGGTTCACCGCCGGATTGAGCAGGAGGCGAGGGCTCCGGCGGAAGCGCCGGTCCCCGGTGACCTGCGTCGCCGAAGCCGGGACCACCTGCATGAGGCCGAACGCGCCGGCGTGAGACCGGGCGCGGGGATTGAACCGGCTCTCCTGGCGGACGATCGCGTAAACGAGCGCGCGGTCCATGGTGAAGCCGCCGTTGGGGTGCAGCGCGGGCGCCTCATAGTCGCCCAGGGTCAGGTATCGCGGCTGGCCGGCGCGCGGCCCGATCGTGGGGCCGAGGGCGGCGATCAGCGCGTTCCAGGCCTGGCGCTCCTCGGCCGACCGGGCCAGGGCGAGACCGGTGCGAAGTTCCTGCTGGGCTTCCGCCGCGCGGCCGACCTGTGCGAGGGCGGCGGCCCGGTGCGCGCGCGGGTCCTCCTCGACGAACCGCGCCAGGCTCGGATCCGGCGCGACGTAGGCCGCCGGCGCCAGCTCGCCCGTGGGCGCGCCCGCGGCGGCCATCTCCACCTGTCGCGCCGCCAGCATGCCGTAGAACGTCTGCGGAGCCTGGGCGGCGAGGTGAAGGAAAGCGGTGGCGCTGGCGGCGTCGCCCAGAGCCGTCGAGGCCCGCGAGGCCCAGTAGGCGCCGGCGGAGCGCAGCCAGGGGTCGTCGTCCTGATCGTTGGCGACCTGGGCGAAATAGGTCTGGGCCTGGGCGTAGTCGGCCATGCGCCAGGCGGCGAGGCCCGCGATCCAGCCCTCGCCGACGTCGACCGCCAGCTTGAACGCCGTCTCGGGATCGCCGGAATAGAAGGCCTCCCGCGCGGGCCGGGTGAGCGCGCTGTCGGGCGGCTCGGTCAACGCCACCTGCGGTTCGGGCGGCGCCTCGGCTTCGGACGGCTTGCGCTTGGACGCCAGCGAGAAGACCCGCCCGGCCAGGGGCAGGTCGCGGAACCGCGCCAGCCAGCCGCAAAGTTCGTCGAAGCTGGCGGTGTGCGCCGTCGGGTGCATGAGCGCGCCGAAGGACAGATAGCCGGTGAGCGACTTGTCGCGGATCTGGGACGCCTGGAGCTGGGCGCCCACGAAGTCGCCGTCGTCCACGGCCTGGAAGGCGGCGGCGTAGGCGCGCGCGTCGGTGTCGGAGAGGGCCTTGAGCGTGTCGGCCGCCGCAACGCTGGCGATCGAGACAGCAGCGACGAGGGAGAACACCCCGACGCGCAGGCGCTTTTCGAGCGTCATGCGGCCCCCATATCCACGCGCAGGCCTAACGCCTGTTGAACGCGGGTCCTTAATTCTCGAGTCCCCGGAGGCGGAGGCTAGTGGGGCCGCTCGGGCCGATCAAGCCTTTCGGTCAGGGTGAGCAGGTCGGCCCACGCCCGCTTCTTCGCGCCGGGTTGGCGCAGCAGGAAGGCCGGGTGCAGGGTCGGCATGGCCGGGAGTTCCATCGCCCCGTCCGAGGCGCGCCATTCGAACCAGCGGCCCCGCATCGACAGGATGCCTTCCTCCCGCTTCAGCAGCGACTTCGCCGAGGCGCCGCCGGCCAGCAACAGCATCTTCGGCCGCACCAGCGCGATGATGCGTTCGAGGAACGGCGCGCAGACCGCCTGCTCGGCCGGTGTCGGCGTGCGGTTGCCCGGCGGACGCCAGAAGACGGTGTTGGTGATGAACACGCGGTCCTCCAGGCCCGCGGCCGCCACCATCCGATCGAGCAGTTTTCCGGCGCGGCCCACGAAGGGCTTGCCCTGGATATCCTCCTCGGCGCCCGGGCCTTCGCCGATCACCATGACCGGCGCCTGCGGATCGCCACGATAGACCACCGCCTTGGTGGCCGCGCCCTCGAAGCGCAGGGGGCAGCCCTCGAACGCGGCGATGGCGGCCACCAGGGCGTCGAGGTCGGCCGCGGCCGCGGCGGCCGCCTTCGCCTGGGCGACCGCGCCGGAGATGTCGGGCTGGCCGGCGCGCGCGACGGGCGCCACCGGCGCGGCGATCGGCGCCGGCCGCGGGGGCGGGGCGATCTTCCCGGCCTCGATCCTGTCGAGGGGCGCGTCCAGCAGCATGGCGTCGACCCCCGCATCCGCCCAGAAGGCGAGCAGGCTTTCGGCGAGGCGGCTGTCGGGGCCGTCGGCGGCCGGCGGCATGGCGGCTGTTCACTCCGGTCGAGGCTTGCGCCACTCTTCGCCCGAAGCGGCGCGCTTGTCAGCCCGTGACCGCAAGGAGAGACCGCAAATGCGCATGAGGACGGCCGCGGGCCTGCTGGCGGGACTGGCGATGGCGCTCGCCGGCCCGGCCGTTGCGCAGGTCAGCCGCGCCGAGCGCGCGCAACAGGCCCAGATCCTCCAGGCGGCGGGCGGCGCCTACGAAGGCCCGCAGTCGGAGTATGTCTCGCGGATCGGCGAGCGGATGGCCGAGGCGGCGGGCCTGGGCGGGCGCTGCGCCTTCACCATCGTCGACAATCCGGCCGTCAATGCTTTCGCCGCTCCGCCGGGCTGCCACATCTATATCACCCGCGGCCTGCTGGCGGTGATGAACTCCGAGGCCGAGCTGGCCGCCGTGTTGGGCCACGAAGTCGGGCACGTGGCGGCGAACCATGCCCAGCGCCAGCAGTCCCGGGAGGCGCTGACCGGCCTGGCGGCGGCGCTGGTGGGGGCGGTGACCAAGTCGGACCTGGCGGGCGACGTGGCGGGCAAGGTCGCCAAGCTGAGCAACCTCGGCTACTCGCGCAGCCAGGAGTACGAGGCCGACAGCCTGTCGCTGCGCTACCTCCCGCTGGCCGGCTACGCCCCGCAGGCCCTGGCCGACCTGCTGGGCGACCTGGAGCGCGAGGACCAGTTCGAGGCGAGGGTGGGGCAGGGCGCGCGCGACATCCCGGTGTGGGCCAGCACCCACCCGCTCACCAGCGATCGCATCCGCCGCGCCGCGGATGCGGCGGCCATGATCCCGGTGGACCGGCCGCTGGAAATCAAGGGGCCGACCTATCTCGTGGCGATGGACGGCCTGGCCTACGGCGATGCGCTGGGCCGCAGCCTGATCGAGGGGCGGTCCTACGTGCAGCCCTGGCTGCGGCTCGCGTTCGAGGCCCCGGAGGGGTTCCGTCTCCAGGAAGCCAGCGGCGGCGTGGTGATCGCCGGGCCGGACGGGATGCGCGGGGAGTTCGCCTCGGGGACCGCGTCGGCGTCGAGGCTGGAGGACTATGCCCGCCAGGTGCTGGCCGGTGTGGCCGGCCGCACGCCGGTGGAACTCGACCCGCCCGAGCGCCGGAGGGTCAACGATCTCAACACCGTGCTGCTGGCTGCGCACGCGTGGACCCGGCAGGGGCGCATGCAGGTGACGGTGGTGGCCTTCGCCCTGGGCGCCGACCACGTCTACCACTTCGCCACCATCGCGCCGGAAGCCGAGGCGTGGCGGTTCGAGCCGATGTACGCCTCGTTCCGGCGGCTCCCGCCCGGCGAGAGGGTCGGCGGCGGTCCTCGCCGGATCGTGGTGATCCCGGTGCGCGACGGCGACACGGCCGACAGCCTTTCGGCGCGCATGGCCGGCCCCGCGCCGCTGGAGCGGTTCGAGATGCTCAACGGCCTGACGCCCGGCGAGCCGGTCGGGCCGGACCGGCTGGTCAAGCTCGTGGTGGAAGGCGACCGCTAGGGGCGGCGCCTTCCGCTCCCGCGAGTTGTCAGGCGAAGGCGCGACGCTTCTGGCGCACCATGGCCCCCGCCATGCCGAAGCCCGCGATCATCAGCGCCCAGGCCGCCGGCTCCGGCACGCCGGCGGTGAAGCCGGTCGCCGAATAGGAGACCACGTCGGGCCGGTTGACGTCGGCCGGGCCGAAGATGGGGAGAATTTCGCCCGGCGTCGTGTCGGTCGGCGTCGAGGTGCCGACTTCGAAGGCGCTGTTGAGCACGACGTTCAGGACCCACTGGTCGAAGATCAGCCCCGGCGTCAGCGCGAGGCTGTTGGTGCCGATGTGGACCTCGGACACGTTTTCGTTGCCCGACGTGGAAAACACCGACGCGCCGTCGTTGAAGAGCGTCAGGGTGAAGTCGACGTTCCGGTCGGCGGATTCGTTGGTGGGCAGGGCGATCAGCGGGAAGACTTCGTCGGCGGTCAGCACCTTCCACTCGCCGGCGCCGTCGGCGGTCAGCGTGTAGGTGAAGTCGTCGCCGGCGAACATCGTCGTGGAGAGGATGTCGTCGCTGCCGAGGTCCTGGACCCCGACACCGCCGCCGCTGTAGGTGACGTTGAAAAAGTAGCTGTCGGCGTTGGCCGCCGACGCGCAAAGCGCCGACGCCAGGACGGCGCCTGCAAGCAGATGAATCTTCATTGGATTGAACCCCCGGTGACAGTTTCCGTGTCTATGGGAAGCAATCCGTGTCCATCGCTTCGCGAGCATTGAACGGGCGGCCGCGGAAATGGGCAAGGCGGCTCGCGCGCGGGGCGAACTCGCGCCCCGGATGTCGCCCTATCCGGGTGCGCGGGCGCCGGCCGGCGCCTTGACGCGGCGGCCCGCCATGGTCGCCAATCGCGGACGCGCAGCGGAATAGGACGCCGACTTGCCGATCGCCTGGATTTCGTTCGTCGCCTTGGCCGCCGTGATCGCCGTTTCCGGCTTCTGGCTGCTGCAGTTCGGCGACGTGATCGCCGAACGCACGGGCCTGTCCGGCAGCTGGATCGGCCTGGCGCTGGTGGCGACCGTCACTTCGCTTCCCGAGATCGTCACCGGGGTCAGCGCCGTGCGCATCACCGGCGCGCCGGACCTCGCCATCGGCGACGCGCTGGGCAGCTGCGTCTTCAACCTCGCCCTGCTGAGCGTCATGGATCTCGCCTACCGGCCGGCCTGCATGTTCACGCGGGCCTCGCAGGGTCATGCGCTGTCGGCGGGCTACAGTGTCGTGCTTCTCAGCCTGGTCGGGCTGAGCCTGGTGGCGCCGGCCGCGTCGTGGGGCCTGCCGGTCAGCCCGGTCACCCTCGCGATCGCGCCGATCTACCTGTTGGCGCTTCGAACGATCTTCACCTATGAGCGCCGCGCGCTGATCGAGCCGCCCGAGCCGGCCGCCGCGCGATACCCCGAGATCACGCTTCCGAGGGCGGTGGCCGGCTATCTGGTCTGCGCCGCCTTCGTCGTGGCGGCGGGCGTCTTCCTGCCCGGCGCAGCGGAGCGGCTCGCCGAGGCCATGGGGTGGAGCCGCACGCTGGTCGGCACGCTGTTCCTCGCGGCGGCGACCTCATTGCCGGAACTGGTCGTGACCCTGTCGGCCGTGAGGATCGGAGTGGTCGACATGGCCGTCGCCGCGCTCCTGGGCAGCAACCTCTTCAACATGATGGCGCTGGTGGTGGACGACGTGGCCTACGTCGAGGGGCCGCTGTTCGGCGCCGCCTCGCCACACCATCTCGCCACCGTCATCACCGCGCTGCTGATGACCGGGCTGGTGACGGCGGGCCTGATCTATCGGCCGGCGTCCCGACCCGCCGGCATGATGAGCTGGGTGAGTTTGGCCCTGCTCGCGGCCTATGGCCTCAACGCCTACCTGCTGTTCGCGCAGGCCGGGACTTGATCCTGGTCATGGCGGGCCGCCGCCATGGCCCGCAGGTTTGGACATGGCCGTCCGGAGGTGTGCGATGGACTACCGAACCCTGCTCGTCCATGTGGACTCGACCGCGGAGGGAGCCTCGCGCCTGCGAAACGCGGCGCAACTGGCCCAGCGGCTGGACGCGGCGCTGATCGGCGTCGGCGCGGTCGAATTCAACCCGATGCCCGATCGCACGGGCATGGCCGGCAAGTACCTCAAGGCGTGGATCGACGAGGAGCTCGCGGCCGCCGAGGCCATGTTCCGAGAGGCGACGCCGGACCTGAGGGAGGCCGTCTGGCGCAGGGAGGCGCGCCGCCCCGCGCAGGCCCTCGCGGACGCCGCGTGCGGAGCCGACCTGATCGTCGCGAGCCGCGCGGCCGAGATGGACGCCCCGGAGGCGTTCGCCCGCCCCGACGATCTGGTTCTCGCCGCCGGCGCGCCTGTGCTGGTCCAACCGCTGGATGCGTCGCCGCTCGACGCCGAGCGGGTGATCGTCGGCTGGAAGAACACCCGGGAGGCGCGGCGCGCGGTCTGGGACGCCCTGCCGCTGCTGGAGCGCGCCACGGAGGTGCGGGTCGTGCGCTTCGTGCCGGAGCTCCCGGCGGGCGCCGACGACGGGCTTGAGGACGTGGTGCGCCGCCTGCAGCGCCACGGGGTGGCCGCCGTCGCCGATCGCCGCCTGCGCGAACGCCGCCGTGTCGCCGACGACCTGCTCGGGGCCGCCGAGGCGGCGGGCGCCGACCTGATCGTCACGGGCGCTTACGGCAGCCCCCGCGCCCGGGAGCTGATCCTGGGGGGCGTCACGAGCGGCCTGCTAGGCTCGGCCAAGGTCCACGTGCTGTTCAGCCACTGACGCGCCCGCGACGCCACAACACCCGTCGAATGCGCCGGCCTGCAGGCGGGATCGCCCGCTTCGCGCTTGACCGCCGTAGTGTGACATCCCGATAAGACCCCGAAGGATAGGGGCTCCGGCCAATGGCCGGGATGCGCCGCGAGGCGGAGGGGAACGCAATGAGCGAAGGCGTCCAGCGGGAAGCGATGGAATACGACGTCGTGATCGTCGGCGCCGGGCCATCGGGCCTCGCCGCGGCGATCCGGCTGAAGCAGATCAACGCCGATCTGACCGTGGCGGTGCTGGAGAAGGGCGCCGAGGTGGGCGCGCACATCCTGTCGGGCGCCGTGATCGATCCGAAGGCGCTCTCCGAGCTGATCCCCGACTGGAAGGCCCAGGGCGCGCCGCTGGAGACGCCGGTCGCCAAGGACGTCTTCCTGCTGCTGGGCGAGGCGGGCAGCCTGGAACTGCCCATGTGGGCGATGCCGCCCTTCATGAACAACCACGGCAACTACATCGCCAGCCTGGGCAACGTCTGCCGCTGGCTCGGCCAGCAGGCCGAGGCGCTGGGCGTCGAGATCTATCCGGGCATGGCCGCCTCGGCCCCGGTGTTCGACGGCGACACCCTGGTGGGCGTGGTGGCCGGCGAGTTCGGCATCGGCAAGGACGGCAAGCCGGGTCCCAGCTATGAGCCGGGCATCGAGCTGCGCGGCAAGTACGTGCTCATCGGCGAGGGCGTGCGCGGCTCGCTCTCCAAGGTGCTGCGCAAGAAGTACGGCCTGAACGACGGGGCCGACGCCGAGAAGTACGGCATCGGCATCAAAGAGCTGTGGCAGGTGCCGGACGCGGTGTTCCAGCCCGGGCTGGTGCAGCACACCACCGGCTGGCCGCTGGACGACAAGACCGGCGGCGGCAGCTTCCTCTATCACTTCGGCGACAACTACGTGGCGATCGGCTTCGTCACCCACCTGAACTACAAGAACCCCTGGCTCTCGCCGTTCGACGAGTTCCAGCGCTTCAAGCACCACCCGGACGTCTCGCGGCATCTGGAGGGCGGCAAGCGCATCGCCTACGGCGCGCGGGCCATCAGCGAGGGCGGCCTGCAGTCGATCCCGAAGCTCTACTTCCCCGGCGGCGTCCTGCTGGGCGACAGCGCGGGCTTCGTGAACGTGCCGCGGATCAAGGGCAGCCACGCCGCGATCAAGAGCGGGATGATGGCCGCCGAGGCCGCCGCCGAGGCCATCGCGGCCGGTCGCTCGGGCGACGAACTGGCGGCCTACAAGGACGCGTTCGATCACTCGTGGCTCAAGAAGGAGCTGAACCTCGTCCGCAACGCCAAGCCGATCCTGTCGAAGTTCGGGACGGCCCTGGGCGGCGCCGTCAGCATGTTCGACATGTGGACGACGAGCCTGCTCGGCGGCTTCTCGTTCTTCGGCACGATGAAGCACGGCAAGACCGACGCGGCCTCGACGGGCGATGCGAAGGACTACAAGCCGATCGTCTATCCGAAGCCCGACGGCGTGCTGAGCTTCGACAAGCTGTCGAGCGTGTTCCTGTCGAACACGAACCATGACGAGAACCAGCCGGCGCACCTGCACCTGCGCGATCCGTCGGTGCCGATCTCGGTGAACCTGCCGAAGTACGGCGAGCCCGCGCGGCTCTACTGCCCGGCCGGCGTCTACGAGGTGCTGTACGACGACAACGGCCAGAACCCGAAGTTCCAGATCAACTTCCAGAACTGCGTCCACTGCAAGACCTGCGATATCAAGGATCCGTCGCAGAACATCGACTGGACGACGCCGCAGGGCGGCGACGGGCCCAACTACCCGAACATGTGACGAAATCGGGCGCCGTGCGGCGACGCGGAGCTTGCCGCGGACGCCGCGCACGCCCAGAGTCCGGGCCATGCGTCGTATCCTTCTCGCCGCCAGCGCGCCCCTGCTCCTGCTGGGCGCCTGCGCCACCGTCCCGCCCGCCTCGTCCCAACCCGCCGCCGAAGCCGCCGCCGACAGCGCCTACGGCATGTTCCTCGCCGGCAGCGCGGCGCTGAGCAACGGCCGGCCAGGCGAGGCGGCGAAGTTCCTCGATCTCGCGCGCGCCGAGAGCGGCGACGAGCCGGCGGTGGCCGAACGGGCCTTCACCGCGGCCCTGATGGCCGGCGACATCGACCACGCCGCCGAACTGGCCCCGGACGGCCCGAACGCGTCCGAGCCCGGCAAGCGGCTGGGGCGGCTGGTGAAGGTGGTGGCCGACCTCGCCAACGGCCGTGGCAAGGCGGCGAAGGACGAGCTGACGGGCGAGAGCATCGGCTTCCCGCACCGCGCCGCCGCGGCGCTGTTGGGCCCCTGGGTGGCGGCCGCGGCCGGGGACACGGAAGGCTCCATCGTGCGGCCGCAACTGCGGGGCGACGGCGGCGTCGACTATTTCGGCCAGATCGGCCAGGCCCACCTCTTCGAACGCGCCCGGCGCTTCGACGAGGCCGAGACCGACTACAAGCTGGTGACCGGCGGGGACAATCCCAGCGAGATCGCCGTGCTGGCCTATGGCGGCTTCCTGGAGCGGCGCGGCCGGCGGGCGGAGGCGGTGGCGCTCTACGACGCCGCCCTGGGGCGCAATCCCGAGAGCGTCGCCCTCAAGGCCGCGCGGGCGAGGGCGGCGGCCGGCAAGACCGCGCCGGCGACGCCGACGATCCGGGAGGGGGCCGCTTTCGCGCTGCTGGCGCCGGCCGCCACCATGATCAGCGCCAAGCAGGACCAGATCGGGCTTGCCTATCTGCGCCTCGCGCTGCGCCTCGATCCGGAACGCAACGACGCGTGGCTGATGCTGGGCGACGTGCTGCAGCAGGCCGACGACGCCGAAGGCGCGCGCCTGGCCTACGGGCGCCCCAAGCCGGGCTCGCCGGAGTATCCGGCCGCCCAGGCCAAGCTGGCCTGGAGCTACCAGCGCGAGGGCGACAAGGAGACGGCCCTGAAGCTGGCCCGCAACGCCGCGGCCTCGGGCGATTCCGACGCGCGGATGGTGCTGTCCGACCTGCTGCGAGCCGACTACAAGTACGAGGAGGCGATCAAGCTGCTCGACACGCTGATCGCCGAGCAGAAGACGCCCGACTGGACGCTCTACTACGCCCGCGGGCAGGCCTATGAGCGTCAGGGCCAGTGGCCGCCCGCGGAGAAGGACCTCTCCAAGGCGCTGGAACTGCGGCCCGACGAGCCGGAGCTGCTGAACTATCTTGGCTATGCCTGGATCGACCGCGGCGAAAACCTCAAGACGGCGCTGGGGATGGTCGAGAAGGCGGTGGCGGCCAATCCGCGCTCGGGCGCGATCGTCGACAGCCTCGGCTGGGCGCATTATCGCCTGGGCGACTACAAGAAGGCCGTGGAGATCCTGGAGCAGGCGGTCGAACTCGAGGCCGGCGACCCTGAGATCAACAACCACCTCGGCGACGCCTATTGGATGGTGGGTCGCAAGGACGAGGCCGATTTCCAGTGGCGGCGCGTGCTGACGCTGAAGCCGGACGACAACGTCAGGGCCGACGCCGAGCGGAAGCTCGCCTCCGGGCTCGGCCCCGCGCCGCGGCTTGCCGGACAGTAGGCATGCCCACGGCGCTGGCGCCGGCCAAGATCAACCTGTTCCTGCACGTGGGCGCGCCGGGCGATGACGGCTATCACCCGGTCTGCAGCCTGATGGCGTTCGCTGATGTCGGCGACCGGGTGAGCATCGAGCTGGGGGAGGGGCGGCTGACGGTGTCCGGGCCATTCGCGGGCGCGTTGGGCCGGGAGACCGACAACCTGATCTTCAAGGCGGTCCGGGCTTTCGTCGACGAACTGGGCCGGCCGATGGCCGAGCTGTCGATGTCGCTCGACAAACGCCTGCCGGTGGCCGCGGGCCTGGGCGGCGGGTCCAGCGACGCCGGCGCCGTGCTGCGCCTGATCCGCGACGTGTTCGCGCCACAGATCGATGACGCGCGCCTGGAACGAGTCGCCGCCCGGCTAGGAGCGGACGGCGCGGCCTGCCTGTGGGGCCGGCCGGTGCTGGCCGAGGGCAGGGGCGAGCGGCTCTCCCCGGCGCCGGGCTTGCCGCCGCTGGACGTCGTGCTCGTCAATCCGGGCGTGCCGGTCTCGACGCCGGAGGTCTATCGCCGCCTCGACGGGATCGGCGCGTTCGGCGACGTGACCCCGCCGCCGATGCCCGAGGCCTTCGAAACGCCGCAGGAACTGGCCGCCTGGCTGACCGGGCTCCGCAACGATCTGGAGGCGCCGGCGGTGGCCGTCGCGCCGGAGGTGGGCGTGGTGCTGGAGGCCCTGCGCGGCGAGCCCGAAGCGCTGCTGGCGCGGGTCTCGGGCTCGGGCGGAACCTGCTTCGCGCTCTGCGCCGACGACCTTGCGGCCGAGACGCTGGCCGAGCGGATCGAGGCGCTGGCTCCGCGATGGTGGGTGCGGCGCGGCCGCCTGGGCGGCCCCTGGAACTAGAGCGCGTTAGGCGAAAGTGTGAGCGGTTTCGCCGCTCGAACGCGCTCCATACCTTTGAATCTCGAGCGCGATTCAGCCGTCAGGTGATTCCACCTGACCCCATCGCGCTCTGGGCCAAAAGAAAACGGGGGCCCGAAAGGACCCCCGTCTCCATCCCAGGGACGCCCGGCCGCATGGACCCGGGCGTCCTCTCCCCCAGAACTACTCGTGAAGGGCTTCGCCGTGGAGGGCCAGGTCGAGGCCTTCCACTTCGCCTTCCTCGCTGACCCGCAGGCCGGTGGTGAACTTGCAGACCATCAGGATCACGAAGCTCACCGCGCCCGACCACACGATCGTGGCGCTGACGCCCATGAGCTGCTTCACGATCGAGGCGCCTTCACCGGCGCTGTTGATCGCCTTGTCGGCCAGCAGGCCGGTCAGGAGAGCGCCCGTGATGCCGGCGATGCCGTGCACGCCGAAGGCGTCCAGGCTGTCGTCGTACTTGAAGGCCTTCTTGATCCAGACCGCGCCGGCATAGCCCGCCACGCCGCCGGCCAGGCCGACGAGCAGCGCGCCCTGCGGGTTCACGAAGCCGGCGGCCGGGGTGATGGCGACGAGGCCGGCGACGGCGCCCGAGGCCAGACCCAGCATGCCGGGCTTCTTCCGCTCGATCCATTCCACGGTCATCCAGGCCAGCGCCGCCGCGGCGGTGGCGACCTGGGTGTTCAGCATGGCGGCCGAGGCCAGGCCGTCAGCGGCCCATTCCGAACCGGCGTTGAAGCCGAACCAGCCGACCCACAAGAGGCTGGCGCCCACCATCGTGAAGACCAGGTTGTTCGGCGCCATGTTCTCCGAGCCGTAGCCTTTGCGCGGTCCGAGCACGAGGGCGCAGACGAGGCCCGCGACGCCGGCGTTGATGTGCACCACCGTGCCGCCCGCGAAGTCGAGGACGCCCAGGCCGCCCAGCCAGCCGCCGCCCCACACCCAGTGGCAGATCGGCGCGTAGACGAAGATCGACCACAGGACCATGAAGAGCAGCATGGCCGAGAACTTCATGCGCTCGGCGAAAGCGCCGGCGATCAGGGCCGGGGTGATGATCGCGAAGGTCATCTGGTAGACGACCCAGAGGAACTCGGGCAGCTGCGGCGCCGACGCGAACGCGGTGTCGATCGTCACGCCCTTCAGGAAGATGAGCGAGAAGCTGCCGACGTACTTGTTGAGCCCCTCGGAGGGGTTCACGCCGAAGGACATGCCGTAGGTGATGCCCATCCAGACGAGCGTCACCACGCAGGTGATGGCGAACGACTGGGCCACCGTGGCGATGAAGTTCTTCTTCCGCACCATGCCGCCGTAGAACAGCGCCAGGCCCGGGACCGTCATCATCAGCACGAGGGCGGTCGAGGTCAGGATCCAGGCTGCGGCGCCGCCGTCCAGCTCCAGCTTCTTCTGGTGAGCCATCAGCACCGGTTCCGGCGCTGCGGGCTCGGCCGCTTCCGAGGCCGTCGCAGGCGCTTCCGCCGGGGTGGCCGTCACCGCACCGGCGTCGGGCGCCGGAGCCGCCTCAGGCGCGGCCGCTTCGGCCGCGGGCGGCGCGGCCGCCTCCTGTGCAAACGCCACGGACGCCAACGGCGCCCCGGCGACCACGGCGGCGAGCATCAGTCCCGCCAGCCGCTTTTTCCCAAAGAAATTCATGAGTTAATCCCCTTGTCCCGTCTCGCTAGAGCGCCGCGGCGCCTGTCTCGCCCGTCCGGATGCGCACCGCCTCCGAGACGTCGAGGACGAAGATCTTTCCGTCGCCGATCTTGCCGGTGGCGGCTGCGGCCTTGATGGCCTCCACCGCCTTGCCCGCCGCGGCGTCGTCGACGACCGCCTCGAGCTTCACCTTGGGCAGGAAGTTGATCTGGTACTCCGCCCCCCGATAGATCTCGGTCTGACCCTTTTGCCGGCCATATCCCTTGACCTCCGAGACCGTCAGACCCTCCACGCCGGCGGCGACGAGCGCTTCGCGCACATCGTCCAGCTTGAAGGGTTTGACGATCGCCATGATGAGTTTCATCCGCTCGCTCCCGCGTCCGGCCCTGAGGGCGGGCCTACCCCTCTCGATTGCTCAAAGACCGCCGCAAATCGTCTTGCAGTCCCCGTTGGCGGCGGTCGGTCGAACGCTACGGTGGGAGGTCGCGGGGCACGGCCCGTCGGCTTGACAGTTTGTTGAAGAAGCCTCGGCCCGCTCAATTGTTGGGCGCCTCATGGCGTTGGCGCCGTCAAATGCGGCAAAATGTGGTGTCCAGAGGGGGGGTGGCGCCCTTGACGTGTCCGCTCACCGTCGTAAATCCGGCGCTTTCCGCTCCTAGTCTCATCGCAACGCGAGACTGGAAACCGCGCCCGCTTCTTCAGCTCGGCCGTTCAGGCGCGCCGAGGGGCCATCATTTTGAACCGCAAGGATACTGAATGTCGCTGACCCGCTTTCTCACCGCCGCCGCCGTCGCCGCTCTGATCGCGACGCCGGCCTTCGCCCAGGACCAGGCCGCCACCGCCGCCTCGCCCCCGGCCGCGGCCGCGGCCAAGCCGGTCGTGGTGAACGGCGATCTCGTCGACACCCTGAAGCTGTCGGGTCAGTTCACGACGTTCGTGAAGGGCATCGACGCCACCAACCTCGCCGGCCTGCTGAAGAGCAACCAGTACCACCTGACCGTCTTCGCCCCGACTGACGCGGCCTTCGCCGAGATGCCGGCCGACAAGCTGGCGGCGCTCCAGTCCGACAAGACGGCGATGCAGCACTTCATCCTGCACCACATCGTCAACGCGCCGATCCCGTCGTCGAAGATCAAGGGGGCCAAGGGGCCGGTCCCGTCGGCCGCGGGCGACACCATCATGCTGGACGGCAGCGATGAGGGCGGCGCGCTGAAGGTCGATGGGGCCACCATCGTCCAGCCCGACCTGCAGACCTCCACCGCCCTGCTGCAGGTGGTCGACCACGTGCTGGTCCACGGCGAAGGCGCGCCGGCCGAACCGGCGGCGGCCGACGCTTCCACCACCGCCCCGGCGAATCCCGGCGCCTGATCGGGAACCATCCGGCGTCTGAACCGTAAGAGCTTCAGCACACATCGGGAGGGGCGTGGGGACCACGCAACCACCGGAGTTCTGATCATGAAGCTCTTACATTTCGCCACCGCGACGGCCGTCGCCGCGCTTCTGGGCGGCGCGGCCTTCGCGCAGCAGGACCAACCGGTCACCTCGACGGGCGCGCCGCTGCCCGGCTCGGTGACGGGCGACTGGAACGGCGCCCACGCGCCGCCGGACGACAAGCAGTACACCGACACCGTGAAGGTCCAGACGGGCGCGGACGCGGAGACGGCGACGCCGCCGCCCGCCGCCGCGTCCGGCCTGGCGGTCAACCCGCCGCTGCCGTCGACGCCTTCGGTGAGCGAGTACTCGCAGCCGACCGCGACGGTGACGAACCTGACCGTGACCAACGGGCCGATCCCCGACACGCCGGAGAACCGGGCCAAGTACGGCGGGCCGCGTTCGCACGCCGGCAAGATGACGAAGCCGGCGGGCAACTGAACACCCGTTTGACTGGTTGAAGCGAAGGTCGGCGGGCCCTATGGTCCGCCGGCTTTTTTTGCGCCTGCGAACGCCCACGATTTCGAACCCCCCGATGCCTGACCAACCGCTTTCGTTTCAGGGCCTGATCCTGAAGCTCCACGACTATTGGAGCCGCCAGGGCTGCGCGATCCTGCAACCCTATGACGTCGAGGTCGGCGCGGGGACGCTTTCGCCGATGACGGTGCTTCGTACGCTGGGCCCCAAGCCCTGGAAGGTGGCCTATGTGCAGCCTTCGCGACGGCCGGCCGACGGCCGCTATGGCGAGAACCCCAACCGGCTGCACCAGCACCATCAGTACCAGGTGATCCTGAAGCCCAATCCCGAGAACCTGCAGGAGCTCTATCTGGGCTGCCTGGAGGCGATCGGCATCGATCCCCGCGTGCACGACATCCGCTTCGTGGAGGACGATTGGGAGAACCCCACCGTCGGCGCCTGGGGCCTCGGCTGGGAGGTCTGGTGCGACGGGATGGAGATCACCCAGTACACCTACTTCCAGCAGGTGGGCGGGCTCGACGTGTTCCCGGTGGCCGGCGAGCTGACCATCGGCCTGGAGCGGCTGAGCCTCTATCTGCAGGACAAGGACAACGTCTACGATCTGCGGTTCAACGACGAGTTCCGCTACGGCGACATCTACCTCGCCAACGAGCAGCAGTTCTCGGCGTTCGAGCTGGAGGTGGCGGACGTGGCCACCTGCAAGCGCCAGTTCGAGGACATGGAACGCGAGGTGCCGCGCATCCTGGCCGCCAGGGGGCGCCAGGGCCAGCCGCTGGCCCTGCCGGCCTACGACCACGTGTTGAAGGCCAGCCACCTCTTCAACATCATGGACGCCCGCGGCGCGATCGCCGTGGCCGAGCGCCAGAGCTACATCGGCCGTATCCGCGACCTCTGTAAGATGTGCGCCGAGGCCTGGGTCGCCGAGCAGGGCGGGAACGCGTGATGTCTCGCATGTCGTTGGTCCTTGCCGCTCTCGCGGTCGCCGCCTGCGCAGATCCGGCCGAGCCTGCCAGGGCCCAGTCGGACACGACCGTGCGGAGTTCGGCGCGCGACCCGGCCCTGGACGCCGCTCGGAAACAGGCGACGGACGCGCTGCCCGTATTCTGGGCGAAATTTAACGCTCACGCCGAGGGCTACAGCCGTTTCGCCGTCAAGGCGCTCTTCCCAACCGACGACGGCCGGGGTCAGGAAGCACTCTGGATCGCGGTGTTCGAGGTGGCCCCAGACGGAAAGGTGCGCGGCCGTCTGGCGAGCGCGCCCGAGGCCATCAAGAACCTCCAGCCAGGCCAGCCGGTCGAGTTCCAACCCTCGCGTATCGTCGACTGGCAATATGTGAAGGACGGCCGCGCCTATGGGCACTTCTCCACGCGCGCGATGATGAGCAGGGTTTCCGCGGCCGAACGCGCCGAAGCCTCGGCCTTCCTCGCCCCGACCCCGCTCGAGGCCGGCGACCACTGATGCCCCAGTTGCTTCTCGAACTCCTCAGCGAGGAAATCCCCGCGCGCATGCAGGCGAACGCCGCCCGCGACCTGGAGCGCATGGTCCGCGAGCGCCTGGCCGCTGAGGGGCTGCTGCCCGAGGCGCTGACCGCCTTCGCCGGCGCGCGGCGCCTGACGCTGGCGGCCGAGGGCCTGCCCGCGGCCCAGGCCGACCGCCATGAGGAGCTGAAGGGCCCACGCACCAGCGCGCCCGAGCAGGCGCTGGAGGGCTTCCTGCGCAAGACGGGCCTCTCCAAGGATCAGCTCGTCGAGAAGGACGGGGTCTGGTTCGCTGCCGTCCATAAGCCCGGCAAGCCGACCTCGGAGATCGTCGCGGCGGTCGTCGAGGACGTGATCCGCAACTTCCCCTGGCCGAAGTCGATGGTCTCGGGCGTCTCGAAGCTGCGCTGGGTGCGGCCGCTGCGGCGCATCCTCTGCGTCTTCGACGGCGAGATCGTGCCGCTGAACGTCGACGGCATCGAGAGCGGCGACACGACCGAGGGCCACCGCTTCATGGGCTCGGGCCAGCCGTTCAAGGCGCGCGACTTCGAGACCTACGCCGACAAGCTGGCCAAGCACTACGTCGTGCTGGATCCCGATGAGCGGAAGGCGCGCATCCTCGACGCGGCCCGCACCCTCTGCTTCGCCCGCAACCTGGAACTGGTCGAGGACCAGGGCCTGCTGGACGAGGTGGCCGGCCTCGTGGAATGGCCCGTGCCGGTGCTGGGCGACATGGACCCGGCCTTCCTCGATCTGCCCGCCGAGGTGATCCGCACCTCCATGCGCGTGCACCAGCGCTACTTCGCGGTGCGCGACCCGCGGAACGGCAAGCTGGCGCCCCACTTCATCACCGTGGCCAACATCGACGCCACCGACGGCGGCAAGACGATCGCCAAGGGCAACGCCAAGGTGCTGTCGGCCCGCCTGGCCGACGCGCGGTTCTTCTGGGAGGAGGACAAGCGCGTCCGCCTTGAGGATCGGCTGGAGAAGCTGAAGGGCGTCACCTTCCACGCCAAGCTGGGCACGATGTACGACCGCGTGCAGCGGATCGTCAGCCTGGCCGAACAGCTCGCCCCCTATCTGGGCGACGACGCCGTGCGCTCCAAGGCGGCCGAGGCCGCCAGCCTCTGCAAGTCGGACCTCGTCTCGGGCGTAGTGGGCGAGTTCCCCGAACTGCAGGGCGTCATGGGCGGCTACTACGCCCAGCACGAGGGCCTGGACCCCGAAGTGGTCGAGGCGATCCGCGACCACTACCGCCCGCAGGGCCCCAGCGACGCGGTCCCGACCACGCCGGCCGCCGCCACCGTGGCCCTGGCCGACAAGCTGGACACGCTGGTGAGCTTCTTCGCCATCGGCGAGAAGCCGACCGGCTCGCGCGACCCCTTCGCCCTGCGCCGCGCGGCCCTGGGCGTGATCCGGATCGTGCTGGCGACGGGCGTGCGCCTGCCGCTCAAATCGTCCGTCTCCGACGAACTGCTCGCCTTCTTCGCCGACCGCCTGAAGGTCCAGCTTCGCGACGACGGCCAGCGGCACGATCTGGTCGACGCGGTGTTCGCGCTGGGCGACGACGACCTCGTGCGGATCGTGGCGCGGGTGCAGGCGCTGGCCGCCTTCCTCACGACGGAGGATGGCGCGAACCTGCTGGCCGGGTACAAGCGCGCCGTGAATATCCTGAAGGCCGAGGAGAAGAAGGGACCGCTGCCCACCGGCGCGCCCAGGCCCGCGAACCCGGAGCCCGAGGAGCGGGACCTGATCGCGGCGGTCGAGACGGCGCAAGGCGAGCTGGGCGCGATGCTGGCCCGCGAGGATTTCGCCGGGGCGATGACGGCTCTGGCGGCGCTTCGTGCGCCCGTCGACGCCTTCTTCGACAAGGTGTTAGTGAATTCGGATGTACCGGAAGAGCGGGAAAACCGCCTGCGCCTTTTGGCGACGGTCAAGGACGCCATGGGCCAGGTGGCGGACTTCTCTCAGATCACTGGCTGACGAGGGACTGCGAAGACGATGGCCGAGACGATGGTGAAGACGCGTTGGGTCTATGCCTTCGGCGGGGGGGCGGCCGACGGCGATGCGTCGATGAAGAACCTGCTGGGCGGCAAGGGCGCCAACCTGGCGGAGATGTCGTCGCTGGGCCTGCCGGTGCCGCCGGGCTTCACCATCACCACCGAGGCCTGCACCCACTACTACGCCAACGGCCGCAGCTATCCGGCCGAGCTGGAGGCGCAGGTCGCCACCGGCCTGGCCAAGGTGGAGGAGCTGACCGGCAAGAGCTTCGGTGACGCGGCCAATCCGCTGCTGGTGTCGGTGCGATCGGGCGCGCGGGCCTCGATGCCGGGCATGATGGACACCGTCCTAAACCTGGGCCTGAACGACGCGACCGTCGACGGCCTGGCCAAGCTCTCGGGCGACCGCCGCTTCGCCTTCGACAGCTACCGCCGCTTCATCCAGATGTACTCGAACGTGGTGCTGGGCCTCGACCACCACATGTTCGAGGAGATCCTCGACGACCATAAGGACCGCCTGGACGTCCACGTGGACACCGGGCTGACCGCCGAGAACTGGGAAGCCGTCGTCGCGGACTACAAGCAGGCCGTCGAGCAGGAGCTGGGCGAGCCCTTCCCGCAGGACCCGAAGGCCCAGCTCTGGGGCGCGATCGGCGCCGTGTTCGCCAGCTGGATGAACGACCGGGCCAAGTTCTACCGGCGCATGCACGACATCCCCGAAAGCTGGGGCACGGCCGTGAACGTCCAGTCGATGGTGTTCGGCAACATGGGCGACGGCTCGGCCACCGGCGTGGCCTTCACCCGCAATCCGTCGACCGGCGACAACCGGCTGTACGGCGAGTTCCTGATCAACGCCCAGGGCGAGGACGTGGTGGCGGGCATCCGCACGCCGCAGCCCCTGACCAAGGTGGCGCGCGAGGAGATGGGCGAGACCAATCCCTCGATGGAGGAGGCGCTGCCCGAGGTCTTCGCCCAGTTCAAGGAAGTCGTGGGAACGCTCGAGAAGCACTACCGCGACATGCAGGACATCGAGTTCACGGTCGAACAGGGCCGGCTCTACATGCTGCAGACCCGCAACGGGAAGCGCACGGCCAAGGCGGCGCTGAAGGTGGCGGTGGACCTCGCCAATGAAGGCCTGATCACCAAGGAAGAGGCGGTGATGCGCGTCGAGCCGGCCTCGCTCGACCAGCTGCTGCACCCCACCATCGACCCGGCCAGTCCACGCGACGTGATCGCCACCGGCCTGCCGGCCAGCCCCGGCGCGGCCACCGGCAAGGTGGTGTTCACCGCCGAGGAGGCCGAGAAGCTGGGCGGTTCGGGCGAGGCGGTGATCCTGGTGCGCGAGGAAACCTCGCCCGAGGACATCCGCGGCATGGACGCCGCCCGCGGCATCGTCACCGCCCGCGGGGGCATGACCAGCCACGCCGCGGTGGTGGCGCGCGGCATGGGCCGTCCCTGCGTCTCCGGCGCGGGCGAAATCCATATCGACGCCCGGGCCGGCGAATTCCGGGCCCGCGGCAAGACCATCCGCGCCTACGACATCGTCACCATCGACGGCTCGACCGGCGAGGTGCTGCAGGGCGCGGTGAAGATGATCGAGCCCGAGCTGTCGGGCGACTTCGGCGCGCTGATGGGCTGGGCCGACCAGGTGCGCCGGCTGAAGGTGCGCGCCAACGCCGAGACCGCGCTCGACGCCTCGACCGCCCGCCAGTTCGGCGCGGAGGGCATCGGGCTGTGCCGCACCGAGCACATGTTCTTCGACCCGGCGCGGATCGCCGCCGTGCGCGAGATGATCCTGGCCGACGACGTGGCCGGCCGGAAGGCGGCGCTCGCCAAGATCCTGCCGATGCAGCGGGCCGACTTCGTCGAGCTGTTCAAGATCATGGAAGGCCTGCCGGTCACCATCCGCCTGCTCGATCCGCCGCTGCATGAGTTCCTGCCGCACACCGAGGAGGACGTGCAGTCTGTGGCCGAGGCCACCGGGCTCGATCCGGCCAAGCTGCTGCGCCGCGCCCAGGAGATGCACGAGGTGAACCCGATGCTGGGCCACCGCGGCTGCCGGCTGGGGGTTTCGTACCCCGAGATCTACGAGATGCAGGTGCGGGCGATCATGGAGGCCGCCTGCGAGGTGGCCGCCGAGGGCCGCCCGGCGCCGATCCCGGAGATCATGCACCCGCTGGTGGCCAAGGGCGAGGAGATGAAGTTCCTCCGCGACCTCACCGACCGCACCGCCAAGGCGGTGATCGCCGAGCAGAAGCGAGAGATCGACTACAAGGTCGGCACCATGGTCGAACTGCCGCGCGCCGCGATCCGCGCCGGCGACCTGGCCGAGAACGCCGAGTTCTTCTCGTTCGGGACCAACGACCTGACCCAGACGACGTTCGGCATCAGCCGCGACGATTCCGGCCGCTTCCTGAACGCCTATATCGAGAAGGGGATCTTCGAGAAGGACCCCTTCGTCAGCCTCGACCAGGACGGCGTGGGCGACCTGATCCGCATCGCCGCCGAGCGCGGCCGCGCGGTGCGTCCCGACGTGAAGCTGGGCATCTGCGGCGAGCACGGCGGCGACCCGGCCTCGATCGACTTCTGCGAGAAGGTGGGCCTCGACTACGTGAGCTGCTCGCCCTATCGCGTGCCGATCGCCCGCCTCGCCGCGGCCCAGGCCGCCATCGGCGAGCGCGAGAAAGACCGCTAGGTCCTTCCCGGATCGGGCGGGCGAGGCGGAGGCGTCTGCGCCCCGACGGGCTCTAGGTCGTCCTGCTGGAGATCTGGATCGGATTGCCGTCGGGATCGGCGCCGTCGCACATGTCGAAGTTGGCGGTCGATGTCACGGGACCCAACCCTTTCATGCCCCGGGTGACGAGGTTCGTCCGGGCGACGGCGACATCGGCGGCGAAGAACACCAGCTTGGGCGGCCTCGCGCCGATCTTGGGGCGGCCGGCGTGCAGGGCCAGATTGCAGCCGCCGGCGTCGAATTCCACCCATCCGGGTTCATGGCCGATCGCCCGAAGGCCGATCACCTGCTCATAGAACGCCGCCAGGCGCGGTAGGTCGGCCGTGAAGACGATGATCCGGCGAAGGGCGAGCTGCATGACGTGTCCTGTTCGACGCTGCTCCCGAATAGGCCGGCAGACATTTTTTTTGGCAACGCCATTCTTGCCGTTCCCGCCGCGGTGGGCCGGGCGATCCTACCAGCTCCAGTCGGCGGCGCTCTTGCGGCAGCCCCCGTCGGACCAGCCCGTCCAGCCGCGGCCACGCACGACGCGACCGGGCCGCGCGTCGGTGGCCACGCCGTGTTCGAGCGCGAGCTGGCCGTTGACCACCACCTCGCTGACGCCGGTGGCGAGCTGCTGGGGCTTCTCGTAGGTGGCGTGGTCCTGGATCGTGGCGGGATCGAAGACCACGATGTCGGCGTAGGCGCCGGCCTTCAGCATGCCGCGGTCGTGCAGGCCGAGGTTATGGGCGGGCAGGGCGGAGAGCTTGCGCACCGCCTCGCTCAGGGTGATCCGCTTCTCGTCGCGCACATACTTGGCCAGCACCCGGGCGAAGTTGCCGTAGGCGCGCGGGTGGGTGGACGACAGGAGGAACGGGCCCTCGGGCGCCTGGCCCTCGGCGTCGGAGCCGAAGCTGACGTAGGGCAGGGCGACCTCGCGGGCGACATTCTCCTCGCTCATCAGGAAGTAGATCACCTGCACGCGGCTGCCGTCCTCGATCACCAGGTCGATGGCCGCGTCCTGGGGACTGACGCCGCGCATCCTGGCCACCTCGGCGAGGGTCTTGCCGGTCAGCGGCTTGAGCGCGGGGTTCTTGAAGCCCACCAGCAGCGTGCCCTCGGCGCCGGCGCTGCGCTGGAGGTTCTCGAACCCGGGCGTGGGCGAGCGCATCTCGGCCAGCACCTTGGCGCGGATCGTCGGGTCCTTCAGGCGGGCGATCCAGGCCTCCACGCCGCCGGCCTGCACCCAGGTGGGCATGGCCGCGTCCAGCCCCGTGGAGCCGGCGGTGTAGGTGTACATGTCGGCGGTGATCCGTTGGCCGGCGGCCCGGGCGGCCTCGATGTGGGCCAGGGCCTCGTCCAGCTTGTTCCAGTTCTCCTTGCCGCTGGCCTTGAGGTGGTAGATTTCGGCCGGCGCGCCCGATCGTCGCGAGATCTCGATCAGTTCGTCGATCGCCGGGATCAGCCGCGCGCCTTCCGAGCGCATGTGGCTGATGTACATGCCGCCGCAGCGGCCGGCCTCGGTCATCAGGGCGGCCAGTTCGTCGGTCTTGGCGAAGGTGCTGGGCGCGTAGATCAGCGACGAGCCGACGCCCATGGCGCCGTCCTCCATCGCCTTGCGGACGATGCCACGCATCCGATCGAGCTGGGCGGGCGAGGGGGCGACGTCGCCTTCGCCCAGGACGTTCACCCGCACCGTCCCGGCCCCGACGAACGACGCCACGTTCATCGACACGCCCTTCAACTCCAGGAAGCGCAGATACTCGTCCAGGGTGGTCCAGGTGATCGGGTATTTGATGTCGCCCTGACGCTGGAGTTCGAGCGCCTTCATCTGCGGCGTCAGCGGCCCCATCGACGAGCCTTCGCCCATCACCTCCAGCGTGATCCCCTGGCTCAGTTCCGACAGGCCGCGGCCATCCTGGATCAGGCTCTCGGTGGACCACGACAGCATGTTGATGAAGCCCGGCGACACCGCCTTGCCCGTGGCGTCCACCGTCCTGGCCGCCGCGCCCGCCGGGCAACCGCCGACGCACACGATCCGGTCGCCCTTCACGCCCACGTCGCCCTTGATCGGCGCCGCGCCCGAACCGTCGTAGATGTCCCCGCCGCGGATCAGCAGGTCGTAAGCCGGCGGAGCGGGGGCGGCGCCCGTCGTCAGGGCGCTGGCGAGGGCGAGGCCGGCGAGGCGAAGTTTCATGGGACTCTCCTGTCGCGGCGCAGACTAGCGCGAATTGGCCGCTGAAAAGCCTCGCCGTAGGTGATCTACTCGCCTGGGAGGGGACAAGCTCAATTATGGCTCAGGGATTCGATCCGGCCGCCGCGACCGCGGCCTACCTCGCACAACTGCCCCCCGAGGCGCACGCCAAGGCCGAGGCGTACACGCAGGGCGGCCACTGGCTGCTGCTCTGGGGCGCGTTGGTGGGCGTCTTGTCCGCCTGGCTGATCCTGCGGTCGGGCGTGCTGGTGCGGCTGAGGGCCCGGATCGAGCGGCGCCGGCCGCGACCGGCCCTGGCGGTGGCGGCGGTGATCGCCGTCTTCGCCATCGCCGATTTCGTGCTGACCCTGCCCTGGAGCGCCTATGCCGGCTGGTGGCGCGAACACCAGTACGGCCTCACCAGCCAGGCGTTGGGCGGGTGGCTGGGCGAACAGGTCCTGAATCTTGCCCTCGGCGCGGCGGCCCACGTGATCCTGACCGAGCTGATCTACCTGGCGATCCGGCGACGGCCGCAGACCTGGTGGATCTGGAGTGGCACGGCCGTGGCCGTGTTCATCGTCTTCATGTTCGTCGTCTCGCCGGTGCTGGTCGAGCCGCTGTTCAACGACTACCGGCCCGCCCCGCCGGGACCGGTGCGCGACGCCATCGTCGAGATGGCCGAGGAGAACGGCGTGCCGGCCGA
Source organism: Phenylobacterium sp. (assembly GCF_016124325.1). Taxonomy (GTDB): domain Bacteria; phylum Pseudomonadota; class Alphaproteobacteria; order Caulobacterales; family Caulobacteraceae; genus Phenylobacterium. Next base: position 42,615 of record NZ_WGNY01000029.1, read on the forward strand.
CAAGATCCTGATCTACGACGGATCGAGGCAGTCCAACCGCTACACCGCCAACGTCTCGGGCCTGTTCGGCACGGCGCGGATCGCCATGAGCGACGTGATGTTCAAGAAGAACGCCGACCTGGCCGAGGTGAAGGGCGTCGTCGGCCACGAGATGGGCCATTACGTGCGCGGTCACGCGTTCGCCTATTCCGCCGCCTTCGGCCTGATGGCGCTGGCGGGGTTCTTCCTGATCGACCGGCTCTACCCTCTGGTGCTGCGGCTCGCGGGCGGCCGCGGGGTGGGGTCCATCGCCGACCCGGCCGGCTTTCCGGTGATCGCGATGCTGCTGGCGGTGCTGGGCCTGCTCGCGACGCCGGCGATCAACACCATCGGCCGCCTGGGCGAAGCCGACGCCGACAGCTTCTCCCTGGAACACGTCGACGAGCCCGACGGGCTGGCCCGCGCCCTGGTGAAGACGATCGAGTACCGCGCGGCGACGCCCTCGAAGCTCGAGGAGATCCTGTTCTACGACCATCCCTCGGTGGGCAGCCGCGTGCGCAAGTGCATGGACTGGAAGGCGGCGCACCCGAAGCCGGCGACGCCGCCCGCCGCGCCTAGCGCTTCCTGACGAACACCGTGCCGGCCGAATAGCCCGCGCCGAACGAGCAGATCAGGCCGGTCTCGCCGGCCGCGAAGTCGTCGTTGGCTTTGTGGAAGGCGATGATCGAGCCGGCCGAGGAGGTGTTGGCGTACTCGTCCAGGATGATCACGTTCTCGGCCCGCGTCGGTTCGCGGCCCAGGACGCGCTTCCCGATCAGCTCGTTCATGTTGATGTTGGCTTGGTGCAGCCACAGGCGCTTCAGCCCGTGCGGGTCGATGCCCAGGTCGTTCGCGTGCTCGACGATCATCTCCGAGACCATCGGCACCACCTCGCGGAACACCTTGCGGCCCTCCTGCACGAACAGCTTGTCGGCCTGGCCCATCCCCTCGGGCGCGGCGCGGTTCAGGAAGCCGAAGTTGTTGCGGATGTTGTTGGAGAACTGGGTCTTGAGGCGCGTGCCCAGGATGTCCCAGCCGCCCGTGGCGTCTTCGGTCCGCTCGACGATCACCGCCGTGGCCACGTCGCCGAAGATGAAGTGGCTGTCGCGGTCGCGGAAGTTCAGGTGGCCCGAGCAGATCTCCGGGTTGACCATCAGCACGGCCTTCGCCGAGCCCGAGGTGACGAAGTCGGCCGCGGTCTTGATGCCGAAGGTGGCCGAGGAGCACGCCACGTTCATGTCGAAGGCGAATCCGTCGATCCCCAGGGCCTGCTGCACCTCGATGGCCATGGCCGGATAGGCGCGCTGCATGTTGGAGGCCGCGCAGATCACCGCGCCGATCTCGCTGACGGGCTTGCCCCAGCGCGCGATCGCCGCCTTCGCCGCTTCGACGGCGATCTCGGCCAGGACGGAGATCTGGTCGTTGGGCCGTTCGGGAATGACCGGCCGCATCACCTCGGGGTCGACGAGGCCGGTCTTGTCGACCACGAAGCGGGCCTTGATGCCCGAGGCCTTCTCGATGAACTCGACGGAGGAGGGCTGGAGCGGCTGGACCTCGCCGGCCTCGATGGCCTCGGCGTTGGCGGCGTTGAAGCGCTCCACATAGGCGTTGAAGGTTTCGACCAGCTCGGCGTTCGAGAGGCTGTACGGCGGCGTGTAGAGCCCCGTGGCGGCGATCACCGCTTTCGACATTCCTGAATTCCTCCCGAAACTTGGAGCGTCTGATTAGCACGCTGCGCCGTGGCGTCACGGGGAATGTGGCTTTCGGGCAACGACACCGAACGAACATGTCGCCGCCACAGAACCGGCGGCCATGCGCCGCGTTTTCCGGCGATCCCGAATGGGCTTGGGCGGGCTGTCCAGGACGCGTACGGAGTACCTCCCCCAAAATGAAAAAGTCTCTCATCGCTGCGGCCTCGCTGGCCGCCATCGCCGCCGCTTTCCCCGCCGCCAGCCAGGCCCAGACGGCCACGACCGGCGCCTACGCCAACCTGAACCTGGGTCTGGACGACCTGGGCTCGCCCGATCTGAAGATCGTGCAGGGCCGCCTCGGCTACCGGTTCAACAACTGGCTGGGCGTCGAGGGTGAAGCCGCGACCGGCCTCAAGGGCGACACCGACACCATCGCCGGCGTCGACGTGAGCACCAAGATGCGTCACGAGCTGGCCGGCTATGTGGTGGGCTTCGCGCCGATCAGCCCCAACACCGACCTCCTGGCCCGCGTCGGCTACGGCACCACGCGCCTGCGGACGACGGTGGGCGGCGTCGCCGATTCGGCGTCGAACGAGTCGTGGAACTACGGCGTCGGCGCCCAGCACTTCTTCGACGGCGCCAACGGCGTGCGGGTCGACTACACGCGACAGGAGTTCAACCACGACCAAGGCCACGCCAACGTGTGGACCATCGGTTACACGCGCAAGTTCTAGCGGCGCGGACCCGGGCTTCGGCCCGGTTCCCGGAAACACCGGAGCCCAAGGAAAGGCCGCCCTGTCGCAGGGGCGGCCTTCTCCTTGACCCTGTGACGGTTTCGCGACCACCTTGCCCGTCCAAAGACGTGGGAGGAAACCGCCATGAATGCGGGCTTCTTCGTCCAGTTGGGCGCGTCGGCCGCCGCCGTCGGCGCTCTCGTCGCGCTCGCCGCCTGGGCCAAGATCGCCCGGCCGGTCTCGCCGCTGGACGAACACAAGGCGCGGGAGATGCTGGCCGAGGAGTTCCCGGGCCGCCGCATCGACGCGGTGTGGGTGGCCTCGGACGGGGCGGGCGCGCTCGCCCGGTCGGGCGGGCTGGCGCTGGTGCTGTGCCGGGTGGGCGACGGCTTCGCCGCCCGTCAGATCCCGTGGGCCCAGGCCATCGCCGCCAGCTTCCGCGACGGACGCCTGCGGCTCAACCTCGCCGACGTGGCCGCGCCCACCGCCGTCATCGCCCTGCCGGCCTGGCCGCCCAAAGACTTGGCCGCATGACCCGGGTCCACATCGATCCGGTCACGCTGGCGACCCCGCTCTTCATCCTGACGATCATCCTGGAGATCGTCTTTGCGCGCCTGGGCAAGGCCAAGGCCAGCTACGAGACCAAGGACACCGCCGTCTCCCTGGCCATGGGCCTGGGCTCGACGGTCGCCGGGGTGCTCACCGGCGGCGTGATCGTGGCGGCGACCCTCTGGGTCTGGCAGCACCGCCTGTTCGACATCCCCATGACCGCGGCGTGGGCCTGGGTGGCGATCTTCCTGCTGGAGGACATGACCTACTACTGGTTCCACCGGATCAGCCACGAGCGGCGCTTCTGGTGGGTGAGCCACGTCAATCACCACTCCAGCCAGCACTACAATCTCAGCACGGCGCTGCGGCAGACCTGGACGGGCGCGTTCAACGGCAGCTGGCTCTTGTGGCTGCCCCTGGCCTGGCTGGGCTTCCCGCCGGCCATGATCGCCCTCCAGAAGGGCGTCAGCCTCGTCTATCAGTACTGGATCCACACCGAGGCCGTCGGCCGGATGCCGCGCTGGTTCGAGGCGGTGTTCAACACGCCGTCGCATCACCGGGTGCACCACGCGCGCAACCCGGTGTACCTCGACCGCAACTACGCCGGCATCCTGATCGTCTGGGACCGGATGTTCGGCACCTTCCAGCCCGAGCTGGACGAGGAGCCGTGCCGCTATGGCCTGGTGAAGAACCTGGCGACCTTCAACATCGTCCGGGTCGCCTTCCACGAATGGATCGCCATGGCGGGCGACGCCCTGCGCCACCCACGCCACGCCCTGGGCTACGTCTTCGGTCCGCCCGGCTGGAGCCATGACGGGAGCCGCGAGACGAGCGCGATGCTCAAGGCCAGGGCGACTAGTCCCGCAGCAGCGGGAGCGACAGGCCCCCAACCGGCCGCGCCGCAAGAATCTCCCGCCTGAACCGGAACAGCTCCGCGGGCCGCCCGCCGGTCTCGGCGTCGAGACGGCCCAGCCCCTCGACCAACTGGGCGCGCTCCAGCGCGCGGCGGAAATTCTGCTTGTGCAGCGGCACCCCGGCGATGGCCTCCACCGTCCGCTGCAGGGCCGAGAGGGTGAACTCGTCGGGCATCAGCTCGAACACCACGGGGCGGTACTTCAGCTTGCCGCGCAGACGGCTCAGCGCGGTGGCCAGGATGCGGCGGTGGTCGGAGATCATCGACTCGCCCAGGGCGGCGATCAGGGCGTCGCCGCGCTGGGGGGCGGTCTCGCCGCGGTCGCGCGTCGCTTCGGGGGCGAGGCCGGCCTCGTAGAGCAGTTCGTAGCGCTCGAGCACGCGCTCCTCGTTCCAGGGCGCGCCGTCGAGGGCGAACAGCAGGCGCGCGCGCGCCAGCTTCTGCGGGTCGCCGCCGGCCCAGTTGCGCAGGGCGGGTTCGATCGCGGCGAATGCGCCCGGGCGGCCGGCGCGCCAGTCTTCCCAGGGAAAGAACCGCGACCACGGCTTCCACTCGCTGCCGGCGAAGTGGGTGTCGACGGCGGCGGGGGCCAGGGCGAGGTAGCCCACCGAGACGACGCGGCCGGCGCGGTCGCCGCCCACGTCGGCCAGGGGCGCGTCGCGGCCCCTGTCGCCGAAGGTGTAGAGCTGTTCGACATAGCCCAGGTCGAACCGGGTCTGTTCGGTCACGAAGGCGCGCAGCGCGAGTTCGAAGGTGCGATGGCCGCCCGGGCTGAACGGGCCCGAAGGGAGGCCTGTCAGGTCGCCCCCCGGTCCCTTCTGGCGCACAGTGAGCACGACCGCCTCGCCGTCGCTGATCGCGACGACCACGGCGGACAGTCCGATGACGACGGACGACGTCATTCCGTGTCGAACGCCTGGGCGTGCGGCGTATAGCCCGCGGCCTCCGACAGCACCTCGAAGCGGCGCAGATAGTGGGTCTGGGCGTCGTCGGGCGCCTGGGGCTCGATCCTGAGCGTGTAGCCGGCGGGCGGCGCGTCGAAGAAATCCAGCGCCTCGGCGTGGTTGAAGCCCGCGAGCTGGGTGGCCTCGAAGAACGCGCAGGCGCGATCGGCCCGCTTGATCAGCTTCTTGATCGCCACGGGCGTCTTGGCCGGCAGGCCGAAGCGCACATGGATCGCCGTCTCCAGACGCTCCTCGAACAGCTTGTAGTCCACGCCCAGGGCCGCCTTGAACGGCGAGATCATGTCGCCGATCACATATTCCGATGCGTCGTGGAGCAGGGCGGCCAGCCGCCAGCGGGGTTCGACGTCGGGCTGGATGTGGGCGACGATCTCCTCCACCACCACGGAATGCTGGGCTACGGAGAAGGCGTGCGCGCCGACGGTCTGACCGTTCCAGCGGGCCACCCGGGCGAGGCCGTGGGCGATGTCCTCGATCTCGATATCCATCGGCGACGGGTCGAGCAGGTCCAGCCGGCGGCCCGACAACATGCGCTGCCAGGCCCTTGGAGCCTCCTTTCCGCGACGCAGCCCTTTTCTCAAGCGCGCATTCCTTTCACTGTCGGGGCGAGACCTGACCCAGGACCTGACAAAGATCAATCCGCCTTGGGGCGACCTCCGTCAGGATCAAAGCGAGGAAGGACGGACATATGAGTTGGGCCCGCATCATGGCGCCGCTGTCGGGCGGCCAGGGAGACGCTGCGGCCGTCGCGGCGGCGACGCTGGTCGCCGAGGCGTTCGGCGCGGAACTGGCGGGTGTCTATACGCCTGCCGACGTCGCCGACGTGATGCCCTGGATGGGCGAGGGGTTCCTGGGCGGCGTCCAGACCACGGCGTTGGAATCGCTCAAGGAGGCCACGGCCGCGGGCGAGGTCAGCGCGCTGAAGGCGCTGGACGGCGTCGTCTACGACAAGAAGCAGTTCGTGGCGCTGCAGACGCCGGTCTGGGCGGGTCTGTCGGCCGAGAGCCGGCTGTCGGACGTGATCGTCTTCACCAGCGATCCGGCGCGTGGGCGCGGCCCGCTGGCCGAGGCCTTCCAGCAGATGGTGGCCGACGAACAGCGGCCCGTGCTGGTCGCGCGGGACGGCTTGAAGATCGACGGCGGCGTCGTCGCCGTGGCCTGGGACGGCGGCAAAGAAGCCTCGCGCGCCGCGCGTCTGGCGACCCCCCTGCTGGAGAAGGCGTCCAAGGTGGTGATCATCGCCGCGCCGAAGGCCAGTTCGCGCACCTTCGACCCGGCCAAGCTCCAGGCCTACTACGCCGCGCGCGGCGTGGCGGCCGAGGTCCGGCTGCTCGACGACAGCGGCGATGCGGCGCCTGCGATCATGGGCGCCGCCGCCAGCGCGGGCGCCGACATCCTGGTGGCGGGGGCCTTTGGCCATCCGCGGCTCCAGGAGTTCATCTTCGGAGGGACGACGCGGACGTTGCTCGGCGCAGACAGTCCGTCCCTGTTCCTTTCCCACTAACGTGCTTATCTGACCTATCAGGAGGTGTCTGAATGGCCCTGTCGCGCATCGTGATGCGGCTTGCCCGCAACCCGGGGACCGAGTTCGCGGGAGGCGATGACCACCGCGGCTACGCCCTGACCGCGCCGCTGACGCCGGACGGGCTGCTGGATGCGGACGCCTACGCCAAGGCGCGCGACGCCTGCACGGTCCGCCGCTTCGCGCCCGACGAGGATCCGGCCGACGGTCGCCTGGCCCGCAAGGGGCAGAAGTGGTTCTTCGACTATGACGAGGGCGACACGGCCGACGATGAGCCGGTCTATCGTCTCGGCCAGCACCGCTTCGCGGTGGGCGAGTACGTGACCGTGACCGACGAGGACGGCCGGCCGCTCACCTACAAGGTGGTCGAGGTGCAGCCGGCGGCGTGATCAGACGCCGCCGTTCCGGCGCACCAGCCGCTTGACGTCGGGATAGAGCTCGCCGCCGTCGGGACCGTGCGACTTCGACTTCACGATCGCCACCGTGATCGGCCCGGCCTTGGGGCCGCCGGCCTCGTAGCCGACGTAGCGATAGCCGTCGGGCAGGTTGGGGCCGGTGTAGATGAAGGTGGCCCGCACGCCGCGCTTGTCCGGGCTGAACGCCTCGCCGCGCAGCCGCACGTCGCGCCGGACGCGGATCGTCGCGCCGTCGTCGCCGGCGTTGACGTGCAGCGGGCCGATCTGGACGTTGGCCGTATCCTCGTCGTCGTTGGCGGTGATGTGGATGCCGGGAAGGTTCACGTGGGTGGTCCCGTGGGTGTCCTCGACCACCGCGGGATGATCGCCGTGGATGTCGACGATCGTCTGGCCGTCCTTCTCGATCTTCACGCTGGCCATGGCGGACTTCGAGTCCTGCTCGGCCTCGGCCGCGGCCTTGCGGGCGGCGTCGCTGGGCTTGGAGACCACCTCCGCGGGCTTGGCCTCGCTGGCGTCGGCGGTCGCGCCGGCTTCGCCAGCGGCGACGGCTTCGCCCGCGGGCGTCAGTTCGCCCTCGAGCCCGGACAGGGTGGCGTCGATGCCGCCCTTCACCGAGACGAGCTGGAGGGTCACCTCGGCGCCGTCGTCGGCCACATAGGTGCAGGTCTTGCCGTCGGCCGCGACCGACGTGCGCTCCAGGTCGCCTTGCTTCGAGGGGCAGTCCAGCGCGGCGCGCTTCGGCGGCGGCCCGTTGGGGCTGCAGGCCGCCGCGCCCAGCGCCAGCGCCGACACCGCGAGAAGGGCAGTGGTCTTCATGAAAAAGGGCTCCGTCCTGTCGCCCGCAAGCGTGGTCGGAGCCCTTCGAAAAGGCGAGTGAATTCGATGTAACGCCGAGGCGTTACTGCCCGCCGGGCCGGGCCGCGCCCTCGCGTCGCGCCAGGAAAGCGAGGCGCTCGAACAGGTGAACGTCCTGTTCGTTCTTCAGGAGGGCGCCGTGCAGCGGCGGGATCAGCTTGGTCGGGTCCTTCTCGGCCAGCGAGTCGGCATCGATGTCCTCGACCATCAGCAGCTTCAGCCAGTCGAGCAGTTCCGACGTCGAGGGCTTCTTCTTCAGGCCGGGCACCTTGCGCATGTCGTAGAAGATGCGCAGCGCCTCGGCGACCAGCTTGTTCTTGATGCCCGGGTAGTGGACGTCGACGATCGACTGCATCGTGTCGGAGTCGGGGAAGCGGATGTAGTGGAAGAAGCAGCGGCGCAGGAAGGCGTCGGGCAGCTCCTTCTCGTTGTTGGAGGTGATGATCACGATCGGCCGGATCTTGGCCTTGATCGTCTCGTTGGTCTCGTAGACGTAGAATTCCATCCGATCGAGCTCCTGCAGGAGGTCGTTCGGGAATTCGATGTCGGCCTTGTCGATCTCGTCGATGAGCAGGACCGGGCGCTTGGGCGCTTCGAACGCCTCCCAGAGCTTGCCCTTCTTGATGTAGTTCTTGACGTCCTTCACCCGCTCGTCGCCCAGCTGGCTGTCGCGCAGGCGGGTCACCGCGTCGTACTCGTAGAGGCCCTGGATCGCCTTGGTGGTCGACTTGATGTGCCAGGTGATCAGTTCGGCGCCGAGCGCGTTGGCGATCTCGTAGGCCAGGACGGTCTTGCCGGTGCCCGGCTCGCCCTTGATCAGCAGGGGCCGCTCCAGCGCGATGGCGGCGTTGACCGCCACCTTCAGGTCTTCGGTGGCGACGTAGTTGTCGGTGCCTTCAAAACGCTGGCTCATCGAGTCTCCCCGCGCGGGGCTACGCCCGCGTTCGAACAGTTGTTTGTCGACCCGCCAACCTATAGGGCGCGGCGGGATGTTCAAGCGCGATGACAAGCGTCGCCTTGCCGGCCGGCTTCGAAAGGGCGGTCTGGACGCGATCTTGGCCGTTGTGGCTGGGCGCGAGGCGCAATAGTCCTGGCCCGGGCGCAACCGCGGGAGGCCCGGCGACGTGAACCTGGCGATCCTGCAGGCGCGAATGACCTCGACCCGCCTCCCTGGCAAGGTGATGGCTCCCGTGCTGGGCGAGCCGATGATCGGCCGCCAGCTGGAGCGGCTCGGCCGGGCGGCCCGCCTGGACCGCATCGTCATCGCCACCAGCCGCGAGGCGAGCGACGATCCGCTGGCCAGCTATTGCGAGGGGCTGGGCCTCACCGTGTTCCGCGGTGAGTTGGCCGACGTGCTCGGCCGGTTCCTGGGCGCGCTCGACCTGTTCCCGCAGGCGCAGACGGTGGTGCGGCTGACCGCGGACTGCCCGCTCGCCGACCCTGCGGTCATCGACGCCACCATCGCGCGTCACGAGGAGGCGGGCGCCGACTACACCAGCAACACGCCGGCCGTGCGCACCTATCCGCACGGCCTCGACACCGAGGTCATGAGGCGCGAGACGCTGGAGGCCGCCGGTCGTGAAGCGACCGACCCCTACGAGCGCGAGCACGTGACGCCCTTCATCTACCGGCGGCCCGAGCGGTTCCGTATCGCCAGCCTTTCGCGGGAACCCTCGCTGGCCCACCTGCGCTGGACCGTGGACCTGCCCGAGGACCTCGACTTCGTACGCGACGTCTATGCGAGGCTCTATCCGGCGAACCCGGCGTTCACCTCCGATGATATCGTGGCGCTGGACCGCAACAGCTCGGGAGCGGTGACATGAGCGCGCCTGAGGTCAGGCTTCGCGGTGTGGAGGCCGGCGACCGAGATCGGCTGCTTGCCTGGCGCAACCTGCCCGAGGTGGCGGCGTGGATGTACAGCGACCACGTCATCTCGCCGGAAGAGCACGCCCGCTGGTTCGCCGCCGCGACGGCCGACCCCGCGCGGCGCTACTGGATCATCGAGATGGATGGGGCGCCGGTGGGCCTCGCGAACCTGGCCGACATCTCGCGCGAGCACCGCAAGTGCGCCTGGGCCTACTACCTCGCCGATCCGGCGGTTCGCGGGAAAGGCGTCGGCTCGTTCGTGGAGTTCTGTGTCATCGAGCATGTGTTCGGCGCCCTGGGCCTGAACAAGCTCAATTGCGAAGTGCTGATCGAGAACGAGGCGGTCTGGAAACTGCACGAGTCGTTCGGCTTCCGGCGCGAGGCCCTGTTCCGGGCGCATGTCTGGAAGGCGGGCCAGCCGCGCGACGTGGTGGGCCTGGGGCTGATGGCGGCGGACTGGGCGGGGCAACGCCCCGTCAGCGCCGAGCGGCTCGCGGCGAAGGGCTTCGACCTGGCGGCGGCCGTAGTCGGCTAGCGCTTGGCGCGCGACCCGTCGGCCGGACGGGCATAGCCCAGATCCCGCAGGTCGTCCTCGTCGGCCTCACGCGCTTCGAAGTTGGTGAAATCGTCCGCGCGGCCCTCGGCGTCATCGGCGTCGCGGACCTGATCCTGGCCCGCCACTTCGCTGTAGGCGCGAGGTATCGGTTCCGCGCCCAACTCCGGCCCCTGGCCGTCGATGTCGTCTTCCCGCTCGGCGTCGGCGGCGCGATAATTGAGCTCGTCATCCTCTTCCAAATCGCGATCCTCGACCGCGTCCGGGTCGAACTCGTCGGCGTCGAGCGCCACGGCCTCGTCCTCGTCAGCGTCACCTTCGGCCCGTGTGACATCCTCGAGATCGGGCAACTCCTCGAAGGTGCGCATGTCCTCGCCGATGCTCAGGGGTGAGTCGCCGGCCAGCGGCGAGTCGCCCTCGCCACCGGCGGTATTGGCCTCGTCGAAGGTTTCGGCTTGGTCCTGCGGATCGTAGCCGGGATCGGATTTGGGCGCGGGTCCCGCCATGTCGGGCTCCTTCGGGCTGCGCGCCGGCGGCCCGGCGCATGCCCCGGAGAACCCGTTGCGGCGGTTACCGTTCCGCGTGCGCCTCGGCGAATTCGCCCAGCGCCGCGGCCGTCTGGTCCATCACCTCGGTCCAGTCGCTCAGGGTCGGCGTCACGAAGGTGCGCACCTGGGGGTACCAGGGATATTCGAAGGTCCCCAGGCGCGGCCAGGCGCCGGGCACGGTGATCAGCCAGGCCGGGGCGCCGCAGGCGGCGGCGATGTTGAACGTGGCGTTGGAGAAGCCCAGCACCAGGTCCATGGCGCTCGAAAGGGCGGCGACCTCGTCCAGATCCTGCTTCAGGTCGATGCCCGGCGGGTTCCAGATCTTCACGCCGAAGTCGCGCTCTGCCTTGGCCAGCTCCTCGGAGCAGTCGCCGTACTGCAGGTTCACGAAGGTCACGCCGGGCGTGGCCAGCACCGGCGCCCACCGGTCGAACGGCGAGAAGAAGCGGTGGCGCGCGTTGGCCACGATGGCGCTCTTCCACAGCAGGCCCACCTTGGGACCGGCCGGCGCGCTCTCCAGCACCTTGCGCCAATGCGCCACGCGGGCGGGATCGGCCTTCAGGAACGAGGGACGGGCGGGGAAGGCCGAGACGCTGCGCCGGTGCTGCCGCAGCAGCGACGCGATCGGGGTCCAGGCGTCGACGGGCGGCGCGTTCTCGAGGAACGGCATGACGCGGTAGGTGCGCCCGCCCTTGGCGTAGGTCGCGTGTGCGCCGACCGTCGCCTCGGGGAAGCTGCGCTGGAAGAGCGGAACCAGGCGCGGCTCGACGGCGATCGTCAGATGGCCTTCCGGGCCCAGCGCCTCGGCGACGTCCTGCAGCACGTTGCCGAACAGGATTTCGTCGCCCAGTCCCTGCTCGCCAATGACCAGGAGCGACTTGCCGCCAATGTCCTCGCCGGGGGTCCAGACGGGCTTGTCGATCACGAAATGCGTCACGTCGGCGAAGGCCGGATGCAGGCGCGCCTCGTATTCGTCCCACCCTTCGCCGATGCGTCCCAGGGTGATCAGGATGGTGGAGCGCGACAGGCGCATCATCTGGCGCTCGTCCTCGGCCTCGACCAGTTCGAGCGCCCGTTCGCAAAGGGGGAGGGCACCTTCCGGGTCGCCTTGGGAAAGGCGCGCATTGCCGAGGTTGTAGATAGCCTTGCAGAAGTCGGGCTCGAGGCGAATGGCCTCCTTGAAGAAGGTCTCGGCGTTATCGAAATCGCCCAGTTCGGCGACGATCGTGCCCATGGTGTTCCAGAGCATCGGCGTCTGGGGACTGGAGACGATGGCGGGCCGCAGCAGTTCGATGGCTTCGTCGAACCGCATCTCGTCGCGCAGCACGCAGGCCAGGTTGTTGCTGCCTTCCGGATGGCCGGGGAAGCGGGCCAGGTAGTGGCGGAACAGCTTCTCGGCCTGGGGTTTCATGCCGATGCGATAGGCCAGCCGTCCGAGGTCGTTGGCGATCTCGGCGTGGTCCGGCAGCAGGCGCAGGGCCGTCTCGTAGGCGGTGATCGATGAGGAGAAGTCGCCGTTCCGCTCGAAGGCGATGGCCAGCAGGTACCAGACGAAGCCGTTTTGCTCGTCCTTCTCCAGCGCCTTGATCGCCCACTCCGCGCCTTCCTGGAACCGGCTGGCGTTGAGGCAGGCGACGATGCGGTCCACCAGCGGCTGGATCGCCAGGGCCTTCAGCTCGGCCATCGCGTCATTGAGTCGCGCCAGCGACTCCTTCGAGCCCGCCTCGCCCAGCGCGCTTGTCGCCATGCGGAGGGGTGTGGGGGCGGCGCCCATGGCCGTCTCGAGCGCGAGGGTGGAGGCGGCGCTTGGCGGGGCCTTGGCGGGCATGGGCGGCTATCTCCGAAGTGCCCATGCCGTATCGGCGATTATGCTTAATCCGCGCTTAAGGATGTGCGAATTCCCATCGGCAATCGGGCGTTAACTGCTCTTGGCTAACCGTGGCGTGCGTTCGGGCCAAGGGAGGGCGAGAATGGTTCATTCGAATCGCGTCGCCGGTTCTCTGGCTTCGAAACGAGGGAGCGGAACTTGCCGCTGAAGCTGTCTCTGAGGCCGGGCGAGAAGTTCGTCCTGAACGGCGCCGTCGTTCAGAACGGCGATCGCCGCGCCGTCATGGTCCTGCAGAACAAGGCCTCCGTCCTTCGCGAGAAGGACATCATGCAGCCCGACGAGGTGCATACGCCCGCGCGGCGGATCTACTTCCCGGTGATGATGATGTACCTCGAGGAAGCCAATGCGGAGCGCTTCTACGACGAGTTCGTGCGCCGGCTGACCGAGTTCATGGGCGTCATCTCGAACCCGACGGTGCTGGCGGAATGCGTCAACATCTCCAAGTTCTGCATGGCGCGTGAGTACTACAAGGCGCTCATGCTGTGCCGAAAACTCATCGAGTACGAAGACGAAAGGCTGGGGAATGTCCCTACAGGCGTATCAGCAGGCGGCGACGCGGGCTGAAAGCCCGCGCGAGATGGAATATCGCCTGTTCGCGCAGGTGACCCGCGCCTTGATGGAAGCGGCGGCGCTCGACGAGACCGAGGTCGGCAAGCGCACCGATGCGCTCGACTGGAACCGCCGTCTCTGGTCGACGCTGGGCACGGAGTGCGCTGATCCCGCGAACAAGCTGCCCGCGCCGCTGCGCGCCTCGATCATCTCGCTCAGCATCTGGGTGGGAAAACACACCACGCTGGTGATCCGCCGCCAGGAGGAAATCGAGCCCCTGATCGAGATCAACCGCATGATCATGCAGGGCCTCTCCGGCAACGGGGCCGCCGCCGCGGCCTGATCCCGTACGGCGCCGCGAGCGCCTCGCCGATTCCCCGAAGACTGCAAGCCGCCGGCCGTCCCGGCGGCTTTCTCATGTCCCGCCCGCGGAGGGTCGAGGTTGACCGGCAGCTCCTGCCGGGCTGCAGGTTTGGCTAACGCGCGCCGCCTGGGCTCGTTCGTCGCCTCGTAACAAAATCAATAGTTTCAGACATTTAATCCGAACCGGACAGGGTTAATTCTGGCCCGGCGCTTGCTTGGATCACGCCGGGCGAAAAATCGCCTACCGGCAGAAGCCCGGATCAACCCCTCCAGAATGGAAGGCATGACCATGTCCAACTCGGTCAACACCAATGTCAGCGCGATGGTCGCGCTGCAAAACCTGAATATGACGAATACGGAACTCGCCAGGACGCAAGGGAGGATCAACACTGGTCTGAGGATCGCCAACGCCAAGGACAACGGCGCCATCTGGGCCATCGCCCAGAACCAGCGCGCGACGTCCCAAGCGTTGAACGCGGTCAAGGAATCGCTGCAGCGCGGCCAATCGACGGTGGACGTGGCCATCTCGGCCGGCGAGACCGTTTCGGACCTGCTCGTTCAGATGAAGGAGAAGGCCCTGGCCGCGGCCGACGCCTCGCTCGATGCAAACAGCCGCACGGCCCTGAACGAAGACTTCAAGGCGCTGCGCGACCAGCTGGCGAAGGCCGTGAGCAATGCCGAGTTCAACGGCATCAACATGGTCAAGGCCAGCGGCACCACCATCGAGGCGCTGGCGAACTCGGACGCGTCGTCCAAGATCACTGTGGCGGCTCAGGACCTGTCGCTGACCGGCTCGATCGTGAACCTGGGCGCCACGGCGTCGATCGGCACGATCACCACGGCGACGACGATGATCTCGTCGGTGAACACCGCGATCGTCAACGTCTCGACCGCGCTGAGCAAGCTCGGCACCGGCTCGAAGTCGCTGGCCTCGCACCTGGACTTCATCGGCAAGCTCCAGGACTCGGTGGACGCCGGCGTGGGCAACCTGGTCGACGCCGACCTGGCGAAGGAAAGCGCCAAGCTGCAGTCGTTGCAGACGAAGCAGCAGCTCGGCGTCCAGGCGCTGTCGATCGCGAACCAGTCCTCGTCGATCCTGCTTGGGCTGTTCCGCTAATTCGTTTCCCCGGGGGGCGCTCGCGCTCCCCGGGGCCCTCTTTTGGACGTCCCGGCACAATTTGCCGAGCGGGCGCGGCAAATTGTGCCCAGTGCGCTGATAATCGGCAAATTTTGCCGGTTCGCCGCAACCCTAATGACACAATAACGCAATAATTTCAAAAGCTTCCGCGGGAAATCCCTAACGCGCGGATGGCCTCCAGATTGCTGCTTGGTCCGTTGGGCAAAACGCCCTCGGCCGCCAGAACGGCTGCCGGTCTCCTGTGAAAAGGACCATCTGTATGACCAATAGCGTCAATACCAATGTGAGTGCGCTGGTTGCGCTTCAGAACCTGAACGCCACCAACAACGAACTCTCCTCGGTGCAGGCCCGGATCAACACCGGCCGCAAGATCAACTCCGCCAAGGACAACGGCGCCATCTGGGCCATCGCCCAGAACCAACGCGCCACCTCCTCGTCGCTGAACGCGGTCAAGGAATCGCTGCAGCGCGGCCAATCGACGGTGGACGTGGCCATCTCGGCCGGTGAAACCGTTTCGGACCTGCTCGTTCAGATGAAGGAGAAGGCCCTGGCCGCGGCGGACGCCTCGCTCGACGCCAACAGCCGCACGGCCCTGAACGAAGACTTCAAGGCGCTGCGCGACCAGCTGGCGAAGGCCGTGAGCAATGCCGAGTTCAACGGCATCAACATGGTCAAGGCCAGCGGCACCACCATCGAGGCGCTGGCGAACGCCGACGCGTCGTCCAAGATCACCGTGGCGGCTCAAGACCTGTCGCTGACCGGCTCGATCGTGAACCTGGGCGCTACGGCGTCGATCGGCACGATCACGACGGCGACGACGATGATCTCGTCGGTGAACACCGCGATCACCAACGTCTCGACGGCGCTGAGCAAGCTCGGCACCGGCTCGAAGTCGCTGGGCTCGCACCTGGACTTCATCGGCAAGCTTCAGGACACCATCGACGCTGGCGTGGGCAACCTCGTCGACGCCGACCTGGCGAAGGAAAGCGCTCGACTCCAGGCTCTGCAGACCAAGCAGCAGCTCGGCGTCCAGGCGCTGTCCATCGCGAACCAGTCTTCGTCGATCCTGCTGGGCCTCTTCCGTTAAGGCCCGCGCGTCGCGGGGCCGCTTGCGGCTCCGCGGCCGACGCCAATGCGTCGGCGGACGGGTTCGCCCGTCCGCCGATCGCCTTGGACAGGCGCGACGACGCCAACCCTGAAGGTAAGGAGTCATGGACACCAAGGTCGCGGCTGTCGCTGCCGCGCCCGATCCCGGGACCGCCCAGGTTCCAGCCAGCCCGCCGGCGTCAGCCGGTGGCGCGACGCCGGGGGCGGGGGCCCCGGATCAGGTCGACATGCGACTGATTATCGAAGTGGATCAAGCCAGCGGTTCGTACGTCTACAAGACGATCAACCGCTTGACCGGCGAGGTCGTCAGCCAACTGCCCCGGGACGAGGTCCTGCGGATGCACGAGGAAGGCGGCTACCAGGCCGGCGCGGTCATCCGCACCAAGGCCTGATCCGACAGCCGATCGCTCGCGGCGAGCGAGCGTAGGACATATTGTCCCAACCGCCCCGGGAAGCCCCGGCGGCGGCGCCTTGCGTTGCGCGCGTTAACCATATGAACACCACGTTTTCCTAGCGTTCCTTCACGGCGCGGGGACGAGTCGCCTCGGGGGCCGGTCGCTAGGAGAGCGTGATGACGATCAGCGTCCACACGAATAAGTCTGCGCTGACCGCGCTGCAGAACCTTAACAAGACGAATGACGAGCTGGGCGGGGTCCAGGGCCGGATCAACACCGGCCTGAAGATCGGCAACGCCAAGGACAACGCGGCCGTCTGGGCCATCGCCCAGGGCCAGCGCGCGGACATCGGCGCGCTCGGGGCCGTGAAGATGAGCCTGGAGCGCGCGCAATCGATCGCCGAGGTCTCGGCGACGGCGGGCGAAACGGTGTCGGATCTGCTCACCGAGCTGAAGCAGAAGGTCGTGGCCGCGATGGACACGTCGCTGGACACCTCGTCGCGCACGGCTCTCGATTCGGATTTCAAGGCGATCCTTCGCCAGATCACCCAGGTCGTCGGCAACGCGCAGTTCGATGGCGCCAACCTGCTGGACGGCTCGGTCGGCCCGAACATCCAGTTCCTGGCCAACGCCGACGCCACGAACAAGATCACGCTGTCGACGCAGGATCTGTCGCTGGGCGGCTCCATCCTGACCATCGCCTCGACGGCTTCCATCACCACGGTCACGCTCGCGACGGGGGTTCTGACCCAGCTCGACTCGTCGATCAGCCAGGTCAACCAGGCGCTGGGCAACCTCGGCTCGCAAGCGAAGCAGATCGAGGCCCACCTGGGCTTCGTCGGCAAGCTCACCGACGTTCTCGAGACCGGGGTCGGCAACCTCGTGGACGCCGACCTCGCCAAGGAGAGCGCGCGCCTCCAGGCCCTGCAGGTGCAGCAGCAGCTGGGCGCCCAGGCGCTCTCGATCGCCAACCAGGCGCCGCAGATCATCCTGCAGCTGTTCCGCGGCGGCTAAATCCGGTTTCCGTTGGGGCGTAGGAAAAGGCCTGGGCGCGATCGCCCAGGCTTTTTTCTTGATCGCTTAACGAGTGGTAAGCGTTGTCGCCCCAGTATGGCGACTGGCGGACCGTATCTCCGCGTTAGGACGCCATGGTCACTTCGATCGATTCGAGCCTGCTGCTGAGCTACTACAGCTCCCGGATCGGGTACTCCTCCGGGTCGAGCGCCGGCGCGTCTTCGTCGGTGTCGAAGCAGGTGGCGCCGACAGCGCCGTGGGCGAACGAAGGCCTCAATCCCGACCGCTCCGCGGCCGTCAGCGCCGTGATGGCCGGGCGTAAATTCATCAACGAGAACACGGCCCAACTCGATCTTCCGGGCGCCAGCGCCGACTACAGGAAGCTGTTCGCACTCTATTCCGGCCTTGGCACGCTGAGCGGCATCGTCGAACAGGTCCAGAAGAAGGGCGTCACCAGCATCGAGAAGCAACGGCTGCAGGAGACGTTCGCCAAGGGCATGGCCGAACTGACTTCGTACCTGAAGACCGTCAAGCTGGATCAAGCGCGCCTCACGATGGGCGAGGTGAACGCGACCGCGAAGACCACCGCGCCTGTCTCCGCCAAGAACAAGACCGAGTATGTGACCGCGCCGCTCTACTCCGGCGCCAGCTCCGACGCGGTGCCCCAGTTCCAGGGGGCGGTGCAGTTCACGATCAATGTAACGCGGTCGGGCGTGCTCCACGCGGTCGACGTCAACCTGGCCGACATGGGCGCGCAGACGCGCTCGATGGCGAATGTGGTCAATTTCATCAATTCCAAGCTGCAGGCCGAGGGGGTCGACACCCGTTTCGCCACTCAGCGGCTGCCCGGCGAGGAGCGCACCACGACCGCCGGCGGCAAGACAATCAGCCTGGGCGCCGGCCCCGATCAATGGGCGCTGAAGGTCAAGACCGGCGGCGAGGCGGTCAATTTCTCGGCGGCCAGCACGGCGGGCTCGGTCTATCTCGCGCAGGGCGTCGGCAACCCGAATCCGGACGGCAAGGCCGACACCAAAGACGGGGTCATCAGCCAGCAGCTGCTGAAGTTCCAGACCGACACAACCAGCGTCGAGGCGCCGATCCAGGGGCAGAACGAGGCCAACTGGGTCGACGGCCGGGTGTTCGCCAAGACGATGGGCCCCGAGATCGGCGCGGTCCACGCGACCCAGGTCGGTCCGGACGGCTCGGTCTATGTGCTCGCCGACGTCACCAACTCGACGGCGGGCCAGGACATCAAGGGCGACCAGGACGTCGCGCTGCTCAAGTACGATTCCGCCGGCAAGCTCATCTACACGCGCACCCTCGGCGCCTCTGACTCGGCGACCGGCCTCGCGCTCGCGGTGTCGGCCGACGGCAAGATCGCGGTGGCGGGCTCGGTGAGCGGCGGCCTGAACGGAGCGACCAACGGGGCGCTGAATTCCGGCGACAGCGGGGCCTACGCCGGGGAGGCCGACAGCTTCGTCACCGTGTTCAACGCCGACGGCGAGGAGCAGTGGACCCAGCGCCGCGGCGCACGCCTCGCCGACGAGGCCAGCCAGATCACCTTCGGCGCCGACGGCACGGTCTATGTGGCCGGCCGTTCCAAGTCGGCGCTGCCGGGCACGTCCAACCTGGGCGGCTGGGACAACTACGTCGAAGCCTTCGCCCCGCCCGACGCGGCGGGCAAGGTGCAGACGCTGTTCGCCCAGAACTTCGGCACCGCGGGCTCCGATCGCCCGGCGGGCATGGTGCTGGATGGAACCTCGCTGGTCGTGGCCTCGGTCGAGGACGGCCGCGGCGTGCTGCGCCGGTTCGACATTTCCAGCGGGACGCCCGTGCTGAGCGCGACCCGCGACCTGGGCGACCTGCAGGGCGGCGACATCGCCGGCCTGGCCCTGGACGGTAGCGACATCATCGTCGCCGGTTCGACCTCCAACGGCGCCCTGTCGGCCGGAACCGTGACCCGCGCCCTGTCGGGCGGCGTCGACGCCTTCGCGGCGCGTCTCTCGGCCGACCTGTCCGGTTCCGGCGACTCGATCGCCTACTACGGCGGCGCGGGCGACGATCGCGCGACGGCGGTCTCGGTGGCGGGCGGCAAGGTCTGGATCGCCGGCTCCGCGGGGACCGATCTGCCGGGTCAGCCCGCGGTGGGGAAGCAGGACGGGTTCCTCGCCAACCTCGACGTCGCGACGGGCTCCATCGACTGGTCGCGCCGCTTCACCGGCAAGGAAGGCTACACGGCGCCCACCGCCATCGCCGCGACGACCAGCGGCTCGACCTCTCTGGATCGTCTCGGCCTGCCGTCGGGCGACCTGGACCTCTCCGACTCGCAGAAGATCACCGCGGTCACCAGCATCCGTCCCGGCGATCAGTTCACCGTGCGGGCGGGATCGGGCGCCAGCAAGACGGTGACCATCGACGCCAACGACACGCTGGACACGCTGGCGCAGAAGATTCGCCGCGCCACCGGCTTCCAGGCCAAGGTCACGATCGGGACCAGCGACGGCGTCCGCAAACTCACCGTCGCGCCGCTGAACAATCGCATGGTGCTCGAGTTCGGCGCGGGAAAGACCGACAAGGACGCCCTGGAATTCCTGGGGATTCCGGAAGGCGTTGTGCGCAATTCCACGGTGAAGGGCACGGCGACCGTCCCGGCCGACGGCAAGTCGCAGATCTACGGCCTGAAGCTCGACAGCTCCCTGAACCTGGACGACACGCTCGGCATCAATCACGCGGCCGCCGAGCTGGCCGCGGCGGCCGGCGTGATCCGCACGATCTACAAGGACCTCAAGGCGGCCGCCGATCCGCTGGCCGCCCAGAAGGAAGCCGCCGCGGCGGCCACGAACGGCAAGGTGCCGGCCTATCTGACCAACCAGATCGCCAACTACCAGGCCGCGTTGGACCGCCTCACCGGCGGGGGGTAGAGCCTCGGCGCTTGAAAGAGCGCGCGGCTGGGGCTAGCGAGGCCGCATGGCGACATCCCCGAACACGCCGCGAGCCGGGCCGGGCGGTCGGTTTCCGCTCGTCGCGGCCGGCGCGGCGCTCGCGCTCCTGGCCGGCGCGGCGATCGGCTGGGTGTTCATCTCCGGAGATCGCGGCGCGCACGCCCCGCCGCCGGCGTCGCAGGGCGGCCTCGTCATCGATTCGAGCGGCGAGGAGGAAGGCAAGATCGACCCCGGCAAGCCGCTGCGATGCTTCGTCCAGGGCCAGTTCGTGGGGGAGTTCTCCCTGACCGAATGCGCCCGGCGCAACGGCGTGGCGACCGATGCGCTCGACGTCGGCCTCGACGAAACCGGCGCCCTGGCGGCGGCCGAGCAGGCCGGCCAGGTGCTGACGCCCCTGCCGCCGCCGCAGGAGGTCGCGCCGGGGCCCGAAGCCGCGGCGCCGGCGCCGGGCGTCACGCTCTCGACAGGGCCCGCCGGCGCGCCGCCCGCCGTCTGCTGGCGACATGGCGACGGCCGTTGGCGCAAGCTATCCGGAGAGATGGGGCTCGACGCCTGCGTCCAGACCCTGTTCGCGGGCCGGTGCGAGAAGCCCGGCGGCGCCTCGTATGGCCGATGGGCGCAACAGACCCTCAGGCTGGTGCCCGGGCGCGTGGAGGTGTCGGACGACAATCGCACGTTCCGCACGCTGGTCACCCAGTCGGCCGACTGCAGCCTGCCGCCCGTCGGATGACCGCGCGCGGCGTCTCCCCGCCGGGCGGAATCCGGGCTACGGTGACATCATGCGCCTGACGCCCGTCCTCCCGATCCTTCTGGCCGCGCTCGCGGTTTCGGCCTGCTCTCAAAAGACCGTGCCGCCGGGCGACCCGGGCGTCTGCTACCACGTCGTGCCGCAGAAGGACGGTACGCTGAAGTACAACAAGCTGGTCATGGCCAAGAGCCTGGAGGTGTGCGCCGCCAACCTCGAGGCCATGCGGATCAAGTTCCTGACCATGGGCGGCAACCAGCAGGATCTCCTGGGAGCTTATCAGTCCAACTTCCTGTTTCTGCAGAAGGAAGGGATCCTGACATCCACCTCGCTGGAGGGGCCGAGATACGTGGCTCTGGTGCGCACCGGCGACGGGCGTTTGGCGATCCCGGGCGCGATGCCGCAGCAGTAGCCGCCGGCGCCCACACTCTGCTGTGGACGGTTTGGAACATAAATAGAACATCTGCTTGTTAACAGTCCTGCGACGGGCTAGCTTGCGCGCAGGGCGCGATGCCCGCTGACCACGGAAAGCAGGGAACAGATCGAAATGGCGGGCAGCGTCAACAAGGTGATCCTGGTGGGCAATCTGGGGGCCGACCCCGAGATTCGCACGCTCAACTCCGGCGACCGCGTCGCCAACCTCCGCGTGGCCACCTCCGAGACCTGGCGCGACCGCATGAGCGGCGAGCGCAAGGAGCGCACCGAGTGGCACCGGGTGGTGATCTTCAACGACAACCTCGTGAAGGTGGCCGAGAACTTCCTGCGCAAGGGTTCGAAGGTCTACATCGAGGGCGCGCTGCAGACCCGCAAGTGGACCGACCAGTCGGGCCAGGAGAAGTATTCCACCGAGGTGGTCCTCCAGAAGTTCCGCGGCGAACTGACCATGCTGGACGGCCGCGGCGACGCCGAGCGGGAAGAAGGCGGCGGCTATGGCGGCGGCAATTTCTCGTCGGGCCCGCGTCAGTCCAGCTCGGCGCCGCGCGAGGAGTTCAGCCACGAGCTGGACGACGAGATCCCGTTCTAAGTCGGGTCAGAGCCGCGTCCTGAGCGACCAGAGCTCGGGGAAGCAGCGGCGCTGCAGCGTGCGCTGGAGATAGCCGCCGCCCGCGGCGCCGGCCGTGCCGCCGGTGCCCGGCTTGCCGCCGATGATCCGCTCGACCGTCAGCACGTGCTTGTGCCGCCAGGTCAGCAGGGCGTCGTCCAGGTCCACCAGCTTCTCGGCGAGCTGGTAGAGCTCCCAGTAGCGGGCCGTGTCGCGATAGACGGCGAGCCAGGCGTCCTCGACGGCGGGCGAGGGCGCGTAGGGCTGCGAGACGTCGCGGTTCAGCACCTCGTCGGGAACGGCAAGCCCATGGGCGGCCATCCGCGACAGCGCGTCGTCGTAGAGGCTGGGCGCCTCGAGCGCGCCCTTCAGTTCGGCCATCGGCGCCGAGCCCTCGTCCTGGAAGGCCAGGAACGAGGCGTCCTTCAGGCCCAGCAGGTATTCCAGCGTCCGGAACTGCCACGACTGGAAGCCGGAGCTGGTCCCCAGGCCCTCGCGGAAGCTCATGTAGTCCGCGGGCGTCATGGTGGCGAGGACGTCCCACGACAGGGTCATGATCGACTGGATGCGCGAGACTCGCGCCAGCGCCTTGTAGGCGGGCTCGACCTCGCCCGAGCGCACGAGACGCTTGGCGAGGCGCACCTCGTGGATGATCTCCTTGAGCCACAGTTCCTTGGTCTGGTGGATCAGGATGAACAGCAGCTCGTCATGGCGGTCGCTGCTCGGGTGCTGCGCCGCCAGCAACCGGTCGAGATCCAGGTAGCTGGCGTAGGTCACGGTCTTGGTGTCGGTGCTCACGCCGCCATGAGGGAGGGCCACGGCGGCGGCGAGTCAAGCCGCCAGCGGGTTCGGCGCCCTCAGCCGCCGTCCGCGGGGGCTTCCGGGGCCGGGCAGACGTCGCCGATGCGCCGCGCCTCGGTGCTGGCCTTGCCG
This sequence comes from Phenylobacterium sp., assembly GCF_016124325.1. Taxonomy (GTDB): domain Bacteria; phylum Pseudomonadota; class Alphaproteobacteria; order Caulobacterales; family Caulobacteraceae; genus Phenylobacterium. Next base: position 65,357 of record NZ_WGNY01000029.1, read on the forward strand.
GCGATGTCGAGGCCCAGGAACTCCACGGCCACTTCCGCGGTCAGGTTGAAGCTGGTGGGGGTGTACGAGCCCGAGCCCTCGATGGCCACGCGGCGGCCCTTCTTGCTGCGGCATGTGCCCTTCAGGCGGATCACGCCGTCGGAGATCACCTTGGTCGGATAGGTGCAGGTGTAGTGGCGGTTGGACGGGCCCGACATGAACTTGTCGACGTCGGCGGGCGTGATGCAGCGCTTCTCGGTCGAGGTCTGCCGGATCGGGGACAGCAGCCGGTTGGTCGATTCCCAGTAGCCGGGCTGGATCGGCGGCGCGGCCAGGGCCGGCGCCGCGATGGCGGTCAGGAGGAGGGTGGCGGCGAGACGCTTCATCGGTGTCGGGACAAGTCGGGGCTGGCGCATCGCCGGTCAAGGTGGCGCACGGCGCATGAACCGCGGATTAGCGGCGTCACGCCGGCGGGCCCGGCGTGTCCAGGAACGGCAGGTTCTTGTCGCGGATACGCTGCCCGGCCTCGTCGTAGAGGAAGGGCAGGAAGGCATGGCGCCGGCCGCGCGTCACCGCCGTCGCTTCGTGCTGAAGGCTGCAGCAGAACACCACCGCCCCGCCGGTCGGCGGCCGGTAGGTGCGCGATCCGAACTCCGGGAACCGCAGGTCGCCGCCCTCGTGCTCCTCGGCGTTGAGGTTGATCGACACGGCGAAGCGGCGGTGCGCCGTGCCCAGGGTCTCGTTGTCACGGTGCGGCATGAACCATCCGCCGCTGGAGGCGTCGTAGCAGGCCACGAGGTAACGCTCGAGGCGCGTGGCGCGGAACTGCAGCGCGCGCTCGACCATCGGCACGAGGTTTCGTGCGAGCGCGCCCCTGACCTCGTCCTTGAGATCCTGCGTCTCGATGAGCACGTCGCTGCGGCGCTTCATGGGGTCGAGGACGCCGATGGTCCGGCCGCCCACGTCGCGCATCACGCCGGAGGGCGCGCCGCCCCTGGCCTCGTAATAGGCGATCAGGCGGCGGCACAGGTCCGGCTCGAACACCCGGGGCAGGGTGAGGACCGGCGCGACCAGGGGCGCGCCGGCGTGGTCGTCCACGCCGCCCAGGGCCGCGATGCGGCGCGCCAAGGCGTCCGTCTCGTCGAGGGGGATTCGCTGGAGCAGGCGCAGCGTCGGATCGAACAGCAGCCAGGCCGGCTCGTCCTCGGCGTCCAGGAGGCGCGCGACCGCGCCGTCCGGGTCGAACATCCACCGCTGCGTGGGGATGTTGTCGACCATGTCGTCCCGCGGCGCCCGGGCAACGAGGAACGCCGCCAGCCGCCGGCCGTCGATGTGCGGCCGCAGGGCGTCGAGCGCCGCGAGCGCGCGGGCTCGGCGTGCGCCGTCGTCGGGCATCACGCCGACCAGGGCGTACCGCCCGGCCACGGTGCTGAAGCGATAGCGGGGGTTGGCCCGCGTCGCGGCGACGATGGGGGGCGCGAGTTCGCCGGGCGACAGCGGCGGGAGGTCCCAGCGCCCCATCAGGCGGCCGCCGGCCCGGTCGCGGCCATCCGGGCCTCGTAGGCCTCGCGCACCTTGGCTGCGTCCTCGTCGTAGAAGTAGGACAGCAAGGCGTAGCGCCGGCCCGAGGTCACCCGCGTGGCCTCGCCCATCAGCGCACACGAGTGGACCACGGCCCCACCGGGCGGCGCCCGATAGGTGGCGGGCCCGAACTCCGGCAGCCGCAGGTCGCCGCCTTCGAACTCGGCGTTGAGGTTCAGCGAGCACGCGAAACGGCGATGCGCGGTCCCGGGGGTCGTGTTGTCGCGACGGGCATCGAACACGGCGTCGTCGGCGGCGGCGTCGTAGCAGCTCACCAGGTGACGCTCGACGCGGGTGACCTCGAAGCCGAAGCCCAGCTTGATGAGGGGGAACAGCCGCCGCTCGAGTCGCACGGTGACGGCCTCAAGCAACTCGGGATCCGTCAGCACGATGTCGCGGCGGCGTTCGCGGGGGGCCATCGCCGGGATCGTCCGCTCGCCCCCGTCGGACGACACGCCGGCGAACGCCCCGCCGTCGGCCTCGTGCAGGCCGATGAGGGCCGCGCACAACTCCGGTTCGAAGATCCTGGGCGCGATGAGCACCGGCGCGGTGACCGGCCCGCCCGCATGCTCGCCGGGCGGCGGCAGGGCCGCGATCCGATCGAGCATCGCGGCGGCGGCCTCGATCGGTTCGGAGGCCATCACCCGAAGCGTGGGATCGAGCAGCAGCCAGTGCGGCGCGCCGCCGAAGCGGGCGGCGATGGCGCCGTCGCGGTCGAGCAGCCAGCGCAGGCCGCGGAGGTCGCGCGCGCCCTCCAGCCCGGCGTCGGGGGCCACGACGAAGGCGCAGGCCTTCCGGTCGTCGAAGAGCGACTGGCGCGCGGCCAGCGCGCGTAGCGCCGCCGTCCGCGCCTCGGCCTCGCCCGGCAGGAACAGCATCAGGACATAGCGCCCGGCGGCGCTGTCGAAGACGAATTCGGGGTTCGATGGGGTCGGCGCGGTGAACCACGGCGCCGGCAGCCCGAGGCGGAGCGGCATGGCGCATTCCTAGTGCGTTCCCGCGCGCCGGTCATCAGCCTCGCGGGTCGCGCGTGCGCACGCACGCACGCGCGCGTGAGTTGGCGTTCGGTCTGCCGGGATGCTATCTGGAGGGCCTACCCGATCAGTCCGATTCTTACGGCGACATCCCAGCTTTGACCGACGACAGCACCACCCCACCCGAAGACGGGCGCGGGGGCATCGCCCCTATCGCCATCGAAGACGAGCTGAAGCGCTCCTATCTCGACTACGCGATGAGCGTGATCGTCAGCCGCGCCCTGCCGGACGTGCGCGACGGTCTGAAGCCGGTCCACCGGCGCATCCTGTTCTCGATGGGCGAGAACAACCACACGCCCGACCGCAGCTATGTGAAGTCGGCCCGCGTGGTCGGCGACGTCATGGGTAAGTACCACCCGCACGGCGACGTCGCGATCTACGACACCCTGGTGCGGATGGCCCAGCCGTTCTCGATGAGCCTGCTGCTGATCGACGGACAGGGGAACTTCGGCTCGGTCGACAACGATCCGCCGGCCGCCATGCGCTACACCGAAAGCCGGATGACGCGCGCGGCGATGTCCATCCTGGCCGACCTCGACAAGGACACGGTCGACTTCAAGGACAACTACGACGGCTCCGAGCAGGAGCCGGTGGTCCTGCCGTCGCGCATCCCCAACCTGCTGGTCAACGGCGCCGGCGGCATCGCCGTCGGCATGGCCACCAACATCCCGCCGCACAATCTGGGCGAGGTGGTCGACGCCTGCCTGGCCTATGTGGACAATCCCGAGATCGGCCTCGACGAGCTGCTCGACATCGTGCCGGGGCCCGACTTCCCGACGGGCGGCCAGATCATCGGTCGCACCGGCGCGCGCCAGGCCCTGATGACCGGCCGCGGGTCGGTGATCATGCGCGGCGAGGCCACGATCGAGGAGATCCGCAAGGATCGCGAGGCGATCGTCATCACCTCGATCCCCTATCAGCTCAACAAGGCCGCGCTGGTCGAGCGGATCGCCGAACTGGTCCGCGAGAAGCGGATCGAGGGCGTCTCCGACCTGCGCGACGAGAGCGACCGCCAGGGCATGCGCATCGTCATCGAGATGAAGCGCGACGCCACGGCCGACGTGCTGCTGAACCAGCTCTATCGCTACACCCCGCTGCAGACCTCGTTCGGGGTCAACATGCTGGCCCTGAACCGCGGCCGGCCCGAGCAGATGGGCCTGAAGGAGCTGGTGTCGGCCTTCGTGGACTTCCGCGAAGAGGTCGTGGTCCGCCGCACCAAGTTCGAGCTCTCCAAGGCGCGCGACCGGGGCCATGTGCTGGTCGGCCTCGCCATCGCCGTGGCCAACATCGACGAGTTCATCCACATCATCCGCTCGTCGAAGGACCCTGCGGAGGCCCGTGAGCGGCTGGTGGCCCGCGACTGGCCGGCGGGCGACATGATGCCCCTGGTCGACCTGATCGCCGATCCGCGCACGGTGCTGGTGAGCGACAACCAGATCCGCCTCACCGACGAACAGGCCCGGGCGATCCTGGCGCTGACGCTGTCGCGCCTGACGGGCCTGGGGCGTGAGGAGATCTTCGGCGAGGCCGGCGAACTGGCCGGGACGATCCGGGGCCACCTCGAGATCCTGGCGTCGCGCGAGAAGGTCATGGCGATCGTCCGCGAGGAGCTGGAGGAGGTGAAGGCCGCCTTCGCCGTGCCGCGCCGGACCGAGATCGTCGAGGGCGACGCCGACGTCGAGGACGAGGACCTCATCGCCCGCGAGGACATGGTGATCACCGTGACCCACGGCGGCTATGTGAAGCGCACGCCGCTCAGCGTCTACCGGACCCAGCACCGGGGCGGGAAGGGGCGCTCGGGCATGGCGACCAAGGAAGAAGATGCGGTCACCCGCGTCTTCTCCGCCAACACCCACACGCCGATGCTGTTCTTCTCGTCGGGCGGAAAGGCCTATCAGCTCAAGGTGTGGCGCCTGCCGGTCGGCACGCCGACCTCGCGGGGCAAGGCGTTCGTCAACCTGCTGCCGATCGAGCCCGGCGAGAGCATCACCTCGATCCTGCCGCTGCCCGAGGACGAGGCGACCTGGGATCAGTACGACGTGATGTTCGCGACCCGCTCGGGCAACGTGCGCCGCAACAAGCTGAGCGACTTCATCGGCATCAAGCGCAACGGCAAGATCGCCATGAAGCTCGACGAGGGCGACTCGATCATCGGCGTGGGCGTCTGCAACGCCGACCAGAACGACATCCTGCTCACCACGGCGCTTGGCCGATGCATCCGCTTCGCGGTGGACGAGGTGCGGGTCTTCGCCGGACGTGACTCGACAGGCGTGCGCGGCATCCGCCTGGCCGAGGGCGACATCGTGATCTCCATGGCGATCCTGCGCTCCGTCGGCGCGACGGCCGACGAGCGGGCGGCCTACGTCAAGCAGGCCAACGCCAATCGCCGCGCGGCGAGCGGCGAGACCGATGACCTCGAGGAGGCCGCGGTCGAGGACGACGAGGAAGTCGCAGGCGAGGCGGCGCTGTCGGTCGAGCGCTTCGCCGAACTCGGCGCGGCCGAGGAGTTCATCCTCACCGTGTCGACCGAGGGGTACGGCAAGCGCAGCTCGGCCTACGAGTTCCGTCGCACGGGGCGCGGCGGGCAGGGCCTGCTGGCGCAGGATCTCACCAAGCGCGGCGGTCGCCTTGCCGCCTCGTTCCCGGTGGACGACAGCGACCAGATCCTGCTGGTCACCGACCAGGGCCAGCTGATCCGCACGCCCGTCAGCCAGGTCCGCATCGTGGGCCGCAACACCTCGGGCGTGATCATCTTCCGGACGAGCGCGGACGAACACGTCGTCTCGGTTGAGCGCCTGGCCGATTCCGGCGAGGACGAAGAAGGCCCGGAGGTCGGGGAAACACCTGACGCAACGGAAGGCTAGGGTCACAAAAACACAGATACCCTCTTGCAATGCGCGGCCTCGGCGGCGAAACGCGAGGGAAAGGGTGTGTTGGGGGACCAGCGTCCATGACTCGAGTCGGCCTCTATCCGGGCACGTTCGATCCCATTCACAACGGCCACACCGATATCATGGGGCGGGCCGTGAAGCTGGTGGACCGGCTGGTGATCGGCGTCGCGATCAACGCCGGCAAGGGCCCGCTGTTCTCGCTCGACGAACGCGTGGCGATCGTCGAGGAGGCCGTGGCGCCCCTGCGGAACAAGGCCGACATCACGGTCCAGCCCTTCGAAGGCCTCACCATGCACTTCGCCCGCGAGGTGGGGGCGCAGGTGATCGTGCGCGGCTTGCGCGCGGTGGCCGACTTCGAGTTCGAATTCCAGATGACCGCCATGAACCAGCAGCTCGACCGCGAGATCGAGACGGTCTTCTTCATGGCCGATCCGCGCCACCAGGCCATCGCTTCGAAGCTGGTGAAGGAGATCGCCCAGCTCGGCGGGGACGTGAACAGCTTCGTCAGCCCGGCGATCAAGGACCGGCTGATGGAAAAGGTTGGCCGGGGCTGATCCACTGGCGGACCGCGCCTCGGGCGGCTAGGAGAGGCGCGATGAAGCGTTCTCTCGTGCTTGCCGCCTGCCTGGCGGCCCTTGCGGCTCCCGTCGCCGCCCAGGCGCCGGCCGGTTCCGCGCCGCCCGCCGCCTCGGACTGGCGCACGCCGAACCCCGACGACATCCTGGTGATCGACACCAACAAGGGCCGGATCATCGTGGAGATGATCCCCGAGGTCGCGCCGCAGTTCGTCGCGCGGGTGCGCGAACTGGCCCGGCGCCACTTCTACGACGGCCAGACGTTCTTCCGGGTGATCGAAGGATTCATGGACCAGACCGGCGATCCCGAGAACCGCGGCACGGGCGGCTCCGACCTGCCCGACCTGCCGGCGGAGTTCACGTTCCGCCGCGGCGCCGACATGCCGTTCGCCCTGGCCCAGGACCAGAGCGTGGCCGAGGTCGGCTTCATCAAGTCGCTGCCGGTCACCACCCAGTCGATGATGCTGGCGCCGCTGACCAAGGACCAGAAGATTTCGGGCTGGGCGCTCTATTGCCCCGGCGTGGCCGGCGCGGCGCGCGGTCAGGAGGAGGCCTCGGCCAACAGCCAGTTCTTCCTGATGCGCGACAGCTATCCCAAGCTGGAGAAGCGCTACACGGCCTGGGGCCGGGTGATCTCCGGCCAGGAGGTGGTGACCGCCATCAAGACCGGCGAGCCGGTGCCCGAGCCGCAGGACCGGATGGAGCGCCTGCGCCTGCTCAGCGACATGCCGGAGACCGATCGTCCGAAGATCCGGGTGATCGATCCGTCCGGAAAATGGTTCAAGACCGAGATGGCTCGGGCGGTCGCTGCGGCCGGCGGCGCGCCGTTTTCGGCCTGTGACGTGAAAATTCCTGTCGAGGTGAAGTGATGGATGCGGAAAACACACTCCTGATGGAGCTCGAAACCGGCCCGGTGAAGATCGAGCTGCGGCCCGATCTGGCGCCCCAGCACGTGGCGCGGATCAAGGAGCTTGCCCGCGAGGGCTTCTACGACGGCGTGGTCTTCCACCGGGTCATCGATGGCTTCATGGCCCAGGGCGGCGATCCGACCGGCAGCGGCATGGGCGGCTCCGACAAGCCGAACCTCCCCGCCGAATTCTCCCGGGAGCCGCACGTGCGCGGCGTGTGCTCGATGGCGCGCACGGCCAACCCGAACTCGGCCAACAGCCAGTTCTTCATCTGCTTCGACGACGCCCGCTTCCTCGACGGCCAGTACACCGTCTGGGGCGTGGTGACCGAGGGCATGGAGAACATCGACGCCCTGCCCAAGGGCGAGCCGCCGCGCAGCCCGGGCAAGATCGTCTCGATGAAGGTTGGCGCCGACTCCTAGGAGCCGGGCGGAAGCACCTCGCCGCCGGACGGCGCCCGTCGTTCGGGTTCGCCGGGCGGGCCCTCGCGCGGCGCCAGGGTGACGACCAGCGGATAGTGGTCCGAGCCCAGCCAGGGGCCGCGCTCCACCTTGACCGTCGCCCAGCCGGGGCCGGCGTAGACGTGGTCGATCGGCAGGAAGGGCCAGGGCCAGGGCCGCCCGAAGACCTGGGCCGGCCAGGTGGGGAGCGCGCGGTCGCGGCGGATCAGGCCGAGTTCGTCGTCCAGGCCCCGCAACTCCGCCGACCAGGGCGTGGCGTTGAGGTCGCCGGTCAGGATCATCCGCTCCCGCGGCAGGCGCGAGACCACGGTCACGAGGTCCCGGGCCTGGGCCTCGGCCGCGTCGCTGATGCGCCAGCCGAGGTGCGCGGTGACCAGCTCCATCGGGCCGTCCGGGCTTGCATAGCTGGCGTTCACGAAGGACAGCGTCCACGGCGGCTTCCGCCGCGGCCGGTTCATCCGCGTGTAGGGCTGCGGCGTGAAGATGATCAGGTTGCCGTGGGCGCCGGCCGTCTGCCAGCCGGTGCGCTTGATCAGCAGGTCGCGAAGGTCGTGCCGCGCCTCGTTGATCGTCACCACGTCGGCGTGCTGGGCGGTCACCCAATCCACGACGCGCTCGATGTCGGCGTTGCTGCGGAGCGCGTTGATCTGGATGACCTTGATCGCGCCCGGCGCGCCGGGCGGCGCCGTCGGCCCGGTGTCGCGCTGGAACTCCGGGGCCATCAGCAGGCCGCCCGCCACGATCGCCAGGATCGCCGCGCCCGCGACCGGGCCGCGCCCCGCCGCCAGCGCCCAGAGTCCGCCCAGGGCTCCGAGGCCGGCGTAGAGCGGCGCGAAGTGGGCCAGCACGTCCAGGCGCGTCACCCGCCCCCCGGTCAGCGCCAGCAGGGCGGCGAGCGCCGCCGCCAGCACGACCACGGTCAGCGCCACGTTCAATCCATCGACGAACCGCCGCATCTGTTGTCCCGAGCTTGACGCGCGCGGCGCCGCGTGGCCTTCACCTCGCCCTTCATGACGCTAGACGATTTCGATTTCCACCTGCCGGATGACCGGATCGCGCTGCGGCCCGCCGAACCGCGCGACGCGGCGCGGCTGCTCGTGGTCGCTCCGGAGGGTCCCTTGCGGGATCTGACCGTGCGCGACCTGCCCGGCGAGCTGCGGGCCGGCGACGTTCTGGTCGTCAACGACACCCGCGTGATCCCGGCGCGGCTCAAGGGCGTGCGGATTCGCGGAGAGAGCCGCGTGGCGGTGGAGGCCACCTTGCACCGCCAGACTGCGGGCCACGTCTGGACCGCCTTCATGCGCCCCGGCAAGCGCCTGGCCGTCGGCGACCGCATCGCCTTCGGCGCGGCCGAGGATCGCGCCTGCGCCCTGGCCAGCCTGGACGCGACCGTCCGCGACAAGGGGGAGGGCGGGGAGGTCACCCTGGCCTTCGACCTGTCCGGCCCCGACCTGATGGCCGCCATCGCCGAGCGGGGCATGATGCCGCTGCCGCCCTACATCGCCGCGAAGCGGCCGGAGGACGCCCGCGACCGCGCCGACTATCAGACGATCTACGCCGCCGAGGACGGCTCGGTGGCCGCCCCGACCGCCGGGCTCCACTTCACGCCCGAACTGATGGACCGGCTGGCGGCCATGGGCGTCGGCGTCGAACGGGTCACGCTGCACGTGGGCGCCGGCACCTTCCTGCCGGTCAAGGTCGAGCGCATCGCCGAGCACCGCATGCACGCCGAGTGGGGCGAGGTGGCGGTCGGCGTCGCCGAGCGGCTCAATGCGGCGCGCGCCGCCGGCGGGCGGATCGTGTGCGTGGGCACCACCTCGCTGCGCCTGCTGGAGAGCGCCGCGGGCGAGGACGGGCTGATCCGGCCGTTCGCGGACGAGACGGCCATCTTCATCACACCGGGTTACCGGTTCCGCGCCGTCGACGGGCTGATGACCAACTTCCACCTGCCGAAATCAACCCTGTTCATGCTCGTCGCCGCGTTTTCCGGCCTGGAGCGCATGCACGCGGCCTACGCCCACGCCGTGGAGGCGGGCTACCGCTTCTACTCCTACGGCGACGCCGGCCTGCTCTGGCGGGCGCGCTGATGGGGGCGTTTCCGTTCACCGTCGAGGCTGAGGACGGGCGCGCGCGCACGGGCCGCCTCGTCACCCCGCGCGGCGAGGTGCGCACGCCCGCCTTCATGCCCGTGGGCACGGCGGGCACGGTGAAGGCGCTCACGGTCGAGCAGGTGGCCGAGACCGGCGCCGACATCCTGCTGGGCAACACCTATCACCTGATGCTCCGCCCGACGGCCGAGCGGGTGCGGCGAATGGGCGGCCTGCACCGCTTCATGCGCTGGGAGAAGCCGATCCTCACCGACTCGGGCGGCTTCCAGGTGATGTCGCTGTCCAAGATCTCCAAGGTCACGGAGGAGGGCGTCACCTTCCAGAGCCACCTCGACGGCAGCCGCCACGCCCTGACGCCCGAACGCTCCATCGAGATCCAGGCCGACCTGCTGGGCTCCGACATCGTGATGCAGCTCGACGAACTGGTGGGCCTCCCGGCGGAACGGGAGCGCGTCGCCGCGGCCATGCGGCGCTCGGCGCGCTGGGGCGAGCGATCGAAGAACGCGTTCGGCGAACGAGATAGCCAGGCGCTGTTCGGCATCCAGCAGGGCGGGACCGACGAGGCCCTGCGCCGGGAGTCGGCCGAACGCCTCACCGAGATCGGCTTCGACGGCTACGCCATCGGCGGCTTGGCCGTGGGCGAGGGGCACCAGGCCATGGTGGAGGTGCTGGACTTCGCCCCTGGCATGCTGCCGCCCGACCGCCCGCGCTACCTCATGGGCGTCGGCAAGCCCATCGACATCGTCGAGGCGGTGGCGCGGGGCGTCGACATGTTCGACTGCGTGCTGCCCACGCGCTCCGGGCGCCACGGCCAGGCCTGGACCTGGGACGGCCCGATCAATCTGAAGAACGCCCGGTTCGCGGAGGACGAGGCGCCCCTGGACCCGGCGAGCGCCGTGTCGGCAAGCCGCGACTATTCCAGGGCCTATCTGCACCATCTGGTCAAGGCCAGTGAGATCCTGGGGCAGGTGCTGCTCTCCTGGCACAACCTGGCCTTCTTCCAGGCCCTGATGGCGGAGATGCGCGCCGCCATCGCCGAGGGGCGGTTCGAGGCGTTCCGCGCGGCGTTCGCGGCGCGCCAGAATTCTAGAGCCTTCCCGGATCAAGTGGCATCACTTGATCCGGACAAGAAGGCTCGATCTTCAAGAGTGTAGAGCCCGTCCAGGCGGGTGAACCGGCATCCACTTCACCCTGACGGGCTCTAGCGGGTCGGATACTTCGGCTTAGGCGCCTGCTCGTCGACGGCGGGAGCCGTGCCCGCGCGCTCGTGCGACGGCGTGGCGGGCGGCTTGCAGCCGCGGGCCTCGCCCAGGCCCTTCAGATAGGCCCTGCGAACGTTGCCGGCGATGATGGCCGACTGGACGAGCTTGTCGTGCGCTTCGGCGCCAGAGAGCCTCCGGACCACTCCGCGGAAGGGAATGGCGCTGGCCGCGAGGTCGCCGGCCGTGCCGAGCGCGGCGGACTTGCCGCGTTCCGTCAGGTCCTCGTCGCCCGGCGGCACGAGGTCGAGGTCGGGACCCAGCGCGACGTTCAGCGGCACGATGAGGGCGGCGAGCTGCGGGCACTTCCAGCGCGGCGGCGGCCGCGCGTAGGGATCGCTCAGCGCCTGAAGCAGGACTTCGGGAATCTTGGTCTTGCCCATGTTGAGGTCGCGCAGCGGCGTGGTCACGGCGCCTTCGACGCTGCCCTTTTTCACGTCGTCGGAGGTCTTCACCTGATCGGCGGGATCGGCCGGAGCCGGTGGGGGCGGGGGCGCCTGCTGGACGGTCTTCTTCCTGGTCGCGGCCCAGCCTTCGTCGACCGTCGCCACGGGAAGCCCGGCGACGATCAGCGCAGCGACGATCCGGCGAAGCGCGGCCGACCTCATAACCTCGACAATACGCCGACTTGCGGCGTTGTTAAGGCCGAGGTGGGCGAATGCGGGGCTTCCCCTTTCGCGCGCCGCCCTCTAGTTTCCGCGCCGCTTGGCCCGGGGCGTCCCAGTACGTACCGGCGTCGAGGGCCGGTAGCTCAGTGGTAGAGCATTCGACTTTTAATCGAATGGTCCTGGGTTCGACCCCCAGCCGGCCTACCACCCGCGCGTCTGCGGATCAGAACGTCAGCTTGATGCCGGCCACCACGCGGCTCTTCGCCAGCCTGTCGCCGCTGACGTCGGTGTCCCAGTAGCGGACGTCCACGCCCACATGGTCGCCGAGCGCATATCCGACGCCGAGGTTCCAGGTGTTGAAGTCGCCCGACCCCTTGACCTCCTGCCGCCCGAGGGCGCCGGAGAGCGAGAAGGAGGTTCCGGGGATCGTCGTCTGGGCGTTCACCTCGTAGTAGACCGCCGCGCCCGTCTTCCCGAAGTTCTCCGGCGAATAGTAGACGGCGGCGCCCAGGGTGGCGGGTCCGGCCGGCACGGAGGCGGCGACCTTGCCCTCGAAATAGTCCTCGTGGCTGCCCTTCGGTTGGTCGGTGTAGCCGTAGTACAGGATTCCGATGTCGAGGCTGACGGGGCCGGCCTGGGGCGTGATCCCGGCGTAGAGGTCGAACTCGGCGTCGGTGCCGTTGTTGAAGTCGACATTGGAGACCCAGACGCCGGCGTAGGCGATGCCCGCCGAAGCATCGACGCTGCCGTAGATTTCGGGATCCCGGTCGGTCTGGCTGAAGCCGCGGAACACGTAGTCCGATGCGGCCCCGACGTTGAACGACACCGATACGTCCTCCGCGCAGGCCGGCGCGGCGAGGCCCGCCGCGGCCAGCGCCGCGATGGCGGCCACGCTCGACGATGCGAAATGCCGATGACGAAGGGCGCGTTGGATCATGGAAGCCTCCCTGGTGGCGCGCGTCCACGCGAGGCGAACCCGCTGCCCGCTTCATTAGCGGCGGCCGCCATAAGCTACTCTTAACGACATCGGGCGGTGCGCGCCGGAACGCAAAACGCCGCCCCCTTTCCGGGGGCGGCGCTTCGAAGCATCACGCGTCGGCCCGCGCTACGGGTTGTCGACGCCGGTCTTGGCCAGGTAGGCGTCCAGCGCCTTGCGGGCGACGGTCTTGCAGCCACTGGTCTCGGCCACGCGGACGATGTCGTCCAGGCTGGTCAGGCTCTCGATCGCCGGGCAGATGCCGCCGCGGCGGGCCCCGAACGTGCGGCCCTGGGGCGGCGGCTCGACCAGCGCGCGCAGGGTTTCGAAGCGGGCGGAATCGGCGGCGGCCATCTTGGCGGCCGGCACGATGACGCCGGAGGCGCCGCCCTTCAGCGTCATGACTTCGCCGGTCGCGCGCATCACGGTGATCGTCTTGCCGGCGCCCAGCGCCACCCGCGCACCGGCGTCCAGCGCCTGGCCGCGCGGAATCGACGGGTCGCTGGAACTGACCACGATGTAGTCGCTCGCCGCGGCGGCGCCCCCGAACGCCACGGAAAGCACAACCCCAATCAACAGCTTACGCATCAATCTGACCCCCGTACGTCCTCTGAGTCCACGTCGTGCATCGATATGCAGACTACCACATGGGCCGGCTGAACGGTACCTGAAGCGCCGGTTTGTACTTCAGTTACGCAGACGCCCGCTCCGAAGACGCAAGACGCCAAACTTGATGAGCCAGACCAGCCCGCGCTCGATGAACGGACGGCGATCCGGCGGAAAGATGGCGAGCAGATCGACGACGCTCCGGGAGTCCGCATCCAGCGCCGCCACGATGACCTCGACCTCGGCGTCGTCGGGCAGTCGCGCGGCGGATGCACGTACGCCGGGGCGCGCCGTGAGCCTGCTCGCCTCGCCGGGCGCCATGGGGCGCGCCAGCCCGAGCACGTCGGCCTCGGAAAGCGTCGCGCTCGGGTAGGCCCCGAACATCCGGAAGGGGTCGGGGCGATACGGGTTCTCCAGCGCCGGCCGCGGAGGCGCCGCCTGGCGGCGTCGGGCGAGCTCGGCCCACAGGGCCTGGTATTGGGGAATGACCGTGCGCCAGTCGAGCGTCTCGCGGACGCGGCGGGTCGCCGCCTCGCCTATGCGTCGCCGCAGGTCGGCGTCGCCGAACAGCGCCGTCAGCGCCTCGGCCGCGTCGGGGATGTCGATGGCCGTGAGGAGCGAGGCCGCCCCGGCGTAGGCCTCGAACGACATCAGCCGGTGGGCGTGGGCGTAGGCGAGGTCGGCCGCCAGCCCGGGTCGCGGCGTGGTGGTGCGGATGCGGAAGCCGTCGACGCCGTGCCGGACCGTGTCGCGGTAGCCGTCCCAGTCGCTGACCACCACCGGCAGTCCCGCCGCCATGGCCTCGACCGGCGTCAGGCCGAACGTCTCCTGGATGTTGTCGGAGAACGACAGGAAGACGTCGGCCGCCGCCAGCACGCCGCTCCGGGTGGCCGCCGAGGTGTCGGGCGCGAAGCGGACCTCCACGTCCTCGCAGAACGCCGTGGCGGCGGCGCGGAAGGCCTCGTCCTCCTCCGGGCGCCGCGCGCCGCCGAAGAGTATCCAGTAGACCGGCCGCCCGACCCGGCGGGCGGCTTCCTGCAGGGCCAGGCCCATCGGGCCCGGGTGCATCTTGGTCGTAGCGCTGAAGCGGCCCAGGTGCAGCGCCGCCGGCGCGTCGGCCGGGATGTCCAGCGCCTCCCGCCACGCGTGGCGCGCGTCGGGCGCGGCCACGAAGTCGTCGCAGTGGACGCCAAGCGGGATGGTGACCAGCTGGGCGGGCGGGATTCGCGCGGCCCCGAACCGCTCCTGGAGATAGGTGGCGACGGCCTCCAGGAGCGTCTCCACCGCCTTGCGTCCGGCCTCCGAGGTGCAGATCAGCGCGTCCCACGGCTCCAGCGGGGCGGTGAGGAGGGCGGCGATCTCGTCGAGGATGTAGGTCTCGGCGATGGTATGGGTCACGCCGGTCAGGGAATAGGCCGTGGCGCCGGTCGCCCACCGCGCCCAGGCCTCGGTCTTCATCTCCGGCGTCGGGATGTAGAGCGCGCCCGGTTCGGCCAGCGCGACCCGGTCGCCGCGGCCCAGCCAGGAGACCGGCTGCTTCGGCGGGCCGAGGCGCTGCAGCAGGGCCTCGATCTCGCTCCGGTCCTGCTCGTAGACGTTCCAGAGCCACAGCCGGTCGACGTCGGCGTATTCGAGGAACCCGCGCAGGAAGCCCTCGCCGGCGGAGACGCGGCCCATCGGATGCGTCATCGACGCATCGTAGGGCTCGGTGTTCAGCTGAATCGCGGCGTTGGCCATGATCCCCCTGGAGACGCCGAGCCGGCGCCGGGCGTCAATGCTGCGCGACCTGCGCCGTGGCGTTGGGCAGCGGCCGCGAGCCGTCGCCCACGATGGTGAAGGGCGCCCAGAAGTAGGGGTGCGACCACTGGGCGGTCTGCTGGAGCGCCACCTGAGAGTCGAGCAGCGCCTCGGCCTTGGTGGGGGCGTTGGCCGAGAACATCCCGGTCATCAGCCGCACCGTGGCCACCGAGTCCACCGACCAGTGCGAGACGATCAGCGCGCGGCCGCCGGCGTAGATCACGGCGCGGGCCAGGCCGCCCAGGGCCTCGCCGCCGCCCTGCAGGCCCGTCTCGCTGGCGTCGCCGCCGGCCCCGCCGGTGTCGCAGGCCGAAAGCACCACCAGGTCCGCGTCGAGCTTCAGGTCGAGGATCTCGCTGGTGTCGAGCAGGCCGTCGCTGTCGCCGATGCCCACCGACGTCATCAGCGCGGGCTCGGGCAGGCAGGCCGACGGCTGCGGCAGCAGCCCGTGGGTCGCGAAATAGAGGACCTTGTAGTCGGCGAGGTCATTGCGGGCCTTCACGCCGGCGTCGGTGAACGCCGCGCCCGTGACGATCTGCTCGCCGGCCCCGCCGATGCTCGCGCCCACCTCGCGGACCTCGTCGGCCGTGTCGGGCAGGGGCGGCATCTCCAGCAGCGCCAGGCGCGTGTTCTCGCAGATGTCGCCCAGGTCGCGTCCGACCCGCAGGTTGACCGAACGGCGCACCACCGACGAGTAGGCCTGGTTGTCGCTGCGCGCGGGCGTCGCCGGGTCGGCGAAGGCCAGGAAGCTGCGCTTGGCCTGCGACGGCGCGAACGCCCGGGACTGCATGAAGCTGGCCGCCGACAGCACGAGCACGGAGTCGGTGCGGGCGCCCAGCCACGCCACCTGGCGATAGTCGGGATCGGCGCCGGGCCTCGTGGCGGCCACGATCGCCTTGGGATCGGCCGTGACCATCGTCGCCACCGGCAGCGAGATCAGCGCGCCGTCGGGCTCGTAGACCAGGTGCTTCGCCGCCAGCACGTCGGAGGCGACGGGACCGAACAGCTTCTGGAAGAGGTCATAGGAAGCGGCGACGTCGAACGGGGGCAGGGTCTCCTCGGCCTCGAAGACCGAGCGCAGGCGCACGACGGCAGCGCCGACGGCGCCTCGCGTCATGTCGATCGCGTAGGGCTTGGCCGCGGTGGGCGACACCAGGATGCCGTAGCTGCCCGTGTTGAGCAGCAGGACCTTCAGGAACACCTCGTCCTTGCCCAGCGTCTTCTGCAGGTCGGCCAGGGAGGCCTCGGACGACACCAGCTGGGAGTACCGCGGGTTGGCGGCGAGCAGCTGCGCCTCCAGCACGTCCGCCTGCTTTTGAAGGGACGCGAGTTTGGTTTCCACCGCCTCGCGCTCGGGACCGGTGTAGGCGTCGGCCGCCTGCAGGTTCGCGGCCTGGGCCTCGGTGGCGCGCAGCTCGCGGCGCGTGTCGTCCAGCGCCCGGACGAGCCCGGTGATGGCGCCGTCGCCCGACGCCACGCGGGCGGCCAGCTTCGACACCGTCTGGGCGGTGGCGTTGGAGATCACGCTCTCGGCGGCGCCGAAGAAGCGCGCCTTGTACTCGTCGGCCTTCGCCGGATCGCTCTGAATCCGCTTGAGCAGCAGGTCGAAGTAGGGCGCGGCCGAGTCCGCCGAGGCTCCGAGCGCGCCGCGCTGCTGCTGGAACAGCGCGAAGGCGCGGGCGTAGGTGGCGAGGGCGTCGTCGTCCTGGCCGGCGCGGGTCTGGGCGCGGCCCAGGTCGAGCAGCAGGCCCGCTTCGGCGGCCGTGCCGGCATGGCGCAGACGGATCGTCTTGATCGCCGCGTCGTACTTGCCGACCGCCGCGGCCGGCTGGCCGGCGTCCATGTCGAGGTCGCCGAAGTCGGCGTTGACGCGCGCGCGCAGCCAGACGTTCACGGCGCCGGTGGCCTCGGCGGCGGACAGCAGGGCGCTGGCCCGGTCGAGCGCCTGGCGGGCGCCCGCCGCGTCGCCCTGGGCCGACAGGGATGACCCGACGACTTCCAGCGCCTGGGCGTCCTGCACCATCAGCTTGTCGGCCAGGGCGACCTTGCTCCCGCCCAGGATGTCGCGGCCGCTGGGGCTGCTGTTCAGCGCGATGGCGAGATCCGATCCGATCGCCACGCCGCCGTCGGCCGTCTTGGTGACCGCCGGGCCGCCAGAGGGAATGCCATGGGCGGCGCGCGCCTCCTCGTTGGCCCGCAGGGCCGCGCGGCCCGCCGCGGCGGCGTCGGCGAAGCGTCCGGCGTTGCGCAGGTGCAGGGCGCGATAGGTCCGCGCCCGGGCGGCCAGCAGCGGGTCGTTCGCCGCCGCGATCTGGGCGTCGGCGTCGGCGAACAGCTTGTCGGCTTCGGCGAAGCGGCCGTTGTTCGAGACGTTTAGCGCCAGGTTGAGCATGGCCTCGCCCAACTCGGCCGGCGGCGCGTGGCGCGACTGGGCGTCGGCCACCAGCGCCTGGAAGTCGGTTTCCGCCTTCTCGAACCGCCACTCGTTGTTCTGGACGTAGGCCCGCGCCCGCAGGCGCGCGGAATCCGCGGCGGCGGCGGCCTGGGCGCGCGCCAGCCCGCCGGTCGCGCCGCCGAAGTCGGCGGCGATCTCGGCGCTGGCGGCCGAGGTCTGCACCTCGGCGGCGTCCGGCGCCTTGGCCTCGCCGGAGACGACCTTCAGGCCGGTCTCGAGGATGTCGGCGATCTGCGCCGCGCCCTCGGCGGTGATGACATAGCCGCCCTTGCGGCTCTGGTAGGCGAGATAGGGGGCCTTGGCGGCGGCGCTGCGGCAGGCGCGGCGCTCGACGGCGCCCAGGCCGGACACCGGCTCTGACTTCGCCTCGGCGCACTCGGCCCGGCCGGCGAGCGCCTGCTCCCAAACGCCCGCGTCCGCGGACTTGGGCAGGACGTAGAGCCGCCCGAGGCTGCCGTCCCAGCCGCGGCAGCGGATGTTCCAGGCCCGTCGGCCCGCCGCCTGCACCACGGGATCCTCGTAGTCCCGGACCGCCTGGCAGACGGCGCCGCTGGCGGCGCTGCGGCCCAGGGGAATCAGGTCGGCCCGGCTCGGCGAGGCGGCGCCGGCCGGCGAGGCGGTCAGAAGGCCGCCGAGGCCGAGGGCGAGAACGATGCGCTTGCTGATCATGGGTTCTGCCTGCGCTTGCGCCAGATTTCCTCGCTGCCGGCGCCGGTGATCACCGGATCGACGACGATCTCGTCGGAGTCGGCGGGCGCGATGCCGAGGAGGTTCGGAGGCTTGGTGAGGCTTTCGGAGGAGACGGCCGCTTCGCCCGCCTCTTCGGACGTCTGCGATCCGTCCATCGTCGCGTCCGAAAGCTGGTCGCGGATGGTGAGCAGGCTGGCGTTCTGGTCGGCCGTCGCGGACGATCCGCCCGCCGACAGCCCGATGCAGTTCGACGTGCCCACGTCGCAGCTGTTGAAGCGGTACTCGGCGTCGGCCGGCTTGTTCGTCGGCGTGCCGCTGGCGTCGACGACGGTGAAGGTGAGGACGCTTGCCGCGCCGGGTCCCGACACCGTCTGGCCGTTGGCGCCGCTGAACGCGCCGTACAGTTCGAGGATCTTCGGCGGGTCGATGGTCAAGGCGGGCGTCGCCGCTCCCGAAAGATAGAGTCCCACCGCCTGGGCCGAGCCGGATGGCGCGGTGTTCTGCTGGACCACCTTGTTCTCGGCTGAAACCTCGAGATGTCCGGTGGCGGCGAAGATCTTGAACTGCTCGCCGGCCACGGGCGCGACGCCGGACGGCAGGCCCGACGAGATGTCGATGTCGCGCACGTCCGTCCCCTGGATCAGGGTGATGAACCGCTGCGACCCCATCAGGATATCGTTCCGGGCGGCGAGCCGCAGGTCGTCGAACGCCTTGATGTTGCTGTAGTCGCCGCCGGAGAACGTCGCCGATCCAAGCGCGCCGGTGACCAGGATCGAGCCCGGCCGCCAGCTGAGGTCGCTGGCGTCGCCGATCCGGAGCACGCCGCCGCCGGTGGCCGGGGTCACGACGCCCTGAACCTGGGCGTCGAAGGCCGAACCGACGAGGAACGCGACGTTGGGCGTCGAGCCCGGGGTGATCGTCAGGTCCTGCAGCACGAGGCCGCCGCGGGCGCTGCCGGTGGTCGAGCCGGCGTACAGTCGCAGCTGGCCCGCGACGTGCAGCTGGCCGAACTCGGCGTTGTCGAGGATGAGCCCGCCGCCCGAGCCGGCCGCCCCGCCGACCCGCAGGGCGCCCGTCTTGGACTCGATCTGCGCCGTGGCCGCCGTCACCGCGCCGGTGAGATCGAGGTCGCCCGCGACCACGCGCAGGTTCCCGGCCGCCGTGGCCTGGCCGATGACCGCCTTGCCGGCGACGTCGAGCGTCAGGTCGCGGCCGGCGCTCAACGGCGTCGTCGACGTGAAATTGCCGGACGAAGTAATTGAAAGATCGCGGTTGACCGGCCCGATGGAGCTTCCGAGCGAGAGCGTGGACCCCTGGATGATCAGGTCCCGCCCGACGGCGTAGCTGGTGGTGCTGACGCCGCCGCTCGTCGCCTGGAGGATGAGGTCCTCGCTGGCCGAAACCGCGCCCGCGGCGACGCTGGCCCCGGTGAGCGTCACCGACCCGGAGTCGGCGCGGACGTCGCCCACCTTCAGCGCGCCCGCCGCGGTGATCGTGATGTTCCGCGTGGAGGAGAGCGCGCCCGTCAGCGTGAAGTCGCCGACCGTGCTGCCCACCGTCAGGTCGCGCCCGGCCGTGACCGCGTCGATGCTCACCGAAGGCGCCCTCAGCGTGGCGTCGCGCGCGGCCACCACGCTCAGGACGCCGGAGGTCTGCTGCAGCACTTCCACGAAGGCGTCCTGCCCGGCCGCGACCGATACGGTCGTGGCGCCCGAGACGCCGCCGGTCCCCAGTCCCAGCAGGGCGTCCAGGTCGGAGGAGCGGACGCTGACGACCCGGCCGTTGCCGGCGGCGTCCGTATTGCCGGTGAACGTCAGGCTGACGGAGTCGGCGCCCTGGCCGGTCAGGTTCGCCACGCCGAGCGACGCGGCGCCATGGGTGGCCTCGATATAGACGTCGTCGCCCGCGTTGGCCGTGCCGACGGAGGCGGCGCCGCTGGTCGAGAAGACGTAGACGTCGGTCGCGCTCGTCGCCGTTCCGATCTTCACGCTCTGCGCCTGGGCGAGCAGGCGCGATGCGGTCACCGAGCCAATGTCGAGCGCGCCGCCGCTCAGGCTGGCCAGGCCGCCGGCGACGACGCCGTCCATCTTCCCCGACGCCAGGTTGACCCTGACGTTCCGGGCCGCCGTCAGGGTGACGAGCCCCGAGACATCGGAGGTTCCGTCGCCCAGGATGATGTCGCGGCCGGCCGAAACCGCGAGCGTCTGCGGGGCCGTGATCGTATCGATCTTGGCGTCGGTCGTGGCCGAGACGACGCCGGAGCCCATGGCGCCGATACCCGAGATCGCCACCTCGCCGTCGCTCGCGGTCGCGGTCAGGGCGCCCGAGGCGATGAGGGCGTTGGCCTTGATCGACGGGCCCTCCACCGACACGTCGCCCGAGGCGATGATCCGCCCCAGTTCGATGCTGGCCGTGGCGTTGATCCGGGCGTCGCCCGCGACGTTGATCGTCGAGATCGCGGTCGGGTCGAACAGGCTGGCCAGCAGTTCGACGTTCTCGACGACGTCCATGCCGAAGCCGTTGCCGTTGCCGTTCCCGTTGCCGTTCCCGAAGCCGTTGTCGACGCTGTCGCAGCCGTTGATGTCCTGGCACTCGTCGTTGATCGCCGGCGGGTCGAGCGCCTCCGAGGCCGGCCGCGCCCACGGACGGGCGAAGATCCGGCCGGCGTTCTGGATGAGCAGGTCGCGCGAGGCCGAGGCCTTGTTGAGGTAGAGGTCGCCCCCGGTGGCGCCTGGCGGCGGCGGCGCGGGCATGCGGTTGGCGATGCCGCCGCCGCCCGACAGCACGATGTCGCCGCCGTCGGCCTTCGCCGCCTGGGCGGTGATCAGCCCCTCGACGTTGATGACCGCGCTGCCGAGCGCCGCGCGGCTGACGGCGGCCACGAACACCGAATTGGCCTTGGTCTCGCCCGCCAGGTCGGCCGCCACGCGCGCGTCGGTCGCGCCGCTGCTGTCGGCGACGATGAAGTCGACGAGGTCGAAATCACCGGCCGCACCCGGCGCCAGGCGGATCTGGAACGTCTTGGCCGCACCGTAGAGCACGTCGCCGCCATCGCTCGCCGTGACCGTGGCGTTGTAGCGCGTCACGATCTTGGGGCCGGCGAGCGCCACGAAGCCGCCGTGGCCGTTCACCTGTCCGCCGCTGAGCACCATCACCTTGGAGTCGGGCAGCACGTCGCCGCCGCTGAACGAGAACAGGGTGTTGGACGGATCGAGGAAACTGGTGATGTCGGCAGAGCCGACGACCGCGAGCAGTCCGCCCGTGTCGACCTGTGCGGTCTTGCCGAAGACGATGCTGTTGTTTGCGACGAACCAGATGTTGCCGCCGAAATCCGAGCCGACCTTGCCCTGCAGCGTGCCCTCGATCCGGGAGATCTGCAGGCCGCTGATCCGGTTCAGGACGATCCAGTCCCGCGAGCCGAAGTTGTAGGTCGCCGTTTCGTTGGGCGCGAGGTCGTAGGAGCCCCAGCTGATGACCGTGCGGGGCGCGTTCAGGGTCACGTCGACCCGGTCGGTCCCGGTCGAGATCACCGGCGCGCCGCCGCCGCCGGTCTGCGCGACGCCGCCGATGGGCAGGGCCCGGGCCGCTTGCGGCGACAGCGCGCCAAGGCCGCAGAGCGCGCCGCAGAGCGCCGTCTTGCTGAGAAGCGAGCGTCGGATCGACGCGGCCGCGACGGTGGGGAGGGTCGGCGTCATAGCAGGCTGGCCGTGAGCTGGATGAGGAGCCGGTCGCCGGGCTTCGGCGCGCCCGGCGCGATGGCGTCCAGGGGATGGGCGTAGGTGACCTCGAGATTGGCCCGGTTGAACACGCGGAAGATCACCCCGGCGCCGATCGACGTCAGGGTGCGGTCCTTGAGCAGGCCCGAGGCCGTCGAGTTGTTGTTGGCCACATAGCCGGTGTCGACGAAGGCGTACGGGGCCGCGATGACCTTGGGATGGAGCTGCACCGGCCCGTAGCGCAGTTCGGCGGAGCCGGAGACGCCCTTGTCGCCGAGCAGGCTGGCGGGGTCATAGCCGCGGCCGACCGTCAATCCGCCCAGCGAGATCTGCTCGTAGGGAAGCAGCCCGCTGTCGGAATACTGCGCCTGCGCGCGGATCATTCCGGTGAGCCGGTCGCTGAAGGCGATGTCGGCGCCGCCCTGGGCGCGGACCACCCAGGCGTCGGGCTTGGCGAAGGCGCGGGTCAGGCCCGGGTCGCCCGCGTCGCTGCCCCCCAGGATCGACAGCCCCTTGCGGAGGCTGACGCCGGCGGTGGCCAGCACGGGCCGCTGCGCGACCTCGGTCCGATAGTCGCCGTCGGCGCGCAGGTAGGCGACCCGGAGCTTGTCGTGGCTGAGCCGCCCGGCGCCCGAGATGTTGGTCTTCTGATCGATGAGATCCAGGCCGCCGGCCACGCTCAGGTTGCGGTTGCGCGTGCGGATGATCGGGTAGGCGACCTCGGCGTTGCCGACGAGCGATTCGCTCTTCAGCCCCAGCGGCTTCAGCGCCGCCCCGGGCTTGCTTTCGCCGTAGGTGAGGGCGGCGCGGCCGGTCAGGCCCTCGCTGCCGTAGCGCGCCGCTTCCGCGATCTGGACGAGCCACTGCTCATTGGAGTCCAGCGTGTGGAAGGCGGTGAGCGACGTGCTTTCGGCATAGCCGGTGTAGCCGGCGAAGACGCCGCGAACGAGCCCGCCCCAGCGGCCGACCTGCTTCGAGCCCGAGTTCTGGATGTTGGCGAAGACGTCGGGCCCTTCCCGGGCCACGGTCAGGTCGATGTCGACGGCCCCGCGTTCGCTGCTGGTCGAGGGCCGGACCGCCGCGCGGACGCGCACGCCGGGCACGTCGGAGGCCAGGAGCAGGTAGCGCTGGGCTTTCTCCATGTCGAACGGCGTCATGCCGCGGAGCTTCTCGGCGTAGCGCTCGATCGCGTCCTGGGCCGGGCCGGCGTCGCCCCGCACGCGGACGTTGACCACGTGCGCCTCGATCACCTCGAGCACCAGCGCGCCGCCCGAGATCCGCTGCTCGGGAATCTCGACGCGGGCCAGCACGCCGCTGTCGAAGATCATGCGCGCGGCGCGATCGCGGATGGCGCAGATGATCGAAACGGGCTCGGCCCTGCCCAGATATTCCGCGTAGGCGTCCCTGAGTTCGGCCGGATCGACCGCCGAGGTTCCCCGGAACGTCACCGAGCTCAGCGTCACCTGGACGCTCGAACCTTCGAGGGGGCAGGGGCCCGGCGGTTCGGGCGAGAACGCCCCGCCCGGCGCGCGCGGCGGTGGCTGCGTCACGCGGGTGTTCGGATTCAGCTCCGCCGCGCTCGTGCCGGGCGCGGGTCCGGCAGGCGTTTGAGCGAGCGCGCCGACAGGCGTCGCCACCGCCGCCGTGGATATCGCGGCGAGGCAAGCGCGTGACCATAGGCCAACGCCATGCGCCTTCCCGCGACGCCAAGAAATGAGCATCGCCCCCCAGACCCCAATTGCTTTCCGTACCACCCCTAGGCGTGCCTCTTACAATTCGCAGAACGTGTTGTTAAGCGGAGACTCCAAGTACGCGAGGCGATTGCGTCTGTAGGCGCCCGGTCGCCGGTTTTCGCGGCATCGTGCGGTATTCGGGCTACCGGAGCCGGGACGAGCCCGCTAGAAATGCGCCGGGTGTTCCAGGGGAGGGACAATGGGGGCAGCACGAGCGTCGCGAGTGATAGGCGCGCTTTGCGTCGCTGCTGCGGTCGCGGCGTCTGTCATCTTGGGCGGCCACGCGGCGCGCGCGGCCACGGAATCGGCGTCCACGCGCAACGTCCATGAGGGCGTCGCCACCTGTGCGGGCTCGGCCTGCCACAGCCGGCAGGTCGAATCGGGCGTGACCGTTCGCCAGAACGAGCTGATCACCTGGCAGGACCGCTCCAGTCAGGCGGGGGCGCACAGCCGCGCGTGGCGCGTGCTGACCGAGCCGCGCGCCCAGGCCATCGCCCAGCGACTCGGCATCGGGCCGGCCCAGCGGGCCAAGGAATGCCTCGGCTGTCACGCCGACCCGGCTCCGGCGAATCTCCGCGGCGCCCAGTTCCAGCTTTCGGACGGCGTCGGCTGCGAGGCCTGCCACGGCGGCTCGGGCCGCTGGCTGGCGAGCCACCGCACGGTCGACGGCTCGCATCAGGCCAATATCGCGGCGGGGCTGGTCCCGCTCGAAAACCCGGTCACCCGCGCCAATGTCTGCCTGGATTGCCACTTCGGCAGTTCGCGGCCCGGCCAGTTCGTGACCCACGAGATCATGGCCGCGGGCCACCCGCGCGTGTCGTTCGAGCTCGACCTGTTCTCCAGCCTCGTCCGGCACTGGGACGTGGACGCTGACTATGTGAAGCGCAAGGGCTACGCCGGCGGGGTCAAGACCTGGGCGGTCGGTCAGGCGCTGGCGCTCGATCGCGCCGTGTCCCTCTACGCCGCGCCGGGTCGCGGGCAGGGCGCGTTCCCTGAATTCTACTTCTTCGACTGCCACAGCTGCCACCGGGCGATCTCGGACGACCCGAAGGCGCGGCCGACCTGGGAAGCCAATCCCGGCCGGCCCATCCCGGCGGGCCAGCCGCCGTTCAACGACGAGAACATGATCATGCTCTCGGCGGCGGCGAAGGTGGTCGCCCCGGCCCTGGCGGCGCGGCTCGACGCCGACTCGCGCGCCTTCCACACGGCCCTGACCCGCGACCGGGCGGAATCGATCCGGGCGGCGTCGAAGCTGGGCGCGACGGCGCGGGCCCTGTCGGCGGCTTTCGCGGCGCGGTCGTTCTCGCGCGCCGAGACCCTGGCGATCCTCGACGCGGTGGTGTCGGGTGACGGGGTCAAGCGCTACACCGACTACACCGGCAGCGCCCAGGCGGTGATGGCGGCCGACACGCTGCTGAACGCCCTCGTCAGTTCCGGCCAGGTGGACCGCGGCGCGGCCGCGCGGGTGCGCCCCGCGCTCGACCGGGCCTACGCCCAGGTCCGCGACCCCAACGCCTATCGTCCGGCGGCCTTCCGGGAATCCCTGGCGCAGGTGGCTGCGGCTACGAGGTCCCTGAGATGAAGTCCGCGTCGCGTCCGGCCGTGTTCCTGGCCGCCCTAGCGCTCGCCTCCTGCGGGGGAGGCGGCGGCGGAAGCGTCGACACCACCTCGCCGCCGCCGTCGAGCGGCGGGGGATCGAGTTCCGGCGTCTACACGCTGCCCGCGGCCGAATCGCTCAGCGCCGCCGATGTCCAGAAGGTGCTCGCCCAGGCGATCGCCGAGGCCAAGGCGCGCAACCTGCCGTCGGTGATCGCAGTGACCGACCGGGTCGGCAATGTCCTGGCCGTCTATTCGATGACCGGCGCGCGCGCGACGGCGACGCTCCGAGCCGGGCCGACGGGGGTCAACACCGGCGCCCAGGGCGTCGTGGTCCCGGCGGCGGCGGCGGCGATCTCCAAGGCCATCACCGGCGCCTATCTGTCGTCGGGGGCCAACGCGTTCTCGACCCGCACCGCCAGCCAGATCGTGCAGGAGCACTTCCCGCCGGCCCCGTCGACCGTCGGGCTGGAGGGCGGTCCGCTGTTCGGCGTCCAGTTCTCGCAACTGCCCTGCTCGGACGTCGTGACGCGCACGGCGCTCCTGCCCGTGGGGCCGCGCCGCGCGCCCCTAGGCCTGTCGGCCGACCCGGGCGGCCTGCCGCTCTACAAGAACGGCGTGCTGGTCGGCGCCATCGGCGTGATGGGCGACGGCGACTACGGCTTCGACACCAACATCCTCGACGTCGACGACGACGCGGAGGAGGGGATCGCGCTCGCCGGCACGGTCGGCTTCGACGCGCCCGCCGACATCCGGGCCGACCGCATCACCGTCGACGGCACCTCGCTCCGGTTCAGTGACGCGACGACGAGTTCTCTGCGGACCACGCCCGCCAGCGCGCCGGCCTTCGCCAGCCTGCCGGCCGGCACGGGGGCGTTCACCGCGGTCACCGGCTACTACGCCGGCGGCGGCGCGCTCGCCGGCCAGACCTATGGGACCGAGGGGTCGGGCCTGCGCCTGGCCACCACGTCGGAGTTCTCGATCCCGAGCGCCATGGTGCTCACCGACGGCTCGGGCAACGACCGCTTCCCCATCCGGGGCGGCACCGACGCGGGCGACGGGCTGACGCCCCTCAGCGCGACCGAGGTGCGGACGCTGCTCGAGGAGGCCTTCACGATCATGAGCCGCGCGCGCGGCCAGATCCGCCGCCCGCTCGACAGCCGCGCCCAGGTGTCGATCACCGTGGTGGACAGCCGCGGCCAGATTCTCGGCATCGTGCGGGCGCCCGACGCGCCGATCTTCGGCATCGACGTTTCGGCCCAGAAGGCGCGGACCGTCTCGCTGCTGTCCGGCCTCTCCGCGGCCAACGACCTGGGCGCCGATCCCAGCGCCGAGGTGCGCGGCTATATTCCGAAGGCGCGCGCCTTCTTCCCCGACGCCGCCGCGTTCAGCGGCAAGACGGCGTTCGCGGCCAAGTCGATCGGCAACCTCTCGCGGCCGTTCTTCCCGGACGGCCAGGTCGACCAGGCCAACGGCCCGTTCTCGCGGCCGATCAGCCAGTGGAGCCCGCTCTCCACCGGCCTGCAGACCGATCTGATCCTGACCAACATCGTCCAGCACCTGCAGTACGTCACCGGCGCCTCGGCGACCGACACGCCGGCCCGCTGCACCTTCCTGCCCGACGTCGCGCCGGGGCAGAACCGGATGCAGAACGGCATGCAGATCTTCTCGGGCTCGGTGCCGGTCTACCGCGGCGGCCGCCTGGTCGGGGCGATCGGCGTGTCGGGCGACGGCATCGACCAGGACGACATGATCTCGTTCCTCGGGACCCACAACGCCGGGCTGCGCGTGGGCGGCATCGGCAACGCCGCGACCGCCATGCGGGCCGACCAACTCCTCGTGGGTCCGACCAAGACGCGCCTGCGCTACGTGGGTTGTCCGTTTGCGCCTTTCCTCGACTCGAACGAACAGAACGTGTGCGAGGGGAAATAGGCATGCGCACGGCTTCACTGCTAGCGTTGACGGCGTTCGCCGCTCTCGCGGGGCAGGCCGAGGCCGCCGAGCGCGCGCCGCAGCGTGCGCTCACCATCGACGACATCCTGGGCGGGATGAACGTCGACGTGACGACCGGGCGGCCGCAGACCATCGACGACGTCCTGGACGCCTGTTCACCGCCCGCGGCCGCGCCGGTGGGCGTCGCCGTGGACGCGGCCGCAGCCGACCAGCCCGCGGAAAACGCCGAGAACGAACCGTCCACGGGCGCGCCGCCGACCGACGAAGCGCCCATCGAGGGCCGCCGCCGCCCCGGCCGGATCGAGACCTTCCCGGCGCCCGTGGTGCAGGACAATCCCGGCGCCGTGCGCGCCCCGCCGCCCGAGGCGTTCCCGCGCGACGAGTTCCCGGTGCCCGACCGGTGGCGTCTCGCCGGCGCGCTGGGCGTCACCCGCCCGCGCTGGTTCGACCCCTACAATCAGAACTTCTTCAAGGGCGACATCCCGATCAAGGGGACGCACGACTGGTTCTTCGCGGTGACGGGCGTGTCCGACACGGTGATCGAGCCGCGGAGCTTCCCCATCCCCGTGGGCGTGCAGACGACCGAACGGGCCGGGAGCATCGACGTCTTCGGCAAGAACACCAGCCTGGTCGTCGCCCAGACCTTCATCGCCGGGATCTCGCTCATCCAGGGGTCGACGGCCTACGAGCCGCCGAAGCTGGAGTTCCGGCTGACCCTGGCGGCGCAGGACAACTACGTCGACGTGCCCGAGAAGCGGGTGCTCTACGTCGAGCCCAGCCGGCCCTCGCACCGCTACGACAACTTCATCGGCGTCCAGGAAGCGTTCGTCGACTACCACATCCGCAACGTCTCGGACCGGTTCGACTTCGACAGCGTGCGGGTGGGCATCCAGCCGTTCTCGACCGACTTCCGCGGCTTCCTGTTCCAGGACAACCAGTTCGGGATCCGGTTCTTCGGCAACCGCGACAACAACCGCTTCCAGTACAACCTCGCCGCCTTCAAGCGGGTGGAGAAGGACACCAATTCGGGCCTGAACGATGTGGGCCAGAACCTGCGCGACGACTGGATCTTCGCGGCGAACCTCTACCGCCAGGACCTGCCGGTGCCCGGGTTCACGTCGCAGGTGACGGTCGTCTACAACCGCAACCGCGAAGCCGACGACATCCACATCGACAAGAACGGCTTCCCGGTGCGGCCGGCGCTGCTGGGCGATCTGCGCGGGCGCGACTACGACGTCACCTACGTCGGCTACAACGGCGACGGCCATTTCGGCCGGGTGAACCTGACGGCGTCGGTCTATGGCGCGTTCGGCGAGGACCGGAATTCGATCTTCACCAACCGCAAGGCCAAGATCCGCAGCTGGTTCGCCGCCGCCGAACCCTCGATCGACTTCGACTGGGTCCGCGTGCGCCTGTCGGGTCTCTACGCCTCGGGCGACAAGGATCCCTTCGACAACACCGAGCACGGGTTCGACGCGATCCAGGAGAACCCGCAGTTCGCGGGCTCCGACACCAGCTACTGGATCCGCCAGACGATCCCGTTCGCGGGCGGCGGGCGGCTGATCTTCGTGAACTCCCGCAACGGCGTGCTCAACGACCTCCGCTCGTCGCGCGACGAGGGTCAGTCGAACTTCAACAACCCCGGCACGGTGCTGCTGGGCGGGGGCGCCGACTTCGACGTGCTGCCCGAGCTGCGGTTGACGGCCAACCTCAACCATCTGTCGTTCGTCAACACGGCCGTCTTGCAGAATCTCCGCCAGGAGGGCTCGATCCCGAAGTCGCTGGGATGGGACGCCTCGGTGTCGGCGATCTGGCGGCCGCTCATGACCCAGAACATCGTCCTGCGCCTGTCGGGCGCGGTGTTCGATCCGGGCAAGGGCTTCAACGACCTGTTCGAAAACCGCGATCGCGACAAGCAATACTATTCAGTCTTATTCAACGCGATTCTGACTTTCTAGGGACAAGATGCTGAAATTCAGGGGTAAATGGCTGAGGATGGCGGCGCTGGCGGCGCTGGTCGTGCTCGCGCCCCTGTCGCTGAAGGCCAGCGAGGCGGAGAAGCCCGTCAAGCGCCACTACGTCATGGCGCCCGCGGCCCGCGACGGCATGACCGACGCCGACGTCGAGGCGGCCAGCAAGGGCTGCGTCTCGTGCCACACCAAGTCCGACGCGGCCACGATGCACATGACGCCGTCGGTGAAGCTGGGTTGCGTGAGCTGCCACGGCGGCGACGCCAATGTGATCGCCCCCGAGGGTCTGGCCGCGACCTCGGCGGAGTATGTGCGGCTGCGCGACCGCGCCCACGTGCTGCCGAAGTATCCGAAGAGCTGGCACTTCCCCAGCTCGGCCAATCCGAAGCAGAGCTACACGCTCCTGAACCGCGAGGCGCCCGAGTTCGTCCGGTTCGTGAACCCGTCGGACTACCGCGTCGCGCGGATGGCCTGCGGCGCGTGCCACATGGAGATCATCGAGCGCGCCGAGCGTTCGCTGATGTCGACGGGCGCGATGCTGTTCGGCGGCGGCGCCTACAACAACGGCATCCTGCCCTACAAGAACTACGTCCTCGGCGAGGCCTACACCCAGGACGGCGAGCCGGCGCGGCTGGTTTCGCCGGGCGATCCGCCGGGCCAGGTGACGCCCGAGCAGGCCAAGCGCGGCGCGCTGCCGACGATGTATCCGCTGCCGACGTGGCACGTGACGCCGCCGGGCGACGTGTTCCGGGTGTTCGAGCGGGGCGGGCGCAACATCAACAGCCAGTTCGCCGAAGTGGGCCTGCCGGACTCGACCGGCCAGCTCCAGCGCCTGGAGGAGCCGGGCCGGCCCGACATCCGCCAGTCGAACCGTGGCCTGGGCACGGGCCTGCGCGTCGCGATCCCGGTCCTGAACATCCACAAGACCCGCCTCAACGACCCGTTCATGTGGTTCATGGGCACCAACGACCAGCCGGGCGACTACCGCACCTCGGGCTGCGGCGGCTGCCACGTGGTCTACGCCAACAACCGCGAGGCGCCGGCCAGCCTGACCTGGGCCAAGTACGGCCGCGACGGCGAGACGGCCACGGTTGACCCGACGATCCCGAGGAACGAGCCGGGCCACCCGATCCAGCACGCGTTCACGCGCTCGATCCCGACGGCCCAGTGCATGAACTGCCACATGCACCAGCCGAACATGTTCCTGAACACCTACCTCGGCTACACGATGTGGGACTACGAGGCCGACGCGCCCTTCATGTGGCCGGAGCGGCAGAAGTACCCGACCACCGAGGAGATGCGGAAGGTCCTCGACCGCAACCCCGAGGGCGCCGCGCCGCGGGGCCTGTGGGCCGACCTCGACTTCCTGCGCAACGTCTTCGACCTGAACGCCAAGCTGAAGGACACCCAGTTCGCCGACTACCACGGCCACGGCTGGAACTTCCGCGGCATCTTCAAGCGCGACCGCGCGGGCAACCTGCTCGACGCCGAGGGCAAGATCGTCGCCAACGACGACCCCGAGAAGTGGCGCAAGAAGGGCGAGGGCGAGTTCACCCCGATCGGCGTGAACCCCGGCAAGACCGTCCACATGATGGATATCCACGCCGAGGTTGGCATGCAGTGCGCCGACTGCCACTTCGCCCAGGACAGCCACGGCACCGGCTTCATCTTCGGCGAGGTCGCCAACGCCGTGCAGATCCGCTGCAAGGACTGCCACGGCACCACCTCGGCCTATCCGACGCTGCGCACCTCGGGGCCGGCGGCCGACAAGGACGGCGCGGACCTCAGCGTCCTGCGCAACCCCGACGGCCAGCGCCGGTTCGAGTGGGTGGAGGAGGGCGGCCGCGAGGTGCTGGTCCAGCGCTCGCTGCTGGATCCCAAGCTGGAGTGGCGCATCCACCTGGTGAAGGACACGGTCGATCCGGCCAGCCCCGACTACAATCCGCGCGCGGCGCGGGCGAAGCTGATGTCGAAGATCAGCAAGGACGGCAAGCCGTTCGCGTGGGGCCCGGGCGTGAAGCCCGAAGAGCGCGCCCACAACGACGACGAGATGGAGTGCTTCGCCTGCCATACGTCGTGGACGACGGCGTGCGCGGGCTGCCACCTGCCGATCGAGGCCAACTGGAAGACCAGCAGCCACAAGTACGACGGCATCGAGACCCGCAACTACGCGACCTACAACCCGCAGGTCGCGCGGGACGACATGTACCAGCTGGGCAAGCACATGACGACGAAGGGGGCCACCATCGCGCCCGTGCGCTCGTCGTCGGCCCTGGTGCTGTCGTCCACCAACGTCAACCGCGAGCGGATCTATGTGCAGCAGCCGCCGATCGCGGCGAGCGGCTTCTCCAGCCAGGCCTTCGCGCCCCACTTCCCGCACACGGTGCGGACGACCGAGACCAAGACCTGCAGCGACTGCCACGTCTCCGAGGCCAACGACAACAACGCCATCATGGCCCAGCTGCTGCTGCTGGGGACCAACTGGGTGAACTTCGTCGGCCAAAACGCCTGGGTGGGCCTGGGCGGCGGAATCGAGGCGGTGCGGGTTTCGGAATGGAGCGAGCCGCAGGCGGTGTTCGGCTCGTACCTGCAGAAGTACGCCTATCCCGACTTCTACCGCATACACGTCGAGGACAATAAGCGCGAGCTGAAGACCTGGGTGCGCGGCGGGCCGCTGGCCAAGGGCAAGGGCCTGAGCGGCGGCGAGGAGGACGGCGCCGAGTACATCGCCAACATCGTGCACAAGACCGACGACGCGGCCCGGTGCCTGCAGCTGCGCGGCGAGTACATGTTCGTCGCCGAAGGCAAGGGCGGCTTCCGCGTCTATGACGCCGCGAACATCGGCAACAAGTCGGTGTCGGAACGGGTGGTCACCGCGCCGTTCTCGCCGCTGGGCCACGACACCCACGTGGCGACGAAGAACGCCACCTGCATGGCCCTGCCGACCGATCAGAACATCGCCCCCGAGCGCAACGAGGCGATGCAGAAGACGATGCTCAAGAATCCGATGACGGGGCAGGAGGACAGCCTGCTCCACATCAACCAGGAGCAGACCTTCCATCCGATCTATTCGTACGCGGTGATCACCGACTCCGAGGAAGGCCTGATCCTCGTGAACGTGAACACCCTCGCCGACCGCGATCCGCGCAACAACCGGCTGAAGCGCGCCGTCACCTGGAACCCGGGCGATGTGCTGAAGGGCGCGCGCCACATCACCCTGGGCGGCCACTTCGCCTATATCGCGGCCGACGCCGGCCTGGTGGTGGTGGACCTCGACGACCCGCTGAAGCCGCGGCTGGTGACCACGGTGGCGCTGCCCGACGTGCGCGGCTCGGCGCTGCAGTTCCGCTACCTGTGGGTCACCGACGCCCGCGGCCTGGAAGTTCTGGACGTCACCCATCTCGACCAGCCGAGGCTGGTGGATGGCGCGACCATCCCGCTGGCCGACGCGCGGCGGGTCTATGTGGCGCGCACCTACGCCTATGTGGCCGCGGGCCGCGAGGGCCTGGTCATCGTGGATGTGACGCGGCCCGAGAAGCCGGCCGTCTATGAGCGGTTCACGGCCGGCGGCGCGCTGAACGACGCGCAGGACGTGATCGTGGGCTCCACCAACGCCTCGCTGTTCGCCTACGTGGCCGACGGCAGGAACGGGATGAAGGTGCTGCAACTCACCAGCCCCGAGAGCCAGCCCAACTTCTACGGCTTCTCACCGGCGCCTAAGCCCGAGCTGATCGCCTGGGCCAAGACGCCGACGCCGGCGCTGGCGATGTCGAAGGGTCTCGACCGCGACCGTGCGGTGGACGAGACCGGCGGCCAGATCGCCATCTTCGGCCGGCTGGGCTCGCGGCCCTTCACCCGGCCCGAGATGGAGCGGTTCTTCATGGACGCCTGGGGCCGGCCCTACCGCGTGTCGGACAAGGTGGACATGAACGCCTGGCTCGGCCCGCCGCCGGGTGTCCAGACGGCCGATCGGTAGGACGCCCCGACCACGGGTTCGACCGGCCGTGACGATGCGGGCCCGGGCGCCTGGGTGACGGGATCTTGGGGTGCCGGGAGGAGTACGCATGGCCGCCACCTACGATCGCCTCGACGACAAGCTGATCGATTTCATCCGTCGCCAGAAGCTGTTCTTCGTGGCGACGGCGCCGCTCTCGGCGGATGGGTCGGTCAATCTCTCGCCCAAGGGCTACGACAGCCTGGCCATCATCGACCCGAGGACGGTCGCCTACCTCGACCTCGGCGGCTCGGGCATCGAAACCCACGCCCACCTGCGCGAGAACGGGCGCATCACGCTGATGTTCTGCGCCTTCGAGGGCCCGGCTCTGATCCTGCGCCTCTACGGACGCGGCGAGAGCTGCGGCTTCGACGAGCCTTGCTTCGCCGAGAAGATGCAGCTGTTTCCAGGCTTCGAGAGGGCTCGTTCGGTCGTCACGGTGCGCCTCACGCGGATTTCCGACAGTTGCGGCTGGGGCGTTCCGTTCTTCGACTTCAAAGGCGAGCGCGACCAACTGCGGCGCTGGGTCGACGCGAGGCCGCACGACGAATGGGCGGCCCGACGCTACGAAAGCAACAAGGCCTCGATCGACGGACTCCCGGGCCTCCTGGCGCCGGGAATCGCGACGGCGGACCGGTAGGGGCGCGACGCCGCGCCCGCCGGCGTGGGCCGCCGTGGGTTTGCCTGGACGATCGGGTGTTCATGGGTCCCGGTCTTCGGCCTTTGGCCGAAACCGGGATGACACGCGGGGGTGTGGCTACCAGCCGGAACCGCCGGGGAAGCGGGCGCCGGGCGGGGCGCGTTCCCAGGGCATCAGGTAGGGCTCGGGCGATTCTTCGTCAGAGGGGGGCTCGACGGGCGGGGATGCTGGGTCCCGGGTCTCCGCTTCGCTCCGCCCGGGATGACGGGGGTGGAGGGAGGCCCCCTCCGTCGTCCCGGCTTGAGGCCGGGACGCCACCTCCCCCGCGGAGGCGGGGGAGGAGCGGGTGGTGCGGACAGGCTCCTCCCCCGTGACGACGGGGGAGGTGGCGCGCAGCGCCGGAGGGGGCGTTGGCGCGGGCTTCAGGCGCCGGACGACGGCTTCGACCTGGGCGTCGAGGGGCAGGTCCTCGAAGGCGGGGTCGTCGAAGGCCTCGTGCAGGGCGTCGACCAGTTCGTCTTCGAGCCGTTCGGCCTCGGGGCGTTCGTGCTCGGACC
>NZ_WGNY01000047.1 GCF_016124325.1 Phenylobacterium sp.
CACCGGCGTGTTCCCCTCGCGATCATGTCCGAGGCCGCCACAGACCGCGCCGAGGCCATCCTCGCCGAACTGGCCGAGATGGACCTCGAACTGGCCCGCAAGGCCCATGGCGCCGCCATGGCCGCCGAGGACCCGGCCGAGCTGGCCGGACACATCCGCAACTACCAGCGCATGGCCCGTTCCGCGCGCCAGACCCTGGCCATCAAGGCCCGGCTGGCCGAGGGCCGCGTCCACCGCCTCGCCGAGCGGCCGCGCCTGCCCGAGCCCAGCCCCTTCGGGATCAAGCGCCGCATCCGCGAGCTCAACCCCGCCGTCTGCCGGGTGATCGACGCCTTCACCGAGCGCGAGGATGAGCGCGAGAGCTATCGCGACGACCTCATCGAGGCCTTCTGCGACCTCGACGCCTCCATCGACTACACAGCCGTCCCCCTCGACGCCCACGTGGCCGACATCTGCCACGTCCTGGGCCTGCCCGCCGGCCTCGCCGCCCGCTGGCGCGACCTGCCGGCCGGGGAGGGGGAGGATACGTCCTAGGCGCCGGCGTGCTCGCCCTCTGGGGCCTATCCGGGCAGGATGGTCATCTGGGTCTGGGTCACGAGCGCCAGGAGCTTTCCGTCGGCGTTGGTGATGCGCGTCTGCCAGACGCTGGAGCGGCGGCCCACGTGCAAGGGCGTCGCCTCGCCCTCCACCGTCGAGCCCACGGGCGCCGAGCCCAGGAAATTCGTCTTGCTCTCCAGCGTGGTCGTGCGGGTCCCGGCCGCCAGGTTCATCACCGCCCCGATGGCGCCCAGGGCGTCGGCGAAGGCCATGAACGCGCCGCCGTGCAGGATGCCGCCCGCCGTGCACAGGTCGTCGCGCACGGTCAGTCGGCCGCGCACCCGGTCCTTCGTCCGCTCGAGGATCTCCACGCCCATCAGGTTGGAGAAGGGCATGCCGGTTTCGGTCGTCACGGGGGACTCCATCGCAGGTGAGCGGCCGTCATGCGGGCCGGGGCGGGGCGCGTCCATTACCTCCGGGGTCATCGGTTCGATACGCGCCTTTCGCCGGCGCGCTGCGACACTATCTGTGGTCGGCCGCACGGTCGCTCGCCTTGCCTTGGCCGGCCCGGCGGCGTAGGGGATCGCTCCCCCTTATAGGAGAGATGTCATGGGTTACCGGGTCGCCGTCGTCGGCGCCACGGGCAACGTGGGCCGCGAGATGCTGAACATCCTGGAGGAAGTGAACTTCCCCGTGGACGAGATGTACGCGATCGCCTCGCGCAACTCGATCGGCGTCGAGGTCTCCTTCGGCGAGAAGATCCTGAAGTGCCAGGACGTCGAGCAGTTCGACTTCTCCAAGGTCGACGTCGTCCTGATGAGCGTCTCGGGCTCCTTCTCCAAGGAATGGTCGCCGAAGATCGGCGCGGCCGGCCCGATCGTGATCGACAACTCCTCGGCCTGGCGGATGGACCCCGACGTCCCGCTGATCGTGCCCGAGGTGAACCCCGACGACGTCACCTGGGCGAACCGCAAGAACATCATCGCCAACCCGAACTGCTCGACGGCCCAGCTGGTCGTGGCGCTGAAGCCGCTGCACGACCGGGCGAAGATCAAGCGGGTGGTGGTGTCGACCTACCAGTCGGTGTCGGGCGCCGGGAAGGCCGGCATGGACGAGCTGTGGGATCAGACCAAGGGGATCTTCGTCCTCGGCCCGAGCGAGCCCAAGAAGTTCCCCAAGCAGATCGCGTTCAACGTCATCCCGTTCATCGGGACCTTCCTCGACGACGGCTTCACCGACGAGGAAGCCAAGATGTGGAACGAGACGCACAAGATGATCGATCCGGAGATCAAGCTCACGGTCACCTGCGTGCGCGTGCCGGTGATGGTGAGCCACTCGGAGTCGGTGAACATCGAGTTCCACGAGCCGCTCGACGAGGACGAGGCCCGCGAGATCCTGCGCGAGGCGCCCGGCCTGGTCGTCATCGATAAGCGCGAGCCCACCGGCTACATCACGCCCAAGGAAGCCCAGGGCGAGTTCCCCGTCTACGTCAGCCGCATCCGCAACGATCCGACCGTCGAGAACGGCCTGGCCATGTGGGTGGTGGCCGACAACCTGCGCAAGGGCGCGGCCCTCAACGCCGTCCAGATCGCCGAGCTGCTCCACGCCCGCGGCCTGATCGGCCGGAAGGTCCCGGCTTAAGCCATGAGCCCGCCGTCGTCGCCGGGTTCGGAAGCCCGGCTGGCGTTGGCGGCGGGGATTGGCTGTTACCTCATCTGGGGCTTCGTGCCCCTGGCCTTCCAGGCGATGGGCGCTTTTGGCGCCAGTTCCTGGGAGATCATGGCCCACCGCATCGTCTGGGGCG
This sequence comes from Phenylobacterium sp., assembly GCF_016124325.1. Lineage (GTDB taxonomy): Bacteria > Pseudomonadota > Alphaproteobacteria > Caulobacterales > Caulobacteraceae > Phenylobacterium. The sequence goes on from NZ_WGNY01000047.1 coordinate 2,342, forward strand.
CGCCGACGGCGCTCGTCCTGGCGCTGATCGCCCGCCAGGGCCGCCAGATCCTCGATGTGGTCCGCCGCCCGCGCGTGCTGGCCTGGCTGTGCCTGTCGTCCGGCCTCATCGCCACCAACTGGGCGGTCTACATCTGGTCGGTGAACTCGGGCCGGGTGTTGGAAGGCAGCTTCGGCTACTACATCACCCCGCTGATCAACATGGCCTCGGGCGCCATTGTGTTCCGCGAGCGTATCGACCGCGTCGGCGCCCTGGCCATCGCCTTCGCCGCGGTGGGCGTGGTGTTCCAGGGCCTGGCGCTGGGCCACCTGCCGGTGATCTCCCTGGTGCTGGCCTTCTCGTTCGGCGGCTACGGCGTGGTGCGCAAGCAGGTGCAGGCCGACGCCCAGACCGGCCTCTTCATCGAGTGCATGCTGCTGATCGTCCCGGCGGTCGCCTTCCTCTTGTGGCTGGCGCACCAAGGCGTCGGCCATTTCGGCGCCTCGACGCCGGCCACGCTGTGGCTGGTGTTCGCCGGCCCCATGACCGCCGTGCCGCTGGCGCTGTTCGCCTGGTGCGCGCGGCGGCTGCCGCTGTCGACCATCGCCTTCATGCAGTTCATCGGCCCGACGATCGGCTTCGCCATCGGCGTGGCCCAGCACGAGCCGTTCGGACCGCTCAACGCCACCGCCTTCGCCTTCATCTGGACCGGCGCGGCGGTGTTCCTCTACGGCGCGTGGCGACGGTCGCGGCAGGTGCGGATGGCCATCGCCCAGGCGGCGGGGGTCGAATGACCCGCCGCCGCGCCAGCTCGGGCTCGCCGCTGGAGCCCGTCATCGGCTTCAGCCGGGCTGTCCGCGCGGGCGGCCTCGTCGCCGTCTCCGGCACCGCGCCGATCGCCACTGATGGGACGACCCATGCGCCGGGCGACGTCTATGCCCAGACCCGCCGCTGTCTGGAGATCATGCTGGCCGCCCTGGCCGAGCTGGACGCGGGGCCCGAGCACGTGATCCGCACCCGCATCTACCTCGTCGACGCCACCCAGTGGGAAGCCGCGGCCCGCGCGCACGGCGAGGTGTTCGCCGATATCCGACCGGCCTGCACCTTCGTCGAGGTGTCGCGGTTCATCCGCGAGGACTGGCTGGTCGAGACCGAGGCCGACGCCGTCGTTCCCGAGGCGCGCTGAGGTTCTCCCTCGGCGGCTATGCGCGAACGCATAGCCATCAGGCAAAATTGCTGATCTATACAGCGTTCAGATGGTGCTATCTAAACACTGTCCAGACGGACAGCCCCGCTCCCCCGGGGCTCCACAAAAGACAGAAGCTGATGGAGACCAACATGACCTTCTCGATGATCGAACGCTCCGCCGACCGCATCGCCCCCGCCTTCCTGCTGGCCCTGGGCCTGATCGCTTCCTTCGCGTTCGCCGGCGTCGGCCTCGCCTGAGACCCCACCCCATCTCAAGCGACGGATGAGGGCCCTTCGGGGCCCTTTTTCGTGGCCGCGAACCTGTCGGCTGGGTGAACGGGCGCCTCCGATTGGGTTCAGGGCCGCCCCGCTAGATTGGGCTCCAACGTCAGCGACCGCGCCTGTTGCGGCCGCGCTCAAGCCAAGGAGTTCGAGCCATGACCAACAAGATCACCAAGGCCGCCCTGGCCCTCGCCGTTTCGGCCGCCGTCGCCCTGCCGGCCAGCAGCGCCCTGGCCGCCACCAAGACCGAGAACGCCATCCTCGGCGCCCTGCTGGGCGGCGTGGCGGGCGCCGCCGTCTCGCACGGCAAGACCGAAGGCGTGGCCATCGGCGCCGTCGCCGGCCTCGCCCTGGGCGCGGCCCTGGACAAGGACGGCCACGACCACCGCTATTCCGACCGCTACCGCACCAGCTATCGCGACACGCGGTACGACCAGTATGGCCGCTATGACGGCTACGGCGACGACCGCTACGCGCCCTACAGCTACGAGCGCAGCAGCTATCGCCACCGCTACGACCGTCACGACCGCGACGGCTATCGCTACGACGGTCGCCGCTAGTCGTACGCGGCTTCGATCAGCCGGCGGGGCCGCGCGTCGCCCATCAGCGCGGTCCCCTGGCGGTTCATCACGTAGGCGCCGCCCAGCCGGCGCTCCGGGTCGGCGAAGGCGCAGGCGCCGCCCCAGCCCGAATGGCCGAAGGTCTCGGTCCCGGGCCCCCACGGAAAGGTCGGCGGGTTGCGCATGAAGCCCGCCGCCCAGCTCATGTCGAAGGGCAGCACGAGGTCCTGGCCGCGGATCCGCTCGCGGCTGGCCTCGGCGATCAGCGCCGGCGACAGGATCTCGCCGCCGTCCAGCCAGCCGTCGTTGGCCAGAGCCCCCATCACCTTGGCCAGCGCCTCGGCCGTCGCGTAGCCGTTGGTCGAGGGCACTTCCATGCGGCGGTAGTCCGCCCCGGCCTTGCCCGCCGCCGAGGACCAGGGCGCGAGGAACGCCGCGCGCGTCGCCGGGTTGATTTCGCCGAATTCCGGAAGCGCGCTGGGCCGCTGCAGTTCGGCGAGGCGGTCCTCCACGCCGTCGGGCAGCCCGATCCAGGCGTCGAGGCCGTAGGGACCGGCGACATCCTCGCCGAACGCGGTCCCGATCGTGCGGCCGTCCACGCGGCGGAAGATCTCGCCCACGATGTAGCCCACGGTCACCGGGTGGTAGCCGCTGGCCGAGCCGGGCGGCCACATCGGCGCCATCGCCGCCAGTTTCGCGCAGATCGCGTCCCAGTCGGCCCACAACGCCGGTTCGATGGGACCGGGAAAGCCCGGCAGTCCGGCCTGATGCGAGATGGCCTGCCCGACGGTCACCGCCGCCTTTCCGGCCTGGCCGAACTCGGGCCAGACGCTGGCGACGGTCTGGCCGTAGTCGAGCCGGCCCTGGTCGACCAGGCGCGCGATCATCAGCGCGGCCAGCGCCTTGGTCGTCGAGAATACAGCGGTCAGGGTTTGCGGCCCGAACGGTGTGGCGCGCTTGCGGTCGGCGAAGCCGGCCATCAGGTCGACGACGACCTCGCCAGCCTCGACCAGCGTGAACCGCGCGCCGAGCTCGGCGCCCGATTCGAAGTTGGCTGCGAAGGCGTCCTTGACGGCCGCATATCGCGAAAGGGCGAAGCCCTCGATCTCCAGCATCGTCAAAGCGCCGTCCGCTGTTCGAAATCCATGCCGCCGACGTCCCGCGTCGGTTCGGCGCGCACCGAAGCCACGGAAGCGGTGGAAGGTCCAGTCCCGCGGGCGGAGGCGCTCAGAGCTGTTCGACCCGAACCTGGGCGGTCGGGTTCGCGATGCGCTCGGCCAAGGCGACGATCGGCAGTTCCGGCGCCTTCCAGGCCGCCGCCGCCGCGACGACTTCGGCGGCGGCCCGGGCCGCGCGCTCGGCCGCCGCGCGGGGCGAGAGGCCTTGCACCAGGCCGGCGCCGAAGCTGGCGGTCACGAGGTCGCCGGTGCCGTTGGGGGCCGCCGGCAGCCGCGGGTGGGCGAACAGCACCGCCTCCGCGTCGTCGACGAACAGCAGGCCGATCTCGTCGTCCCCGGCCGGAGCCGATGTGACCAGCGCCGGGCGGCCCAGGGCGCGGGCGGCGTCGCGGGCCTGTGCGGCGGAGTCGATACGACGGTCGGTGAGGAAGCCCAGTTCCCAGAGGTTTGGGGTGATCCAGTCGGCCTGGCAGACCAGCCGCCGCTCCACGGCTTCGGCCACCTCGGGCTTCACGTAGAGCCCCTTGGGCGCGTCGCCCAGGACCGGGTCGACCACCACCAGGGGCCGTGTCGGCGAGGTTTCGTGGGCCATCGCCGCGTCGCGTTCGGCGCCGCGCACGCGCTCGATGACGCCGGCGGCGATCTCGACCTGCTCGGGGTCGGAGAAGTGGCCGGTGATGATCAGGTCCACGAGGCCGAACAGCGCGTCGGCCTCGATGTCGCCCAGCATGCGGCGGAAGACATCGGGCGTGGTGACTTCGCCCTGGCCGCCGCGAGCCGGCGTACGCCCGAACATGGCGGTCGGCGCCAGCACGGGGTCGATCTTGTGCGCCGCCAGGACGTACTGCTGGGCGGTCCCGCCGATTCGGCTGGCGGCGACGAACGAGGAGAGGATCAAAGCTAGGGGCACGAGTATGGCCCCTAGCTCAATTGGTCGTACCTAACCAGCGTTATTATAAGCAGGATAGTAAATGCTAACCATGCGCTAGTAGCGGTAGTGATCCGGCTTGAACGGTCCCTCGGTTGTGACGCCGATGTATTCCGCCTGTTCATTGGAAAGCTTGGTCAGCTTGGCGCCCAGCTTTTCCAGGTGGAGCATGGCCACCTTCTCGTCGAGGTGCTTCGGCAGGGTGTAGACCTTGGTTTCGTACTTGTCGCCGTTCTGCCAGAGCTCGATCTGGGCGAGGGTCTGGTTGGTGAACGAGGCGCTCATCACGAAGCTGGGGTGGCCGGTGGCGTTGCCCAGGTTCACGAGGCGGCCTTCCGACAGCACGATGATCTTCTTGCCGTCCGGGAACTCCACGTGGTGGACCTGATCCTTGATCTTGTCCCACTTGTAGTTGCGCAGGCCCGCGATCTGGATCTCGGAATCGAAGTGCCCGATGTTGCAGACGATGGCGTTGTTCTTCATTCGCCGCATGTGGTCGACGGTGAGGACGTCCTTGTTGCCGGTGGCCGTGCAGAAGATGTCGCCCTTCTCGGCGGCGTCTTCCATCGTGACGACCTCATAGCCTTCCATCGCCGCCTGCAGGGCGCAGATCGGATCGATCTCGGTGACCATGACCCGCGCGCCGCCGTTGCGCAGCGAGGCGGCCGAGCCCTTGCCCACGTCGCCGTAGCCCAGGACCACGGCGACCTTGCCGGCGAGCATGACGTCGGTGCCGCGGCGGACGGCGTCCACCAGGCTTTCACGGCAGCCGTAGAGGTTGTCGAACTTCGACTTGGTGACGCTGTCGTTGACGTTGATGGCGGTGAACGGCAGCTCGCCGCGCTCGTACATCTGGTAGAGGCGGTGGACCCCCGTGGTGGTCTCTTCCGAGACGCCCTGGATGGCCTTGCGGATGGCCGAATAGAAGCCCGGCTTCTCCTTGAGGTAGCGCTTCATCACCGAGAAGAGCGCCTCTTCCTCCTCGTTGGTCGGGTTGTCGAGGATGGACGGATCCTTCTCGGCCTTCGGGCCCAGCACGCAGAGTAGGGTCGCGTCGCCGCCGTCGTCGAGGATCAGGTTCGGATAGCCGCCGTCGGCCCACTCGAAGATCTTGTGGGCGTAGTCCCAGTACTCGACCAGCGTCTCGCCCTTGATGGCGAAGACGGGCGTGCCCTTGGCCGCGATGGCGGCGGCGGCGTGGTCCTGGGTGGAGAAGATGTTGCACGAGGCCCAGCGCACGTCGGCGCCCAGGGCCTGCAGGGTCTCGATCAGCACCGCCGTCTGGATGGTCATGTGGAGCGAGCCGGCGATGCGGGCGCCCTTCAGCGGCTGGTCGGCGCCGAACTCGGCGCGCACGGCCATCAGGCCGGGCATCTCGGTCTCGGCGATTTCGATTTCCTTGCGGCCCCAGTCGGCCAGCGACAGGTCCTTCACGACATAGTCGGTCATCGGATTCTCTGAGTTGGGATTGTCAGTGTTGGCGGCCCGTATAGCGGGAGAGATCAGGTCTATCAACATTCATATAAAGAAATCTTTATGCGATCCGGATTGCCCGCCGCAGGGTGAGTCGCCTACGCGGGCGGTCTCGCTCCCCTATGCCGGAACCCGCCATGAACGCTCCCGTCCGCATGCCCGATCCCGCCCAGCCGCGTCACGACTGGACGCTGGCCGAGGTGGAGGCGCTGTTCGAACTGCCCTTCGCTGAGCTGGTGTTCCGCGCCGCCGAGGTCCATCGGCGGTGGTTCGATCCTGCCGAGGTGCAGCTTTCGCAACTCTTGTCGGTGAAGACCGGCGGCTGCCCCGAGGATTGCGGCTATTGCGCCCAGTCCCAGCGCTTCAAGACGGGCGTGGCGGCCTCGAAGCTGATGGACGCCGAGGCCGTGATCGCGGCGGCCCGCGAGGCCCGCGACGGCGGCGCCCAGCGCTTCTGCATGGGGGCGGCCTGGCGCGACCTGAAGGATCGCGATCTGCCGAAGGTCGCCGCCATGATCTCAGGCGTGAAGGCGCTGGGGCTGGAGACCTGCGCGACCCTGGGCATGCTGACGCCGGACCAGGCGAAGGCGCTCAAGGCCGCCGGCCTCGACTTCTACAACCACAACCTCGACACCGGGCCCGACTACTACGACCAGGTCGTCACCACCCGGACCTATCAGGATCGGCTCGACACCCTGGAGGCGGTTCGCGACGCTGGAATGTCGACCTGCTGCGGCGGCATCGTGGGCATGGGCGAGACGCGCCGCGACCGCGCCGGCCTGCTTCATCAGCTCGCGACGCTGCCTGCGCACCCCGAGAGCCTGCCGATCAACGACCTGATGCCGATCGCCGGCACGCCGCTGGGCGGGTCGCAGGCCGTCGACCCGCTGGAGTTCGTGCGCATGATCGCGGTCGCGCGGCTGGTGTGCCCGAAGTCCATGGTGCGCATCGCCGCCGGGCGCGAGCACATGAGCAAGGAGTTGCAGGCGCTCTGCTTCCTGGCCGGCGCGAACTCCATCTTCGTGGGCGCGCGCCTGCTGACGACGGACAACCCCGGGCGATCGGCCGACGACGCCCTGCTGGCCGACCTGAAGATGCGGCCGATGGGACAGGCGGTGTCGGAACCGGCCTAGCCCAGCCGTCCTGGGGACCCTATCTGGGGGGCTCCAAGGAGCGCGCGTGCAGCCGATCATCTCCATCCAGGGTCTGTCGAAGACCTACGCCGGCGGCTTCCAGGCCCTGAAGTCGGTCGACCTCGCGATCCGCAAGGGCGAGATCTTCGCGTTGCTGGGGCCGAACGGCGCCGGCAAGACGACGATGATCGGCATCGTCTGCGGCCTCGTCCGGCCCTCGAGCGGGACCGTGCTGGCCGATGGCCACGACATCCTGACGGACTTCCGCGCCGCCCGTTCGAAGATCGGCCTGGTGCCCCAGGAGATCTCCACCGACGCCTTCGAGACGGTGTGGGATACGGTCAAGTTCAGCCGCGGCCTGTTCGGCAAGGGGCCTGACCCGGCGCACCTGGAGAAGGTGCTGAAGGACCTCAGTCTCTGGGACAAGCGCCACGAGAAGATCATGGCGCTGTCGGGCGGCATGAAGCGGCGCGTGATGATCGCCAAGGCGCTCAGCCACGAGCCCGCGATCCTGTTCCTCGACGAGCCCACGGCCGGCGTCGACGTCGAGCTGCGCCGCGACATGTGGGAGATGGTGCGCGGCCTGCGCGAGCGCGGCGTCACCATCATCCTGACCACCCACTACATCGAGGAGGCCGAGGAGATGGCCGACCGCATCGGCGTCATCTCCCGGGGCGAGCTGATCCTGGTGGAGGACAAGGACGTGCTCATGCGAAAGCTGGGCAAGAAGCAGCTCACCCTGCACCTGCAGGAGCCGCTGGCGGCCGCGCCCGAGATCAACGGCTACGACCTGTCGCTATCGGCCGACGGGGCGGAGCTGACCTACACCTTCGACGCCCAGGCGGAATCGACCGGGATCGCCGACCTGATGAAACGGCTCGCCGAGCGCGGCGTCGACTTCAAGGACCTGCGCACCGAGGAGTCGAGCCTGGAAGACATCTTCGTCAGTCTGGTGCGGGGAGCCCGGCCATGAACCCGCACGCCGTCCGCGCCATCTACCTCTTCGAGATGCACCGCTGGGTGCGCACCATCGTCCAGAGCGTGGCCGCGCCCGTCATCACCACCTCGCTCTATTTCATCGTCTTCGGGGCGGCGATCGGCAGCCGGATGCCGACCATGAACGGCGTCAGCTACGGCGCCTTCATCGTGCCGGGCCTCCTGATGCTGTCGATCCTGACCGAGAGCATCTCGAACGGCTCGTTCGGCATCTACATGCCCAAGTTCGCCGGCACGATCTACGAGGTGCTGTCGGCGCCCGTTTCGGCGGTGGAGGTGGTGCTGGGCTATGTGGGCGCGGCCGCCACCAAGTCGATGGTGCTGGGCCTGGTGATCCTGGCCACGGCGCGCATCTTCGTGCCCTACGAGATCGGCCATCCCCTGGTGATGATCGCGTTCCTGGCGCTCACCTCGGTCACCTTCAGCCTGTTCGGCTTCCTGACCGGCATCTGGGCCGACGGCTGGGAGAAGCTGTCGATCATCCCGACCCTGGTGGTGACGCCGCTCACCTTCCTGGGCGGCAGCTTCTATTCGATCGACATGCTGCCCGGCGTCTGGAAGACGATCGCGCTCTTCAACCCGGTGGTCTATCTGGTCAGCGGCTTCCGCTGGAGCTTCTACGGCGTCTCGGACGTGAACGTGGGCGTCAGCCTCGCCGCCACCTTGGGCTTCCTGACGGCGTGCCTGATCGCCGTGACCCTGATCTTCCGGACCGGCTGGCGCCTGAAGACCTGAGCGGCGTCACTCGTCCTCTTCGAACCGCGCCTGGACCAAGCCGACGAGGGCCGCCACGGCCGCCTCGGCCTCTTCGCCCTCGGCGTCGATCTCGATCGTGCAGCCGGGTGACGCGGCCAGCATCATCAGGCCCATGATCGATCGGGCGTCGACGGTCTGGCCGTCCTTGGAGACGCGGACCTCGGCGTCGAAGGTTCCGGCCAGCTTCACGAATTTCGCCGAGGCGCGGGCGTGCAGCCCCCGCTTGTTGACGATCTCGACGGTCCGGTTGGCTTCGCTCAGCTCACTTCTCTCCGGCCAGGACGTAGGACGCCACCGAGATGTACTTTCGCCCGGCTTCCTGCGCCGCGGCAACCGCATCTTCCAGGCTGGCCCGGCCGCGCAGCGAGGCCAGCTTGATCAGCATGGGCAGATTCAGTCCGGCGATCACCTCGGCCTTGGTCTGCTCCATCACCGAGATCGCGAGGTTCGACGGCGTTCCCCCGAACATGTCGGTCAGCAGGATGACGCCCTGGCCGCCGTTCACCCGGCCGCATGCGGCCAGGATGTCCTGACGGCGACGCTCCATGTCGTCCTCGGGGCCGATACAGATGGATTCCACGGCGGCCTGCGGGCCGACGACGTGCTCCATCGCGTAGACGAACTCTTGCGCCAGCCGCCCGTGAGTGACGATCACGAGGCCGATCATGCCTTATGTTCCAAAGGGTATCCCCACCCGATGGCGCCGTACGCAGAGGCGCAGAGCCGAGCTAAATACGCCTCTTGTGCGCCGCGTCAAAGGCCATGAGCGCGCGACTTAGCTTCGCAGGGGCCGAGGATTCGAGGGCGGCCACCGCCAGGAGTCGAACGTCGATACCCAGGATCGCTTCGGTTGCGAAATCCGGCATCCGCTCCGGTGTTCCAAGCTGCGCCACGAGAACGATCTCGCAAAACGGCAAGGGGTCGATCTCCGCCATGCCGACGCCGCGGATCTCCATCAGGCCCCGGAGCGGGTCGGGCGCGCGCCCCCAGAGGCGCCCGTCGGAGGCCCAGGTCAGCACCCGGTCGTCCGCCACCAGCCGGAAGCCCGCGTCGAGCGCGCGCAGGGCCAGGTCGCTCTTGCCCGCCCCGGAGGGTCCCTCGATCAGCACGCCGCGCCAGCGGCCGTTCACGCGGCGGGCGACGAGGCCGGCGTGCCGGATCACGCCCCGGCTTCCGGCAGGGTGAGGATGAAGGTCGCGCCCAGCACCTTGTCTCCGGCGCCCAGGCGATTCTCGGCGCGCAGCGTCCCGCCGTGGGCCGCGGCGATCTGGCGGGCGATCGAGAGCCCGAGGCCTGAGTTGCCGCCGAAGGCCGCGCCCTTCGGTCGGGAGGTGTAGAAGCGCTCGAACACCGTCTCGAGGTTCTCGGACGGAATCCCCGGCCCGTTGTCGGAGACGGTGGCGATCACTTCGCCCTTCGTCCGGATCAGGCCGACCGTGACCGTGTCGCCCGCCGGGCTGAACGACCGGGCGTTGTCGATCAGGTTGCGCAGGATCTGGCCCAGCGGCCCTTCGCGGCCCAGCACCCTGGCGGTCTCGGCGCCCGCGTGGGGCGAGAACTGGACCTGGACCTCGCCCGGCCGCGCCGTCGCCTGGTACGTCCCGACGATGTCGGCGATCAGCCGGGCCAGCTCGATGATGCGCGGCTGGTTGCGGGACAGCTCGGCGTCGAGGCGCGAGGCGTTGGAGATGTCGGTGACCAGCCGGTCGAGGCGCTGGATGTCGTTCTTCAGGATGCCGAGCAGGCGGTCCCGCGCGGCCGGATCCTCGACGAGGTCGAGGGTCTCCACCGCCGAACGGAGCGACGTCAGCGGATTGCGGATCTCGTGGGCGACATCGGCGGCGAACGCCTCGATGGCGTCCATGCGCTGCGAGAGCGCGTGCGTCATGTCCTCCAGGCTTCGCGTCAGGTCGCCCACCTCGTCGTCGCGCTTGGCGAGGTCGGGAAGCGAGATGGCCCGCGCCCGGGCCTGACGCACCTGGTCGGCGGCCCGGGCCAGGCGCAGGACCGGCTGGGCGACCAGGCTGTTGAGCAGCAGGGACGAGGCCAGGGTCACGCCGATGGCGATCAGGATGAAGGGGATCAGGGCCTCCCGCTCGCGGGCGATGATCGCGTCGACGTCGCTGGACTCCAGCGTCACCACGCCCAGCACCGCGCGCACGTGCTGAATCGGGATCGACACCGACACCACGCGCTTGCCGGCGTAGCCGGTGCGCATGCCGGCCACATGGCGGCCCTGCAGCGCCAGGGCCACCTCGCGCGAGAGCTGCTGCTGCACCTCGCGGCTGGTGGGCAGGGCTGCGTGGGGGATCAGCGAGAACGTCCGCGGCTCCTCGTCGCGGGCGTGGGCCGGCGGCAGCGAGCGGCTCTCGACCTCGTCGGCCATCCAGTCGGAATCGGCCACCAGCCGGCCCCGGCTGTCGAACAGGCGGGCGCGCTGGGCCTTGGGATTGGACAGGGTCTGCAGCAGTTCGGTGGCGAGCGCGGCGTCCATCTTGGGCTCGGGCTCGCCGACCGTCGCGGCCTGGTTCAGGATGCTGGCGATCAGCTCGCCCTGGGTGGACAGGCTGTCGATGCGGGCGTTGACCAGCCCGCGCTGGCGCTCGTTCTGGATCAGGGCGCCCGTGATCAGGATCGCCAGGCCCAGGAGGTTCAGCGCCAGGATCAGCCGGCCGAGTCGCGATCCGGGCAGGCCCCGACGGCCCCGGCGTTTGGGGCGGCGGGTCGGGCGCGTCCAGACCGGCCCGGCGGGCGGCTCAGGACTCGCGGTATCGGTAGCCGACGCCATAGAGGGTTTCGATCGCGTCGAACTCAGGATCCACCTCGCGGAACTTCTTCCGCATGCGCTTGATGTGGCTGTCGATCGTGCGGTCGTCGACATAGACCTGATCGTCGTAGGCTGCGTCCATCAGGTTGTCGCGGCTCTTCACGAAGCCCGGGCGCTGGGCCAGCGACTGGAGCAGCAGGAACTCGGTCACCGTCAGCTTCACCGGCCTGCCGTCCCACAGGGTTTCGTGGCGGGCGGGATCCAGGGTCAGCTTGCCGCGCTTCAGCGCGCGGGACGTGGGGTCGGCCACGGGGCCCGCCGCCTCGTCGGCCTCGCCGCGGCCGGCGCGGCGCAGCACCGCCTTCACGCGCTCGATCAGCAGGCGCTGGCTGAAGGGCTTGTGGATGTAGTCGTCGGCGCCGAGGTTGAAGCCGAGGATTTCGTCGATCTCCTCGTCCTTGGAGGTGAGGATGATCACCGGCACGTCCGAGGTGCGGCGCAGGCGGCGCAGGACCTCCATGCCGTCCATGCGCGGCATCTTCACGTCGAGGATGGCGACATCCGGCGGGTCGTTCTCCAGCGCCGCAAGGCCCGAGGCGCCGTCGTAGTAGGCCTTGACCGTGTGGCCGTGGCTCTCGAGCGCCAGACTCACGGAGGTCACGATATTCTCGTCATCGTCGACCAGGGTGATTTTCGCCATCTGTAGTCGAACTCTCCTTAACCGCAGTGTGCGAGGCTAGTGAGCCTTCACCGTGGCCTCAATGGGGCCGGGGAGAAGCCCAACAAAGTCAATACCCCTTTAAGCTTGTCGCGGGATAACTCCGCTACGGCTTAGGGGGACGCCGGCACATGGATGGTCACCGCGTGCATTTCGAGGTCTACGTCCGCAAGACGCCAGGCGCGCCCTGGACGCTCGATCTCGCCACCGAAAATCGAACGAGCGCGACCCAGACCGCACAGGAACTGATGTCGGGGAAGCGGGTGGCGGCCGTCAAGGTCACCAAGGAGACCTTCGACGACGAGTCGCGCGAATTCCAGACCGTCGTGATCCTCAAACTGGGGCAGGCCGAAGTCCCCGCCAAGAGCCGGCCTCAAGCCGAGGCGCAGCCGCTCTGCGTGACGCCGCAGGACCTCTACACCCTGCACGCCCGCGAACGCATCGGCCGCCTCCTGGAAGGCTGGCTGGAGCGCAACAACGCCACGCCGTTCGAACTGCTGCACCGGCCCGATCTGGTCGAGAAGCTTGAAGCCTCGGGCGTCGACCTGCAGCACGCCATCCAGAAGATCGCGATTCCGGAAGCGCACGCCCGGCAGATGTCGGTGCACGAGCTGATCCGCATCTTCCATGGCCTGATCGAGCGGGCCGTCGAGCGGCTCATGAAGGACGCGCGCAAGGGCGTGCTCCCGAACGTGGACAAGGAAGGCTTCGCCGCCGCCGCCGAGCGCGTGGCCCAGGACCCGGACCGCGGCTACCTGCTGGGCGCGGGCGTGGCCGCCTCGATCGCGCCGGCCAAGAGCTGGTCGGACAAGGTCGACCGCCTGATGGACCTGGCGGACGCCGCGCCCAAGGCGGGCGGCGCGAGGGCCCTGGCGCTCTCCACCGTGCAGCAGCCCCTGGCCGAGATCCTCGAGGCCAAGCCGGGCATCACCGACATCCTCGGCCGCGGCCAGGACCTGGGGGCCAATCTCGCCGCCATGACCCGGCTGTCGGCCTACGACGCGGTCGAGAAGCTGATCCAGGTGGAGCCTTCGGTGAAGAAGGTGATGCCGGAGCTGTCGCCCCTGGCCACGCGCCTGGCGCAGTGGCTGTCCGGCGACAATTTCAAGGACACCCGCGCCGCGCTGGGCCGCCGCATCCTGCGGGAGCTGACCGGCCCCCGGCGCCTGCGCCCCGGCGACGCCGCCGGGGAGATCGACGTGCTGCGCGCGCTCGCCATGTCGCTGACGGCCTCGGCCGGCAACCTGCTGCCGCTCGAGGAGGTCCAGTCGGCGTTCACCATGCGCTCGAAGATGCTGGTCACCGGCGACTTCGTGGAGGCCTATCTCGGCCAGAACATGAGCTCGGCCGAGGAGGTCGAAGCGCTGATCTGGCTGACGGAGAACGTCATCGGCGCGGCCAACAAGCGCCAGGCCGGCGCGTGGCTGAAGGCGGTGGTGGGCTCCCTGCGCTTCGAGAAGGAATTCACGGAATCCAACGAGACGGCGACCGTCCGGCTGGCCCGGCTGTCGAAGCTTCACCGGTCGGTCGGGCGTTGCGGCCTGGTCCCGGAGGACTACGAACCGATCCAGGAGAAGCTGGGCGTGGTGGGCGGCGGCGTCGAGGCGCGCGCCCAGCTCTGCGCGGGCATCGCGCGCGCCAAGGCCCCGTTGCTCCAGCGTCTCACCCTTCTGCTGAGGCTCGCCGCGGGCGAGGGTACGCCGCCCGGCCCGGCCGCGGCCCGGGCCAAGGCCGAGGCGCTGAAACTGGTCAAGGCGGACGAGACCCGCGCCGCGCTCGCCTCGTCGCCGGAGCAGGTCGAGCAGTTTCGCGAACTGATCCAGCAGGCGGGACTCGCCGCCTAGAGGCCCAGGGCGGCCCCCAGCGCCTCGGTCACGCGCGCCACGTCGTCGTCCGTCATGCCGGGATAGAGCGGCAGCGAGAGGCAACGGCCGTACCAGGCCTCCGCGCCCGGAAGCTCGGTCGCGCCGTAGAGGCCCTGGTAGTAGGGCTGCCGGTGAACCGGGATATAGTGCACCTGGCTGCCGACGCCCTTCGCGCGCAGGGCTTCGACCACGTCGCGGCGCGTGCGGCCGACGGCCGGGAAGTCGATCAGCACGGTCATCAGGTGCAGCACAGGATCGCTCCAGGCCGGCTGGGCGGCGATGCGCACGCCCGGCGCCAGCGGCGCGAGCGCCACGCGATAGGCCGCCGCCAGCGCGCGCCGCCGCGCGGCGAACCTCGGGAGCTTGGCGAGCTGGGAGAGGCCCAGGGCGCACAGGATGTCGGGCAGGCGGTAGTTGAAGCCCGGCTCGGGCATCTCGTACCACCACGGATCGGCGTCCGGCGGACGGACCATGCCGTGGCTTCGCAGCGTGCGCAGGCGCTCGGCCAGGCGCGCATCGTTGGTGGTGACCATGCCGCCTTCGCCGGTGGCGATCGTCTTGACCGGGTGGAACGAAAAGGTGGCCATCGCCGAATGGCGCACATCGCCGACGGTTTCCGCCGTATTGCCGAAGCTCATCGTCGTTCCGAGCGCATGCGGCGCGTCTTCGACCAGGACGGCGCCGGCGTCGCGGGCCAGGGCCTCCAGGCCGGGCAGGTCGCAGGCGTCGCCCCGCAGGTGGACCGGCAGCACGGCCCGCAGCCGCCGCCCCTCCAGCCGCCCCAGGGCCTCGGCCAGGGCGCCAGGGGTCATCAGGCCGCTGTCGGGATCGACGTCGGCGAACACCACGTCGGCCCCGACGTAGCGCGCGCAGTTGGCGGTCGCCAGGAAGGTGATCGATGGGACGATCACCGCCTCGCCGGGCTTCACGTCCAGCGCCAGCATCGCCAGGTGCAGCGCCGCTGTGCCGTTGGCGCAGGCGACGGCGTGCCGCGCGCCCACCGCTTCGGCGAAGGCGCGTTCGAACGCCGCCACCGTCGGGCCGGTGGTGAGGAAATCGGCCCTCAGGGCCTCGGTCACCGCGGCGATGTCGTCGTCCTCGATGGTCTGGCGGCCATAGGGCAGGAGGGGGCCGGACATCGGCGCGGCGGTCATCGGCTCAGTCGTCGGCGCGACGGCGGCGGGCGGGCTTGCCCTCGCCAAGCATGGCGAGGAACCCGGCCCGATCCAGCCAGTCGTCGTTGGTGTCGCTGGCGTAGCTGAAGTCCTCGGCCAGCGGCGGGCCCTTGTGCGGGTCGCGGGTGTATTCGGCGAAGGCCGGCTCGATGGCGTAGCGATCGCCGAGATCGATGGTCGTGCGCGCGTCGTCGACCGAGATCATCATCTCGTGCAGCTTTTCCCCCGGCCGGATTCCGACCACGCGGGTGGCGAGGTCGGGCGCCATGGCCGCGGCGATGTCCACGATCTTCATCGACGGAATCTTCGGCACGAAGATCTCGCCGCCCCGCATCCACGACAGCGACGACAGCACGAAGTCCACGCCCTCGGTGAGGGTGATCAGGAAGCGCGTCATCCGCGGGTCGGTGATGGGAAGCTCGGCGGCGCCGCGGGCGATCAGGCGCTGGAACAGGGGGGCCACCGATCCGCGCGAGCCCACCACATTGCCGTAGCGCACCACCGAGAAGCGCGTGCCGATGTCGCCCGAGAGGTTATTGGCCGCCACGAACGTCTTGTCCGAGGCCAGCTTGGTCGCGCCGTAGAGGTTGATCGGGTTGCAGGCCTTGTCGGTGGAGAGCGCCACCACCTGGCGCACGCGGTTGGCCAGGCTGGCGCGCACCACGTTCTCGGCGCCCAGCACGTTCGTGTGGATGCACTCCGAGGGGTTGTACTCGGCCGCCGGCACCTGTTTCAGGGCCGCGGCGTGGATGACGACGTCGGCGCCGCGGAAGGCGAGGGCCAGCCGGTCTGCGTCGCGCACGTCGCCCAGGAAGAAACGCATGGCCGAGAGCTTCTCGGGGCCGAATCGCTCGGCCAGATCCATCTGCATCTCGCTCTGCTTCAGCTCGTCGCGGGAATAGACGATGAGCTTGCGGGGGCTCGCCCGCTCGAGGACGGTCTCGATGAACCGGCGTCCGAACGAGCCGGTGCCGCCGGTCACGAGGATGACCTTGCCGTCGAGGTCGAGGGAGGTCGGCGCAAATCGGCCCAAGGCGCGCTCCGGGCGAGGTTCTGATGCTTGCGCCGCAGTCTTGGCGCCTGCGCGTAAAGAGACCGCTAACCATGATCGCCGACTCTTCGGGTCATGGACCGCCGCCTGCTTCTCGGCCTGATCGGATTGTCCGCCGCCCTGCCGGCGGCTTCGGCGCGCGCCTCCGGCGGGGGCGAGAAGAAGAAGTCCGGCGGCGGTTCCTATCTGCCGGTGCAGACCTTGCTCGGCACCACGACCCGCGCCAACGGTCGCCGCGGGGTGCTCTCGGTGGATTGCGGGCTCGACGTGCCGGACGCCGCGCTGCGCACCCTGGCCGAACAATCCGTGCCGCGCCTGCGGGCCGCCTATGTGCAGACGGTCCAGATCTACGCGGCGGGCCTGCCCGAGGGCACGCTTCCCAACGCCGACTATATCGGCCGCCGGCTACAGCTTCAGACCGACAGCCTGCTGGGCCGCCCGGGGGCCCGCGTATTGCTGGGCGCGATCATCGTCAACTGAGGCGCGCGCTCCAGGCCCTAGCCGCCCGCCGCCGCGTCCATGAAGGCCGCGAGGGTCACGTCCAGCTCGGTCACGCCGTCGGCGTCGTGGGTGGCCAGGGTCACCTCCACCCGGTTGTAGACGTTGGACCACTCCGGATGGTGGTCCAGCTTGTCGGCCATCAACGCCACGCGGGTCATGAACCCGAAGGCCTGGTTGAAGTCGTCGAAGCGGAACGTCTTGCGGATGGCGTCGCGTCCGCCCTCGACCCTGGCCCAGCCGGTGAGCCGGGCCAGCGCCGCCTCGGCGCCGATCTTCGCTGGCCGGGTCACGCCGACTGTTCCGCGCCGCCGAATGCGAGGCCGGTGGCCTCGGCCAGTTCCGCGAGGGTCTGGTCGACCGTCACCACCTTGATCGCCTTCATGCCCAACTCGGCGGCCGGCTTGCAGTTGATGCCGAGGTCGTCGAGGTAGACGCAGGCCTGGGGCTCCACGCCCAGCAGGTCGCACATCATCCGGTAGATGCGCGGGTCCGGCTTGCGCACGCCCGCCTTCGAGCTCTCGATGATGGCGTCGAACAGCGGCATCACCTGGCCCATGGCGCCGGCGGCGCGCTGGATCTCGTCCTGGCCGGGGCTGTGCATCGAGACGACGTTGTTGGTGATGCAGCCCACCTTGAAGCGCGCCTTGCAGGCCTTCAGCGCCTCGACCATGCGCGGGCGCAGCTGGCCGCTGAGCAGCGGCAGCACCTCGCGGCCGGGGATCGGGAAGCCCAGGGCCGTGGATTCCTCAAGGAACAGCTGATCGAACCGGTCGGTGTCGATCTCGTTGCGCTCGAACAGCGCCCAGGCGTTGTCGTGGTGGTTGGTGGCGTTGACCCGCCGGATGTGGTCCTTCGGCGCGCCCTTCTCCGCCTCGTAGCGGTTGAACGCCTCGAACGGCGAGGAGGTGAACACCCCGCCGAAATCCCAGATCACCGCCTCGACCGCCACGCACAGCTCCTGCACACTAACTTCGCGGCGCGGACGCTAGAGAGCCGGGCCGGGACGTGCAAGTAAGTGGCGATGCTTCCTTCCCGGTTTCCGCGGCGCGTCCGGCTGGGCCTCTACGCCCTGGCCACCGCCATTCTGTTCCTGATGTGCGTGCTACCGACCAAGGACCTGCCCGATCCCGGGACCGGCGACCGGTTCGAGCATAGCGCGGCGTGGTTCGTGCTGACCTTCACCGGCTATGTGCTGGCGCCGCGCCGGACTCTGGCGATCCCCGCCTTCGCGCTGGCCTACGGCGTCTTCATCGAACTGGTTCAGGGCCAGGTCGGCCGCGACGCCGACGTGATGGACGTGGCCGCCGACGCGGTGGGCGTGACGATCGCGGTGCTGCTGTTCCTCGCGGTCCGCCGGTGGCTGACGGCCAGCCGATGAGGCCGCGTCACGCGCCTTGGGAGGAGGCGGCCGAGTTCCGCATCGGCCTGCGCGCCATCGCCCCCGAGGACTGGTTCGAGGGCGGCGAGGACGACCCGGCGGCGCGCAAGGACCCGCTGCTGGAGGCCCACGCGCACGACGTCTGGGCCGAAACCGAAGGATCGCGGCCGGCGCAGGCAGAGCTGCTCGGGCTGGTGGGCGAGGCGCTGGGCGCGCCGGTTCCGGCCGATCGCCGCCCGCCCCTGCTGGCCGCCGCACGGGCCGTGGCCGACGACCTTTGCCTCATGGAGAAGCGCGACGGCGTATGGCGGCTGACCGCGCTGTCGCTCAGCGCCGGCAGCTTCTTCTCGGCCGGCGAGGTGATCGGCAAGAGTCTCGCCGAGCTGCACCTGCCGGTGACCGGGTTCGGAGAGACCCTGCTCAAGCGGGTGAATCGCATCTTCGACGGACTGCGCGACGATCTGGTCCTGGAGCGCCGCAACTGGAGCGTGGTCAGCTCGCCCGACCTCTTCATCCCGGATCCCGCGCCGATGCGCGCGGCCATACCGACGATCGACGCCGCCCGCGCCGCCGACGAACTGCGGGTGCGGGTCGAGCGCCAGACCTTGCGCCGGCTGCCGCGGACGGGCGCGGTGGTGTTCACGATCCGGGTCTGGATCGACCCGCTGTCGGCCATCGCCGCCGATCCCGCCCGCCTCGCCCTCTTCGCCCGCGCCTGGCGGACCGCGACGCCCGAGTTCCGCGCCTACAAGCGGCTGGAGCTCTATGACGAGCTGATGGCCCGCGTGATCGACGGCGCCTGAACGCGCCTCTATGGTCGCCGCCATGCCCGACACCATCCCGCCGCGCCCCTTCATCTACCTGGCGGTCCCCTGCTACGGGGGCCAGCTGAACCTCTACTTCGTCGACTCGCTGCTGAAGCTGCAGGACGCCTGCCGCGAGCGCGGGATCAGGCTGGAGGTCGAGATGATGGGCGGCGAGGCGCTGATCACCCGCGGCCGTTCGCGCCTGGCGGCGCAGTTCCTGGCCCACCCCGAGGCGACGCACATCCTCTTCGTCGACGCCGACATCGGCTTCAGGCCCGAGAACGTCTTCCGCCTGCTGGACGCGGACAAGGACGTGATCGCCGCGGTCTGCCCGCTGAAGAAGATCGACTGGGAGAAGGCGCGCGCGGCGGCCAAGGCGGACGTGGCCGACCTGCAGGCCGCCTCCATCGGCTACGTCGTCCGCTTCCTGCCGACCGCGGACAAGAGCGTGGAGGTGGAGGACGGCCTGGCCCAGGTGGCCTATGGGGGCACCGGCTTCCTGATGATCAAGCGGGCGGCCATGCAACGGCTTGTCGACGCACACCCCGAACTGCGCGCCCGGCTGGGCGACATGGCGGACAACCTCGCGCCCGAAGCCGTCATGATCTTCGACACCATGATCGAGCCCGAGACGGGCCAGTACCTGTCGGAGGACTACGCCTTCTGCCGCCGCTGGCGCGACATGGGCGGCGAGATCTGGGCCGACGTGTCGGCGCGGCTCGTCCACGTGGGTCACGCCGCCTACACCGGCAGCCTGCTGGACGCGCTGCGGCGGGGCCCCTGACCTACGGCGCCTGCGCGGCGAGGGCGCGCTTCTCCAGCAAGGCCGCGCGGGTGGCTTCATAGGTCGCGCGGTTGATGCGGTAGCGGCCGTAGCACAGCGCCGCGATCACGCCGGGGATCGCCGCCAGCGCCCCGTCCCAAAGCGCGAGGTTGAACAGCGTGTCCTCCTCGACGTGTCCGGGCCGCGCCTTGTGGGGGAACTTGATGAAGGTGATCACGGCCGAGGCCAACGCGACGCCGACGGCCTGGTCCAGCTTCGCCGCCAGGGCCCGGGTGGCGTAGAGCACGCCTTCCTGGCGGATGCCGTGCTTCAGCTCGTTCTCGTCGGCGATGTCGGCCAGCGCGGAGGTGACGCTGATCTGCAGGACGCTGATCGCGGCGTAGCTGAGGGCGGCGAAGACGATCAGGATCGGCAGGATGCCGGGCGTGTCGGGCCGTAGCACGCCGAGCTGGCCCAGGATCGGCGGTATGGCCGGTATGACCGCATAGGCCAGTCCCGCCCCGATGATCGTGGCCTTCTTGTCGAACCGCCCGTGCATGCGCGCGGCGAAGGTGAAGGCGGTGGCGTAGCCCACGAAGCTGCCGATGATGAACAGCCGCATGTCGCTGGACGAGATCACCCAGTAGAAGCTGTAGACGTAGAGCCGCAGGCCCTCGCGCAGCCCGATCATCATCGACAGGAAGAAGTAGCCGACGAGCAGCCAGGCGTAGTTGACGTTGGTCACTGCCTTGCCGATGTCGCGCGCGAACTCGATCAGGCTGAACTTCGGCGTGTCGGCCCGGGGCTGCGGCAGGAACGGGATCCGGTCGCGGGTGAACCAGGCCGAGGCGAACAGGATGACCACCACCGCGAGCGCCATGGTCAGGGCGAAGGCGGGGTAGGGTTCGGGGTTCAGGAGCCCGTTGTGGAACTCCGCCGTCTTCGGGAAGAAGAAGGTGAGCGCGATGTACGACATGCCGGCGCCGCCCACCCACAGGAAGAAGCTGTTGTAGGCCATCACCTTCGAGCGCTCGGTGTAGTGGCTCGACAGTTCGCCGCCGAGCGCCAGGTGCGGCGTGTGGAAGAAGGTCATCATCTGGCGCAGCATCGAGACGCTGACGCCGCACCAGATGGCCAGGGCCAGGGGGTCGAGCGACGTCGGCGGATTGAACACGCAGTAGAACGAGAGCGCGATCGGGATCGGCGCGGCGAACATCCACGGGTGGCGCCGTCCCAGCTTCGAGTGCGTCCGGTCCGACCACGAGCCCACGATCGGATCGCTCAGCCCGTCGAAGAAGAGGCTCGCCGAAATCGCCAGCCCCACCCATGCGGCCGGCACGCCCAGCACCTGATTGTAGAACAGCAGCGCATAGCTGCTGACGGCATAGAGCGCGATCGTCTCGGCGGACCCGCCGATCCCGAAGGCGAGTTTGGTGCGGAGCGGCAGGCGCTCGTGGTCGTCGGGCGCGCTGGTCATCGGCATCATCCTCCCGGCGCACGACTTTTCGAGTCTCTCGGCGCCGAGCAGGTCGGCCGAGGCTCACGCGGCGCTCGGCGCCAGCAAGCCCGACGGCCGGGTCGTCGTCAATCTCGCCGTACTGGTTTTTCGAGGATCGGCGCGCGTGGGCCCTTCCGAACGTGTAACCCCGCCGCTACCGTTCCGTACGGTGCGGCCGGATCGTCGAACGGCTAGTATGGCGGCGTGTCACCGAGGAGTGGGGTCTTGAAACGCATCTTCGTCCTGACGGCCTGCGCGGCCGCGCTCGCCGCCTGTACGCCGCAGAAGTCCGGGGCGCCGAAGGCGGCCGCGGGCGCCGCGGCCGCGAAGTTCAACACCGACCTGCCGATGACGGAGTTCATGGGCCACGTCGTCGATCCGGCGGCCTTCATGTACTGGAAGGGCTCGGGCACCGAGGTGGACGAGAAGGGCGAGCACGACCTGTCGCCCACCACCGACGAGGGCTGGGACGTGCTGGTCAACGGCGCTTCGATCCTGATGGAGGCGGGCAACATGCTGCAGCTTCCCGGCCGGGTCCGCGCGCCCGAGGCCGACTGGAACCGCTACGCCCAGCAGCTCACCGAGCGGGCGGCGATCGCCCGGGCGGCGGCCGAGAAGCACGACAAGAAGGGCGTCTTCGACGAAGGCGGGCGCGTCTACGAAGTCTGCGTCGCCTGCCACGAGCAGTTCGTCATCCAGCCCGACATCCAGGCCAACGGCCCCGCCAAGGGCGATCCGCTGCCGGCCGTTCCGGGCGGGAAGGCCAAGTAGCGCCTCACCAGGCGGGCAGGCGCGACACGCAGCGTCCGTTGGGGCCGCCGGTCACGTCCAGCGGGCGCTGCGGGCTCATGGCTTCCAGGTCGCAGCGCTGGCGGTCGGTGAAGGCGGGCAGGAAGGCGTAGCCCAGGCCGGGGCCATAGCCGTAGCCTGGGCCCAGCCGTCCGCCGCGCACGTCGGCCACGGCGATGCTGAGCGTGCCCGTCTTGCCCACGGGCAGGTCGGTCCGGGCGTAGACGGACCGGTAGCCGTGCGTGCCCACGCCCACCGAGACGACGCCGTGCGGCTGGCGCTCGATGACGGGCGCATCCTTGTCGGCCACGGCGTCGGCGCGCTGCTCGGTGGCGGGCGAGGATCGGATCCAGCCGTCGATCTGATCGGCCACGCCGCCTTGGGCGTCGGCGGTGGCCACCGGCTGGTCGGCGGCCTCTGGCTCGGCCGCTAGAGCCGGCGCGCCGGCGAGGGCGAAGAGCAGGGCGAGCGTCGTACGCATGGGAAATCTCCTGCCCGCCAGTCAGCCCGCCAATTGCGGCGAAGATGTTGCAGACGGGTCCCCAAAAAGTGTCTCGTGAGCTCGCTTCCCCGGCGGCTGGCCCGTGGCGACCCTGCGTTCGAGGTGACGATGAAGGCAAACCCGACCCTCTTCACCGGACCCGGCGCGCCGCTCGCGCTCACCTCGGCGGCGCTGTTCGGCGCCAGCACGCCGATGGCCAAGGGGCTGCTGGGCGCGGGGGTCAGCCCGTGGCTGCTGGCCGGACTGCTCTATCTCGGATCGGGCATCGGGCTGGCGGTCCTGCAGCTCGTCCGCCGCGCGGGCCGCGCACGGCCCTCCGAGGCGGTGCTGGCTCGCGCAGACTGGGGATGGATGGCGCTGGTGGCGCTGACCGGGGGCGTCGCTGGGCCCCTGCTCCTGATGTTCGGCCTCGCCGTCACGCCGGCCTCCAGCGCGTCGCTGCTGTTGAACCTCGAAGGGCTGGCCACCATGGCCATAGCCTGGGTTGTGTTCCGGGAGAATGTGGACCGCCGACTGCTGATCGGGGCGGCCGCCATCCTGGGCGGCGCGATGCTGCTGGCCTGGCAGGGCGCCGCAGCGCCGGTGGGCTGGGGTGCGGCGCTGATCGGCGGAGCCTGCCTCGCCTGGGGGATCGACAACAACCTGACCCGCAAGATCAGCGCGTCCGATCCCACGCAGATCGCCATGGTCAAGGGGCTCGCCGCCGGAGCTGTGAACCTGCTGATCGCCCTGGCGCTGGGCGCCCGGCTGCCGGCGCCCGTGCTGACTGTCGCCGCCGGCGGCGTGGGCTTTCTAGGGTACGGCGTGAGCCTCGTGCTGTTCGTCCTGGCTCTCAGGTTCCTGGGCGCGGCGCGCACCGGCGCCTATTTCTCGACCGCGCCGTTCGTCGGCGCGCTGCTGGCGATGCTCCTGTTCGGCGAGCCGGCGACGTGGCGCCTGTTCCTGGCGGCCGCGCTGATGGCGGTCGGCGTCTGGCTGCACCTCGCCGAGCGACACGACCATGAGCATGTGCACGAGCCGATGGAGCACGAGCACGCCCACGTCCACGACGCCCACCACCAACATGTCCACGGTCCGGGCGATCCGCCGGGCGAACCTCATGTCCACCGCCACCGGCACGGCCGGCTGGCCCACGCCCATGCGCACTATCCGGACCTGCACCACCGGCACGGACATGCGTCCTAGAGCGGGTCGTCAGCGGTCGGGCCGCGCCTCGCTGGCCGGGACGTTGGCGACGACGCCGGCCTCGTTGCCGGGCTGGCCGGCGGGGATCAGCTGGTAGAAGCCCGCCAGCCGCAGCCGCACAACCACCGGCTTCTCGCTCGAGTTCGAGAACTGCCAGCCCTGGATGCCGTCGAACGGCGCGGTGAGGACGCCCTGCTGCTTCAGGCCGAAGGCCTGGCGGTAGGTGGCCACCGTCATCGGCTGGCCCGGCGCGGGCGTGGTGTGGCCGTGCTGGTCGTAGTGGAAATCGCGCGGATCGGACGCGCCCCTCACCTCCCAGGCGTAGGTGAGGGTGGCGTCCTTCGCCATCCCCACCTTGTATTCCAGTTCGGAGCGCTCGACGCCCTCGAGGAAGCCGCCCAGCGGGATCTCCACCACGTCGGTGCGGAAGGGGATGTCGTATTCGCGGGCGCGGGCCACGCCGCCCTGGTTGGGGTCGATCGCCGTCTCCGCCGGCGCCCAGAGCCGCGAAAGGCCTGTGACGCGGCCCAGGCCCAGGGGATCGCGGTCGAACTCGGCGGGCAGGATGGCGCCGAAGACCACCAGCACGGCGATGGCCAGGGCGCCCAGGATCGCCGCGATCAGGCGGCCGCGCGGCATCGGGCGGACGGGCTCGGCGCTCATGAGACGGCTCCTCCATAGACGTAGCCGGCGAGCTGCTGGCCGGCGAGGATGAAGCCCGCCAGCATCAGCAGCACATTGGCGGAATGGGCCATCGGCGCGAAGGCCGGCGTGCGCCGCCACAGGGTCATGGCCGCGAGGATCAGGGTGAGCGCCAGCATCTGGCCGATCTCGACGCCGACGTTGAACGAGACGAGGTTCACGAGCAGCCCCTCGCGGTTGAGGTTCAGCGCCTGCAGCTTGGTGGCCAGGCCGAAGCCATGGATCAGGCCGAAGCCGAAGACCGCCGCGCGAGGGTCGGGCTGGACGCCGAACAGGGTCCTGAAGCCGCCGAGGTTCTCGAAGGCCTTGTAGGCCACCGACAGGCCGATCACCGCGTCCACCAGGTGCGGATCGACGTGGAGGCCGAAGAACACCCCGGCCAGCAGCGTCGTCGAGTGGCCCAGCGAGAACAGGCTTACGTAGAGCGCCACCTGCCGCAGCCGGAACAGGAAGAAGATCACGCCCACCAGGAACAGCAGGTGGTCGTAGCCGGTCACCATGTGCTTGGCGCCGAGGTAGATGAAGGGGACCGGGTCGGGGCCGCGCGTGGCCGCGACGAAGGCGGCGTCCGAGCCGCCGATGTTGTGCGCCTGCGCCGCCGCGGCCCAGGCCAGGGCGATCAGGCCCGCCGCCGACCCGGCAAGTCGCTTGCGTGCGCCGCTCCCCATCGGGCGCAGGTGGTAGCGCGCTTCCGAGCGCCCGACCAGTGGGCGGACGCGCACGGACCTAGCGAGGGGAGGGATCAGCCTGGCGCACCCGACACGATTCGAACGTGTGACCTTTGCCTTCGGAG
>NZ_WGNY01000054.1 GCF_016124325.1 Phenylobacterium sp.
CGAGCGCCGCACTTCAGCCGCCAATCGATCCGACACAACCGCGGCCTGCCCCCTCCACCAGCCGCTCTTCAGCCGGCGGCGCCGGCTTCGGCGGCCGGTCCCCCTCCCGCCGCCTTCGGCGGGGGAGGTAGAGGTGGCCTTTGGCTCGAACCAGGACGTTGGCGCTCACGCCGAGAGGCGAAGTTCTCAGCCTATGAGCATTCGCCCTATCCCTCGAACCGTTCGAAGCTCTTGTTGTAGCGGCGCAGGAAGGCGCGGCCGCGGGCGTGCGGGTCCTCGATCCAGGTCTCGCGGGTGACCTCGCGCACCATGCCCTCGCCGCTGGGCTCGACGTGCAGTACGTCGCCGACGCCGAGGTTCAGGTGGGCCAGGGCTTCTTCGGTGAGGACGACCGCGATCCGGTCGCCGATCTTCTCGACCTTCAAGGCAATCATGGATCTCCTCCTGCGAGGCGCCGGCAGCCTAGCACGAACTGCCCGCTTGACCGACTCCGCCGCGTCCCCCATGCGGCAGGCATGGCGGTCTACACCGACATCACCGACGAGGAGCTGGCGGGGCTGCTGGCCGACTTCGACCTGGGCGCCGCCACCGCGTTCAAGGGCATCGCCGAGGGCGTCGAGAACTCGAACTTCCTGCTGGAGACCGAGCGCGGGCGCTTCATCCTGACGGTCTACGAGAAGCGGGTGAACGAGGCCGACCTGCCGTTCTTCCTGGAGCTGATGCGCTGGCTGGCGAAGCACGGCTATCCGTCGGCCGAGCCCATGGCCGACCGCGAGGGACAGTTGATCAAGCGGATCCGCGGCAAGCCGTGCGCGATCGTGGAGTTCCTCAACGGCCTGTCGGTTCGCCGCCCGACGGTGGCCCATTGCCGCGAGGCGGGCGCGGGCCTGGCCGGCCTGCACCTGGCCGGCGAGGGCTTCCCTCTGACGCGCGCGAACGACCTCGGACAGGCCGCCTGGGCCTCGATGTTCGCCGGCCTGACGGCCGACGCGGAGGCCCTGAAGCCCGGCCTGGCGGCGACCATCGACGCGGACCTCGAGATGCTGGCGGCCGCCTGGCCGAAGGGGCTTCCGACGGGCGTGGTCCACGCCGACTATTTCCCCGACAACGTCTTCTTCCGGGGCGCGGCCTTCGCCGGGACCATCGACTTCTACTTCGCCTGCATCGACGCCTTCGCCTACGACATCGCCGTGGCGCTGAACGCCTGGTGCTTCGAGCCGGACGGCAGCTTCAACATCACGGCCGCGCGCGCGCTGCTGGCCGGCTATGAGAGCCGCCGGCCGCTGTCGGACGCCGAGCGCGCCGCCCTGCCGGTGCTGGCGCACGGGGCGGCGATGCGCTTCTTCCTCACCCGGCTGCACGACTGGGGCGCGACGCCGGCCGGCGCGCTGGTGAAGCCCAAGGACCCGCTGGAATACGAGCGCAAGCTGGCCGTCCATCGCGCCTCGCCCGACCTGCTGGTGTTCGGGGCGCCCTGATGGCTCGTTCGCACGCCTTCCCAGACACCTGTGGCGCACGAGCGCCGCATTCGACCACCAAGACCACCAAGACCACAAGGAGTCCGGGGCAGCGGCGACGCCCGGCTCAGCCGGATCATCTTGGTGGTCTTCGTGGTCTTCGTGGTCTTGGTGGTCCCATTCTCGCCTGCGGCGCCCGATGAACCCCCACGTGATGATCTTCACCGACGGGGCGTGTTCCGGAAATCCTGGCCCTGGCGGATGGGGCGCGATCCTCATCCACGGCCAGACCGAGAAGGAGCTCACCGGCGGCGAACTCGCCACCACCAACAACCGCATGGAGCTGATGGCCGCGATCCAGGCGCTGGAGGCGCTGAAGAAGCCGTGCCGCGTCGAGCTGCACACCGACAGCCAGTACGTCCAGAAGGGCATCGGCGAGTGGATCCACGGCTGGAAGCGCCGCGGCTGGCGGACCGCCGACGGCAAGCCCGTGAAGAACGATGATTTGTGGCGGCGCCTTGACGAAGCCCGGTCGCATCACGACGTGCACTGGCGGTGGGTGAAGGGCCATGCGGGTCATGAGCTCAACGAGCGGGCCGACGAGCTCGCCCGTCGGGGCTTGAAGGAGACCCTCGAGGCGGCTTCGGGCTGACGCTTCAATCTTGAAGTTTCAACCTTGAACGATATCCTTGGCTCGCCGGTGATTCGGCTGGAGCGAAGACATGGGCGCCATCATCGAGGAACACCCCGAAGTCCAGGTGTTCGACGAGATCAGCCAGATCGAGCACGGCGTTCGGATGGCGATCAGCCGGGCCCTGCCGGTTGGCCTGACTTATCCGCAGTACGAGGTGCTGAACCTGATCGCGCGGCGCGGCGAGGACCTGACGCCGAACGCCATCGCCACGGCCCTGCGGATGACCCCCGGCGCGATCACCAACACCCTGCAGCGGCTGGAGGCGACCAGTCTCGTGACGGTCGGGACCTGCGAGGCCGACCGGCGGCGCAAGCGGGTCCGCATGACTCTGGCCGGGCGTGAAGCCTACAACCGCTCCATGGCGGCGATCCGGCCCAAGGTCGAGAAGCTGCGCGACGGCTTCACCGAGAAGGAATTCCGCGAGGCGCTGCCGTTCCTGCGCGCGCTGCGCGTCTGGATGAGCGAGCTGCCGTAGAGCCTTTCCCGTTCAAAACGGACCATCTGAACGGGACAAAAAGGCGTTAAATCAAGAGTTTGTGCGCGATCTGGTCGCATGGTCGGGTCTCACTCCCGCGGATCGCGATCCAGGCGTCGCCGTCGTCTGGCGCCCCCGATCGGGGGATGTCCGCAGACGGGCCGTAGGGTGTGCTGGGTCCATCCAGACAGGGGGATCCAGTGTTGTTCCAAAAGCTTTCGTTCTGCGCCGCCGCGGCGGCGCTTGCGCTCGTCGCCTCGCCGGCCGGCGCCACCATCTTCTACGCCAACTACGATCCGTCGGACACGACGGCGACCAACGTGGGCGTCGGCCTGCCGCTGACCCGCCGCACGCCCGACGCCTCGCAGACCTTCGACGTCGCCGCGTCCAGCAGCACCTACTGCGCGAACGTCTACTGCTCGTTCTTCTATGGCGACACGATCACCACCAGCTTCACCGTCGATACGAGCTTCGACGCCAGCTACCTGATCGTCCCGGTGGCGGCGTCCTCGCCCTATGGCAACCGGCGCAGCGGCTTCAACATCGAGCGCCTCGACGGCGACACCTGGGTCGGGCTCGGCTTCATGCAGATCGAGAGCGGCCTTGTTCCCGGCGGCCCGTTCGAGGTCCAGGTTCCGTTCGGCAATTCGAGCGGCTCGGCGTTCAGTCCGGCACCGATCCACTTCGACGCCGGCTCGACCTACCGGATCCGCACCAACCATGCGGCCGGCGCGGCCGGCTATCTCAGCTGGTACCTCAGCGACACCGTGGCGGGGCCGGGCCAGTCGTATCAGTACAGCTCCGCGCCGGGCGTGGCCGGACCGCTGGCCTATCAGCCGGCCTTCGCCCTGACGGACGGCGGCGACCTGACGTTCCTCACCCGGGGCGGCGTGCCCGAGCCGGCCGGCTGGGCGCTGATGATCGCGGGTTTCCTGGGGACCGGCGCGATGATGCGGGCGCATCGGCGGGCGACCGCGCCGGCCTGACGGGCGGGGCCTACAGCCCCTTGGCCTTGGCGAGGTTGGTCTTCGGGATCGCGGCGCTGAAGGCCCCGCCCGTCCTGGCCTTCTCCGCGGCCTGGCCGGCCCAGGCGGCGGCGAAGGCGGCCGGCGTCGCGCCGTCGGGGTCGCCCACGGCCAGGGTCCAGGCGCGGCCGGCCAACGCCTTGGCCAGGACGCCGCGCAGGTCGAGGTCATCCGCGGGCGGATCGATGGGCGGTTTCAGCAGGGCGTGCAGGACGATGGCGTCGGCGCGGGGCGCGACCACCGCCAGGGCCTCGCCGGCCGGAACGCCGTCCAGCGCCGCGGCGAGGCCGGCCAGCGCCATCCGGGCGCGGGTGGTCCGCCGGTCGCCGCCGGCGCGGCCCGAGACCTCGCCGTTCGCCCGGACGAACGCCCAGCCGCCGTTCCTGTGCGCCGCGTCGTGCGCGGCGGCGACCCAGATCCGCAAGTTCAGTCCTTCTGGTCGGCGTAGATCTTCACGAGCCGGTAGGTGAATTCGCGCGCGTCCAGCACGGACTTCACGCCGATCCGCTCGTTGAGGCCGTGCATGTGGCCGAGGTCGGGCTCCAGCGCCAGTCCCATCACGCCATAGGTGGGGATGCCCGCCGCGATCAGCGCTTTCCCGTCGGTGGCCGCCGCCTCCATCGTGGGCACGACCGGCACGCCGGGCCAGAGCTCACCGCTGACCTTGCGGATCGGGTCCATGATCTGCGGCGTCAACGGGGGGCCGGCCACGCCCTCGCGGCCGCGCGCCTCGGAGACGCTCACCTGCGGGTCGTCGATCAGGCCCACGAGCGTGTCGCGCACCTCGGCGCGGGTGACGCCCGGCACGATCCGGCAGTTGATCGTGGCGGTGGCGCGCTGGGGCAGGGCGTTGGCCGCGTGTCCGGCCTCGAACATCGTGGCGACGCAGGTGGTGCCCATCATGGCGTGGTCGTTGGGATCGCGGGCCAGCACCGCCTTGGCCGCCGCGTCGTTCGGGTCGGCCACGATGGCCGCCATGGCCGCCCCGCGCTCGCCGCCCAGGATCTTCGACATGGCGCTGAAGTAGGCGCGGGTGACGTCGTTGAGCTGGACCGGGAACTCGTAGGCCGCGATCCGGTCGACCGCGTGGGTCACGTGGTAGATCGCGTTGTCGGGCAGGGGGCGCGAGGAGTGGCCGCCGGGATTGGTGGCCTCCAGGCGATAGGTGCCGACGGTCTTCTGGTCGGCCATGATCGCGTGGAACACCGGCTTGCCGGAGGCGTCGAGGTTCACGCCGGCCCATTCGTTGAGCGCGAACTTCGCGTCGATCAGGTCGCGGCGGTTCTGGGCCAGCCAGCTCGCGCCGTTGAAGCGGCCGCCTTCCTCGCCGCAGGTCAGGGCCAGCTTCAGCGTGTGGCGCGGCCGATAGCCTTCCTGGCGCAGGCGGATGAACAGGTCGGTGAAGATGGCCGCCTGGGCTTTGTCGTCGGCCGCGCCGCGGGCGTAGAAGTAGCCGCCCTCCTCGAAGAGCGTGAACGGATCGCGCGTCCAGTCCTCGCGCCTGGCCTCGACCACGTCGAGGTGGGCCAGCAGCAGGATGGCGCCGGCCTTGGGGTCGCGGCCCGGATAGACGGCCACCAGCCCGCCGTCCTTGGGGAACTCCGGCAGGCTGAAGAGGGTGAGGTCGGCGTCGGGGAAGCCCGCCGCCTTGAGCCGCGCGGCCATGCGTTCGGCGGCCAGGGTGCAGCTTCCCGCCGACTGGGTGGTGTTGGTCTCGACCAGCGCCTTGTAGAGATCGCGGAACGCCGCCTCGCCGGGCTGCGCGGCCACGGCGGCGAGCGGAGCGGCCAGCGCCGCGACGGCCGCCAGGATCGCCAGCCCCCGCACGGCTCTAGTCCTTCTGCTCGGCGTAGGCCTTGACCAGCCGGTAGAGGAAGACGCGGCCCTCCATCACCGACTTCACGCGGATGCGCTCGTTCAGGCCGTGGATGTGGCCGAGGTCGGGATCGTAGAAGACGCCCGAGACGCCGAAGGCGGGGATGCCCACCGCGTTCAGGAAGGTGGCGTCGGTGGCGCCCGGCTGCAGGATCGGCACCACCGGCACGCCCGGCCACATCTGCTCGGTGATCGTCTCGATGGGGCCCAGCACCTTGGCCGTCATCGGCGGCGCGGCGGCCTCGGGGAAGATGCGGCCCGGCGTGGTGATCGAGACCTTGGGATTGTCGACGGCCTTCACGAGGGCCTGACGCACCTCTTCGGCGGGGACGCCCGGGAAGACGCGGCAGTTGACCACGGCCCGGGCCCGCTGGGGCAGGGCGTTCTGCGCATGGCCGGCGTCCAGCATGGTCGCCACGCAGGTGGTGCGCAGCATGGCGTGGTAGTTGGCGTCGCGGCTGAGGATCGCGTCGGCCTTGGCGTCGGCGGGATCGGCGACGATGGCGGTCATGGCCGCGCCCGTCTCGCCGCCGACCACCTTGGCCATGCGGGTGAAATAGGCCCGGTTGGCGTCGTCGAACTGGACCGGGAACTCGTAGCGGCTGACCGCGTCGAGGGCGCGGGCGAGGTGGTAGATCGCGTTGTCGGGCACGGGGCGCGAGCTGTGGCCGCCGGGATTGGTGACCTCGAAGATGAAGGTCACCGGCGACTTCTCGGCCGCCAGGATGCTGTGGTCGACGCGGTTTCCGGCCGCGTCGAGCTCGCCGCCCGCGCCCTCGTTCAGCGCGATGCCGGCGTCGATCAGATCGCGCTGGGTCGTGGTCAGCCAGTGGGCGCCGTTGAACCAGCCGCCTTCCTCGCCGCAGGTCAGCATCAGCTTGACGGTCCGGCGCGGCTTGTAGCCCTCCTGCCGGAAGCGGATCATCATGTCGGCGAAGATGGCCGCCTGGGCTTTGTCGTCCGAGACGCCGCGGCCGTAGAAGTAGCCGTCCTCCTCGATCATCCTGAACGGGTCGCGGGTCCAGTCCTCGCGCTTGGCCTCGACCACGTCGAGGTGCGCCAGCAGCAGGACGGCCTTGGCCTTGAGGTCCTTGCCGGGCAGGACCGCCACGATGTTGCCGGCGCGCGGGTGCTCGGGCGGGACCAGCAGGTGGATGTCGGCGTCGGGATAGCCCGCCGCCTTCAGCCGCGCCCCGATCTGCTCGGCCGCCCGGGTGCAGCTGCCGGCCGAGGCGGTGGTGTTGGTCTCGACGAGCTGCTTGTAGAGGTCGCGGAAGGCGGCTTCGCCGCCGTCGGCCTTCGGGGCGGCGGCCTGGGCCGCGCCCGCGGCCAGCATGGTCGCGGCCAGCGCCGCTGCGATCCTGATCATCGATAACCCTCCCCGAAACCGGCGCGACTGTTCCATCCGGCACGGGCGGCGGCAAGGGGCGGGGACGCTTTCCCTCCCCCTCGTGGGGAGGGTGGACGCCGCGGAGCGGCGGACGGGTGGGGAGCGGCTATCCCCACCCCGCTCGCCTTCGGCGAGTCGCCCTCGCCATGAAGGGGAGGGAAACCTCAGGCCGTCGCCTTCGCCGCGGCTTGCGCGAGGTCCTGGGAGAGCGGGCCGCTCATGCCTTCCGTCGAGGTGTTGGTCATCAGGACGAAGGTGGTCTTGCGCGTCGGATCGACGAACCAGCTGTGGCCGTAGACCCCGCCCCACGACCACGCGCCGGGCAGGTGCGGCGAGCCCGATTGGGCGGGGTCGAGCTGCACGGCGCCGCCGAAGCCGAAGCCCACGCCGGGGCCGGCGATCACGATGGGCAGCGCGCCGGTCTGGTTGGTCATCATCGCCTTGGCCGTGGCCGGGCCGACAACGGGCCCACCGCCCTGGCGGATGGCCTCCAGGAAGGTCAGCAGGTCGGGCGCCGAGCACGCCATGCCCGCGCCGCCCGAGGGGAACGAGCCGGGGTCGAAGATGCGGTCGGGCGCGAAACGGATGCCCGACAGCTCGGCGAACGGGACGGTGTGGGTCGCGCCCATCTTCACCGGCGGCGGGCCGTCGGCGTAGGCGGTGGCGAGGCGGGCGCGGTCGGCCACGAAGAAGCCGGTGTCGGCCATGCCCAGCTTGCCGGTGACCCGCTCGGCGACCACGTCGCCCAGGCCCTTGCCGGTGGCCGCCTCGACGGCGGCGCCCAGGACGTCGAGGCTCACCGAATAGAGCCACGCGGCGCCCGGCGGGAAGAACAGGCCGGCCTCGGTGATGCGCTTGAGCTCCTCCGGGAAGCCCAGGCCCGGCTGGTCCATGCCGTCGGAGACGCCGAGCTTGAGGTAGGGGCCGTCCTCGGGCTGCAGGAAGCCGTAGCCCAGGCCCGAGGTGTGGGTGAGCAGGTGGCGCACGGTGATCGTGGGCGTCTCGCCCTGCCACTGGGGCTTGAAGTCGGGCAGGTAGCGGGTGACCGGATCGTCGAGGCTCATCCCGCCGTCGTCGATCAGCGACAGCACCGCGGCGGTCACGATCGGCTTGGTCAGGGACGAGGCGCGGAAGATGGCGTCGCGCGCCATCGGCCGGTTCGCCTCGATGTCGGCCAGGCCCGCGGCGCGGGCGTAGGCGAGCTGGCCGTCGCGGGCCAGCAGCACCACGGCGCCGGCGATCCGCCCCTCGGCCAGGGCCGCGTCGATCAGCGGATCCAGCGCCGCCGCCACCGTCTTGTCGGGATTTTCTTTGATATCGGCCATGGACGTCTCCTCCGCGCCCATCCGAAATGGCAGGGCCGCGCGCCCGCGCCAAGGGCGACGCAACGTCAACCGGTTTCACGAGGGACCGACATGTCCGACGCGTTCCATGTGGTCTGCCCGCACTGCGACGCCGCCAACCGCGTTCCGGCCGCGAAGCTGGGGCAGGGCGGCAAGTGCGGCCGCTGCGGCAAGCCGCTGTTCACCGGCGAGCCGGTGGCGCTGGACGCCGCACGCTTCGACAAGCACCTGGCCAGGAGCGACCTGCCGCTGATCGTGGATTTCTGGGCGGCGTGGTGCGGGCCGTGCCGGGCGGTCGCCCCCATCTTCGCCCGCGCCGCCGCCGAGCTGGAGCCCCGGGCGCGGTTCATCAAGATCGACGTGGACGCCAATCCCGAGCTGTCGGCCCGCTACCGGGTGCAGGGCATTCCGGCGCTGTTCGCGTTCACCGGCGGCAAGGTGGCGGCCCAGCAGGCCGGCCTCTCCGATCCCGGCGTCTTCCGCCAGTGGGTGGAGCGCTTCACGCCCGTGCGGGCGTAGGCGGCGGTTTTCCCTCCCCTTCATGGGGAGGGCGACTCGCCGTCAGGCGAGCGGGGTGGGGACGGACTTCCCCACCCGTCTCGCGGTTCCACCGCGATCCACCCTCCCCATGAAGGGGAGGGAAAGCGAGAATCTAGGTTTGCCCTCCGCTGCGTCCGCCCCGGATAATGCGGACTTGGAATGGCGGCTGGAGCTTGCAGGGCGTTGCGGGACGGAATCGAACAGGCGACCTGGGAAAGCCACCGGCCGAAGCTGGAATATCCCTTCAAGCAGGGCCCCAAGGTCGGCGAGGCGATCGACATCGCGCCGGGGGTGAAGTGGCTGCGCATGCCGCTGGGCGGGGCGCTGGCCTTCATCAACGTCTGGGCGATCGCCGAAGGGGACGGCTGGGCGGTGGTGGACACCGGCATCGGCGGCATGGAGACGCGCAACGCCTGGCGCGCGGCGCTGAAGGGGCCGCTGGAAGGCAAGCCGGTCACACGGGTCTTCGTCACCCACATGCACCCCGACCACATCGGCATGTCGGGCTATCTGACGCGCAAGTTCGACGCGCGGCTGTGGATCACGCGGCTGGAGTTCATGACCTGCCGATCGCTGGCCGCCGACACGGGCCGCGAGGCGCCCGAGGACGCCATCGCCTTCTTCCGCGCCGCCGGCTGGGACGAGGAGGCGCTGGAGTCGTACCGCGCCAAGTTCGGCGGCTTCGGCCGCGGGCTCTACGCCCTGCCGGACAGCTTCCGGCGCCTGAACGACGGCGAGGAGGTGGAGATCGGCGGCCGGACCTGGCGCGTGGTGGTGGGCTCGGGCCACAGCCCCGAGCACGCCTGCCTGTACTGCCCCGAGCTGAAGCTGATGATCTCGGGGGACCAGGTGCTGCCCAAGATCTCGTCCAACGTGTCGGTCTTCCCGACCGAGCCCGACGGCGACCCGCTGACCGACTGGCTGACGTCACTGGCGCGGATCAAGACCCAGGTGCCCGACGACGTGCTGGTGCTGCCGGCGCACAACGACCCGTTCCACGGCCTGCACGCCCGCCTCGACCACCTGATCGGCGGCCACGAGCGCGCACTCGTGCGGCTGCGCGGCCTGCTCGCCGAGCCCAAGCGGGTGGTCGACGTGTTCAGCGTGCTGTTCCGGCGCAAGATCGACGAGGGCCTGCTGGGCCTGGCGACGGGCGAGAGCCTCGCCCACCTGAACTGCCTGATCTCGCGCGGCGAAGCGGTGCGCGAGCGCGACGGGGACGGGATCGACTGGTATCGGGCGGCGGGAGCCTGACCATGAGCCTTTCCATCCGCCCGGCCACGCCGGCCGATACGGCCCTGGTCCTGCAGTTCATCCGCGACCTGGCCGAGTACGAACGCCTGCTGCACGAGGTGGAGGCGACCGAGGCCGACATCGCCCGCGACCTGTTCGGCGAGCCAGCCCGCTGCCAATGCGACATCGCCGAGCTGGACGGCGCGCCCGTGGGCTTCGCGCTGTGGTTCTACAACTACTCGACGTTCCGGGGGCGGGCGGGGATCTACCTCGAGGACCTGTTCGTGCGGCCCGAGGCCCGGGGCGTGGGCGCGGGCAAGGCGCTGCTGCGCGGCCTGGCGAAGCGGTGCGAGGCCGAGAACCTGGGCCGGCTGGAATGGGCGGTGCTGAACTGGAACACGCCCTCGATCGCCTTCTACGACAGCCTGGGCGCCTCGGCGAAGACCGACTGGACGGTCCGCCGGCTGGACGGCGAGGCCCTGCAGGCGCTGGCCCGGTCATGAGCGCGCCGCCGAAAACCGTGCTCCACGCCTCGGAGGAAGAGGCCGCGGCGATCCGCGAGGCGGTCCGCAACGTCGACGTCGCCGAGCTGGGCGCAGGGCGCGTCCGGGCCGAGCTGAAGCATGTGCCGGGGCTGGTGAGGCTGTTGTCGGACGAGCGGGTGTCGGGGCCGATCTACGACCTGCCGCGGCCGATCAACGAGGAGAGTATCACCCGCTGGGTGACCGAGAACCAGGCCCAGATGCTGGCCGGCGAAGTGCTGCTGGTGCTGACCCTGGACGAGGCCGGCGAGGTGGCGG
Source organism: Phenylobacterium sp. (assembly GCF_016124325.1). GTDB lineage: Bacteria > Pseudomonadota > Alphaproteobacteria > Caulobacterales > Caulobacteraceae > Phenylobacterium. The sequence continues at coordinate 10,833 of NZ_WGNY01000054.1, forward strand.
GCTATTCGCGGATCACGGTCTGGCCCCAGCACGCCTCGGCCGAGCTGGCGGGCGCCATGCGCGCCGACCTGCAGAACCAGGGCCAGGGCCGCGTCGGCATGGTCCGGACCTTCGGCTGGATCTTCGAGACCCTGGGCGTGCGGCTGATGTGCCTCACCGCGGCGCTGGACAACGTGCGCTCGCAGAAGGGGATCGACGCGGCCGGCTTCCGCCGGATGGGCGAGCGCGAGGCCGCGCGGCCCGACGGGACGACCCGGCGGTCGGTCTACTGGGAGATGACCCGCGACGAATGGCGCCAGCGCCACCGCCTGTAGCCTGGACGCCGCGGCCAGGTTCGTGCGGCGGACCGCCGCAACCCGCGCCAATTCACCACGTTCCCCCGCGCCGCATCGTGTGACATACAAGCTTCACGGGGGCGGCGCTGACGTTCGTTGCGCGATCCCGCGGCCGGGGCTTACCGCATGGGTCCTGGCGGCGCGGAGCGGCGACGATGCGCCGCCCCTGACCCATCCGACATCACCCTTCCGGGATCGGCCTACGCGGGCTGCTTGGCCTGCTGGTTGTTCTGCGACCCCGGCAGCGGACCGCGGTTCAGGTCGAAGAACTTCGGCGCCATCTTCGGAACGGCTTCCTTCAGGATGGAGTCGACCGTCCAGCCCTCTTCCTTGGTCACGGTCTCGATCGGCCGCGGCTGGGAGTAGAGGATGATGTTCTCGCCCGACGAGCCGAAGATCTGGCCCGACACGCTGGCCGCGGCGGGGCTGACCATGGCCACGGAGAAGCGGGCCGGCTGATCGGGGCGGACCTTCTCGGCCATCACCGCGCGGCGGGCGGCGGCGGCCTCGTCCTTCACCGGCACCGACTGGGTCATGCGCGTCCAGGCGACCGGCGCCAGGCAGTTGGAGCGGACGTTGTTGCGCGCGCCCTCCATGGCGATGATCCGGCTCATGCCCGCGATGCCCATCTTGGCCGCGCCGTAGTTGGCCTGGCCGATGTTGCCGAACAGGCCCGACGTCGAGGTGAAGAACATGTAGGCGCCGTCCTGCTGCTCACGGAACAGCTCGATGGTCGCGCGCGCCACGTTGAACGAACCCCGCATGTGCACATTGATGACGGCGTCCCAGTCGGACTCGGTCATCTTGTGGAACATCACGTCGCGCAGGATGCCGGCCGGATTGATCACCGCGTGCAGGCCGCCGAACTCCTTCTTGGCCTGCTCGACCATGGCGTAGACCGCGTCGAGGTCGGTGACGCTGTCGGAGTTGGAGACGGCCTGGCCGCCGTTGGCGCGGATCAGGGCCGCGACTTCCTCGGCCGGGCCCGACGACCCCTCGTCGCCGCCCTTCAGCCCGCCGCCCAGGTCGTTGACCACGACCTTGGCGCCTTCCTGCGCCGCGATCAGCGCGCAGTCGCGCCCGATGCCGTTGCCGCCGCCCGTGACGAGGACGACCTTTCCTTCCAATGCGCCCATGGCTTCAATCTCCCTAATGAATGGCAAGACCTCTATTCGAGGCGGTCGGCCCGGCGCAAGTCGGGGAACAGGCGCGCCCATACCGCTGTGACGAACACGGCGCCCACGCCGCCGAACACCGCCGCGCCGATCGGGCCCAGCAGGCGCGCGACGACCCCGCTCTCGAATTCGCCCAGTTCGTTGGACGCGCCCACGAACACCGAGGAGACCGCCGCCACCCGGCCGCGCATGTGGTCGGGCGTCACCAGCTGCACCAGCGTCTGGCGCACGAAGACCGAGAGCATGTCGGCCCCGCCCAGCACGGCCAGGGCGGCCACCGACAGCCAGAGCGATTTCGAGAGCCCGAACACCACCGTCGCCACCCCGTAGACCGCTACGCCGCCGAACATGAACAGGCCGGCCTTGGCGCGGATCGGATTGGCGGCCAGCAGCAGCGCGATGGCCGTCGCGCCGATGGCCGGACCGGCGCGCAGTATGCCGAAGCCCTCGGCGCCCACGTGCAGGATGTCGCGGGCGAACACCGGGAGCAGGGCCGTCGCCCCGCCCAGCAGCACGGCGAACAGGTCGAGCGATATGGCGCCGAAGACGATCTTCTGCCGCCAGACGTAGGCCAGCCCCTCCTTGATGAGCTGCCAGCGCGAGCCGGGCTTCACCTCGGGCTTGGCGTTCGAGCGGATCAGGAAGACGAGCAAGCCGGCGAGGCCGTAGAGGGCGAAGGTGGTGAAGTAGGCCGTCTCGGCCGACCGGGCGACCAGCAGGCCGGCCGCCGCCGGCCCCGCGATCGAGGCGGTCTGCCAGGCCAGCGAGTTCCAGGCGATGGCGCGCGGCAGCAGCGCGCGCGGCACCAGCATCGGCCCCAGCGCGGTGTTGGCCGGGGCGAAGAAGGCGCGGCTGGCGCCGAACAGCGCCGCGATGGCCAGGAGGAGCGCCGGGGAAGCGAGGTGGTTCACCGTGGCCATGGCCAGCGCGAAGACGCTGATGATCTCGCCGGTGAGACAGATGAGCAGGACCTTGCGCCGATCGTAGCGGTCGGCCGCCTCGCCCGCCGGCAGGGTCAGCAGGAACACGGGCACGAAGGCCGCCAGCCCGATCATCCCCACCAGGAAGGCGCTTTCCTCCACCGAGCGGGTCTGGCGGGCCAGGGCGTACATCTGCCAGCCCATGGCCACGCTCTGGATCTGGCTGGCGAAGCTGCCGGTCCAGCGCGTCCCCCAGAACAGCAGGTAGTCGCGCTCCTTGAGCAGCGCGCGGGCGGACGGGACAGGCTCGGAAGAGGGAGGGGGCGTGTCGGTCATCGGACGGCGGCGGAGCCTGCCCTGCGCCGCATATCGCCGCAATGGCGTTCAACGCCGTTGACGCCCCCGCGCGTTGGTCCTATTTGCGCGCTCCCGAACACGGCCCGGAGGGCCCTTCAGATGCGACGACGTCAGTTGGCCTAGGGCCCACCCGCACTGAACCCGCGCGGAGCGTCCGCGCCTGCACCCCCTCCCATCCGAGATCATCCATCCATGTCGCTGCAGCCCTGCCGGCCCGCGCCGGCGCTCGCCTTCGTGAACGAAGCCCCCGAACACGCCCAGGATATCGAAGCCCTGCTGACCCGCGCGTTCGGGCCCGGCCGCTTCGCCAAGGTGTCGGAGCGCGTGCGCGAGTTCGCCGAGTTCGCCCCGGAACTGTCGTTCTGCGCGTTCGAGGAAGGCCGCCTGCTGGGCGTGGTGCGCATGTGGCGCGTGGCCGCCGGCGGCCAGCCCATCGTGTTCCTGGGGCCCCTGGCCGTGGACGAGACCGACCGCAAGAACGGGCTGGGCGCCCTGCTGGTGGAGCGCGCCTGCGCGGCGGCGCAGGCCGCGGGCGAGGCCGCCGTGCTGCTGGTGGGGGACCTGCCGTTCTTCCAGCGGGTGGGCTTTTCGGTGGCTCCCGACGTGGTGCTGCCGGGGCCGGTGGACCCCAAGCGCGTGCTGGTCCGCAAGTTCGCCGACGTGGCGGTGACGGGGGCGGTCGCGCCCCGCGCTTGAGGCGACTCCCGCCGCCCCCTACCTTGAGGGTATGTCGGAAACCACGGGCAAACCCGGTCTGGAAGGTGTCGCGGCGGCCGTGAAGCAGGCGCCGGGCCGCGGCCTGCCGCCCGTTCACCTGTGGAATCCGGCCCATTGCGGCGAGATCGACATCGTCATCAAGCCGGACGGGCGGTGGATTCACGAGGGCTCGCCGATCGGCCGCGAGTCGCTGGTGCGCCTGTTCTCGACGGTGCTGCGCAAGGACCCGGACGGCTTCCATCTGGTCACGCCGGTGGAGAAGATGCGGATCACGGTCGAGGACGCGCCGTTCGTGGCCGTCCGCGTCGACCGCGAGGGCGACCGCCTGACCTTCCTGACCAACGTCGGCGACACGGTGGAGGCCGGTCCCGAGAACGCGATCCGCGTGGAGACTGGCGAGGATGGCGAACCGAGGCCCTACGTCCATGTCCGGCGGGGCCTGGAGGCGCTGATCGCGCGGCCCGTGTTCTACGAGCTGGTGGAAATGGCGGAAGAGCGGGAGACGCCCGAGGGCGCCGAGCTGGGCGTGACCTCGCACGGCGCCTGGTTCCCGTTGGGACCGCCCGAGGCGCATCGGCCGTGAACCACATCGCCCCGACCTCGGACCTGCGCGCCTGGATCGCCGAGCATCTCGACCCGCTGCACGACGAGGCGGTGGAGGGCGCGGCGCTGCGCTCGAACTTCGACCTCGATCCGGGACGCCCGGCCGATCCGGCGCAGCCGCTGACGCCGGCGGCGGTGCTGGTGGGCCTGGTCGAGCGGGAGGAGGGCATGACCGTGCTGCTCACCCGCCGGTCCGACACGCTGCGCAACCACACCGGCCAGGTGGCCCTGCCGGGCGGCCGCCAGGACCCGGGCGAGCGGCCGTGGGAGACGGCGCTGCGCGAAGCCCACGAGGAGGTCGGGCTGGAGTCGCACTTCGTGTCTCTGGCCGGCCTGTCGACGCCCTACCGGACGGGCACGGGCTATCTGATCACGCCGGTGGTGGGGTTCGTGCGGCCGGGCTTCACGCTCACGCCCAATCCGGCCGAGGTGGCCCACATCTTCGAGACGCCCTTCGGCTTCCTGATGGACCCGATGAACTACGAGCAGCACGAGCGCGAGCTGCCGACGGGCGAGCGCCGCCGGTTCTACGCCATGACCCACGCCGAGCAGTACATCTGGGGCGCGACGGCGGGCATCCTGCGGGCGCTCTACGACCGGCTCTACGGAGCCTCGCTTGCTTAAGGCGATCCTGATCCGGGGGGCGCTGGCCGCGCTCCCCTTCGTCGCCTGGTTCCTGTGGGCCGCCTGGGCCCGGCGCACGGGACGGCAGATGGGCGCCACGCCCTGGCCCTGGCTGGTCGGCGCCGGCGGCGTCCTGGTGGCGCTCTCCCTGATGGCGACGGCGGCCTTCCATTCCGACAATCGCGACCTGCGCTATGTCCCGGCCGAGACCCGGGCGGACGGCAGCGTCACGGAAGGCCACTTCGAACCCCGATGAGCGAGACCCTGGGCCAACCTTCCTGGATGACCGCGCCCGAGACGGCGGCGGTGTTCGACGCGCTGGAGGCGGCGGGCGGGCCGGACTGCGCGCGCTTCGTGGGCGGCTGCGTGCGCAACACCCTGGTCGGCCGCAAGGTGGACGACCTCGACATCGCCACGGTGCTGACGCCCGATCAGGTGGTCGCCGCGCTGAAGGCGGCGGGGATCAGGTCGGTCCCGACCGGCCTCGACCACGGCACGGTGACGGCGGTGTCGAACCACCGGCCGCACGAGATCACCACCCTGCGCCGCGACGTCTCCACCGACGGCCGCCGCGCCACGGTGGCCTTCACCACCGACTGGGCCGAGGACGCCCAGCGGCGCGACTTCACGCTGAACTCGCTCTATGCGCGGCGCGACGGGAGCATCTTCGACCCCACGGGCCATGGCGTGGCCGATGCGCGGGCGGGACGCATCGTGTTCGTGGGCGAGCCCGAGCAGCGGATCCGCGAGGATCACCTGCGCATCCTGCGCTTCTTCCGCTTCCAGGCCTGGTTCGGGAAGGGCGAGCCCGACGCGGCGGCGCTCAAGGCCTGCGCGGCGCTGAAGGGCCAGATCAAGGCGCTGGCGGCCGAACGCATCACGAAGGAGGTGCTGAAGCTGCTGGCCGCCGACGACCCGCGCGTGGCCGTGCGGCTGATGGCGGAGACTTCGGTGCTGGCCGAGATCCTGCCGGCGCCGGCCAACCTGGCGCGGTTCGAGGCGCTGGCGGAACTGGAGGCCGACCAGCTCTTCGAGTGCGACGCCGTGCTGCGGCTGGCGGCGCTGCTGCCCGACGACCAGATCGGCGCGGCGGCCCTGGCCGAACGCTTGCGCCTGTCCAACGCCGACCGCGACCGGATCACGGCCGCGCTCTCGCCGACCCCGGAGCTGAAGAGCTGGATGAGTCCGCGCGAGATCCGCCGCGCGGTCTACCGCGTGGGCCAGGCGACGTTCCGCGACCGCGCCAAGCTGGCCTGGGCGGCTGCGCCGCGGACGGCGGCGGTGATGCAATGGCGGGGCATGATCGCCCTGGCCGAGGGCTGGAACCCGCCCGAGTTCCCGCTGACCGGCGAGGACGTGATGAACGCCGGCGTGCCCAAGGGCCCGATGGTGGGCGAGGTGCTGCGCGAGGTGGAGGACTGGTGGATCGACCACGACTTCATCGACGACAAGTTCTCGGCCATCGAGAAGCTGAAGGCCGTGGCCCAGGGGATGGCGTATTGAGCCATCACCGTCATCCCCCCGGCTTGTCCGGGGTATCCATGCCTGCATTGATCGCCGGAAGGGCGCGGCGGTGCGGCGGGTCGCCCGCCTCTCACGTGTTCATGGGTGGCCCGGACAAGCCGGGCCATGACATCGAGAGCGGGAGAAGCAGATCGTGCCGGCCATGAAGCTGGGCGTCCTCAGGACCGGCCGGCCGCCGCGGCCCGCGATCCCGACGTTCGGGACCTATCCCGACATGTTCATGCGCCTGCTGGGACCCGACGCCTACGACTGGCGCGTCTACGCCGCCGACGAGGGCGAATATCCGGCCGCTCCGGAGGACTGCGACGGCTACATCGTCACCGGCTCGGCGGCGGGGGTCTACGACGACGACCCCTGGATCGCCCGGCTGCTGGACTGGCTGCGGGAGGCCAAGGGACGCACGAAGCTGGTCGGCGTCTGCTTCGGCCACCAGGCCATGGCCCAGGCCTTCGGCGGGCGGGTGATCAAGTCGCCCAAGGGTTGGGGCATCGGCGAGCACGAATACCGCGTGGTGCGTCGCGAGTCGTGGATGGACGACGTGGCCAGCTTCCGCATGCCGGCGTCGCACCAGGACCAGGTGGTGGAGCTTCCGCCGGGCGCCGAGGTGGTGGCCGCGAGCGACTTCACGCCGTTCGCGGCCCTGGCCTGGCGCGACCAGCCGGCGATCTCGATGCAGCCGCACCCGGAGTTCGAGCCCGCCTACGCCGAGGCGCTGATCGAGGCGCGGCGCGGGAAGGTCTATGCCGACGACGAGGCCGACCGGGCGATCGCCAGCTTCGGGCGTCCCGACGACCGGGCCCGCGTCGGCGGCTGGATCCGGGCGTTCCTGGCGCAGAAATGACCGTCATCCCGGCCAAGCCGCGCGCAAGCGGAGCGCCGAGCCGGGATCCAGCCGCACGAGGTCGAAGCGGCTCCATTTCGCGGCGTCGCGGTCGAGGCGGCTGGATCCCGGATCTTCGGGCGCTTCGCGCCCTCGTCCGGGATGACGACGTGGCGCTCTAGCCGATGGTCATCCACACGACCGACTTCGGCCCGACGCCCTCGATGCGTCGCCAGCCGTAGGCCTCGTAGAAGCGCTGCGCCCGCAGGTTGGGCGCCTGGCAGCCCAGGTGCGCGTGGCCGCCGGCGCGCGCCAGCCACGTGTCCATCAGCGCCTTGCCGACGCCGCGTCCCTGCAGCCGGGGCAGCAGGTCGATGTGCAGGTGGGCCGGCGCGGCGTCGACCACCGGCTGGGGCACGGCGGGCGGGTGGTGGATGTAGCAGGCGTCCCACTGCTCGCGGGTGCGGCGCGCGGCCGGCACGCCGGCCGCATCGGCGTAGCGTTCGCGCAGCGGCGGCCACCAGTCGGACGCGCAGCGGGCCTCGAAGGCGCGCGTGTCCGGCGTCCCCAGGACGTAGCCGGCGACGCCCTCGTCGTCCTCGGCCACGAAGGCGTAGTCGGGGTGGAAGGCGGCGTAGGGCGCGGCGAAGATCTCGCCGATGATCCGGTGGTCCGCGTAGAGGTGCGTGGCGTCGGCGCCGTTGTCGCCGGTCTTCAGGCAGATCTCGTAGAGCGCGGGGAGGTCGGCGGCCGCGTAGGGCCGGATCCGCGCCATCTCAGTGGGCCCGCTGCAGGTCGCGCAGCGGCTTGAAGCTGATCAGGGTGGCGCCCGCCGCGGCGATGCGGGCGGGCAGGACGGGATCGGTGAGCAGCAGGTGGTCGGCGATCCGGCCGTCGGGCAGGTCGGGGTCGTAGGCGCGGAGCTCCGGGCCTTCCTCGACGGGATGGAAGAACACCTCGGTGACGCCCGGCCTCAGGCCCGCGAGCACGTCGTCGAAGGTGCGGCCGCCGGCCGCCATCTGCAGGGACGTGGAGGTCATGTGGTCGGGGAAGACGATCCGCCGCTCGGCGGCCAACGCCCGGCCCGCGATGCCGATCCGGGCCTCGGCCTTGGCGCCGGCCATGCGCAGCGGCAGGCCGTACTCGGCCGCCAGGTCGACGTAGATGTCGAAATAGGGGGGGTCGAGCTGCATCACCCCCATGTGCGTGTCGAGGTGGGTGACGTCGACGCCCCACGCCAGCGCCTGGTCGATCTGGGCCCGGCACTCGGCGCGCACCTCGTCGAGGTCGGCCTGGGCCCAGACCGCCTCGGCGGTGGCGGGCATGTAGCCCTGGCCGTCGTGCAGCGAGGCCCCGCCGGTCAGGGCGCGCCAGCGATAGGTCGGATATTCGCAGGTGAAGGTGAGGTGGACGCCCACGCCGGCGCCCGCGGCCTTGGCCCGCGCCGCGCCGTCCAGCGCCCAGGGGCAGGGGACCATCAGGGTGGCGCTGGTCGCCGAGCCCGCCCGGAACGCGGCCTCCGTGGCGCGGTTGGCGGCGGCGCTGGAGCCCAGGTCGTCGCAATTGACGATCAGCAGCTTCTCCTCGGGGCCGTAGCCCAGGCGTTCGGCGAGCGTGCTCACGTCCAGCTCACCATCGGCGGCATGGAGGACAGGATGGTCTCGATGTTGCCGCCGGCCTTGAGGCCGAACATCGTGCCGCGGTCGTAGAGCAGGTTGAACTCCACGTAGCGGCCGCGGCGCACGAGCTGCTCCTGGCGCTCGTCGTCGGTCCAGGCCTCGCCGATCCGCGGGCGGACGATCTTGGGGTAGATGTCGAGGAACGCCTCGCCGACCGCCCGGGTGAAGGCGAAGTCCTTCTCGAAATCGCCGGAGTTGTGCCGGTCGTAGAAGATGCCGCCGATGCCGCGCGGCTCCTGGCGGTGCGGCAGGTAGAAGTACTCGTCGCACCAGGCCTTGTACCTGGCGTGCCATTCGGGATCGAAGGGGTCGCAGGCGGCCTTCATGGCGGCGTGGAAGGCGATGGCGTCGGGCGCGTCCTGGCGGCGCTGGACGTCCAGCATGGGCGTCAGGTCGGCGCCGCCGCCGAACCAGCTCTCGGCCGTCGACAGGAAGCGGGTGTTCATGTGGACCGTCGGGATGCGCGGCGAGCGCGGGTGGACGATCAGGCTGATGCTGGCCGAGACGTAGGAGGGGTCCTTGTCGGCGCCGGGCATCTGGGCGGCCATCTCGGGCGAGAAGCGGGCGGTGGCCGCCGAGGTGTGGATGCCGGCCTTCTCGAACAGGCGGCCCTTGAGGAAGCCGCCGATCCCGCCGCCGACGCCGGTCTCACGCGTCCAGGGGCGCTGCTCGAAGCGCCCCGGCGGGCCGGGGTAGAGGTGGGTCGGCGCCTCGTCCTCAAGCTGCTCCAGCGCCGCGAAGATCCGTTGCTGCAGGTCCTCGAACCAGTCCTTGGCGCGGGCGCGCCGGTCCAGGATCTCGGCCGGAAGGGTGGGGGCGGGGGCGGTGGTCATGGCCCGGAGTGCTAGCCCGGCGGGGCGGGCGTTGGGAAGCCGTTCGTCTGGCGGAGCGCCTCCCCGAGGGCGATGGCCGCGGCGGTCACGACGTTCAGCGAGCGGGCGCCGGCCGCCAGCGGAATGACCACCCGCGCATCGGCCGCGGCGTGGACGCCGTCGGGAACGCCGGCGCTTTCGCGGCCGAACAACAGCACGTCGTCGCGCCGGAAGCGGAAATCCGGCAGCCGCTCGGCCGCGCGCGTCGTGAACAGCACCAGCCGGCCCGGCCGCTCCAGGGCGGCGAAATCGCGCCATCCGGCGTGGCGGGTCACCTCGGCGAGCGCGCCGTAGTCCATGGCCGCGCGACGGATCGCCGCGTCGCTCAAGGGGAAGCCACAGGGCTCGATTACGTCCAGCGCAACGCCCAGGCAGGCGGTCAGCCGGATCGCGGCGCCGAGGTTTTGCGGAATGTCCGGTTGAAAAAGGGCCAAACGCATTCTAAGGCCATCCGCCATCGGGAGTGGCTGGGGCGCAAGGCACGAATCGCGAAGCGGCGGACGGGATGTTCGCAATCGCCTACGCAGGACGTGCCGAAACCGCGACCGCTTCCGGAAACGGCCACCCGTCCAGCGCGGACTCGTCCGCGCGGATATGGCGGCCGAAAGCTTCGGGCTTCCGGGCGACATGCTGCGGGGCCCCAATCGAAGGGTAGCTTCAAGGTGGCCGACACCGTCGTGGGCGCAACTCCCGACCAACACGCCTCGGGCGACGACCCGAACCGTCGCGACTTCATCCATATCGCCGCCGGCGCGGCCGCGGTCGGGGCCGTCGCGGGCCTGGCCTGGCCGCTGATCGACCAGATGAACCCGGCCGGCGACACGCTCGCGCTCGCCTCGATCGAGTTCGACCTGGGCAAGGTCGAGCCCGGCCAGCAGGTGGTCGTGAAGTGGCGCGGCAAGCCGCTGTTCGTGCGCAACCGCACGGCGGCCGAGATCGCCGCGGCGGTCAAGGACGACCACGCCGACCTGCGCGATCCGCAGACCGACGAGAGCCGCCACAAGCCGGGCAAGCCCGAGTGGCTGGTGCTGATCGGCACCTGTACGCACCTGGGCTGCGTGCCGACCTTCGGCGGCGGCGAGTACGGCGGCTGGTTCTGCCCCTGCCACGGCTCGGTCTACGACACCTCGGGCCGCATCCGGAAAGGCCCCGCGCCGCGCAACCTCGACGTGCCGGACTACGCGTTCCTCTCCGACACCAAGATCAAGGTGGGCTGACACCGATGAGCGGACATTCCACCTACGAACCCAAGACCGGCTTCGAGCGCTGGCTCGACACGCGGCTTCCCATCATCCGGTTCATGAAGGACACGGCGCTCGACTTCCCGACGCCGAAGAACCTGAACTACTGGTGGACCTTCGGCGGGATCCTGGCGCTGATGCTGGGCATCCAGATCGTCACCGGCGTCGTCCTGGCGATGCACTACATCCCGAACGCGGCGATGGCCTTCGACTCGGTCGAGCGCATCCGCCGCGACGTGAACTACGGCTGGCTGATCCAGTTCATGCACGCCAACGGCGCGTCCATGTTCTTCCTGGCCGTCTACGTCCACATGTTCCGCAACCTCTACTACGGCTCGTACAAGGCGCCGCGCGAGGTGCTGTGGATCCTGGGCTGCGTGATCTACCTCCTGATGATGGCCACGGCCTTCCTCGGGTACGTGCTGCCCTGGGGGCAGATGAGCTTCCACGGCGCCGTGGTGATCACCAACCTGCTGGGCGCGCTGCCGGTCGTGGGGCCCGCGATCACCAAGCTGCTCTGGGGCGGCTTCGCCGTGGACAACCCCACGCTTAACCGCTTCTTCTCGCTGCACTACCTGATGCCGTTTGTGATCGCCGGCGTGGTGATCCTGCACATCTGGGCGCTGCACGTGCCGGGCAACAACAACCCGACCGGCGTCAATGTGAAGTCGCCGAAGGACACGGTGCCGTTCCACCCGTACTACACGGTGAAGGACGGCTTCGCGATCAGCGTGTTCCTGCTGATGTACGGCGTCTTCGTGTTCTACATGCCCGACTCCCTGGGCGACGCGATCAACTACGTTCCGGCCAACCCGCTGCAGACGCCGCCCGAGATCGTGCCCGAATGGTACCTGCTGCCGTTCTACGCGATCCTCCGCGCCGTCCCGGACAAGCTCATGGGCGTGCTGCTGATGTTCTCGGCCATCGCGGTGCTGTTCGTGCTGCCCTGGCTGGACACCTCCAAGGTGCGCTCGATGCGCTACCGGCCGACGGCCCGGCTGTACCTCGCGATCTTCCTGCTGGCCTGCCTGGTGCTCGGCTACTGCGGCGCGCACCCGCCGGACCAGGCGATCGTGGGCGAGCCCTCGGGCTTCATCCTGATGGACTCCGACATCAACAGCATCACCTGGCTGTCGCGGATCGGGGCCCTCTACTACTTCGCCTACTTCCTGCTGGTGATGCCGATCCTCGGCCTCACCGAGAAGCCGCTGCCTGTTCCGGAGAGCATCTCCGAACCGGTCCTGTCGCATCCTGCCGGCGCGCCCGCGGGCGCCACGGCGTCGCCTGAAAAGAGGGGCTGAGCCTGAAGATGCTGCGCAAAGGTATCGCGCTCGCGGCGCTGGGGCTTTCGCTCGTCGTCGCCGCCCCGGCGGCTTCAGCGGCCGAGCAGAAGCCCGTCATGAAGCACCTCGAATGGTCCTTCCAGGGGCCGTTCGGGAAGTTCGACACCGCCCAGCTCCAGCGGGGCTACAAGGTCTATCGGGAGGTCTGCTCGTCCTGCCACTCGATGAACCTGATGCACTTCCGCAACCTGGGTCAGCCGGGCGGGCCGTTCTACGATCCGGAATATAAGAACCCGAACGACAACCCGTACGTGAAGGCGCTGGCCAAGGACATCCAGGTCAACGACATCGACACCGAGACGGGCGACACGATCCAGCGTCCGGCCACGCCGGCCGACAAGTTCCCGGCGCCGTTCCCGAACGAGTACGCCGCGCGGGCCTCGAACGGCGGCGCGCTGCCGCCCGACCTGTCGGTGATCGTGAAGGCCCGGGCGGGCGGTCCCAACTACATCTACTCGCTGATGACCGGGTACAAGGCGCCGCCGGCCGGCCTGAAGATCAATCCGGGCCAGAACTACAACCAGTCCTTCGCGGGCGACCTGACGCCGTTCTGGAGCGGCGATCACCACAAGGTGCCGGTGGGCGGCTTCATCGCCATGCCGCCGCCGCTGGCGCCCGACAAGGTGACCTTCGACGACGGCTCGCCGTCGACGGTGGAGCAGCAGGCCAAGGACGTGGCCGCCTTCCTCGCCTGGGCCTCCGAGCCCAAGCAGATGGAGCGCAAGCAGTTCGGCCTCGGCGCGATGATCTATCTGCTGATCTTCTCGGTGCTGCTGTACTTCAGCTACCGGCGCATCTGGCGCAACGTCGAGCACTAGCCCGCGTCACGCCTGGCAGAGACAACGAGGGCCCCGGAGCGTTCCGGGGCCCTTTTTGCTGTCAGCCCGCGCCGGATGAACAATCGATAAGTTGCCGCCGTCCGCCCGGCGCCCCAAAGGCCCGCGCCGGACGGGGAGGAAAGCTTGGCCATGAAGCGGTCGGCGCTGATGTTCGCGGGGCTCTACGCCCTGCTGTGGGGCGGCTCGACCGCCTATCTCGCGGCGAAGGGCGCCGACTGGCAGTTTCCGATCATCTCGCTGGCGGTCTTCGGCCTGGCGCTCAGCGGGCTGGCCTGGGCCCTGACCCGGCGCGCGCGGCCGCCGGCCATCGTCGTCGCGCGGCCCGCCGTGGAGCTGGCGGCGGTGATCGGCTTCCTGGTCGCCTATGCGGTGGGCTTCCTCGGCTACGGCATGACCGCGGCGCGGGCGGCGTTCCCGCCGGGCCCGGCGCAGGACCTGCTGGTGCTGGGACTGAAGCTGACGGTCCACGTGGCCTTGCCGGCCCTCCTGCTGACCGCGCTGGGCGCGCGGGTGGCGCCCCTGCTGGCGGCGCGCGCGAACCGCCCGGGCTTCTGGCCGCCGCTGCTGGTGCTGGGCGCCATCCTGATCGGCCTGCTGGCGGTGGTGAGCCCCAGCCTGAAGCAGATCGCGGCCACCCACGCGAGCGCCGCGACCCTGGCCTGGGCGGCGCCCCTGAGCTTTGTCTGGATCGCGCTGGAGGCCGGCCTCTGCGAGGAGTTCCTGTTCCGGGGCGTGCTCCAGACCCGGCTGGCGGCGGTCCTGCGCAGCGAGGTGGGGGCCGTCACGCTCGGCGCGGTGATCTTCGCCCTGGCCCACCTGCCGGGCCTCTATCTGCGCGGCCACGCGGGCGTCGACGGCTGGTCGACCGATCCCGTGCAGGTGGCCGCCTACACCATCGCCACCCTGTCGCCGCTGGCGCTGCTGTTTGGCACGCTCTGGGCGCGCACGCGGAGCCTACTGCTGGTGGTGCTGCTGCATGCTTCGGTGGACGTGCTGCCCAACATGGCCGACTTCCTGAAGACCTGGGCGAGCTAGCGGACCCGGACCACGAGGAAGCGGCCGGCGGGGAAATCGAACCGAAGGCGGAAGCGCGACAGCGCCGCGCCTCCGAGCATGCCGGCCACGTCGCCTTCGGGCTTCATCAGCCCGGCGCCGAGGTTGCGCTGCTCCAGGCCCGCAAAGGTCAGGCTGACCAGTTTCGCGAGCCACACGCCGTCGGGATAGAGCTCGCTGGGCCGGGATGCGCCCGGCGCGTCGGCCAGGTCGTCGGCCAGCCGCACGGGCACATTGGCGCCGGTGGCCACCACGAAGGGGCCGCGCACCTCGCGCACGCCGTCGGAGGCCGCGGCCTCGACGGCGGGACGGCCGTTCTCCAGGCTCATGGGCAGGGCGGTTCCGCCGAACGGCGGGGCCCGGCCGGGCAGGAAGAGGCGGATGCGGCACGGGGCGAAATCCACGTCGACCACGAAGCCCTTCAGCACATCGGCGCCGATGACGCCGGCGACCGCCGTGGGCAGGTTCCAGGTCCGGACGTCGAGGTCCTCCACGGTCAGGGCCTGGCCCACGACCTTGATCCCGGCCAGACGCACGTCGCCGGAAAGGGCGGTCTCGGAGATGCCTTCGGCCTCGGCCTTGGTCTCGTGCAGGGCGGTCTGGGCGGCGCCGGTGTCGAGGATGTATTCGCCGCCGATCCCGGCCACTTCGGCGGGTACGACGATCACCCCCTTTTCGAAGCGGCAGGCCGCCTCGCCGGCCCGCGCCGCCATCGGGGCGGCCGCCGCGAGGATCGCCAGGATCGGCCCGGATATGAGACTCAAGCGCGCCACGGCCGACCATAACGCGGGTTGGGCGCGTTTCGCCTTATCCCCGCCCGATGCGAGCCCCTACATAGGGCCATGCCCCACACGCCTGCCTGGCGCAACTTCAAGCGCACCGAGGACCTTGCCGTCGCGACCTCGGCGCTGATCTATGCCGGCGCCGTGGTGCACGCGTTCGCCACCCTGCCGATGACGGCGGTTTCCATCGCCCAGCGCACGCTCCTCTGGCCGGCGGTGTTCCTCACCCTCTCCCTGGCCTTGCCGCTCCTGATCGGGGCCCTGCGCCGGCCGCTGACGCGCTACGTCTGGATGAGCTTCCAGGCCGGCTTCGGCCAGACGGCCCGATCGATCCTGGGCGGCCTCGCCTTGCCGGCCGCAGCGGCCGGCTTCATGTACTGGCAAATCGCCACGGCCGTGCCGGGCAGCCCCTATCCGGCCGGGGTCTTCTCGGCCTATGCCGCCGGAATAGGCATCCTCGCGGCCCAGGCGGCTCTGGTGCGGGTGCTGGAGCGGCATCCCGAGGTGCGCAAGGAAATCGAGGTGTCGGGCTGAGTCTCAACATGACGCCGCGCTGCTGCCGGATCTGCCGGGTGGCCTCGAACCTGTCGGTCGATCAGCTGGCGCGCGAAATCGGACACGTGTCGCCGCAGCGCATCGCGCAGTACGAGGCCGGCGATCTCGGCGACGACCCGGACTTCGCCTGGGTGATCCGCGCCCTGGCCATGCGGGCGGGCTTCCGCACGGTGGACCGGGGCGAGGGGCGCGGCGGCGTGCGCCGGATGGGCGAGGGGCGGGGGCGGGACCATCCGGTCCTGCTGGCCAGCCAGAGCGCGATCGCCCGCGGCTTCCTCGACCTGACGCGGGGGGCGCTGCGCGACGCCAGCGGGATCGACTTCGCCGCCATCGCCCGCTTCGAGGCCGACGAGGGGAGCGACGACGCCGTGGCCGAGGCGCTGCGGGCCTTCTACGACGCGCACGGATTGCGGTTCGTCCTGGGGGGCAAGGTCGCGGGAACGGTCTATCCCGACCCCGCCGTCGCCGACCTGCTTTAGGCCTCGCCCCGGCCGCCGCCGTTGCGCGCGAAGACCTGCAGGGTGCGCAGGCGGGCGAGGCGGGCGGAGTCCTCGTGGTAGTCGCGCCGCCGGTCCGACACGAAGCCGTGGCCGGCGTCGTAGAGGTAGATCGGCAGGTCCGGATGGCGTTCGCGGATCTCGTCCACCTTCTCCATCGGGATCGAGGCGTCGGTCTTGCCGAAGTGCAGGATGGTCGGGCAGCGCGGCGTCTCGTCGACCAGTTCGCTGATCCGGCGGCCGTAGAAGCAGGCGGCGGCCGAGACGCCCTCGCAGCGGCAGGCGACCAGCCAGGTCGCCGCCCCGCCCCAGCAGTAGCCGGTGACGAACCTGGGCCCCTGAAGGGCGTCCAGGGCGGCCTGGGCGTCGGCGGCCACCTGGGCCCACGGCGTCGCCTGGGAGTACTTCACGCCCTGCTGGATCGAGGCCTCGGCGTAGTCGCAGGCGAAGCCGCGCTCCAGGCGGTCGTAGAAGGCCGGAGCGATCACCTCGTAGCCGTCGGCGGCGAAGCCGTCGCACAGCTCGCGGATGTGGTCGGTGACGCCGAAGATCTCCTGGATCAGCAGCAGGCCGCCGCGCCGCGCGTCGTCGGGCCGGACGCGGTAGGCGTCGAATTCGAAGCCGTCGAGCGGGCTCGTCAGGCGGATCGTTTCGCCCGCGAACGCCACGCTCAGGTCTCGTCGAAGAGCTGCAGGGTCCGGTGGCGGGCGAGGTCGGCGGCTTCCTCGGCGTAGCGCTCGGGGCTCTCGTTGTTGAAGCCGTGGCCGGCGCCTTCGTAGATGTAGACCGGCAGGTCCGGGTGGTGCTTGTGCACCTCGGCCTCGACTTCGTCGGCGTGGATGCCGGGGTCGGTGCGGCCAAGGTGGACGATCACCGGGCACTTGGGCGTCTCGGCGGCGAACTGCTTGACCATGCTGCCGTAGTAGCTGGACGCCGAGGCGATGCCGTCGACGCGGCAGGCGGCGAGCCAGGCCAGCGAGCCGCCGTAGCAGTAGCCCACCACGTGGACCTTGCCGCCGTGCTTGTTGAGGAAGTCGCGGCAGGCGGCGATGTCGCCCAGCGCCTGTTCCAGCGGCGTGGCGCGGGCCTTGTCGATGCCGGCCTTGATGCCCGCGTCGTCGTGCTCGGCGTGGAAGTCGCGCTCCAGGCGGTCGAACAGGGCCGGGGCCAGGGCCTCGTAGCCCATCTTGGCCCACCGCTCGACGTCGGCGCGGACGTGGCGGTCGATGCCGAAGATCTCCTGGATGACGATCACGCCGCCCTTGTGGGGCGTGAACGCCTGCTCGTGGTAGGCCGAGAACTGGAAGCCGTCGGCCCCCGCCAGCGTGATCGTCTCGGCCATTCCAATCCCTCCCTTGGGTCCGCCGTGCGCCTGCGTCGTCAGACGTTGAAGCGGAAGTTCATCACATCGCCGTCCTGGACGACGTATTCCTTGCCTTCGGAGCGCATCCGGCCCGCCTCGCGCGCGCCGGCCTCGCCGCCCAACCGGACATAGTCATCGTAGGCGATGGTTTCAGCCCGGATGAAGCCCTTCTCGAAGTCGGTGTGGATGACGCCGGCGGCCTGGGGGGCGGTGTCGCCCTTGTGGATGGTCCAGGCGCGCGCCTCCTTGGGGCCCACGGTGAAGTAGGTCTGCAGGCCGAGCAGGTGGTAGGCCTCGCGGATCAGGCGGTTCAGGCCGGGTTCGGCCAGGCCGAGCGTCTCCAGGAACTCGCCGCGCTCGCCGGCGTCGAGCATGGCGATCTCGCTCTCGATCTTGGCGGAGATGACGACGCTGTCGGCGCCGTCCTTGGCCGCGCGCTCCTGCACCTGCTTCGACAGGGCGTTGCCCTCGGCGGCCGAGGCCTCGTCGACATTGGCCACGTAGAGGGCCGGCTTCGAGGTGAGGAGCTGGAGCATGCGCCAGGCCTTCTCGTCCTCGGCGGGGACCTTCGCCACCCGCGCGGGCCGGCCGGCGTTCAGCTCGGCGAGCGCGAGGTTCACGAGCCGCAGGGTGGTCGCGGCGTCCTTGTCGCCCACCTTGGCGCGCTTCTCGAGGTTGACGACCCGCTTTTCCAGGCTCTCGAGGTCGGCCAGCATCAGTTCGGTGTCGATGGTGTCGAGGTCGGCCAGGGGATCGACCTTGCCCTCTACGTGGGTGACGTCGTCGTCGACGAAGCAGCGGGCGACGAAGGCGATGGCGTCGCAGTCGCGGATGTTGCCCAGGAACTGGTTGCCCAGGCCCTCGCCCTTGGACGCGCCGCGCACGAGGCCGGCCACGTCGACGAAGTTGATCCGCGCCGGGATGATCTCTTTCGACGGGATGACGGCGGCCAGCTTGTCGAGGCGCGGCTCGGGCACGGCCACGTCGCCCACGTTGGGCTCGATGGTGCAGAAGGGATAGTTGGCGGCCTGCGCCGCCGCGGTCTGGGTGAGCGCGTTGAAGAGGGTCGACTTGCCGACGTTCGGCAGGCCGACGATGGCGACTTTCAGGGCCATGGGTCGGTGCGGTTCCTAGGACAGAAGGCGCCGCACCTAGCACGAGCGGGCCGCAGCGCGAAGCCGCTGGCGCCGGCGCGGCGGACCGGCATAGTCGGGGCCGGTGTTCGGAGGGGCGCGATGAGGCGTTTGGCGGCGATCCTGGCGGCGGCGGCGATGTCGGTCGGCGTCCCAGCCCTGGCGCAGAAGGCCGGGCCGCAGGAGGCGAACGGCTACACCCGCTACGAACTGCTGGCGCCGGGATCGGGCAAGTTCCGCATCGTCTACGACATCACCGCCGTCCGCCCCGGCGCGACGGCCTTCTTCAACCCGATCCGCAAGGGCTCGGTGGCTACCGACGAGAGCGTGACCGACCGCGCCACGGGCAAGCCCCTGAGCTTCCGGGTGGTCACCGGCGAGGAAGCCAAGACCACCGGATTGCCCGAGGCCGATCCGTCGATGGACTACATCCGCGTCGACCTCGCCCATCCCGTGCCGGCCGACGGCGGCGAGGCGCGGATGCTGATCGAGAAGACCTACGAGGACACCAAGAGCTACTTCGTCGACGGCGGCGAGATCGTCTTCGACCGGCCGCTGGGCATCAAGCGCAACGCCGTCGTCCTGCCGCCGGGCTATGTGCTGGTGTCGTGCAACTACCCCTCGCAGGTGGCCCAGGAGGCCGACGGGCGGATCCGCATCAGCTTCCTCAACACCACGCCGGCCCAGGCGCCCCTGAAGCTGCGCGCCGCGCCGGGACGCATCGCGGCGGGGGCGTCCAGCCTGGAAGCGCGACGCCTGGCCGAGCGCGCGATCCAGACCCGCGACATCGTCTATTTCCTGCGCCCGCCCGAGACGCACGCCTTCGACCTCTACCACGACTACACCGAGACCCGGCCCGGCGTGGGGCGCTATGTGAACGTGGTGCGGCCGGGCAGCACGGCGGCCGATCCGTCAGCGCGCAATCTCGACACCGGCGAGGCGATCCCGGCGCGCCACCTGAAGGGGCCCGCGATCAAGGCCGCAGGCCTCGACGAGCCCGAATTGGCCGAGATGGGCGACGCCGCCGAGGTGGTGGTCTTCGACTTCGCGCCCCTGAAGCCCGGCCAGTCGATCCGGCTGCGCATGTCGGAGACCTACACCGACCCGGGACGCTATCGGCTGGTGGGGGACGAACTGGTCTTCGAGCGCACCTTCGGGCGGCCGGCGAACGCCGTGGTGCTGCCGGCCGGCTGGGCGCTGACCCACTCGGCGGCGCCGGCGGTGGTGAGCCGGACGCCGGACGGCCGCATCCGCCTGGACTTCGCCAATCCGCGCAACGACCAGCTCGAGGTGCTGATCACCGCGCGGCGCGTGGAGGGCGGCTGAGCCCTATTCGAGATATTCGGCCCGCAGCTTTTCGATATCGGCGGCGGAGACGCCCAGTTCCTTGTCGAGATAGGCTTCGACCGAGCCGTAGCGCTGCTCCACCGCGTCCAGCGCGTAGAGGATCAGGGAGCGGTGCTCGGCGCTGTAGAGCGGCATCGGCTTGGCCGCGTTCGGATCCTTCTGGAAGCTGGCGAACATCGCCGCCGTCGGGTTGGAGGCGGCCATGGCCGGATCGATCTTCGGCATTTCGAACTCGGGGCGGCGGTATTCGGTGGAGAGGTGGTAGTCGGCGACGATCACGTCGCGCGGGACGCCCAGGGCCGAGAGGATCAGGGCGGTGGCGAAGCCGGTGCGGTCCTGGCCGGCCGAGCAGTTGTAGACCACCGGCCCGTCGCCCCGGACGAGGTCGGCGAACAGGATCTTCAGCTGCGGCTTCAGGAGGTCGGGGAAGCCCTGGTAGAGGGCGGCCATCCGGTCGGCGGTGATCGCGCCCTTGGGCATCAGGTTGGTCATCGAGTAGCCGACGGCGACGTACTCGACGCCCTCGATCTTCGATGGGGCCAGCACCCGCTCCTCGTTGGAGCGCAGGTCGACCATCTCGTGGAGACCCAGGGCCTGGATCTTCGCCGCGTCCTCGCGGGTCAGCAGCGGCGTGGCGCCCGAGCGGAAGAAGAGCCCCCACTTCACGTGCCTGCCGCCCGCGGCCGGATAGCCGCCCAGGTCGCGGAAGTTGGAGCCCTGCAGGAGAGGCAGCAGGCGCTCGCCGACCCGCGTGACCTTGCCGTCGGCCTCGTCGCGCAGGAGGAAGTAGGGCCGCGCCAGGGCGTCGGCCGGCGCCTCGAAGCGGCCGTCCTTGTCGTCGTCGGAGACGCGTGTGGCGTGGGCCACGTCGGCGGCCGGATCGTCGGAGACGAAGACGTCGACGGGCCCCTTGGCCTGCCAGGTGACGACGACCTTGCCCGGTTCGGCGCGCATGGCGGCGGCGGCCGAGACCTCCGCCCGGGCCGGCGCGGCCAGGGGCAGGAGCGCGATCGAGAGGGCGAGGGCGACGAGGCGGCGGGACATGGCGATCCTCCGTGGCGGCCGATCAGAACTGGACGGTGGCGTCGAGGCCGTAGGTGCGCGGCTCGTTGAAGATGCCGAACACGCCCTGGACGGCGTAGGCGGCCCGGCTCTTGATGAAGGTGTGCTCCTCGTCGAAGAGGTTCCGGGCCCAGAGCGAGAGCTGCAGCGTGGCCTCGCTGCGCAGCGGGATCTCGGCGAGCGAGAGGCGCCCGTTCACGATCACCGAGTCGTCGGTGAAGGTGTTCTCGCCCGACGACCAGCGGTAGCCGTCGGCGATGTTGGCGTCGATGTGGGCCTTCAGCACGCCCATCGACAGCGGCCAGACGTAGTCGGCCGAGACGCTCCAGGCGTTCTTGGGCGTGTAGACGATGTAGACGTCCTGCAGCTTGTCGCCCGCGAAGGGATTGGCAGCCTGGGGCAGGTCGCCCTTGGTGTAGGCGTAGCTGGCCGACAGCGTCAGGCCGTCGATCGGCGCGACGAAGGCCTCGATCTCCAGGCCCTTGATCGTGCCGTGGCCGGGCGCGTTGACCGTCTCCAGCGTGCCCCGGTTGCTGTTGTTGAGGTTCACCGCCGAGAAGTCGATCTGGATGTCGCTGTAGCGGGTGGTGTAGGCGGCCACGTTCAGCCGCGCCCGGTGATCCCAGAACTCGCTCTTGAAGCCGGCCTCGTAGGCGCTGACCTCCTCGGGGCCGAAGGCGCGGTAGCTGATGGAGCGGGAATTGGCGCCGCCCGCGCGATAGGCGGTGCCCCACTTGGCGTAGAGGTTCACGGTCTCGGTCGCGTCGAACGCCACGACCACGGCGGGGTCCACCCGGCTGTCCGAGAAGTCGAAGGTGTAGTTCGTATTGGCGCCGTTCACCTTGAACAGCGTCCCGCTCTTCTTGTCGTGGGTCCAGCGGGCGCCGACCGTCAGGTGCAGGCGCTGGTCCAGCATCTCCGGCGTCCAGGTGGCCTGGCCGAAGCCCGCATAGCTGTCGGCCTTGGCGTTGCTGGCCCGGTCGGGGAAGGGGGTCTGGGCGCCGGCTTCCAGCGTGGGCAGCGGGGTGGCCACCGTGCCCGTGGCGTTCCACTGGGCCGAGTTGGGCGTCCAGGCGTCGTCGTCGCCGCGCTCGTGGTAGTAGTAGAGGCCGGCCACGTAGTCGATCTGGCCCACCTTCCCGAGCAGCTGGAACTCCTGGCTCCACTGCTGCTGGCGCAGCGAGGCCAGGCTGTAGCGGGCGAACTTGGCGTTGGGGATGAAGACGCCGGCGTGGGCGCCGATGCCGTTGTCGTACTGGCTCTGGCTGATGCGGCGATACGAGCTGATCGAGCGGACCTCGACGTTCTCCATCGGCGACCAGTCGGCGTGCAGCGCCCAGCCCTGGACCTTGCCGACGCTGTCCTGCTCGGGAACGCCGATGTCGGCGGTGTCCGCGCGGTCGGGCTGCACCTGCACCAGCGGCGCCTGCTTGTAGGGGGAGGCCGGGTTCAGCTCGAGGAGCTGGACGTAGTAGGACGTGGTGTTGTCGCGCGAGACGTCGAAGTCGAGCTGGGCGTTGAAGGTCGAGGTCGGCTTCCACAGGGCGGCGAGGTGGACGCCCCGGCGGTCGAGCTTGTTGAAGTCCTCGGCGCTCTGCAGCGGGTTTTCGGTGGTGCCGTCGCGGCGGACGATCACGCCGTCCAGCTTGACGCTGATGTCGTTCCACTCCGGCAGGTCCAGGTGGGTTTCGCTGGAGTAGCCGTTGAAGTTGCGCACGCCGACCGTCTGGCGCAGGCGGAAGTCGCCCGAGGGCTTGCGGCTGACGATGCTGACCGCGCCGCCGGTGGAGTTGCGGCCGAACAGCGTGCCCTGCGGGCCCTTCAGCACCTCGATGCGCTCGATGTCGAACAGGGCCGTGCCC
>NZ_WGNY01000057.1 GCF_016124325.1 Phenylobacterium sp.
CTGGTGCGGTCGAGAAGACTCGAACTTCCACGGGTTGCCCCACAGCGACCTCAACGCTGCGCGTCTACCAATTCCGCCACGACCGCTCGTGGTGAGGCGGCGCAGGTAGCAAACCCCGCCCGCTTTGTGAAGTGCGCCGAATTGGCGCCGGTCAGAGGCCGCCGGCCATAAAGTCGTAGACGTTGGCCTCGCGGGTCACCGCGATGGCGATGCGCTCGTCGTTGGTCTGGATCTCGCCGCGGGCCACCGGATGGTTGTTGGCCAGGATCCAGACTTCTTCGTTCACGGTGGCGTCCAGCGGGATGACGGCGCCGCGGCCCATGCGCAGCAGTTGCGCCATGGGCATGCTGGCGCGGCCGAGCACGACCTGGATTTCGACATTGACCGCCTTGACCTGAGACACGAAGGACGACCTCGACCTAAGCTGGAACGCGACTGAAGGGCATTGCGCGAAGCACGCCCGAACCCACATTTGCGCCGACATGCTTGACCGCACGTTAAATCTGTCCGCTCCAGCGCCATTCGGCCGCACCGATGCGGAAGCCGCCGGATGGGCGGTTTCGAGCGCGCCCGTAGCCTACCCCGACGCCGTGGCGGCGATGGAGGCGCGCGCCGCGGCGATCGCCGAGGGCCGCGCCGGCGAGCTGGTCTGGCTGCTGGAGCATCCCGCGCTCTACACCGCCGGCGTCTCGGCCAAGGCGGGCGACCTGCTCGATCCCGACCGCTTCCCGGTGTTCGAGACCGGGCGCGGCGGCCAGTTCACCTATCACGGCCCCGGCCAGCGGGTGGCCTATGTGATGCTGGACCTGACGAAGCGCGCCCGCGACGTCCGCGCCTTCGTGGCGGCGCTGGAGGCCTGGGTGATCGGGGCGCTGGGCCATTTCAACGTCAGGGGCGAGGTGCGGCCCGGCCGCGTGGGCGTCTGGGTGGAGCGGCGCGCGCCTGGGATTCCCCCGCGCGAGGACAAGATCGCGGCGATCGGCGTGAAACTGCGCCGATGGGTCTCGTTCCACGGGATATCCCTGAACGTGGAGCCCGACCTGACCCACTTCTCGGGAATCGTGCCCTGCGGCGTGACCGAGCACGGCGTCACCAGCCTGGTGGACCTGGGCCTGCCCGTGACCATGGACGAGGCCGACGCGGCGCTGAAGGCCAGCTTCCGCGAGGTGTTCGGCGCGGTCGAGGACGTCGCCCCGCCGCTGGCGTCCGGGCGGGGCTGAGCGGAACGGCCGCCGCTCCCCGCCGGCGGCCTCAGGCGAACTCCACCAGCACCTCGTCGGCGGCCACGCTGTCACCGGACTTGGCGTTGACGGCCTTCACCACCCCGTCGCGCTCGGCGCGGATGATGTTCTGCATCTTCATGGCCTCCAGCACGGCCACGACCTCGCCGGTCTTGACCTCCTGGCCAGCGACGACGTCGATGGAGACCACCAGGCCCGGCATCGGCGAAAGCACCATCTTGGAGGTGTCGGCCGCCTTCTTGGGCGGCAGCTTCTCGTGCAGCGCGGCCGAGCGGGGGGTCAGGACGAGGACATGCAGGGTCGTGGCGCGATGGCGCACGATGAAGCCCTCGGCCGCGGGGCGGACCGTGGCGGTGAAGTCCTGGCCCTGGCACCGGCCGCGGAACAGCGGCTGGCCCGGCCGCCAGTCGACGCTCTCAAGCCGGGTCTGCCGGCCCTCGCCCTCCACCGTGAAGTCGCCGTTGTCGGCGGTCACGCGCACCGCGCGCTTCTGGTGGCCCACCACCACGATCCAGTCCTGGCGCAGCAGGTCGGGCGCGGCGCGGCGGGTGAGCGTGCGGTGCATGGAGAGCGCCACGGCGGTCATCAGGTCGCGCTGGGCGTCGGTCGGCGGCAGGCCCGCGAAGCCTTCGGGGAACTCGTCCTTGATGTAGTTGGTCGACAGCTTGCCCGACCGGAACCGCTTCTGGTCCATCACCGCGGCCAGGAACGGAATGTTGTGGCCCAGCCCCTCGATGTGGAAGTCCTCCAGGGCGCGGCCCATGGCGTCGATCGCGGCGTCGCGCGTCTTCCCCCAGGTGGACAGCTTGGAGATCATCGGGTCGTAGAACATCGAGATCTCATCGCCCTCGCGCACGCCGGCGTCGTTGCGCACGATGCCGGTGACGGTCTCGCCCTCGGCCGGGGGGCTGTAGCGGACCAGCCGGCCGATGGACGGCAGGAAGCCGCGGTACGGATCCTCGGCGTAGATCCGGCTCTCCATGGCCCAGCCCTTGATCTTCAGGTCGGCCTGGCCGAACGCCAGCGGCTCGCCGGCCGCGACGCGGATCATCTGCTCGACGAGGTCGACGCCGGTGATGAGTTCGGTGACCGGGTGTTCCACCTGCAGGCGGGTGTTCATCTCGAGGAAGAAGAACGAGCGGTCCTGGCCCGCGACGAACTCGACGGTGCCGGCGCTGTCGTAGCCCACGGCCTTGGCGAGCGCGACGGCCTGGTCGCCCATGGCCTTGCGGGTCTTGGCGTCGAGCAGCGGGCTGGGCGCCTCCTCGACAACCTTCTGGTTGCGCCGCTGGATCGAGCATTCGCGCTCGAACAGGTGAACCACGTGGCCGTGCTTGTCGCCCAGCACCTGGATTTCCACGTGCCGCGGGCTCTCGATGAACTTCTCGATGAAGATGCGGTCGTCGCCGAAGCTGGCCTTGGCCTCGGCCTTCACGGCCGGGAAGCCTTCCTCGACGTCCTTGCGGTTCCAGGCGACGCGGATGCCCTTCCCGCCCCCGCCGGCCGAGGCCTTGATCATCACCGGATAGCCGATTTCCTCGGCGATCTTGATGGCGTGGGCGGTGTCGTCGATCTCGCCGACGTGGCCCGGAACGGTGGAAACGCCCGCCTTGGCGGCGAATTTCTTGGACTCGATCTTGTCGCCCATGGCCTCGATGGCCTTGGGGTTGGGGCCGATGAAGACGATGCCCTCGGCGGCCAGGCGGCGCGCGAAGCTGGCGTTCTCCGAGAGGAAACCGAAGCCGGGGTGGACGGCCTCGGCGCCCGTCAGGCGCACGGCCTCGACGATCTTGTCGGCCAGCAGATAGCTCTCCGCCGCTGGCGGCGGGCCGATGAACACCGACTCGTCGGCCATCTCGACGGCCATGGAGTCGGCGTCGGCCTCGGAATAGACGACCACCGTCTTGATGCCCATGCGGCGGCAGGTCTTGATGATCCGGACGGCGATCTCGCCCCGGTTGGCGATCAGAATCTTCGAGAACATCGTGCGCCTTATCGACCAGGGTTCCGCGTGGAGGCCCGCGAGGCGGCCTCAGGCATGGCGGTGATCGTCATTACGCATGGTCTCCCGTCTTTCACCCAAGGGGTGCGGACCTTAGATTGACGGCCATGAGCACGCCAGCGATCTCCCCCTCCGGGTTCTCCCTCTCGCCGCCTGACGCTGAGGAACGCAAGCGCCTGGAAGCCGACCTCACCCGCGAGGAGGCCGACGTCCTGCTGCACCACGGCACCGAAGCGCCGTTCTGCGGCGGCCTCCTCGACCAGAAGGACGACGGCGTCTACTGCTGCCGCCTCTGCGGACTGCCCCTGTTCCGGCACAAGACCAAGTTCGAGAGCGGCACCGGCTGGCCCTCGTTCTGGGCGCCGTTCGACGAGGCGCACGTCGTGGGCGTGAAGGACACGTCCTGGGGCATGGTGCGGATCGAGACGCGCTGCGCGCGCTGCGACAGCCACCAGGGCCACGTCTTCCCCGACGGCCCGCCGCCGACCCGGCTGCGCTACTGCATCAATTCGGTGTCGCTGAGCTTCGTCGCCAATGGCGAAACCCTGCCCGATCCCCTGGAGCGAGGCGACAACGACGCTCTGAAGGCCGCCGAGGCCAAAGCCTGAGACGCCGTCAGCCGCGCGGGCGTCCCTTGCGGGCGATGGCGCCGCGCGGCAGCGGATGGTCCGCCTCTTCCGTCGGCTCCAGCAGGCGGTTGAGCACGTAGAACAGGAAGGCCGTCGACCAGCCGATCAGCAGCATGCCGTTGACGGCCTCCAGCGCGCCGACGATGCGCCAGCCCTCCGGCAGCACCTGGCCGGACTCGCCCAGAGTGGAATAGGCGCTGGTGGAGACGTAAAGCGCCGCCTCGGCGGTCGGCAGCAGGCCCAGCATCCAGAAGGCGCCGGCGTAGAGCCAGATCTCCACCCCGTGGACCACGAACAGGCCGATGACGATGCCCAGCGGCACGATCAGCCGGTCGACATCGGCCCACTGGCTCTTGAACCGGCGCACGTGGAGCCCGGTGAGCCGCAGCAGAATGTCGAGGCCGATCAGGTGGATCACCACCGTCGCCGCCACCAGGACGGTCGAGAGCGCCAGTTCCCGTGCGAGGCTGTCCATACGCGCTTTGAAGCACAGCCGGATGGCTCAGGTCTTGCGCTAAGTCGCGCCGAACCGGACGCCGCGCTCAGCGCGAAATCACCGTCAGCACCGCGGAGATGAGGCCGGCCCACATCGCGAGCGAGACCATCAGCGCGACGGTCAGGGCGATCCCCCTTGGCCACCTTTCGGATTCGCCGTGGGCGGGCGTTCGCCGCGGCGGGGCCTCGACCGCGCGGCCACGGGCGGCGACGCCCTGCTGGAGTCCCGACGCGGCGACCTTGCGATACATGGACTTGCCCTCGGTTGCGCCGCAGGCCGGGCGCGGCGCCCGGCGATCACGGCTCAACTACAGGGATATGCGTCCACGCTCGGCTCCGGCATCAGGTGTTACCCGAGGGCCTACCTCAGGTTGACCCCGGCGTTCCGGCTGGGCGAGTTCGCCCGGCACGGGCGCACGCGCCCGGACCCGGAGGCCCGTTCCATGGGAATCCAGGGTCAGCGATCCCCCCAACTGGCGCATCCGGGCCAGCATCCCGCCCACGCCGACGCCAAGCGGCTCGGCCGGCGCCTTGCCATGTCGCAGACGCTGCATGCCCACGCCGTCGTCCTCGACCTCAAGCACGACGAACCCGCCGTCGCGGAAGAGCCGGATCGCCGCCTTCTGGGCTCGCGCATGGCGGTAGACGTTCATGAGCGCCTCCTGGGCCACCCGGAACAGCGCCATCTGGGCGGCCTCCGGCAGGTCCCAGGGCCCGTCGCCGACCTCGACGGTGACCTCCAGGCCGGTGCGCAGACCGAAGCCGGCGCCGAAGTCCTCCAGGGTCTTCGCCAGGCCGCCGTCGCGCAGGCTGGGGGGATGCAGCATGAACGAGAACGTGCGGATCTCGGATTGGGCCGCGACGATCGAGCGCCGCACGTCGGTCACGATTCTGCGAGCTTCGCCGGTAAGCTTAAGGCGGCGCTGCAACGCGCCGAGGCCGAGTTGGGCCGCCACCAGCAGCTGGGCGGTCGAGTCGTGCAGCTCGCGGCCGACCCGGCGGCGCTCGTTCTGCTCGGCCTGGGCCAACGCCAGCGCGGCCCCTCCGGCCCCCTCCTCGGGCGTCGTCGCGTAGCGCGACGCCTCGGTCATGATCACCAGCGCCGCATCGCCGAGCGGCCGGATCTCGACCTCGGCGCGGACGACCCGTTCTCCCCGCGCACGGGCGACGCCGATCCGCGTCGACGCCTTGTCGCGCAAGGCGTTGGCGAACGCCCGGCATATCCGTTCGGCGGCGCGCGGGCGGAACAGATCGGCCAGGCGGCGGCCTTCCAGCCCGGCGGGCGGCGCGCCGAACTGCTCGGCAAGCAGGGCGCTGATCGCCTGGACGCGCGGCTCCCCGCCGACGATCGCGACGAGGGCCACGGGCGCGGGAATTTCGACGACGAACCTTCGATAGTCGTCCACCGTGAAGGGGCCTGGTTCGACATGCGCAAACATCCGACGCCTCGCGGTTTCGGCACAGCTTTAAGGTGAATCAGAAACCCAAAAGTCGTGCTTCTCCCATGCAGAACGTACAGCCTTAGGGAGAATTCGTACACGCTATTCGTGCATACCTTATCCACCGCTCCAGGGTGGAAGAGCCCGGAGCAAGGGTTTCGCCTGATGGGCGTCCGCGTAGCGTCCAGTATCGCTGGATCCGTCGAACGCCCACGATGGAGAAGGCATGCTGCGGATCCTCATCGCCGACGATCATGAAATCGTTCGCAAGGGTGTGCGGGACCTCGTCGAGAGCCATCCCGGCTGGGAGGTGTGCGGCGAGGCCGCCGATGGCCAGCAGGCCATGGACATCGCCCTCGCTCAGCAACCGGACGTGGCGATCCTGGACGTCTCGCTGCCCCTGATGAACGGCGTGGCCCTGACCCGGCGCCTGCACACCGAGCGCCCCGGCATCCGGGTGCTGCTGTTCACGATGCACGACGACGACGAGACGGTGGGCAGCGGCCTGGCCGCGGGCGCCCGCGGATACCTGCTCAAGTCCGACAGCGAGCACCACCTGGAGGCGGCCATCTCGGCCCTGGGCGCCAACCGCCCCTATTTCTCGGATTCGGTGTCGGAGCTGCTGCTGGACGCCGTGGTCCACGGGCGCCAGCCGGGCCGCCTGGAGAGCTTCAGCCTGCGCGAACTGGAGGTCGCCCAGCTCATCGCCGAGGGCAACTCCAACAAGCAGGTGGCCCGCCACCTGGGCATCAGCATCAAGACGGTCGAGAGCCACCGCGCCGCGGCCATGCGCAAGGCCGGCGTCCGCTCGGGGCCCGAGTTCGTGCGCTTCGCCGTGAAGCACAACCTGATCCAGGCGTAGGGCGCCGCGCCTCAGGTCGATGCGCCGAAGGCCTCGGGGTTTCGCCGGATGCCGGAATCATCACGCCAGGCGCAGGGTGACGGTGGACGCGGCGAGACGCCGCTGTAGACCGAGACACCCCTGTTGCGGCGACGGCCCGCACCCATCTCGCCGCGTCCGCCCGCCCCCTACAGCGGAATGTTGTCGTGCTTCTTCCAGGGGTTCGACAGCGTCTTGCCCTTGAGGTTCTTCAGCGCGTTGACGATCCGCTTGCGGGTCGAGTGCGGCATGATCACGTCGTCGATGTAGCCGCGCGAGGCGGCCACGAACGGGTTGGCGAAGCGGGCCTTGTACTCGGCCTCGCGCGCCGCGATCGCCTCGGGATCGCCGATCTCGGAGCGGAAGATGATCTCCACCGCGCCCTTCGAGCCCATGACCGCGATCTCGGCGGTGGGCCAGGCGTAGTTCACGTCGCCGCGGATGTGCTTGGAGCTCATCACGTCGTAGGCGCCGCCGTAGGCCTTGCGGGTGATCAGGGTGATCTTCGGCACGGTCGCCTCGGCGTAGGCGAACAGGAGCTTGGCCCCGTGACGGATCAGGCCGCCCTGCTCCTGCTTGGTGCCGGGCATGAAGCCGGGGACGTCCACGAAGGTGATGATCGGGATATCGAAGGCGTCGCAGAAGCGCACGAAGCGGGCGCCCTTGCGGCTGGCGTCGATATCGAGCACGCCGGCCAGGGTCTGCGGCTGGTTGGCGACGATGCCCACCGGCTGGCCGTCCATGCGGCCGAAGCCGACCACGATGTTCTTGGCGAAGTCGGGACTGATCTCGAAGAAGTCGGCCTCGTCGACCACCTTCAGGATCAGCTCGCGCATGTCGTAGGGCTTGTTGGGATTGGCCGGGACCAGGGTGTCCAGGCTCATCTCCATGCGGTCGGGCGCGTCGTAGCTCTCGCGCACCGGCGGCTTCTCGCGGTTGGAGAGCGGCAGGAAGTCGATCAGGCGCCGGATCTGGGTCAGGGCCTCGAGGTCGTTGTCGTAGGCGCCGTCGGCGACGCCCGACTTCAGCGCATGGACGCGGTAGCCGCCCAGCTCCTCGTGGCTCACCTCCTCGTGGGTGACCGTGCGCACCACGTCGGGGCCGGTGACGTACATGTAGGAGGTGTCCTTCACCATGAAGATGAAGTCGGTGATGGCCGGCGAGTAGACGTCGCCGCCGGCGCAGGGGCCCATGATCACGCTGATCTGGGGGATCACGCCCGAGGCCAGGGTGTTCTCGAGGAAGATGTCGGCATAGCCGCCCAGGCTGGCGACGCCCTCCTGGATGCGCGCGCCGCCGGCGTCGAACAGGCCGATCACAGGGGCGCCCACCTTCATGGCCTGGCGCTGGACCTTGAGGATCTTCTCGGCGTGGGCGCTGGAAAGAGAGCCGCCGAAGACCGTGAAATCCTTGGAGAAGACGAACACGACCCGGCCGTTGACGCGGCCCCAGCCGGTGACGACGCCATCGCCGGGGATGCGCTGCTTGTCCATCCCGAATTCGGTGACGCGGTGCTCGACGAACATGTCGAACTCTTCGAACGAACCTTCGTCGAGCAGCAGGTCGATGCGCTCGCGCGCCGTCAGCTTGCCCTTGGCGTGCTGGTTGGCGATCCGCTTCTCGCCCCCGCCCAGCCGGGCCTCGGCGCGGCGCTTTTCGAGTTCTTCCAGGATATGCTTCACGGAAAGCCCTTCGTGTGGAGAGCGCAGGCGTAGTCTCGGCCGACGGGCGAGGCAAGGTCACGCGGGGTCAGGGCCTGGGAGGATGACAATGCTGGTCGTGACGGGATCGGTGACGGCGCGGGCCGGCGCGCTGGACGCGCTGCGCGAGGCCGCGCTGGCCCATGTGGCGCGCTCGCGCGGCGAGCCGGGCTGCCTGGCGCACAGCGTCCACGTCGACTGCGAGAACCCGCTGCGGCTGTTCTTCTATGAGGAATGGTCGGACCGGGCGGCGCTCGACGCCCATTTCGCCCAGCCCGGCTCGCACGCCTTCATGGCGGCCGTGCGCGAACTCGCCGCGGAGAGCACGCGGGTGAGGATCCTGCCGATCGAGCCCCGCGCCTAGCCGGCCAGGTTGCGGAACCAGCGCTCGAGCATCCGCGCCTCGACGCGGAGGCGGTCGGCGCGCTCCGCCGCCTCGGAGTCGACGCCCCACTTCTCCTCCTGGAAGGCCTCGTCCAGGCGCGAGAGCTCGAAGGCTTCCTCGCCGCCCAGCCAGCCGCGGTGCAGCGCCAGCGCCAGCACGGCCGATCCGAAGAGCGAAGTCCCGAAGGCCAGCCCCGCCAGGGCGAAGTCGTCGAGCGCCAGCGCCGCGTCGCGCACGCCCGCCAGGGTCTCGGGCGGCTGGTCGCGGTGGATGATGCCGGCGCAGCGTTCGAAACGCAGGCCCGCCTCGGCCTCGGCCCGCGCAAGGACCGGGCCCCACTGCGCCTCCTGCCGCGCCACCAGCGCGGCGGGCTCCTCGGCGAAGTAGCAGAGCAGGTCGGAGCCCGCGTACTGGGCCACCTGGTCGGCCACCGCCTCGCGGGAGCCGCCGATCGTCTCGATGGCGGTGTTGGCCAGGCGGGTGGCGTGCATCGTCGCCATCTCGATGGTCTGGTCCTGGCTGGCCCATTCCCCGGCGATCTGCTCGGCCACGGCGCGGGTGGGCAGAACCATCGGCAGGGCCTTGGGCGTGCGCAGGCGGCGACCGTCCAGCAGCACGAGATGGCCGCCGTCGCCCTCGGCGACATCGACGGCCTTGTAGAACCGCTTCGGCTTCTCGACGGGCTCGTGGAAGCCCTTGCGCAGATCCATCCGATCATCCCTCGCCGACGGAACCGCCCGGCGCGGGCGTGGAATGGGGACAAAACACGCCAACCGCAAGGGAAGAAGCGCGTGACCGCCACCCAGAAGGACATCGAGGCCGCGATCGCCGTGACGCGCTTCGGCCTCGGCGCGAAGGCCGGCGAGATCGCCGAGGCCGCCCGCGATCCGCGCGGCTATCTCCAGGCCCAGGTGCGGCGCGAAGGCGCCGAGACGTTCGCCACCGGCGGCGAGACCTCGGCCCAGCGACTGGCCGAGTTCCGCGACTATCGCCGCCAGCGGGTGATGGCCGAGCAGGCTGGGAAAGGAAAAGGCGACGAGGCCGATCCGGTGAAGGCCGCGCGCGGCTTCCTGCGCCAGAACCTGGGCGGCGACATCCAGGCCCGCCTCGAACTCGCGGTCGAGACCGACGCCGGCTTCCGCGAGCGCTGGGCCCTGTTCTGGGCCAACCACTTCACCGTCTCGGCCACCAAGGTGCAGGCCGCGAGCCTGGTGGGCCCCTATGAGAACGAGGCGATCCGCCCGCACGTCTTCGGCCGCTTCGCCGACCTGCTGGACGCGGTGGAGACGCACCCGGCGATGCTGGTCTACCTCGACCAGGCGCAGTCGATCGGGCCCAACAGCCGCGCGGCCCAGGTCCTGAAGCGCGGCGGGAGGCGACGCGCCCAGACCGATGGGGCCCCGCCGCGGCCCAAGGGCCTGAACGAGAACCTCGCCCGCGAGATCATGGAGCTGCACACCGTGGGCGTCGACGGCGGCTACAGCCAGGCCGACGTCACCGAGTTCGCCCGCGCGCTCACCGGCCTGGGGCTCGCCGGCCCGCGCGACGGCGCCCCGCCCGGCCAGGTGATCTTCCGCGAGCTCGCTCACGAGCCGGGCGAGCGCATGGTGATGGGCGTGCGCTACAAGGGGACCGGCAAGGCCCAGTCGGGCGCGATCCTGGCCGACCTCGCCGCCAAGCCTCAGACGGCCCGGTTCGTCTGCACGAAGATCGCCCGGCATTTCGTGGCCGACGATCCGCCGCCCGCGCTGGTGGACCGGCTGGTGGAGGCCTGGACGTCCAGCGGGGGCGACCTCGGCCGCGTGGCCATAGCCCTGGTGGATGCGCCCGAGGCCTGGGTCCCGGCGGCGCGGAAGTTGAAGACGCCCTACGAGTTCGTCGCCTCCAGCTTTCGCGCGGTGGGCCACCCGCCGCCGATGCGGGCCAATCAGGCGATCGGGACGCTGGGGCAGCGCACCTTCGGCGCGCCCTCGCCCAAGGGCTGGCCCGACGAGGCCGAGTCCTGGGCCGCCTCCGACGCCCTGGTCAAGCGGATGGAGTTCGCCCAGGGCCTCTCCGCCGCCGTCGGCCCCGGCGTGGAGGATCCCATGCGCCTGGCCGACGCCGCCCTGGGCGCGCGCCTGGGCCCCGCCGCGGCCAAGGCGATCTCGCGGGCCGAGACCCGCGCCGAGGCCGTCGCCCTGCTCCTCATGTCGCCGGAGTTCCAACGCCGATGACCCGCTTCCGCCCCAGCCGCCGCGCGTTCGCCGCCGCCGGCCTCGCCCTGCCCTTCCTGGCCCGCGTCGCCGACGCCGCCGTCCCACGCGGCCGCAAGTTCGTGGTGGTGATCTGCCGCGGAGGGATGGACGGCCTCACCGTCGCCCCGCCGGTGGGCGACCCCGACTACCGCGCCCTGCGCGGCGCGCTGGCGCTCGGCGACGAGGCCCTGGCGCTCGATGGGACCTTCGCGCTGCATCCGTCACTGGCCAGCGTCCACGCCCTGGCCAGGGCGGGCGAGGCGCGCATCGTCCCGGCCGTGGCCACCCCCGACCGCGCCCGTTCCCACTTCGAGGCCCAGGACGTGCTGGAGACCGGCGCGCCCGGCGTCTACGCCACCACCTCGGGCTGGCTGAACCGCGCCGTCCAGGCGATGGCCGTCGGCGGCAAGACGGACGCCATCTCGGTGGGAGCGACGGCGCCGCTGATCCTGCGCGGCGCCGCCCCGGCCGCGTCGTGGTCGCCCGGCCGCTCGATCGACGCCACCGCGCGCCTGCCTGCACTGCTGCAGGACCTCTACAGTGACGCTCCGCTGCTGGGCCCGGCCCTGGCCCGGGGGCTCGCGACCGAGACCATGGCGCGGGAGACCGGCGCGGACGGCGGGGGCGCGATGCGCGCCGGCGCGGGCCAGGGCCGCGAGGCCGCGCGGACCATGGGCTCGTCCCTGGCCGACTTCCTGAAGGCGCCCGACGGGCCGCAGGTCGCCGCCGTCTCGCTGGACGGCTTCGACACCCACGCCAACCAGATGGTCCAACTCGCCAACCGGCTGGCCGGCCTCGACGCCCTGGTGGACGGGCTGCACGGCGGCCTCGGCCCCGCCTGGAAGGACACGGTGGTCCTCGCCGTCACCGAATTCGGCCGCACGGCGCGGGCCAACGGGACGGGCGGGACCGACCACGGCACCGGCTCGACCGCCCTGGTGCTGGGTGGCGCATTGACGGGCCGCGGCATCGTCGGCGATTGGCCGACCCTGAAGCGCCAGGCCCTGTTCGAGGATCGCGACGTCTATCCGGCGCTCGACATGCGCGCCCTGGCCAAGGGCCTGCTGGCCGAGCATATGGGCGTGGAGCGCAAAGCCTTGGACACGCTGGTGTTCCCCGACAGCGCTGGGGTGGAGCCCCTGCGGTCGGCGATCTAGGCCGGCACGACGTCGAAGGCGATCGTCATCCGCTTCTCGTCGGTCGTGAACGGCACGGTGCCGTGCCACATGTAGGACGGGAACAGCACGAGGCGGCCGGGCCTGGGGCGCTCGTAGTGGTCGGCCGGCAACGGCGGCGCGCTCTGATAGGGCGGATGACCGAAGCGGATCCAGCCCTCGCGTTCGGGACTGTCCAGCGCCGCCTCCGGCGTCTGGACGTAGAACGCCGA
This sequence comes from Phenylobacterium sp., assembly GCF_016124325.1. Lineage (GTDB taxonomy): Bacteria > Pseudomonadota > Alphaproteobacteria > Caulobacterales > Caulobacteraceae > Phenylobacterium. The sequence goes on from NZ_WGNY01000057.1 coordinate 12,396, forward strand.
CGACAGCCAGCCCTCGGGATGGAAGTGATCCTTGTGGAAGCCGCCCGGGCGCAGGCGCACCGACCATGCGCCGGAGATCCGGTAGTCGCCGGCTGACCGGCCGAACAGCGGGCCGACGCCCTCGCCCAGCGAGGCGATATGCCGGCGGATCGGAGACTCGATGGCGCGGAAGAAGGCCTGGATCACCGGATCGTCCGAGCCGGTGAGGCGGAACGTCGTCTGGCTGCCGTGGCGCAGCGACTGGGCCGAGGGATGCTGACTGTAGATGTGGATCCGATCGAGCGAGGCCGCGAGGTCGTTCAGGAAGGCGGCGAGGTCCGGCCACCCCGGCGGCGTCTCGATGTCGTAGGCGCCTACCACCCTGGAATAGTCGCAGAGCTCGCCGTAGAGCGGATCGCCCACGGCCCGGGCGGCCGTGGCGGCCCATCCCCACAGCGACTGGTCGTTCGGCGCGATGGCGATCCCGCGCCGCGCGGTGGCTAGCGCCAGGTCGGCCTGCCCCTTGGCGATCTGGATGATGGCGATGTGGTTGAGCAGGGCGGGCAGGTCGGGGACGATCGACTCCGCCCGCCGCGCCAGCCGCTCGGCCTCGTCCAGATCGCCGCGTTCGAGCGCCGCCTGGGCCCCGCCCATCAGGATCGCCACGTCATCGGGCAGGCGTTCGACCGCCATGCGCAGCAACAGGTCGCCCCGCTCGCCCTGGCCGGCGGCGTCGTAGAACTTGGCCTTGGCCAGCAGCAGGGGCGCCGGCGGGCCGCCGGCGTGAGCCGCCCGGTCCAGGATCTGTTGCGCTTCCTCGACGTCGCCGCGGCGCATCCAGACGACCTCGGCATATTCGCGCGCCGTCTCGATCCGGCCCGGCGCGCGGCGCAACGCCTCCTGATAGGCCACTTCAGCGCCGTCGAGGTCGCCAGCCGCCGCCTTGACGCGGGCCAACACGCCCCAGCTCAGCGCGCCATCCAGACCGAGCGACATGCCGCGCGCCATGGCGCGCACCGCCTCCGCGCTGCGCCCGAGGTCGCCCAGGGTGGCGGCGAGGTTGTGCCAGGCCGCCCCGCTGCCGGGAAACCGCTCGGTCGCCTGGCGGTCGAAGCCCAGCGCCTCCTCGTGCCGGCCGGCGCCCTTCAGGCCCGTGGAGTGCATGGCCAGGGCGCGGTGCGAGGCGCCGGACGCCAGGGCCAGCGGCGTGGTGATCGCGAGCGCCTCGTCCAGACGCCCTTCGTCCAGCAACAGCTTGGCGCGATCCAGCGGGTCGGCGGTCAACGGCGTCTCCGGAAGGGTTCGGGATCGGCCTCGTGCTCGTCGAAGCCGAAGCGCTCGAATCCCGCACGCATCTCCGGGCTCACGGGCGCCTCCAGCGCCAGGGTCCCCCGCGATGGATGCGGCAGGATCAGCCGGCGCGCGTGAAGCTGGAGCTTCAATCCCTCCGACAGCGCCTGCGAGGCCTCGTTGTTGTACTTCGGGTCGCCCAGGATCGGATGGCCCATGGCCAGCATGTGGGCCCGAAGCTGGTGGGTGCGTCCGGTGTGGGGCCACAGCGCCATCCAGGCCGCGCGCGGCCCGGCCCGCGCCAGGGTCACGAACTCGGTCTCGGCCGCCTCGGCATGCGGGTCCTTGGGATCGGCCGGAACCATCATCTCGCGGTCGCCGACCCCCTTCTTGGCCAGCGGCAACTCCAGCACGCCCTCGCCCGGCTTCGGGAAGCCGGCGACGATGGCCCAATAGATCTTCTGCGCCCGCCGCTTGGCGAACGCGCCGGCGAGCTTCGCCGCGGCGCCCGGCGTCTTGCCCAGCACCAGAACGCCCGAGGTGTCTCGGTCGAGGCGATGCACCAGCCGGGGCCGTTCCAGTCCCTCGCCCCAGGCCGAGAGCAGGCGGTCGACGTGCCGGCTGGTCTTGGTGCCGCCCTGCACGGCGAGGCCCGAGGGCTTGTTGAGCGCAAGAACCTCCTCGTCCTCGTAGATCACCAGGCTGCGCGCGAAGGCGGCGTCACGGGGATCGAGGCCCCGTTTCTCGCCCGGCGGCGGGGCGTCGGGCAGCGGCGGCACGCGCACCTGGGCGCCGGCCGTCAACCGGGTGTCGGGCTTGGCGCGCGCGCCGTCCACGCGGATCTGCCCCGAGCGGGTCAGCTTCTGGATCTGGACGTGGTTGAGGTGCGGCCAGCGGCGCTTGAACCAGCGGTCGAGGCGCACGCCCTCCTCGCCCGCGTCCACATAGAGGGTGCGGACCTCCCTCACGCGAGCAGCTTTCGCATCAGGATCAGGCCGGCGAACAGGGCGGTGACCGACAGCATCACCGAACCCAGGCTGTAGATCGCGGCCGACTGGAACTCGCGCCGTTCCAGCATCAGGGCGATCTCCAACGAGTAGGACGAGAACGTCGTGAAGCCGCCCAGCGCACCCACGCCCAGGATCAGGCGCCAGCGTTCCTGGTCAGGACCGCCGCGCAGCGCCAGCGCGCCGATCAGCACGCCCATGGCGAAGCCGCCCAGGATGTTGGCGGCGAACGTCCCGAAGGGCCAGCCATGGCCCATCAGCCGTGTCGCCTGGACGCCCAGGAGGTAGCGGGCCACGGCGCCCGCCGCCCCGCCGGCGCCCACCAGAAGGAGAGTCTGCATCGCTCGACCTTATGCGACGGCAAGACTTCCTTTGCCAACGTCGGTGAATCTACGCGCATGGCCGCCCCCCAGGTCAGCATGACTGTGACCAAGATCACCGCCACGGACGCCGCGGCGGTGCTCGAACGTCTGGCCGGCTCGGACCGGATCGAGCGGGGCGCCGTGTTCGTCATCAGCGTGGAGGCGATCCGCGAGCGCTCGGGCGACCGCTGGCCCAGGAAGCGCGACGACGTCTGGATCTATCTGAGCCGCAAGCTCAACGAGCATCTGTCCTATCAGGACATCCACCACCGCATCAGCGAGACCGACGTGCTGGTGGCCATGACCACCGAGGACGGCATCGCCGCCCAGTCGGTGGGCATGAAGGTGTTGGAGGAGGTGCTGGAGTTCTTCCTGGGCGCCGTGGCCCCGCTGGATATCCGCATCAAGGGCGTGACAGGCGTCGACGGGAACGAGCTGTGCTGCGTCGACCTCGATCCGAAGGCCATCGCCGCGGCGCGCGACATCGAGGCCGACGCGCCGTTCCGCCGCCAGGTCAGCGCCAAGGCGCAGAGCGAGCGCAACCCGGTCACCTTCCTCGCCTCCAATGGCCAGCGGCTGCAGGTGGACTTCGCCCTGGAGCATCTCGTCAGCCTGCGACACGGGGTGACCGCCGTGCTGCGCGTCGAGCCCACCGTGATCTTCAACGCCACCGGCGAGGCGATCCCGCCGCGCAAGTTCCTCAAGCTGAACGACGACGACCTCATCGCGATCGACCGCGCGACCCTGGCGTTCGGCGCGCTCTTCCTGCCGCGGGACGCCAAGGTCCAGCCGCCGGTGATCCTGCCCGTCTCGTTCCGCACCATGGGCTCGCGCAAGGGACGCGCCGCCTTGACCGAACTCGAGGGCGTGACGTCCGAGCGCCTGCGCCAGGGGGCCATGATCGAGTTCGTCGACATCGATCGCGGCACGCCGGGCGGCCGGCTCGTCGAGGTGACGGGGCTGGTGGGCGGCGTCTGCCGCGGCGTGCTCGCGCGGCTGCATCCCGCCCGCAACGCCCTGCACCCGGTGCAGGGGACGCGCTTCAACGGCCTGACCCTCGACTTCGCCGACTTCGCGCTGCCCGATTCACGCCTGGAAGAGGTGATGCGCCTGATGATGCGCCAGATGCGGGGCAAGGCCCCCGCCCTGATCGCCCAGGGCCTGCGCGATTATCGCCACTTCGACATGGCCGATGCCGCCGGCTTCACCCATGCCAGCGTCCGCGCACGACCGTTGTCCGACCTGGGCCTGGGCGTGCCTCAGTTCCTCCCGGGCTCCGACGGCCTGGCCTGAGGCGGCTCAGACCCGCTGACCGAGGTTTCGCCTGAGGGCGCGGGCGTCGTAGACGTCGGCCCCGCGGGGCCGTTCGCCGCGCCCCATCACCACCTCGATGGTCGTGGCCAGGGACGGGCCCCCGCCCAGGGAGAAGCTGGTCCCCAGCCCCACGCTCAGGCCGCTGCGGCGGCCGTAGTCCATCCCGCCGACGCCGACGCCCACCCGCGGCCCGTTGTCGGGGCGCCCCTCAGTGTAGCGGTCGGTCACGCGGAACCAGTCGTAGCCGTTCGCCAGGGCGAGGTCGGCGGCGCGCAGCAGGGCGTAGTCGGTCACCTGCTGGGCCGGCGCGCCGGGGCCGCCCCGGAACGTGACCCGGTAGCGGCCGGGCTCGATGCTGTATTCCGAATAGCCGACGCCTTGGGGGCCCGCGGCGGGCTGATAGAGCGTGGGCGCGGTCGCACAGGCGGCCAGGAAAGCCGCGGCGGCGAGCGCGAGGAAGGGGCGAGCCATGGCGGGGCGTCCAGAACCTGCGATCCGGACAGTGTAGGCCGAAAAGCGGTGAATGGAGGGCGCCTTCAAAGGCTTAACTCAGGCCGAGCGCCGCGATCAGGTCGGCCATGTCCCTGGGCGGAGGGACATCGAGCCGGGTGCGGCCGCCGGCCGGATGCGGAAAGCTCAGCGCCGTGGCGTGCAACATCAGGCGCGGGACCGGATGTCCCTCCACGACGAGGGCCCCGCCATAGCGGGCGTCACCGGCGATGGGCCGCCCGATGGCCGCCAGGTGGACGCGGAGCTGGTGCATGCGGCCCGTCTGGGGATCCAGCTCGACCAGCGCCGCTCCGGGGGCCTCGGCGCGCGTGCGATAGCGCGAGAGGGCCGTCTCGGCGTCGGGATGATCGGCCGCGCAGACGCGCATATAGGCCTCGCGCCCCTGCTCGTCGCGGCGCAGCGGCAGGTCGATGACCCCGCCCTTGGGGTCGGGCGCACCGGGCGTGACGATCGCCAGGTAGGTCTTGGAGAACTTCCGCGCCATCAGGGCCTTGCCGAGGAATCCCGCGGCGGGCTTGGTCTTGGCCGTGAGGATCACGCCCGAGGTGTCGCGGTCGAGCCGGTGGATCAGGCGCGGTCGCGCCTTGCCCGGCTTGGCGAAAGCCCACAGCAACTCGTCCAGGGTGTGGACCTGGCCGCGGCCGCCCTGGCTGGAGAGGCCCGCGGGCTTGTTCAGCGCGAGGATCTCGGCGTCCTCGTGGATCACCAGGCTGCGGACGAAGGCCGTCTCTTCGGCGGTGAGCTGGATCGGGGCGGCGGTCTTCACCCCGCCGGTTTAGCGGAGCACGCCCCGCTTCGTCATCGTCCACGCGTACCAGAGGAAGAACAGGGTGACAGCGCCGATCACCAGCGGGAAGACGAGACCCATGCTCTCCCGGGCCGCCGGCGTCAGCGCCGTATGGAGGATGTTGCCGATCACGCCGACCATCGAGAGCGCGAAGGCGTGGGCCGCCCAACGCATCCGCAGCAGCAGCAGGACCGAACCCGCCACCGCGCCCCAGACCCCGACGGCCCAGACGGCGTGCATCCATGTGGGATAGGTGTCCATCAGGGCGATCTGGGCGTCGGTCATCCCGGACTGGCGGTAGTAGGCCTCACCCTGCAGGTGGCTCATCGTGTAGTCGTAGCCGCCGTACCCGTTCCAGAGCAGGCCGATCACGCCCACCGCCCACAGATGCCAGGGCGCGCTCGCGCGCGGGATGTCTGCTGTCGTCGCCATCTTCGCCGCCTCCCACGGAGATCGCGCGAGCCTAGCCCTCACACGTTCAGCGAACAACGGTCGGCTTAATCGCCCTTCCCGCGCCGGATGGCCGCCCAGCGCTCCAGCCGCTCCTTGACGCGGGCCTCGGCCCCCTCCCCGCGCGGCTTGTAGAACTCGCGCCGGCCCATCGCCTCGGGGAAGTAGTCCTGCCCCGAGAAGCCCTCGGCGGTGTCGGGGTCGTAGGCGTAGCCCTTGCCGTAGCCCAGCTCCTTCATCAGCCGGGTGGGCGCGTTCAGGATGTGGCTGGGCGGCATCAGCGAGCCGGTCTCGCGCGCCGCCTTCATGGCCGCGCCGAAGGCCTTGTAGACCGCGTTCGACTTGGGCGCGCAGGCCAGGTGGACGGTGAGCTGGGCCAGCGCGATCTCGCCCTCGGGCGAGCCCAGGAAGTCGTAGGTGTCCTTGGCGGCGTTGGCGAGCAGCAGGGAGAGCGGGTCGGCCTCGCCGATGTCCTCCGCCGCCGCGCGGATCAGCCGCCGGGCGATGAACAGCGGATCCTCGCCGCCGGTCAGCATGCGGGCCAGCCAGTAGAGCGCCGCGTCGGGATCGGAGCCCCGGATCGACTTATGCAGCGCCGAGATGAGGTTGTAGTGCTCCTCGCGGTCCTTGTCGTAGGCGGGGCTGCGCTTCTGCAGGATCTGGCCCAGTTCCTTCGTCGTCAGCGGCTTGGCCGAGGCGATGTTGAACAGGGTCTCGGCAAGCGTCAGCAGGTAGCGGCCGTCGCCGTCGGCCAGCGCCACGAGGGCCCCGCGCGCCTCGGCCTCCAGCGGCAGCGGACGGCCCTCGTGCGCCTCGGCCTTGGCCAGCAGGCCTTCGAGCGCCTCGTCGTCGAGCCGCTTGAGCACGAACACCTGGCAGCGGGAGAGCAGCGCCCCGTTCAGCTCGAACGACGGGTTCTCGGTGGTGGCGCCGACCAGGGTGACGACACCCTCCTCCACGAAGGGCAGGAAGCCGTCCTGCTGGGCGCGGTTGAAGCGGTGGATCTCGTCGACGAACAGCAGGGTCGCCTGGCCCGCGGCGCGGCGCACGCGCGCCTGTTCGAACGCCTTCTTGAGATCGGCGACACCCGAGAACACCGCCGAGAGCTGCTGGAACTCGTAGCCGGCTTCCTTGGCCAGCAGCCGGGCGATGGTGGTCTTGCCGGTGCCGGGCGGGCCCCAGAGGATCATCGACGACAGGCGCCGGGCCTCAGCCATGCGCCGGATCGGCCCCTCCGGGCCCAGCAGGTGTTCCTGCCCGACCACTTCCTCCAGGCGCTGCGGGCGCAGGCGGTCGGCCAGCGGCGACGGCTGCTGGGGCGAAAGGCCCGCGGCTTCGAAGAGATCGGCCATGGCCTGCGCTTAGCACAGGCCGCGCGCCGACGCCTCAGCCCGAGAAGACGGCCGTTACTTCCTGGCCGTTGCGCTCGATGGTCACGCGCCACACGCGCTGGGGCGCGGCGATGGCCCCGGCGAGGGTGCGCGTGGTGTCGATCCGCTGGCCATTGACCGCGCGGACGATGTCGCCCGGCCGCAGGCCTACGCCCATGGCCGCGCCGCGGTCGACGCGCGTGACCAGCACGCCCGGCCCCGAAAGGGGATCGATGCCCACCTCCTCGGCCACCGCCGGCGAGATGTTGACCACAGTGGCGCCGTCGAACGGGTTGCGGCCGGCGAGCTTGCGCTCATCGCGGGCCGGCGATTCGGGCGGCGCCTCGGCGCGCAGGTTGAGGTTCAGGCGCTTGCCGTCGCGCAGGACCACCAGGGGTACGGTCTCGCCGGGGCGATGGGCGCCCAGGACGTAGCCCAGCCCGGCGGCGTCCTCGACGGGCTTGCCGTCAGCCTCCAGGACGACGTCGCCCTGGCGCAGCCCCGCCCTGGCCGCGGGGCCGCCCGGCCAGACATCGGCGATCAGCGCGCCCTGCGGCAGTTCCAGGCCGAGGCTCTTGGCGATCGCGCCGTCCACGCTTTGGGTGTGCGCGCCCAGCCAGGGACGCACGACCGTGCGCCCGCCGCCGACGGCCGTCTCCACCACCCGGCGCACCACCGCGGCGGGAATCGCGAAGCCCACGCCCGACGACTGGCCCGAGCGCGAGAGGATGAAGCTGTTCACGCCGATGAGGTCGCCGTCCATGTCGACCAGGGCGCCGCCCGAATTGCCCGGATTGATGGCCGCGTCGGTCTGGATGTAGGTGGTCACCCCTTCGCCCGTGGGGTCGGCGTTGCGGTTGAGCGCCGAGACGATGCCGTTGGTCACGGTCTGGCCGACGCCGAAGGGATCGCCGATGGCCAGCACCAGGTCGCCCACCTGGGTGTCGGCGGTGTCGTCGATCGGCAGGACCGGCAGCTTCTCGCCCTTGGGAATCTCGATCTTCAGCACGGCGAGGTCGGCGCGCGGATCGGCGAGCAGGATCTTGGCCGGGAACTCGCGGCGGTCGGCCAGGGCCACGGTGATCTCCTGGCCGCCCTCGACCACGTGGTTGTTGGTGACGATCACCCCGTCGGATCGCACCAGGACGCCGGAGCCCAGCGAGGCGGCGACGCGCGCCTGCGGCACGCCCAGGCCGAACATCTGCCAGAAGGGATCGGTCTGCTGACGCACCACGCGCTTGGACGAGATGTTCACGACGGCGGGCGCGGCCTGCTTCACCACCGGGGCGAACGACTCCTTCATCGTCCGCGCGCTGGTCGGCGGGGCGCGGTTGGGCTCGGCGAACGCCGGCTGGGTCTGGGCCTGGCTGCCGCGGGGCGAGCAGGACGCCAGCAGGATCATGATGGTCGGAATCAGGACGCGGGGCGCGCGCATGGCCTCTCCGGGGACTTATCTGGAAACGATGGGAAACCTACCGAGGTTTCCGGCGCAATCATGGCGAAGCTCAGGCCATGGCCTCCGCGCGCGCCGGCCGCGCCACGCGCAGGGCCAGGATGAACGCCGCCAGCAGCAGGCCTGAGGCGAGGTAGATCGCCAGCCCCGGGACATGCAACGCCCCGTCCTGGCGCAACGACCAGGCGAACACCAGGCCGAACAGCGGCGGGCCCAGCACCGCGGCGATTCCCGACAGGCTCTGGTTCGCGCCCTGGAGCTGGCCCTGCTGGTGCGGCGGCAGGCGGCGCGTCATCAGGCCCTGCAGCCCCGGCATCATCAGGCTCCAGAGCGCGAAGACCGGCGCGCCCATCAGATAGAGCCAGCCCGTCGGCGCGGCCCCGTACCACGCGAAGCCCAAGACGCCGGCCAGGGCGCCCAGCAACACGGCGTTGCGCTCGCCCACGCGAGCGACCACGGGGCCCACCAGGAACCATTGCACCAGAACGCCCAGCGCGCCGGTGATGAAGAACGTCACGCCAAGGAAGGCCGGCGTCCAGCCGTAGCGGTAGGTCGTGTAGAGCACGAAGATCGTCGGCAGCACGTTCTGCGCCAGGTTGAAGAGGAAGCCCACGCTGGCTAGGCCCAGCAGCCCGGGCTGCGAACGCAGCAGCCGCAGCGCCCCCAGCGGATTGGCGCGCCGCCAGTCGAAGGATGTCGCGCGCCGCTCCGGCGGCAGGGATTCGGGCAGCACGAAAAGGCCGTAGAGCGCGTTGATTCCGGTGAGGGCCGCGGCGGCCACGAACGGGGCGCGCAGGCCGTATTCGCCCATCAGCCCGCCCAGGGTCGGGCCGATGATGAAGCCGAACGAGAAGGCCGATCCCATCCAGCCGAAGGTCTTCGCCCGCCGCTCGGGCGGGGTCACGTCGGCCAGATAGGCGTTGGCCGTGGAAAAGCTGGCCGCGGTCATGCCGTTGAGAATGCGGCCGACATAGAGCCACCAGAGAGTGGGCGCGAAGGCCATGAACAGGAAATCGACGGCCAGGCCGAAGAGCGAGACCAGCAGCACCGGGCGGCGGCCGAAGCGGTCCGACATCATCCCGAGGATCGGGCCGCAGAAGAACTGCATGATCCCCCAGGTGGTCGCGAACAGCACGTTCCATTCCGAGGCCGCCGCGGTGTCGCCGCCGGCGAACTGGCGGATCAGGTTCGGCAGGATCGGGATCATGATCCCGAACGAGATCGAGTTCATCAGCGCCAGCGCGAAGATGAAACCGAAGCTGGCGCGCCGCCCCCCCGTCGGCGATGAAGCGTCGCTCCCGCTCATGTGGAGGCCTCGGCGGGCCGGGGCCCCCGCGCCATCACCGCCACCGCGATCAGCGCCGCGACCGCGTGGATGCCCGCCGCGAGGAAGAAGGCCGAGCCCGGCACGAAGGGATGGCCCGGCGCGACGAACCACGCGTAGGTAAAGCCGAACAGGGTCGGCGCGACCACGCCGGCCAGGCCGACCAGGCTGGCGTTCGCGCCCTGCAGGCGACCCTGCTCGCTGGGTGCCACGCGGCGTGTGACGATGCCCTGGAAACCGGGCCCGAAGAGGCCGATCAGCCCGAACACCGGCGTACCGATCAGGAAGGCCCAGCCCGTGGGCGCCACGCCGTAGATCGCAAAGCCCAGCCCGCCGAAGGTCAGGCCCGCCAGCACGGCCCCCCATTCGCCAATCCAGGCCACGACGCGACGCACCAGCAGGCCTTGCACGACGATGTTGCAGACCCCGGTCAGGGCCAGCGCATAGCCGGTCATGTCCACCGTCCAGCCGTAGCGGTTGGAGGCGTAGAGCACGAAGATCGTCGGCAGGACGTAGTGGGCGAGCTGCAGCAGCATGTTCACCGCCGAGAGCGGCAGCAGTTCGCGGTGGGCGATCAGGAAATTCAGCGACCCGACGGGATTGGCCTTGGCCCAGGCGAACTGCGCACGGTCCTCCGGCCTGAGCGATTCCGGCAGCACGAACAGGCCATAGAGCGCGCCCACCACGGTCAGGGCCGCCGCGCCCAGGAACGGCGCGCGCAGGCCGAACTGCGCGGCCAGGAAGCCGCCGATCGCCGGGCCCACGATGAAGCCCACGCCCCAGGCCGCGCCGATCAGGCCGAAGGTCTGGGCGCGCTTCTCGGGCGGCGTGACGTCGGCGATGTAGGCGCTGGCCACGGCCATGCCCGCGGCCGTGAGGCCGGAGACGACCCGCGCCACGAACAGCCAGCCCAGCGTGGGCGCGAACGCCATGACCAGGTAATCGACGGCCAGGCCGAACAGCGAGATCAGCAGGACCGGCCGGCGACCGAACCGGTCGGACAGCGCCCCCAGGATCGGGGCTCCGAAGAACTGCGCCAGCGCCCAGACGGTGGAGAAGACCCCGATCCAGCGCGCCGCGGCGGCGGCGTCTCCGCCCTCGAACCGCTGGATGAGCGGCGCGAACACCGGAATGATCACGCCCAGCGACAGCACGTCGAGCCAGACGCTGACCAGGATGAAGCCTACGGCCGCCCGGCGGCGCCTCTCCCCTGCCTCGCTCATGCGCTATCCCCCCGGCACATACTGGAACACATCATGAACTCTCGCAACGGGGCTAGGCGACCGCACCGCCGACCGAGCGGAGTTGCGTCTGCCAGAACTCGGCGAGGCGGGCGAGCAGCGCATGGTCCGGGAAGCCGTGGCGGGCGGCGCTGTCGGCGGGCGTCTGGTCGAAGCCGCGATGCTCGACGCTGACCCGCGTCTCTTCGCCCACCGCCTCGAACCGGACTTCCACCTCGGTATGAAGATCGACCGGGAACGTCGCCTGCCGCCACGAGAAAACGAGCCGGTCCGGCGGCTCCCACGCCATCACGCGACCGATCTCGAACACCTTGCCGCCCTCGAGCGTCTCCGTGAACCGCCCTCCCTCCCCGGGCTCGAACGCCAGCACTCCCGGGGCTCGCGGCGTGGTCTGGAAGAGGCGGCTGGGCCGCCACCAGGCGCCGATCTCTTGCGTGAAGACGGCGAACGCCCGCTCGGGCGTCGCCTTCACCCGCAAGGCGACATAGACCCTGGACGTCATGCGCCCGTCTCGATGTGGGCCTTGAACGCGGCGAGCTGGACGCTCCAGAGACGTTCGCTCTCCTCGAGCCAGCGCAACAGATGGACCATCGGTTCGGGCCTCAGCGCGTAGATGCGCACGCGCGCGTCGAACTCGGGATGCGACTCCTCCACGAGCTCGCTGGCGCGCAGCGCCTTCAGGTGACGACTCATGGCCGGGGCCGAAACCCCGACCTCGCGTGCCAACTCCCCGGCCGCGCGCGGCCGCTCGGCCAGCAGGTCCACGACCCGCCGCCGGTTCGGATCGGCCAGCGCCGCCAGCGTCCGGTCGAGGCCCGCCGCGCTCATATCCAGCCGGTGATCTTCAGCCCGCTCGCCGCCTCCGCCGCCTCGCGGCTGACCGCCTCGACGTTCTGGGAGACGGTCCAGATGTGGCCTTCGGGATCGCGGCAGCGGTAGGTGCGGTCGCCGTAGAACTGGGTCTCCGGCTCGGCCAGGATCTCCATTCCCGCCGCGCGGGCCCGTTCGCAATGGGCGTCCACGTCGGCATCGACGCCGATGTGGATCGACTGGGTGACCTTGCCCCCGATCGACGCCGGGCTCTTGTATTCGTCGCTCCACTCGTAGCCGACCATCACGGCCGCATCGCCGAACCGCATCTCGGAATGGACGAGGTTCCCCTCTGCGTCCTCCAACAGCATGAACAGCTCGAAGCCGAACGCGGCCTCCAGGAACTTCAGCGCCGCCTTCGGGTCGCGATAGACCACGGCGCTGATCAGTTTCGGTCTCCAGTCGGCCATGGCGACCTCCTTTCAATTTGCCGCAATATTTAACTCAAATCGCAATCAATGAGTCAAGCGCCCCCTGGGGCGGAGCCTCATCAGGGGGCGAGCGCCGGGGCGACGTCCTGCAGACTTCCATCGCCGGGCTGCGGCGTCACGCCGATCAGCCGGGCCAGCAGCGGATAGACGTCGACGTTGTCGAAGGGCGGCAGCCGCACGCCGTGGCGGAACGCCGGGCCGGAGCCGATGAAGACCGCGGCCATCTCGGCCGCATAGGGATCGAAGCCGTGGTTGCCCCGCTCGGGATGGGCCGGCTTGTAGCTGCGCGTCGTCAACGCCCAGCCGGTCGCGGCCAGGCAGAAGTAGGGCGCCTCGCGCGGATTGTGCCCGTAGTGGAACCGCGTGGGGATCTCCGCCTTGCGCCAGCAGTCGAAGTGGTCGTGGCGGGCGGTCAGCGCCGCGTCGACCTCCGCCTCGTGGCCAGCCTCCGGATAGATGGTCATGAACGCCCCGCCCGAGAGCGAATGATAGGCCCCCGCGGGCAGGACATCGTCCATGTAGACGACGCGGTCCGACGAGAGGGCCGCCATCCCATGGTCGGCCACGATCACCAGGTTGGGGGAAAGCCCCCTCGCCTTCAGGCCGTCGACCAGGCGCCCGACGGCGGCGTCGACGTCGGCGACCGCGGCGTTCACTTCGGGCGAATGCGGACCGTAGGCATGGCCGGCGGTGTCGACGACGTCGAAATAGAGGGTGACGAACTGCGGACGCTCGGGCGCCGGCAGGTCGAGCCACGCCAGCACCTGATCGACCCGCGCGGTCGACGGCGTGGCCATGTCGAAGGTCTTGTAGAAGTGGGGCCGCACGCCTTGGATCGGCGCTTCCGACCCCGGCCAGAAGTAGGGTGCGGTGACGATCCCGGCCTTCTCCGCGGTCACCCAGATCGGCTCGGCCTCATCCCACCAGCGCCGGTCGAGGACCGTGGCGCGGTCCGACATCCGGAAGGTCACACCGGGAATGTCGGGATCCTGCATCGTGTTCTCGACGATCCCGTTGCGGTCGGGCCGCAGGCCGGTGACCAGGGCGTAGTGGTTGGGGAAGGTCTTGGACGGGAACGACGGGCGCATGGCCGCGCGTGCGCCGTCGGCCGCCAGCGCCGACATCACCGGGGTGAGGCCTCGATCGAGATAGTCGGCGCGGAAGCCGTCGATCGACACGAGGATGGTGAGCGGCCGGTCCGCCGCCGCGGACGGCGCCGCCCAGGCCAGCAGCAGGAACCAGACGACGAAACCCAGGATGCGACGCATGGGCGACAGTTAGCCGAAGCACGCGACACTTCCGCAAACGAAAAGCCCCGGAGCGGGGCTCCGGGGCTCTCGTGTTCCTTAGATGGTCAGGCCGATCAGGCCTCGCCGAAGGCGTCCTCGGCCAGCGGACCGGAGTCCTTGCCCTTCTCGGCCGGATCGCGGTCGACGAACTCGATCACGGCCATCGGCGCGTTGTCGCCGTGACGGAAGCCCGCCTTCAGGACGCGGATGTAGCCGCCGTTGCGCTCGGCGTAGCGCGGGCCGAGCACCGAAAACAGCTTGCCGACCTGTTCCACGTCGCGGACCTGGCTGATCGCCTGGCGGCGCGCATGCAGGTCGCCGCGCTTGGCGAGCGTGATCAGCTTCTCGACCACGGGGCGCAGTTCCTTGGCCTTCGGCAGGGTCGTGACGATCTGCTCGTGCTTGATCAGGCTGGCCGACATGTTGGCGAACATGGCGGTGCGGTGGGCGGTCGTACGACCCAGTTTGCGGTGGGCTTTGCCGTGACGCATCTCGATATCTCCTGGGCTCTCGGGCCCGCCTGGCGTCCGATGGCTGGACGCCGCCTAACCAAGTCCCGGCCTGGCTCCCGCCCGGGTCAACACGAAACGCCGGGGCCCTCCGCCGCGAGTGCGGCTTCATCGGGCCCAGACCGCTGAAGCGGTCCGGAGCGGCGCGGAAGCAGTTTACATCTGGTCTTCGAACTTCTTCGCGAGCTCTTCGATGTTCTCCGGCGGCCAGTTCGGCACGTCCATGCCGAGGTGGAGGCCCATCCCGGCGAGAACTTCCTTGATCTCGTTCAGCGACTTGCGGCCGAAGTTCGGGGTGCGGAGCATCTCCGCCTCGGTCTTCTGGATCAGGTCGCCGATGTAGACGATGTTGTCGTTCTTCAGGCAGTTGGCCGAACGGACCGACAGCTCGAGCTCGTCGACCTTCTTCAGCAGCGCCGGGTTGAACGGCAGTTCCGGCTTGGCCTCGCCTTCGACCTTCTTCTTCGGCTCTTCGAAGGTGATGAAGATCTGCAGCTGGTCCTGGAGGATGCGCGCGGCGTAGGCCACGGCGTCCAC